>CAZCUS010000034.1:0-1792 GCA_964502105.1 uncultured Novosphingobium sp. | reverse complement strand
TGCTGACCGAAACCACAGTCCGCGCCGCCGACAAACGGGCGGTGTTCGTTGGTATCGATGCCTATGAAGAGGCTGGCGGCTGCGTGCTGCGTGATCTCTTTCAGCAGGACGATGGTGGCTGGCTGCAAGATCCGGTGCTGCTCGACCGGTTGGTGGGCGAAAAACTCAAGGCCGAGGCCGAAGCCATCGCCGCCGAGGGCTGGAAGTGGATCGAGGTCGCCATCACCTTTCCCTATGGTCACGATCATGGCCTGCGCCAGATTGTCGGCACGACGGTCGATCTGAGCGAAGAAGAGCGCGCCACCCGCGAGGCATTGCGCGACGAATATGACCGGCTTGAAGCCGAATATGGTGAGGCCGACGAACTGCCTGACGAGATCGACGCCCGCCTCGGTGAGATCGAACAGGCGCTGGAAACCTTCGAGCGCCGTCCGATGACCTTCGAGCCGGACCAGATCAGCATGGCGGGTGTCTTCGTCAGCATCGACTGCGATGGCGCCCTGATGGTCGAACGCGGCTATGTTCGCGCCGAGGATGAAACGCCCGCGGAACCGGAGGCTGAGATCGTTGACCCGGAAACCGGCGAGGTGATCCAGCGCGCCGAACCGGAGGTCAGCCACATGCGTGCGGTTATCACGCTGGGCGGCCAGCCGGTCGAAACGGAGGAGGAAGACGAGGCCGACACCATCAAACCGCTGCTCGATCGTCTGGTCAGCGAACTGACCGCGCATCGCACGCTGGCGCTGCGGAATGCGGTCGCAGTGAACCCGTATGTCGCCATGACGGCACTGCTCCACCGGCTGGTCATGGATCGCTTCATGCCGCACTCCAGCAAGGGTTGCCTGGAAGCGCAGGTCCGAAAAGTGGATCTGCCCGCACAGGCCGAGGATCTGCGCGATAGTGCCTCGGCCAAGGCGATCGCAGACCGGCATGAACGCTGGGGCGATCATGTCCCGGCAGACGATGCCGCCCTCTGGGATTGGCTGACCAATCTGGACGATGGTTCGCGCATGGAGTTGCTCGCCCATTGCGTCAGCTACGGTATCAACGCGCTCTATGAAAAGCCCAACCCCTATAGCGGCACGGGCGTCAGTCAGCACGGACTGGACATCCGCCTGTCGCAGGCTGACCGGCTCGCTCGTTCGACCGGCCTCGACATGGTGGCCGTGGGCTGGCGACCGACCGTTGGCAATTATCTCGGCCGCGTGACCAAGCCGCGTATCCTTGAAGCCGTGCGCGAAGGAGCCGGAGACCGCGCCGCTGAACTGATCGGACACCTCAAGAAGGGCGACATGGCCAAGGAAGCTGAACGCCTGCTGGCCGATTCCGGCTGGCTGCCTGAGCCGCTGCGCATGGTGGACGATAGTATCGAAGTCGATCCGACATCGGGCGCTGCGGCGGAAGTCGACGATCTGCCCGATTTCCTCTCCGGCGATGGCGAGGACGACCCCGCTGATGACGAGGAAGAACAGCATATGGTCGCTGCTGAATAGCACTCCTGCGGGGCGGCTTCGGTCGCCCCGTTTATCACCCGCCGTTTCCGCAACTCGCCCGGTCCTCGTGATCGGGCTTTTTCTTTGGAGACTCGCCATGTCTGCCAGCATCGACATTGACGAAATCTTGGCCCAGGATCGGGAGAACCATCCGAACGAACGCACCCTGCCTTGGGAAGAAACCCGCGATGGCATTACCGTCGTCGTCGAGCCAAAGCCCCATTGGGCCGAAGACATGCGCGTGTTCCGGCTCGATGCCCGTGAATATTGCCGCTACGCCGAATGGACTGCCCATGGCG
>CAZCUS010000033.1:0-2411 GCA_964502105.1 uncultured Novosphingobium sp. | reverse complement strand
CCGGATTGCGCATCAAGCGCCGTCGCGCGTCTTCCCAGAGCGAGCGGCCTTTGACTGCCTGCGGCTGTGGCGCGTCGTCGATCAGGATGTCGCTCATGCCGTGCGGCTCCGGGGATCGAGGACGCGGTACATGAGGTCCGCGGCGAGGTTCAGAACGATAATGAGGAACGAATAGATGAGCACCACGCCCATCACGAGCGTGTAGTCACGCTGCTGGGCGGCGAGCACGAATTGCTTGCCGATGCCGGGAAGCGCGAACACCGTCTCGATGACGAATGAACCGGCCATGACGCCGGCGAGCGCGGGCCCCGCGTAAGAGACGATCGGCAGCATCGCGATCGGCAGCGCGTGGCGCCAGATGACCTGACGCTCGGGCAAGCCCTTGGCGCGGGCAGTGCGGATGGCGTTGGAGCGCAAAGCCTCAATCATCGAGGCGCGCATGAGGCGCGAGACGATGGCGACAAGCGGTAGCGAGAGCGTCAGCACCGGCAGCAGCAGGTAGACGAGGCCGAATTCGTCACGGTGGAGTCCTTGCGATGGCAGGATGCCCCATTGGACCCCGAACAGGAGCTGCATGATCGGGCCGACGACAAGGGGCGGCAAACAGACCCCGGCGATAGCCAGCGCCATAACCAGATAATCTTGCGCCTTGTTTTGCCTGAGCGCCGCGATGACGCCGAGACCGGTGCCCACGAAAAGCGCGAGCAGCATGGCGCTGAGGCCCAAAATCGCGCTGGTCGGCGCGCCTTCGGCGATAATGTCGACGACGTCCTTGTCCTTGTAGGTCATGGACGGGCCGAGATCGCCACGCACGAGGCCCGCGAGATAATGGCCGAGTTGCACATGGATCGGCTGATCGAGATTGTACTCGGCCAGCAGCCGCCGCTCGATCTCGGGCGGCATTTGCCGCTCCTTCGTGAACGGGCCGCCAGGCGCCAGGTGCATTAGAACGAATGCAGCAGCGACAATGGCTAAGAGCGTTGGTATCGCGAGGAGAAGGCGCCGTACGGCTTGAGCTAGCATTCTCAGGTCCTGTGGCGCCGAAGCAGTGGCGAAAGCGCGCGAAACCTTGCTTCCCCGCAAGGCCGTGTCAACTTTGCGATGTAGGGTGATGCGATGACTGACTTCAAACACGTGACGCCGGACTTTGCGGTCGCTTCGCAACTGGGAACAGATGATATGGCCCGGGCGGCTGCCGAGGGCTTCCGGACGATCATCTCGAACCGCCCGGACGGCGAGATGCCAGGCCAGCCTTCCGCTAGCGAAATTAAGGCCGCCGCCGAGGCCGCGGGGCTTAGTTTCAAGGCGATCCCATTCGCGGGCCTGCCCCCTGCCCCGGCGGTGGTCATGGAGACGGCCCAGGCCCTGGATGAGGCAAACGGCCCTGTGCTTGCCTATTGCCGGAGCGGCACCCGCTCAATAACAGCCTGGGCCCTGGCGCAGGCGCTGGCGGGAAGCCATACCCCTGACGAAATTATCGCCTTGGCTCAAAAGGCAGGTTACGACTTATCAGGGGCGCGGGGGGCGCTCGAAACGCTGGCGCCCAAGGCTTAACCGCCAAAGGCTGGCAGCATCATTATCCACGCCGTCTTCAGCAAGACGATCAGGGACAAGGCGAGCAGCACAGTGCGCACGCGATCCAAGGTAAACAGACAGGCGGCGAGTGCGCGTTGCATGACGACGCGACCGCTAGCAAGCGCTGGGCCGCGGAGCCTTTAACCTCGTGACCGATGCAACGCCTCGCGTATTCCAGACCTCCGGGTCTGTGTGGCTCAAGGACTTCGAGTTCGGGCTGACAGGCCTGACCGTGCGCAAGACTGGCGCGCGCGTTCCCTATTCACCATCGATCATCAACCAGGTGACCGCATGGTTTCGCTATTTCTTCGCGGCGAAAGCGATCAAGCCGCTCGAGCCACGCTTCACGATTTTCTTCACGCCGGAACGTGCGCGGCCCTGGTATCTCATCTTCTCGGTCTCGCGCGCCGCCGGCGCCAAGCTGGCGAAGGAAGCCGCACTCGCTGATGTCGTGATGCAGTTCGAGGATGCGACGTACAGCCCGAACGATCCGCCGGCGAAGCTGAAGCCAGGCGTGAAGCTGGTGAACTTCAACTGCCGCGATGTCTCGAAAACGAACGTCGCGCGCGCATGTGCTGCGGCGTTCGGCAATCCATTGGCGGTCGATCCCGCAACGTTTACCGGATTGGCGGTTGAGAAGTCCGAGATTAATGCGGCGCACGACGGGCGCATCGTGCAGTGCCCGACGCCCGCGATCCCGGGGCGCGTTTATCAGCGTGTCGTCGATAACCGCATGAACGCCGACCTCAATCTGGTTGAGGATCTGCGCACCTGCACGATCGGCGGCAAGCCGGTGCTGGTGTTCATCAAGCGGCGGGAAGTAACCAAGCGCTTCC
>CAZCUS010000032.1:0-5962 GCA_964502105.1 uncultured Novosphingobium sp. | reverse complement strand
TCATGCCAACCTTCTTACGCCAGTCTCTTCCGCGCATTATGCTGGGCGGGACGGAAGAGACTGGGTGGAAATCACGAGTGACCGACAAGAGCGATATTGAGGCGAACCTGGCGCGGGTTCGAGCGCGCCTGGCCGATCTGGATGCCGAGCGGCGTGAGCTTCAGCGCGAGATGGAGGCACTTGAGGTTCGTCTCGTTGCAGAGCCCGTGCCAACTGTGAAACAGCCCTCCTTCGAGAACGCCCCCGTCACGAATGCCTCGCCGTCGCACGAAAAGGTTGATCTGTTCCGCCGCCTGTTCACCGGTCGGCCTGACGTATTCCCGGTGCGATGGGAAAACAGGAAGACCGGTCGCTCAGGATATTCGCCTGCTTGTGCCAACGAATGGGTGAAGGGCATATGCGGCAAGCCGAAGGTCAAATGTGGCGAATGCCCCCATCAGAAGTTCATCCCGCTGGACGAAAGCGCCATTGAAAAACACCTGCGCGGTGATGATGGCCGAAGCGGAGATTTTGTCGCCGGCGTCTATCCGCTGCTATCGGGTGATACGTGCTGGTTCCTGGCGGCGGATTTTGACAAGGCATCCTGGGCGGAAGACGCCAATGCGCTGCTCGAAACCTGTCGGGCAAAGGGAGTCCCTGCAGCGCTGGAACGATCGAGGTCTGGGAACGGCGGTCATATCTGGATCTTCTTCTCCGAACCGGTAGCCGCCCGTCTGGCACGCCAGCTTGGGTCGGTTCTGATCACGGAAACGATGGAACGGCGGCCGGAAATCGGCTTTGCTTCCTATGACCGGCTGTTTCCAAACCAGGATATCATGCCGCTTGGCGGCTTCGGAAACCTGATCGCACTGCCGCTCCAGAGCACTGCGCGCAAGGCTGGCAACAGCGTCTTTGTGGACGCGGGCATGCGGCCATATGACGATCAGTGGGCCTATTTGTCCTCTCTGCCGAGATTGTCGGCGGCAGCGGTGACCAAGCTCGTCGAAGCCGCCGAGCTTTCCGGGCGGGTGCTGGGCGTGCGCATGCCGGTGGATGACGAACAGGCAGACGAACCCTGGAAGATGTCTCCGTCACGTCGCAGCACGGCGCGCCGCCTCGATGTTCCCGTTCCACCGACCATCAAGGTGACGCTCGCAGACCAGGTCTATATCGACCGTTCGGAGCTGCCTTCGGCCATGATTGCCCAACTGGTGCGGTTGGCCGCGTTCCAGAACCCTGAATTCTATCGCGCGCAGGCGATGCGACTGCCGACATTCGGCAAGCCGCGAATTGTGTCCTGTGCCGAACTGCATCCCCGACACGTCGCCCTGCCGCGCGGCAGCTTCGACGAAGCGATCGGATTCCTGTCCGATCACGGTGCGACAGCCGATCTGGACGATTTGCGCGAAGACGGAACCCGCTTGCCGGCGACGGTCCGCTTCCGTGGCGAACTTCGCCAGCCGCAATCGCGAGCGTTTGACGCATTGGCCGAACACGATACCGGCGTGCTTGCCGCCACGACCGCATTCGGCAAGACGGTCGTGGCCTCGGCGCTGATCGCACATCGTGGCCGCGGTACGCTGGTTCTGGTTCACCGTCGCGAACTCCTTAGCCAATGGGTTGAGCGCCTTCGGTCCTTTCTGCAGATCGACCCGAAGCAGATCGGCACCATTGGCGCCGGAAAGCGCAAACCCACCGGTGTGATCGACGTGGCGCTGATCCAGAGCCTGGTTCGCAAGGGCGAAGTTGACGATATCGTTGCCGATTACGGCCATCTTGTCGTTGATGAGTGCCATCACCTGTCCGCTGCAAGCTTTGAGCTTGTCGCCCGCAGATCGAAGGCGCGCTATGTCACGGGATTGTCGGCAACGGTCGCCCGAAAAGACGGGCATCACCCGATCATCTTCATGCAATGCGGTCCGGTGCGCCATCAAGTGAGTGCCAAATCACAGGCCGCAGAAAGCGGCATTCACCATCGGGCGCGGGAACGTCACACGAGATTTAGATTGCCGGAGGCCCTCGCCATGGCCGAACGCCCGTCCATGCCCGCGATCTATGCCGCTTTGGCGGAGGACGAAGCCCGAAACGATCTGATCTTCAATGACGTGCTGAAATCGCTTGAGGCCAAACGCTCACCGATCGTACTGACTGAGCGGAAGGATCACCTTGAGTATCTCAAGCAGCGGTTCTCCCGATTTGCGAAGAACATTGTCGTACTCCGTGGCGGCATGTCCGCAAAGGACCGGAAGGCCGCGCATGCGGCGCTGAATGTCGATGACGATGAGGAACGGCTGATCCTCGCGACAGGGCGCTATATCGGCGAGGGCTTTGATGACGCCCGGCTCGATGCCCTGTTCCTGACCATGCCGATCGCCTGGAAAGGCACGTTGGCGCAATATGTCGGCAGGTTGCATCGGCGGCACGACGAAAAGAAAGACGTGCTGGTGGTTGACTATGTCGACAGTTCGGTCCCGGTCCTTGCCAAGATGGCCGCCAAACGAAGAACCGGTTATCGGGCGCTCGGCTATGTGATGGAATAGCGCCCCGCCGAAAGCGGGACGCCAATTCTGCCCGATCAGTCAGGATCTCTGTGTGGCGACGGCCAATATCTGCATCAGCTTGTCCGAGGGTTCCCGGAACTTGCCGGGTTTGATCAGCGGAGCATGATGCGCATCCAGAAGCGCGAGCTTCTCGGTCGGATCCGCGCGCAGATATATCTCCGTCGTCTGGATGCTGGCATGACCGAGCCAGAGCGCGACCTTGCGGATATCGCCCGTGGCCTGAAGCGTATGCATGGCGCAGCTGTGCCGCAACACATGCGGGGTGACGCGCTTTGCGGCGATCGACGGGGCCGAGCGTTCTGCTGTCGCCACATGCTGCCTGAGCCTGTAGGCGAACCCGTCCCGCGTCATCTGACGGCCATCACGGTTCAGGAACAGTTCAGGCCCCACATTGCTTAGGCGGACGGCCAGCCAAGCGCGAATGGTAGACTGGGTCTCTTTCCAGAGAGGCAGGATGCGCTCGCGTCGCCCCTTGCCCAGAATCCGCACGCTGGAAAACGACCCCTCGGGAAAGTCATTCATCCGCACCGCGAGCAACTCGGAGGCCCTCAACCCTGCTGCGTAGGCCAGATGCAGCATGGCCCGGTCCCGCAATCCACCTGGCGTGTGGCGGTTCGGTGCCGCAAGCAAGGCTCGGACTTCTTCCTTGGTGAGATAGTCGATCAGCTTGGCTTCTGTCCGCTTGATCGGCATGGCCCGGATCATCATCGCCTGCTCAAGGCATACCGCGTGCCGGTGCTCGACGAAGCGGAAGAACGATTTGATCGCCGCCAGTCGCGCGTTGCGAGACCGGACTGAATTGGCACGCCCTTCTTCGATGTGTTCGAGGAACGCCCTGACCATCTGAACGTCGAGGTCCTCGATGGCAAGTTCGGAAGGGGTTCGCTTGAGCCGCCCGGCGGCGAAACGCAATAGGAGGGTGAATGCATGGGCATAGGCCGCGATGGTATGTCGGCTTGCTCCGCATTCGCCCGGGAGGTGGGTTTGCAGGAAGGCTGAAAGGTCGGGAGCGAGCGGGGTCATGCCACACCTCCGATCCAGGTCTCTTCGGCAGTCGACGCGATTATCTTCAGCAGGACCGGCGTGGCCTCAAGATACCAGTAGGTATTGGCGATATCGACATGGCCGAGATAGGTGCTCAGAGCCTTCATGTGCCGCAAGACCGCCTGTGGATCGGTCCCGCAAGCTTCGAGAGACCGCACCGCGAATGTATGGCGCAGATCGTGCACACGGGGGCCAGGACCTGTCGGGTTGCGATAGCCGAGCTTGCGCACGATCTGAACAAAGACCACGTAAACCCTGGTCGCCGTCGGGGCACGGCCATGGCCCAGAACGAAGAGGTCATCACTCGCATTGCGCATGCTGTTGCGGGCATCGAGATACCGGTCCAGAGCGGCGCGGGTTGAAGGATGTATCGGCACGAGGCGGCTTTTGCCGAACTTGCCTTTGCGGATCATGAGACCGTCCTCTGTCAGGTCATCGCGCTGCAGGGACAAGGCTTCCGAAATCCGCAAGCCTGTCGAAGCAAGCAGCCCGAACAGGTTGTGGTATGTCAGCGGGCTGATCGGCGTCAGACCGGGCACCAGAAGCGCTTCCTGCATGATCCGACTGATCTGGTCCCGCCTCAGAATATGCGGGGCGGGTCGCCGTCGTCGTGAACGGCCCAGCAGGCCCATCGCCGGAATCTCGTGCTGCGCATCTTCCGCATGCAGGAACACCGCGAGCGCGCGAGCGCGATCAAACCGGGCCTGCGCGGCATCCGGCGTCGATGCGCCACCGGCCCATTCCAGTATCAGCGCGGCCGTCACGTGCGTGATGGATCGTTCTGCGGTAAAATCCGCAAAAGCGTGCAGGGATGTCTCCTGCGCGGCAAACTTCATTCCGAGGGCGCGGTTGAGACGGACGAAGCGGTCGACATGGTGATGCATCATGATGCACACCCCGGCCATGGCTGAGCCACGTCTGCCAGCATCTCCACATCTACCTTCGCATAGATCGATGTCGTATCGCGCGAGGTGTGGCGCAGCGCGACACCGATCTGGTCGAGATCCGCACCGCCGCGCAACCAGGCCGACGCCAGTGAATGGCGAAATACATGTGAGCCGGTCGGCAAGCCAGCGAAGCCGCCCCGGTTAAGTACACGGGAAACGATCCCGGCGATCTCGGCGGCGGATCGCAGCGGGGTGAAAGGGGCCTGGGTTCGGAGAAAAACCCTGTCCGTGGCGACCACCGGACGCGCATTCTCGATATAGGCCAGCAGCGCATCGCCTGCATCCTGCGGCAGGGGCATCAAGACACCCCGTCTGTCCTTGCCATGCAATCGCAACCGGCTCGCGCGCCAGTCGATGTCGGACAGGCGCAGCTGCCAGATATCTCCCGCGCGCAGGGCCAGCCGGGCAAGGAGGAGAAGAATAGCGCGGTCCCGTATCTCGACCGGCGTATCGGTGCGACAGGAGGCTATGATCTCTTCGATCTTTGCGGTGGGTATGGTGCGCGGGACGGTCGAAAGCCTGCGACGAACAGCGGGTGGCACCGCATGGAGGAGCGACGGGGCGCATTCACCTTGAATGATGGTGAAGCGCAGGAAGGAGCGCAGCACGGTGACCGTCATGCGCACGGATGATCGGGAGCGCTCTTCGCCCTGATCCAGAACGATCGACCGGATTGCCGCCGCGTCGTAATCCTTCTGGGCTGCCACAAGGCGATCCAGCCAGCGGCCCGCTTCGTTCACATAGCGCCGCACGGTCTCGGACGTTACCCCACGTTCGCGGCGTAGCCATTCCGAGAACTCGGTCAGGCGCGGATCGCAGGCGGTGACACAGTCAGGCGCTGCGGGCGGGATCAAACTCTGCTCCCGCAGGAACCGGACAAAAGCACGAGCGCCACGACGACGATCCCTGGTGCCGGAACCTTCGACCCGTTTGCCGCGCTTGGTCTTGATCCCGCAGCGACAATCATGATGTGCGAATTGGTCGCCAATGGCATCGTCGATCCCGTGGGCCGGAACACGCATCTGCAGCGCCCATTCCGCGAAATGGCGGGCCTGGCTCAGTCGCATCGAATAAGTCACTTCGCTGTAACGGGCGGCGCTGAGCTTCCCGGCATAGGCCTGCAGATATTGCCCGAGCCGTGCGACATCATCGGCAATCATGACCACCCCGGAATCTTCCAGATATCGAAGAAACCGGCGCGTGTCGGCCGCATACACGGGGCACTTCAACTGGGTAGGGCTGTAGCGGTCGCAGCGGCAGCGATGGCGCAAGAACCGATCAACGGCCGATGCGTCGAGGTCTCTGATCGGGATCTTCCGCGCGCGTGCCCACTTCAGGAAATGCCGGGCGGCGCTCAGCGCGCCCGCCGAAAGTCGGGGATTGTCCGCGCAATAGGTGCGGACGAGAGTGCGGTCGTCGGCTTCGAGATGG
>CAZCUS010000031.1:6031-9803 GCA_964502105.1 uncultured Novosphingobium sp. | reverse complement strand
CCGAGGGCGTGACCTTCTCCAACGGCGGCGACGTCGATCTGAGGGGCCTGACCGCCGAATATCAAGCCTATCGCGGCGAGACGGTGCGCCTCAAGTCTATCGACGGCCAGACGATGCTGATCCTGTCGGAGCGGGCGCAGGGAGATTATACGATCTATCACGCCGCCTATTTCGGTGGCGGCGATCTCGACAAACTCAAGCGCTGCTATGTCGCACAGCAGGGTGAGTATTACGCCCACGGCGCGACCGTCGCCAAAGCTATGCGCGACGTGCGTTTCAAGTCGATGGAGCATGATTTCGACGAGGACGAACTCTTTGCCGAGATCAAGGCGCGCGGCACCGTCCTGATCGAGGACTTCCGCCTGATCACCGGCGCGTGCGAGGAAGGCACTCGGCACGGCATGAAGCAGGCCGGGCTCGATCCAGCCGCGGACGAACTGCCGCTTGCGAGCGTGCTGGGTGCGGCGTTCGGTTCCTATGGCGACCGCTTCAAGGCGTTGTTCGTGGTGGAACCCGCCAGATGACCGCGATCTTCTCCGACTGTGGCCGCTACCGCTACCGGCTGGAGCGCGAGGGCAAAGGCGGGGGCGCGACGGCCATCATTATGGTCAACCCGTCGACTGCCGACGCGCTGCGCGACGATCACACCATCCGCAAGCTGCGCGGCTTCGGCGAGCGCTACGAGTGGGGCACACTGATCGTCGGCAACATTTTCGCCCTGCGCGCCACTGACGTGACCGAACTGGGCCGGGTGACCGATCCGGTCGGCCCACTGAATTCGCGAAACATCGCCCGGATCATGTCCGCTGCCGATCGCGTCGTCTTCGCCTGGGGACCGCTGGCCAAGCAGCCACGCCGCTGGCGCTACCTGTGGCGCGACGTGAACTATGCCGCCCGCAAAGCTGGGCACCAGCCGCTGGCGCTCGGCGCGCCCTGCGCCGACGGCCAGCCGGCCCATCCCCTCATGCTCAGTTACGACCGAGCGCCCCAGCCGTGGGAAGCACCGCTATGAGCAGCCTCATCGACCTGTACTGCCGCGCGTGCCGGCGCTCCGTCGAATTTCGCCGGGCTGACTTTCCGGATGTTCCATCTTGGGTTGCGCGTATCGAGCACGACAAATGCAATCTCTGCGATGACGGTGACTTCTCTTCCGAGCACTGGCTGACTGCGGATGGCAAAGAGCCAGATCCGAACACGATGCCAACGATCGACGACGAGGCGGCATGACGTGCCCCGCAAACGCAACCCGGGCCGCTGCCCAGACGACGCGATCGTGCAGGACGAGACCGGCGAGGTCGCCGGCTACCGCCGCATTCACGCGACGCTGTTCAACGGCACCGACACGGCGGTCAAGTCGCCCGGCGGCTGGCCCGCTGGCGGCCATGGCGCCTGCAAATGGTCATTCGGCGCGCGCCCGCACCCCTTCGACATCGAACTCTACGAGGTGATCTGATGACCGCGAGCAAGATCGAATGGACCGAGGTGCCTCATGGCTAATTATGACCAGATGACGCGCGACCTTGCCCATAAGGCGGGCGATGATGTTTGCGCTGCGATAGATCGCACCATGGCGCTTCATCCCGCGATGGACAGCAAAATCATGATTGCTCTCATGGCCTCGGGCCAAGCGATGGCCATTCCTGCAGCTTTGTTGGCCGCACGGCTGGGCGCCGATCCTGAAACGGTCTGCGACGTCCTGTGGTCGCGGGTCAAACCGATCATCCTTTCCGCGTTGGGGGACGTGGAGAAGCGCGATCATGGCTGACAGCAGTTACGACCGGGCCGCGCAGCTCCGGAACGATGACACGGACCGCATCTGCATGCCGGCCGATGGATACTTCCTAGGCCAAACCCCAGAGGGCGAACTCGTCGTTGCACTCGACCTGGGCGGCGACGCTCAAGCCGGCATTTTCCTCGATCGCGCAGCTGCCGTCGATTTTCTCGATCGATACACGGCCGAGATGGCCGCCATGGGATTTCTGTCATGACACAAGCCGCCACCGCGCCCAGCCGCGCCCGGGACAACCTGCTGCGCCTGCGTGACGTCCGCCAGCGCACCGGCATGTCGCGCACGACGATCTACCGCCGGATAGGGACAGGCACCTTCCCTCGCCCTGTGCGCATCAGCGCCGGTCTGGTCGCTTGGTACGAATCGGACGTCGACCGCTGGGTCGAGGCGCCGATGGACTGGAGGGACACGTCCCAAAATGAGCCGGGGGTATAAGTCGGGGTATCGCTCCAGCCGCGGGCGGAAACATCGCCGGAATCCCGATACTCTCGGCGCTTTATTCGGTTGGCGGCGTCTCCGCCAATATCGGCGCCAAGCGTTTGTTTCCTTGAATATATTTCCCCGTGATGGGGCCTTGTCCTCATACTTCCGCTTGCCCAGCGCCGCGATGATTCTGCCCGCGTCCCGGCGAGCTGCATGGCGCGGTTGATCGTTGGACTAGGCGCGACACCCGCCCCTTGGCGCCCAAGGGTCAGCGGTGGTCCTCAGCGTGGCTGTTCGGGGCGATCGAAGGCGAAGCCGCCACTGGTGCGAGCGGGACTCTCACCTCCCGCGTCATGTTCCCAATGACCTTTTGGGCATCTGTTAAATTCCGTCGGGAAACAGCAACTGAGTGAGGAGGCTCTTACCCGTCCTGGGTGGTCCTCGCCGAAGGAACCCGCATGCTGTTCGTGCTCATACTACTGGTCCTGCTGTTTGCGGCCGGTGCGGTCTTTGCCCTGGTTCGGGGTCTACTGGCGTTCGCGCGCGAAGGTGACCTCATCAGGGGCGGCGAAGACGCTTATCTCAAGCGGAGTGAGCAACAGAACAAGATGATGTCCCAGCGCGTGTTGTTTCAGGCACTGGCTGTCGGGACCGTGACGGTACTGGGCCTCCTCTTCTCCGCGCTCTGATCGAAGGAATGTCCGTGAATTATATGAGTAAGGCTCCCTTTTCGGGTGCGGCAAGTCCATCAACGATAGAGCCAGCGCCGACCCAAGCAGACATCGAACAGGCCTTTCGCACGCTCATCCGCTGGGCGGGCGATGATCCGACCCGTGAGGGCCTGCTCGACACGCCCGCCCGGGCCGCGCGCGCCTGGCTGGAATATTGCGGCGGTTATGGCGAGGACCCCGGTACGCACCTCGCCCGCACTTTCGAGGAAGTGGGCGGCTATGACGAAATCGTGCTTTTGCGCGACATCCCTTTTCAGTCGCACTGCGAACATCATCTGGCGCCGATCACGGGTACCGCCTCGATCGCCTATCTGCCGGCAGACAGGGTGGTCGGCATTTCCAAGCTCGCCCGCGTACTCCATGGTTTTGCCAAGCGGCTGCAGGTGCAGGAAAGACTGACCGCCGAGGTCGCCGACTGCATCTGGCAGGAATTGCGCCCGCGCGGCGTCGCCGTCCTGATCGAGGCGCAACATGGCTGCATGTCGGGCCGGGGCGTCAGGACGCATGGGGTGTCGATGGTCACCAGTCGCATGATGGGCTGCTTCAAGGATGATCCGGCAAGCCGCCGCGAAGTTCTGGGCCTTATGGGGAGATGACGATGCGCGTCAGTACCGGGATGACCAGCTCTGATCGGCAACATTGCGCTGTGACGGTCAAACTCAATAGCCGGCTTCGATCGCCAGTCTGATCGCCTCGGCCGCGGTCCGGACCGCCAGAGTCCGCAGCATCGACGCCCGATGCATCTTGATCGTCCGTTCGCTCAGGCCAAGATCATAAGCGATCTGTTTGTTGAGCTTACCTGCCGCCATAGCGACGAGAACCTGGTTTT
>CAZCUS010000031.1:0-6021 GCA_964502105.1 uncultured Novosphingobium sp. | reverse complement strand
CGGGACGAGAGCTTACCGATTTTCGCCCGGGCTGTGTCGGACTGCAAGGCATTCGCCTCGGCTTTGTCCGCATCGACCTCCATTTGCGAACCGAGAAAATACTCCAGCTCGCCATCACTCCCGAACACGGGCGCCACCATCACTGCGTTGCGAAAGGGTGATCCGTCCTTTTTGTAGTTCAGGATTTCGACGAGCACCGGCCGCCGCTCGCGGATCGCCGATCGGATTGTTTCGGTCAGTGTCTCTTCTGTTCCGGCTCCCGACATGAACCGGCAATTGCGCCCGACGATCTCCGCACGTTCATATCCCGTGAGCGCGATGAAGGCATCGTTGCATTCGACAATCGGGTTATCGGCCAGTCGCGGGTTGCTGATCACAGCGGCAATCGCGCTGCCGGCGATCATTTCAGAGAGTGACATGCGCGTCTATGTCCCATTGGAAAAGCATTCGGCCTGTGTCCTGCCCCTTTGGCCATGTTGCCCCAAAGCAAGCGGCTGCCGCAAGCAGGATAGATGGATGCGCATAGGATCGCGCGGGCGGAGACGAGGCAGTGCGCGTTGCAATCATCGGGGCCGGAATAGCGGGTTTGGCTTGTGCCGACCGGCTTGGCGCTCGCGGCATCGACGCCGTCTTGTTTGACAAAGGGAGGGGCGCCGGCGGGCGAATGTCCACGCGGCGTATAGAGACGCCGGCCGGCCCGGTTCTTCTGGATCATGGCGCGCAATACTTCACGGCCCGCGATCCGCTGTTCGTGGATCAGGTGGCCACTTGGAGCAAACACGGGCTTGCGGCGCCCTGGCTGGACGCCGGCTTCGATGCCTGGGTCGGCACGCCGGCCATGAACGCGCCGATCCGGCATATGGCTTCCCAGCATGACGTCCGCTTTTCCGATCATGTCAAAGGACTTGTGCGAGACGCTGGCTCCTGGTTGCTGCATTCCGATACAGGAACCCATGGGCCATTCGATGGCGCTATCATAGCGCTTCCTGCAGAGCAGGCGGCGCCTTTCCTCAGCTTGCATGATCTGGGCATGGCAAGCGAGGCCATGACCGCGCGGTCGCAGCCCTGCTGGACAGCGATGATCGTTTTTGGTTCCAGGCTGGACATCGGCGTCGATTATATTCGTGAGACCGGTCCGATCAGCTGGGCATGCCGCAACGGTGCAAAGCCTGGCCGCGATGGCCCCGAAGCATGGGTGGTCCAAGGATCGGGCAGCTGGTCGGCGGCGCATTTGGAAGACCCCTCGCCCAGTGTTGCCCAGGCGCTTCTGGAAGCGCTGGCCGCGCACAGTAGCGTCACCAAGCTGCCAGCAGTGCTGAACCTCAGCGCGCACCGCTGGCGCTTTGCCATGACGCGGGGAACGGACAAGGGCGCGCTTTGGAACCCGGCGCTTCGTCTGGGCGCCTGCGGAGACTGGCTGCTGGGTCCGCGCGTCGAACTGGCCTGGCTGTCGGGACGCAAGCTGGCTGACCGGATTATAGGAGAACGCACGGAAGGTATGGCCGCCTGATCAGGGGTTAAAGCAGGGAGAGGATCAGGGTCAGAAGGGCGAGCCCGGCCGAAAGGTGGACACGCAAGCGCAGCCAGCCTTGCGGCAATGGCACAGGCCATCCCATGGCCCAGTCGACCAATGGCGAGGCCAGTATCAGAGCCGCTAGTACCAGCATCGCCGGCCTTGGCCATTCCCACCCAAAGGTCCAAGGCACAAACAGCGCGAGCGCGATGAGGCTGGGCGACACAGCCGCAAACCACATCCATGGCAGCGCCGTGCGCGAGGACATCGCCAGCCCCCACCAAACGCCGCCGAGAAAACTGAATATGAAAGCGGCATAACCGAAGCTCGCCGCAAGGATGATCCAGCGCTGTGTCGGATCGGCGAGCGCGATGCACACGAAGATAGCTGGCGGCAGGAGTCCAGCATAGCCGAGCCGCACCGCCGTTTTATCGAACGTGTCAGATTGCCGTCTCATGGCCTTGGAATAGCCCCCCATGAGGCACACACAACATGTCCCAAAGGGTAGAAGCGCAAGGCTCAGACCATCAGCCCCGCCGCTGCCTTGGCGCTACCCACGCCCCCCGGGGTGATCCAGCCGATCCCGGACCATCGTCATCAGCGGAAGCCGCGCTTTCACTCGTGCCGCCATCAACGCCATCCCGCTGATCTTGCGCTGAACGAACAGCGTGTCACTCGGGGGAAGGTGCCAGTTTGCACGATCTGCCGCGATCGGCACGGCCAGATTTCGCATCGGCTCCACGAAGCTGCGGTCAGCGAAGTCGAAGGGTCCTGGCTTGTGCACATGGGTCAGGATCGTATCGAGCATGGCATCGAGCGCTGGTCCGTGGCTGGCGCGCATGCCGGGGGAGATGAACCCGATCTTGATCAACGCGCACCATAAACTTTCCCGGTCCTGAGAAAGACCCGCGGCCAGCATCTCGCGATAGGCCTGGCTGGTATCGGGCGGAATCGGCCGGGCGGCGCCGAAGTCGAGCAGCACGATGCGGCCGCTGTCAGGCTGCCAGCGATAATTGGCGAAATTGGGATCAGTCTGCATGAAGCCAAATACGAACAACTCGCGCATGACCAGATCGAGCAGCGCTTCCATCGCTTTGTCGCGCTGATCCTGGCTTGCCGTTTCCAGCGCCTCGATGGGCCTGCCTTCAACGAAATCCATCACCAGTATGTCAGCGCTGGTCAGTGCATCATAGGGGCGGGGAATGACAAACCGGTCGTCATCGGCCAGAAGTGTTGCGTAGCGGCGCATCTGCTTGGCTTCGCGCACATAGTCCGCTTCCTCTTTCAACTGAACTTTCGCCGCGGCGAGCAGAGGCTTTAGGTCCAGGCCGTCGGGTACGATTCCAGATAGGCGCAGCAGCGTAGCCACATTGTCCACATCGGCGTCGATACTGTTCGCGATGCCGGGATACTGGACCTTGACCGCGACCAGCCGGCCGTTGTGCAGCCGGGCACGATGCACCTGGCCTATCGATGCAGCGGCGATCGGGCGTGCCTCGAAATCGGCGAAGCGCAGCCGCCAGTCGCGGCCCCAGTTACGTATCAGAACGGTGTTGAGCTGGGCGGGCGGCATGAAATGCGCCGAATCTCTCAGCCGGGCCAATATCGCCGTCAGTTCGGGCGGCAGCACATCGCCGGCATCGAGCGAAATCATCTGACCCAGCTTCATTGCCGCGCCGCGCAGCCGGGACAGCTGATCCGTCACGCGCGCTGCATTGCCAGATGTCAGAAGCAGGTCGGACAAATGCGGGCGGTCTCCGCGCGCCAGCCGCTTGACGCCCTCGCCCACCATCGCGCCGCCGATCCCGGCAGCCATCTGCCCAAATCCCATCAGACGCGACAGGCGCCCTGCAGGCACCTTGCGAAATCGATCGTTCATGAAAGCCACCGCTGGAGAGCCGGACGGAGGGTCAGAAAGCGCACGTAGAGCGCTTCAAGGAGGACAAGTACTGTACGGTTGCGCGCAAGCAAGCCCAAGGGGCGCAGCAGCGGAATGGCGCGCCACATCGCGGCGAATGCCGCCGCACCGGATAAGATCACGCCATTCTCCTGAGCATGGAACCTTGCCAGCAGCGCGCGGCGGTCGATCGGGCAGTCACTCCCTCCACTTTTAAGATCGACGAACATGATCCGTTTTCGAAAATCGAGCCACCGCATGGCCACAATCTCCCGCCGGCATAGCGGACAGGCACCATCGAACCAGACAATCAGCTGGGGGTTAGGTGGGTCGGCAGGATCGGAGGGTGGAGGGATGATGTGCACGGTGCATCCTCTCACGATCGATAAGGCCGAACGATATGAACTTTGGGGCGGGCCTGCATGTTCAACTGGTCCGGCCTGTGATGGGCGCAAGTAGCCGAAGCACCCGGCCACCCTGCACCTTTGGACATCTGTCGCCGGCCGAGGACATGGGTAAGAACCAGCATAATGTTGCCTCCCGGGTCGCATGGTGAGGCACGGGTCGGCCGTCGGACATCCTCCCTCTGTCCGGCGGCCGGCCCCTTCTTTTGTTAGAAAGCTGCGCGAAACCCGCCGACCGCAATCCCCAGCTTGACGGTCATGGAGGAGACAGGTCTGGGTACTATCGCCCATTCGCGAAGCTGCGTGACTCTATCTCTGCTACGTCGGAGCCCAGGCACGCTGCAGGCGCAAATCCGCTGCGTCCGGCAGTTTCCGTCTAGAAGTCGTACGTAACCGAAGCCTTGAAGGTGCGAGGGGCACCCAGCTGCAGATCGGGGCGGAAGCTGTCGAAGGCGGAAGCCCAGTAATCCGCGTCGGCTATATTATCGACATTTACGCGCAAGGTCATCGGTTTGCCGCCGACCACAGCCACATACCGCGCGCCGAGATCGGCCCGGGTCCAGTCCTTGAGGAACAGGCTATTGCCGATATTGGCCGCTTGCTCCCCCGTGTGCACCACCCGCCCGGTCAAAGTCAGCGCGGGAAGGAAGGGCACATCCCATTCGACATTGGCGTTAAACGTATATTCGGGCACGCCCACCGCCTGCGCGCCGTCGCTGACGCCATTCTGCGTGCGGCGCAGCTTGGCCTCGATGACCGACCCGCCACCGATCAGGCGCAGCCCCTTGGCAAGCTCACCCGCCACGGTAAACTCGATGCCGCGATTGCGCTGGATGCCAAAGGGGCCGAACTGCAGTGCGCCAGCGTTGTTCGGGTCGGGGCGCAGGATCGCGGTTTCGCGGTCGATCTGGAACACAGCGAGCGACAGATCGACAGGGCCGAGCGCCAGCTTGCCGCCAACCTCATATTGCTCCGAAACGAAGGGTGAAAGAATGTCACCCGCGTTGGTCACTGGCAACGGATCGCCGCCTGTCGGATTTGCACCGCTCGGCGGCGCGCTTGCGCCCTGCACCAGCGCCTCGATGCGGTTGGCATAGAGCGACAGGCCCTCTGTCGGTTTGATCACAAGACCAAGAACCGGCGTGACCTTGTCCTCATCATATTCGCTGACCAGCGCGCCGGTCGCATAGGAATAGGATTTGGCCGTGATCGTCTGCAACCTGAGTCCGGCGGTCAGCAGGATGCGATCATCCCAGAAACCGATCGTGTCGGAAACAAAGATGCTGGAAAGCCGTGAGCGCGAAATCGGAAAAGGATCCGTGAGGTTCCCACCGGCGGGAAACGACACCGTCGATGAACGTGGCAGTTCGACCGGAGCGTAGAGTTTGCTGCGCCCTGCCGACGAGGTATAGAATTCATAAGCATTGCGGTTGACCAGCCAGTTCATCGAACCGCCGAAATTAAACTCGTGGGTGATGCCGCCGCCGCCAAGCCTGACACGGGCGCCACCGGTTGCAGCCTCGTTATTATCAGTCCGCGGAATAAACGAACTGCTGACCGTAATCTCGCCGTTGAGGTTTTCCAGGGTCGGCGTGCTGTAGACGCCTTCTTCCGATCCATCGCGCGCGCCGAAAGCGGCATAGACCATCATGTTATCGGCGACGTCATATTCCATGCGGAACTGGCCGAATACGTCGCGCAGCGTCGTATATTGCCAGGGCTGGCCAAAATTAGTGCCCGCGTCAGGCGCGCGCGGGATCTCGGTCAGCGTGTTGACGCTCAGCTTGGGACGAAAATGCGATACCTTGACCCGCTGATAGGCAAGGTCGAGCGTCGCGCGGAAGGGGCCGGAATTATAGTCGATCGCCCCGCCGAGCACATAAGTGCTGCGAAATTCGTCATCAATCGAGGCATCGCCTGCGCGGGCTGTACCGTTAACGCGGATGCCCCATTCGCCATTGCTGCCCAGCCGACGTCCAAAGTCGAAACTACCGCCGACATGTTCGGGCCCGGTATAGCCGATGGTTGCGCGGGTGATGGGGTCCGCCGTTGCACGCTTGGGGATCAGGTTGACGCTACCGCCGATCCCCGTGCCACCCGGCGCGGCGCCGTTCAGAAACGCGCTGGAGCCGTTGAGGACCTGAACCGATTCATCCCACATTCTCCAAGTAAGTCGCTGATTTCGCTGTCGTAATCGTGATATTTCG
>CAZCUS010000030.1:0-10779 GCA_964502105.1 uncultured Novosphingobium sp. | reverse complement strand
CACTGCTTCCTCGAAGCTGGAAATGAAAGCGACCGCGTTTTTCACGCGCTTCTTCATGTAGGCCGAGAGCGACCAGTAGGGCAGGTGGAACCGGCGGCGTACCGCGTTCATCACGATGTTGGCGCGCAGCAGCAGCCCGTAAGCCGTATCGCCCAGGAACGCGAGCCAGCGGGCGTAGAGCACGACGCCGTCGAATGCGTCGCCATGGGTGACCAGCAGCTTGCGACCGTCTGCGGTTTCATGAACCGCTTCCAGAACCAGTTCGACGCCGCCGAAGGTCATGCCGGCATAGTCGCGCAGCATTTCGTCATGGTTGCCCGCGATGAACACCACGCGGGTGCCGCGATGCGCCATCTTGAGGATGCGGCGCACGACTTCGTTGTGCTCATCAGGCCAGTACCAGCCCTTGCGCAGCCGCCATCCGTCAACGATGTCGCCAACCAGATAGAGCGTCTGGCATTCGATCGAGCGCAGGAAATCGACAAGCATCGCGGCGTTGCAGCCGCGCGTGCCCAGGTGGATGTCGGAAATCCACACGGTGCGATACTTGCGCTTGGGACGAAAACCCTTGGGGTCGGGAATATCGAGCCAAGGCGGGATTCCAGAGCTCGCGGCAGCGAAGCCGTTGACCGGGCCAGCCCCGATGGCGGAGCGGGCATATTTGGCAAGAGTGCCGCCTTCGTCGAACTGCATGCGCGTGAAACCCTTTTGTTTCCACGCATGTCCCTATCCTTGCCGCGTTTCGCCTCCGTGACGTTACGCGGTCAGTTCGATGACACTTGCGACGTCGCTAATGCCGGAATTTCGGGCGTTTGCGGCCCAATCGGCAATTGCCTTCAAGGTTTCATCCAAGCGTCGCCGATATGTCACGTGGTCGTCACATTGCCGCGTCAAAGCAGCCACGCTCTACAAGCTGGGCCGGGGGACGATGCGGCGGATCGACATTCTTCTAACGCGAGAACTGGAAGGCGGAATGGCGACATTCCGTCACGATGACTTTGCGCTCGTCCTGCACCACTGGGCCAACCTTGACGAGTTGCCGTTGATCGAGGGCGCGCTCTGGGCGTTCGTCGACTGGGTTCTGCCCGAGATATCCGGACTGGAAGTCTGCCGCCGGTTGCGCTGCGATCCGCTGACCGCGCAGGCGCACGTCACGATGATCCTCGAAGATGATGACCAGGATGACCGCAAGCGCGCGCTGCGCAGCGGGGCGGACGATTACATGCTCGGCCCGTTGACTCGCACCGCGTTGCTGGACCGGGTGCTGGCCGCCAATCTGCTGGAGCATGACGCCAATTCGACGCGCAGCGTGTCGCAAGGCGAATTGATGATCGATGTCGCCGCGTTCCAGGCGCGCTGGAAGGGCAAGCCGCTCTCGCTGATGCCTAACGAGTTTCGCCTGCTCCGCTACTTCGTCGAGCATCCTGGCCGGGTGTTTACCCGGGGGCAACTGATCAGCGCGCTTGGCAAGCAGGAGCCGGCGGTGGACGAGCGGACTGTCGACGTGTGGATCGGCCGACTGCGCCGCGCCTTGCGCGCGGTCGGCGCGGGCAATCCGCTGCGCACCGTCCGCTCGCTCGGATATGTTTTCGATATCGTTTAGTGCGGTCCTGACATCCGTCAGAACCTTACGCGGCACCGGCCCACGCCCCCACCCGGCCTCCCATCTATGGTACACTCGTGGGAGGCCGGGTGGGGGCGTGGGCTGGTGCCGCAAGCCATTCGCGGATGCGAATGGCGCACCCAACAAATGACTCGGCCGGATTAAACCCTCTAGATCCACCCCGCGGTCTGGATCAGCAACCACAACCCGATCACCAGGAACAGCAGCGCCGCCACCGTTCGCACTGTCGCCAGCGGCACGCGCTTGATTAGTTCGTTACCGAGGAAGACTGCCGGCACATTGGCGATCATCATGCCCAGTGTCGTGCCGGCCATCACCGGGAGCACTGCCTTGTATTGCGCACCGAGCGCGATGGTGGCGATCTGGGTCTTGTCGCCCATTTCGACGATGAAGAATGCGATCAGGGTAGACAGGAACGCGCCCATCTTGCGCGGCCTTGCTTCGGTTTCCTCGTCGAACTTGTCCGGGATCAGCGTCCAGCCTGCCATCACGATGAACGAGGCGGCGACGAGATAGCGGAACCAGCGGCCTTCCAGCAGCGATGCCGCCTGCTCGCCCACCAGGGCGGCAAGGAAATGGTTGGCCAGCGTGGCAAACAGGATGCCGAGGATGATCGGCACCGGCCGCTTGAACCGTGTGGCCAACACGATGGCCAGCAGCTGAGTCTTGTCGCCAATTTCGGCGAGCGCGACCACGGCGGTTGAAGTGAGCAGGGCTTCCAAAAGACGTCTCCGGGCCGGGCGAGCTACAAACACAACGACACCGCACCACCCGCCCGGCAAGGACGGCAGCGCGATGTCATTGGTCTTGCCCGAACGGATCGCTCCGCTCCCTGCATGCCATGGCCTCTCGACCAAGTATGTTGACACACAGGCCCGCCGTGCGGCGGCTGGCTACTCCCCAGATGACGGGTGTGCATTACGTGCCGGACAAGCGGAGCGCAAGATGCGAATATTGGCGCTGGCGTCGCTCCGCGCGGCGGGGCAATCAGGACATCGTTATTGTCGGGGGACGCGTTGGCCGATCTGCAATCCATCGTCGATGAAATCGCTGCCGAGATGGCACAGGCGAGCCAGCGGGGAACTGTTGCGAGCTACATCCCCGATCTTGCGAATGTCGATCCGGGGCAGTTTGGCATTGCCATCGTCGGACATGACGGCACTGTGTACTCAGCCGGTGATGCGGATACAGCGTTTTCCATCCAGAGCGTAAGCAAGGTGTTCAGCCTGACCATGGCGCTGGGCGCGGTCGGCGATGCCTTGTGGCGCAGGGTGGGGCGCGAGCCTTCGGGCACTGCGTTCAACTCGATCATTCAGCTGGAAACCGAACAGGGCATCCCGCGCAATCCGTTCATCAACGCGGGTGCCATCGTGGTAAGCGACATCTTGCTCGGTCGTTACGAACCGCGCGAGGCGATTGCCGAGTTCTTGCGCTTCATGCGCATGCTGACCGGCGATGACAGCATCGTCATCGATCACAAGGTGGCGCGCGGCGAGCAGGAAACCGGCTTTCGCAATGTGGCACTGGCCAATTACATGCGCGCGTTCGGCAATGTCGTGCATCCTGTCGAGCGGACGCTGGGGATCTATTTCCACCAGTGCGCGCTCGCCATGAGCTGCAACCAGTTGGCGATGGCTGGCCGCTTCCTGATGGACGGCGGGCGTCATCCCGCCACCGGGCGATCGGTGGTCTCGCAGCAGCGCGCCCGGCGCATTCTGGCGCTGATGATGACGTGCGGGCATTACGATGGCTCGGGCGAATTCGCGTTCCGCGTCGGTCTGCCCGGCAAGTCCGGCGTGGGCGGAGGTATCCTTGCGATTGTGCCCGGGGTCGCCTCGATCGCGGTATGGTCGCCGGGGCTGAACGAACGCGGCAACTCGCAACTGGGCACGCAGGCGCTGGAGCGGCTGGTGCAAAAGACGGGTTGGTCGGTGTTCGAGGGGGCTGGTTAGCGAGTCTTCGTTTCGTGCGCTCCTGACATTCGTCAGGACCTTGGCACCGCCGCCCACTCCCCCACCAACCAAAAACCCGGCCGCATTGCTGCGACCGGGTGTCAGGTAAAGTCCCGGGGGCAGGGCCCCTTTGGGAAGTATCCTAGAAGTTCATCGCTGCAGACATCGAGACGGTCGTCCCGACATCGTAGGTGTTGAACTCGATCGTGCGATCGCCTGCGGTTTGGTATTCGCGGTGGCGCGTGCCGAGCAGGTTGCGGGCTTCGAACTTGAGTTCGAATTCCTGGCCGAGGAAGTTGACCCCTTCGCGCGCAACCAGATCCAGGTTCCAGCCTGGCCGCTCGATCAGGTCGGGCTGAGGCACCGAGCCGTTAAGACCACGGCTGACGACGCGCTCGCTGGCGTAGCTGAGCAGGATCGTCTGCTGTGACAGCTTCTCGGTGTTCTCGAACCCGAACTGCAGGTTGACGAGGTGATCCGACTGGCCGGTGAGCGGTGCGCCGTTGCGGAAGTAGTCGGTCGCGATGCCCGACGACGCCGCATAAACCGCCACGGAATCGCCAGCCGCGACTTTCAGCTCCGACTTCGAATAGGTGTAGTTGGCAATCACGATCGCCCGGCGATCGGTGAACCAGCCACCCATGTTGGCCAGATCGAAGTACTTCTGGAACTCGACTTCAGCACCATAGAGCTGCGCTTCCGGAGCATTGGCATAGCTGGTGACCAGCGAGTCGCTGAGCGAGACGACGAAGGCTTCGATCGGGTTCTTGATCTTCTTGTAGAAGCCCGAAACCGACAGGCGCTGATCGGTGGCGAAGTACCATTCAAGGCGCGCTTCGCCATTGTAGAGCTGGCTGTCGGTCAGCAGCGGGTTGCCCAGATACTGGCGGTTCGATTCCGGATCGAAATACGGTTGGTAGATCAACTCGCGGAACTGCGGACGCGCGATGGTCTTCGAAGCGCTGAGGCGGAGCTGCAAGTCGGGACGGAATTGATAAGTCAGCGTCGCGGCCGGCAGCCAGTAGTCGTTGCGCAGCGGATCGGAAGCGACGAACGACGGCGGAGTGGCGAAGACCTGCAGGGCGGTTACGGACTGACGCGCCTTCTCGAAGCGGACGCCGGCATCGAGGCTGAGCGCTTCGCTGATCTGGAAGTTGATCTTGCCGTAACCCGCGTAGTTGCGCAGCTTGCCGCGGAACGCCGGGGTTGCCGTGTCCGGCTCGATCACGTCGATGCCGCCGATGGTTTGGCCATCGACTGTGGTGCCGTTGATCAGTCCGGGCGAAAGCAGCAGGTCCGGGCGCAGCACCGAGGCTTCGATCGGGAAGTTGCTGGATGCGCGGAACAGGAACTGACGACGCGAGCTGACGCGATTGGTGTCGCTGACATACCCGCCCACCGTGGCCGAGATGTCCGGCGTGACCAGATAGGTCACGTCGATGCCGCCCGAGTAGAGGTCTTCCTTCAGGTCCGAGAACGTGACGCTGGCTTCGCCGTTGTTGCCGTTCAGACGGTTGACGAAGAGCCGGCCGTAAGGATCGGACGCGGCATTGGTGCGCACGTATTCGAAGCTGGATTCGTACGGCGCTTCACGCTGCGTCTGGGCATAGCCAGCGCGCACATCGATCGAGAGGCCGGCCGCCGGCTTGAACTCGCCGACGACTTGCGTGTCGAGGAGCTGGCGCTCGTACCAGGCGGTGTCCTGCTGCATGAAGTCAGCGGTGGTTTCGTTACGGCGGCCAAGGCCGAGACGCGTTTGCTTGAGCGTGTCGCGGATATAGAGGTTGGTCCAGCGGATCTTGTTTTCGCCGAATTCCAGACCCAGACCGATCAGACCGTTGACGACGATGCGGTTGTCGGTGGTGATGCGGTTGAAATCGGTCTGCAGCGTCGACAGGTCGGCGCTGAGCGAGGCCTGCTGGGTGGCATCGCGGTTGCGCCACTTGTTGCTAAAGCCGGCAGCAGCGATCAAACCGAGGCGGGTATCGCCGATATCGACTCCGGTACCGCCAGAGATGGAGATCGAGTAAGCTGGCGGCAGATCGCGCACACGCTGCGATGTGGCCTTGCTGAAGCGGACGAGTTCGCTGCCGACCTGGCGGCCCAGTTCGACATCGCTGTTCACGATCGCCCCGCTGGCGAAGTAGTCGGTCAACGTCGGCCCGAGATCGCGGCTGCCGTCGTCAAACCCGGTCCAGTCCGAATCCGAACCGAAGTAGCTGTAGCCGGTGCGACCGGTGGTTTCGGAATCGACAGTGCCGCCGATCGAGATGGTAAGGAACGGGTCCCTGGGCACAGCCTTCGTCGTCAGGTTGATGACGCCGCCGCCGAATTCGCCGGGGTAGTTGACCGAATAGCTCTTCTGAACGAGCGAAGAGGCGATCACGCCGCTCGGGAAGATGTCGAGCGGAACGACGCGGCGCAGCGGTTCGGGGCTCGGCAGTGGTGAGCCGTTGAGCAGCGCGAGCGAATAACGATCGCCAAGGCCGCGCACGTAGACAAGGCCATTGCCAACGACGCTGAGGCCGGTGACGCGGCTGAGGGCGCCAGCGATGTTGCCTTCGCCGGTCCGCGCGATTTCGGCGGTGGAGAGAACGGCGACCACCTGGTCCGAAGACTTGGCCACGTTGCGGTTGCGTGAGCCGGTGACGACAATGTCGCCGCCGCCGCCAGGAATGGAAATTTCGACTTCAGGTTCTGCGGCGGATTCCTCCGCTGGCTGGCCAACCTCTTCGGCCGGCGGGGGCAGGTCGGCGGGCGACGCAGGATCGGTCTGCGCGAAGACCATTGAAGGCGATACGAGTGCCGACGAGGCGATAAGAGCCCCGACCAGTCGCGACGTCAAGGACATCGGAATTCCCCTAGTTCCAAATGCAAGGATGGGGGCAGCCTGGCGGCTGCCCCCGGTATTACTCAGGCAGCCGTGATCAGGTTGTGGGCAGCGAGGTGCATGCACCCGTGTTGCCCGAACCGAAGTTCGCGGTTGCGCTGTTGCAGGTCCAGCCGGCGTACCAGGTGTCTGCCGAATCCTTCACCGCACCGATGTAGGTGGTGGTGTCGAAGAACGCCGAGGTGGTCTTCGGATCGGTTGCGGTCACGCCGGTCTCGTTCGCACCGTTGATGAACAGGCTGGCGAGCGTGCTGGTGAAGGCATCGTTGTTGCGATTGGCGCCCGAGCCGAAGTTCGTTGCCACCTGGGCAGCGCTGTAGCTGCCGGTACCGATGTACTTCGTCGCGTTGCACTGCAGGACCACCGAGAACGCCTTGAGCGTTGCCGGCGTGCTGCCCGAACCGTTCATGCGAAGGCATTCGTTGTTCGGCGTGGCGATGATGCCGTTGATCCAGGTCGTGTCCGAGTTGCCACGCAGCAGGATGGAGGCCTGATCGTTGCCCTCGTTGTTGCTGCTGGTCTGCGGCTGGATCGCGGTGAAGTTGGCGACGTTCAGCTTGGTGCGCGGTGTATCCGATTCGTTGCCGTTGCTGTCGATTTCCATGAGCGCGTCGCCCTGGCCCGAACGCTGGATGAGCAGGGCATACTGCACGTTCATCTGCGCGCCGGTGTCGACGTCGAGGCTGTCATCGTCGGCGGCGACCGAGATGTAGTGCTTCATCTGCGGGCTGCCGCCGAACCATTCCGAACCGTCGTCCGAGCTGTTGTAGCTCATGATGTGGTCCAGCGTGGTGCCGGTGCCGACGCCTTCGCCGGTCAGCGACTGCAGTTCGATGTTCGCGCTCAGGATGAAGCCCGAGTAGCGGAACTGGACGAACTTCATCGTGCCGGCGTTGTAGGCGTTGTCGGTGCCGCCGAAGCGTGCCGGGTTGGTCGAGCCTTCGGTCTGACGTTCGCAGTTGTTCGAAGTCACGGTGCCGGCGGTGCAGTCGGTAACCGGTGCACGACCCATAAGGACGACGCCGCCCCACTGGCCCTGCGAGGTTTCACCGACCTGGCCCGTTACGTTGTCGCGGCTGGTGAAGATGATCGGCGCCGATGCGGTGCCGGACGCGTTGATCTTGTTGCCGCGGTTGACTGCGAGCCACGAAGCGCCAGGAGCGCCGATGACAATCGCGCCTGGCGCAATCGTCAGCGTTACGTTGGTGTCGGAGGTGAGAGTCGTGCTGGGGCAGCCGACCGTCGAAGTGGTGACGGGCGAGCCGCTGCTCGGTGCAGTGAAGCCACCGTCGCAACCGACATCGACGCGGCCATCCAGCTGGTAGACCAGACCGGCGATCTTCGGCAGCGAGGTCGAGCGGTCGATAAGGTCCGGCAGGGTGCAGACGCGGTAAGAACCGGTCGGACCCGACAGAACGCCATCGTCTTCGAGCTGCGATCCGGCCGAGATGGTCGGGCACGACGATGCAGCCTGGACGAGGCCAGCACCGGGAGTCGGCGTCGGAGTCGGCGTGGGCGTCGGAGCGGGGTTGTTGATGATTACGTCACCGCCGGTTCCGGGCGAGGCAATGTCGCTCGGTCCGCAGCCGGCAAGGGCGAGCGCGCTGCAGCCTACGAGCAGCAAGCCATGGATATTCTTCACAATGGATCCCCCATTTTCAGGTCGAACGACGCGGCGACTCCGCCATCGTTAGTTGGCCGTCTAGGCGCGGGGGGTGACAGTTTGTTGGCGGTATGATGACAGTAATATGCAGTTAAATGACTGATATATGACAATCATCTTTCTGCAGGCTAATCTATCCGCGAATCTCGGTGCGACTCGCCGAGCCTCATGCGATCCACGTTAACATTGCAGTTTTATGACAGTTGCGTCATTTTGTTGCCGGACCGCGTAAATCGGCGGACACATGCTGTTATCGAGATAACATCGGGAGAATCGGAAATGTCAGTCAACGCACTCATCGCCAGCGCACTGTTCGCGCAGGCTGCATTCTCGATGGGAATGGATGCCCAGACCGACCAGAAGTCGGAAGTTGCGTACGAAGAGATGCAGCAGGGCCAGTCGGCCCAGGCCATCCAGAAGCTCAAAGCCATGGAATCGAACGATCCCGGCACCCTCATCAACCTCGGCACCGCCTATGCGCGCAGTGGCATGACCAACAAGGCGATTGCCAGCTATCGCGCCGCCATCGCCACCGACGTGCGCTATGATCTGCAACTGGCCGACGGCACCTGGATGGATTCGCGGGCGGCCGCCCGGGTTGCGCTGCAGAATGTGCTGCAAAGGAACGCGCAGGCCGCTCGCTGAACGGCCTACTGCATCGCACCAAATAAAGACGTCCCATGATATCGGGATATGTAGCGACTACGAATAGCCGGGCAGCCAAGCGCCTGCCCGGTTTTTCCCTCGCCATACTCTAGAGCCAGTCCACCGGATCCGAAGGCGACCCGGAATTTTCGTCACAATGCTGTCATGAGACTGGCGCATCGGGCCACCAACGGAGGTGGCGGTGATTCGACTTCATAACATGACGACTAATGCATTTCGGCGCATTTTGGCGGCGTTTGCCGCGCTGCTCACTCTGCTGAGCGGACAAGTTGCGCAAGCACAGGCCGTAACGACGGCCGATCCCGCCGGTAGTGGTCCGATTGTCGCGGCACTGGGCTGGCTTCAAGGCACCTTATTGGGTAATGTCGCCACGGCGGTCGCCGTCATGGCAGTCGCCGCGGTAGGATTCATGATGCTGACCGGACGGATGAACTGGCGATTCGGCGCGACCGTGATCATCGGCGTGTTCATCCTGTTCGGTGCCGGATCGATCGTGACCGGCATCCAGTCGGCGGCGGTTGGTTGATGGCCCTCGCACGCTATCCTGTCCACCGCGCGTTGACCCGCCCGCAGATGTTTGCCGGCGTTACATACAGCTACTTCATCATCAACGCTGCGGTGACGACCGAGGTTTTCCTCATCACCAAGAGCTTCTGGGCCTTGCCTGCTGCTGCGGTGATGCATGGCATTGGCTATCTCGCCTGCCTGCGCGAACCGCGCGTCTTCGACCTTTGGATCGCCAAGGTCAGCAAATGCCCGCGCGTGCCGAACTGGCAGCGCTGGGGCTGCAACAGCTACGCGCCGTAAGGGACTACCAGAATGGCCAACAGCATTTTCAGCGGTCTCAGCGGCTGGGGCAAAAAGGAAACGATGGCGGGGGACCGCCTGCCCTATCTGGCGCTGGCGGACGAAAACGTCGTGTTGCTGCGCGATGGCTCGGTCATGCTGTCGCTGATGGTGCCGGGCTTCGCGTTCGAAACCGCTGATACCGATGAGCTCAACGCCCATGCCGCGACTCGCGAGGTGCTGCTGCGCTCCTCGCTCGATTCGCGTTTCGTACTTTATCATCACGTCATTCGCCGCCGCGTGAATATCGAGATGGAAGGCACGTTCGAGGATCCGATCGCCGCGCATATCGATGCCCGCTGGCGCGCACGCACCGCTTCCGGCGCGCTTTATGTCAATGACCAGTTCGTCACGCTGGTGCGCCGTCCGGCGCGCGGCAAGGCGGGTTGGGCGGACAAGCTTTCGCGCATGATGAAGCGCTCGGGGACTGGCCCGGTAGAGGCCGATCCCGCCGACATCCGCGCGCTGCGCGCTGCTGCGACCGCGATGACCGCTTCGCTGGGTGCATATGGCGCGCGCATGCTGGGCGATTATACCGGTGCCGCAGGCGAGTGTTCCGAAGTGCTCGAACTGCTGTCGGCGCTCTACAACGGCGAGATGCGCCCGGTGCGCCGCCCCGCCGAAGACACCGACATCGGCCACATGCTGCCATATCGCCGGCTCAGCTTCGGGCTCGACGCGATGGAACTGCGCGGATCGAACGGCGTCAGCTTTGCCGCGCTGGTCAGCCTGAAGGATTATCCCGACTCCACCGCGCCCGGCCTGACCGACGCGCTGCTGCGCCTGCCCGCCGAACTGGTGCTGACCGAGACCTATGCGCCCGCCGACCGGCAGGTCGCGCGTGAGCGGATCGATCTTTCCATCCGCCGCCTCAAGTCCGCCGACGAGGAAGCGCTGGCCGAACGCCGTGAGATGATGTCGGCGCGCGATGCGCTGGGCACCGGCTCGGTCGGTTTCGGCGACCATCACCTGTCAGTGTTGATGCGCGCGCCGACGCTGGAATCGCTCGACGTCGTGACCGCGTCCTGCGCCGCCGCGTTGGCCGATGCCGGCGCCGTGGCGGTGCGCGAGGATGTCAATCTGGAACCCGGCTTCTGGGGCCAGCTTCCCGGCAACGAGGGCTTCATCGTGCGCCGCG
>CAZCUS010000029.1:0-12958 GCA_964502105.1 uncultured Novosphingobium sp. | reverse complement strand
TCGACGCCAACGGCATCGTCAACGTCTCGGCCAAGGACAAGGGCACCGGCAAGGAACAGCAGATCCGTATCCAGGCTTCTGGCGGTCTGTCCGACAGCGACATCGACCAGATGGTTAAGGACGCCGAACGCTTTGCCGAGGAAGACAAGAAGCGGCGTGAAGGCGCGGAAGCGCGCAACAATGCCGACAGCCTTGTCCATGCGACCGAGCAGCAGATCGCTGAGAACGGCGATAAGATCGACGCCGATCTCAAGTCTGAAGTCGAGGCAGCGATTGCTGCTGCCAAAACCGCGATCGCCAGCGACGACACGGCCGAAATCAATGCCAAGTCCCAGGCGCTTACCGAAGTTGCCATGAAGATGGGTCAGGCGATCTACGAGAAGGAGCAGGCTGCTGCTGCTTCGCCGAGTGGTGAGGCCCAGGCCGGTGGTGACGACGTGGTCGATGCCGAATTCTCGGAAGTCGAAGACAACAAGGGCTGATTGTCCTGATGATCACCGTAACCGTCATCGGTGCCTTTGGCGTCGGTGGCGGTTAGGGTCTGTTTGGAAATCGGAACGTGTCAGCGACAGAAATCGATTATTACGAACTGCTTGAGGTTGAGCGGACGGCGGACGACAAGACGATCAAGTCTTCGTACCGACGCCTCGCCATGCGCTTTCACCCGGACAAGAATCCCGGATGCAGCGAATCCGAGGCAAAATTCAAGGCGATCAGCCAGGCCTATGATTGCCTGAAAGACCCGCAAAAGCGCGCAGCCTATGATCGCTACGGCCATGCCGCGTTCCAGCAGGGCGGCGGCGGTCAGCAAGGCGGCGACTTCGGCGATATCGGTGATATCTTCGAATCGATCTTCGGGCAGGCATTTGGCGGCGGTGGCCGCCAACAAGCCCGTCGCGGCGCGGACCTGCGCTACGACATGGAAATCACGCTCGAAGACGCTTTCCACGGCAGCAAGACCGAGATCGAAATCGAGGTCGCGCAGTCGTGCGAGCCTTGCGGCGGGTCAGGGGCAGAGCCCGGCACTGGAGCGCGCCGTTGCAACATGTGCAGCGGCCACGGCAAAGTGCGCGCGCAGCAGGGCTTTTTTGTTGTCGAGCGGACTTGCCCGACGTGTCACGGTCGCGGCGAAGTCATCGAAAAGCCGTGCCGCGCCTGTCGCGGCGAGGGCCGGGTAGACACCGCCCAGAAACTTGAGGTCAATATTCCGCCGGGCGTCGATTCCGGTACGCGCATTCGCGTTTCGGGCAAAGGCGAGGCCGGGCCGTTCGGCGCGCCTCCGGGCGATCTGTACATTTTCCTGCATGTCAAACGGCACGCGGTGTTCGAACGCGATGGCACGACCGTGATGACGCGGGTGCCGATCACGTTCACGACCGCAGCGCTGGGCGGATCGATTGATATTCCAGGCGTCGATGGTGAACGCCTGACGGTCGAGATTCCCGCCGGCATTCAGTCGGGCAAGCAATTGCGCCGGCGCGGGGCGGGCATGCCCGTGCTGCAGGGGCGCGGTCGCGGCGATCTGGTGATCGAGATCGCGGTCGAAACCCCGACCAGACTGACGCCGCGCCAGAAAGAGATCCTGACCGAATATCAGGAGACCGAGACCGGCGACGAATGCCCGCAATCGAAGGGCTTCTTCGAGCGGATCAAGGATGTGTGGAACGGCGCCGTCTGAGGCATGGGCTGGTGACAGCCCAAAGCCAACGTCGCCCCGCTCCTATCGTCATTGTAAGCCGCGAAGCCGAGCGGGCAGCGTCATCCATCCAAAGGCATCGCCAAAACCTCCCGCCGGATTCCTGCAACAAGATCGGGATCGGCGGCGAGCTTGCCGTCCTCTTCATCCAGGATCGCCAGGAACGCGTCGCGTTTGAAGCCCGCCAGGACACGCGGATCGACCGCGTTGTCATGCTGTGTCGAGGCGATCAGGTCGATCATGCGTTCAGCGCCATGCAGGCGCCCCCACAGATAATCGTTCTCGCGGTAGGCCCGGCTGAAGAAAGCCCCGAAGTTGTAAAACTCGGTGCCCCGTAAGGTCCCATGCGCGCCGCCACTGCGGATGGCATGGCAGTCATCAGGCGAGATGCGGTCCACCTTGATCGGATCGTATTCGGTCAGCCCCTCGCCGCGCAGCAGCGGCAGTGATACCGTGTCGTAGAATGGGAAGCCCAGGTAAGACAGCAGCATGTGCCGCCGCAAAGTTGCGGGCATCGCGGCCATCGCTTCGGACAGAATCGCGTCAACTTGTGCATCGCGTTCCGCCAGCGCTCGGGCCACAGCGATATAATCCAGCACTTTGGCGGGGGCGGTGAAAACCTCTGCCGCCACCTCTGCGAACGCTTCACCCAGAGACGCTGCCGGCTCCTGATCGAGATATAGCGCCAGCGCAGCGTGGATCGTGCCGCGCGCCGCATCGCGCGCATCCTCGGTCACCGACGAGTCGCTCTCCCACTCCTGCGTGACGCGCCGCGCCAGCAGGCGAAGACGGCGCACGCGATAGGCAAGATCGTGCGCACGAAAGAACGCCACCGCTTCGGACGAGGCACCGCCGCGCAAGGCGGACATGCGGTCCAGCCCATTTGCCGCGAGATAGGATGAAAGCCGCCGGGCGATCGGCTCGGGCGACCCCAGTCCCAGCTTCGGCGCGGCATCGAACACCGCTTTCGCCAGCAGGTTGACCACCGCTGTGAATTTCACCTGCGCATAGCCGTGATAGGCAAACCCGGCCTGGCCCCACGCCGCCGCCTGCGCCTTGGCCCGCCACGCGGCGAGGCGCTTGGGATTGGGACGGTCGAAGAAGAACGTTCGGCCGAACAGCTTCTCCACGGCCTCGTCCACCTCGGGCCGCAGGGCGGCAATGATTGCGCGCATCGTCGCCATCTCGCCCGACTGGCGCTCTATCGCCTCCAGGTTGTCGCGGATCGGCTGCTCGCGCGGGATCGCGGAAAGCGAACCGAATATCACCGAGAAGAAACCCGGCGGCGGCACGCCTTCCTGGCTCTCGAGTTTGCTATCGGGCGTGGGGTCGACGTAGACGAAGCGCCGGTCCACCTCGCGGTGCGCCGGACGATCGCGCAACACGCTCACCGCGTCGGCGAACGGCGCGTTGACCAGCACTGACCCGTCGATCAGCGCCACGTTGTCGACATCGCCGCGCTGGCTATGCTCGGGCATCACCCGGCGCAGGAAATGGGCACGGCCCGGCCATTGCATGCCGGTTTCGACTGCCATCTGGTCGATCTCGCCCACCTGCAACGGCGGAAAGGCACCGGGAAAGCTGGCCGTAGCGCGCGCCGCGAACACCAGCTCAAGCGGCGATGCCAGTTCACCGCCCGGCGCCGAGGGAGTCTGCTTGCGAAACCCGATGGTCAGCCGGTGCTCGCTCTCCAGCACTTGCTCTGGCGAATGCAGGCGCAGGGCCTCAAGGTGCCCGGCAAAATCTGTCGCGGTGACGAACAGGTCGAGCGGATGCCCCGGCGGCAACAAGGGATCGCCGTCCGGCGATTGCGCCATCGCGCCAAGCGCCTCGTTGAGCAGCCGCGAAAAGCCGATACCGCTGAACGGTGGTTCGAACCAGCGCGAGCGGACCAGTCGTGACAGCTTCTCGCGCACCTCGCCGCGCGTTTCCGGCGCGACGCTGGCGGTCACTGCGTCCCCCGGCCGCTTCAGCAGATAGTTGACGAGCGGCGCTGCCCAGAACTTGGCCGCGCGCGCGATCGTCTGATGCGCTTCGGGATCGAGCAGCACATCGACATCGGCGCGATCCAGCCACAGCTCGGTCAGTGGATCAAGCGACTGGCCGGAATGGATGGCCTGCGCCAGCAGCACGCTGTTGATGCCGCCCGCGCTCGCCCCGGCAACAATATCGGCCATCACTCTCAGCCGCAGTCCGTGCTGCGTTTCCAGCAGGCGCAGCAACCTGACGTAGACCGCCTCGCTTCCTTCGATCGCCGCCGCGTCGTGCCCGGACCAGAACGTCCGGCTGGCGCGCAGGACCTTCCACATCTCCTTGGTGACGCCGTGCATGTAGACCGCCAGGCTGATTCCGCCGTAGCAGATAAGCGCGATCCGCAGTTCTTTCTGGCGCAATCCGCATCCCCTCAATTGGTGACAGCCTAGGCCAACAGAAGGCGTCTTGGCAATTGCGTTCGCGCAATGTTCTGTCTATGCAGCCGCCATGGCCAAGCCCAAACGTCAATATGCCTGCCAGGCTTGCGGGGCGACGACGCATCGCTGGCAGGGGCAGTGCGCCGATTGCGGCGAATGGAACACGCTGGCCGAGGAAGCGCCGCAGACGGTGTTCTCCTCCAAGCACGATCTTTCGTCCGGTGGGCGGGGCATCCGGTTCGAGGCGCTGAACACGCCGGGTGAGAAGTTGCAGCGCAAGGCAAGCGGTCTTGCTGAGTTCGACCGTGCGCTCGGCGGCGGACTGGTTCCCGGCTCGGCGATCCTGATGAGCGGCGATCCGGGAATCGGCAAATCGACACTGCTGCTCCAGGTTTCCGCGCACATCGCGCGATCGGGCGCGGAAGCGGTCTATATCAGCGGCGAGGAAGCGGCGGGGCAGGTTCGGCTGCGGGCCGAACGGCTTGGCCTTTCCGATGCGCCGATCCGGCTCGCCGCCGCTACCTCGGTACGCGATATCCTGACCACGCTCGGCAGCATGGCCCCACCCGGGCTGCTGGTGATCGATTCGATCCAGACGATGCATTCGGACATGATCGAAGGCGCCCCCGGAACGGTCAGCCAGGTGCGTGGATGTGCATTCGAACTGATCCGCTTCGCCAAGGAAACCGGCACCACGCTGGTCCTTGTGGGCCACGTGACCAAGGACGGTAACATCGCGGGACCGCGTGTGCTGGAGCACATGGTCGATGTGGTTATGAGCTTCGAAGGGGAGCGCAGCCACCAGTATCGCATCCTGCGCAGCCTGAAGAACCGCTTCGGCCCGGTCGACGAGATCGGCGTATTCGCGATGGAAGGGCAGGGGCTTGCCGAAGTCGGCAATCCCTCGATGCTGTTCCTGTCGGGCCGCGACGAGCCGATGTCGGGCAGTGCGGTGTTCGCGGCGATGGAGGGCACACGCCCCGTACTGGTCGAAATCCAGGCGCTGATTGTAAAGTTGCAAAGCGGCGCCACGCCCCGCCGGGCAGTGGTCGGGTGGGACTCGGGCCGGATGGCGATGCTTCTGGCCGTGCTCGAAGCGCGGTGTGGCCTCAGTTTCTCCAACGCCGAAGTCTATCTCAATGTCGCGGGTGGTTATCGCCTGTCCGATCCAGCCGCCGACCTGGCGGTCGCCGCTGCGCTGGTCTCGGCGCTGGGAGACAAACCGCTGCCCAACGATGCCGTGTGGTTCGGCGAGGTTTCGCTGGCCGGAGAGATCCGCCCCGTCGCCCACGCCTCGATCCGCCAGCGCGAATCGGCCAAGCTCGGTTTCGCCAAGGCCTTTGGCCCAGTAACGACGCGGGAAACTGCTGGAAACGGCGCGCGTTATACGGAATTGGCCTTGTTGCCGAACCTCGTTGACCGCGTGCTCGGTCAGGCATAATTTCCCGACCCGATGACCGGCTTCGATATTGCAGTTCTGCTTCTTGTCGGCGCCAGCGCCGTCTCCGGTTTTTTCCGTGGCTTCGTGCAGGAAATCATCGCCTTGGGCGCTTGGGTGCTGGCGATCGCGGCCATTCGCGGATTGCACACGCCGCTGACGGCGGCACTCGAACCGAAGATAGGCACGGCATCCGGAGCCTCGGTGCTGGCCTTCGCACTGCTGTTGCTGGTGCCCTACGCCGCTGTGAAATTGCTATCCAGCTGGATCGGCAGCAAGAGCCGCGGTTCCGTGCTCGGCCCGGTTGACCGGGTTCTGGGCTTCGGCTTTGGCGGCGTGAAGGGCATGATCATTGTTGTGCTGGGGTTTTCGGTACTGGTGCTGGGATACGACACGGTATGGGGGCCTGCAGGTCGCCCGACCTGGATCGTGCAGGCGCGCACCTACCGGTTCATCGATGCCGCCAGCGAAGCGATGGTCACGATGATTGCCACCCGGCGCGACGAGATGAAACGGGCTGATGCCAGCATTCAGGGTAATTAAGCGATGTCGGCCACTCGTCTTTATACCGCCGACATACTCGGGCTTGCTACTGGCCTCGCGCGATATCGCTGGAATCCGGAATTGCCCTTGCAGGCAGAGGCCCGATCGAAAGCCTGCGGCAGCGCGATTACGCTCGGCCTGTCGCTCGATGCCGATGGTGCCATCGATGTCGTCGGGGTTAAAAGCCAGGCCTGCGCCATCGGTCAGGCAGCGGCGGCAATCTTCGCCGATGCTGCCAAAGGCAAGACCGCCGCACAAGTGCAGGAAGCCGGCAGCGCCATAGCCCGCTGGCTACTGGATCAGGGCGAGATGCCTGACTGGCCCGGCCTGAACGCAATAGCCGCCGCCCGTGATTACCCGGCCCGACATGGCGCACTCATGTTGCCGTGGAATGCCGCGATGCAGCTTCTTCCCTCACGCTGAATGCGCGACTAAGGCCGAGGCATGGGATGGGGGAGATAACGGTGGCCGAAGCGATCGCAAAAGATGGCGAGCAGGAAGAACTGAGCGGATCCGACGTGCGCATGGTGATCGCGGCGTCATCCGCCGGCACCGTGTTCGAATGGTACGACTTTTTTATCTACGGCACGCTGGCCTCGATCATCGGCAAGACCTTCTTCCCCGCCGACAACGAAACGCTGCAATTGCTGCTGGTCTGGGCCGGGTTTGCGGTTGGCTTCGGATTTCGTCCGCTCGGAGCGATCCTGTTCGGCTATTTCGGCGACAAGCTTGGGCGCAAATACACCTTCCTCGTCACCGTCACGCTGATGGGTATCGCCACTGCCGGCGTCGGGTTGGTGCCGTCTGCTGAATCCATCGGCATGGCCGCGCCGGTCATCATCATCCTGTTCCGCATCCTGCAGGGCCTTGCGCTCGGCGGCGAATATGGTGGCGCAGCGATATATGTGTCGGAGCATGCTCCACCGAATAAGCGCGGCTATTATACCGGCTATATCCAGGCGAGCGTCGTCGGCGGTTTCGTGCTGAGCGTCGTCGTGGTGCTGGCATGCCGCTTCCTGATTCCGGCCGATGCTTTCGCCGACTGGGGCTGGCGCATGCCTTTCCTGCTATCGCTGGCGTTGCTGGCGATCTCGCTGTGGATGCGGCTGAAGCTCAACGAAAGTCCGGTCTTCAAGAAGATGCGCGAGAGCGGTGAGATCGCCGGCAATCCCTTCGTCGAGAGCTTCACCTATCCGGGCAACAAGAAGCGTCTGTTCGTCGCGCTGTTCGGCGTGACCGGCGCGTTGACGACGATCTGGTATACCGCGTTCTTTTCCAGCCTCACGTTCCTGAAGGGCCCCATGCGCATGGATGAGACGACGGCGGAAATCGTCGTCGGCCTCGCCGGCCTGATCTCGATGGTTTTCTTCATTCTCGCCGGCAAGCTGTCGGACCGGGTCGGACGCAAGAAGCCGATGATTTGGGGCAATATCCTGACACTGATCCTGCTGTTCCCGGTGTTCTGGATGATCGGTGCCGTCGCCAATCCGGGTCTTGCCGATGCGGCCAAGCGCGAGCCGGTGACGATCACCGGCACCGCATGCCAATACGATCCCTTTGCCTCCGAACAGGCGACGCCCTGCGGCAAGCTGCTCGAGGATCTGACGGCGCTGGGGGTCTCCTACGATCTCAAGCCCGCGGCCAGTGATGCAGCGCTCAATCTCGCGATCGGCGCGCGCGCGATGAACCTGAATGGCGTGCAGGGCGACGACAAGCCCGCGCGTCAGGCGCAGCTCAAGGCCTGGCTGGAAAACGCCGGTTACGACTTTGCAAAGCAGACGCCGCCGTTCGCCAGCCTGGTCGCCATCGTTGCCTTGCTGATGGTGCTTGGCGGGCTCTCCGGGCTAACCTACGGGCCGGTCGCGGCATTGCTGTCCGAAATGTTCCCACCGAAAATCCGCTACAGCTCCATGTCGATCCCCTACCATATCGGCGCGGGCTACCTGGGCGGTTTTCTGCCGCTGATCGCCAGCTATATCGTCGCCAAGACCGGCAATGCCTATTCCGGGTTGTGGTACACTTGGGTCATCGTCGCGATTTCGCTGGTCGTCGGCTGGTGGGGCCTCAAATCCGGACCACCGCGTGATTTTGAAGACGATGCTGCCTGAACCCTCGCAAGCACTCAGGCTCGGCATCGATAGGCACGCGCTGGCGGGGAACTGGGCAGCGCTTGACCGGCTCTCGGGTTCGGCGCGGGCAGGGGCGGCGGTTAAGGCCAATGGCTATGGCCTGGGCGCCGCGCAAGTCACGCAAACCTTGCGCGAGGCCGGGTGCGAGACGTTTTTCGTGGCGCACTGGTCCGAAGCGGCGGAACTGCTGGAGATAGCGCCGCCGGGGGCAATCTCGGTATTGCACGGCCCGTTAACTGATGCCGATGCTGCCTACGCCCGGACGACAGGCGTGAAGCCGGTGATAAACTCGGTATCGCAGGCACGGCGCTGGCAAGATGCTGGCGGCGGCCGCTGCGACCTGATGGTGGATACCGGGATCAACCGTCTTGGCCTGCCGTTAACCGATCTGGGCGATCTGGCCATCGCGGCCTTGGACATCGACGTGCTGCTGTCTCACCTGGCATCGGCGGATGAGCAATCGTCGCTTAATGCGCTGCAGTGCGAACGCTGGAAAGCCGCACGGGCGCATCTGAAGCACCGACGTGCCAGTCTTGCCAACAGTGCCGGGATCGTGCTGGGGCCTGATTATCACGGCGATTTGACACGTCCGGGGCTTGCGCTTTACGGCGGGGTGCCGCGTCCCGAACTGGCCGGCCTGATCCGTCAGGTTGCACAGCCACAGGCGACGATCATGCAGGTCCGCAACATCGATGCGGGCGACACCGTTGGCTACAATGCCACTTTCCGCGCAGAACGAACGATGCGTGTTGGCACGATCGCGATTGGCTATGCCGATGGCTACTTGCGGTGCTGGTCGGACAAAGGCCGCGTGCTTGCAGGCGATAGCGTGCTGCCGGTGCTGGGCAGGATCAGCATGGATATGACGGTGATCGACCTCACCGATGCGCCGAACCTGCGCGAAGGGGACTGGGTGGATATCGCTTATTCGCTGCCCCAAGCCGCTGCCATCAGCGGGCTGTCGCAGTACGAGCTTCTCACCCTGCTCGGCAGTCGCTTTGGTCGCTAAGGCCGGTCCGCAGAATTCCGTCGGTTTTTCGTTTTGCTGCGCAGCAAATTTGTTGCGTTGCGGCAAGGGTGTGATAGCATCTGCGGTAAGCATAAGGCGGGAACAGAGGGATAACAGATGTCTGAAACCACGGCGAGCAGTGAAGACGTTGTAATCATCAAGAAGTACGCGAACCGCCGGCTGTATAACACCCGGTCATCCAGCTACATCACGCTCGACCATCTGTCCAAAATGACACGCGAAGGCGTGGAATATAAAGTCCTCGACGCGAAAAGCGGCGCAGACATAACCCATACGATCCTCACCCAGATCATCATGGAAGAAGAATCCAACGGCGAGCAGATGCTGCCGGTCAATTTCTTGCGCGAACTCATTTCGATGTACGGCAATTCGATGCAGTCGCTGATCCCGCACTATCTCGAAGCCTCGATGGAAAATTTTCGCGCCAATCAGGTCAAGCTGCACAAGGCCTTTGAGGACAGTCTGGGCAACAACCCGCTCGCCAAGCTGGCCGAACAGAACATGGCGATGTTCAAGGCGGCGGCTTCTGCCTTCATGCCCGGCGCCGAAAAGCCGCAGCAGGCAGCAGCCGAAGCGGAAAAGCCCGACGATCTTTCGAACCTGCGTGACCAGATGGCCGAAATGCAAAAGCGGCTCGACGCGCTCGGCAAGTAATCGCGCTTACGGAAATCCGGCATGACCGCCCGCGCAGCGCGCCCGGCGGCGCGCATTATCCTGCAGAACGCAGCGGGTCACATCCTGCTGTTTCGCTTCGATCCCGCTGATCGGCCTCCGTTCTGGTGCACGCCGGGCGGGGCGGTCGATCCCGGCGAGACTTACGAGCAGGCCGCGCGCCGCGAATTGCTGGAAGAAACCGGCATCACCGCCGATCCGGGGCCGGTGATCGCCCGGCGCTCAGCCGATTTCATTACGCTGGAAGGCCTACCCGTTACCGCCGAAGAACGGTATTTCCGGGTTGCCTTGCCCGCCGGTGCTGACCCGGACGCAATCGATACTGGCGGCCACACCGCGCTCGAACAGGCCGTGATGCGCAGCTGGCGCTGGTTCGATTTGGCTGGCCTCGCGGCGCTGGAAGAGCAGTTCTATCCGGAAGATCTGGCCATAATGCTCGACGAGGGCTTTTGCGAGGTTTGAACCTTGGCGCGAGTGCGGCTAACAGCGGCGCCATGAATCAGAAGACGCCCCAGCAGAAGCCCGGCATTCGCCACGCCCTTTCCACCAAGCGCGATGACGATTTCGCCCAATGGTATCAGGAAGTCATTTCCGAAGCCGAGATGGCAGAGGAATCCGGTGTGCGCGGCTGCATGGTCATCAAGCCGTGGGGCTATGGCATCTGGGAACGCATCCAGCGCCTGATGGATGACCGGATCAAGGCTGCCGGGGTTGAGAACTGCTACTTCCCGCTGTTCATCCCGCTGTCCTACTTCGCCAAGGAGGCCGAGCATGTCGAAGGCTTCGCCAAGGAAATGGCCGTCGTCACGCACCACCGACTGATCGCGGACGGCAAGGGCGGGCTGGTGCCCGATCCCGAGGCGAAGCTGGAAGAGCCGCTGATTGTCCGTCCGACCTCGGAAACCGTGATCGGCGCGGCCATGGCGCGCTGGGTGCAATCGTGGCGCGACCTGCCGTTGCTGACCAACCAGTGGGCCAACGTGGTCCGCTGGGAAATGCGCACGCGCATGTTCCTGCGCACCAGCGAGTTCCTCTGGCAGGAGGGGCACACTGCCCACGCCAACCGTGACGACGCCATGGCCGAAACGCTGCGCGCGCTCGAAATGTATCGCGAGTTCGCCGAAGGCCCGCTCGCCATGCCGGTGATCGCCGGTGAAAAGCCGGAGAACGAGCGCTTCCCCGGCGCGGTCTCGACGTATTCGATCGAAGCGATGATGCAGGATGGCAAGGCGTTGCAGGCGGGCACCTCGCACTATCTGGGCACCGGTTTCGCGCATGCCTCGGGCATCCAGTATCAGGACCGCGAGGGCACGCAGCAGTACTGCCACACCACAAGCTGGGGCACGTCCACCCGCATGATCGGTGGGCTCATCATGGTTCACGGTGACGATGACGGGTTGCGCGTACCGCCGCAGGTCGCCCCGCAGCAGATCATCATCCTCCCGATGCTGCGCGAGGACGATGGCGACGCCGCGCTGCTCGAATATTGCGAGGATATCCGCCGCGCTCTGGTGGCGCAAAGCGCGCTGGGCGAACCGCTGCGCGTGCTGCTCGACAAGCGTCCGGGCAAGGCCACGCAGAGGCGCTGGGCCTGGGTCAAGAAGGGTGTGCCGCTGATCCTCGAGATCGGCGGGCGCGATGCCGCCGCGGGCCAGGTTTCGGTCCTGCGCCGCGACCGCTTGTGGAATGATGCCGCCAAGCCAGATTTCCGCGCGATGCCGAAAGACGATTTTCTCGGGATTGCTGCGGGCGAACTGGAAGATATCCAGACCTCGCTCCACGCCGAGGCGACCGCGCGCCGCGACGCCCAGATCAGCAGCGATGTCGACAGCATGGAAGCGCTCGCGGCGTTCTTCGCCGAGGACAAGCGCTATCCCGGTTGGGTCGAGCTGAGCTGGTCGCGCCCGACTGGCGAGGAGCTGGAAAACGTCGTGAAGAAGCTCAAGGAGCTGAAACTCACCATCCGCAATACGCCGATCGATGCCGCCCCCGCTACAGGCACCTGCATCCTGACAGGGCTCCCTGCGGTCGAGCGGATATTCGTCGCCCGGTCCTACTGAGGGCTTGCGCCAAGTCGCGGCGGTGCTGGCTTGCCAAGCCGGTGCCGAACCGCGACACTCGGCGTCATGTTGAAGATCATCCTGACCGGCGCCATGCTCTGCGCATCCGGCGCCGCCATCGCGCAATCGCCGGACGATGTGTCCGAGGTTCGGCTGCGCGCCGATGTGGAAAAGCTGGTCTCGTTCGGCACACGGCACACATTGTCGTCGCAGACCGACCCCAAGCGCGGGATCGGCGCGGCGCTGCGCTGGACCGAGGCCGCGTTCCGTCGCACCGCGAAGGCGTGTGGCGGCTGCCTGGACGTCGGAAAGCCGGAAACCGTGGTGCAGGGCGATCGGGTGCCGCAGCCGACCCGCCTGATCGACGTCATCGCGATCCAGCGCGGCACCGAGCGGCCCAACGAGGTCGTGATTGTGCAGGGCCATATCGACAGCCGCGTGTCCGACGTCATGGACGCCGTGCAGGATGCCCCAGGCGCGAATGACGACGCTTCTGGCGTGGCGCTGGTGCTGGAGGCGGCCAGGGTGCTGTCGCAGCGCAAGTTTCCCGTGACCATCGTCTATGCCGCCCTGTCCGGCGAGGAGCAGGGATTGCTTGGCGGCAAGCTGCTGGCCGATTATGCCGCGCAGCAGGGCTGGACGGTCAAGGCCGTGCTCAACAATGATATCGTCGGTGGCTCGCGCGGATCGGATGGCATGGTTGATGACCGTGTTGTGCGGGTGTTCTCCGAAGGTCCGCGTGCCGATGCCACCGACGCTACCCGAGCTGCCGCAACCCGCTTCGGCGGCGAGAACGATAGCCCCGGGCGCAGCCTCTCGCGCTACATCGCGGGGCTTGCCGGAAGCGTGCAGCCCGATTTCACGGTGCGACAGGTGTGGCGGACCGACCGCATGGGGCGCGGCGGCGATCAGGTGCCGTTCCTCGCCAGAGGCTATCCGGCGGTTCGGTTTTCGGTCGCCATCGAAGACTACGAGCACC
>CAZCUS010000028.1:0-22257 GCA_964502105.1 uncultured Novosphingobium sp. | reverse complement strand
GCGCGCGGATCGTAGTTCTTGTAGACGCGGTGGCCGAAGCCCATCAGGCGGAACGGATCGTTCTTGTCCTTTGCCCGCTCGATATAGTGCGGGATTTTGTCGGGCGTGCCGATTTCCTTGAGCATGTTGAGAGCGGCTTCGTTCGCGCCGCCATGCGCCGGGCCCCATAGGCAGGCAATGCCTGCTGCAATGCACGCGAAAGGATTGGCACCCGACGAACCAGCCAGCCGAACCGTCGAAGTCGAGGCATTCTGCTCGTGATCGGCATGCAGGATGAAGATACGATCCATCGCCTTCTCGACGACAGGGTTCACTTCATACTTTTCCGCCGGCACACCGAAAGTCATGCGCAGGAAGTTACCGGTGTAACTGAGGTTGTTGTCGGGATAGAGGAAGGGCTGACCGATGGAATACTTGTACGCCATTGCCGCGATCGTCGGCATCTTGGCTATCAGGCGATGCGAGCTGATCGTGCGGTGCTCGGGATCGGCGATGTCGGTCGAATCGTGGTAGAACGCCGAGAGCGCGCCGACAACGCCGCACATGATGGCCATCGGGTGGGCATCGCGGCGGAAACCACGATAGAACGTGGCCAGTTGCTCATGCAGCATCGTGTGGCGGCTGATCGTGGTCGAAAACTTGGTTAGCTCGCCCTGGATCGGCAGTTCGCCGTTCAGCAGCAGGTAGCAGACTTCCATAAAGCTGGAATGTTCGGCGAGCTGGCCAATCGGATACCCGCGATGGAGCAGAACGCCTTCGTCGCCATCGATGTAAGTCAGCGCACTTTCGCAGCTTGCGGTCGAAGTGAACCCCGGATCGAACGTGAACAGACCCGTCTGGGCATACATCTTGCGAATATCGACGACATCCGGCCCAACGCTGCCCTTGAGCACGGGAAAATCGTAATCGCCGCCGCCGGCGCTCAGCTTCGCTACGTCACCCACCTGCACTCACTCCTTACATTTACAGCCCGGCGGGAGCTTTTGCCTGTGCCGCAATGCGAGCAAGGCTCTCGTCCCGTCCGAGCAAGACCAAAACATCGAAAATCCCTGGCGAAGTCGTCTGACCCGTCAGGGCTGCTCGCAAAGGTTGCGCAAGCTTGCCGAGACCCAACCCCTGAGCCTCTGCCATCGCCTTGAGACTGGCTTCCAGCCCCGCTAAAGTCCAGCCGGATTCATCGGTCAGACAAACAAGTATTGCCGCCAGGCGATCTCGCCCTTCATCGGTCAACAGCGCGAGCGCCTTTTCGGACATCTCAAGCGGGCGCGCGGCAAACAGGAAGGCTGCGCTTTCGGCGAGTTCGTTGATGTCCTTGGCGCGAACCTTGAGAACCGGCATCGCCTTTTTCAGCAAAGCCAGATCCGGCGCACCACCCAGGTTCGCGGCGACCAACGCGGCCAGTCGCGCATCGTCGGCCTCGCGCAGGTAATGCCCGTTCAGGTTCTGCAACTTGGCCAGATCGAAGCGCGAGGGCGACTTGCCGACACCGGCGATGTCGAACCACTCGACCGCCTGCTCGCGTGAGATGATTTCCTCGTCGCCATGGCCCCAGCCCAGACGCAGGAGATAATTGAATAGTGCTTCGGGCAGAATGCCAAGATCGTCGCGATAGGAATCAACACCCAGCGCGCCATGCCGCTTGGACAGTTTCGCACCGTCGGAGCCGTGGATCAGTGGGACGTGGCCATATTCCGGCGCGTCCCAGCCCATGCCATTGATGATCGCCAGCTGACGGAAAGCGTTGTTCAAATGATCGTCGCCGCGAATGACATGGGTGACGCCCATGTCATGGTCGTCCACCACGACCGCCAGCATGTATGTCGGCGTGCCATCCGAACGCAGGATGACGAAATCGTCGATTTCCTCGTTCTTCACCGTGACCGTGCCCTGCACGAGATCATCGATCACCGTCTCGCCATCGTGCGGCGCCTTGATCCTCACCACGAACGGTTTGCCTTCTGGCGCATCGCTGGGATCGGCATCGCGCCATTCGCTGACGATGCGGAACGGGCGACGTTCTTCCTGCGCCTTTTGGCGGCGCTCGGCGAGTTCCTCGGGCGTGAGGTAGCAGCGATAGGCATGGCCGCTCGCCAGCAGCGCATTGGCCACTTCGGCATGACGGTCGGACCTGGCGAATTGGAAAACCGGTTCCTCGTCGCCCTGCAGACCCAGCCAGGTCAGGCCATCGAAAATGGCCTCGATCGCAGGCTCCGTTGAGCGGGCGCGGTCGGTATCCTCGATCCGCAGCAGATACTGGCCGCCGTGATGGCGGGTATAGAGCCAGTTGAACAACGCGGTGCGCGCGCCGCCAATATGAAGATATCCCGTGGGCGATGGGGCGAACCGCGTGACGACTGGCTTCTTCGCCGTCAATCCGCTCGTTGCGCTGCCACTTGCCATTATCCGTCCCATCATGTCCTATGATGCGCATGGCCAGCTCCGCCACGCGCTCAAAAGTGCCGCGAACGGACCAAGCCGGGAGCGCTGCACTGCAACATTTGCCATGGAACAGCGCGCGGCTCTTGTCGAGGGTTTTGCCCGCGATTGAGCAATTTCTTGGCAATGCCGGGTTCGACCGCGCGCCGTGGCTGGTCGTGGCTTTCGCGGCCGGCGTCGTCGCCTGGTTCGCGACCCCAACGGCTTGGGACTGGGCCGCGCTGGTTATGCTCGGCCTTGCCATATCGCTTGCCGCCGTGGTGCTCTTAAGGGCCGATGGGCCATACCCGCACCTGCGGCTCGCCGGGATAGTGCTGCCGCTACTGCTCGCCGGCGGCTGTCTGACGATCTGGGCGAAATCAACGCTGATCGGGGCGGTCCCCATCGCCAAGCCCGTTGTCGCGACCATCGATGCGCGCGTGCTCGCGCGGCAGGATGAGCCGGCGCGCGATCGCATCCGCATCGTCTTGGCCACGCGTGAGCCAGGAACGGGCCGTGCGATCCGGGTGCGCGTCAATCTGCCACAGGCACAGGACGTTAAGGAAGTCGCTCCCGGCGCGGACATCCGCGTGAAAGTGCGTTTGATGCCGCCGGCGCCGCCGATGCTGCCCGGAGCGTATGACTTTGCCCGCACTGCCTGGTTCGCCGGGCTGGCCGGGACCGGCAGCGTGATCGGCCCGATTGTGGTGCGCGATCCCGGCACCGATGACGAACTGCTGTCGGCGGCGCGATCGAGCCTGGCCGGGCACGTCCGCGCGCGACTTCCGGGCGGCGAGGGCGGCATTGCGGCGGCGCTGGCATCTGGGGACCGCGGCGGGATCACCGATGCCGATGAAGCGGCAATGCGCGATTCAGGTCTGTCGCATCTGCTCTCGATCAGCGGCTTGCACGTCAGCGCTGTGGTCGGGGCCGCCTACATCGTGGTCCTGCGCCTGCTCGCACTGTTCCCGTGGCTGGCGCTTCGCGTGCGCTTGCCCATCGTCGCAGCGGGGGCGGGCGCGCTGGCAGGGCTGGGCTACACCATCCTGACCGGCTCGGAAGTCCCGACGGTGCGATCGTGTGTCAGCGCGCTGCTGGTGCTACTGGCGCTGGCGCTCGGGCGCGAGGCACTGTCACTGCGGATGCTGGCGGTTGCAGCGTTCGTCGTGCTGCTGTTCTGGCCCGAGGCGGTCGTTGGGCCGAGTTTCCAGCTCAGCTTCGCTGCCGTCGCGGCTCTGATTGCGCTGAGCGGGGCGTCGCCGGTGCGCCGTTTCCTTGCTCCAGGCGAAGAAGGCTGGGGGATGCGCGCGCTGCGCCATCTTGCACTGCTGTTGCTGACGGGAATTGTCATCGAACTGGCGCTGACGCCAATCGGCCTGTTTCACTTTCATCGCGCCGGAGCCTACGGCGCAGCGGCCAATGTTATTGCCATCCCGCTGACCACATTGGTCATCATGCCGCTGGAAGCGCTGGCGCTGGTTCTCGACATCTTCGGCCTCGGCGCACCCGTCTGGTGGCTGACCGGCAAGGCGCTGTCGATGCTGCTGGGTATCGCGCATTGGGTCGCAAGCCGCCCCGGAGCGATCACGATGTTGCCCGCGATGGGCGGCGGCAGTTTTGCGTTGTTCGTCCTTGGCGGACTATGGCTGGCGCTGTGGAGCGGAAAAGTGCGGCTGCTTGGCTTGATCCCGGCGGCCATCGGCGCGCTGAGCCTAGCGACCTTGCGCCCACCCGATATTTTCATCTCGGGCGATGGCCGGCATGTCGGCATTGCCGGCGAAGCGAAAGGCGAATTGCTCGTACTGCGCGACAGCCGCAGCGACTTCGTGCGCGATAACCTTACCGAACTGGCCGGCATGAACGGCGATCTGCGCATGCTGGCGGACTGGCACGGAGCTCGGTGCAATGCAGAGTTCTGCACGACGACGCTGAACCGAGAAGGGCGGGAGTGGCATCTGCTGCTGACCCGTGGCCGTACTGCCGTGCCCGAGCGTGCGTTGGCCGCAGCCTGTGCCCGCAGCGACATCGTCATCGGCGATCGATGGTTGCCACGCAGTTGCCGCCCGCGCTGGATCAAGGCCGATCGCTTCCTGCTCTCACGCACCGGCGGCTTGACCATCGACCTCCTAGACGGTGAAATCCGGACCGTTGCCGAGACACAGGGCCGTCATGGCTGGTGGCGCGGCGCTGTGTGAGTCTAGGCCGCGAGGCCCGGTCAGTTGTAGCGGCGCAGCAAGCCGGCAAGCTTACCCTGCACCATGACTTCTGCCGGTTCGTAGATCTGCGGTTCATACGCGGCATTGGCGGGGTCCAGCCGGATCAGGCCGTTCTCGCGGCGCAGGTATTTGAGAGTCGCTTCCTCACCGCGAACCAGCGCCACGATGATCTCGCCATCACGCGCCGTGTCGGTGCGTTTTACCAGGGCGAAGTCACCATCGAGGATGCCGGCATCGATCATGGAATCGCCCGAGACTTCAAGCGCGTAGTGCTCGCCAGAGCCCAGCAGCGCGGCGGGCACCGGCAGCATTGTCTGGCCTTCCATAGCCTCAATCGGGACACCGGCGGCGATCCGGCCGTGCAGCGGAATTTCGATAACATCGTTGGCCGCAAAACGGGCCGCCGGGGACTGCATCAAGGGTGCAGGCACATTGTTGTTCGCTGGCGGGGAGGCCACAGCCTGAGGCGGCGTTATCGCAGGACGCACCATCTCTTCGGACTGTCGCAATACTTCCAATGCGCGCGCGCGATTGGGCAAGCGGCGGATGAAGCCGCGCTCCTCGAGAGCCGAAATAAGGCGGTGCACGCCCGACTTCGATTTGAGATCGAGCGCTTCCTTCATCTCTTCGAAACTGGGCGAAATGCCGGTTGCTTCGAGCCGGGTCTGGATGAACCGGAGCAGTTCGTGCTGTTTGCGTGTCAACATCTGCGCTGCCTCATGCCGTTATCTGTTCTGCCCGCGCCCCAAATTGGACTTCATTTGCGAACAATTGAGGAACAAGTAAGCAACGAATGCGGTAACGTCAAGCAAGTCCGCCATTTTCGAGCAGAAAGGCCTCGACCTCATGGCCCGCAGCGCCAGCAGGAGCGTGCGCTGGTCGATCGATGAGCACGTTGCTCCCCGCAAGCGACGTCAAGGCGCCGCTATCTTGCACCGGTTGCGGGGTAGCGGCCCGCCCGTTCCACACGGCGCGGACGAACTCACGGCGTGAGCCATTGGCCTTGATGGGCGCCGCGAGTTTCGTGCGCAGCGTTATCGGGAATGGTTGTGTTGCTCCCAGAAAGGCGCGCAGCAGCGGCAGCATGAAGAAGAACGCGGTGACGTAGCTGGAAACCGGATTGCCGGGCAGCCCGAGCACGATCTGACGGCGCCCACCGCTTTCCCGAGTGGCCACCAGAATGGGTTTGCCCGGTTTGATTGCCACGCGCCAGAACTCGATATCTGCGCCCCATTCGGCAAGCGCGGGCTTGATCAGATCGTGATCGCCGACCGAAGCCCCGCCGCTGGTGACGATGACGTCGACATCCTCGGCGGCGGTGAATGCGGCGGCAAGCGCGGGCATCGTATCGGCAACCGGACCCAGCCGGATCACATCGCATGGCAGCGTTCGCGCCAGGGCCGAGAGCATCGCGCCGTTGCTGGCCGGGATCTGATCGACACGGCAAAGTTCGGGAACGGCGGCCAGCTCGTCGCCGCTGTCGATAATGGCAACGCGCGGTCTGCGGTGGACGGGCAACTGGCTATGTCCCGCCGAAAGCGCCAGCGCCACTTGCGCCGGTCCGATCCTGATCCCTGTCGCCAGAACCTGCGATCCCAGCGTGAAGTCGATACCTTTGGCGCGAATATGCTTGTGCGGTGGCACGGGCAGGTCGCCGGTCAGTACAAGAGTTGTGCCGTCACGCCTGACGTCCTCCTGCAGGATGACCGAACCCGCATTTTCCGGAACGATGGCGCCCGTGGCGATCCGCACGGCCTGTCCGGGCAAAACCGGCGCGGCAAACGCATGCCCGGCGGCGCTCTCGCCGATCACTTGCCACGGTCCCTCCAGATCTCCGGGTGCGACGGCATAACCATCCATCGCAGAGAGATCGGTCGGTGGTTGTGTCCGGCGCGCGTGAAGCGGCTCGGCAAGATAGCGGCCCGTTGCGCTTTCCAGATCGAGCCGCTCTATGGGCAGCGGAGCGGCGAGCGCGAGCAGGCGTGCTTGCGCTTCGTCCAGCGGGATCGGCGGCGCCTTGATCATTCGGACGGCTCGGTCGCGCGCCACAAGCCCGATTTGCCGCCGCGCTTTTCGATCAGGCGGATGTCCTCGATCACCATGCCCTTGTCGAGCGCCTTGGCCATGTCATAGATTGTGACAAGTGCGATGGAAGCGGCGGTAATTGCTTCCATTTCCACGCCGGTCCTGCCCGTAAGCGAGGCGGTCGCCGTCGCGTGGACGGCGTCATCCTCGAACGCGAAATCGATGTTGACGGCATCAAGCATCAGCGGGTGGCACATCGGGATCAGATCGCAGGTGCGCTTTGCCGCCATGATCCCGGCGATCCGCGCGGTGCCAAGGACATCGCCTTTGGGCGCGTCGCCTGCGCGAATCGCGGCCAGTGCCGTGGGGCTCATGCGAATGCGGCCCGATGCGATAGCCAATCGCTGCGTTTCAGGCTTGGCACCGACATCGACCATGCGTGCGGTGCCATCGGCGTCAATGTGGGTCAGGCTTTTGCTCATCGCTGCCTCATGACAGATGTGGGGCTTTCAGCCCAGCAATGCGCGCGTCGCCGCTTCGACGTCATCCTGGCGCATCAGGCTTTCGCCGACCAGAAATGTGCGCGTGCCGCAGGCCGAGAGGCGCAGCAGGTCGGCGTGTGAATTGATGCCACTCTCGCTCACCAGCAGGGTGCCTTCAGGCGCAAGCTGCGCAAGGCGCTCGGTCGTGCCGATATCGGTAACGAAGCGCTTGAGATCGCGATTGTTCACGCCGATCAGGCGTGACGTCAGCCGGGCGGCGCGCTCCATCTCGGCCTCGCTGTGGACTTCGACCAGCACGTCCATGCCGCGCTCCAGCGCTGCCGCTTCGATTTCGGCCATCGCGCCATCGTCCAGCGCGGCGACGATGATCAGGATCGCATCGGCCCCGATGGAGCGCGCTTCGGCGACCTGCCAGGGATCGACCATGAAGTCCTTGCGCAGCACCGGCAGGCCGCAAGCCGCGCGGGCCTCGGCCAGATAGTCCTCGTGCCCCTGGAAATAGGGGGCATCGGTCAGCACCGAGAGGCACGCCGCGCCGCCGCGCTCATAAGCGATCGCGTGCTCGGCGGGGCGGAAGTCAGGGCGGATCAGGCCTTTGGACGGCGACGCCTTCTTGATCTCGGCGATCAGGGCAAAGCCTTGTTCTGCCTTGGCCTCCAGCGCGGCGCGGAAGCCTCGCGGCGCGGTTTGCCCAGCGGCAGCGGCATCGAGGTCTGCCATCGTCGCAAAGCCCTTGCGATTGACGACTTCCTCACGCTTGGTGGCGCAGATTTCGGCGAGTTTATCAGACATTGTGCGGCCGGTTCCTTCAGCGCGAGGTGGTCGCGATCCAGCAATCGAGCAGGGCCTTGGCCAGCCCCTTGTCGATCACTTCGGCGGCTTCTTCGACGCCATCCATCCAGTCGCTGGCAGCGCCGGCCAGGACCAGGGCGGCGGCGGCGTTCAACAGCACGGCATTGCGATAAGGTCCGGGTTCGCCATCAAGCAGTCGGCGCAAGGCGGCGGCGTTGAATTGCGCATCGCCGCCGCGCAGCGCGGAAACCGGCGCCTCGGGCAGACCCGCGTCCGCCGGTGAGATACGCCCCATGCGCACGCCATCGGCATCGACGATGGCGAGTTCGTTTCCGCCAGCGAGGCTGAGTTCGTCGAGCCCTTCGTCGCCCGATACGACCATCGCCTGCGTCGTGCCGAGCCGGGCCAGCGCCTCGGCATAGATCGGCACATATGCGGGGCGGGCGATGCCGACGAGCTGGCGCGAGACCATCGCCGGATTGGCCAGCGGTCCCATCAGGTTGAAGATCGTGCGCTGGCCAATGGCTTTGCGGATCGGCATGATCCGGCCCATCGCCGGATGGTGGCGTGCGGCGAACAGGAAGCAGATGCCGATGTCACCCAGCGTGTCTTCGGCGGTTTCCATGGCGCGCTCGAGATCGAGGCCAAGCGCTTCCAGCGTATCGGCAGCGCCGGCCTTGGACGAGGCCGCGCGATTGCCATGCTTGGCGACTGGCACGCCGGCAGCGGCGACGACCAATGCCACGGCAGTGGACACATTCAAAGTGTGGTGCCCGTCCCCGCCGGTGCCGCACACGTCAATCGCGTTGCCCGGCGCTTCGATACGGATCATCCGGCTGCGCATAGCGCGCGCGGCGCCGGCGATCTCACTCGCGGTTTCGCCGCGCTGTGACAGCGCGATCAGGAAGGCCGGAATGGTGTCATCGGGAACCGTACCGTCCAGAATCGCGCCGAACGCCGCTTCGGCTTCGGCTTCGTCCAGTGGATGGGCGATGGCGGGCAGCGTGATCGTCATGCCGGCAGCCGGGTCTCGATACCGCAAAGCTGGAGGAAGTTCGCCAGCAGTGCATGGCCTTGTTCGGTAGCGATGCTTTCGGGATGGAACTGCACGCTGTGGATGGGCAGGTCGCGGTGGCGGAAGCCCATGACGTGGCCGTCATCAGATCGCGCGTTGACCAGCAGCGCTTCGGGAATGTCCTCGACGATCAGCGAGTGATAACGCGTCGCGGTGAAGGGCGAGGGCAGGCCGGCGAACACGCCGCTGCCATCATGCGTGACCGGCGATGTCTTGCCATGCATCATCCCGCCGCGAGTCACAGTGCCGCCGAAATACTGCCCGATGGATTGATGGCCCAGGCACACGCCCATCAGCGGCTTGCCAGCATCGGCACAGGCTCCGACAAGATCAAGGCTGATGCCCGCTTCGTTCGGTGTGCACGGACCGGGCGAGATCAGGAAACCCTGCGCCCCGCTTGACACGGCCTGCCCGGCGGACAGGGCATCGTTGCGCACGACCTCGACCTCGGCGCCCAGTTCCATCAGGTAGTGGACCAGATTCCAGGTGAAGCTGTCGTAATTGTCGATGACGAGGATCATCAGCGGGCCTTTGCGCGTTTCTCGACGACGATCAAGGGGCCGAGCGGTGGCCCTCCGTCTATGCGGCCCATTTCCGGGTTCCACAGCGAAGACACGCTGCCGTCGAGGAACAGCGCATTCGGCGTTTTCAGCACGTCGCGGAAATAGCGCGCCAGCTTGCCGAACGAGATCGGCGCATCGCTGATGACGAAGTGCGCGCGACCTTTTCGGTCTACCCCCACACCGTTGCGCAGCTTGAGGGATTCGCCGTCCTCGTCGATCTTTGGGTGGAGCTTGCCGGCGATCACCAGCATCGGTCCGGACTGCGTGCCGAACTCGGGACGATGCTCGACTTTGGCGGCAAAGTCCTCGGCGGTGCGAACTGCCCACTTGTCGCCGCTGCCGTAGAATACCCCGTTGGGGAGCAGGTGAAAGTTGCCCCAGCCCTTGGCGCGGTTGAGCTTGTGCAGGCGCTCGCCCTTCTCGACATAGTAGCCGATCGGTTGCCCGGCCTCATCGAACATGCCGCCATTCATCGCGAATGCCACCGGCGGATTGCGGTTGGCGCGCTCGATCGCGAGTTGCGACAGGCTGCGATACGGTGCGCCGCCCTTGGGGCCGAGCACCGTGGAGATGCGGTGATACTTGGGATCGGCGGTGCAGTGGGTCAGCGACACGCCTTCGAAGCTGGCGTTCTCGCACGGCGGGGGAGGGGGTGCCTCGCTGGCCTTGGCCGACGATTGCGCATCGCCGTCGCCGCCACAGCCTGCGAGAGACAGCGCGCCCAGCACTGCCACCACTCGTTTCACTGCCCGAAGCCCGGCTCGCCCGCGATCCTGACTGCTTCGCGCGCGGCGGCGAATAGGGCACCGGCTTTGGCCTCGCACTCGCGCTGTTCATAGGCGGGGTCGGAATCGGCGACAATGCCCGCTCCGGCCTGCACATGCATCACCCCATCCTTGAGCACGGCGGTGCGCAGGACAATGCACGAATCGACCGAGCCATCGGGCGCGAAATAGCCGACGCCGCCCGCATAGGCGCCGCGTGTTTCGCTCTCCAGTTCGGCGATGACTTCGCAGGCGCGCACTTTGGGGGCGCCGCTGACGGTCCCGGCGGGGAATCCGGCAAGCACTGCGTCGATGGCGTCATGCCGCTTGGTGTCGAGTTGCCCGACCACGTTCGAGACGATGTGCATGACATGGCTGTAGCGCTCGACGGTATAGCTGTCGGTCACTTCCACCGTGCCTGCCGCCGCCACGCGGCCGACGTCATTGCGGCCAAGATCGAGCAGCATCAGGTGTTCCGCGCGCTCCTTGGGGTCGGCGAGCAGGCTCACTTCGTTGGCCTTGTCCTCGGCCGCCGATTTGCCGCGCGGGCGAGTGCCGGCGATCGGCCGGATCGTGACTTCGCCATCGCGCACGCGCACGAGAATCTCGGGGCTCGATCCGATCAGGGCAAAGCCGGGCAGGTCGAGGAAATAGAGGAACGGTGAGGGGTTGATCCGCCGCAGGGCGCGGTAGAGCGTGATCGGTGGCAGCGTGAACGGGGCAGTGAAGCGCTGTGCCAGCACGACCTGGAAGATGTCGCCAGCCTCGATGTATTCCTTCGCCCGCAGCACCATCACGCGGTAGTCTTCGGCGGAAGTCATCGCGGTCAGTTGCGGCTCGGGCAGGTCAGCGGCTGCGGTCGCCACGGGGATCGGCAGCGACAGGCGCCGCATGGCATCGTCGATGCGCTCCTGCGCGGCGGTGATTGCGGCTTCCGGGTCTTTGGCTGACGGCCATAGCGGCGCGACGAGGAACAGTTCGTCGCTCAGGCGGTCGAACACCAGTATCAGCGAGGGCCGCGTGAACAGCATGTCCGGCAGTTCCAGCGCGCTGTCGGGCGCGCGGGGCAGCTTTTCGACCAGCCCGATGGTTTCGTAACCGAAATAGCCGACGACGCAGGCAAGCGCCGGGGGCAACTCCGGTGGAAGGTCGAGCCGGCAGGATTCGACCAAGGCGCGAAGCTGCGCAAGGCTGCCCCCGGCAAGCGGTGCGAACGCCTCGCGATCGGTCTGCCAATGACGATTGATCTCGCAGGCATCGCCGCGCGCGCGGAAAATGAGATCGGGATCGAGGCCAAGCAAGCTATACCGCCCGCGCGTTTCGCCGCCTTCGACCGATTCCAGCACGAAATCGCCGCGCCCCGGCTCGAACAGCTTGAGCGCTGCGCTGACCGGGGTTTCGGTGTCGGCAATCACCCGCCGCCACAGCAGCGCCGGTTTGCCTTCGCCGAGCAGCACCAATGCTTCTGCAGTCTCGCCTGCCTTTGCCATGCCTAGCGCCCGACGTTCGATCAGTTGCCGGCGCTGTTCGCGCCAACAAGCTGGTCACGCACGGCCTTGATGCCGGCATCGTTGCGGGTGCTGCCGATGTCCTTGGCGATCGCCTTGCGCAGTGCCTCGACATATTCGTTGCCGGCGACCTGGCCCAGCTCGCGCTGCGCGGCCTGGATCAACGGGTCATTGGCTTCCAGCTTGCCGGGAACGATGCTTCGCAGCGACACGACGAACCAGCCACGCTTCTGCGCTGCCGCCTGCACCTTGGCGGTGCCCTTGGCCATGCTGAACATCAGTTTCACCGGCGGCGGAACCTCGCGGCCTTCCTGTTGCGCACGCATCATGTCCGGGCGCGACATGCCGACCTGCTGGACCGGAGGGAGCGGACGTCCGGCCTGCGCCATTGCCTTGTCCAGCGGTACGCCCTTGCGAAGCGCGGCCTGCACCTTGATGGCCGCAGCCTTGGCGGCTTCCGAGCCCTTGGTGACCGCAAACGTCAGCGCCACGTCCTTCTTGATCTCGTCATAGGGCGCGGGCGCCGAGGGTGAGATGTCGGTAACGTCATAGAGCACGAAGGTCTTGCCGCGTTCCACTTCGGCGACCTGCGGCTCCTCGCGCTCCATCGAGAATGCGGTTTCGAGGACCGGCCGCAGTTCGGCGGGGATCGTCTCACCGGGCTTGAGATAGAGATTGCCGTCCGCGACGATCTGGCCGGTAGTCTCGGTCTTCAGGCCCAGCTGCCTGGCGACATCGACGAAGCTCGAACCTTTGTCGAACTGCGTCTCGGCAGACTCGAGCACATCGGTCAGCGCCGCCTGGCGCTTTTCGACGAAGAGAATCGTAGCAATTTCCGTTTTCACCTGATCGAGCGTGCGCTCCGGGCGACTGTCGATCGCTTCGACGCGAACCACGTGCCAACCGAGCGGGCTTTTCGCGGGCGCGGCCAGCTTTCCGACTGGCGCAGCGAATACCGCAGTGGCGACGGCGGGCGAGAACTGGCTGGTAAGCTGTTCGCGCGTCGAGGCGGCAAGCGGTGCGGCGCTCAGGCCCTTGCTGGTCGCAGTGGCTTCGAGCGACTTGCCACCACCGACTTCAGCGATGATCGCCTTCGCGGCGGCTTCGGTCGGGACGATCAACTGGACGATCCGGCGGCTTTCCTGCGCGGCATACTGCGCCTTGGTCTCGGCGTAGCGCGCGGCGATCTCGGCATCGCTCGGAGCAGGCACGTTCTTGAGCACACTGTCATTGAACAGCGCATAGCGAATCACGCGGCGTTCGGGCCGGATGAACTCATTGGCGTGGACCTTGTAGAAGGCGCGCAGTTCAGGATCGGTTGGTTCCTTCTGCGGTGCGAACAGCAGCGAGGGCAGGACGATCACCGAGCCTTCGCGGCGTTCCTTGAGCAAGGTCGCATAGCGGGTCGCCATATCGCGTGGCATGATCGCGCCGAATGCCGCAGGGACGAGCAACTGGCGCGCAATCAGGCCCTGCTGCAGATCCTTGCGCAGCAATCCTTCGGAGATGCCGCGCTGCTGGATTGCCTGACGGAAGGTCACTTCGTTGAACTTGCCGTCTGGTCCCTGGAACGCGCCCATTGCGGCGATTTCGCTATCCACCAGTCGATCACCAGCAACAACGCCGATCTTGTTGCCGAACACGGCAAGCGCGGTGCGATCGATCAGTTCGTCGAGAACCTTTTCCAGCCCGTCCGCATTGACGAAGGCTTTCATCGACATCGTTGGCTGGTCCTGCTTGACCCGCTCCAGCGCTGCCGTCGCGGATTCGCTCAGCATCGCGTTGTCGATCTTCTCGCCGCCCACTTTGGCAACGCTGGTTCCGCCGCCCAGGCCGCCAAGCCCGCCGGTATTGGCGATATCGCCACTGGCGAACGCGATGACGATCAGAACGAGTATGCCGAAACCAATGGTGGCCCCGATCTTGGACTGGATCTTGTTACGGACGAATTGAAGCATGTAGCGGGCCAATCAGCGATATTTCTGGCGGAAATCGAGTTTCCGCGTGGACGCGGCGAGGCTTTAAGGGGCTACGCGGATTCCTGCAATGGCAAGCCGCGAAGTTATGCGAGCAAGGTGGACTGCGCTTTGACAACCGGGGGCGTGCTGGCCTAGCAGCGCCGTCAACGCGGACCGATCTCAAGATTCGGCGCGATTTGACAGGGATAACGATGGCAAGCTTGCCTTATATAGTCGGCAATTGGAAAATGAACGGGACTCGCGCAATGTTGGCCGAGGCCCGCGCGATCGATCGTTCGGCCGCCCGTTTTCCCAAGGTGCAGGTTGCGGTGGCGCCGCCTTCGACGCTGCTTTTTCGGGTGCGAGACGCTGTCGAACTGATTGGCGTCGGTGGCCAGGACTGCCATGCACAGGACAGCGGCGCCTTTACCGGCGACGTTTCAGCCGCGATGCTCAAGGACGCGGGCGCGGATTTCACCATCGTCGGCCATTCGGAGCGCCGTGCGATGCATGGCGAGACCGATGCCATTGTCCAGGCAAAGGCGAATGCGGCATTGTCCGCCAGCCTCGCGGTCATTGTCTGCGTCGGCGAGACCGAGGCCGAGCGCGATGCCGGCCAGGCCGAGGCCGTGGTGACCAGCCAGATCGAAGGCTCGGTGCCGCGCGGCGAAGGCGCGCTTGAGAAGTTGACCGTTGCATACGAGCCGGTCTGGGCAATCGGCACAGGCCGGGTTCCGTCCATCGATGACGTTGCTGCCATGCACGCAACGATCCGTGCCAAGCTTGTCGAGATCTACGGCGAGGACGGTGCCGGCGTGCGCATTCTCTACGGCGGATCGGTGAAGGCGGACAACGCCGCCGAGCTGCTGGCGGTCAAGGATGTCGGCGGCGCGCTGGTCGGTGGCGCAAGCCTTACGGCGGAGAGCTTCATGGCTATCGTCGGTGCGGCGGCGGCGCTCGACAACTGATCGATTGGCATGCCGTATCCCCCGCGCCGATGGTGCCGGCGGGTGCGGCTTGCGCGCGAAGCCTCCAGCGCCTATCTGCGCGGCTTGAACTTATGGGGCCGTGGCCCCGGTAAAGACTGAGAACGGGATGTCCCTCTTCATTTTCCTGACCGTGCTTCAGGCCATCGTTGCAACGCTGCTGGTCCTCGTGATTCTCATGCAGAAGTCCGAAGGCGGCGGCCTCGGTGTCGGCGGCAGCCCTTCGGGCTTGATGTCGGCGCGCGGCGCGGCGGATTTCCTCACTCGCTCGACGGCGGTTCTGGCAACGCTTTTCGTGGTGCTCAGCATCGTTCTGGCCGCGCTGGCAGTCGATGTGACGACCGGGCGCGAGATCGACACGTCGTTGCAGCGTAATGCCGCGGCTCCGGTGCAACAGCAGCCGGTCGATCCGTTGGCTGGCGCAGCGAATCAGGGCGTGCCCGCGCAGGGTGCGCCGGCAGCTCCCGTCGCTCCCGCACCGGCCGATGATCCGCTTGCGGGCTCGACCAAGCAATAACATGGCCGGGGCATGACCGTCGTCTGACGGACTGCCCGGCCTTTCGCACTTCTGACCTGTGGATTCTGCCTCTGGGCGCTTGCCCTGAGGCACCCGTTTATCTTAAGGCCCAACTCCCATGGCGCGGCATATTTTCATAACCGGCGGCGTGGTTTCCTCGCTTGGCAAAGGTCTGATGGCCGCCAGCCTTGCAGCACTGCTGCAGGCGCGAGGCTACAAGGTCCGAATTCGCAAGTTCGACCCCTATCTGAACGTCGATCCAGGGACGATGAGCCCCTATCAGCACGGCGAAGTCTATGTGACCGACGATGGGGCCGAGACCGACCTCGACCTTGGCCATTACGAGCGTTTCACCGGCGTTTCGGCGCGACAGGCGGACAACATCACCTCGGGCCGCATCTACCGCGACATTATCGCCAAGGAGCGGCGCGGCGATTACCTGGGCGCGACAGTGCAGGTCATCCCGCACGTGACCGACGCGATCAAGCAGTTCGCCATGGCCGAGACCGAGGATCTCGATTTCGTGCTATGCGAAATCGGCGGCACCGTTGGCGATATCGAGGGCCTGCCGTTCGTCGAAGCCATGCGCCAGTTGCGGAACGAGCTGGGGCGCGAGCAGTCGTGCTTCGTCCACGTGACACTGGTCCCATATATTGCCGCTGCCGGTGAACTGAAGACCAAGCCGACCCAGCACTCGGTGCGCGAACTCACCGGACTTGGCATCCAGCCCGATATCCTGCTGTGCCGCTGCGACCGGCCTTTGCCCGAAAGCGAGCGTGCCAAGATCGCGCTGTTCTGCAACGTGCGCCGCGAGGCAGTGATCCCCGCGCTCGACGCGCCCAACATCTACGCCGTGCCGATGCAGTACCACAAGGAAGGGCTGGACGCCGAAGTCCTGCACCACTTTGGCCTGTCGACGCCCGCGCCGGTCCTGTCGCGCTGGGACGATATTACCGACCGCTACGAGCACCCCGAAGGCGAAGTAACGATCGGCGTGGTGGGCAAGTATGTCGGTCTGCCCGATGCCTACAAGTCGTTGAACGAAGCGCTGGTTCACGGCGGCATTGCCAACCGGGTCAAGGTCAACATCAGGTGGATCGACGCCGAAATATTCGAGCGCGAATCATCTGAAATCGCCGCGCTGCTGGAGCCTATGCACGGCATTCTGGTGCCCGGTGGCTTCGGCGAGCGCGGCACCGAAGGCAAGATCGCCAGCGTTAGCTTCGCGCGGGAGCGCAACGTGCCGTTCTTCGGCATCTGCCTGGGCATGCAGATGGCCTGCATCGAAGGCGCGCGTTCGGCAGGCATTGGCGCTGCGTCGTCGACCGAGTTCGGCGCAACGACGGAACCGGTGGTTGGTATCATCACCGAATGGATGAGCACCGACGGCTTGCAGAAGCGCGCCGAGGGCGGCGATCTGGGTGGCACGATGCGGCTTGGCGCCTATCCGGCTACGCTATCGAGCAACAGCCATGTCGCGGCAATCTATGGCAGCAACGAGATTTCCGAGCGCCATCGCCACCGCTACGAAGTCAATGTCGCCTATCGCGAGGCGCTCGAAAGCAACGGCTTGATCTTCTCGGGCATGTCGCCCGATGGCCTGTTGCCCGAGATCGTCGAGCGGCCCGATCATGCTTGGTTCGTCGGCGTACAGTTCCATCCAGAACTCAAGAGCAAGCCGTTCGATCCGCACCCGCTTTTTGCCGGGTTCATCGAGGCTGCGGTGCGGCAGGCGCGCCTGTTCTAACGCGGGTTGGCGGCGTCTCGGCAAGGTTGCGAGCGCCCCACCGAGTTTAGCGTCACATTGGGGGCAAAATTCGCACCGATCCGGACGGATCGGCGGCGCAAATGCTGCTTGTGTTCAAAACAGCACTTAGCATAGCGTGCCCTTATTGCGAGCCGTTCGCGCTTTTCTCGGCAGAACGCTCGCCTCCCGGCACCAGGCCGGGCCATCGACGGTTAGAGAGCTCGCTCGAAACGCGGTTGTCGTTAGCGACCCCGATAACCGCGTGGACAGGCGCGGCGGCGCGGTCGCGTCGCGGGGGTGGGTCGCAAGGTCCACCCCCAAGTCCCGTTTGGCCGGGCGCGACATCTTCTTTGCTTTCACCGCGTTTTGCAGGCTATGCTGCAACTGCGAAGCAAAGGTGCGCATGGCACCGCCGCGAAAATCGGGGGCAATATGGGGCAGATCACGGATTTCATCGCGGCGATGCCGAAAGCCGAATTGCACGTCCACCTTTAGGGGACGCTGGAACCGGAGATGAGATTCGCTCTGGCCGCGCGAAACGGGGTGGAATTGCCGTATGCCGATATCGCCGCGATGCGCGAAAGCTACATCTACCACGATCTGCCCAGCTTCCTGACCGTGTTCTACGAAGGCAGTTTCGTGCTGCTTGAGGAACCGGATTTCCGCGACTTGTGCTATGGCTACCTTGCCAAGGTCGCGTCACAGAACGTGCTATATGCCGAGATGTTCTTCGACCCGCAGCAGCACGTCGATCGCGGCGTGCCGTTCAGCAAAATCATCGAAGGACTGACGCGCGGGAGGATAGAGGCCGAGCGTGACTTTGGCATCATGTCGCAGCTCATCATGTGCTTCGTGCGAGAGCGCAGCGCGGAATCGGCGATGGCGGTGTTCGAAAGCTCGCTGCCTTACAAGCACCTGATCGTCGGGCTCGGACTGGATTCCGACGAGAAGGACAATCCCCCGGCCAAGTTCGCCGAAATCTTCGCGCGCGGCCGGGAGGAGGGCTATCACCTGACGATGCACTGCGATCTCGATCAGGCGAATACCCACGAGCACATCCGGCAAGCCATCGATGATATCGGGGTGGAGCGCATCGACCATGGCGCAAACTTGCTTGATCGCCCGGAACTGATCGAAAAGGCGCAGGAGAAGGGCCTGTTCTTCACTGTGTGCCCCTTCGCCAACGAAGTGTGCCGTCCCGGTGACAACCAGAAGATCGCGAGGCGCATGCTCGATCTCGGCCTTCGGCTGACGCTCAATTCTGATGACCCAGCCTATATGCAAGGCTTCTACATCAACGAGAACATGCTGATGGCGCACGAGGCGGCGGGCTTTACTGAAGCTGACCTCGTGACCGTGACCCGCAATGCCTTTGACGCGGCGTGGATCGACGATGGCCTGCGCGACGTCCTGCATGGCAGGCTCAATGCTTTCGTGGCAACGCAGGGCATGCAGTAATCGCCTAAAGGTCTCGCTGCATCAGAAAGGTGCCGGCGCCGTAAGGTCCGCTTGCGTGGCCCGGGGCATACACGAAGCCCTGGCTCGACCAGAAGCTGTCGGCGCCGTTGACTGCAACCAGCACGATCGTGGCCAGACCAGCGCGCGCTGCCTGCTGCTCCACCAGCGCCACCGCCGCCTTTCCAGCGCCTGATCCGCGTTCGGAAGGCAGCAGGGCGATGTCGTGGAGATAGTAATGGTCGGGCTGCGACGGGATCGCGCCGATGGGCTTGCCCAATCCGGGTGGATTCTCGCCAAGCCAGGGATGGCATACGAGAAAACCAGTGACCGCTCCGTCCCGTTCCAAAACGGCGCAGCCGTCAGGATAGAGCGCAAGCCGCTCGGCGTAGACCGCCATCGGTTCGGTGTAATCGCCATGGACGGCATCGGAGATCGCCGTGATCGCGGGCAGGTCGGCCTCTTCCATCGGGCGCCATCGCCCTTGGTAAGCATCGGTCATTGTCGTTCACTCGAAAATGGATTGTTTACCTGAACCTGCGCATGTGGGGGGTATCGGTTTACGGTATTTCTGACCAGCGCGGGGTGAGTATGAAAAGATTGATCGTGGCTCTACCGGCTGCGCTGATGGGCCTGACCAGCGTTGCAGTTGCACAGGAACCGCCTGTTGAGCCCGCAGCGCCGGTCATGGCTGTGCCGGCCCCCGTTCCAGCGGCGGCATCGGCTCTGCCCGCTGCGCCCGTGGAAATCGTGCTCCCCGCCAATGCCGAACTGGTTGTAACGCCCAGCGCCATCGTATCTTCCAAAGAGAAGAAAGAGGGCGATACTTTCGATTTCACCACGGTCGCCGATCTGGCCGCTGGCGGGTACATCGTCATTCCCAAGGGAACACGCGGGCAGGGCAGGATCACATGGCGCACGGGCAAAGGCGCGGCGGGCAAATCGGCCAAGATGGATCTCGGGTTTGACTGGATCGAGATCGGGGACCGTCGGGTAAAGCTGACCGGCACGCACCGCCAGGAGGGCGCTGGCAACACGGCTGCAACCTTGGGCACGGTTGCCCTGTTCGGCCCCTTTGCGGGGCTGGTGACGGGCAAGTCCGCCATTGTGCCGCTCGGTGCGCAGCTCAAGGCCTATATTGCCGAGCCGACCGCGTTCGATCCGGAGGGCTTGCCCAAAGCGCCGGAGCCGACCGAAACCGTCCCCGCTTCACCTGCCGAAACGCCGGCGTCCTAACCCACAAATCGAAAGGGCGGCCCGGATAACCGGACCGCCCCGCATTTTCTCCCGCGCTGCGGCAAATCAGGCCGCGGCGCTCGCACCTTCCTCGCCGCCGTCGATCACGGTCAGGCGGTTTCCGCCGATCGCGATCTTCTTCGGCTTCATTGCCTCGGGCACTTCGCGCACGAGGTCGATCACGAGAAGGCCATCTTCCAGTTCGGCGCTGTCGACACGAACGTAGTCAGCCAGTTCGAAACGACGCTCGAACCCGCGCTGGGCTATGCCCATGTGCAGGAACTGGCCTTCGCCATTATCGTCACCTTTGCTGCCCTTGATCACCAGCAGGTTGGCCTGTGCGGTGATGTCGATGTCGCCGGATTTGAAGCCCGCGACGGCAAGCGTGATGCGATAGGCGTCAGTGCCGCGCTTCTCGATGTTGAAGGGGGGATACTTTTCGCCGGACTGGGCGCGGCCCTGGTTTTCTAGGACATCGAACAAGCGGTCGAAGCCGACCATCGAACGGCGATAGGGCGAAAAATCAAAACGGTTCATGACAAAAATCCTCCATTGAGCAATCTTCGTGAGCGAAGCCCGGTCATTCGGCGCTCCGCGTGATGTGCCTTCCCCGTGCGGGCGATGACACAACCGACAAGATATGCTAGCGACCGCCGCTTTCAAGGGCGCCGCATCGTCCCCTTGCTACCCAGCTTTAGAGAGAGCCCCACATGCCCACCCCCAACGTCGAAATCTATACCAAGTGGGGTTGCCCCTATTGCGTCGCGGCCAAGTCGCTGCTCGATCGCAAGGGCGTGACCTACCAGGAACACGACATCACCATGGGCGGTCCGAAGCGCGCCGAAATGGTCGAGCGCGTGCCAAGTGCACGCACGGTTCCGCAGATTCTGGTGGATGATCGGGCACTTGGCGGGTTCGACGATATCAGCGCGCTCGACAGCGAGGGCAAGCTCGATCCGATTCTCGGTCTCTGAGGGAAGCTGACGGCGTGCCGCGCGCGGCGATTCTCCAGATGACCACTGGCGTCGATCCGCAAGCCAATGCCGCCGCGCTGGTTGGCGCGGTGCGCGAGGCGAAGGCAGGGGGGGCAGCCATGCTGTTCACACCCGAAATGTCCGGCTTACTCGATCGCAATCGGAAGCGCGCGACGCCCAACATTGTCCGTGAGGAAGATGACCGTTTGCTCGCGATGGTGCGCAATGCCGCCGCGCGCGAGGGCATCTGGGTAGCGTTGGGCTCGCTGGCTGTCTTGCGTGAAGACGGGCTTTGGGCGAACCGGGCCTTCGTCATCGATAGTGCGGGCGAGATCGCGGCGCGATATGACAAGCTGCACATGTTCGATGTCGATCTTTCAACCGGCGAATCGTGGCGCGAATCCTCCGCATATGCTGCCGGCAATACCGTGGTCACGGTCGACACACCGCTGGGCCGGCTGGGTCTGGCGATTTGCTACGACATACGTTTCCCCGCGCTGTTTGAGGCGCTGGGTGCGGCGCGGTGTGACGTGATCGCAATACCAGCGGCTTTCACCGTGCCCACCGGCAAGGCGCACTGGCACCTGATGCAACGCGCGCGCGCGGTCGAAGCCAGCGCCTATGTCCTCGCGGCGGCGCAAGTGGGTCGCCATGAGGATGGCCGTGAGACTTACGGCCACAGCCTGGCGATAGACCCGTGGGGCGAGGTATTGCTCGATCTGGGCGGTGAAGCGCCGGCCCTGGGCTTCGTTGATCTGGACCCCGCACGTATCGCCGAAATTCGCTCCCAGCTACCGAGCCTTGCCAACCGGCGCAAAATTGCCAATTAGGTTGAAATGATGCGTGTCAGAGTTCTGTAATGATCGTTTACGACCTTGAATGCCGCGATGGCGGTCACCGGTTCGAAGGCTGGTTCGGGTCTTCGGCAGACTTTGCCAGCCAGCAGGAGCGTGGTCTTGTCTCCTGCCCCAGTTGTGGTTCGGGCAATGTCGTAAAGGCCGTGATGGCGCCGCGTGTTGGGCGCAAGGGTAACCAGATGCCCGCACCGGTCGCCCGCAAGCCGGAAACCATGCCTGTTCCCACGCCGCCTAATCCGGGCGCCCACGCCAGTACGCACGCTAGCGCTCTGGCCAACGTCCCGCTGCCGCCCGAAGCCGTCGCGATGATGAAGAATCTTGCGCGGATGCAGGCCGAGGCGCTCCAGCAGTCGCGCTATGTCGGCAACAACTTCAGCGAAAACGCGCGCGCCATGCACTACGGCGAACGCGAAACCGAGAGCATCCACGGACAGGCCACTCTGAAAGAAGCGAAAGAACTGCTCGAGGAAGGCATCGCCATAGCTCCGCTACCGTTTCCGGTAACACCGCCGGACGAAGCGAACTGAAGGATTGGCGCAGCAAGCGCGCCAGCCGATTGCCAATAGGCTCAAGCGTCCGTAATAGCGCAACCGTATGCGCCCGTAGCTCAGCAGGATAGAGCATCAGATTCCTAATCTGGGGGCCACAGGTTCGAATCCTGTCGGG
>CAZCUS010000027.1:0-23202 GCA_964502105.1 uncultured Novosphingobium sp. | reverse complement strand
AACCAAACAACTTAACCAGCAAATACCGACGAGCCCAACGGGTGGCCGCGCGCGCGCTTCCATGCCCGACGGCTTTGCCCTAGAGCGCCTGGAACCGTTGGCGCAGCCCAGCGATTGGCGCGATGAGGAGGCGCAGGATCATGTCCGGATCGCCATCCGTCGATGCCAGCCAGCTTCGCGTCGCGATCGTCCATCCGTTCCTGATCGGGCGGGGCGGCGGCGAAAAAGTGATCGATGCACTCGCCGATATCTTTCCACGCGCAGAGTTCTTCACCCTGCTGCTCGACCGTGCGACTTTACCGTCCACGTATGATGGCAGGATCATTCACACCAGTTTTCTCAATCGCGGTGGAGCCTTTGCCTGGCGCCATTATCAGCATCTGTCGCCGCTCTATGATTTGGCCACGGCCCGGCATGATCTGTCTGGCTTCGATCTGGTCATCAGTTCGGGGGGGCCGGGGGCCAAGACCGTGCGCGTGCCGAAGGGCGTACCGCATGTGCATTATTGCCACTCGCCGGTGCGCTACCTGTGGGATCAATATGACGTTTGGCTATCGCGATTGCCCGCCGCGCTGAGGCCTGTGTTCGCCGCTTCGGTGCAGGCGCAGAGGCGGCGCGATCTCGCCGCGGCGCGCAAGGTCGATGCGTTTATCGCCAATTCGGATTATATCGGTGCGCGCATCCGCCGCTACTATGATCGTGAGAGCGTGACCGTGTATCCCCCGGTGGAATTGAGCACGGTGGCGCCAGCCCAGGTCGCTGGGGATTACTTCCTGACTGTCGGCAGGCTCGTTCCTGGAAAGCGGACTGAACTGCTGATCGAGGCGTGTAATAGGCTCGGGCGACGATTGCTGGTGGCCGGCGGCGGCCCTGAGCTTATGAAATTGCAGGATATGGCCGGGCCATCGGTGGAAGTGCTGGGCCGCGTCAGCGATGAAAGACTGGCCGCGTTGTATGCAAAGGCGCGGGCGTTTCTGTTTGCCGCAGACGAGGACTTCGGCATCGCCACGGTGGAAGCGCAGTCGCATGGGCTGCCCGCGATTGCCTATGCCCACGGCGGTTCGCTGGAAATCCTGAGCGACACGGCATCGCCGCCTGATGCGGTATTCTTCCGGGAGCAGACCGCGCAAGCGATTGCGGATGCGATCCTGCGCTTCGAATTGATGGAAAGTGCCTTCGACCGGCAGGCGATACAGCGCCGTGCCGACAGGTTTGCGCCGTCCAACTTCGCAAATGGTATACTGCAGGTCGTTCGGCAGGTCATTGCGCCTACGTGAAGATACCGGGGGTGTGCAATATTCACACAACCTGTTGCAAAATAGTCAGAAATTTACCGAATGCGAGCGCTCGCAGTGCTCGGGATGGGTGTGCCAAGTTGGCACAAACTGTTTCAGCGCGGTGGTACAGTGCTTGGCCGTTAGCTAACCGACGCGGCCTTTTATACGATAATTCAACAAGATGGTCGCGAAGTTAAATGACTTTACGCGGCTAATTTCATGACTGAGTTTCGCTGGCGTTCGTGGCGGACCGATCTCCGCTTGTGAGGCGTTGGCTAACTCGGCTAACGCCCAATTATGAGCGTATTCTTTCCGGCCCGCAAACGGGCCAACGCGGTGAATGGGCTGCGGCCTCGTACCGCATTCGGGCTGGCGTTCGACAACACCGACGTCCTCCGAACCGCGCGGGTCATGACCACCCGGCTGCTGCACCGTAGTAACGATGCGCATGTTTATGTAACGCCCAACATTCAGCATGTCTCCGAGATGCGCCGCAATCCTGAACTGTGCCGCGCCTTGCAAGAGGCCGATCTGGTGACGTGCGACGGTTTTCCGCTGGTCATGTATGCGCAGTGGCGCGGGTGTGACATTCCGGGCCGCGTTACCGGCCGCGAAGTGGTCGAAGAAATCATGTTGCGCACCGCGCTCGATCCCGCCCATGTCCTGTTTTTTCTGATCGAAAGCGCCGAGACTGCCGCTGCGGTTGCGCAGTGGGCAGAGTGTCGAGGGCTGTCCCATCAGGTCATTACAGAAGTCGCCCCGTCACGCTTCGGCGAGAACGAACGCGATGCCGCTGCGCTGGCGGACCGGGTCCGCGAGGCGGGGACCACGCTGTTGTTTCTGGGGCTGGGTGCGCCGAAGTGCGAACTGTTCGCTACCCGTTTCCGGTCAAAGCTGGGCCCGTGCTGGGCGCTGTGCATCGGCCAGTCGGTGCGAGTCTCGCTCGGGTTAATTCAGGGGCCGCCGCAAAAGTGGGTGGATTTGCGCCTGGAATGGGCGTGGCGGATCGTGCAGGAGCCACGACGCCTGATCGGACGCTATGTATCCAGTGCACTGGGTTTTGCCGTGGCGGTCGCGCAAGACTTGCTTGGGCGGACGGCGGGCCAAGGTCGCGCCGTGGCGCGGATTAGCCGGGCACAGCACTGGGCGCGCATGACCGAGCAGACGGTTGTCGAACCGGCGATGGTGCAGCCTGATACTGCCGTCCGGGCCATTCCTTTGGCGAAGTACGGCGCGGCCGCAAGCTGTGAGGATTACCTCATCGATCACCAGCGCATCGAACCGTCCCACGTGCAAGACGCTTCCGATCTTGAGCGGCCGGCATCCGCCGCGCGTTGAGCCGGGCATCAGCGAAGCAACTGTAAGCTGGGTAATGCGTTCGGATCGACCGCAATTGCTGTATCGCCGCCCGGCGTGATCGCCAGGGCAGGCTTCAATCGAACTTGCGGATGAATTTGGGCCAGTCGCGACGGCGGCCTGTCAGCACTACGCCCCTGATCGCGGCATTGCCCTTACGCAGTAACGCCAGCAGGTCCTCGGTAGCGGAGCGGGGGGTGGTTTGCGTGCGCACCACGACAAACACATCATCAATCGGCCCCGCTGCACGCAGGATACGCAGATCGCGGGTTTCGCCGATGGCCGGGGGAACGAGCAGGATTGTCCAGCCGTAACTCTGCCGCAGCCTGTCGAGCAATTGCTCGCCAGTGCGGTCGATGCTCCAGGCCACGCTGCCGACCTTGACCCGCTGGCGCCCGCTGCGCTTTGAGATCAGCTCGCCCGCGCCGCCATCGGGCAATTGATAGGCCGCATCCTCGAACATCACGGTGGCAACCGGCTGGCCGCTGCGCGCTTCCAGGCGATTGGCCAGTTCGGTCAATTCGGTTCCGTAGGAGCCGGCATCGGCGGCGACGAGCGCCATGATCCGCCCCCGTGGCCCGCCGCCCGCTGGACGAGCTGCGGGCGGGTTGGTCGATGAAAACGGCGTCGTCAGGTCAAGCACGATCGGCAGTCCGAGACTGTCCTTCACTTCGTCGCCATCGAGGTAATTGTCGCGCCTGACGATCAGCACGAACAGCGTCGCGGCGGCAAACATCAGGCCAGCGAGAATTCCGCCTGCGATAAGCAGCAGCGGTCCATTGCTGCGCCCATCGGGGAGCGAAGGCTGCTGGATGACGCGCACGTTGGTGCTGCCCGTGGTTGCTTCCAGTTCGCGCGAGCGGGTTTCCTCAAGCTGGGTGCTGAGGCCGCGAAAGCGCTCCGCCGCGACATCGCGCCGCGTCTGTAGGCCGGAGACGATCTCGGCGATCTGGTTCAGGTTGTCGAGGCGAAGCTGCGAGGCGGACAATTCGGCATTCAGGCTGTTGAGCTTCGCGGCCTGCCCCGAGGCGGCGGCGTCGCTCTGCATGATGCGGTCATTCGCCGCGTCGTAATAGGTGTTGCGCCCCGTGCGGCGCGCCTCGCGAAGTTCGCCGCTATGTTTGCCGATCGCCGTGCGCAGGCCTGCGATCTGCTTGTCGACTTGCGCGATCAGCGGCGATCCGGCCATGTAGCGGCCCTCAAGGTCGGCGCGCTTGGCTTCCAGCGTGAGGATCTCGCTCTGCATGTCGGCGATGGCCTTGGTCGCCTCGGTATCGTCGCGGTAGATTTCGACCGTGCGCGGAACGCTTGAGCTGGAACCGCGCAACCTGCTGGAATTGCCCAGCGTTTCCGATAGACCGGCCTTGGTGGCCGCCAGTTCCTGCCGCAATGCCGTATCGACGGCGATGGCGCCGCTGACCTGGCCGTCGATATCGACGATGCCGTTGCGGGCCTGAAAACTGCGAAGCGCGGTGTTTGCCGCTGCCAGTTCCTTTTCCGCGGCATCGCGCTGCTGCGCGATCATTGCGGTGCGGCCGGAGGTGAGGATGCGGGCGCGGGTCTCGAAATAGATATCGAGCAGCTTGTCCAGGCGCTGCTGCGCTTCCTGCGGTGTGCGGGCCGTCAGGCCGAGTTCGATCACATTTGCGCCGTCCACGCGGCTGATCGTGAGATTCCGTGCCAGCGCCTTGCGGGCATCGTCAAGCGCGTGCGCATTGGCTGTGTCGTCGGCACTGCCGGACTGGGCAATCACCTCGCGCTGGAGGTCTTCGCTGGACAGCAGCTGGATTTCCACATTGGCCAGCTCTTCGGGCTTGAACTGCTCGGCGTTTCCGGCGTTCTCGCTGCCTCGCCCGCTGACCTCGTAATAGTCCGCCGGCAGGGTAAGCAGGCGCGCTTCGCTGCGATATTTGGCCGGCATCAACAGCGCGATCAAGATGGCGAGCAGCACTGTGGCGATGAATACGATTGCGGCGGTGCGGGCATTGAGCCATGCCCCGCGCAGGATGGAGCCCCAGCCTTGTCGCGTCCCCACCACTGCTGGCCTACGCTGAAATGTGGTGGTTTGGTTGTTCATCTAAGTTCAGTTAATGTCCCGAAACAGTCCGCTGTTCGTAAGGACGCTGTTGCGGGTCCCGGTATCGGGTATACCGACCGCAGTGCAGTAGGAGAAGCGCAGGTGAGCGCCGTAAGCCGTGTATTCCAGAGCGGTCCCGTAACGGGACATAGGCCGGGTCTAATCGTTAAGGCCCTGCTTTTGGCAGTTTTATCCGTGCCGGCGGCTGCCCCGGCATTTGCGCAGGAAACCCATGCTGCAACTGCGGCCTATCGCCTGCTGCCCGGTGACGAGATCACCGTGAAAATGCCGCTCAACCCCGAACTCGACACTACCGGGCCGATTGGTCCCGATGGGCGGTTTTCGATTCCGCTGGCCGGGCGCGTGGCGATTGGCGGCATGACGCTGACCGATGCCGAGGGCGCTATCGCCAATGCCCTGCGCGATGCACAGGTCGTGGCCGATGCAAGGCCGGGGATCGTCGTCGCGAAATATACCGGCGTCGTCTATGTCGGCGGCGAAGTGCGCGCGCCCAAGCCGGTGCCGCTGGCGCAGGCACTCAACCCCATGCAGGCGATCATCAGTGCCGGTGGATTGCTCGATACCGCGCGCAGCCGGAAGATCGTCATCATCCGTCAGGCCGCGACGACGCCGCACCGTATCGAGACGTTCAATATGCGCGATCTGGTGCGCACCGGCGGTTCGCAGCCCTCAGTGGCGCTCGCGCCCGGAGACGTGGTGTTCGTGCCCAAGTCAGCGATTGCCGAGGTGGGCCTGTTCATCGACCAATACATCAACAACATCGTTCCCAATGCGCTCAACTTCAACGTGAACCTTGGCAACAACGACATCGGCACGACCACGATCAACCCGTGACCGCCCGCCATGACGACTTTGCCGATACGCCTGAGCGGAACGATCTGACGCGCCCGTTCGCGATCAACTGGCGTGTCGTGCTGCTGATCATGGTGCTGCCGATGTTCGGGCAGACGGTGCATTATCTGAAAGACATGCAGCCGCTGTGGGGCCTGTCGAAAGCCTTCCCGGTGCTGTCGCTACCGCTGATCCTGCCGGTGCTGACGCGGCGAAGGGTGCCGCTGGTGCCGCTGTGGATGGCGATATTCCTGTGGCTGGTATTCACTTCCTCGCTGATCGGCGTGTTCACCTTCGACCAGAACTTCCTGCTGGGCCTGACCGCGCAGGTGAAACTGCTGCCGATGGTCTATGCGTTCTCGTTCCTGGGTCTGCTGCTGCTGTTGCGGCCCACGGTGGAGGAACTGCTGACCGGTTTCGCCGCCTGCGCAGTGCTGAGTTTCACCATCGTCTTCCTGCTGTGGGCCTTCGCGCCGCAGTCCTGGTACGTCACCAGTTACGACTTCGGCGATGCCCCGCTGCTCAGCGCGGACGATCGCGGCAACCGCATCCGCATGCCGATGTATTTCGGCATGATCGCGATCTTCGCGCTGTATCGCGGGCTGCTCGCCCGGCCGAACTGGCGTTCGGCGATCCTGCTGGCGATTGCGATGGCGCTGATCGTCGGTGCGGTAAAGACGCGGGCGGTGGTGCTGGCCAGTCTTGCCACTATTGCGGTCGTGACGTTCATGGCCGCGCCGCCGCGTTGGCGGGTGGCGGCTATCGTGGGGGCAGTGCTGGGCGGGCTGATCCTGCTGCAGGTTCCCTATGTGCAGAGCGCCTTCGACACGAGCGCGGCGTCCGGCTTCGATGTGCGCCAGACGACCGCCGCCAAAGCCATGGCGTTTCTGGGCGACAGTCCCTTGCGCTGGCTGTTCGGCGTGGGGACGATCACGTCGCTGACAGAGGGCGGGCTGGCCAAGTTCTTCAATCACTTCTTCTTTCTGGGCGACATCAGCTGGCTGGGCATCGTCTTCGAATTCGGCCTGATCGGCGCGGCGATGATCGTGTTCCTGCTCGTGCGGACATGGTTGTTCGCCCACAATGTGCGCAAGTCGATCGACAGCCCGGCCATCGCGGGCATGCAGGATTACGTCCTGTTCACGCTGATCCAGTCGCCGCTCTATTCGACGATGACGCTGCAGCCCGGCGAGATCGCGATCATCGCCGCGACCTTCGTTTATTTCACCATTATCCTGCGGGACGGCGCCGACGAACCGGTGCGGCGCGCGTGAAATCGGCGAGATTCCTTGCGGCGTGGCTCGTGCTCATGGGCTGTGCGGCGCAAGGGCAGGGCGCGCACGCGCAGGCCGTGCGTGTGGTGCCGGTGACGGTGAATACCGGCAAAGTGCTGCACCGGATTTCGCCCGAGATCTACGGGGTAAGCTTCGCGACGAGCGAGATCTTGCGTGACCTCAATCTCCCGCTCAACCGTTCAGGCGGTAACAGCGCGACGCTGTATGACTGGCGCACCGATGCGCGCAACGCAGGGTCGGACTTCTATTTCGAGAGCTTGCCGGTCACGCCGGATATCTTCGATCAGTTCCACCACGGCTTCGTTTCGCTGACCCAGGCGGCAGGCGCGCGCCCGATCCTGACGATCCCGGCCATCGGCTGGACCGCGAAGTTGGGCGAGAACCGCCAGAAGCTTGCCGGGTTCTCGGTGCGAAAATACGGCTCGCAGCAAGATGCCGATACGCGCTGGTTCCCCGATGCGGGCAACGGCAAGCATCCTGATGGCACGCTTGTTACGGTCAACGACCCGGAGGATGCGGCGCGCCCCGTCGATATTGCGCATGAGGCCCGGGCACGGGTGAACGATATCGTCGCGCGCTGGGCACCGTCGCGCGGGGCCAATGCGCGATACTACGCCATCGATAACGAGCCCGGCCTGTGGCACGAATCGCACCGCGAAGTCCGCAAGTCCGGGGTTCATGCCGAGGGACTGGCGCAGCGCACCATCGCGGTGGCCCACGCGATCCGGCAAGCCGATCCGGGCGGCAAGGTCATCGCGCCCGAAGCGTGGGGCTGGCCCGAACTGTTCGACAGCGGGTTCGATGTCGAGGGCCGGGCGCACGGGCGCTCAGCTGCCGAGAGCGACCGTGCGCTAGAAACCGGCGGCATGGACCAGCTTCCATGGCTGCTCGAACGCTGGCGCGCGGCAGGGCATCCCGTCGACGTGGTCAGCGTCCATTTCTATCCCCAGGGCGGCGAATACAACGATGGCAGCGCGGGCAGCCGCGACATCCAGTTGCGCCGCAACCGCTCTACCCGCGCGCTGTGGGACGCACGCTACCGCGATGAAAACTGGATCAATGCCGAGATCGGTCTCATCCCCCGCCTGCGCGGCTGGGTGGACGCGCACTATGCATTCGGCACGCCGATCGCCATCACCGAATATAACTGGGGCGGCGAGAACAGCATGAGCGGCGCCACCGCGCAGGCCGATATCTGGGGCATCTTCGGGCGTCACCGCCTCGACATGGCGGTGCGCTGGGCTGCTCCCAAGCCGGATACCCCGACGTACAAGGTGATGCGCCTGATCCGCAACGCCGATGGCAAGGGCGGCGGCTTTGGCCAAGCCGCACTGGCGGTGGACACGCCCGATCCCGACACGCTCTCCGCCTTCGCCGCCCGGCGCGACGATGGCGCGCTGACCGTGCTCGTGGTCAACAAGTCGCTCGATACCTCCGCCGATCTGCGCCTCCGGCTGGATGGCGTGCGCGCGGCATCCGCCACGGTCTACCGTCTGGATGCTGGCGAGCTTGCGCCCCCCGCCAAGGTCGCGGTGCGCGGCTCCCGTCTGGTGGATCGCCTGCCGGTGCAGAGCGTGGCGCTTTATGTGATACCTGCCAATGGCCGCTGACAGCGCCGCGCCAACGTCGATCTGGCGCGCGGCAGCGGCCACGATCGGCACGCGCGCCATCGATATTCCCAGCCGCTATGGCTTCCACATTCTGGTCGCGTGGAAGCTCGGCCTTGTCGATGCCGGCGCGTTCTACATCGTGTTCTCGGTGCTCACGCTGGCTGCCGGGGCAGGGCGCCTTGGCATAGACCGCGCGATGACCCGCGAGGTGGCGCGCGCGCTCGCCGTGGGAGACGCGCCGCAAGCCCGGGCTGCGATCCGGCGCGGTATCGCCATCGTGGCAGGGCTGTCGCTGGCGGCGGGAACGGTCATGGCCTTGCTGGCTCCGTTGCTGGCAGAGCGCTTGTTTCACAATCCGCGCCTCACGATGCCGCTGGTACTGGCGGCGATAGCGATAGTGCCGATGTGCCTCAGCGCGGCAGCGGGCGGAGCGCTGGCCGGCCTGCATCGCGTTGCGCTCAGCCAGATGATCTATTCGTGGCTCTGGCCCGGCCTGTTCTGCCTGCTGGCCGTGCCGCTCGCGTTGACACTGCAAAACGCGTTCCTGCTGATTATCGCGGCCAATCTGGTCTGCGCGGTGGTTGCTTTCGTGCTTCTCGCCCGGTTCCAGCCACGGGCGGTCGCGAGCGGCTCTGCCGTCGCTGCATCGCCGCTGATGGGGCTGGGGTGGTCGCTGTTCACCAGCGAGATCGTCCAGCTTCTGCTTGCCGCGCTACCGGGACTGGTTCTCGGCATTGTCGCGAGCGAGGCCGTCGTCGGCGCTTATGCAATGGCGTGGCGTCTGGCACTTGTGCTCAATCTCCTCGTCGTTGCCGTTGCCGCGATGGCCTCGCCGCGCTTCGCCGATTGCGGGGCGCGGGGCGATGTGGCCGGGTTGCGGCGGACTGCCGCGCTGTCGCTGGGTATCGTGCTGGCACTTGGACTGCCGGTGCTGGCGATCCTGCTGATCGGCGCGCCGTGGTTTCTGGCGCTGTTCGGGCAAGGCTTCGAAAGCGGCGCGACCGCGATGCGGGTCTTGCTGCTGGGGCAGGCGTGGCTGATGTTCACCGCGACAGCGCCCGAGCTGCTGGGCATGACCGGACATGAAAAAGCGGTGAAAGGCATAAACCTCGCCGCGATCCTGATCTATGCGCCGGTCCTCATCGTGCTGTCCTGGTGGCTTGGTGGCACCGGCGCTGCGCTGGCCAACCTGATCGCGGCGATCGTCTCGGGCGGCGGCGCGATGTGGCTGGCCCGCCGGCTGCTGGGATTCGCCCCGCCAGACGCATTGCTGGCCACAGCTCGCGATTATTGGGAACAGAAGCGCGCATGACCGTGCGATCCACGATCCGCGACGGTCTGGCGTCGCTTGTCAGGCTGCTTTGCTCGCTGGCCACGGCGGCGGTGTTGGCCGGTCAACTGGGGCGCTGGTCTCCCGGGTTCGACCTGCTTAATGCCCTGCTGTTGCCGATCTTGCTGCTGCTGGTGCCGCTCCTCGCGCTGGCGGCGTATTGGCGAGAGAAGTTCGCCGCGATTGTCGCCCTTGTCGGCCTGCTGGTCGGAACGGCGCAACTGGTCGGTCTGAGCATGCCCAGCAAAGAAGCCGCTGCCGACAGCGCGGCAAGACTGCGCATCGTCACGCTCAGCACCTGGCGGGACAATCCCGATCCCGAGGCGATCCGCGAGGTGATCGCGGCGCAGGCACCCGATATCGTCATGTTCCAGGAAAGCGACGGCACGGCCGCCAGCGTCGTCGATGCCCTGCTACCCGACTTCGCGCGCGTGAAATCCTGCAAGGCGAAGCACTGCTCCTTGGCGATCCTCTCCCGCTGGCCGGCCCGGCGGGTGGCAGTACCGGCCCGGATGCGCGGCTCGCTGCCCGATGTCGTCGTTGCCGAAGTGGACGCGCCGTTCGGGACGTTTCGCGTGATCAACCTGCACCTTCCGCGACCCGGCGACGCCCGGACACCGCTGTTTTTCAAACGCGTCACCGCGCTGGCCCGCCTCGAAGCGGCGGGACCTGTGCTGGTCGGCGGCGATTTCAACCTTGGTTCGGGGACGTTCAGACTGCTGCAGTTCGCGCAAGCGAGCGGGCTGCGCCGACTGGATGGCTTTGTCCCGACTTATCCGGCGCACCTGCCGCTGCCCGCTTTCGTTGGCATCGACCACGTTCTGGCCAGTCGCGACTGGTCACGCGCGCAATGCCACCGCACCGAGGCGGGTGGATCGGACCATTACGGCCTGGCGTGCGATGTCAGCCTGAGGGCCGATCAGTCCGACGGGGCCTTGGGCAAATAGCGCGGCAGGACGCGGTCCACGGCGTAGCTCAGTGCGAACAGCAGTATCAGGCCAACTATCAGGCCGGGCACGGTGGCGCTGAAATTCCACTGGATGACCAGCGGGTAATGCAGGACGTAGAGCCCGTAGGATATGCCCGCGAACCATTTTGCCGCCGGGCCAGCCCTTTCGAGCAAGCGCGCGCAAGCGCGGCCGATCGGGCCATAGAGCAGGGGCAGCAGCAGCGCCGCCACCGCGAAATGGCGCAGTTGCAGGAAGGGATAGAAGCCAAGGCCCCGGTATCCCACCTCGCTGACCACCGCCGCCGCCACGACGCACAGCGCCAGCAGCCAAAGGTAGGTGCGGCGCATTGCGAGCACATTGCGTCCGCCGTCCTGCCATGCCCGCGCCGCCATCGCTCCGGACCACCAGACGATGAAATAAGCCCCGACCAGTTGGAAGTGGCCGGGCATCCCGGCGTAGACCAGGTAGAGCAGGCAGGATCCCAGCCCGATCGCATGTTCGGTCATCACCGGCCAGCGCTTCCAGGCCATCAGGATCGGCGGGAAGATCAGGTAGAACAGCACTTCGTACGACAGCGACCACAGGGGATCGTTGAGCATGTACGGATCGGCGATGACCCCGGGTTTCAGGCGCGAAATGTCCTGCAGGCTGAACAGGGTGGCCCAGAACTGGCGGGCATCGAACAGGGCAAGCTCATTCTGCGACCATGCGACCAGCGTGGAGACCAGCATCGCCAAGAGCAGCGGCGGATAGATCCTACGCAGGCGGCGCAAGTAATAGCCGCGAGGGCTAAGCGCGCGGGTGCGTTCGTTGGCGAAGATCACGAAGCCGCTCAGCAGGAAGAAGACAAGGACCGCTTCCTGGCCGAACCGCATGAACAGCATCGCCGGAGCAGGCTCCATCCAGGCGTTGATGATGTGGTGCGCCACGACATAGAACGCGGCGAGGGCGCGCCCGGCATCGAGCGCTGCCACAAGGCGCTGGCTGATTGGTCTGCCCTCAGCCGAATTCGCTGCGAATGCAGCGCTCCCAATACTTGCCACGGCCCCTGCACCCACTACGCGCATAAGTATTTACACGTTGCGCTGTAATGAGCACCGCCGCGTCCGATGCGCAATAGTCTTTATTTTCAGAGGCTTTGCCAAGTGTAACAGAACTGGACACCAACGATGCGCTTCGTCGCCGTGGATCTCATCAGCCGAGGATGAAATTGGCGCCCGACAGATCGATATTTCCGGTCAGCGCGATTACCAGGTCTGCCTCCAGATCGCCCGAAATATTGGCGTAGATCATCGTCGTGTCGCCGTCCGTTTCGTAGCGGACTTGCCCTGTGCCGCTGAAGCCGGCGCGACCGATAAACGTCAGCGTGCCGATTTCGGCCAGGTCGATCCGGTCCAGCGCAACCTCGAAATCGGCGATGCGATCGGTGGAGGTGGCAGTGCTGTCGTTTGCGGAAACATACTTGAAGATGTCTGCATCCGAACCGCCGAATAGCACATCGGCGCCCGCGTTGCCGGTAATGCTGTCGGTTCCGCCTTCGCCATGGATTATGTCGTTACCGGCGCGGCCGAGAGCGAGGTCGTTGCCCGCACCCATCCAGATCTGGTCATCCCCTGTTCCGCTCCATACCGTGTCGTTGCCTTCGCCAGCGAACACCGTTTTCTTGCCAGCTCCGGCGTTGATGAAATCGCCCCCGGCACCGGTCGCGATGTAGTCATCGCCGTCCCAAGTGTTGACCCAGTCATCTCCCGCGCCAAGTTCGATGCGGTCGGTCGCCTGACCGGCCTCGACGACATGCCGCCGCCCATCTTCCACGGCTTCGAATATCAGTGGCCCATAGAATACACTGGTAACGTGGACTTCGTTCGCGTCTTCCACGACCGTGATTTCAGGCAGCAGGTTTCGATAGCCCGGATGATAAGGCGTGACAGGCTCCGTCAACCCGAGGAACTCGTCTGCGATCCGGTTCGCAGATGACGGTGCGTAGTGCACACCGTCGACCGTTTCGGCGGCCAGGGCGTCGATGGCGTCTACGTTGGCAAGAGTGTCTCCCGCCTGAAGCTGTGCGTTGCGGACCGTGCCCTCTGACCGCACTGACGAGATGACGATCTGAGCCTGCGGTTGCCCGGTCGCATCCCGGAAGAACTGAATGAAATCGGTAAGTTGCTCCAGATACTCTTGGGTGGGTTGGGCCTCATCGGTCTCGCCCTGGACCCAGAGCATCGACACCACGGGGTCCCGTCCGGCAAGTTGCACATTGGCAATCGCGGTGTTCACTTGGCTGATAAGCTGATCAAGCAACTCATCCCGAGACGCAGGATCCCAATCCCTGCCGGCGTTGCCAAAGAGGGATGTGCCGCCTACGGCCAGATGCACGAATTCGAATGCGCCACCCTGTTGCGCCAGAGCCGAATAAATCCGGACGGGCATTGTTGTGATTTCGGCGTTCGATTGGCCGGCCAGAACAACGATGGGAACGGGCGGCAAATCGCTATTGCTCAGCGCGACCGGAACTGTTCCGATGGCCTTGCCATTGAACTTGGGCATCCCGTCATACAGCAGGACACCGCTCAGATCGTTGAACTGCAGGGTCATCCCTGCCGATCCGATGGGTATCGTGATCTCAGCACCGTTGGCGCTGGTGATCACTACGTTCGATCCAGACAAGGACGCGAAATAGTCCGCGACGGCGCCTTTTATGCGGATCGTGTCGCCACCCCGGTTAAACGAGGGGTCGAAAGTAGCACGACCGTTCGAAGCCAGTTCGATCGTCTCATCAGCCCGAGTTCCGGTTATTTCCGCGAACATCCGCGCGCCGATCGATACAAACTTGTCGTTAGGGGAGAGAATTACCTTAGCCATGCCGGATATCTCTCTTTCAAGCTGTGATTACCCTATTGGACTCAAGCGTCTTCGGGCAGCAGTTCCTGTACCGTTTCGAACAGTTCAAGGCGGGGGTGGCCAACATACAGCGGCTTGTTGTCGCCCGCGTTGGCGTGTGCCTTGCGGAAGGCGTCGGATCGGGTCCAGTCCTCGAACGTCTCGCGCGATTCCCACACAGTATGCGATGCGAACAGCGTGTGATCCTCCTCGCTCGGGCCGCGCAGCAAGTGAAAGCCCACGAAACCCGGCACGCCCCTCAGATGCGAATCGCGATTGCGCCACACGGCCTCGAACGCGTCTTCCTCGCCTGGCTGCACCATGAAGCGGTTCATTGCGATAAACATGGGGAACTCCCTTAAAATTCAGATGTCAGGCCAGTACGCTACCACCCCCCGATGACAAGCGCGAGGATGATGCGACCGGGTGACGGTGGGGCGCGCGCGAAACCGCAGGTATGACGGATGCCCGGTTTCCTTGACTCTTCGCGGGGGGTCCTCTAGCGGGCAATGTTCGCACGAACCCCAGAAATAGCCCCGGAGTGCCCATGGCGCGCGTTACCGTCGAAGATTGCGTCGACAAGATTCCCAACCGTTTCGATCTGGTCCTGCTGGCCGCCCAGCGCGCTCGCGAGATTTCGGGCGGCGCGGAGCTGACCATCGATCGTGATCGTGACAAGAACCCGGTCGTCGCCCTGCGCGAAATCGCCGAGCAGACAGTGCGTCCGAACGAACTGAAGGAAACGCTGGTGGCCTCGCTGCAGCGCGTCCAGCCCGATGATGACGATGAGATGGACGAGGTTGGTTCGCTCAGCCAGTCGGCTGAAGCGCTGCGCATCACGGCGTCGGCGCCCACGCGCAACAACTCGATCGGTTCCGACTACGACGGCTGAAACTAGGAGGGCGGTCGCGGCGTGACGAAAAAGCCGAAAGCCCTTCCCCGGATTGCGGGACTGGCGCGGGATGTATTTTCCGCGCCGGCCGCTCCCGGCAAGCCATCCGCCACGATCGCGATCTACAGCGTCAAAGGCGGTGTCGGCAAAACCACGATTGCGGCCAATCTGGCGTGGTGCTCGGCTGAACTGTCCGGGCTTCGCACGTTGCTGTGGGATCTCGACGCGGCAGGCGGTTCGGGTTTCCTCTATGGCCTCGATCCGCACAAGTCCCGCCAGGCCGAGGACGTATTCACCCAAGACAGTGCGCCGGAAAAGCTGATCCGCAAGACCGCATTCGAAGGGCTTGACGTGCTGCCGGCGGATGAGAGCATCCGCGCGATCGACAGCCAGCTTATGGCGATCGGCAAGCGCAAGCGGCTGGCGAAGCTGGCCGAAGGGCTGGCGGAAAAATACCAGCGCGTGATCCTCGATTGCCCCCCGGTGATGAACGAATTGAGCGCACAGATCGTGCGCGCTGCCGATCTGATCATCGTGCCCTTGCCGCCGTCGCCGCTATCGGCGCGCGCTTTCGAACTGGTGGTGCGCGAAGTGGCTGACAACGCCAAGCGCCACCCGCCGATCCTGCCGGTGCTGTCGATGGTCGACTTGCGCCGCACGCTCCACCGCGCTGCCCGCGCGGAAAATCCGGCCTGGCCGGTGATCCCTTATGCCAGCGCGGTCGAGCAGTGCGCCGTGCAGCGCAAGCCGGTCGGCGCGATCGCGCCGCAAAGCCTGCCGGCCCAGCGTTTCATCGCCCTGTGGCGCGCGATCGAACAGAAGCTGGAACAACGCGGGTAAGCGCCGCCAGCTTACGAAATCGCGAAGCGCCCCAGGCCCATGTCGCGCAACCCGCGGCGATAGGTCATCGAACTCATGTCCGCCGGGATATGCGCCTCCAGCGACGGATCGAGCGGCAGCCATTCGGGCATCTGCGATTCGACGATGAACTTATCCTCCTCGAACACCCGCAGGTTGAAGTCGTAGACGTCCTGGATCGGCAGGTCGGTGTCGAAATTGCGCGCCATCGGGGCGAACATGCGGGTAACGCGGGCCGATACCGGCGAGGCCGCGTTCATGATCACCAGCCGATGATCGCCGGGAAAGTGGATTTCCAGCGTCGCGGTGAAGGGCAGGTGGCAGCGGAAATGGCGCAGCCACTCGAAACCGGGAACGCCGCGCTGGTTTAGCCCAATCGGGTAATTGCCCACCGAACTGCGGTATTCCGCTTCGAAGCCATAGGGGGTGCGGCGCGTGGTATAGGCAGGCACTTCGGCGTTGTCAGGATCGGCGAACGTATCGGTGTGGACGAAGGCGAAGTGCGCGACGTCGAGAAAACCCTCGACTTGGCGACCGGCAAAGCCCTCGATCTCGATCCACGGACAGACGATCTGCTGGAACGCCGGCTCATCCCAGTGCGGCATATCCGGGATTGCGGCTTCGCCCGGCGCATCGCCTTCGGGAAGCAGGCAGGTCCACACTAGTCCATAGCGCTCGACTGAGGGGAAGCGTTTCAGGTTCAGCTTCGCGGGAATCTCGCGCGTTGGGTGGGCAGGCACGTGGATGCATTTGCCCTGCTGGCCGAACTTTAGCCCGTGATAGGGGCACGAAATGCCGTCATCGTGCTGCTTGCCCATGCTGAGCGGCACGCCGCGATGCGGGCAAATGTTCGTGGCGACGACGGTTTCCCCCGCCGCGCTGTATACGACCAGCGGCTGGTCGAGCAGCTTTGTGCCGACGGGACCGTCCGCGAGCTCGCGTACCAGGGCCACTGGATACCATTGGCGCGCCAGAATCTCCCAGTCCTCGGGATTGAATGTGCAGCCGCGCGGAATTTCCAGGCGTTCGAAAGACCGGGAACCAGTGACTGCGTTCATGTCTCGACCCTTGCAGAATTTGGGAAGTGAGGTGTGAGACCGGTTTCGGCCATCATGCCCTGCCGATCAAACGCAATGATTCTGACAATGTGTTGCAAAAATTAGCGCAGTTTTGGTGTCCGCACTTTGCCTTCGCAAAAGCAGCATGCCGGGCTTGGGCTTTGGCCCGTCCCCTGCTAGGCGCGCGGCATGCTGACAATCCGCGACATCACCGTGCGCCTTGGCGGGCGCATCATCCTCGACCGCGCCGCCGCGACGATTCCATCCGGCGGCAAGGTCGGCCTGATTGGCCGCAATGGCGCGGGCAAATCGACGCTGGTGAAAGTGATCATCGGCGAGTTGGAGCCGGACGGCGGCGGCATCGATATCCCGCGCCGCGCGCGCCTGGGCTATATCGCGCAGGAAGCGCCCACTGGTGAGCGCACGCCGTTCGAGGCGGTGCTGGACGCCGATGTCGAGCGTAAGGCCTTGCTGGAGGAATCCGAGACCTGCACCGACCCGAACCGGCTGGGCGATGTGCATGACCGCTTGCTGGCAATCGATGCCTACAGCGCGCCCGCCCGCGCCGCGCGCATTCTGGTCGGGCTGGGCTTCGACGAAGCGGCGCAGGCGCGCCCGCTCGACAGCTTTTCGGGCGGCTGGAAGATGCGGGTGGCATTGGCCGGGTTGTTGTTCTCCGCGCCCGACGTGCTGCTGCTCGACGAGCCTTCGAACCACCTCGACCTGGAAGCGACGCTGTGGCTGGAAAACTTCCTGCAGTCATATCCGGGCACGCTGATCGTCATCAGCCACGAACGTGACCTGCTCAACACCGTGGTCGATCACATTCTGCACCTGCAGGCGGGCGGGCTGACGCTTTACCCTGGCACCTACGACAATTTCGAACGCCAGCGCGCCGAACGCGCCGCGCAAGTTGCCGCCGCGCGCGTCCAGCAGGAAAACCAGCGCAAGAAACTGGCCGAATATGTCGCGCGCAACAGCGCCCGTGCCTCCACCGCCAAGCAGGCGCAATCGCGCGCCAAGATGCTGGCGAAGATGCAGCCGATCGCGGCAATGGCCGAGGATCCGACACTGAGCTTCGGCTTTCCCAGCCCCGACGAACTGCGCCCGCCGCTCGTCACGCTGGATTTCGCCTCGGTCGGCTATGCCGAGGACAACCCGATCCTGCGCCGCCTGAACTTGCGGATCGATCCAGAGGATCGCATCGCGCTGCTGGGCCGCAACGGCAACGGCAAGACCACGCTGGCGCGGCTGATCGCGGGGCAGCTTGAGCCGATGGAAGGCGCGGTGAATTTCTCGGGCAAGATCCGCATTGGCTATTTCACCCAGTATCAGGTGGAGGAATTGCCGACCGGATCGACCGCGCTGGAATTGATGTCGCGGGCGATGGAGGGCAAGACTCCGCAAGCCGTCCGGGGCCAGCTTGGCCGGTTCGGCTTTTCCGGTGACCGCGCTACATCGCAGACCGGCACGATGTCCGGCGGCGAGCGCGCCCGGCTGGCGCTGGCGCTGGTGACGCGCGATGCGCCGCACCTCCTGATCCTCGACGAACCGACCAACCACCTCGATGTCGATGCGCGCGAGGCGCTGGTGCAGGCGCTCAACGATTTCGAAGGCGCGGTGATCCTCGTCAGCCACGATCGGCACATGGTGGAACTGGTGGCGGACCGGCTGGTGCTGGTCGATAGCGGGCTGGCGACGGATTACGCCGGATCGATGGAAGACTACATCGCCTTCGTGCTGGGCAAGAACCCGCCGAAATCGGCGGACGAGAAGGGCGGCAACAAGGGCGGCGGCAAGCGCAAGTCCGGCGCGGAAGCGATGGCGGAACTCAAGGCCGCCCGCAAACGCGCGACCGAGGCCGAGACCAAGATGACCCGCTTGCAGACACAGCTCGCCGCCGTAGACGCGGCGCTGGCCGATCCCACAGCCGTGAAGGGCGATCTGGCCAAGCTGACGCTGGGCGACCTGGGCAAACGCCGCGTAAGCCTCGCCACCGATCTGGAAAATCTTGAAGCGGCCTGGCTGGAAGCGAGCGAGGCGCTGGAGGCTGTGCTCGGCGGGGGGTAAGGCGGTGGAGTGGCTGAAGGCGGCGATGGGTTATCCGGTTGGAGCGCTGGCCCGTGCGGCGGATGTCTGAAGTTGGTGGTTAGTTGCCCCTAACCTTCGAAGGTAATCAAGCTTTGTCTCGGAATGCAAACCCGCATCGGGTGCAGTTCTTATGCGGTTCCGCAAGAAGCGATTTCCAAGGATGTTGCTCGTTCCAGTATATGCTCTGACGGCAGCGCGGACATGCTGTAGCCAATGCGAATATTCCATTTCCAACAAGCCATATCGCTATCAGTCAGAAGCTGGCACCTGAGACCATCAGCAACATCGCCATGGGCGCCATCAGGACTGGCAGCGGACGGCCAACAGTTGCTAGCCTCAGCTTTGTTGCAGGGTTCAAGGCCATGTTCAGAGCCTAGCGCATCCGCGAATGTCCACAAGTGGGCGTCTTCAGACTGACCGCTATGTTTCCTCGCCCCAGATGCACACCGCACACCCAACGAAAAAGACGCCCGGATCGCTCCGGACGCCCCTCTCGGTGATCTGTGTGGCTCTGATCAGGAACTGTAGTACATGTCGAATTCGACCGGGCTGGGGGTCATTTCCCAACGCGCGACGTCTTCCCATTTCAGTTCCATGTAGGCTTCGATCTGGTCGAGCGTGAACACGCCGCCCTTGAGCAGGAACTCGTGGTCTGCCGAGAGCGAATCCAGAGCTTCACGCAGTGAGCCGCACACGGTGGGAACCTGGGCGAGTTCTGCCGGCGGCAGATCGTACAGGTTCTTGTCCATGGCTTCGCCCGGGTGGATCTTGTTCTGGATACCGTCGATGCCGGCCATCAGCAGGGCTGCGGTCGACAGGTAGGGGTTGGCCAGCGGATCCGGGAAGCGGAACTCGACGCGCTTGCCCTTTTCGCCCGCACCGTAAGGGATGCGGCACGAGGCGGAGCGGTTGCGGGCCGAGTAGGCCAGCAGCACCGGCGCTTCGTAACCCGGGACCAGGCGCTTGTAGCTGTTGGTCGTCGGGTTGGTGAAGGCGTTCAGCGCCTTGGCGTGCTTGATGACGCCGCCGATGAAGTAGAGGCACGTGTCGGACAGACCCGCATAGCCGTTGCCTGCGAACGTGTTCTTGCCCTTGTTCCAGATCGAGATGTGCGTGTGCATGCCCGAACCGTTGTCGGCCTTGATCGGCTTCGGCATGAAGGTTGCCGTCTTGCCATAGGCATGGGCGACCATCTTGACGACATACTTGTAGACCTGAACGCGGTCGCAGGTTTCCACCAGCTTGCCGAATGTCAGGCCCAGTTCGTGCTGGCTGCCGGCGACTTCGTGGTGGTGCTTGTCCATGGGCAGGCCCATTTCCAGCATCGTCGAGACCATCTCGCCGCGGATATCGACGGTGGTGTCGACCGGACCGACCGGGAAGTAGCCGCCCTTGGCGCGCGGACGGTGGCCCATGTTGCCGCCGTCATACGACTTGCCGGAGTTGGTCGGCAGTTCGGTGTCGTCCAGGTAGTAATAGCTGGAGGCGTAGGTCGTATCGAACTTCACGTCATCGAACATGAAGAACTCGGGCTCGGGGCCGATGTAGACGGTATCGCCCAGGCCGGTCGACTGCAGGTAGGCTTCGGCGCGCTTGGCGGTCGAACGCGGGTCGCGGGCGTAGAGCGAACCATCGGCCGGCTCGACGATGTCGCAGATCACGATCAGCATCGGCGTGGCGGAGAACGGATCGACGTAAACCGCGTCCAGATCGGGGCGCAGGATCATGTCGGATTCGTTGATGGCCTTCCAGCCCTCGATCGAGGAGCCGTCGAACATCAGGCCATCCTCAAGGGCGTCCTCGTCGATCACGCTCGAGCACATGGTAAGGTGATGCCATACGCCCTTGGGATCGGTGAAGCGGACATCGACCCACTCGATTTCCTCGTCCTTGATGCGCTTGAGGACGTCCTTTGCACTAGCCATTAGAGTGTTTCTCCGTTGTGACTCTTCCGATCCCGAAAGAGGCTAGGGGTTGATAGGCAAATCCGGGCTCAAGCCGACTCCCCTGCTGTCGACCTTTCCCGTACTCCGGCGAATGCCGGTATTTCTTAAAGCGCCGCGTCGTCCCTTTCGCCGGTGCGGATGCGCACGGCGGTTTCGACGGGGATCACGAAAATCTTGCCGTCACCAATACGCCCGGTCTGCGCGGCGTCGGCAATGGCTTCCACTACGCGGTCGGCGAGGGCATCGGACACGACGACCTCAAGCTTCACCTTGGGCAGGAAATCGACCACGTATTCGGCACCGCGATAAAGTTCGGTGTGCCCCTTCTGGCGTCCAAAGCCCTTGGCCTCGGTCACGGTGATGCCGGAAACGCCGACTTCGTGAAGGGCTTCTTTCACTTCGTCGAGCTTGAACGGCTTGATGATCGCTTCGATCTTTTTCACGTTATGTCATTTCCCTGCATATGCGTTCGCAATGCCGCCCCTGACGACACGGTGACCGGATGCCTCGTCCCGATCCCATCAAGAATCGTGCCAGAGCCGATAAACGAGTGGTAGGACATGTGTGCAACCGCGAAAAGACTGGAATCGCAAGACTTGACTGCAAAAGCTGACATCAGGCGCGCGCATGCACCGGCGTGGACCGACGCGAGCGCGGGCAAAATGGCTAAATTTGAGGCAACTGATGCCTATTTTTTGTGCGGTGCAGGAGCGCGCTACAGGCGCAGGCCAGCAGTCTCGGGCAATCCGGCCATGATGTTGAGGTTCTGCACCGCCGCACCGCTCGCGCCTTTGCCCAGGTTGTCGAGCCGCGCGACCAGCCGCGCCTGGCTGCCGTCCAGCGAGCCGAAAACCGACAGTTCCAGCGTATCAACCGGCGCCATCGAACGGCGCATCAGCAGTTCTGACGGATTGTCGTCGCATACGCGCACCACTTCGCTGCCGAGGTATGCTTCGGCCAGGCACGCGCGCAGGACATCGGGCGCGGCAGCATTGGTCATGGCGGCCAATTGCAGCGGCACTTCCACGATCATGCCGCGATGCGCCGGGATCACGGCGGGAGCGAACAGCGGGGCCATCGTCAGCCCGACATGGGCTTGCATCTCCGGCACATGCTTGTGGCCAAGGCCGAGGCCATAACCGAGGAAGGCGATATCCTGATCGTCCTCGAACCGGGCGATCATGGCCTTGCCGCCGCCCGAATAGCCCGAGACGGCATGGCAGACGTAAGGCCAGTCCTTGGGCAGCAATCCCGCACTGACCAGCGGCGCGAGCAGGCCGATGAACCCGGTGGGGTAGCAACCCGGGTTGCTGACGCGGCGGGCCGTTGCGATCACGTTGGCGCCGATCACCTCGGGAAAGCCATATGTCCAGCCCATGGCGGTGCGGTGCGCGGAGGAGGCGTCGATCACCCGAGTGGTGTCGTTTTCGATCATCGCCACGGCGGCGCGCGCGGCGTCGTCCGGCAAGCACAGGATAACGAAATCCGCCGCATTCAGCGCCACTGCGCGCGCGGCGTCGTCCTTGCGGCGATCATCGTCGAGCGTGATGAGCGAGAACTCGGCTCGGCCAGCAAGCCGTTCCGCGATTTCGAGCCCGGTGGTGCCAACGGCACCGTCGATGAATACTTTGCTGGTCATCAAACGATCGCTTCAAGAGTGCTGAGTGCGACGTATCCAACCGGACCTTCATCGCCAAGCTGGCCCCATGCCCAACCCGCGACAATATCGAGCACGTCGAACAAGGCGCCTTCAGGAATGGTGCAGATAATGTCGCCGTCATCGCGCCCGATCTGGCGCAGCACGGCACCGGCTTTCGCCCTGTGCGGCATCGGCACGGCATAGTGCGGGACGAAGTAACGCCCGGCCAGCCGGATATGCGCAAGATCACCGCGCACCGGCAAATGGCCCGGATCCGTCCTGACGCTCGGCCCGGTCATGGCCAGAAGGCCCGTGGGGACGGGGCCGCGTACATGGGAATCCTCGATCGGCAAGTGCTGGGTCGCTCCAAATGCAAAGATTGGCGCGCTTAGCTCCCGCATGGCGTGTACGCAAGTTCAGCCATAGCGTTGACCCAGCATGTGCCATGCCGCGCGCAGGCCCAGCGCGTCGCCACCCTTGGGGCGACCGGGCTTGCTGAGTGGCCGCCAAGCGAACGTGTCGAAGTGCGCCCAGTCGATGTCCTTGGGCACGAATCGGTCTAGAAACAGCGCCGCGACACTCGCGCCGGCAAAGCCATTGGTGCCCGAGTTGTTGATATCGGCGATGTCGGACTTCAGGTATTCGCGGTAGCCATCGAACAGCGGCAAGCGCCAGCAGCGGTCGTCGTTGGCCTCGCCCGCATCGATCAAGGCCTGTGCGGTCGTGTCCTGCCGCGCGAACAGGGCGGGCAGGTCCGGCCCCAGCGCCACGCGCGCCGCGCCAGTCAGAGTCGCGAAATCGATGATCAGGTCGGGCTTGTCTTCACCGGCACGCGCCAGCGCATCGCCCAGCACCAGACGGCCTTCCGCATCGGTATTGCCGATTTCCACGGATATGCCGGCCCGTGATCGCAGCACGTCGCCGGGGCGGAAGGCATTGCCCGCGATGGCGTTTTCCACCGCCGGGACCAGCAGATGCAGCCGCACGGGCAGTGCGCGCGCCATGATCAGCCGCGCCAGCGCCAGCGCATGCGCCGCGCCGCCCATATCCTTCTTCATCAGCAGCATGCCGGAGGACGGCTTGATATCCAG
>CAZCUS010000026.1:0-36404 GCA_964502105.1 uncultured Novosphingobium sp. | reverse complement strand
AGGGAGGGAAATCGGCGGGAATCGGCGTTCCCGGTTTTATACCGAAGTGGCGGAAGGGGTGGGATTCGAACCCACGGATGCTTGCACATCGGCGGTTTTCAAGACCGCTGCAATCGACCACTCTGCCACCCTTCCGCGACGGTGCGTCGCATGGCGCGAATGTTGTTAGAGTGCAAGAGCCAGAGTGAAGGCCACTTGCGGTGGACGCGGGTGAAAGCGATGGACCGGGCATTCACAAGCGAGGCTGGTTGTGCGACATCTTGGCGCGATGAAATTTCTGACCGCAATTCGCAACTGGTCGACGTTAGTGGCGCTGACGTTGGCCTTCCCGCTTACTTCGGCGTTGGCGCAGCAGCCGCGCGAAACGTTCGACGCCTACCTGCAACTGGTCGCTGCCCGCGCGCGCAGCGAGGGCGTGCGCGAGGCGACGATCAGCCGCGTGCTCAGCGGTCTGACACCGAACCAGCGCGTTGTCGAACTCGACGGTGGCCAGCCCGGACGGCAGGTCGCTCCGCCGCCGATCGGGCCGTATCTGGCGAAGCACGTCGATTCGGCGCGAATCTCGGGCGGACGTTCACGCTACGCGCAAGTCGCGGGGATGATGCCGGCGATCGAGCGGCGTTACGGCGTGCCCGGCCAGATCATGATGGCGATCTGGGGGCATGAAACCAATTACGGCAGCTATACCGGCGACTTCGACCTTGCCCGTTCGTTGGCGACGCTGGCGTGGGAAGGGCGACGGCGCGCGCTGTTCGAAGGGGAACTGATCGCTCTCCTGAAGATGGTGGATCGCGGTGTGCCGCAAAGCCGCCTGAAGGGAAGCTGGGCCGGTGCTTTTGGTAACCCGCAGTTCCTGCCGAGCGTCTATCTGCGCCTGGCAGCGGATGGGGATGGCGATGGCGATACCGATATCTGGACCAGCTATGCCGACACACTGGCCTCCATCGCCAACTATTTCCACGATGCCGGCTGGCGACCGGGGCAGCCGTGGGGCGTGCGCGCCTCTGTGCCATCCGCTATGACCGTATCAACTTACGACAACCGGCTCGCCGCGCCGACCTGTGACCGGGTGCATGCCCGGCATTCGCAATGGAAGCCCGTTTCCGAATGGCGCCAGCTGGGCGTGACGCCGCTTGCTCCGATCGGCGACAACGTTCTTGCCACGCTGTTCCAGCCCGATGGACCCAGCACGCCTGCCTATCTGTTAACCGGGAATTATCGGGTCATCCTGCAGTACAACTGCTCGAACTACTACGCTCTGTCCGTGGGGTTGCTTGCAGATGAGATTACCCGTTAACTATTCCCTGCCGCTCGCGGCGCTGATCTTGCTGGGTGGATACACCGCGCAGGTGAATGCCCGATCCGATTCGAATCCGGTGGCCCCGGTTACCGGCCCGGCTGCCGACTACCCGATGGTAATCGGCGAACCCTTTACCATCGGCACGATCACATACACGCCGGTCGATCAGCTCAACTACGATGCGGTTGGCCATGCCAGCGTCGGCGATGCCAGCCTTGTCGGGGTCACCGGTGCGCACAAGACGCTGCCTCTGCCGAGCTATATCGAAGTCACCGCGCTCGATAGCGGCAAGACCATTCTGGTCCGGCTTGAGCGGCGCGGGCCGATGAGCAACGAGACGCTGCTTGAGCTTTCGCCCGCTGCAGCGACGCAGCTCGGCCTTGCGCCGGGTTCGCGCGCGCCGATCCGCATGCGCCGCGTCAATCCGCCCGAGCAGGAGCGTTCGGCCTTGCGACAGGACCGCACCGTAACGCCCCGCATGGAGACGCCCGAGGCACTGCTCAAAGTGCTGCGCCGCAAGCTGGCCGAGCAGTCGCCGCTGATGCCGCCTAGCGCCACGCCGCCACCGATGCCGACGAGCCCGCCAGTCACAGCGCCAAAAGCCGTAACGGGTGTGGACAAGGCCAAGACACTGCCAGGCAAGCCCCCGGAACCGGTGGCCACCGCCAAGCCCGCACCGGTTGCCAAGCCGAGCCCGACTGTGGCGACCAAGCCTGAACCAGCGCCGACCGCAGCGCCAACCGCGCCGGCTCCCGCACCCAAGCCGAAAGCCGATGCGGCTTCCAAGGCTGGCTATGTCGTTCAGGTCGCCGCGCTGTCTGCCAAGGACCGTGCCGACAAGCTGGCAAAGCAGCTCGGCGGGCAAGTCAGCAAGCCGGGCAAGTTCTGGCTGGTGTTCATCGGACCCTTTTCTGGCCGTGGAGAAGCTGGCCCGGCGCTGGAGAAGGCCAAAGCCGCAGGCTATAGCGACGCGCGAATCCGGAGCGCGGATTAATCCTGCAGGCAGGCCCGTGCGTCCGCCTTACCGGAGCATGCTTGCCTTGAAATTGCCCCTTCCGTCGATCGCCGCGCTGGCCCTGTGGGCAGGTGCGGCATCGGCTGCAGTGCCTGTGCCGCCGGCCGAAATCGCCAGTATTCCGGTCACCATGCTCGTTGATCTGGGATCGGGGCAAGTGCTGCAGCAGCACCGCCCGGACGTGCGCTTTGCCCCTGCCTCGATGACCAAGGTGATGACCGCCTACGTCGCCTTCGAGGAGATGAGGGCAGGCCGTTTGCCGCTCGACCGGCGTTTCGTCACGCCGCCCGATATCTCGCAGGAATGGTTTGCCAAGGGCACCAGCATGCTGCTGCGCCCGCTAGAGACCGCGACGACCGATGATTTGCTCCACGGCATCATGACGGCATCGGCGAATGACGCCTCGGTAGTGCTCGCCCAGCAATATGCCGGCAGCGTCGATGCCTGGCTGTTCATGATGAACGACGCGGCCAAGCGGCTTGGCATGACGCGTACCCATTACAACACGCCCAATGGCTGGCCCGATGCCAACAAGACGCAAGTCACCGCGCGTGATCTGGTGACGTTGGCGGAGGCGATGATCGTCAAGTATCCGGCATTCTACCACCATTATGCGGGGCAAAAGACCCGCCCTTGGGGCAACCGCATGATGACCAGTCATGATCCGACGGTGGGAATCGTACCGGGCGCGGATGGGATCAAGACCGGCTATACGCGTGACGCGGGGTACTGCTTCCTCGGCTCGGCCGTGCGCGACGGGCGCAGGCTGGTGATGGTGGTCGCCGGCGCGAAGACCCCGAAGGAGCGTAACGAAGCGTCGCGCACGCTGCTGGAATGGGGCTTTTCCCAGTGGGACGCGCGCCCGTTGTTCCCGATCGGCAAGACGATCGCCTCGGCGCGCGTGCAGGATGGCTCAAGTCGCACCGTGCCGCTGGTCGCCAATCGCAAGGTCTATGCCGCCGTGCCCAAGGCCGGGGGCGAGCCGATCCGGCTGACTGTGCGCTATGAAGGCCCGCTGGTCGCGCCGGTTCGCAAGGGCGCCAAGGTCGGCGAACTCGAGATTCGCGTCGGCGGGGCATCGCCGGGACGCATTCCGCTTTATGCCGCCGAAGCCGTTGGCGTGGCTGGGCCGGTAGACAGGATGCTGAACGGGGTTATGAACCTGTTCTCATGACGGCGGGACGGTTCATCGCGTTCGAGGGCGGGGAAGGGGCGGGCAAATCCACCCAGTCCCGGCTGCTCGCAGAGGCGCTGCGCGCGCGCGGGATCACTGTGGTCACTACGCGCGAGCCGGGCGGCACGCCGGGCGCCGAGGCGATCCGTGCGCTCCTGCTCGGCACCGAAGGCGAAGGCTGGAACCCGCGTGCCGAAGCGCTGCTCTTCGCCGCTGCCCGCTCGGATCATGTCGAGCGCCTGATCCGGCCCGCATTGGCAGCCGGACAATGGGTGATCTGTGATCGCTATCTTGATTCGAGCCGGGCCTATCAGGGCGGCGGCGGCGGTCTGTCCGATGCGGATATCCTGACGCTGCACGCGCTCGGCAGCCAGGGCCTGCTGCCCGATCTGACACTTCTAGTCACGGTGTCGCCCGAAACAGCGACGGCGCGACTGGCAAAGCGCGACAACGGCATGGCTGACCGTATCGAAGGGCGCGGCGCGGCCTATCATGCCCGGGTTGCCGCTACTTTTGCAGAACTGGCGGCGGCAGAGCCCCAGCGCTTCGCGATTGTCGACGGAAACTGCACAGTGGACGCAACGCACGCGCAAGTGCTTGCTGCCGTGGCTCCGATGCTGCCATGACCAAGGCAGATCGCGGTTTCATCGGGCAGGAAGCGGCCTGGCAGGAATGGATGGGCGCCATCGCCTCAGACCGGATGCACCATGCATGGCTGCTTTCCGGGGCCAAGGGCCTGGGCAAACACCAGTTCGCCCGATCCGCCGCCGCTGAACTGGTGCGCGAACCGGGCGGCAAGCTCCCTGCAGTGGATGGCCATCCCGACATCCACATTCTCGATCACTTGCCGGCCAACGACGACGAAGCGAAGAAGAAGGCGGATGGCAAGCCATTCCAGCTGAAGCGCAACATCACCATCGATCAGGTCCGCAAGATGCAGAAGCGGCTCACCACGCGGCCGACGCTGGGGAGCCGCCGCGCGATCATCATCGATCCGGCGGACGATCTGGAAAAGAACGCGGTCAACGCGCTGCTCAAGAGTCTGGAGGAACCGCCGGTTGGCACGTTCTTCCTGCTCGTTACGCACCAACCCGGCCGGTTGCTGCCGACGATCCGCTCGCGTTGCCGGGTGTTGCGCTTTGCCGCGCTGGCGCCCGAGGAACTGGACGCCGTGATCCGCCGCGATGTGCCGCAGGCCGATGGGGCGGCGCGTGCGGCTGCTATCGCCGCTGCGCATGGGTCGCCCGGCATTGCGCTGGCCTTTGCGGAACACGATCTGGCCGGCGTCCACGGCCTGATGCAGCGCATCATCGATCAAGGTGACGCGAGTTTTGCGCTGCGCGGGCAACTGGCCGGCGAGATCGGCGCAAGGCCCGCGCGTGATCGCCAGTTTGCCATTCTGGAACTGGCGCGCGCGATTTTGGCCAACAATCTGCCGCATTCGCCGCGGGCGCAGCAGGCGCGAATCATCGAAGCGCACAGCGCGCTGACCCGTCTCTCGACGCAGGCTCCCACCTACAATTTCGATGCCGGGCTGCTGATCATGGAAATTGGCGGGTTGCTGGCCTCGACCGCGATGCCTAGAGGGACAGGACGCTAAGGCCAGCAGGCCTTTTCACTCCTGAACAGAAAGCTGCGTGACGCCACATGGGCGAACCTTACTATCTGACCACCGCGATCAGCTATCCCAATGGCAAGCCGCACATCGGCCATGCCTATGAAGCAATCGCCGCAGACGTCATCGCCCGGCACCGCAAGGCACGGGGCTTCGATGTCCGCTTCCAGACCGGCACTGACGAGCACGGCCTCAAAATGGCCCAGAAGGCGCGCGAGCTGGGCACGACGCCGATGGAATTGGCGACTGAAATGTCGCAATATTTCAAGGATATGTGCGACCATCTCAACGTCGCGTATGACGTCTTTATCCGCACCACCGAGCCACGCCATCATGCCGCCACGCAGGAACTGTGGAAGCGCATGGAAGCCAGCGGCGACTTGTATCTCGACCGCTACGAGGGCTGGTACTCGGTCCGCGACGAAGCCTATTACGATGAAAGCGAACTCGTCGAGGGCGAGGGGGGCGAGAAGCTTTCGCCCCAGGGCACGCCCGTAGAATGGACGGTTGAGGAAAGCTGGTTTTTCCGCCTGTCGAAGTATCAGGACAAGCTGCTCGAACTGTATGCTGCCGGGGATTTCATCCGTCCGGACAGTCGCCGCAACGAAATCGCCCGGTTTGTCGAAGGTGGGCTGCGCGATCTTTCGGTTTCACGCACCAGTTTTGACTGGGGCATCAAGGTCCCCGGCGAAACGGCACCGGGCGAGCCGCAGCACGTGATGTATGTCTGGGTCGACGCGCTGACCAACTACATCACCGGCCTCGGTTTTCCCGAGGAGGGCGGCGATTATGCCAAGTGGTGGCCGGCGGATCTGCACCTGATCGGCAAGGACATCGTGCGTTTCCACACCGTGTATTGGCCCGCTTTCCTGCTCAGCGCCGGATTGCCGCTTCCCAAGCAGGTTTTCGGCCATGGCTTCCTGCTCAATCGCGGGCTTAAGGAATCAAAGTCTCTCGGCAACGTTACCGATCCAATCGGTCTGGCCGAAACCTACGGCGTCGATGCGCTGCGCTATTTCCTGATCCGCGAAGTCACCTTCGGCCAAGATGGCAGCTACTCGCCCGAAGCCATTGTAATGCGAGCAAATACCGAACTGGCTAACGCATTCGGCAATCTGGCCCAGCGCACGCTCAGCTTCATTGCCAAGAACCTCGGCGGCGCACTGCCGCAGATCCATGGCCACGATGCCGCCGATGACGACCTGTTCAAGATCGTCGGCCAGGCCGTGACGATCGACGTTCCCGATGCGTTTGACGATCTCGCGCTGCAGCAGGGCATCGACCACTGGTTGCAGGCCGTTTTCGCCTGCAATGCCTATATCGACGTTCAGGCACCCTGGAGCCTGCGCAAGACCGATCCGCAGCGCATGGAAAGCGTGTTGGCCACGCTTTACATCTGCATTGCTCAGCTGGCTGTGGCGATCCGGCCAGTCATCCCGGCGAGCGCTGACGCCCTGCTCGATACGATGGGCATCGCGCCGGAGTTGCGAACCTATACCGGCATCGCTGAATACTGGTACTCGCCGCTGGCCGAAAGCGAGTTTCGCTTGGCCGCGCCAACGCCGCTGTTTCCGCGACTGGAAGCGCCGACGGAAGCTGCCTGATGCTGATCGATTCGCACTGTCACCTGGAATACGAAGGTCTGGTCGAGGATCAGCAAGGCGTCCTGGCGCGCGCGCGTGAGGCGGGCATCGCCGGTTTCCTCAACATCTCGACGCGGCAACGCGAATGGGATCGCGTGGTCGGCACCGCCGCGCGCGAGGCAGACGTCTGGGCCAGCATCGGCATTCACCCGCACGAGGCGGACCAACACGCCGATCTGGGCGAAGCAGCATTGCTGGAAGCCGCCGCGCACCCCAAGGTCATCGCCATCGGCGAGACCGGCCTCGACTACTATTACGACAAATCGGATCGCGCGACGCAGCAAGCCCTGTTCCGCACGCACATCGCGGTATCGCGCCAGACTGGTCTGCCGCTCATCGTCCACACCCGCGATGCCGAGGCCGATACGGCGAGCATCATCGCCGAGGAAATGGGGAAGGGGGCATTCCCCGCCCTCATCCACTGCTTCACCGCCTCGGCCGAGTTTGGCAGCCGGATGCTGGAACTGGGGCTGACAATCTCCTTGTCGGGCATCGTCACTTTCAAGAATGCGCGCGATCTGCAGGCGGTGGCAGCGCAGTTGCCAGAGGATCGCATCCTCGTTGAAACCGATTCCCCGTTCCTTGCCCCAGTGCCGCATCGTGGGCGGCCGTGTGAGCCGGCCTTTACCGCCGATACCGCTCGTTTCGTAGCGCAACTGCGCGGCGTCGAGCCGGAACTCCTGGCTGAGCAGACCACGCGTAATTTCTTCGGACTGTTCGCCAAAGCGACCACGCCGTGAAACTTCTCGTGCTTGGTAGCGGCACGTCCACCGGCGTTCCTCGCATTGGCGGCGAGCAGGGCGGCGTCTGCGACTGGGGCCTGTGCGACCCCACTGAACCCAAGAACCGCCGCACGCGGGTTTCGATCATGCTCGAAGGCCCTAATGGCAAGCGCATCCTGATCGACACATCGACCGATCTGCGCAGCCAATTGCTGGCTTGCGGTATCGGCCGGATCGATGCGGTGTTCTGGACGCATGACCACGCCGATCATTGCCACGGCATCGATGATCTGCGCCCGTTGCGATACGGCCGCGGCGGGCCTATACCGGGCTATGCCGCCGAGGAGACGGTGCGGCGGCTTCGCCAGCGCTTCGGCTATGTCTTTGCCGGACAGCACGGCTATCACACCCTCGTCTCGCTCGACACACTCGACAATCTGCGGATCTGCGAAGGGTTTGGCGTAGCGAGCTGCCAGATGCCGCACGGCCCGGCGCAAAGCACTGGTTATCGCTTCAGTTATGACAGCAAATCAATCGGTTATGCGACAGACTTCAGCGAAATTACCCGGAGCATGGTCGATCTGTTTTATGGCTGTGACGTCATGGTGATCGATTGCCTGCGCCGCGAACCGCACCCTACCCATGCACATCTGGCGATGTCGCTGGAATTGGCAGAAGCTTGCCGCGCCGACCGCGTAGTGCTGACCCATCTCGACAAGAGCATGGATTATGCGACACTCAGCGCGGAATTACCCGGCCACATCGTGGTCGGGTATGACGGCATGGAACTGAATATCTGAGAGGATGCGCGTGATGGAAACCGGCTCGATGATCGTGGCAGTGGTTTCCGTGCTTGGCGCCCTGCTACTCGCCTGGCGCGGGTTGCGATCGGACAATATGGGCAGGGGCGGCATGATCCGCATGGCGCTGATCTGGGGTGTTATCATCCTGGGGCTGGTGATCGTCATCCAGGTCACCGGCTTCAGGATCGATAACTGAATCAGGCCATCGACAGGCGCCGGTCTTCCGCGTCGATCGCCAGCAGCGAAGTACCTTTGCTCTCTGTCATGATGAGAGCCGCAACCAGGCTGATCGCGCCGGCACCAGCGATGTAGAATGCTATCGGCAACCAGTCGTCGTAGCTGCGCAGCAGGCTGGTGCCGATCAGCGGCGCCCATGACCCTGCGAAAATTGCGGTCACCTGATACCCCAGCGACACGCCTGAATAGCGCATCCGCGTTGGAAACATCTCAGCCATTATAGCAGGTTGCGGCGCATACATCAGTGCGTGCACGAACATACCGAGCAAGATGCCGCCCAGCACGACCACAGTGCTGGCGCTGTTGAACATCGGGAACGCGATGAAGGGCCATGCGATCGTCATCGCAGCGCCGGCGATATACACCGGCTTGCGTCCCACCCGATCCGCCATCGCGCCGAACAGCGGGATGAGAACCACGTGCAGGATATGCGCGCAGAACAGCAAGGTCAGAATCTTGGTCGTGTCGACCCCGATGTGGGCGAGGTAGGTAATCGAGAAGGTGACAACCATGTAGTAGAGGATGTTCTCGCCCACGCGCAGGCCCATCGCGGTGAACACGCCGCGCGGGTAGCGGCGGAACACTTCTTTCAAACCATACCCCTCATGCGCGCGGTCTTCGGCTTCGGCCTTGGCAGCTTCGAAAATGGGGGAATCGGCGACTTGTGTGCGGATATAATAACCGATCACAACGATCACCGCCGACAACCAGAAACCGATGCGCCAGCCCCACGACAGGAATTGGGAATCGGTCAGCGTCGCGGAAAGGACCAGCAGCACCACCGTTGCCAGCAAATTGCCCAGCGGTACGCCAGCCTGCGGGAAGCTGCCCCAGAAGGCCCGGCTGTGGTTCGGGCTGTGTTCCGCCACCAGGAGCACCGCGCCGCCCCATTCGCCGCCCAGCGCAAAGCCCTGGATGAAGCGCAGCGTGACCAGGAGAGCCGGCGCCCAATAGCCGATATTCGAGAACGTCGGCAGGCAGCCCATCAGGAAGGTCGAGATGCCAATCAGCATGAGGCTGAATTGCAGCAAGGACTTGCGACCGATCCGGTCACCGATGTGTCCGAACACGATGCCGCCCAGCGGTCGCGCAATGAAGCCCACGGCATATGTCGCAAAGGCGGCGATGACACCGTCGAGTTCGTTGCCCGAGGCGGGAAAGAACAGCTTGCCGAAGACCAGCGTGGCGGCGGTTCCGTAGAGGAAGAATTCGTACCACTCGACGACCGTGCCCGCCATCGAGGCGCCGACGACCTTGCGCAGGTAGGGCAGATCAGCCGTGTTCTCATGCTGCATGGCTTCGATAACCTCTGGTATGAGCCTGAAGAACCCGTGTCCCGCGACACAGACCTAGGCTTGCGTGTTGGGTTATCGAGCGCCGAGATGCAAGGCGCGCGCCGCGTCCATCAACGCACTTCGATATCGCTTTCCAGCGTGAAGTTGGCCATGCTTGCCTGAGGGGCCACCGATGCCCGAACCGCATCATCTAATTTAACATAATATATATTATCAATCTATCCTAGTGTAAGCGGGTGGATTCTATTTGGAAGTGCGAATTTCGAGGATTTCTGGGACTTTGACCGTTCCTCTCGAAAGGACACCGGATGCCACGTGGATACCATCAGCTTGATCTCGACGAACGTGAGTTGATCTTTCGTCTGCGGGACGCGCGAAGACCCATTCGCGAGATCGCCATGCAGGTTGGACGGCATGTGTCGACCATTTACCGTGAGCTGCAGCGCAACTTCTTCTACGATAATGACGCTTGGTTCCGCGGCTATTTTCCGCGCGTAGCGCATCGCATAGCCCGATCCCGGCGGATGCGCGGTGGCAAGATCGCCCGCAATGCGGCGCTGGCCACCAGCATTGCTGAAGGTTTGCGCTTGGCGTGGTCACCTGAGCAGATAGCCGGCCATGCCCGGATCGCTGGCGTTGACCCTAAGGTTTGTCACGAGACGATCTACCAGTATGTTTACAGTCCCGAAGGTCGTCGGCAGGATCTCTGGCAGCACTTGCCAAGAGCGCGCAAAAATCGCCGTCGGCGTTATGCGCGCAAGCCCCGTGGGCTCAACATACCTCTCGCCAACACCATTGCCGAACGCCCCATGGACATCGGCTCACGGGCCAGTTTTGGGCACTGGGAGGGCGACCTGGTCGCGTTTCGCAAGGAATTCGGCAAGGCGAACCTGACCTCACTGGTCGAGCGGCGCAGCCGCTATATCGTACTCATCCGCAATCCGAGCCGGCACACGACCGGCGTGATGGCGGGCATCGAACGCTGCCTGCGTCCCCTTCCCCCGGCACTGAGACGTACGATCACATTCGATCGTGGCACCGAATTCGCAGGCTTCCGATCACTCAAGACCACCCTTGGTGTAGACGCCTACTTCTGCAAGCCATCGGCGCCCTGGCAAAAGGGCAGCGTCGAGAACGGCAATGGCCGCCTACGGCGGTTCCTGCCTCTCGATACCGACTTGGCAGTGATCCCAGACGACCATCTGCAATCTGTCGCTGACCGCCTGAATCGCACACCGCGGAAATGCCTTGGCTACAAAACGCCTCTGGACGTCCTGAAAGAGGAGATCCTCAAAGCTGGATGAATTTTGCTGCCGGGGGTGGGGCTCGCCCCACCCCCGGCAAAGTGCTATTCCGCCAATCGACTTTCGCACTTCAAATAGAAATCACATGAGCTTGCATGACCGAACCCGCCCCCAAACCCTCTAACACGCAACTTGAACGGCTATTGGCGATCATGGCCCGATTGCGCGATCCGGTGAATGGTTGCGAATGGGACCGCGCGCAGTCCTTTGCAACGATCGTGCCGTATACGATCGAGGAAGCGTATGAGGTTGCCGACGCCATCGAGCGCGAGGACATGACGGCGCTGCGCGATGAGCTTGGCGACCTGCTGCTCCAAGTAGTATTTCACGCCCGCATGGCCGAGGAGCTTGGCAGCTTTGCCTTCGGTGACGTCGCGGCGGCGATTTCCGACAAGCTCGAAGCACGCCATCCGCACATCTTCGGCGATGATGCCTCCGGCGACGCCCAGACCGAGCGCTGGGAAAAGATCAAGGCGCGCGAGCGCGAAGCCAAAGGCGCGACGAGCGCACTGGACGGCGTCGCGGCGGCACTACCCGCCTTGATGCGGGCGGAGAAACTCCAGAAACGCGCGGCGCGGGTCGGTTTCGACTGGCCCGATCCCAGCGGTGCCGCCGCCAAAGTTCACGAAGAAATGGAAGAACTGGCCGAGGCCGCGCCACCGGAAAAGCTCGAGGAAGCCGGCGATCTGCTGTTTGCCGCCGTCAATCTGGTGCGCCTGAACGGCATCGCACCCGAAGACGCCTTACGCGCGGCCAATGCCAAGTTCGAGCGACGCTTTCGCGGCATGGAGGCTATCGCAGCCAGCCAGCAGCGCGACTTCGCCGGGCTGACGCTCGATGCGCAGGAAGCCCTGTGGCAAGCGGTGAAAGCGTCAGAGCGCGCTGAAACGGCCTAGTTCGCGGTCGGTCAGGCGAACTTGCAAGCGCACTTGCGGTTCGCTGTCGCCTTCATCAACGGGTTCTTCGGATACTACCGAGCCGCGCGCGTGGAGAAAGGCGATGCGCTGGCCATCGCTCGTCGGCAACAGGAACGTGTGCAACCGCGCGTCGCGCGTCAGTTTGGCACCGATCGCTTCGAGCAGTTCGTCACAGCCCGCACCCGTCAGCGCCGACACCGGCACGATCGTTTCGTCACGGCGCACCGCCATAGCCTCGGCCAATTCCGCCGCGCGGTCGGCGTCGAGCAGATCCCATTTGTTCCACACTTCGACAATCGGAATGACGGGTGGCGAGATGATCACCGCCTCGTCTTTGCCGCTCAATCCCAGCCACGGGCCGTCCCCCTCAGGTTCGTCCACTTCGCGGTCATGGTCGTCCGCCAGCCCAAGCTCGGCCAGCACTTCGAGGACCTGCCGTTTCTGCTGCTCGGTATCAGGATTGGCGATATCGCGGATATGCAGGATGAGATCGGCGGCGGTCACTTCTTCCAGCGTCGCGCGAAAGGCAGCGACAAGCTGGGTCGGCAAGTCGGAAATGAAACCCACCGTGTCCGACAGGATCGCCTTCTCCAGCCCCGGCAGTCGCACTGCGCGCATCGTCGGGTCCAGAGTCGCGAACAGCAGGTCTTCGGCCATCACGTCGGCACCGGTAAGCCGGTTGAACAGCGTCGATTTGCCCGCATTGGTGTACCCGACCAGTGCCACCACCGGCCACGGCGCCTTTTCACGCCGATCCCGGTGCAGCCCGCGTGTGCGGCGGACTTGTTCGAGTTCGCGCCGAATCCGGGCCATTCTGTCGCGGATAAGGCGGCGGTCGGCTTCGATCTGGGTTTCGCCCGGACCACCGAGGAAGCCGAAGCCACCGCGCTGCCGCTCAAGATGGGTCCAGCTTCGCACGAGCCGTCCAGCCTGATAATCGAGGTGAGCAAGTTCGACCTGCAAGCGGCCTTCGGCGGTCGCCGCGCGCTCGCCAAAGATTTCAAGGATCAGCCCGGTCCGGTCGATCACCTTGCGCTTGAGGCGCTCTTCGAGATTGCGCTGCTGGATCGCGCTCAGCGATCCATCGACAACGATCAGTTCGGCCTCGGACTGCTCGCAGGCAATCGCGATATTATCGACCTGACCCGAACCGAACAGCGTGCCCGGCCGGGGCTCGCGGATCGGCACGGCAAAGGAATCGGCAACGAACAGGCCAATGGCGAGTGCCAGCCCCCTCGCCTCTTCGAGACGCGCCTCGACGTCCTGGCCGCCCCTTCCCCGCATCTGGGGATAAACGACCAGTGCCCGCGCGCCGCGCGTCACCTCACCCTGTAATTCATCTGTCAAATAATGTTCTTTTCAGGCCTCGGCCGCCGTCCCTCAATCACCATCTTCGTCTTCGTGCGACATAAGATCAACCGGCGTTACCGGCTGAATCGTCGAGACGGCGTGCTTGTAGGCCAGTTGGACATAGCCTTCGCGTTCCAGCAGCATGCAGAACAAGTCATAAGCGGCCACCCGGCCCTGGAGCATCACGCCGTTAATCAGGAACATCGTGACCTGCACGGCGGCATCTCGAATGCTCGACAGGAACACATCCTGAAGCAGGCGCACTTTCTTGCCGCCATCGGTTCCGGCTGAAAACGGACGCACGTCGATCGGCGTGCTGGGCATGATCGTGGAAATCGCGTGCTTGTAGACAAGTTGCGACTGCCCATCGCGGCGCAGCAGGATCGAGAAATTGTCAAACCAGGTGACGATGCCCTGAAGCTTCACGCCCTTCACCAGGAACATGGTGACGGGCACCTTGTTCTTGCGCAGCAGGTTGAGGAACTGATCCTGGAGGTTTTGGCCTCCCTTGCCACCGGTCTGCGGCGCTGGCGCCGGTGCTTCGGTCGGTGCCGAGGAGGTTTCCGGCGTTGCCGGCTTGGGCCTTGCTGTAAGGGTACGTCCAGCCATTGTATTTTCTCCTTCTTTTTGGCGGCCGCTGATGCGGTCCGCAATCTGGCCCGGCCTTCAGCCGAACCGCCTTGGCAGCGAATCTATCGATCTGCTGCACTGCAGTAAACGCGAAAATCTGCCCGCGTCTACTGTCAGCCTTCACTGATCTTCGTTGTCATCGCCTTCAGCCTCGCGTCGCTCCGACATGCCGAGCAGCTTGAGCTTCCGATGCAGGGCCGAACGCTCCATGCCGATGAAGGATGCCGTCTTGGAGATATTTCCCGAAAAACGGCGGATCTGGACGCGTAGATACTCTCGCTCAAAACTCTCGCGCGCTTCGCGCAGCGGCGCGCTCATCATCACCGACACGCCGGCATCGCCCTGTGCGCGGGTGCTGAAAATTTCCGGCGGGAGCATCTCAGCTTCGATGCGGTGAAGCTTTTCGCGCGGTGCCATGATCACAGTCCGTTCGATCACATTGCGCAGTTGGCGAACGTTGCCCGGCCATTCGTAGGCCTGCAGCGCCGTCATGGCCTCGGACGTGACCTCGGGCGCGAAGACCCCCTGCCCGTTGGCATAGCGGGCGAAGAAATGATCGACGAGCGCGGGAATGTCATCGCGCCGGTCACGCAGAGCCGGAACCGTAACGGGCACGACGTTGAGCCGGTAGAACAGATCCTCGCGAAAACGCCGTTCGGCGATCTCCTTTTCAAGATCGCGCGAAGTTGACGAAACGACACGCACATCCACGCGGATCTGCCGTGTGCCGCCGACGCGAACGAAGGCCTGATCAGTCAGTACGCGCAGGATGCGGGCCTGCGTCGATAGCGGCATGTCGGCCACCTCATCGAGGTAGAGCGTGCCGCCGTCCGCCATTTCCAGCAGGCCGGGGCGCACCAGACTGCCGTCTACTTCCTCGCCGAACAATTCCTGCTCGAAGCGCTCGGGCGTGATCCTTGCCGAATTGACGCTGACGAAGGCATTCCCGGCGCGGGGGCTCCAGAAATGCAGCAGGCGCGCCGCGACTTCCTTACCCGCACCTGCGGGACCGGCAATCAAGAGGCGGCTACCGGTGTTGGCCACGCGCTTCAGCGTGGCGCGAACCTGATTGATTGCGGCGCTACTGCCGGTGAATTCCTCGCCGGTCGAGTGGTCCAGCTTCAATTGGGCGTTCTCGCGGCGCAGGCGCTCGGTCTCGGTCGCCTTGCCGACGAGGTGGATCAGCTTTTCCGCCTCGAACGGCTTCTCGATGAAATCGACCGCACCGCGACCAATTGCAGCGACCGCCGTGTCGATATTGCCATGGCCGGAAAAGATGATGACGGGCAGTTCCGGCTCACGCGCCTTGATCGCATCGAGCACTTCCAGCCCGTCCATCGGGCTGCCATGCAGCCACACGTCAAGCAACACCAGCGAGGGGCGCCGTTCGTCTACCGCAGCAAGGGCGGCCGCACTGTCGCCAGCGGTGCGACAGTCGTAACCTTCGTCGCTCAGCACTCCGGCGACCAGTTCGCGAATGTCGCGTTCGTCATCGACTATGAGAATATCGAGAGCCATGAATTCTTCTTTGCGTTGGTCTGGGCAGGCACGGCGTTATTCGGCCGCTTCGGAATTGCGACCATGCAGCAGCGGGTCGCAGGCGAACCGCATGGTCACTGTGGTGCCGCCGCCTTGCGCGGGCGTGAACGTCATCTCGCCACCGTGCTCCTCGACGATCTTGTTGACGATTGCGAGGCCGAGGCCGGTCCCCTTCTCGCGCGTGGTCACATAGGGTTCGATGATGCGCTCGCGGTCCTGCGACAGCCCGATGCCGTTGTCAGTGATGCTGACCTGGATCGATTCGCCGGACTCGCGCACTTCCACCGCGACGCGGCCGGAATAGCCCGGCTCTGCATCGCGCTCCTTCGCTTCGATGGCTTCGACCGCGTTCTTGAGCACGTTGGTCATCGCTTGGCCGAACTGGTGGCGATCGCAGGCGATCCGGCCGACGCTGCCATGGCTATCGAACTTGAAAGCGATGTCGGGCCGGGCGATTTCCTGCAGGAATAGCGCCTGACGGGTCAGCGAAACGGGGTCTTCGGTGCGGAATACAGGCTTGGGCAACCGCGCGAACGACGAGAACTCGTCCACCATCTTGCGCAGTTCGCCGACTTGGCGAATGATCGTGCGGGTGAGATCCTCGAACAGTTCGGGATCCACGAGGATCTGCTTGCGATAGCGACGGCTGAGCCGCTCGGTGGCGAGCTGGATCGGGGTCAGCGGGTTCTTGATCTCGTGCGCGATGCGCCGCGCTACATCCGACCAAGCCGCCTGTCGCTGGTCCAGCAATTGCCGGGTGATGTCCTCGAAAGTGATGACGTGCCCGGTGCGGTCGCGACTGGTCTTGATGGCCAGCGTCAGCAGTTCGCCGTGATTGTTGTGCTGAACGATGCCGCCCGACGAATCGGTCTCGGTAAACGTCGCGATCTGCGGCGCGAGTTCGGATAGCGGCCGCCCTACCGGATCGGCGTCGCCGGGTTCCAGCAGCAGCTTCTGGGCGGTGCTGTTGATCAGCAGGATGCGACCGTCGCCATCGAGAGAGATGATGCCCGATGTCACCGATTCCAGCACCGCCTCGATGAAGGCACGGCGTTCCTGCAACTGCACATTCGCGCCGAGCAGCGCTTGCGTCTGCTTTTCGATCTGCGCGGTCATGCGATTGAATGCGCGGTTCAGCAGGCCGATCTCGTCGGTCCCGGTGCGCCCTTCGATGCGCAGCGCAAAGTTGCCCGACCCGACCCGTCGTGCCGCCTCGACCAGCTCGTAAAGCGGCTTAACCTGCCGATCGGCAAACCGCAGCGCGAACCAAACCGACAGGCCAACCAGCGCGAGCGATGCGATGAACAGCGCAACGTTGAAGCGCAATTGCAGCAACCGCGCCCGACTGGTCAGAACCTCGTAGGCCTGCACGATGTTCTCGGCCCGCTGTCCCTGGCTGAAGGCTAACAGGTCGGACGTGCGCGCGGTGTAGAGGAAGATACCGGATTCACGATCGATCGGGACTACCGCCTCGATCTTGTTGGCGTTGGAAGTGACCACCATTGGCTCGCCTTTACCGAGGCGGTCCATGGTTTGGGCGGGAACCGCGCTTTGCTCGGCTTTGCTGTCGGGCAGCACCGTGGTGACGGCAGTACGCAGCTGGCCATCGTCCCCGCGCTGCAGGATTGCGGCCTCGGTCAGTTTGCGATTGACCACCTGGTAGGAAAATCCCTGCGCGAAACGCGGGCTGGAGATCGGATCCTGCTGCAGATAGCCGCCGATGTCCTCTGCCATCGCCAACGATTCGTAACCGACGTCGCGCTGGGCCTGCTCGTAATAGCCGCGCGCCATCTTGTTGGCGTTTTCCAGCAGTCCCCGCGAACTGTCCGAGAACCAGAATTCGACGCCCGACTGGAACAGCCAGGAAGCGAAGATCACCACCAGCAGCGTCGGAATCGAAGCCAGCAGCGAGAAAAAGAACACCAGGCGGACGTGCATCTGCCCCGTGCCGCCTGACGTTTCCGCCGCGCGCCGCAGCGCCATACGGCGACCCAGCAACACGAGGATTGCCATTGCGGGAACCAGCGTGCCGACCAGCAAAGTCGCGGTGAGACTGGATGGCAACACCTCGCTGCGATCGGCGCTGGAGTTGAGCGCAGCCCATGTGATCAGGGTCATGGCCATAAAGGCGACGACTGACAGGACTTCCATGAGGGCAAACAGGTTCGCCCGACGAGCCGCCACCTGCATACGCCGCCACCAGCGTGGCCAAGTACGGCGAGTGGGTAATGCGTCGGTCATCGTTGCCTCATTACAACACCCAGTGTTGCCAATTTGCAAGTCAATTTCCGTCAGGCGCGCGTCATGATCGACGAGCGAATTCCTCGGGATCAAGTGCAAGCTCGCTGAGGCGCTTTCTCAACGTGTTTCGATTAATGCCGAGTGTCTGGGCTGCACGAAGCTGATTCCCGCCAGTCTCCCGCAGCACCTCGATGAACAAGGGCCGCTCGAACGCGGCCAGCGCCGCGCCATAGACTGTCCCGGGTGCGGGGCGTTCCTGCGCCAACCAGTTGACGATCGCGCCGTCGAGATCGGGTGGAGATCCCGCCACTTCGGTCTGGCTGGACGATTCCGGCGAGAGCAGCGGCAACACGCTGTCGACGTCGATGATTTCCTCGCGCGCGAGCAGCGCGAGACGGTAGATGAAATTCTTCAGCTCGCGCACATTGCCGCGCCACGATTGCTGGCTGAGAACTTCCGCCGCTTCTGCCGTCAATTGCCGGCGTGGCAGACCCTCGCTGGCGGCAAGCTGGAGGAAATGCCGCGCCAGGACGTCGATGTCGTCACGCCGATCGCGCAACGGTGGCATATGGATCGGGACGACGTTCAGGCGGTAATAGAGATCCTCGCGGAAGCGCCCAGCGGCGATCAAGGGTTCAAGATCCTTGTTCGTCGCCGCGACGATCCGCACGTCGAGCGCGACTTCATCGACTCCGCCCACCCGGCGGATACGCCCTGATTGTAGCGCGCGCAGCAACCGGGTCTGCGCCTGCATCGGCATGTCGCCAATCTCGTCGAGGAACAACGTGCCGCTGGCAGCGAGTTCGAACTTGCCGATATGCCGCGCAACCGCGCCGGTGAAAGCGCCCTTCTCATGGCCGAACAGTTCGCTTTCGATCAGTTCGGCGGGGATGGCAGCGGTGTTCACTGCGATGAACGGTCCGACACGGCGATTGCCGAGTTCGTGGATCGCCTCGGCAACCAGTTCCTTGCCGGTGCCCGATTCGCCCAGGATCAGCACGGTGAGATCATTGCGCAGGACGCGGGTGATCATGCGAAACACAGACTGCATTGTCGCACTGCGGCCGACCAGCGGCAGCCCGTCGCCCAATGGCTCCTCGCCCGGCGGAGTCGGCGTTTCGGCATTGCCGATCGCCTGCCGCACGGTGCGGGCAAGCTCATCGATGTCGAACGGCTTGGGGAAGTATTCGAACGCGCCGGTATCGGTAGCCCGCACGGCGGTATCGAGCGTGTTCTGCGCCGAGAGGATGATCACCGGCATCGTCTCGAATTTCTGGCGGACCATCCCCAGCGTCTCGATCCCGTCGCCATCGGGCAGCATGACGTCGGTCACCAGCGCGGAATACGGTCGCTCGGCCAGCAGCCGGTCCCGCTCGGCCAGTGTTGCACAATGCGTGACCGTCAGCCCTTCGGCTTCGAGCGCGGCAGTAATGACGATGGCGATCGATTCGTCGTCCTCGACCAGAAGCACACTCATGTCGGCACCCTCTTTCGCTGCAACCGGCCACGCGTTTCGCGAGCCAGCGGCAAGTGCACCCGGAAATGCGTCCAGCCCGTCGCTTCGTCACGCTCGTGGCTGATGCGACCGTTCATGTCGCGCACCAGCTTGCGCACCAGCGGCAGGCCAAGCCCTTGGCCGGACTTCTTGGTGGTGACGAACGGCTCGAAAATATGTTCGCGCATTGCCGGATCGACACCCGGACCGTTGTCGCTGACGCGAAATTCCACCGGGAGGCGCAAGGGTCGCTCCGAATCGCTGGATTGCAATTGCAGACCGCTGGCGAAGCGCGTGCGGATCACCACCCGGCCACCGGGCAGCCCATGGCAGGCCTCGCGCGCGTTCGAGAGCAGGTTGATCATCACCTGGACCAGCCCATCGGGGCTGCCGAGAATGGCCGGAAGCGAAGGATCGAACTCCTCCTCGATGCGCGGACCATCCGCCTTCGACACCTCGGCCGCCCTCAGCACGTCGATCGCGCGGCGTGCGGCTTCGTGCAGGTTGCACGGCTCCACCGGCGGCGCGGTGCGGCGGCTGAGCTTCTGCATCTGGTCGATCAGCTTGGCGATGCGATCGACTTCAGAAGTGATCAGGTCGGTCAGCGCCCGGTCACGGTCCTCGATACGGCGCGCCAGGAGCTGCGCCGCGCCGCGTATCCCAGCGAGCGGATTCTTGATCTCGTGCGCCATGATTTCCGGCCCACGCAGCACGGCGTTGTCCGGGCCGCCCGCATCGTCGCCCAGCGCATCAGTGGTGCTGTTGTCGTTGATCGTCAGGATCTGCCAGCCCGGCGTGTCCGCTACCGGCGACACGTTCATGTCGATGCGACGCGGGCCCCTCCCCTTCACGTCGACCATGATCTCGCGCGCCGACACCGGTGCCTCGGTATCGCCGAGCCGTTCGAGCAGGCGGGGATCGGTCAGGGTCAGAATGTCGGTCAATTGCTGGCCGGCGATGCGGCGCAGGCTCTGGCTGAAGAACTGCTCGGCAGCGGGATTGGCCGAAGCGATCCTGAGGCCCGGTTCCAGCAGCACGACGGCGTGCGGAAGGCTGGCCAGTTGCCGGCTCGCCGTCGGCAGCCCCGTCGGGGATGACGTCATGCGGCCTGGCGATGCCGGAACGGCGCGTAGAACTCGCCGAGCGCAGCAATGACAGCGCTGGAATCGTCGATGAAGTTCGCACGGTTGCGGAACTCGGCCGAGCCGGGGAGACCCTTGGTGTACCAGCCCAGATGCTTGCGGGCCATCTTCACGCCGGTCTCCTTGCCATACAGCGCCAGCATACCCTCGTAATGTTCGATGATCAGTTCATATTGCTGGTTCAGCGTGGGATCGGGCAGGCTGACCCCGTGCCGCCACCATTGCATCACCTGTGAGAGGAACCACGGCTTACCGTAGGCCCCGCGCCCGATCATCAGCCCATCGGCGCCCGATTGCTCCAACGCCGTCGCTGCGTCCGCGATCGAGCAGATGTCGCCGTTGACGATGACCGGGATCGATACTGCGTTCTTCACGTTGCGCACGAAGCCCCAGTCAGCCTCGCCCTTGTACATCTGGTTGCGAGTGCGCCCATGGACGGTGATCATCTTCGCGCCGAGATCCTGCGCGATCCGCGCGAGTTCCGGCGCATTCAGGCTATCGTGGCACCAGCCCATGCGCATCTTCACGGTTACCGGCACGTCCACCGCCTTGACCGTGGCGTCAATGAGCGCGGCGGCCAGCTTGACGTCACGCATCAATGCCGAGCCAGCCTCGCCGTTCACGACCTTGCGCACTGGGCAGCCCATGTTGATGTCGATGATCGCCGCGCCGCGATCGGCGCTGAACTTGGCGGCCTCGCCCATCTGCTCCGGGTCGCAACCGACAAGCTGCATCGACACCGGTTCCTCGGCCGCATCCCACAACGCTTTCTGGATCGACTGGCGGGTTTCGCGGATCGCGGCGGGGCTGGCGATCATCTCGGTGACATTGAGGCCCGAGCCGAAGCGGCGGACCATCTTGCGAAACGGCAGATCGGTAACGCCGGTCATCGGCGCGAGGATTACCGGGCAATCGATCGCGACCGGCCCGACATGGATCGGCTTGAGTTCAGGTGCGGGCGGGTGCGGGTTCATTTGTGTTCGACTGCCTAAAAAACAGGCAGCGCATAGTGGATTGCCCTTGCAACAGCAAGCAGTTACCGGCGCATGCATGTCCGCAGCCACTCCAGAATTGGCGAAAAGCAAAGGCACCGCTGCGATTGTCGTGGCAGCGGGCCAAGGCCTGCGCGCGGGACAGCCGCTGCCCAAGCAATTCGCAAGCTGGCGCGGCAAGCCGGTGGTGCGCCATTCGGTAGAGGCGTTGCTGGCTTCGGGGCTTGCGCCCGTCATCGTCGTGATACCTCAAGGTGTCGAAGATGTCGCGACCAAGGCTCTGGCCGGATTGCAGGGAGTGCGGCTGGTCACCGGTGGCGCAACGCGGCGAGAATCGGTGCTTTGTGGGCTTGAAGCGCTCGTCGGCGACGGCCCGCAGAACGTGCTGATCCATGATGCCGCGCGGCCCACGCTGCCGGCGGCAGTGATCGAGCGGCTGGCCAGCGCCCTGGCCCACGCCGAAGCCGCCATCCCGGTTCTGCCGGTGGTCGACAGCCTTGCTCACGCCGAAGGTCACCGGATGGGCGAGCCCGCGCGCCGCGAGGCCCTGCGCCGGGTGCAGACCCCGCAGGCCTTCCGCTTCGACGCCATTCTGCGCGCCCACCGCGCATGGAGCGGTGGTGCCGAGGCAGGAGATGACGCGCAGGTGGCGCAGGCGGCGGGCATCGCGGTCGCATTGGTCGAGGGAGACGAGGCCTTGCACAAACTGACGTTCGCATCCGATTTTACCGCCGTCATTGCGCCGGTTCGCGTTGGCACCGGCTACGATGTGCATCGCCTGGCCGATGGCGAGGAGCTTTGGCTATGCGGCGTGCGGATTGCGCATGATCGCGGACTGGCAGGTCACAGCGATGCCGATGTCGCGATCCACGCATTGGTCGATGCCCTGCTCGGCGCGATCGGTGCCGGCGATATCGGCCAGCACTTCCCGCCGTCGGACCTGCAGTGGAAGGGCGCGTCCTCCGATCGCTTCCTCGCGCATGCCGGGCAACTGGTCGCACAGGCGGGCTACGCGCTGGGTAACGCAGACGTCACGATCATCTGCGAAGCCCCGAAGATCGGTCCGCACCGCGATGCCATGCGTGCCCGTCTCGCCGAAATCCTCGGCGTTGACACGTCGGCGATAAGCGTGAAGGCCACCACTACCGAGCGCTTGGGCTTTACGGGCCGGGGCGAGGGAATCGCGGCACAAGCGGCGGTCAGTCTTTTCAGGAATTGAGGATCGCGCAATGCGTGTACCAGCATTTTTCACTGTCGCCGCGCTGGCGATGATCCCGGGTCTCGCCCATGCGGCTGAACCAGTCTGCCTGACACCGGGCGAGTTCTCGTCGCTGGCCGCCTATGCGTTGCCCAGCGCGATCAGTGGCACTACCAAGCGCTGCACCGCTACGCTCGCGCCGAACGCCTTCCTGCGCAAGAACGGCACCGATCTCGTGACGCGCTATTCGGCGCAGAAGCAGGCGAACTGGCCGGGCGCGAAATCCGCGTTTCTCAAGCTGGGATCATCGGACAGCAAGGACGCCGGGAACCTGCTCACCAAGTTGCCCGATGCCTCCTTGATGCAGATGTTCGATCTCGCGCTGGAAGGCATGGTCGAACAGAACGTGCCGACCGAAAAGTGTGAGACGATCGATACGGTCATCCGGCTACTCGCGCCGCTGCCGCCAGCCAACACGGCCGAACTGATCGCGCTCACCGTTGGACTGGCAAGCAAGACCGGCAAGGCCAAGGTCGGCAAATTCACGCTGTGTGAAAACTGAGCCGGTGAGCAATCTGACATACGACGACCTCGTCGCGCTGGCGCAGCGCGTCGTGGCCGAGAACATCGCTGCCGGGCGCACGATTGCGCTGGCGGAAAGCTGCACGGGCGGTCTGGTCTGCGCCGCGATCACCGACATACCGGGTTCGTCAGCAGTGCTGGACCGGGGTTTCGTGACGTATTCCAACGAGGCCAAGATGGAGATGCTGGGCGTCAAGGAAGACATCATCGACTCCGTCGGTGCCGTTTCGCCCGCGACCGCCTGGGCCATGGCGCAAGGCGCGCTGCTGCATAGCGGCGCGGATGTGGCGGTTGCCATCAGCGGGGTTGCCGGTCCGGACGGCGGCAGCGAGTTGAAGCCTGTTGGCACCGTTGTCTTCGCCCGCGCCATTCGCGGCGAAGAGGACATCAATGCCGAACAGAAGCTGCTCGATGGCAGCAACCGCGCGCAGATCCGCTATCAGGCGGCGCTGGTCGCGCTGGAACTGCTGCTACCATAGAGTTCGGCGGCGCGTTCCTCGAACGCGTTGACCATCTTGCGAAAGGCGCGGTCGAAATACTGCCCGGCCAGCTTTTCGAACAAGGGATTGCGGAACGCGAAGTCGACGTTGAATTCGATCTCGCAGCGCCCTTCCCCGTCAGGCCGGAACAGCCAGAGATTATCGAGATCGCGCAGCGGCCCATCGACATAATGCACCCGCAGTTCGGATGGTCGCAGTTTCTCTACGCGCGAGGTGAACTTCTCCTTCAGCGCCTTGAAGCCCACCAGCATGTCCGCAACCATCTCGGTGCCGCTGTCGGAACGCACCCGTGTTGCTATCACCCAGGGCAGGAATTCCTGATAGCGGCCGACGTCTGCCACCAGATCGAACATCTGTTCGGCCGTATAGGGCAGCTTGCGAATTTCGTGGATGCCCGGCATCAGCGCACCCCTGCTGTGGCAGCTTTCGCAAGTTGCGCTGCGCGTGCGGCGCGCATCTCGCGGAAATCATCGCCCGCATGATAGCTGGAGCGAGTCAGGGGTGATGACGCCACTTGCAGGAAGCCCTTGGCCCGCGCGATCGCGCCATACGAATCGAACGCCTTGGGCGTCACGAACTCGGCAACCTCGACATGCTTGGGCGTCGGACGGAGGTATTGCCCCATCGTCAGGAAATCGATGTCTGCGCAGCGCATGTCGTCCATCACCTGATGCACTTCGAGCCTCTGTTCCCCGAGGCCAAGCATCACGCCCGACTTGGTGAAAATCGAGGGATCGTGGCGCTTCACCTCCTCAAGCAACCGCAGCGATGCGTAATAACGCGCACCCGGTCGAATCATGGGATAGAGGCGCGGAACGGTTTCAAGGTTGTGGTTGTAGACGTCGGGCCGCGCCGTGACGATCGCCTCCACCGCCGCGCGCATTTTGCCGCGAAAATCGGGCGTCAGGATCTCGATCGTGGTGTTCGGCGTGGCCTTGCGCAGTTCCTCGATAACCTTGACGAACTGGCTGGCCCCGCCGTCGGGCAAATCATCCCGGTCGACCGAAGTGATGACGATGTGCTCCAATCCCAGCTTGGCAGCGGCTTCGGCGGTGTGGGCCGGCTCCAGCGGATCGACCCGGCCAGGCATCCCGGTCTTAACGTTGCAGAAGGCGCAAGCGCGCGTGCAGGTATCGCCCAGAATCATCACCGTCGCGTGCTTCTTGGTCCAGCATTCGCCGATATTCGGGCAGGCGGCTTCTTCGCAAACCGTGTTGAGATTGAGATCGCGCATCAACTGCCGCGTTTCGCCATAGCCCTTGGAGGTCGGCGCACGCACGCGGATCCAGTCCGGCTTGCGCTGGCGTGGGGCCTGCGGAGCGGAATCGTCGATGTTCGGTTTCGGAGCGGCGGAAAGGTCGTTCATATCCGTCCAGATAGGCGTATGGGGCCGGCCTTGCCAGTGCCAATCTCCGACGCCATGGATACCAAATGAACGATCTTACCCCCGAACTCGACCACCTGATCGAAGGTTATCGCCGCTTCCGTGAAAACGGCTGGACGCCGCACCGTGAACGCTGGTCGGTCCTGGGCGAGCGACAGGAACCGCGCGTGATGATCATCGCCTGTTCCGACAGCCGGGTCGATCCGTCCCAGATTTTCGACGTTTATCCGGGCGAAATCTTCGTTGTACGCAATGTCGCAGCGCTGGTGCCGCCGTTCGAGACCACCCCCGGGCACCACGGCGTTTCCGCAGCGCTCGAATTTGCCGTGCAAGTGCTCAAGGTCAGGGAAATCATGGTGATGGGCCATGGCCTGTGCGGCGGCTGCAAAGCTGCGCTGACGCAGGAACTGAAAGATACCCAGCCTGGCGAAGGCGGTTTCGTTGCCGACTGGATTGCCATGCTGGACGAGGCGCGCAAGCCGATTGCCGAGAACTTCGGCATTACCGGCCGCGAGGCCGAGCGCGAGATGGAACAGGCGGCGGTGCGCGTCAGCATCGAGAACCTCAAGACGTTCCCCTGCGTCCGCCGCAATGTGCGCCAAGGCACGCTGACGCTGCGCGGGGCATTCTTTGCGATCTCTGATGGCCTGTTGCACATACTCGATGACAAAACCGGCGCATTCAAACCGGCGAGCTAGTTCGCCACTCACGCTGAACAAAGAAAGGGGCCGCGGTCTCCCGCAGCCCCATGTCTTTGAACCAGCCTCGAAGCAGCTTATTGCGCGGCGCTGGCCGTAGCAGGAGCCGAGGGCGCCGACTTGCTGTCAGCATAGGCCGACCATAGCTTGGCAACCGGGCCACGGGTGCCGCCGACTTGCGAGAACGACTGCTTTGCCTCGGCAAATTTGCCCTGATCGACTTGCGCGATACCAAGACGCGTCATCGCGCGGTCCTTGTCGACACCGGACTTCGCAAGCGCCGCCTTGTACAGTTCTTCCGCCTTGGCGGGTTCGCCGTAGCTGAGGAAAGCATCAGCCGCACCGGTAACCGTAGCAGCAGAAGCCGAACCGTTGCGTGCATCCCGCTCCAGGCTGACCAGCGAGGCCTTGTCCGCGGCGAGGCGACCGCTGGCGACCTGGCGATATTCAGCAACTTCGCCCGAGGTCAGCTGACCGGAAGCAACGCCCTGATCCATGATCTTGAGCGTCTCGCCCGGAAGACGGCGCGGATCGGCATTCTCGATATATTCGAGGTAGTCGCGCTTGTTATCCATCGAACCGGTGCGCGACATCAAGCGCATCAGATCGAGGTTGTCCTGTCCCTGAAGGCCGGCAAGCGCACGCACGACGGCGATCGAGGATGCCCAACTCTTGGACGTGGGATAGTCGCGCGCCAGATCGACAGCCAGCGAAGTTGCTTCGTTCACCTGTTTGGCGTCGTAGGCAGCCTGCAGCGCCGAGCGCAATGCTATTTCGCTTGGCTTGGTGCCGGCTGCGCGCGCCGCAGCGATTTCCTGCGTCGCCACACCTAGCGCCGCTGCGGTATTGCCGCTGCGCTTGTAAGCATCGGCAAGGACACGGTCGATCATGCCTTCCTTGTCAGTGTAGCCGCCATCCTTGGCCTGCTTCAGATAATTGGCGGCGCCGACATAGTCGCCTGACTGATAGGCAGTAACGCCGGCAAGATAGCGAATCTGGCCAACCGAGTCCGGCGCGGTCGCACCGCTATCCAGCATCTGCACGAGACCCTGGTGCTGCATCTTGGAGTCGGCCATCAGCACGCCGACATTGCGAGTCAGTTCGCCTAGCTTGATCTTGTCACCCGGCGTGGTCGCCACGGCAGCGGCGGCGGCCAGCTTGGCCTTGGCTCCACCCAACGAGGCATCCACTTCGGCACCAGCAGCAGCCTTGGCTTCGGGCGTTGTGGCGGCGCTCGCCTTGGCGGTGGCCGCGCTCACCGTGGCATTGCTCGAAGCGGCGCCAACGGCCTTGTCCAGATCAGCGGCAGCGGCAGCGAATTCCTTCGAGAACGAGATCTTTGCAGGCTTTTCCTTCGACGCAGCCAGAACCGGCGTTGCTGAAACAGCCATGCCACCTACCATTGCCATAGCCATTGCAACGCTGGAAATCAGATACTTGCGAGCCATCCCCGAGAACTCCTCTCAATAGTAAGCGGGCCGCGTCGGAAAGCGCGGCCGCATTCAAAACCCAATACTTTCGTACTGGTGACGAAATGCGCAATTGGCAACCTGGCAGTGGCCCTAGCCAGACGCCACTGAACGCCGGTTTAATGCGTTTCGTCGCAAGCGTTCAGCAAATGGACCGCGAATGTGGAAAACGAATGACTTGATTTGCAGCCCACTCCCCATTGGGTGGCATTTTCATGGCAGGTGTCCTAGGGCCATCAGTTACATTGTCCCCATAACGAGAAACGACCACCCCGCGTGAGCGACGACACCGAAATTCTTGAGCATTCCGGCCCTGCAGGCGAGTTCACCCGCGTCGACATCGTCGATGAGATGAAGGCCAGCTACCTCGATTACGCGATGAGCGTGATCGTGGCGCGCGCCCTGCCCGATGTGCGTGACGGCCTTAAGCCAGTTCACCGTCGAATTCTGTTCGCCAGCCAGGAAGGCGGCTTTGTCGCCGGGCGGCCCTATCGTAAGTCGGCGAAAATCGTCGGCGACGTCATGGGTAACTATCACCCGCACGGTGACAGCGCGATCTACGATGCGCTGGCGCGCATGACGCAGGACTGGTCGATGCGGCTGCCGCTGGTCGATGGTCAGGGTAACTTCGGCTCGATGGACCCCGATCCCCCGGCATCCATGCGGTATACCGAAGCGCGGCTAGCCAAGGTGGCCAACAGCCTGCTGGACGATCTCGACAAGGATACCGTCAACTTCGTTGACAACTACGACGGTTCTCGCCGCGAGCCTTCGGTACTTCCCGCACGTTTTCCCAACCTGCTGGTCAATGGCGCAGGCGGCATCGCCGTCGGCATGGCAACCAACATCCCGCCGCATAACCTGGGCGAAGTGATCGACGGCTGCCTGGCCTTCATGGACAACCCGGCGATCACGACCGAGGAATTGTACGAGATCATCCCCGGTCCCGATTTCCCGACGGCGCCGCTGATTCTGGGCAAGTCGGGCAGCCGCTCGGCTTATCTGACCGGCCGCGGTTCGATCCTGATGCGGGCCAGGCACGTGATAGAGGAAGGTCGCGGCGATCGCCGCTCGATCGTGCTGACGTCGATGCCCTACCAGTTGGGCAAGAACGGTCTCGTCGAGAAGATCGCGGACGCCGCCAAGGAAAAGCGCATCGAGGGCGTCTCGGACATCCGCGACGAATCGAGCCGTCTTGGCGTGCGCGTGGTCATCGACCTCAAGCGCGACGCAACGCCCGAAGTGGTACTCAACCAGCTCTGGCGTCACACCCCCGCGCAATCCAGCTTCCCCGCGAACATGCTGGCTATCCGTGGCGGACGCCCCGAAACGCTTGCCCTGCGCGACATTATCCATGCCTTCATCCAGTTCCGCGAAGAAGTCATCACCCGCCGCACCAAGTTCGAACTGAACAAGGCGCGCGACCGGGCGCATATCTTGCTTGGCCTGGTTGTCGCGGTCTCGAACCTCGACGAAGTGGTGAAGATCATTCGCGGTGCGTCGAATCCGGCGGAAGCACGTGCCAAGTTGGTCACGCGCGAATGGCCGATCGGCGACATCGCTGCCTATATCCGGCTGGTCGAGGCGATCGAGCCGAATGCCGAGCAGGAGGGGGGCACCTATCGCCTGTCCGAAGTGCAGGTGAAGGCAATCCTCGACCTGCGCCTGCACCGCCTTACCGCGCTGGGCCGCGACGAAATCGGTGACGAGCTCAAGATCCTGGCCGATGCCATCGCCGGATACCTGGCGATTCTGGCCGACCGGCAAAAGCTCTACGCGGTAATGCGCGAAGAGTTGATCGCGGTGCGCGATGCGTTTGCCACGCCGCGCGTTTCGCAGATCATGGACGCTGTCGAAGGGATCGACGACGAAGACCTGATCGAGCGCGAGGACATGGTCGTTACCGTCACCATGGACGGCTACATCAAGCGCACCCCGCTCTCCACGTTCCGCGCCCAGAACCGCGGCGGCAAAGGCCGCGCCGGCATGGCGACCAAGGACGAGGACGTCGTTTCCGAGATGTTCGTCACCTCGACGCATACCCCGGTGATGTTCTTCGCAACCTCGGGCAAATGCTACCGCCTCAAGGTGTGGAAGCTTCCCGAAGGCGGACCGACCACCCGTGGCCGCCCGATCGTCAACCTGTTGCCCGCGCTCGATCCGGGGGCGACCATCGCCACGGTTCTGCCGCTGCCCGAAAACGAAGGGACATGGGGCGCGCTCCATGTCGTGTTCGTTACGGCCAAGGGCAGCGTGCGGCGCAACTCGATGGATGCGTTCACCAACATTCCGTCCAACGGCAAGTTCGCAATGCGGTTTGAGGAAGGAGACGATGATCGCCTGATTGGTGTCGCCCTGCTCGATGCCAACGACGATGTGCTGCTCGCCACGCGCAATGGCAAGGCCATCCGCTTTGCCGGCGACGACGTGCGCGAATTTCAGAGCCGCACGTCCACTGGCGTACGCGGCATGAACCTCAAGGGAGATGACGAGGTCGTCTCGCTGTCGATCCTTCACCGCATCGGCACCAATGCCGACGAGCGCGAGGATTACCTGCGCTTTGCGCCGTGGAAGGGTGAGAGAGAGGGCGAACCGAGCTTGTCGCCGGAGCGTTTTGCCGAGCTGGCAGAGCGTGAACAGTTCATCCTCACCGTCTGCGCCAATGGCTATGGCAAGTTGTCCTCGGCCTACGAGTATCGCCGCACCGGTCGCGGCGGCCAGGGCATCACCAACATCGATAATATCGAACGCAACGGCAAGGTCGTGGCGAGCTTCGCCGCGACCAAGGCGGACCAGCTCATGCTTGTGACCGATCAGGCCAAGCTCATCCGTATCGGCCTCGATTCGCTGCGTGTCATCGGGCGCGGCAGCGCCGGTGTGAAGCTGTTCGACGTCGCCAAGGACGAGCATGTCGTCAGCGCCGTACGCATTGATGAGACCGCCGAACCGGAGAACGCCGCAGAGGAAGCCGTGGTCGAGGAAATGATCGGCCGCACCTCGCAAGATACTAAGGTTCCGACCACGATCGACCGCGACGATCAGGATGAGGGTCCGGAAAGCGACAGCGAGTGAGTGAACTTCCGCAAGTCGCCTACAAGGTGCTGACTGCCGAACAGATGGCGGCGCTGGAGACGGATGGTGTGTTCGCAGGTGCGCCCATCGACCTCGCCGATGGCTACATTCATCTGTCGAGTGCCGAGCAACTCGATGCGACGGTGGAGAAATACTTCGCTGGTCAGGGCGATCTGCACATCGCCGCCGTCGATCTCTCCGTGCTTGGCAGCGCGGTCAGGTGGGAACCGGCGCGCGGTGGGGCGCTGTTTCCGCACATCTACGCAGCACTGCCGCTCAATGCCGTCCTCGCCTATGGCCCGCTGGAGCATGACGAGGCGGGCCGGATCAGGCCGCCGGTCGCCGGCTAGCAGCCTCCGGGTCCGGCTTGAGGCTTGCCCGAACACGCCGTGAGGCAGTAGGCGGGCCAGATGACTTATGACGTTCACATTATTGGTGGTGGCCTGGCTGGCAGCGAGGCCGCCTGGCAACTGGCGCGGCGCGGCGTGCGCGTGCGCCTGTCGGAAATGCGCGGGGCTGCGCCGGACAAAGGCGGCGAACGCTCGCCTGCGCACAACACCGACGGGCTGGCCGAACTGGTCTGTTCGAACAGCTTCCGCTCGGACGACGACGAAAAGAACGCCGTCGGCCTGCTACATCATGAGATGCGCCGCTGCGATTCGCTGATGATGGCCGCCGCCGCCAAGGCGCAAGTTCCCGCAGGGTCGGCGCTGGCAGTGGACCGCGACGTGTTCTCCGCAGAGGTGGAGGCGGCGCTGGCCAGCCTGCCGACGCTGGAGATCGTGCGCGAGCGGATCGACAAGCTACCCGATGCCGGGCTGACGATCGTCGCCACCGGACCGCTGACCGCAGAGGCACTGGCGCACAGCATCGGCGCAGCGACCGGCGCGGACAGCCTGGCTTTCTTCGATGCCATCGCCCCAATCGTCTACCGCGACAGCGTGGACATGGACGTATGCTGGATGGCCTCGCGCTGGGACAAGCCCTCCAAGTTTGATGGCGACACCAGGGATTACATCAACTGCCCGATGACCAAGGAGCAGTATCTGGCTTTCCACGCGGGGTTGCTCGCCGGTGAAAAAACCGCGTTCAAGGAGTGGGAAGCCAACACACCGTATTTCGATGGCTGCATGCCGATCGAGGTGATGGCGGAGCGCGGCGTCGAAACCCTGCGGTTCGGACCGATGAAGCCGGTCGGTCTCGACAATCCGCATGATGCTACGCCGCAATTTCCAAACGGGCGCTGGCCCTATGCGGTGGTGCAGCTTCGGCAGGACAACAAGCTGGGCACGCTGTGGAACATGGTCGGGTTCCAGACCAAACTGAAACATGCCGAGCAGGTGAAGCTGTTCCGCACGATACCGGGGCTGGAGAATGCCGAGTTCGCCCGCCTGGGTGGGTTGCACCGTAACACCTTCCTGAATTCACCCGAAGTTCTTGATCGGCAGTTCCGCCTGAAAAGAGCGCCGCATGTCCGCTTCGCCGGGCAGATTACCGGCTGCGAAGGCTACGTCGAAAGTTCAGCCGTCGGCCTGATGGCCGGCTTGATGACGGCGGCTGAAATCACCGGCACTGCCTGGCAGGCCCCGCCCGCCACGACCGCGCTGGGCGCGCTGCTGTCGCACATCACGGGCGATGCCGATGCCCAGAGCTATCAGCCGATGAACGTGAACTTCGGCCTGTTTCCGCCGCTGCACGATGTGAAGAAGAAACAGCGCAAGGAAGCCTATACTGAGCGCGCGAAGCACGATCTGGGCGGATGGCTGCAAGCGATGTGAAGAAGTCGAAGCGAGCGCTTAGCAGGCGCACTTCGGCTTGCGTGTCGGTTTCGGCGCGGTTTTGCGGAATTCCTCGGGCGAAAGCCACAAGTCGCGATTGGCGTCGGCGCCGTCGAACCTCTCGACCGTCGCGGCGGCCCATTCCTCGAACGTCAGCAGGTTGTTGCCGTCCTTGTCGAGCTTGCGGAATGCTGCCGTGCGCGTGGAAAGCAATTCGTTGCGCGTGACGCGGCCGTCCCGGTCACGGTCATAGCGACCGAAGCGGCGTTGCTCGCGGTTGAGCTCAGTCGCTTCGGGCAAATCCGGTCCACGCAGGCCGGCGACGTCGGCGCTGGGGAGCGGTTCCGGGCCGGTCGCCTCAGGCGCAGGCGCCTCCGGCAGCGGAGCGCCCTTCTCTACCTCGGCGCGCCCCTGCATCCAGAACAGCCCCGCGGCTACCATCAGCAGCGCTGCAAAAGCTCCCAACACCATCCGGTTCATTGTGCCTGTCGTCCGCTGCGCAATTCAGAGCTTGCCGCCTAGCAGCCGCTTACCGCCCCAACAATCCCACCCGCATCGCCAGCATCAACGCGGCGGGTGAATGGGCGGCGGCATTGTCACCCTTGCGCATGCGGCGATCGGCCAGCGCAAACAGCACCGCCAGCGGTCGCAAGGCCCGCGAAAAGCGCAATGAGGGCGATTTGCGTGCCATGGCAAGCGCTCGAGCAGCGTCCCTCTCTTCCTGGCGGCTGAGCCGCATGGAAAGATCGGCCAAAGCCCAGCCCTCGCCCAAAGCCGCTGCACGCGGCGCTTGTTCAGTGCATCCGACCGCGTGCGCAAGAGCGGCAAATGCAGCCCCGCGACTCTCGGCCAGTTGCACCAGCGCCGCTTCGGTCAGCGGTGGCGGTATGGTCAGCGCTTCCCACCCGTCGACCAGCGCTTCCAGATCCCGGTGAGCCCCGCCCCAGCTGCGCAATGCCGCCAGCATCGGCTCCCCTTCAGGCCATTCGCGCATGTCGCGCCGCAGGGTTTCGCGCCACCACGAGAGGCGCAGCTGCGCCAGCATCGGCTCGGTCGAATTGCGGATCAGCCCCGCCAGCCGCGTGTCTAGCGCGAACAGCGCAAGCACCGCCTTTCGCGAGGCAGCCGGCGCGTAACTCAGCGCCAGCCGCCCAGCGAGGGGCAGGGTTTCGACAAGGCCGTGATCGTCAGTCATACACCGCCATTAGCGGCCGACATCATTCAACGATACGTGACCTTTTTCACCGCTGCGATGATCTTGTCGACGTTGATGAGCGCCGCCTTTTCGAGGTTCGCGGCATAAGGCAGCGGTACGTCTTCGTTGCACACGCGCAGAACCGGTGCGTCGAGATCGTCGAAGCCTTCCTCCATGCAGATCGCGATGATCTCCGAAGCGATCGAGCAGACCGGGAAACCTTCCTCGGCCACAACGATGCGGTTGGTCTTGGCCAGGCTCTTGAGCACCGCCTCCTTGTCGAGCGGGCGCAGCGTGCGCAGATCGAGCACCTCGGCGTCGATGCCCTCTTCGGCCAGCTTCTCCGCCGCTTCGAGCGCCATTCCAACACCGATCGAATAGCTGACGATGGTCACATCGGAGCCATCGCGCATGATCCGCGCCTTGCCGATCGGCAGGACGTGATCGTCAAGTTCGGGCAGTTCGAACGTACGACCATAGACCAGTTCGTTCTCGAGGAAGACCACCGGATCTTCACAGCGGATCGCAGCTTTCAGCAAGCCCTTGGCATCGGCCGCGTCATATGGCGCGATCACGATCAGGCCGGGAACGCTGGCGTACCACGGACCGTAGTTCTGGCTGTGCTGCGCGCCAACGCGGGCCGCGGCACCGTTGGGACCACGGAACACGACCGGACAGCGCATCTGCCCGCCCGACATGTAATTGGTCTTGGCCGCCGAATTGATGATGTGATCGATGGCCTGCATCGCGAAGTTAAAAGTCATGAACTCCACGATGGGGCGTAGGCCCCCCATCGCCGCGCCCGTGCCGATTCCGGCAAAGCCATATTCGGTGATCGGGGTATCGATCACGCGCTTGGGGCCGAACTCTTCGAGCAGGCCCTGCGTGACTTTGTAGGCACCCTGATACTCGGCGACTTCCTCGCCCATCACGAAAACGCGATCGTCGCGGCGCATTTCCTCGGCCATCGCATCGCGCAGGGCTTCACGCAGGGTGACGGATTTCATGTTGGTGCCGGCGGGAACCTCGGCGCTGGGCGTGGGCGCCTTGGCATCGGTGACGAGCTGCGCGGTGCCGGTCTCGGCCTTCTTAGGAGCCGCATCGCTGTCAGCTTCGGGTTTTTGCGCAGCTTTTGGCTTTTCCGGTGCGGGAGCCTCGGCAGACTCGTCGTCCTCACCCTGCAGCGTGGCGATGACCGTGCCGACTTTCACGCCTTCGGTGCCTTCGGCGACCATGATCTTGCCGACGGTGCCTTCATCGACCGCTTCGAATTCCATCGTCGCCTTGTCGGTTTCGATTTCGGCAAGGATGTCGCCCGATGCGACGGTGTCGCCTTCCTTCACCAGCCACTTGGCCAGCTTGCCCTCTTCCATGGTCGGCGAGAGCGCGGGCATCTTGAGTTCGATGGCCATCAGTAACGCTCCACCAGCACGTCAGTATACAATTCGGCAAGTTCCGGTTCGGGCGAACTTTCGGCAAAGTCGGCCGCCTCGGCCACCGTCGCGCGCACGCGCTTGTCGATTAGCTTGAGGCTCGCCTCGGTCACGCCCATTTCCATCAGTTCGTTCTTGGCGTGGTCGATCGGATCGCGCTTCTCGCGCATTTCCTGCACTTCCTCGCGGCTGCGGTACTTCGCCGGGTCGGACATCGAATGCCCGCGATAGCGATAAGTGTTGAGTTCCATCAGCACCGGACCATTGCCCGCGCGGACGTATTCGATAGCAATTTCGGCAGCCTGCCGCACTTCGAGCACGTCCATGCCGTTCACGTCCATGCCCGGAATGCGAAAGCCCGTGCCGCGCCGATAGAAATGCGTCTCCGCCGAGCCGCGCTTTACCGCCGTGCCCATCGCGTAGCCGTTGTTCTCGACCACGAATACGATCGGCAGCTTCCACAGGCTGGCCATGTTAAACGTCTCATAGACCTGGCCCTGGTTCGCCGCGCCGTCACCGAAATAGGCCAGCGTGACGCCGCCGTCTTCCCGATACTTGTGTGCGAAGGCAAGGCCCGCGCCGAGCGGAACCTGCGCGCCGACGATACCGTGGCCGCCGTAAAACGCATGCTCAACGCTGAACATGTGCATCGAGCCCCCCTTGCCCTTCGAAATACCCGACTGGCGACCGGTCAGTTCGGCCATGATAACCTTGGGATCGATGCCATAGGCCAGCATGTGGCCATGGTCGCGGTAGCCGGTGATCACCGAATCAAGTCCTGCCTTCAGTGCAGACTGCAAACCGACCGCGACAGCTTCCTGCCCGATATAAAGATGGCAGAAACCGCCGATCAGGCCGAGGCCGTAAAGCTGGCCGGCTTTTTCCTCGAAACGGCGGATCAGCAGCATCTGCTCATAAAGCCCGAGCAGTTCATCCTTGCCCGCCTTGTAGCGCGGATCGGCGCCATGGGCTTCCTGCAGGCTGTGAAGGGCAAATTCCCCATCGCTGGCGGAAGTGTCAGGCGTTGCGTCGCTCTTCGCGGCTTTGGGCAATGGTGCTCCCCTTGGGTTCGACTACGTTCGGAAAGGGATATAGAGTGAGGTGCGTCAGGTCAAAAGCGCCAAGACGGATTTATCGTGCCGCGAAGAGCAAAAATGCTCGCTCAATCGAGCAGCATGACCATTTCGTCAGGATGAGCGACGTTGAGGTCGCTTCGCAGCAACTGACCGGCGAGGTCCGGGTCAGCATGGCGCGGATCAAGCAGCTGCACCCGGTTGCGCAAGGCATCGCGCTGCACGGTGAGTTGCGCAACTTCCACGCGACGCTGCTCAAGCAGCCGCTGGTTTTCGCTCCATGAGATAACGCCGCTAGGCCCAGCGATCGCAAATCCGCCCATCAGCAGAAGGCACACAAGAGCGCTTCCCTGCATCAGGCGTTCTTTTGCAATTTTGGTTTCGTGCCGGGCGATATTCATGCAACTCGATAAAATCATATGTGAATCAATGTTACAAGGCGATTTCGACAGGAAGAGCACGAAGCGGCGAAAAGTCTGCCGAAGAAAAAACGCCGATGCTGTGTCTGCACAAAATGCACCGCGATCATGGCTCAGGGTTGGGGAGTGGTGCGCCCGACAGGATTCGAACCTGTGGCCCCCAGATTAGGAATCTGATGCTCTATCCTG
>CAZCUS010000025.1:0-38922 GCA_964502105.1 uncultured Novosphingobium sp. | reverse complement strand
ACTCAGCCTTGCCTTCGGAGGGCAGCGCTCTATCCAGCTGAGCTACGGGTGCCGGTGCCATGGCAATTGCCAGAGCGGGCGGTTAGCAGAGCCCGAAGAGCGTTGCCAGCGGCAATTTGCGGCATTGGTCGCTAGGCTCGAGCCTAGCGCGGTGACGTCGCCTCGGCTGGTGTGGGTGGCGAGCAAGACAAAGTCGTGCCAGGAACGCAAAACTGCGGCGAGAAGGGCCAGGTTAGCGAATTGGCAAGGACGATCCGATAGGCCTGTCAGTATGGATGCGACTCCGATCGACACGGATGATGCCCGCCCGCTCGGCGGTGGTTCGGCGCATGCCGACCTTGTGTCGGTGGCTGCCGGCTCGCTCGCTCTCAAGTGGTCTGCGCTGCATCAGGCGGCCGATACGCTGGCGACCGTCGCGGGTCTCGTGCCAGCGCAGCGTTCGGCGCAAGTGCGTGACTTTCCCCGGGCGATTCAGCACGCCGGAGGCTGGCGACGGCGGCTGGCCGAGCAGCAGGTCGACGACCTGACCGCGATCATGGAGATCGGCGTCTCGGCGCTGATCGCGGCGTTCCATCACGGGGCCGCGCCCTTCGCTGCCGCGCGCACGCTGGCCGAGGAATTCGAGCACGCGCGCGATGCCACGCTGACCCTGCTGCCGCCCGAGAGCCTGGCCCGCCCGGTCGCCTGATCCCTGTTTCGTCGGGCGTTGGGGCATAAGCTTGCGATGTAAAGGCTTGTCAGTTCCCCATATGTTCCTATGCTGGTGCGCATGGTTCGCCCCGCTTCCTTGCCCGATTCGCCGCCACCGCCAGACCGCGTGGTCCCCGGCGCGCTGACTGCAATCGACGTGGCGCGCGGGATCGGCAGGCTGTTCGCGCGCAATGACATCTGGTGCCTGCCCGAAATGCCGCTGCGCTGCGGTCGCCGCGCCGATCTGATGGGCGTGGACGCCAAGGGCAGCGTGATCATCGTCGAGATCAAGGTCAGCCGCGCCGATCTGCTCGGCGATTGCAAGTGGCCCGACTACCTCGATTATTGCGACCGGTTCTACTGGGGCCTCGCACCGGGACTGGACCGCGCCTGCCTTGAAACCGAAGCGTTCCTGCCCGAGCGGTGCGGCGTGATCGTGGCCGATGGCTACGACGCGGAGATTCTGCGCCCCGCCCCATCGCTGCGTCTGGCACCCGCGCGGCGCAAGGTCGAGATCGAGCGACTGGCGCGCGCATCCCTGCGGCGGATCGTCACGGGCGGCGATCCTTATACGCTGCAGTGGGGCCGCGAGGGCGAGGCCGGCGGCTGACCGCTTTTGGGCAAGCCAGTGCGGATAAATCGGGTAAGACGTAATTTTCTTGCGTTCTGCTGCATCGCACACTAGATAGCTCGCAGCAATCGGCGCGCCGGTTCGAGTCACGGCCTCATGGCAAGACTGGGAACCAGCTCGCAATCCGCGAGCAGCGTGAGGTCATGGCGCAAGACGCCCGGCCAGCCCCGGATGAACGGTTGCAACCGTTGAGCTTCCTTCTTCACGCAGGGTCGCATAGTCCGAACCCTTGCCTTGCGCCCGGAAGATCTCCGCGCGCCTTGCATCCACTCGAAAGTTTTCGATGTCCTTTTTTTCTGAACTTGGCCTTGCCGAGCCTATTCTCCGTGCGCTCAGTGCCAAGGGATATTCCGATCCCACGCCGATCCAGCGCCAGGCTATCCCCGCCTTGCTCGAAGGTCGTGACCTTCTTGGCATCGCGCAGACCGGCACCGGCAAGACCGCTGCCTTCGCGCTCCCTTCACTGCATCGCCTCGCCAACAACCTGAAGCATCGCGAGAATGCGGGCTGCCGCATGCTGGTGCTTTCACCGACGCGTGAGCTTGCCGCCCAGATCGCCGACAACATGCGCGGCTACGCCAAGTTCCTTAACCTGAGCGTGCAGTGCGTGTTCGGCGGCGTTCCCGCCGGCAAGCAGGCCCGCGCACTTGAGCGTGGCACCGACGTGCTCGTGGCGACGCCTGGTCGCCTGCTCGATCTGATCGATCAGCGCGCGCTGACGCTGCGTCATGTCGAGATCTTCGTTCTCGACGAAGCCGACCAGATGATGGACCTGGGCTTCATCCAGCCGCTGAAGCGCGTTGCCGCGCTGCTGCCCAAGGACCGCCAGAGCCTGTTCTTCTCGGCAACGATGCCGCAGTCGATCGCCGAGCTTGGCCGCCAGTTCATCAACAACCCGGTAAAGGTAGAGGTCGCGCCGCAGTCGACCACCGCCGAACGCGTCGAACAGTGCGCAACGTTCGTCAATCAGGCTGAGAAGCAGGCGCTGCTCACCCTGCGCCTGCGCGACGGATTGGCCGACAATTCGATCGACCGCGCGCTAGTCTTTACCCGCACCAAGCACGGCGCTGACCGCGTCGTGCGGCATCTGACCGCCGCTGGCGTTCCGGCCGCCGCGATCCATGGCAACAAGTCGCAGGGCCAGCGCACCGCTGCGCTCAACGGCTTCCGCCAGGGCACAGTGCGCGTGCTGATCGCCACCGACATCGCCGCACGCGGCATCGACGTTTCGGGCGTGAGCCACGTGTTCAACTTCGAACTGCCGAATGTGCCCGAGCAGTATGTCCACCGCATCGGCCGCACCGCGCGCGCCGGAGCAGATGGTATCGCGATCAGCTACGTCGCACCCGATGAGCGCGCTTACCTGCGTGACATCGAGCGTCTGACCCGCATCAAGCTGACCCCGGTTCCGCTGCCCGAGGACTTTGCCAAGCAGGCCGCCCGCCTGCCGGCTCCCTCGCGTGTTGTCGCGCCGGCTGCGCCCGCTCGCGGCGACCGGTCCAACGCCCCGCGCCGTGACGGCGGCAACCGCAGTATCGCCGGCAACCGCAACGGGGGCGATCGCACCAATCGCGATGGCCTGAGCCGTGACGGTCAGGCGCGTGCGGATCGGATTTACGCCGAGCGTACGCGTAGCGACAATCCCAACCGTGCCACGCCGCAGGGTGACCGCCCGCAAGGCGAGCGTTCTGGTGGCGGCCGTGCGGAGCGTGAAGGCGGTGCCGATGGTTCGGCCAATCGCAACTTCCGTCCGCGCGGCAACAGTGCCGTCGGCGCGCACAAGGACAAGGTGCGTCGCGCAGTCTGAGCGTTGACTGGCGAATAGCAGAGAGCGCGGGCATAAGGCCGCCATGCCTTCCAGCATGTCATCAGGCCTTGTGGCCGCTCTGCTGTCCGCGTTGGCGATGACAGGCATCGTCGGCGCACGCTATCTGGCTACCAGCGGCTTCTTCGCGTGGCTGACGCAGCGCGTCCGTCCCGGCCTCTATCGCGATCGCGATGCGCAGATCGGCATGGAGATACGCTGGTCGCTGGTCTCGGCGGCGATCTACGGCGTTCCCGCCGGGATCGTCGCGTGGGGCTGGCGCGAGCGTGGCTGGACCCGCATCTACACCGACATCGATGACTGGCCGCTGTGGTGGCTGCCGCTGTCGCTGTTCGTGATGCTGTTCCTGCACGATACCTGGTTTTACTGGACGCATCGCTGGATGCACCTGCCGCGGCCCTTCCGGCTGGCGCATGCGGTGCACCACGCCAGCCGCCCGCCGACCGCGTGGGCGGCGATGAGCTTTCATCCCCTTGAGGCGCTGACCGGCGCGGTGGTTGTGCCGGCGCTGGTCTTCATCGTGCCCGTTCACGTTGCCGTTCTGGGAATGGTGCTACTTGTCATGACAGTGATGGGAATCACCAACCATATGGGCTGGGAGATGTTTCCCCGTGCCCTTGTCCATTCGCGCGCTGGTAACTGGCTTATCACCGCAAGCCACCACCACCGCCATCACGAGCAATACAAATGCAACTTTGGCCTTTATTTCCGGTTCTGGGATCGCCTTTGCGGCACCGATCGCGGTCTGTCGGTGCCCTGAGCCTTCTGGTCCCGCTGATCGTCGCGGCGTCGGCTCCCGGCATCACGTCGGCCGCCACTCCTGCGACTGGTGCAACGATAACGGCCACGGTAACCGGGTTGCGATCAGCGAAAGGCCAGGTTCTGGCCTGCCTGACGACGCGTGAGGATCTCTTTCCCGAGTGCGATCATGATCCAGACGCGCGCAAGCTTACGGTGCCGGCCAGCAAGCAGGTGATGCTGGATTTCGGGCTGGTGCCTGATGGTCACTACGCAATATCGCTGGTGCATGACGAGAACTCCAACGGCAAGCTCGACAAACGGATGATGATCCCGCGCGAGGGCTACGGATTCTCGCGCGATGCCCGCGTGGTGATGGGGCCACCGAGTTTTGCCAGCGCAGCGTTCGCGGTTCACGGGACAAGCCTGCCGCTGACGATCCGGATGCGATATCTGTTCTGAGTCGCTTTGCAGGCTTGCCGAGGCTGGTAGCCAGCCCTAACCCGCACCAGTGGCCGACATGCAAACGCCTTCGAACAAGCCGGAAGTCGAAGCGGCGGTGATCAAGGAACTGCCGCCCGGCGCCTTTTCGCCGTTCCGCTATCCAGTGTTCCGTGCGATCTGGATCGCCAACTTGTTCTCCAATCTGGGTGCGACCACCCAGTCCGTCGCCGCCGCCTGGCTGATGACCGAACTGACGACCTCGCACCAGCTCGTCGCGCTGGTGCAAGCATCGGCTACCTTGCCGATCATGCTGTTTGGTGTGTTCGCCGGTGCCATCGCGGACAATTTCGACCGCCGCCGAGTAATGCTTGCCGCGCAAGTCGGCATGCTGCTGGTGTCGAGCGTGCTCGCAGCATTGGTCTATGCCGACATGATCAGCCCGGCGCTGCTGCTGATCTTCACGCTGACCATCGGCGTGGGCACCGCGCTCAATTCGCCGGCATGGCAAGCCTCGGTGCGCCAGCAGGTGGATCCGCGCCAGTTGCCGCAGGCAATCGCGCTCAATTCGATCTCGTTCAACATTGCACGCAGCATCGGCCCGGCGCTGGGCGGGATGCTGATGACGGTGTGGAACGTCGCTTTCGCCTTTCTCGTCAATGCTGTTAGCTACATCGGCCTCATCGGCGTGCTGCTGTGGTGGAAGCCCGAAGCACGCAAGATCGAGCGCCGACCAATTCTGCCTGCAGTGGGCGTGGGCATCCGCTATTGCGCGGGATCGCCGCCGCTGCGCCACATTCTGGCGCACGGGCTGTCGCTGGGTTTCAGCCTGGCGGCATTTCCGGCGCTGCTTCCCACGATTGTCAGCGAACAGCTGCGCGGCAATGAGCTGGACTTCGGATTGATGCTTGGCCTGTTCGGGATCGGCTCGATCACCGCCGCGCCGTTGGTCGGGCCGTTGCGCCGCAGGATCCAGCTAGAGGGCATTCTTGGCCTGGGCAGCCTGATGTTCGTGTTCGTCCAATCATTGATCGCCGAGTCCGATTCGGTGGCGATGGCACTGCCCGGCGCGTTTGTCGGAGGCATGGCCTGGGTCGCGATCCTGACCAGCATCAACACGGCAGTGCAATTGCGCGCGCCGGACGAAATCCTGGGCCGCTGTCTGTCCATTTACCAGGCGGTGACGTTCGGCGGGATGGCGCTTGGCTCATGGACATGGGGCGCGCTGGCGGATTGGCGCGGGCTGCCGTTCTCGCTGCACACCGGCTCGGTATTCCTGATCGTGTCGTTTCTTGTATTGCGCGTGGTGGCGCCGCTGCCCAAGCCCGGCGAGGGAATTGTCAAGAGCTGGTAAGACCAGCTTTGCGCGGGAACCGACCGGCGCGACTTAAGCAATAATTTACCATGTTGCGCCAGAACGGTCCCGACAGAGTTAAGTGGGGATACCACATGGACAATTTGCGCGGCCAGTTCCCTGAATTCGAAGGGCCGGCCAACGATCCCTACGCAGGGGACGATGACGCCATTGGCGAGCTGCCCCCGCTCGCGATCGGGCAGGACGAGCGCCGCATGCAGGTGCGCGCCTACAATTTCTGGGCGAGCCTGCTGGAAGACCGTGACCTGCCCTCGATCGAAAGTCTCGAGCCGGACAATCTGCCCGATTTCGGGCCTCATAGCGTGCTGCTGGACTTCACCGCCGGCATAGAAAATCCCAGCGTCAGCTTCCTTGGTGCCGAGCTTGCGGTCGAATGCGGTGCCGACGGCCATATCGATTCGCTGGCCGACGTGCCCAGCCGTTCGCTGCTGTCGCGCATCACCGATCACTACATGCAAATCCTGGCGAATCAGGCGCCGATCGGTTTCGAGGCCGAATTCGTCAACCAACGCGGGGCGACGATCCTATACCGCGGCATCCTGCTGCCTTTCTCCAGCGACAACGACACCATCGATTTCATCTACGGCGTCATCAACTGGAAGGAGCTGGCTGATCAGCAGACCACCGACGAGCTGATGCTGCAGATCGATCAGGTGCTCGAACCGCGCGCAGTGCGCGAGCGCGCACCGATTCCGTTGACCGAATGGGCGGACGGACCGGCAGACCTGTCGGCGCATACCACATCATCTGGCCATACGCCGGCGGCCTTCCCCGCCCCCGCGTTCGGCAGCGATACGGCGGACTATGAGTTCATCGCCGACGACGCGCTCGAACTTGAAACAGCAATCGAGGCCTGCGACGAACGCGATGCCGCCGACATGGGTCTGGGTGACTGGCTCGCCTCTGCCCGCGAACTGGCGCATGTCGCCAAGGGCAGTGAGGACCGTTCGCGTCAGGCGCTTTATGCCGCCATCGGCCGCGCCTATGATTTCGCCCTTGCCGCTGCCGAACTGCCCGACGAATTTCGCGAACTGGTGGAAGATGCCGGCCTCGCCGTGCAGGACCGCGCGCCGCTGACCCCGCTGGTCAAGCTTGTGTTCGGCGCTGACTACGACAAGACCCGCCTCACCGAATACGCCACCGCGATCGGCCACGGCCAGCGCCTTGGCATCGAACGCGGCGCGCTCGCCGATTACCTTGCGCGCGCCAATGGCGGCCTCAAGGGTGTCGTCGGTGAAGAACGCCGAATGCGCCGCGCCGAAACGGGCACCGTGCCCGCGGGTCGCAAGGCTCCGCGCGAATCGCTCGCCCGCAAACTGCGCCGCATCGAGACGCACACGCTCGGCGACCTGTCGCCGGTGGGCGAGGAATTCGCCGTGCTGGTCGCGCGTCGCCTCGAATCGGGCGAAGTTGTGCTGCTGGGCGAAGTAACCGGCGACACTGCGCTGCTCGAACGCGCCGCACGGCACTTGCTGGCCTGATGCACGGCAAGTGCTTGGAATGACGGCCATGCACGGCTAGAAGCCTGAGGGTCCGACCCCCGAAGCGCACTGCTTCACCGTCGGTTCAGGCCCTGGAGACCTAATGCGCGCGATGCGCCCTGCCCATCTGCTGTTGACCTTGCTGGCCGCGCTCGCGCTTGGCGTAAAACCAGTCGCGGCGCAGTCGATCCTGCGCGATGCCGAGACCGAAGAGCTGCTGCGCGACATGGCCAAGCCAATCGTCGCGGCCTCCGGACTTAGGCCGAACGATGTCGATATCGTTCTGATCAACGATTCCTCGATCAACGCCTTCGTCGCGGGCGGGCAAGCGGTCTACGTGCACAGCGGCCTCCTCAACGAAGCGGGCAGCGCCAACGAGGTTCAGGGCGTGATCGCGCACGAACTCGGCCACGTCACCGGCGGGCATGCGGTGCTCAACATGGGCGGCAGCGCGGCAACCAGCATCAGCCTGCTCTCCCTGCTTCTTGGCGCAGCGGCTGCCGCAGCGGGCGGGGCCGATGCCGCGATGGGCGTGATCATGGCCGGCCAGCAGGCGGCCATGGGCAAGTATCTGGCCTACAACCGTTCGCAGGAAGCCTCGGCAGACGCCGCAGGCGCACAGTATCTGTCGAAGGCGGGGATCACCGGCAAGGGCTCGATCGAGTTCTTCAAGCGGCTGGAGAACCTTGAATTCCGCTACGGCTATCGTCCGAAGGCAGGTGACGAGTTCTACAGCACCCACCCGATGACAGCCGACCGCATCAACACGCTGACCGATACCTACCAGGCCGACCCGTCGTGGAACAAGACCAGCGATCCGGCAATCGAGGCGCGCTTCACGCGGGCCAAGGCCAAGCTGTTCGGCTACCTTGCCGAGCCGAAGGATGTGCTGCGCACGTATCCGGTGACCGACAACAGCATCCCCGCGCACTATGCCCGCGCTTATGCCTATCACAAGGACGCGCACCTCGATCGCGCGATGGCCGAATCCGAAGCGTTGCTGCTGACCAATCCGGACGATCCCTATTTTCTGGAGCTAAAAGGCCAAATCCTGCTGGAAGCGGGCCGCCCGGCAGAGGCGCTGGAGGCGCTGCGCAGGGCTACCGCGCTGACCAACAACCAGCCGCTGATCGCAACGCTGTTCGGCCACGCCTTGATTGCCACGGAAGATCCGAAGAATTTCCAGGAAGCGCAGCAAGTGCTCAAGGCGGCGGTGGCGCGCGACCGCGAGAATCCCTTCGCCTGGTATCAGCTCGGCGTGATCTACGCGGCGAACGGCGACATGCCCCGCGCCCGCCTTGCCAGCGCTGAGCAACAGGTAATGAGCGGCAGAAACGGCGAGGCGCTGATCAGTTCGCGCGCGGCGCTGGGGGGATTGCCGCAAGGCTCGCCCGACTGGCTGCGCGCGCAGGACATAGAATTTCAGGCCAAAGCCGCGATTGAACGCGAGCGGAAACAGAGATAGGCGCTGCGGCGATGCAGAATTCTGACCCCAAGCCCGGGCGCGCGGGCAAGATCGCGCTGGTAGCGGTGCTCGTCGGCGCGGCTGGCCTCGGCGGCTGGTATGCCGAGCGGCTTTTCGCAGATCCCGCAGCCTCGGTCGCTAGCGGAGATCGCGCCGCGATCGAGAAGATCGTGCATGACTACATTCTCGCCAATCCGGAAATCCTGCCGCAAGCGATGGACAACCTGCAGGCCAAACAGGGCCAGGCGCAGCTTTCCGATGTGCGCGGCGATGTCGAGAAGGCGTTTCCCGGCGCGGTGATGGGCAATCCCAATGGCACGATCACGCTGGTCGAATTCACCGATTTCGCTTGCGGGTATTGCCGCCGCAGCGTCGAGGATGTCGACGCCCTGATCGCCAAACACCCTGATCTCAAGATCGTCATCCGCGAACTGCCGATCCTCAGCCCGCAAAGCGCCGAAGCGGCCCGCATGGCGCTCGCCGCTGCCGAACAAGGCAAATACACCGCGTTCCACAAGGCGATGTTCGCCGCCGGCCAGCCCGATGCCGCCACGATCGAAGCCGCCGCGAAAATGGCCGGACTTGATCTGCCCCGGGCGCGCAAGACTGCCGCCAGCGCGCAAGTCTCGCAGGAACTCGACAGCAACGTCGAACTCGCTCGCAAACTGGGCTTCGGCGGCACGCCAAGCTGGATCGTCGGCGATTCGCTGATCGCGGGCGCGGTGGGCATGGACCAGCTCTCGCAAGCCATCGAGGCTGCGAAACAGAGCTGAAGCTATTCTTCCAGCGCTTCCAGCCTGTACAGTTCCAGTTCGCCCGCCTCCTTGGGCAGCGTTACGCGGCCGACCGGGGTGACGCGGCAGTCGCGGCGATTCTCGACAAGTAGCGCTGCGGCGAAAGTTTCGGTGCAGTAGACTCCGCCGACCGGGGTCACCGGCTCGATCCGTGCCGTGCGATTGACCTCACCGCCGTACCAGATGCGGTTGCCGGTAATGCGGTCGGTTCCGACCCAGACGGGGCCGTAGTGCACGCCCAGCCGCATGCCCGCCACCGCACCCGGCGGCGATAGCTCCGCAGGCAGATCGGCCAGCCGCCGTTGCAGTTCCAGCGCGATGCGCGCGGCAGTGTGCGGCTTGTCAACGATGGCATAGATCGCATCGCCCCAGCTGTTGCGAAATTCGACATGGTCACCGAATTCGGTGAGCACCGCGCCGATCCGCCCCATCACTTCGGACATGAACAGCGGCAATTCCCGCTCGCCCAGCCGCGAAAAGCCTTTGTAATCAGCGAAGATGATCGAGCGGATTTCGCGCCGGGTGCCGTCCCCGATGGGCTCGCGCTTGGGGAACACGAGGTTTCGCGGCACCGGTCCCGCCGGGATCGATACGGTCTGGCCGCCGATCGCCTGCCACAATCCGATATCGGCAACCGTGCCCGCGATCCCGGTCTTCGACAGCGTGTGGATCTTGTCCGAAACCACCGCGATCTGCACGGCATTGAGGTTCAGCGCTTCGGCCCGCAACGCGGTAAGGCCCATCGCCATCTGGGTGTTGTAAGCGAACTGGTTGTCATCGCCCACGTAGGCGCCCGGGGTCGCGAAATGGAGCGAGGCAGCAGCATCCCGGCAGGCGTGATAGCGCGCCACCCATTCCTTGCCGCCGCACACGACGGATTCGGCGATGAAATCCTCTTCAGCAAACGGCAGCGCGACGTTCAGTTCCGCGCCGCGCGCCAGCAGTTCCTCGGCAACCAGGATATCCGCGCCGCACGCCAGCGGGCCGAAGCCGACACGCGCATCGACCCCGTCAAGCGCCTCGCGGATGCGCGCCCTCAGCGGGGCTTCTTCATCGCTGCCCGCATTGAACATGTGGCCGCAGTAGACCACGATGCCGGGCCGCGCGTTTGCAGGTTCCACAGCTGCCTGCAATTCCGGGTCCGCTGGCATCACTGATATTTTGCCTCGACCTGACGGATCGTCGCGATGTTGCGTTGCTCCGTGGGGTTGAGCGGCACCTCGTCGAAGCGCGGGCGATACCATGCATACATGGAGAAGTAATCGCGCAGCCACGCATCGCGGAAACGCCGCCCCTTGCGCGCATAGATTTCGTTGCGCGCGACCCGCAACGTCGCCGGGCCCATCTGCGCGAGTTCGTGCGGTTCGATGAGGCGCGTACTCGAATCGGGAAATGTCATGTCGGCCGGATTGACCGGTGGCGGCTCGTCATCGGGATCACTTGCCGGCAAGGCGGCCGATGCCGGCTCGGGCAACTGCGCCGCGCTCGGCGCAGCGGCTGGCGTCGCCATTTCGGCAGCAACCGGCGTCGCGGGCGCCGGATCGGCGCTGGCGACAGTGGCGACCGGCTCGGCCACGGGGGTGCGCTGGGACAGCACGATGCCAGCCGCTGCCGCCAGTGCGATCACGCCGATGGCGATACCGATGAACAGCGGCGCGTTGGACCGGCCGCGCTCTACCGGTTGCGGGTGCGGCGTATGGCTGCGATCGGTCGATACCACGGGCGGGGGCGCGGGGTGGGATTCAGGCGGGATATAGGGTGCCGGCGCTCCTTCGGGCATGCGGTAAGCCTGCACTGGAGGCGGTGCTTCACGGTTGCACAAGTCGGCCAGGCTCATCAGCACCTTGCGCCAGCCGGGATGATCCGGTTCCCCGTTCCAGTCGCCAATCTCGGCAAACTGGATCTGGTTGAACGGCAGCGGCGGCATCACCTGATCGAGCGCAGTCTGGATCAACTTGCGCTGGTTGCGTGCCATGTCCGCTTCAGCGCGGACCCATTCGGACCGCACCGCATCGCCCGACCACACGACCACCGCCGCCTTGGCTTCGCCGATCTTGGCGGTGATGACATCGCCATAGCTCTGGTGCGGAGGAAGTTCGGCGTCCCACCATACCTTATAGCCTTCCGCCTCGATGGCGCGGGCGATCAGGGCGACTTTCTGCCGATCTCGCCGCGAATAGGAAATGAATACGTCGACCATCGCCCCGCCCGCCGGAAAACCGCTGCCATTGCCCCAAGGCACCGAATCCGACGATAGAAGCGCAATGCGGGCTTGGCCAGCACGGTTCACAGTTACGCCGAACGGCGTGGGTTCGGTGGAGCAAGTACCGGTGCGGCTTCATCTTCGCGCAATTTCGCGCTAGGAGAGCGCAGTATGGCCGTTTTGCCGATCCAGCCGATCCCGTTCTTCGCCAACAAGAACCAGGCCTTCTGGCGCCTCCAGTTTGCCGGCTGGGGCGGCGCGATGTTGTTGCGCACAATGTCGGCGGTCGCCAACGACCAACCCTTCGCCTTCCTCGTGCTGGTATTGATCGCGACGATTACCGGATTCTCCATCTCGATGGTGCTGGCGGTGATCTGTCACCAGTTGATCACCAAGCGCCCGCTAGTGACCTGGGGCGTCACTGCCCTGATCCTGCCCTTCGCGGTCGGGCTCCACGCGTTCATCGACGCCTGGGTGATCTCGCTCTACCGCAGCGACAGCGATGCCAGCTTCCCGCAATTGTTCATCGGTGTGTTCTATCTCGATGCAACGCTGCTCGGCGCGTGGTCGGCGCTTTATTACGCCATCAACTTCTTCCTGCAGGTGGAAGAGCAGAACGACCAGCTGATCCTGCTGGAAAATCAGGCGACGCAGGCGCAACTGGCGATGCTGCGCTATCAGCTCAATCCGCACTTCCTGTTCAACACGCTCAATTCGATCTCGACGCTGGTGCTGCTCAAGCAGACCGAACCGGCGAATGCGATGCTGAGCCGCCTGTCCTCGTTCCTGCGCTACACACTGGTGAACAAGCCATCGGCGCAGGTCACGGTGGCGCAGGAGATCGAAACGCTGAAGCTCTATCTCGATATCGAGCGGATGCGATTCGAAGAGCGGCTGCGCACGCGGTTCACCATCGATCCGGCGACCGAGAGCGCGCTGCTGCCCTCGCTCCTGCTCCAGCCGCTGGTCGAGAACGCGATCAAGTATGCCGTCAGCCAGCAGGAAAGCGGGGCGGAAATCACCATCGCCTCTCAACTTGTCGGTCAGATGCTTCGGATCACCGTCTCGGATACCGGTCCCGGCTTGCAAAGCGACACGACGAACAACAGGCTTTCGGGTGTGACTTACGATGGAGGTGAACAGGTTTCGACCGGAGTCGGGCTGACCAATATTCGCGATCGCCTGTCTCAGGCTTATGGCGACAAGCATCGGTTCGAGACGATCGAGCCGATCGAAGGGGGTTTCGCAGTCGTGATCGAGATCCCGGTGGAACGCCGCGAAGTGTCGGAACCGGCTATCGAGGCGTCACGAATGCAAATTGCTGGAGGCCGGTCGGCAGGGGGCCAGGCTTCCGGAGAAATGACAAGCGGGGGACAATCAGCGGGGGCAATGGGGGCAACGGGTTTCGAAACAAATTCCGCCCATGGGCGTTAAGCGCCGGAGAGACATATTAGATGACCATCCGAACCATCCTCGTCGACGACGAAAAGCTCGCAATCCAGGGTCTGGAACTGCGCCTAGCCAACTATCCCGATGTCGAAATTATCGACCGGTGTTTTAACGGGCGGGAGGCGATCCGTAAGATCAAGACCGAAAAGCCCGACCTCGTCTTTCTCGACATCCAGATGCCCGGCTTCGACGGGTTTTCCGTGGTGAAGGGCGTCATGGAGATCGAACCGCCGTTGTTCGTCTTCGTCACCGCCTATCAGGAACACGCGGTGCGCGCCTTCGAGGCGAATGCAGTGAATTACCTGATGAAGCCGGTCGAGGACGACAAGCTGGCCGATACGCTGGCGCGCGTGCGTACGCGTCTGGCCGAAAAGCGCTCTGCCGAAGAGGCCGAGAAGCTCAAGACCGTGCTGGCAGAAGTTGCGCCTGACGCGATTGACCAGATTCCCGAAGATGCCGATGGCAGCGTCGATCGCTACGAAAAGCTCATCAACATCAAGGATCGCGGCCAGATCTTCCGGATCGACGTTGATTCGATCGAGCATATCGAGGCTGCCGGCGATTACATGTGCATTCGCACCGCCGACAACTCGCTGATCCTGCGCGAGACGATGAAGGATCTGGAACGCCGCCTCGATCCGCGCGTCTTCCAGCGCGTGCACCGCTCGACCATCGTGAACCTGAACCAGGTCCGTCAGGTCAAGCCGCATACCAACGGCGAGTGCTTCCTCGTGCTTGATTCAGGCGCACAGGTGAAAGTCAGTCGTTCCTATCGCGACGTCATCGCCCGCTTCGTACACTGATTCTCGACAGGCTGCGTCGTTGTTGGCATTGGTCCAGCCATGACGCAGTTTGCCATCCCTGACTTCGATCTCGACGCCTTCGTCGACGCCACGCTCGCCGAAGACCTCGGCGTCGGACTTCCCGGCGGCGGGCGTGATGTCACTTCGGAAAGCGTGATCGCCGCCGATGCTCGGTTTTCCGGCGTGATGGATGCGCGCCACGCGATCACCGTCGCCGGCTTGCCCATCGCCGCCGCGTTCTTCCGCAAGCTCGATCCGGCGATGGAGATCGAAATCCTTGCCGCAGAGGGCGCGCAAGTCGGCCCCGGCAGCGACCTGATGCGGCTCACCGGTAATGCCCGCGCGATGCTGACGGCCGAGCGTTGCGCGCTCAACACCGCACAGCATCTTTCAGGGGTGGCGACGCTGACTCGAAGCTATGTCGATGCGATGGCGGGCACAGGCGCGGTGCTGCTCGATACACGCAAGACGATCCCCGGCCTGCGCCACTTGGAAAAATACGCCACCCGCATGGGCGGCGCGCAGAACCACCGCATGGGCCTGTGGGACGCGGCGATGATCAAGGACAATCATGTCCTTGTCGCCGGCGGCGTTGGCGAGGCCGTGCGCCGCGCTCGGGACGCCGGGGTGTCGCGCATCATCTGCGAGGTCGATCGCATAGACCAGATCGAACCGGCGCTGGCAGCCGGCGCGAATCACCTGTTGCTCGACAACATGGGGCCGGAAACCCTGCGCGAGGCGGTCGCTCTCGTCGCCGGACGCGCACCTTGCGAGGCCTCGGGCGGGGTCAATCTCGATACCATCGCGGCCATCGCGGCCACCGGCGTGACTTACGTCTCGGTCGGCCGCCTGACCCAGAGCGCACCCGCTGCCGATATCGGGCTGGATTTCACGCCTCTATGAGGACCGCGGCCTGCATCGCCGCCGCTGCGCTGGCACTGCCGACATCCGCGTTCGCGCAGGCCTACCAGTGCACGCTGCCACACCATGTCGAATCGACCCGACCGGTCGAACCCGACGGCCCGCCCCGTCGCCTGCCGGTGGCCGGCTACCTGCTCGCGGCGAGTTGGTCCCCCGAATACTGCAAGACCAGCGGCAATCGCGGCTCGATGCAATGTTCGGGCCGTAACGGGCAGTTCGGCTTCGTTCTGCACGGCCTGTGGCCCGAGGCAGCCAAGGGCCTTGCGCCGCAATGGTGTGCCACCACGCCGCGCCCCTCGCCCGAGCTGATTCGCCGCAATCTGTGCATGACCCCCGCGCCGCGCCTGCTCGAACACGAGTGGGCCAAGCACGGCAGTTGCATGACGAAGAAGCCGGAGACGTATTTCAAGGTCGGCGGAATCCTGTGGCGCTCGGTGACATGGCCCGATGCCGATGCACTTTCGCGCGAGGATGACCTGACCGTCGGCCGCTTCCGCGATGCGTTCCTGAGCCTGAATCCCAGCTGGAAGCGCGAGCAGATCGGCGTGGGCACCAGCCAGAACGGCTGGCTGCGCGAAGTGAAGCTCTGCTACAACCGCCGCTTCCTGCCGACGCGGTGCGACCGCCAGGACTATGGCGCGGCGGACAAGGCCAAACTCAAGATCTGGCGCGGCCTCTAAGGGGTCTTTATTGGGTGCGGTCCTGACATCCGTCAGGACCTTGGCGGCACCGCAAGCCAATCGCGGATGCGATTGGCGCACCAAACAAAAACGCTTCCTCGTCAGCGAGCAAAGCCACTACCGCCGCGCGCGGAAGAAGTCGCGCAGCAGCTTTCCCGCCTCGACCGCGCCGATACCGGCGTAGACTTCGGGCCGGTGCAGGCACTGCTCCTGCTCGAACACCCGCGCACCGTGTTCCACCGCGCCGCCTTTGGGATCGCTCGCGCCGTAATAGAGCCGTGCGATTCGCGCGTGGACAATCGCACCCGCGCACATCGCGCAGGGCTCCAGCGTCACCCACAAGTCGCAACCGTCCAGCCGTTCGTTGCCGAGCAGGCGGGCCGCCGCGCGAATCGCCTCGATCTCGGCATGTGATGTTGGATCGTGCGCCGCGCGCGGACGGTTGTGCGCGATGGCGATAACCGCACCGTCCTTGACCACGACCGCACCAATCGGCACTTCGCCTTCCACGGCCGCTTTGCGCGCCGCATCCAGCGCGTGCAGCATCGGTTCGGGCAGAGGCCAGCGGGTCATCCGGTATCGCTAGCGGCGAGAATCGCCCCACGCAACTTGACCTTCGCCGGGTGAATCGCTAATGGCCCGCCTTCCCGTTCCAACGGCAACGTCTTTTCAAGCGAGTATTACCATGTCCCGCATTTGCGAACTGACTGGCAAGGGCCGCCAGGTTGGCCACAACGTCAGCCACGCCAACAACAAGACCAAGCGCGTATTCCTGCCCAACCTGCAGAACGTGACTCTTCTTTCCGACGGTCTGGAGCGCAGCTTCAAGTTCCGCGTGTCGACCCACGGCCTGCGCTCGGTGGAGCACAACGGCGGTCTCGACAACTGGCTGCTGAAGTCGTCCGACACCAGCCTCAGCCCGCGCGCCCTCAAGGTGAAGCGCGATCTGAAGAAGAAGCAGGCCGCCTGATCTCTTCCGCCCTTCGGGGCGGGATCGGTGCCATTGCAAGGCGTGCGGAGAAATCCGCGCGCCTTTTCGCATGTCTGGCGCCGCTTTCAGTCCGACGAATCTAGCGCGGCAGACGCGCGGGATCGACCACCATCTTCCAGATCAGTGTGCGCTGGAAGGCCGCGTGATTGTCGTCCGATACCAGCCACACCGTCAGCTTGCCGTCCTTGCGCTGGTCGACTGCCATCGCCTCGAAGTTGTCGATCGGCAGCGAGGAACTCAGCCTGGCGACGACCTGCGACCGCCAGACCTTGCCCTTGGCGATATCCGCGGGATCGGCGATGACGATCCGGCCGGCGAATCGCTGCGGCATCGGCCACGTCAGCCGCCGCAACAAAATCAGCACGCGTCCATCGGGCATCTGCGCCATGTCGGTGGGATCGAACTGCGCCGGCGCGTCGAACGTGAATCCCATCGCATCGGGATGCTCGACGGGATCGCCGGAGAACTGCACCGCTGCATGCAGCCGATCCTCCAACCATCCCTTAGGCGCCTCGCGCAGAAGCACGAATCGCCCGTTCTGCAGCCGCGCCATCGCTTCGGCCCCGGTATTGTACCCCCAATCGCGCATCGCCTTGGGTGCGACCTCACCGTCAACGCGGAATTGCGGAGTCATTCGGTAAATCGTGTTCAGCCCCTCCTCGGCCATCCACACCTGGCCCGAAGCCGGGTCAGCCGTTGCCGATTCGAAGTCATGGAACCCGCGTATGCCGCGTGCCTTGTAGCGCGGGCTGAACCACCCGGGGTCCGCCCCCGCAATGTCCGGCGGCGAGATGATGATGCAAAAGCCGCTGTCGGAAACAAGCAACAGCCGTCCATCGGGCTGCACCAGCATCGCCGAGTAGCCACCGAACTCGACCGAGCGGCTGGTCAATTGCCAGATGCCTTCCAGCGTGAACGCGCCAAGGTGCGGCTTCACGACAGCCGGCGCGGGCACTGGCAGCGCAGTGATATGCAACTCGCGCTCGATGATTCGGGTTCGCGCCGGAGAGCGCCACAGCAGGCCGGGCGACAATCCAACGAGCAGGAGCAGCGCTGCTATAACCCGCAACGGCCGCGAACCGATGCCTGGCACTTTCACCGCGCGATCGAACCAAGAGTGATCACGGCGTGCGGGATTGTCGGGCGAACAGTCGCGATGCCGTTGGAATGCGGTATCAAAGGGATGATTCCAGTCGCCTTCGATTTCGGGCACGCGGCCTGTCGCGATCGGGCGGGGCGCCGGAATTGGCGCCTGCTGCCCAGCGGGTTTCAAAGCAGCCCATAAACGCTTATAGTGCGACGCACAATGATCGCCGATCGCGAGTCTGGCGATAGAAACAGGATTTGCAGATCTATGATTTCTTTCAGGAAGTATGCCGTTTTGGCGGTTTCGATCGCAACGCTGTCCATCGCTCCGCAGGCTTTTGCCGCGCCTGACGCCGAGGAAGCCGCTGCCAAGGAAGACAGCACCGCTGGTGCTGACAAGATCATCTGCCGCAAGGTGGAAGTGGTCGGCAGCCGCCTACGCAGCGAGCGCGTCTGCATGAGCTCGTCCGAATGGGCGGCGAAGAAGCAGCAGGATCGTCAGGCGCTCGAACTGCGGCAGACCACCCAGTACAAGAACAACTGATCACGGTTTCCGTCGTAGCACGGCGGGGCCCAGCCGGTGCGCCCTTGCCAGCTACGACACCGTTCCTTCAATCGGAACGCGCTTCAGACCGCGTAGCCCATCCGTTCCGCCCATGGCGCAAGGATGGGCAACACCGGTTCAAGATGCGCGCGGTAGCGCTCCCATCGCGCAATCGCGCGGCTGTAGATCGGTTCGCCCACTTGCGCATAGCTGGCGGTTCTGACCGCGCCGCGCTGCGCCGCACTGGTCTGGTTGTCGAGCACGGACTCGCGCCAGGGTAGCCCGAGAAAATTCAGAACGGCGCGCATTTCGCCTTCCAGATCGGCGATCATGCTCTCGTAGCGCACGGTATGCACTGCCAGCGGCAACAGCTCCTGCGCCCGATACCAATTACGCATCACGGCGTCGTATGTGCGCGCTGCCTCTTCCAGGTCGGTGAAGCTGCGCATCGCCGGGTTCATCACGAAGTTCGCCATGAAGCAGCTCAGCACGACATCGCAGGGATGGCGCTGGACGAAGACCACCGACGCCCCGGGAAACAGCCGCTGGATCGCGGGCATATGCGTCATGTGCAGCGGGTGCTTGTCGAGAATGCGTCGGCCCGCCGGATCGCCCTGCAATTGCGCTGCGGTAGAGAAATACAACGCACGTGCGGCCTCGATCGTGTCGGGCTGCGATTGCGCGGACAGATCGGGATAGGCATCCTCGACCCGGCCCAGCACCGGCTGCTCCTCGAACACCTGCAATTCGGGTAGCGCGCTCAGCAGGGTGTCCAGCAACGTCGTGCCCGAGCGCGGGAAGCCGACGATGAACGCGGGATCCTGCTGCGCGTCGCCGCCCCCGGGAGTGCCCGATGGCGCAACAAGCGGCAGCATTGCGGCGGTCTGGCTCTCGATCCGTTGGCGAAATGTCGGCCCCTCCAGCGGCGGCGAGGCTGCCACGACCTCGCGGTTCATTCGCTCGAACGCGGCGAAAGCAGCTTCGGTATCGCCCAACCGTTCGGCAATCTCGCCGCGCAATTGCGCCGCGCGCAAGGGGCTGATCGTCTCGGGAATGTCGGCTGCCAGCACCGCCGCTTCGGCAAACCGGTCGCGCCGGCGCAGCGCCCACGCCTTGAGGAACCGCAATTCAGCCGGTGCATCGGCCCCGTCGCGCCGCGCCACCAGCGCATCGAGCTCGTCGAGCCGGTTGGTATTCTCCAGCAGCAGGCCGTATTCGAGCACTGCACCGCCCACTTGCGCTTCGGCCTCGGCCGCGCGCGCCAGCGTCGCCAGCGCGTCCTCGGTATCACCCGCGGCGGCTTCTGCCAGCCCGAGTTCGAGCCAGGCGCGGGCATGGTCGGGGTAACGTCGCACCGCCTCACGCGCCGCATGCAGGCGGCCTTCGCGGTTATCGAGCTTGAGCAGCGCGTCGCACAGGTTGACGAACACTTCGGCGGGCGGGCTGGAATCGTAGTTGATCGCGTTCTCAAACGACTTCACCGCATTGGGCAGATCGCCAGACTGGACGAGACAATTGGCGAAATTGTTCCAGCTCTCGGGATCGCGAACATCGGCATCCAGCGTGATCCGATACGCACGAATGGCCGCGCCGATCTCGCCTGCGTCCTGCAGCAGGAAAGCCGCGATACGTGCCAGGCGCGGGTGATCGCCGTGATCACGCGCCACTGTCAGGGCTTCGGCATGCTCGCCCCCGCGCAGCAACGCCATTGCCAGATTGGTGCGCGCGGCCTTGTCCTGCGGGGTTACCGCGAGTTGGCGGCGCAGCAGCGCCTTGCCGCCTTCCGCATCGCCTGATTGCAGCGCCGTCAATGCGGCAAGCCCGAGCAGGCCTGGGTCGGCGGGATAAGCCTCCAGCCCGCGTTCGGCATGCGTGCGCGCGCCGATGAGATCCTTCTGGCGCACGCATTCCATCGCGTCGCGCATGTATTCGGCGGCAGTCATGCTTCTCCTTTCGGGACCGCGACATCGAACGCGGCGGTCAGGCGTTCGCCCGAGGTGAAAGGCCGCGTGCCATGCCACATCGTCGATGGGAAGAGCACCAAGTGGCCCCGCCGTGGCCGCACGATGCGAAATCCGTCGAGGTCTGGCAACAGCGCCCGACATTCGCCGAACGCGAGACAACCGGCATCGTCATCCCCACCCGGCTCCATCGCATCGGGCAGCGCGACGTAAAAGGCGGAGCTAAGCCAGCCGTGGGTATGGACATGGTCGGAATGGTGGCCTTGCCCGGCGAGCCGCACCGACCATGAACCGGCAAAGCGGATGGGACCGCGTGGCGTGCCCAACGTCGGGTGACCGGCATCGAACGGCGGCAATTGGGCAACGTGGGCGTGGACCGCCTCAAGAATCGCCGCGCGCAATGCCCGGATTTCGGACTCGGCGCGGGCGAAGAGATGACCATCGGTCTGCGTACCCCCGCGTACCGACTGTTCGAGCGGCTGCGCACTGGTGCGGTGAAGCCCACGCAGCACATCTGCAACCGCATCGAGATCGATCTGGGAGGACAGGTCGTGCACGCCGATCAGGCGCGGGTCGCCTTCCAGCCATTCCCAGCGCGGATCGCCGAGCAGCCGCCAGAGCAGGGCGCGATAAGGCCACAGCACGATATCGCCGGCGCCGGTGAAGTCCCCTTTGGCCAGCCGCAGCGCCTCGTCATAGCGGCCAAGACGGATCAGGTTGCGCAGTGGCCACAGCGCTTCGTCTCCGGTGGTCGGCGGGGCCAGCCGATCGAACAGCGCTTGCGCTGCCACGGGATCGCCGCTCTCGCCAAGGCAGATGGCGCGTGCGGTGGCCAACTCGATCCGGGCGCCAAGCCGGGCTTCCGCCTGGGGCAGGACGCGCAGCGCCCCGGCATGATCGTTTGCGCCGGTGTGGGCGCGCAGCAGGGTCAACCACAGGCCGATCTCCTGCGGAAACCGCTTCAGCGCCGCGCGCAAAGTCTGCATGCGATCAACACCCGGCGCGATCATTGCGCACAGCCTCGCATATGTCAGGTGGCCATCGAGCCAGCCTGGGCTGCTGGAAAGCACTTGCGCCAGTCCCGCGAGCGCTGCTTCACCGTGGCCCTGGGCCAGTTGAGCGGCGGCGCGTCCCATCAGCACCGAGCCATCTGCGGGCGCGAGCCGGGCGGCATGATCGAACAGCGCTGTGGCCGGATATCCGCCCTCCAGCGCGGTGCGGGCGGTGCTGTGTGCGATGAGCGGTTCGGCGGGCGCGAGCCGGGCGGCGTGCGACAATGCACGATGGGCCGCTGCGCTATCGTCCAGAGCGCGATGCGCGAGGCCCAGCATCTGCCACAGCCGGTAATCATCGCGATATGCAGTATTGCCGGGTTGCAAGGCGGCTTCGAGACAATCGCGGACGTCTTCTTCCAGGCCGGCGGCAATCGCGTCGATCGCAAGATTGAACAGAGCGGCACGGTCCTGCGGCGGGGGCTGGCGCAAGGCCCGTTTCATGTCGGCACGCGAAGGCATCGAATCGAACCTAGAAGCTGTCGGCGGCGAAGTCGAACCGGCACGAGCGCGGCGGCCAACAAAGCAAAAGGCCGGCTCCGCGAACGGAGCCGGCCCATGCTGTTCGATTTGCCCGAAGGCGCGTCGATTAGAAGTCCATCGTGACACCGGTGTAGATGTAACGACCGATCGAGTCGTACACCTGCGCCCAGGTATTGCCGTTGCACGGACCGGCCGGGCAGGCAGCACCAGCAACCAGCGGCGGCTGCTTGTCGAGGATGTTGTTGGCACCCAGACGGAACTCGTAGTTGTCACCAACCTTGGCGCTGAGCGTAAGGTCGAAGTAGCTGACCGCCGGGATCTTGAGGTTGGCAGGCTGCGTCGTGCCGCTCAGCGTGGGCTGCGAGGACGAGGTGTCCTGCTTCACGCTGTGGAAATAGCGCCAGCGCAGCGAGGCACCGAGACCGCTGGGCATGTCGAAGCCAAGACGGGCCTGGTGACGCCACTTCGGATTGGGCGTGCCGCAGATTGCGCCGTGGTAGCCGGTGCAGTCATACGGGGTCGAAACGCCGTCGTCGGTGGTCAGGTCCTTCAGGTACGTACCCACGAAGCTGAGGCTTACACGACCGGCGCCGCCGATCTGCTTGTTGTACGACGCGGTAACGTCGAAGCCTTCGGTGCTTGCGCCACCGATGTTCTGCGTGGTGTTGGTGATGAAACCAGCCGATGAGCGCCACAGCGAACCCGAACCGTCACGATTGATAAGATCGCAGAAGAACGGATCAGCGGTGCTGGTGCAGACCGAGATGATCGTGTCCGCGCCAATGCCCTGAATAGCCTGGTCGATCTTGATCTTGAACCAGTCAACCGAAGCAATGAAGCCCGGCAGGAAGGTCGGCGTCAGCACCACACCGGCGGTGTAGGTATCGGCCTTTTCCGGCGACAGGCTGGCGTTACCGCCGATCAGGCCGTTGTACTGGTCGGCGGGGTTCGGAGCGACGATCTGACCAACCGAAAGACCTTGGGCGAGACAGCCCAAGTCAGCCGCGGTGATCGCGAAGCCGGAGCACGGGTCGGTCGAACCGTCAAGCGCGACGCGCTGCGGGGCGAACAGATCCTGAAGCGTCGGAGCGCGAACGGCGCGGTTGTAGCCGCCACGGAAGCGGATATCCGGGATCGGGGCAATTTCGCCTTCGATCTTGTAGGTGTTGGTCGAGAAGCTGCCGCCGCCGTTGACGCTGTACTTCGAGTAACGGTAGCCACCGGTGAGCGAGGCATCGTAAACGAAGCTGTCACGTGCCAGCGGAATGCGGACTTCGGCGAACAGTTCCTTGACGTTGAACGCGCCGGAAACCGGAAGCGTCGGGGCGCCCTGGCCTGCAAGGTCGCCGGTCTGGAAGGACACATCCGAAACGAATTCAAGCGATTCCTTACGGTATTCCGCACCAAGAGCGATCTTCACGCCTTCGTTCGAGGTAGGAAGCTGGAAGCCGTAAGCACCCAGATCGCCGGTGAAGGCAACACTGGCCACCTGCTCGGAGTTCACGCCGCGCGACAGCCCCGGAACCTGCAGGTAGCTGAGCGAAGCCGCACTGACATTGCCCGGTGCGAAAATGTCCCAGGGAACGCAGTTCGGATCCGAACCATCGAGCGTCGAACGGCAGACGTTGTTGCCGTCCGCGTTTCTAACGACATCGAGAGCACGGCCCAGACGCGAGACCGAGAAGTCATTGCGATAGGTCTGCGAGAAGTTGGTGCGGCCATACTGATAGTAAGCGTCATACGACCATGCCTGGTCGATATCGCCACGCATGCCGATCAAGCCGCGGAACGAGGTGTGCTGCAGATCGTCCTGACGACCACCGCCTTCAACGTTACGACGCAGCGGCTGAAGGAAGCCACGGTTGTAGGTCGCACCGGTGGAAGGATCGGTGAAGCCGAACGCCCCTTCGCCAGGGCTGTTGCCGACGACGTCGAACGCACGTGCCGGATCATTGCTGACCAGCAGGTTCTCGGTGTCGCAGACGATAGCCAGCTGCTGGGGGCTGAGGAGCGGGTTGTCGCAGTTGATCGACGTGGTGTTGCCGAAGTTACCCGACGGAGCGATCTGGGCGACCGTGCGGTCGTCCATGAACATGAACTCCATGTAGGGGTGCAGCGATTCGCTGATTTCGTAATCCGCGAACACGCCAGCGGTGTAGCGCTGATCGGGACGCTGGAAGTAGTTCAGCGGACCGAAGTTGTAAGGCGTGCTGCCGGGAACGAAGGTACGGCCATTGCCGACCTGGAACACCGTCGAGGTGAAGGCTTCCGGATCGCCGCCGCTGTCGTAGATGAAGAACGTGCCGTTGGCCGAGGTGCCCGAACCGCCGCAAGCGAAAATCTCGCCGTTGGCCGCGACTTGCGCGTTCGAGCGCGGGGTGAGCGAGCACGAGCTGTAGTCGCGCTTGGCCTGAAGGATCGCATTGGTCTTGCGGTAGCCGAAGTAACCGGTGACATGGCCACGGCCATCGTCGAAGCCAGCACCGAAGATCGCGGTTGCGTCAATCGTGCCACCATCGGTGGTGTGACCGTCGGGGTAGCCAAAGCCACGTGCGTCAAGCGCGTTGGTGACGCTGGAACCAGCGCGGTTGTTGTGATCGTAGAAGCTGTACTGGCCGTCGATCTTGAAGCCTTCGAAATCGGTGTCCATCACGAAGTTGACGACGCCCGAAACGGCGTCTGCACCGTAAACCGAAGACGCACCACCGGTCATCACGTCCACGCGCTTTACCAGCGCGCCGGGGATCGTGTTGATGTCTGCGGCTGACGTGAACGGGTCACCCGGGACCAGACGGCGGCCATTGACCAGCACTAGCGTACGCTCAGCACCAAGGCCGCGCAGGTTCAACGTTGCGGTACCCGACGAGCCGTTCGAGTAGTTCGCGCCCTGGCCAGCGAAGACCTGCGGCAGCGAGTTGACGAGATCTTCAACGCGGGTGGTACCCGTCGCCTTGATGTCTTCGGCCGTCACGACCGTTACCGGGCTGACGGAATCAAGATTCGGCGAAGCAAGACGCGAACCGGTAACGATAATCGCTCCCGCATCAGCGTCATCTTCGGCCGCGCTTTGCGCGAACGCAGCACCGGATATCAAGGCGAGGCCGAGAACCATCGGCGCCGACCCGACTTTCAGTGCGGTCAGTGTGGTTTTTTTCACGTATCAGTCCCTTTATAGTCAAGGGTGGCGACTTTGCCCATCGGGCAGAGCCGCACGTCCCCCCGTGCCAGACCCCCGACTGAGCAACGCAAGTTGCCCGACGCTCATCTTGTCCCCAGATGAGCGATACGCCGGAATGGATAGCGCTTCATGGCTCAAGGATTTAGCAGCCGCAAAGCAATTGAGGGTTGGCTCAAGTTGTTTTCCCGCCACTGTGTCCTGCGCGCAACAAGTCGGGTTTCCGCAGAAAGCGTGGTGCGCCAATGGCATGACGGGGCGAGTGTAATATTCGTGCACCAATGTGGTTGTTTGCCGCAAGAAGTTGCGCTTGCAACGGACGAAGCCAGACTTCTTGCGCAAGCGCGTTCGATCGTGTCCTGTTTCGGCCGTTCGGTCACGTCAAAGGCGGTGGCGCTGCCTTCGGCTTCGTCATAGAACGGGCGTTGTTAACGGAGCAGCGAGAATTGCTCCGCATCCGGAGACTTGCCTTGCGCCACACCCTTTCCGTCCTTGCCGCCAGCACCGCCTTGGTACTCTGCGCCGGAACCGCCAGCGCAAAGGACGCACCGCAAAAGCAGCAAGCCGAAGCCTTCCGCGCGCTCGTCACCTGCCGCGACATCGCCGACAGTGCCGCGCGCCTTGCCTGCTATGACAAGCAGGTCTCGGCGCTCGATCAGGCGGAGAAGGCGGGCGACCTCGTCGTCGCCGATCGCGAGACGATGCGCGAGACCCGGCGCGGCCTGTTCGGCTTCCGCCTGCCATCGCTGGGCATCTTCGGCGGCAGCGAAGAAAAGGAAACCGCGGCCGAAGAGGATATCACCGAGATCACCGCCGAACTCGGCTCGGCGCGGCAGATCGCCTATGGCGCATGGCGGCTCACGCTGAAAGATGGCGCGGTGTGGGAACAGACGGACGCCGAAAAGCTGGTGCTCGATCCGCGTCCCGGCGATACCGTCGTGATCAAGAAGGGCGCGCTGGGCAACTTCAAGGCCCGGGTCGGCAAGCAGCCCCCGATCAAGGTACGCCGCGTCGAGTGAAGCAGGTCTTTGGTCGGGGCGGATAAAAGCCAAACCGCTTCTAATTCATCGGTCCCGTCAGCAAAATCGGGTCGATCCGCGAATCGTTCCACTTCATGCTCCAGTGGAGATGCGGGCCGGTCGCGCGGCCGCTCATGCCGATCTTGCCGATGATCTGGCCCTGCTTCACATGTTCGCCCTCACGCACGAGGATTTGCGAGCTGTGCAGGAATGCGCTGTTCAGCCCATTGCCGTGATCGAGCATCAGCAGATTGCCCTCCAACGAGAACGGTGACTGCGCGGCAAGGATCACCACGCCATCGGCGGGTGCCGCAAAGGGTGTGCCACTGGTCCCGGTGGCGATATCTAGGCCCGAATGATAACTTCCCGGTTCGCCGCGATAAACGCGCTGCGAACCGAATCGACCCGATATGCGCCCTTTGGCGGGCCAGATAAAAGCCTGCCGCCAGCCGGTGGCGTCGGTCTTTTTCGCACGCGCCGCATTGATCCGCGCAAGTTCAGGGCGGCGGATGGCCAGGAAAGCCTCGGTCGGTCCGCCTTCGCGCCGGGCGATGTTGACGTTCTCGATCTGCCAAGCGCGCGGCATGACTGCCAGCTTGCGGGTGACAGTGCGACCATCCGCTAGCCGCGCGATCAGCGTAGCGGCAGGCCTTGCGTCGCGGTCGAACGCGACGAAGAACGCTCCGTCGGGCGCGAACGTCACGGGCACGGCATCGAGCGAGAGCGCCGCTGTGCCGGCCGGTACGGTGCCGCGAACCCAGCCACCTTGCGTCATTTGTCCCGATACGACGAAATCGGCGGGCAAGTTGGCATTCGCCGCAACACGCGGCGCTGCTGGACTGGCAGAAGCAGGTGGGGCCGCGCGCGAGGCCAGACTGGCGGTACAACCCACAATCGCGATCAGGGCAACACCACCGGCAACCGCCCAGCCTCCCAAAGACCGGAAAGACCGGCCGGAACGCAGCGTCATGACTGGTCGAGTAGCCGCTTGGTTGCAATCTCGGGGCTTGCGTACGGCTCTTGCAGGCGTGCGCTCCAGTAGCGCAGCGCTTCGAGGGGGATACGCTCGGCTGTCACCGCGCAGACGACATGGTCGCCCGGCGTGATCACGCGGAAGCCATTCGGGCCATAACTCAGCGTTGCCAGACGGTTGGGAGAAGACATCAGCATGGCCATGGTTCTAGCAGAGGCGTCGGATCAAAACAAATCGCCCTGTTCCACAGGCGGGGTCTTTGGCCGCGCTGGGCGCGGTGCAGGTGCCGGCGCGCCAGTGCTCACTGCCAGATCGCCATCGTGGAATTTGAGCACCAGCGCTGCTTCGCGCGCCGCTTGCGCCTTGCCGGTAAGGGTGTGACCTTGTGCATCGGTCACCCGCGCGAATCCGCGTTGCAGCGGCTTGTCGGGATTGAGCTGCGGCAGCACTCGCGCAACCGGCGCGAAGCGATCGCACGCCAGCGCGAACCGCCGCGTCAGCACCGCCGGGGTCAGACCAACTCGCGCCAGCCGCTGCTCGCAGCTTTCGATACGGTGGCGCAGCAGCGGCATGGAGAGCCGCCCGGCGACGCCTTGCAGCCTGCCGCGCTCGACCCCGGCACGGTCGCGCAAGGCGCGGCGCAGGCGTTCTCCCAGATCGTCCAGCCGCTGCGCCGGTTGAGCCAGCAGCGCCTCAGGCCGGGGCAAGCGCTGCGCCCGCGCTTCCAGCCGCTCCCGTCCCAGCACGATCGGTCGTGACGCACAGCGACGCTGGCGCAGCGCCAGTTCATCTATCTGGTTGAGCAGTTCAGCGCGCACCGGCACCGCGATCTCGGCGGCGGCGGTCGGCGTTGGCGCGCGGCGATCGGCGGCATGATCGGCCAGCGTCGTGTCGGTCTCATGGCCGACCGCCGAGATAATCGGGATCGTGCAATCGGCGATCGCGCGTACGACGATCTCCTCGTTGAACGCCCACAGATCCTCGATCGAGCCGCCGCCACGCGCAACGATGACCAGATCGGGCCGGGGCACGGCTCCCCCCGCTGGCATGGCCGAGAAGCCGCGCACAGCGCGTGCCACCTGCTCCGCCGCACCCTCGCCCTGCACCAGCACCGGCCACACGAGCACGCGGCTCGGAAAGCGATCCGCCAGCCGGTGCAGAATGTCGCGAATCACTGCGCCGGTGGGCGAAGTCACGACGCCGATCACACGCGGGAGGAACGGCAGTGGCTGCTTGCGCTCCTGTGCGAACAGGCCTTCCGCCGCCAGCCGCTGACGCAGCTTTTCCAGCAGTGCGAGCAAGGCGCCCTCACCCGCAATCTCCATGCTCTCGATGACGATCTGGTATTTGGAACGGCCGGGATAAGTCGTCAGCTTGCCGGTCGCGATCACCTCGATGCCGTCCTCGGGCCGGAACGCCAGGCGTTGCGCGCCGCCGCGCCACATCACCCCGTCGATCACCGCGCCTTCGTCCTTCAGGGCGCAATAGAGGTGGCCGGATGCGGCGCGCTTCACGCCCGATAGCTCGCCACGCAGCCGCACGAAGCCGAAACGGTCCTCGACCGTGCGCTTCAGCAATGCGGAGATCTCGCTGATGGAAAGCGGCGCGGCGTTGTCCCCGGCGGCTGCCTTCGCTACCAGCCCCCCCGAGGCATAATCGTCGTCATCTTCGAAGGACAAGGTACCGGGCATGAATATCCTGTTGTTGGGTTCGGGCGGTCGCGAGCACGCGCTGGCGTGGAAGCTGGCGCAATCGGACTCGTGCGGCAAGCTATACGCCGCTCCGGGCAATCCGGGAATCGCCGAACACGGTACTTGCGTCGATCTCGATGTGACCGACCATTCCGCCGTTATCAGCTTCTGCGAGAACGAGCGAATCGGGCTGGTCGTGGTTGGCCCCGAAGCGCCGCTGGTCGATGGACTTGGCGATTCGCTGCGCGGGGCTGGGTTTTCGGTCTTCGGCCCCAGCCGCGCCGCCGCGCAGCTTGAAGGCAGCAAGGGCTTCACCAAGGATCTGTGCGAGCGTGCGGGCATTCCCACCGCCGGTTACGTGCGTGTGGCGAACGAGGCTGACGCGCTTTCCGCGCTGGACGGGTTCGGCGTGCCAGTCGTGATCAAGGCCGATGGCTTGGCCGCCGGTAAGGGCGTGACTGTGGCGATGACCGCCGAGGAAGCGTGTGACGCGGTGCGCGACATCTTCTCGGGCCGCTTCGGTGAGGCTGGGGCAGAGGCCGTGATCGAGGAATTTCTCGAAGGCGAGGAAGCCAGCTTCTTCGCGCTGACCGACGGCAGCACCATCGTACCCTTCGGCTCGGCGCAGGACCACAAGCGCGTTGGCGATGGCGATACCGGCCCCAATACCGGCGGCATGGGGGCTTACAGCCCCGCCCCGGTGCTAACCGCCATGCTTGAGGGCGAGGCGATGGCAAAGATCCTGACGCCGACGGTGAAAGCGATGGCCGATGAAGGCTATCCTTACTCCGGCGTGCTCTATGCCGGACTGATGCTGACCCGCACCGGGCCGAAGCTGATCGAATACAACGCCCGCTTCGGCGATCCCGAGTGCCAGGTGCTGATGATGCGGCTGGAGAGCGACCTTGTCGAGATCCTGCTCGCCTGCGCCGAGAATCGCCTCGCCGCGATCGAACCGCCGCGTTTTTCGCACGAGACCGCGCTGACCGTGGTGATGGCCGCCAATGGTTATCCGGGTACGCCGGAAAAAGGCGGTCGTATCGACGGCATCCGCACGGCCGAGAGCGAGGGCGCGAAAGTCTTCCATGCCGGAACGACGCTCGGCATCGACGGCGTGCTGACGGCCAGCGGTGGCCGCGTGCTCAACGTAACCGCGCGCGCCGGATCGGTGACCCAAGCGCAAAAACTGGCTTACGACGCAGTAGGCCGGATCACTTTCCCGACAGGCTTCTGCCGCCACGACATCGGCTGGCGCGAAGTGGGACGCGAGGCGGAGGGTTAAAGCCGCGCGGGGCGTCAGGCAGCGGGCAACCCGCCCTCGCCGTCCATCAGCAGTTTGACCGTCAACGCCAGGCGGCTCGCGTCATCGCGCGCTATGTGTTCGCGTGGAAGCTGGACTTTGGCCTCGGCCAGCGCAGCAACCACTTGCGGCCGGGTATAGGCGCGTTCGACCATCAATTCGCCCAGGTAGCGAACGGAAAACGGCACCGGTGCGCGCACCGCGTCGGCCAGAACTTCCAGCCAGTAAGCGTCGAGATCGGCATCGGCGTAGACATCGCATCCATCGGCGAATTCGCCGAGTTCGGCCAGCACTTGCCCGGGCGGCAATCCCTCGCGCTCCAGCATCGCCTGACTGATTCCATGCAGCGCCTCGGCCTCTTCGGCCCAGTCCCAGAAGCGCCACTTGGCCGAGGGCTTGATCAGCCATGTCCGGCTGGTGCCGTCGATCCGGGCCAGCGCCACTTCGATGGGATAGGACTGCCCGAACTCGGGCAGGCAGCTAGCCTCGAAATCGATCAACGCAGGGCAATTCAACGGCACTGCTCCATATCGCAATCAGCCCAGTTTCTCCGCGACGAGCGCCTTCAGGTCCGCCTCGGGCCGTGCGCCGTAATGCGAGATGATCTCGCAGGCACAGATGGCTCCCATTTTCAGGCATTCGTCAAGCGGCCTGCCGCGAACGTGGCCGAACAGGAAGCCGGCCGCGAACAGATCGCCCGCACCGGTGGTGTCGACCACCTTGTCGATCGGCTCGGCGGCAACCTCGGCGCGCTCGGCTCCCGACACCGCGACCGCGCCATCCTTGCCGCGGGTGACGACGAGGAGCGGGATCCTGGCGGCAAGATAGGCAAGCCCCGCTTCGAAATCCTGCTCACCGGTCAACGCGGCCATTTCCACCTCGTTGGCAAAGAGGATATCGATCTCGCCCGCGTCGAACATCGCCAGGAAATCACCCCCGTGGCGGTCGATCACGAAGGCGTCGGACAGAGTGAACGCCACCTTGCGGCCGGCTTCGCGCGAAACGCTGATCGCCTTGCGCATCGCCGCACGCGGTTCGGCCGGATCCCACAGATAGCCTTCCAGATAGAGCACTGCCGAATCGGCGATCATGCCTTCATCCAGCGCTTCTGCAGGCAGAAATTGGGACGCGCCCAGGAACGTGTTCATCGTGCGCTGGCCATCGGGCGTCACGAAGATCAGGCAACGTGCTGTCGGCGGTTCATCGCCGCGTGCCGGTGTTTCAAAGTCGATCCCGCCTGCACGGATATCGTGCGCGAAGACTTCGCCAAGCTGATCATCGGCAACCTGGCCGATGAAAGCACACGTCGCGCCGAGCGCGGCGAGGCCGGCCAATGTATTCGCCGCCGAACCACCGGAAATCTCGCGGGCCGGGCCCATGCGATCGTACAGTAGCGTTGCCTGTTCGGTATCGACCAGCGTCATGCCGCCACGCGTGAGGCCCAGTTCCTCGATGAGCGCATCCGGGCTCGCCGCCATGACATCGACTATGGCATTGCCGATGGCGATGACGTCGTAGGTTGGCTGGCTCATGCAGTCGAGATTCCCTGATATGTGTGGAAACGGTGTGGCCTAAAAGGCTTCAGGCGCGAGTAGCGCGCGCTCCGTCGCTCCGCAAGGCGCGCGCCGTTGACAGGTCGGCCCATGCAGGCGATCCGAGCGACGTCATGACGCCAATGCCGTACACCCGCCTGCGCACGCTGGCCCTGATCGCCGTATCGGCACCCCTGCTCACTGCCTGCGCGGCAAGCAGCACGGGCACAAGCGGTTCGAGCCGACCGCAGTCCGGCACGCGACAGCCTGTGCGCACACCCGCCAGGCCGCCCGCGCGCGATGCCGTGGTCCACATGCTGCCGGGGCTGGAGAGCGTGATCGGCGCGAATCAGGCCGATCTGGTCAAGCAGTTCGGCAAGCCCCGGCTGGAGGTCTGGGAAGGGGATGCGCGCAAACTGCAGTTCACCGGCACCGCCTGCCTGCTCGACATCTATCTCTATCCGACCAGCCATTCGCGCGAGCCGCTCGCGACTTATGCCGATGCCCGGCGCCCGTCGGACGGCAAGGACGTGGACCGCGCCGCCTGCGTCGCAGCGTTGCGGCAGAAATAGGTACTTGATTAAGGCCGCACGGAAATGCGGCTCTGCGGCGTGAGTCTTGGTTTAGTGCGGCACTCGCATCCGCGATTGGCGTGCGGCACCGGCCCACGCCCCCACCCGGCCTCCCATTCAGTGTATCCTTGATGGGAGGCCGGGTGGGGGCGTGGGCCGGTGCCGCGAAGGTTCTGACGGATGTCAGAACCGCTAAACTAAACCGTAAAACTCTCGCCGCAGCCGCAGCTTCCCTTGGCGTTCGGGTTGGCGAACACGAAGCCGGCAGTGAAATCGTCTTCCACCCAGTCCATGGTGCTACCGATCAGGTAGAGTACGCTCGCACCGTCGATGAAGAAGGTGCCGCCGGGGGTCTCGATCCGCTCATCCAGAGCGACCGCCTCGTTCACGTAATCGACCGAATAGGCAAGGCCCGAACAGCCCCGGCGCGGAGTCGAAAGCTTGACGCCGATGGCCCCTTCCGGCGCTTCGGCCATCAACTTGGCGATGCGCGCTTCGGCATTGGCCGTCAGGATGACGGCGGCGGGGCGGGTGCGGGTCGTGGTGGTCATGGCAGTTTCTTTTCCCAGAACTGCGCGCCGCCCGCAGCCGGGTCGAGCGCGTAATTGCGATAGCCCAGCGCCGTGTAGAGCGCCATGGCATTGCTGTTGTTGGCCAGCACTTCGAGCGTGACCTTGCACGCGCCGCGTGCTGCCGCTTCCTGCTCGATCGCCTGCATCAGCGCCCGGCCAATGCCCTTGCCGCGCTGTGCGGGCTGCACCGCCAGGTCGTGCACGTTGATCAGTGGCCGTGCTGCAAAGGTCGAGAACCCGGTAAAGCAATTGGCCAGCCCGATAGCCTCGCCCTCCAGCCGCGCGATCAGCGAGAAAGCACCGGGGAACGCCGCCAAGGCCGGCACCAGTGTTTCGCGCGTGTCGGCGCGGAGCGGTTCGCCACCCCCCATCGGATCGCGGGCGTAGCCATCCAGCAGCGCAAGCAGCGCCGCTGCGTCGGCCGGATCACGATAATCCGCACGCATGATAGTCAGGGTCGAGGCGGCGATTTCGCTCACAGCATTCCCAGTTCCAGCTTGGCCTCGTCGGTCATCTTGCCCATGTCCCATGGCGGATCCCAGACGAGGCTGACTTCGGCATCGCGCACGCCCGGAACCGCAGCGACACGCATCTCGACTTCGCCGGGCATCGATTCCGCCACCGGACAATGCGGCGTGGTCAGCGTCATCGATACCGCCACAGCGCCGTCGTCCGACACGTCCACACCATATATAAGGCCGAGGTCGTAGATATTCACCGGGATTTCCGGATCGTAGATCTCTTTCAGCGCTTCGATCACGCCGTCGTAGATCGCGCCGCCCGGTCCGGCGGGGTCATCGCTTGCCGGTTTTTCGGCCAGAAAGCCCTCAAGATAATCCCGCTTGCGCCCGAGCTTTTCGGCAGCAGACTCCACCGGCGGTGTATCGATATCGTCCACGCGCGCGCGCGGCGGCGGCGGCACCGAATCGACTTCGTCTACCCGGTAGTTGCGGTTCTCATCGGTCATCCGAAAATCCTCCTGGTGCGCTCGATACCTTTCAGGAGCGCGGCAATATCGTCTTCGTCGTTATACAGCCCGAAGCTGGCGCGGGCGGTCGCGGGCACGCCGAGGTGGTCCATCAGCGGCTGTGCGCAATGGTGCCCGGCGCGGATGGCAATGCCTTCCTCATCGAGGATCGTGCCAAGATCGTGCGGGTGCACCCCATCGAGCGCGAAGCTGACGATGCCTAGCGCATCGGCCGGACCGAAAAGCGTCACGTCATTGCGGCGCGCGAGCTGTTCGCGCAGGGTCTGCGCAAGCGCCTTTTCGTGACGTTCGGCCACGTCCAGCCCGATGCTTTCAAGCCAATCGATCGCAGCAGCGAAGGCAATCGCCTCGACGATGGCCGGGGTGCCCGCTTCGAAGCGCTGCGGCGGCGGTGCGTATGTTGTATTTTCGAACGTGACCCGATCGATCATAGATCCGCCGCCCTGCCACGGGGCCATGCCATCGAGAATCTCGACCCGTGCCCACAGCGCACCAATCCCGGTCGGCCCGTACAGCTTGTGCGCTGAAAACACGTAGAAATCGCAATCCATCGCCGCGACATCAAGCTTGAGGCGCGGCGCGGCCTGACAGCCGTCGATCAGCAGCTTCGCACCGACCGCATGTGCAAGCCGCGCGGCATGTTCCACGTGGAGCATCGAGCCTAGCACGTTCGAGACATGCGCAAACGCCACCAGCTTGTGTGCCGGCGTCAGCATGCGCTCCGCCGCTTCCAGATCGATGCGGCCATCTTCGGTCAGCGGGCACACGTCGATTTCGACGCCGGTTCGATCGCGTAACATCTGCCATGGCACGATGTTCGAATGATGCTCCAGCACCGAAAGCAGGATGCGATCGCCTGCCTTGAGGTTCGCCTCACCCCACGTTCGCGCAACGAGATTGATCGCCTCGGTCGCGCCGCGGGTAAACACGATTTCTTCCTCGCGCCCGCCAAGGAACCCGGCAACCCGGCGCCGCGCGGCCTCGAACGCCACCGTCATGTCGGCCGAACGGGCATAGACCCCGCGATGCACGGTAGCGTAGTCGTCGCCGAGAGCGCGCACTGTCGCATCGATCACCGCCTGCGGCTTTTGTGCCGTCGCGGCGGTATCGAGGTAGTGCCAACCACTGGCGAGACCGGGGAACTGGTCCTTCAAGGTCAGGACGGCGGTGTTCATGCCGGGTCTCCATCCAGCGCCGAGAGTGCCGCACCCAGCAGGCGCTCCTGCGCATCCGTTTCGCTGACTTGGGTGAAGGCATCGGCGATAAAGGCGCGGATCAGCAGCTTGCGGGCCTCGCTCGGCGGCAACCCGCGCGACGCGAGATAAAACGCTGCATCTTCATCGAGTGCGCCGATCGCCGCGCCGTGGGCGCACTTCACATCGTCCGCGAAGATTTCGAGTTCGGGCTTGGTATTGGCCGTTGCCCCCGCATTGAGCAGGATCGCACGGAAGTTCTGCCCCGCATCGGTGCCCTGCGCATCGCGCGCGACTTCGATCCGGCCCAGGAAGTTGCCGGTAGAGAGATCGCCCTGCACTGCGCGTACGATCTGGTTCGATGTCGCGTCGGGTTCGGCATGGATCACGCGCGTCACGAATTCCTGCACTGCCGTGCCCTCACCGATGGTGACACCGCCGAATTCAAAATGCGCGCCCTGCCCCAGCGTCACTTCCGTCTCGAAGCGGGAGTAACCTGCCAGCGCATTGACCACACCGCATTCGAAGCGCCCGCCCGCACCGACATGGACGCGCAGCCGCTGAACCGGACCGCGATCATCTGTCGCGAGCACGCGATAATCGCGCAAGGTTTCACCCGCCGCGACGGTCAATTCGCTCCATTCGAGCGAAGCGACATCTGGCGAGGTGAGGAACGCCTCGTCGGCGTAGCGCCAGTCTTCGTCACGGCGAGTCGGAAGGGCGAGTGACTGGTTCACGCGACCACCGCCTCGTAGCCCTGCTCTTCGAGCTCGTGCGCCAGTTCGGCACCGCCTGAGCGAACGATCCGACCACCCGCCAGCACGTGCACGAAGTCCGGCTTCACGTAATCGAGCAGCCGCTGGTAGTGCGTGATCAGCAACACCGCCTTGTCCGGCGCGCGCATGATCGTGTTGATACCGTCTCCGACGATGCGCAGGGCATCGATATCGAGGCCCGAATCCGTTTCGTCGAGGATCGCCAGTTTCGGGTCGAGAATGCCCATCTGCACCATCTCGGCGCGCTTCTTCTCGCCGCCCGAGAAACCGACATTCACCGGCCGCTTGAGCATTTCCATGTCCATCCGCAGCAACCCGGCTTTCTCACGCGCGAGCTTGAGGAATTCGCCGCCCGAAAGCGGCGCCTCGCCGCGCACCTTGCGCTGCGCATTGGCCGATTCGCGCAGGAACTGGACGAACGACACACCCGGGATCTCGACCGGATACTGGAAGCCAAGGAACAGCCCCGCCGCAGCCCGCTCATGCGGAGCAAGTTCGAACAAGTCCTGCCCGGCGAAATCGACCGTGCCGCCCGTCACTTCATAACCGGGCCGTCCGCCCAGCGTGTAGCCCAGCGTCGACTTGCCTGCACCATTCGGCCCCATGATCGCATGAACTTCGCCCGCATTGATCGTGAGCGACAGGCCCTTGAGGATCGTCTTGTCGGCGATGGTGGCGTAAAGGTCGGTAATCGTAAGCATTATGATACCTCAAGTAAGCGCTGGAGCATGGCGTCGCCCGCGCAGGCGCGCCGCGATCGACCGCATCCTGTTGCCGCGAAGGCGTCCACTGACATGATTGCGATAAGCGGAAAGAAAACCCGATACATCGAATGCGCGATCGGAAAACTGGGCGAGAAACGCCTTGTCCGCCGGCAGATGCAGCAAAGCGCTACCTTCCACCTCGGTAAGCGAGCCGATCGCATTGGTCGTGTGCACCGACCACCAACGCGCGACCAGTCCGGCCGCGCCCGCATCGCGCCAAGGGAAGCCGCGCTCTGCCAGCAAATTGAGCGCGCTCGACAATACCATTTCGTCACCGGGATGCTGGATCGCATGGACACTGGCGCAATACGTCGGCCAGATTCGCGCGATCTCCCGCGATAGCTCAGCGAACCGCCCGGCGCTGCCCGCCAGAAACTCGCCGCCGAACCACCGATGCGATGCCAGCGGCTGTCCCGCCAGAAGATCGAGCGTGGCCGTCGCGCGGCGATCCGGCACCGTGCCCCACTCCTGAGCGGAGATATCGTAGGCCCAAAGCACATCTTTGGCCGAAAAGCGCAGCGGGTGGATCAGCACCACGTCTATATCGGCCAGCACCGGAAACGCGCCAAAACGCCCTTCGCCGAAAATCCTGAGCATTTCCAACTTGAAATGCGCCGAACGGAAGGGAATTGCGCGCGGCACATCGAGCGTGAAAACCAGTTCCTCCAGCTTCATGCCAGCGTCGGCACCGCCTTCGCGCGCAACCAGAGCGGCTATGCGCGCGGCATCGTTGGTAACGAGCGTGATTTCCTGCCCGTGCACGTTCGCGGAGCGCGCGAGCGTCAGCGCGTTGCGCACGTAGATCGTCAGCGGATCGGTCTCGTCCGCAGCAAGATTGACGTGCCTCTCCTCGCTGTCGCCGCAGTAAAGCAGGCCGCAGATGCGGCTCGGCTCGTGCGTGTCGCCAGAAGGGAGCGGCGCAGCCATGCTCAGTACTCGACGTCCTCGATCCGGGGCGCCTTGCCCGCCCGGGCAGAGCGCTTGTCGAACGGCACTGCCAGTTCGGCGTTGATCTCGCGCATCACGCCGGTCAGGCCGCCCAGCACTTCCTCTTCGGAAAAGCGCAGCACGCGGATGCCGACTTCGGTCAGTTTGCGGTCCTGCAACTCGTTGACGTCCGGATTGGCATCGTCGCTACTGAGCTGGATCACGATCCAGCGGGAGGGGCAGGCGAAATCGACGATGGCCGAGCCGACCACCGATTGCCGGATGAACTTCACCCCGCCCAGCCTTGAGCCAGACAGTTCCGCCCACAACGCGGCCTGTGCCTCCGTAGGATTGCGGCGCTGGTGCCTGGCGCGCTCCTTGAGCTTCTCAAGGCGCGGCCCGGTCAGAGCAAAGGTGGCCTTTGCATCGGCTTTAGGGGCGGAAACGGTGCTGACGCCCAGAGTTTTGCGTTCAATCATCCCACGCTCCCTTCAAGCGAAATGCCGAGCAGCTTCTGCGCTTCCACCGCGAATTCCATCGGCAGTTGCTGCAGCACTTCCTTGGCGAAGCCGTTGACGATCAGCGCTACCGCCTCTTCGGCATCAAGGCCGCGCTGCATGGCGTAGAACAACTGGTCGTCGCTGATTTTGCTGGTGGTCGCCTCGTGCTCGATCTGCGCGGTGGGATTGCGCACTTCGATATAGGGCACGGTATGCGCGCCGCAGGTCGAGCCGAGCAGCAGCGAATCGCACTGGGTGAAGTTGCGCACGCCATCGGCATTGGCGGCAACGCGCACCAGCCCGCGATAGGTGTTGTTCGATTTGCCCGCCGAGATACCCTTCGAGATGATCGTCGAACGGCTGCCCTTGCCGTTGTGGATCATCTTGGTGCCGGTATCGGCCTGCTGGTAGTTGTTGGTCACCGCGACCGAGTAAAACTCGCCGACCGAGTTTTCACCGTTCAGCACGCAGCTGGGATACTTCCAGGTCACCGCGCTGCCGGTTTCGACCTGCGTCCACGACACCTTGGACCGCGCGCCCTGGCACAATGCCCGCTTGGTCACGAAATTGTAGATGCCGCCCTTGCCCTCGGCGTCGCCGGGATACCAGTTCTGCACGGTCGAATACTTGATCTCGGCATCTTCGAGCGCAATCAGTTCGACGACGGCAGCGTGAAGCTGGTTCTCATCGCGCATCGGCGCGGTGCAGCCCTCGAGGTAAGAGACGTAGCTGCCCTTTTCGGCGATGATCAGCGTCCGCTCGAACTGGCCGGTATTCTCTGCATTGATCCGGAAATAGGTCGACAGCTCCATCGGGCAGCGCACGCCTTCAGGGATGTAGACAAAGGTGCCGTCCGAAAAGACCGCGCAGTTGAGCGCTGCAAAGTAGTTGTCATGCACTGGCACGACCTTGCCGAGCCACTTCCTGACCTGATCGGGATATTCGCGGATCGCCTCGCTGATCGAGCGGAAGATGACGCCGGCCTGCTCCAGCTCCTTGCGGAAGGTGGTGGCGACCGAAACCGAATCGAACACCGCATCGACCGCGACCTTGCGCGCGCCTTCGACGCCGGCGAGCATCTTCTGCTCCTCGAGCGGAATGCCGAGCTTTTCATAAACGCGCAGGATTTCAGGATCGACCTCGTCGAGCGAGGACAGTTCCTTCTTTTCCTTCGGGGCGGCGTAATAGTAGGCGTCCTGATAATCGATCGGCGGCACGTTGAGCTTGGCCCAGTCCGGCGTCGGCATCGTCAGCCATCGGCGATAGGCCTTGAGCCGCCATTCGAGCATCCACTCCGGCTCGTTCTTCTTGGCCGAGATGAAGCGCA
>CAZCUS010000024.1:0-41969 GCA_964502105.1 uncultured Novosphingobium sp. | reverse complement strand
TTTAGAGGGCTATAGCGTAAATGTAGCTGTCATCTTCACCCGGCACAGCGCACCACTTTTCTTTTACTTGCACATCAGCAACGGCGGCATTTGCCGCCCGCGATGCGTCTTCAGTTCATGTGAAAATGGTGCCGGCTGCAGGGTTCGAACCCGCGACCCCCTGATTACAAATCATGGTTTATAGTCGGAATAGACAGGAGTTATCAGGAAGTATGGCTTGACGAAGCCCAGAAAACTGTCATCTAACTGGAATTGTCCGGAACCTAGCTAACGCTACAGGAACTGACCCAGTTAGCCAAATGTTAGACAGTGAGACTTCCTGATGTCCAAACCTACATCACTCCTGAAGGGCTTTGAAAGGACTGTCGAGACGGTTCGACCCCTGCCGGGAAAGCGCCAAGTCGTATTTGACGAGGCCACGACCGGGCTTGCGTTGATCGTCTCCCCAAAGGGCAAAAAAACGTTCTCGATCGTCGCGCGCGATCCTTCGGGGAAACAGATCTGGAAGAGCCTCGGTGAGGTCCGCAAGTTTGACCTGCCTGAAGCTCGGGCGCTTGCTCGCGTCGGTGTTCAGAGGATCAAGGACGGACTGCAGCCGTTCCCCCCGGCCGAGCCGGAAGAGGCTGCGGCTGTGCCCGAGACATTCAAGGAAGTTGCTGCGCGCTTCATTACCCGGTGGGTCGATAAGGGCGGCAGAAAGCAGGATGGCGTGCCGCTGCGCTCAAAGGGAGAGATCGAGCGCCAGCTAAAAACTTACGTCTATCCCAAGTGGCAGGACAAGCCGTTCCTTTCCATCCGGAGAGGCCTTGTGACCGAACTAATGGACGACTTGGTGGACAATCGCGGCGCCGTGCAAGCGGACCGTGTGCTGGCCACGCTGTCCAAGCTCTTTGCTTGGTATCGCCAATACGATGAGCAATTCGTTTCGCCGATCATTCCGGAAATGCGCCGGTCGGGCAGCTACACTGATCGTGCGCGTCGGCGGACACTTTCAGATGACGAGGTCAAGGCGCTGTGGGCGGGATGCGCAACCCTCGGCACATACGGCGCCCTTGTGCGCGTCGGGCTGCTGACAGGGCAGCGCAGGGCAAAGCTGACCGCTATGCGTTGGGAGGACATCGACGCCGATGGCGAGTGGACAATGCCGACCGAGGCCCGTGAAAAGAACAATCCTGGACGTTTGCGCCTGCCAGCATCTGCGCTTGCGATTATCCGTGCGCAGCCGGTCATCAAAGACAACCCCTACGTGTTTAGCGGTCGCGGCAAGAAGGCCTATAACAGTCTATCGGCCGGCAAGCGGGACGTCGATAAGGCGGTGCAGATCGACCCTTGGGTTTTCCATGACCTTAGGCGGACAGCCAAGAGCCTTATGGCTCGCGCTGGCGTTCGTCCCGATATCTCTGAGCGGGTGCTGGGCCACGTGATCGGTGGCGTTGAAGGCGTTTACGACAGGCACGGCTATGCCGATGAGAAGGCGGCGGCACTGCAGGCGCTTGCAGATCTAGTTGAGCGGATCATCGATCCTCCGGCGAACAATGTAGTGCAGTTGGCTGAGGCGGTGGCGTGATGAGCGAAGCGCTTGAAACCTTGCAAATGCGTGCGTTTTTGGCGCTCCGGGGAGGCAGTAATCAGCCTGAGCGCGACCTTGCCGCCCTGCTTCGGTCAAGCCATCCGATAGCGCCTGAGCTTCGCGAGATGCTTGCCGACGCCTTGGAGGGCAAAGGCAGGTCGCATACGATCAGCCTCTCTGCCGGGGCTACGGAAATGGGCAAAAGGGTCCGTTCCTTCGGTAAGAGGAGAAATTCTCTGATCCGCGGCAAAGAGGCAAGGTGCAGCACCGCAGGCGGCGCAGGATACGAGGAGACCCTTGAGCGGCTCGCCGCGGCATACGGTGTGGAAGAGAAAACGATTGGCCGAGATTATACCCTTGCGGGCAAAGTCGCAGAGTGGGTCCACGAGAAATCGAATGTGTTCCCGGATGGCGCTGATGACAGCTCTGCCGACGTGTCTTTCCTAGAGGCGATCTATCTGGGAGCGCTCCGAGACAAAGCCGATCCGTCCGAGCGCCTTGAGAAAATGCTGGAGAATTTCCAGACGCTGGATGTCGAGGCTGGATTGCTAGAGCGTTGATTTTATTGTGCCTATTTGTGATCCGAGCGGTAGGCCTATCGGCTGTATTTGACGGCGGTAACAACAGGATTTGTGGCTGATTATTGGAAGGCTCCGGCAACAAAAGGAGCCCCATCAATGCGAATCCTCCGCATCCCCGACACCGAAGCTAAGACCGGCTTTTGCGATCGTCAGCTTCGCGACCTTGAGCGCGATGGCCTTTTCCCCAAGCGCTTCCCGCTGAATCCGAACGGCAAGGGCCGCGCGGTCGGACACCTCGAGAGCGAGGTCGATCAGTGGATCACTGAACGGGCCGCTGCCCGGCAGGCGGCGTGACCTGTCATGGCCCAAAAGCGAAACGCCCTCGCGCTGGCTAAGCGCGAAGGCGTCGAATGTCTGCTTGGCGGCGACATCGATGCCAATACCACGACCGCGACGCGAGTTCAATTCCTCAGCCGTCTTGGTCTTCCCTTCCATCGCGCCGGCTTGGTCGCCGGGCTCGCATTTGGGGAGGCGCGCTGATGGCCCGCTACTCATGCCACCGAAACCGCGAGCAGATCACTGCAGCATGGCAAGCGTTGCCGCCCGGCGGCGAGCACTTGCGCCCCATCATGGAAGCAGTGCGAGACGGCGGCGCCGGAATGCTTTTCGTCGGCCAGTCGGCGGACGTGTTCCGCATCCCGCCAAAGCTCCCGGCCATCGTCATTATCGGCGATGACTTTGACCGCGCCGTTGGTCCTGATGGCTTTCACCTGCCATCGATCCGGCGCGCGATCCGGGCTTGCAGCGCCTTCGCCGTCGTCTCGAGTGCGCCGCCGCCGATTGTCTATGCAACCGTAGCGGCCACGGCTGCGATCATGCGCCAGAACGTGATGCTGGTTGAAACCCGGCCGGAGCAAGAGATCGCCTGGACCGCCCTGATTCAGAAGCTCGCGCCTGGCCGCATGGTCTGGCTGGCAACCGTTGAGGGGGCGCGGAACTGATGGCGTCTGCATCTCAAGCCGTGAACGAGTTGCTGGAGAAAGCCTTGTTCTATGCAGGCAAGGGCCTGTCCGTGTTCCCATGCAACGCGCGGGATAAAACACCTCTCACCCCCAAGGGCTTTCATGACGCCACCGTCAGCGTCGATATTATCCGCGCATGGTGGGCAAATTGGCCAGACGCCATGATTGGCATGCCCACCGGCGAAAAGACCCGCTTCTGGGTGCTGGATATCGATGATCCCGAGGCGTTCGAGGCGGCTTGCACTATCCCGCTGCCGCCTACCCGCCGGGTCGATACTGGCAAGGGATATCACCTCTATTTCAAATATGACCCGGCAAAGCCCGTTCGCAATGCGCAGAAGCACCCGAAACGGGGTTGGCCGTTCCCAACCCTTCCCGGTGCCGAAACGCGCGGCGATGGCGGCTATGTAATCGTGCCGCCGTCGATCCACCCTAACGGGCGGCAGTATCAGTGGCACGACGATACCGGGATTACCGACGCGCCGACCGCGCTCCTTGGGATTGTGCGCAAGGCGCCGAAGGCTTCGCCCGGCAATGATGACGATGGGCAACGGCCCGGAGCGAAGCCTTCCAATGCCGCCAGCGGCTTCATGGGCGATAGCGTTTATGGCCTCGCCGCACTGACGCGGGAATGCGATACGATTCGCAACGCCGGCTTGGGCGAGCAAGAAGCTGCACTCAATGAAGGCGCCCTCAAGATCGGGGGGTTGGTTGCAGGTGGGGAGCTTTCGAGATCGACAGCTCGCAATGAGCTCGTCGCCGCTGGCTTAGCAATGTCCTCTTATGATGCGGGCAATCCATGGACAGCCGAGAAGGTCACCGCGAAGGTCGAGCGAGGTCTTGATGATGGAGCTCGCTCGCCACGCTCGGCGAAGAACCCATCCGAGCCCCACGGCGTCCAGCTCACCGACTTTCACGCGTTCATGCCGGCCCACAATTACATCTTCGCGCCCAATGGCGAGACGTGGCCGGCCACCAGCGTCAATTCCCGCATCCCGCCGGTGCCGCTGGTGGATCGCGACGGGCAACCCGTATTGGGGGACGACGGTAAACAGGTGAAGCTGAAGGCCAATGCGTGGCTCGATCAGAACCGCCCTGTCGAGCAAATGACTTGGGCTCCCGGTGAACCGCAAGTCGTGCCCGATCGCCTGATCTCCGATGGTGGCTGGTTTCGCCGCGATGGCTGCAATGTGTTCAACCTGTATCGGCCGCCCGCGAAACTGCCTGGGGATCCAACCAAAGCCTCGCGCTGGATCGAGCATGTCGAGAAGGTTTATCCAGAAGAGGCAGCGCATATCATCCGGTGGCTGGCTCACCGCGTCCAGCGTCCAGCCGAGAAGATCAACCACGCGATCGTCATGGGTGGATCACAAGGGATCGGGAAAGACACGATCCTTGAGCCGGTCAAAGCTGCGATCGGACCTTGGAACTTCACCGAGGTATCGCCGCAGCATATGCTCGGCCGGTTCAATGGTTTTGTGAAGTCGGTGATATTGCGTGTCAGCGAGGCGCGCGACCTTGGTGACGTCGATCGCTTTGCCTTCTACGATCACATGAAAACCTACACCGCCGCGCCGCCGGACGTTCTCCGCGTGGATGAGAAGAACATGCGTGAGTACGCTGTGTTCAACGTCTGCGGCGTGATCATCACGACCAACCACAAAACCGATGGCATCTACCTGCCAGCAGATGACCGGCGCCATTAGGTCGCGTGGTCCAACGTCGAGCGCGGCGAATTCAGCGAGGGCTACTGGACTGATCTCTATCGCTGGTATGCCGAGGGAGGCACGGGACATGTCGCTGCCTATCTGGGCAGCCTCCCGCTCGCCGACTTCGACGCTAAGGCCCCGCCGCCCAAGACAGCGGCATTCTGGGATATCGTGTCGTCCGGTGTCGCTTCGGAAGACGCAGAGCTCGCTGACGCCCTTGATGGACTGAAGGCCGAGAGGGCTATCACCATTGATATGGTGGTGCAGAAGGCATGGGCTTTGGGGTTGGTCGAGTTCTCGGACTGGATGAAGGACCGAAAGAACAGCCGCGCTGTCCGACACAAGCTCGATGAGGCAGGCTTTGTCGTAGTTCGCAATGAAGCGGCAGCCGACGGATTGTGGCGCGTAAACAAGCGCCGCTGCGCGATTTACGTTCGCAAAGAGCTATCTCTTAGGGACGGGATTATAGCCGCCAAAGAACTGGCAGGTTGTCGGTGATGTCAGTGATGTCAGTGATTTCCCATCTTGCCGGATTTTCCTGCTTTTGGCCTAACTCATTGAAAAACAATCAAGCCTTGCTGCGCGCGAGGGGGCGCGAGGGGGCACGCGTAGAAGGAGATGCTAGATCACTGACATCACTGACACGACTGACGCGAGTTAAGGGGGGGAGGGGATCTCCGCCCTCTCAGGTGCCGCACATATTGCGCGTGCGCGCGCGAGGGAGCTCTCTCTGGTTTGCCCATCGGGACGACGGTTGGAACCCCAACGTCAAGCGCACCGTCCAGCCGCTGGTCTACTGAGGCGTAATCACACTCCCTCAAATTGAGGAAGTCTCGAACACAGAGCATGGCCAGTCAGCGCGGCACCATCACCAGCCCCGGATTCAACCCTCTTCTGACAATCAATCAGGAGGGCTGAACGCACTTACGCCACATTTTCGGCGAAATCGGGAATAAACTAACAGATCCGCTAACCATGCGCTGGATTCTAAGGCTAAAAGGCGTCCTTAACCCTTGGCGTGTAATAGGCCCTGATGACCGAGAATCGCTCACCGTGGCCAATCGTGGCCGCCTTTGCAGGTGGCGTGATGTTCCACTCATGGCTCAGCAATAATGGCGATCGCGTGCAACCGCTGCTCAGCACTTCAGACGCTGTCACTGCCTACGAGCCTGTCACCAGTGCCGACGAATTCACCTACTACGTGAACTGTTCAGAGGCTCGAGCGGCGGGCGCGGCGCCAGTGCGGGTAGGCGATCCCGGATATGCTCCGCACCTCGACAGAGACCGCGATGGCGTTGGCTGCGAATAAATAGGCGTGCTTGCTCACTGGTGAGCGGTAACGATGCTTCTGTCTGCCGCTCTATCGAAACCTCCCGACGTCGGGAGGCTCTGGACTGGGTGTTCTTAAATTTGAGAACACCTGCGCCTAATGGATCGGCCGGCTGGCTCGGGCGTTTCCCGAAGCCTCGCGTCAACACGAGGTTCTCAACTAGTCAATTATGGGGCTGTTTGCGAAAGTAACCGACGTCGGTTAGATTTGGTTCGGTTGCGCCCGCGCATTCCCTGAAACTTCACGTCAACATGAAGTTCTGTCGTTCACGCACCACCAGGAAATCGCCCCTCGCTCACCAACGCGTCGTCTGCCTGGCGGTCAATTGAAACTTCCCGCCGGCGGGGAGCTTTGTGCACCGCCCATATTCACTTAAGAATTCTGAGCCCCTAACTTCGCGGTCTATCTATCGTCAACGAGAGGTATTGCCGTGAAGCGCGACATGGAATTGGTGCGAGATCTCCTGCTCAAGATCGAGGCGGAGGGCGCGCCAGCGTTGGACGTCGTCCCGGCAATGGCTGGCTTTGACGAAGGTGTAGTGATTGAGCACGTCCGACTTTGTTACGATGCGGGACTGATTAGCGCGATCGACGCCACGACGCTTGATGGCAGGGATTACATGGAACTCGAGCTGACTTGGTATGGGCATGAGTTCGTCGATCAAATTCGGGACCCGGAGATATGGGCCAAGACGAAAGCCGGCGCCAGCAAGGTCGGATCATGGTCGATCGGCATCATTGGCGAACTGGCTGTAGGATTCATCAAGGCAAAGGCAGCGACGCTGGGGCTGCCGATCGGGTGATGCCCCGAACACCGGCGACCAAGCGCTCATTGCGGCCGACACAAGCCGCATCCGTCAATACGATTTCACGGGAAACGTGGATTTCGTGACTTATTCGGTAAATTCCGAAAAAGGCCGCCCGTCCAAGGATACGCCATCCAGAGTTGGGCCGGGGAGTTAGATGCTTACGCCCCTAACTGATAACACGTCCGAAACACAGCCGGCAACGAGCCGTCTCATAGCACTGCGGCGCCCGATCTGAAAGAGTTCTGGATGGTGACCCCGGAGATGCATGCCGAAACCCGCACCTGCTCTACGTCCGAAACACCGGGGCGCTGCGTGCGATATAGCCAAATTCCCTACTCACCTCAACCGCGCATCTTTTTCTTCTGACGGCGGTAACAGCCCTCAGCGATCAGCGCGAAAGTCTCCCCATCGATGCAACCGAGCATCGGTGCGCACGCCCCTCGCGCAGTCTGGGGGCATCGGAGCAAACCCAATGCCGATCTATGCAGAGATCAGTTCCGGCCGCCACGTAGACGCGGCCACCGCCACTTTCCCCAACGGTCAAACCAAGCCGGGCTTCACCGCCTTGCTTGCGCCCGGCGATTACGTCGGCTTCGATGTTTCGTTCACCGATTCCAAGCCGGACAGCAGCCGCCAAGTCTTCCTTAAGGACGGCGCACCTTCTCCGGCGAGTGACGCCGAGGCATGGGGCCGCGCGGTGCGGGATGCCGCATATGGTGCGCAGCATGACCCCCTCGTGACTGCGCTGCCGACACCTGGCCCACGTTCGCAGTTCTCTGCAGCGGCGCCAGTCTCGGACATGGCCGCTGTTCGCGACCTCGCCCGCGCTTCGCAATATTAGGACTGAGGGGATCCAACATGGCCAAGCCATTGCACGAGCGCATTGCCAGCGCTCGATCGACCGATCGCGTCACCATCACCGATCTGACCAACCTCATCGCCGAAGCCAAAGCGGAGCGTGACCAAAACTCCGAGCTGGCCACTCAGGCAATCGCCGATTCCGTAAACTTCGCCCTTGGCGAGGATGATCGCGAGGAGGCCGCTGCGAAGTCAGCACGCGCAGCCCGCAATTGCCAAGCGCTTACAGCAGCGATCGATGATCTCGAGCGCCGGCTGGCTGCCAAGCAAGAGTCTGAGGGCCACCGGGCGAAACAGGCGCACAAGGCTGCGATCATTGCTCAGCGTGACGCCCTTGCCGAGCGGTTCAAGGCAGAATGGCCCGACATTGAATCCCGCATCGTGGATCTGCTCAGCGCAGCGAAGGCTAACGATGAGGCGATGAAGGCCGCAGGCATCTACGAGCCAAGCGCCGAAGCCGTTGCCCGTGGCGTGCCCGGCAATTTCTATGTTGGCGCCAGGCTCATTCGCCAGCTGTCGGCGCTGAAATTGCCTGCGTTTTCGAATACGGGCGATCTCGCCTGGCCTATCACCGGCTCTCAACAGAAGTGGGCCGACGATGCCGATCGACTTTACCGACAGCAGCGCGAGAATGAGGCCGCGCGGGTTGCGCAGGAAGCGGCCAGCTGGAAGCCATATCGGATTACTCCCGGAATGGCGCACCAGACGGGCGTAAGCATCGCTATCGACGTCAAGAACGACGGCAATGATCGCGGGGCAAGCTCGATCGAGATTACCAACCTTCGCCTTTGTCCCGACGATCCGCCGGTTACGCACCACTTCTGGCTCAAACCGCAGACGGTGGAACACCTTCGGAGGCACGGCACCCTCGTTGAGACCGAAGAGGTGGCGCCGTGACCGCCCCTCGCAAGCCATGCCCTCCTGACTTCGCCGAAGTGTTCATTCGGTGGGGCTGGGGCGGTATCCAGGCGGCGTTCGGCTCACGGCAAGAGGTCGTGAACCGTTGGTTCCGGGAAAGTGGCGGGGAGGCACTGAAGGCCGCACGCCAGCAATACCGGAACGACAACGGAAACGCTGGCGAGATGCCTACGTTTCATGACACGATCTATTCGGTCTATGTGCAATCCGACTGCGTCGCATTCGTGCTGGCCGATGAGCGTACCGTGCAGGTTCCGCTTCGAATGTTTCCGGCCCTTCATGCCGCTGGCGCGAGAGGCTGTGGCGAGGCCGTCATCGCCGAAGATGGCCGTAGTGTCAGTTGGCCGGCCATCGGCGAAACGATCAGCGTTGCCCACCTGTTGACGCGCCGAAACTGATCATGCGGCGGCAACATTAATTCCCAACCGTAGGTAGTTTTGGCCGTCGATCAGGCTGAATGTCTCTGCATGGCCTGCGCTTGCTGGCAACGGAGACATTCGAATGCCGACCTACGTTGACGATAACGGAAGACTCGATCCTGATGGCAACTGGCAGGTTGTTAATGGTCGAACCGTCCTTCGCCCGGGGCGAATGGCCAGGTTCAACGTCATGACGATGGACAGCGCAGCACCTCCGACAGTTAGCGATGCCGCCATAACGGTGTCGGTCGAGCGGGAGCGCTACCTCCACGACCTGCGCAGTGGTAATCTTGGCGATCAGGCGACCGATTTTTCCAGTGAGCAAGAGGCGCCGGCCCGCCGCGACAAGCTGGATGCCACCGACATAGCCGCAGCACGCCAGGCGATGATCGATGACCTCACAGGACGGAGGGCGCGCTAAATGTCGAAGGCGCTTGATGATCGGATTACCGCCGCGATGGGGCAGTCAGGGCGACTGCCGGCGATCGCTGAACTAATCGCCGAAGTGGTGGCAGCGACTGCCGAAGCTCAAGCTACGCATGACACACTGGATGCGATGTCGAAGTCGGCCAGCGCGTCAGAGGAAGAGGCCGACCGCGCGGCTGATGAAGCGGCAAAGGTTGCCCGTAGGATCATTCGTCTGGGGGCCAAGCGGGCTCAGCTACAGCAACGCCAGGAATGCCTCCAGGAGGCAGAGCGCTCTCAGCAGCGGATAGCCACATACGAGGCCGTAAAAGCGGACCGCGATCGTCTGGCCGAGGACCTCAAAACCCAAGGCGCAGGCGCGTTGGAGGTGATCGTCGATCTTATTAAGCGCATAGCGGCGCAGGAGACGAAACTTGCCGCCGTGAATGCAAGTCTTCCTGCAGGAAAAACCAGCCTGGAGGATGCGGAGTTCGTCGCCCGGGGGGTGCTTCCAAATGGTCTTTGGCCGAAGGGTTTTGATCAGGCTTTTCGCCTGACAGCCATGAAGGTGCCCCATTTTGCACGGCGCGGAATGGCGTGGCCAGACGAGGACGGCGAGGCCGCGCGTCAGGCGGCCGCCTATCAGAAGTCTCTAGAGGCAGAGCGTAAGGCTCGCTTGCAACGCGAGGAGCGCGAGGCATCTCGCCGCCATTATACCGTTCAGCGAACCGACACGAAACCCGGAACAATCCGCCTTCACCACGCAAATGGCATCTTCGGCCTCGGTCTGCAGGTCTGGCCTTGCGAGTTGTATGCCGATCAGGTCGCCAAGGCCGAGGCTGCTGGCATGATCGTCACGCCGATAGACACGCCGGCCTTGGCGGAAGCCCAGTGACCATTGGCGCGTGCATCCTCTTCGCCGGGAACCTCCTCCCGGTGGCCGCGCACGGGGGCGGGGGTTTTGACCTTCCTTCTGTTTCTGTGCGCGGCACCTTCCCGCTTTCGGCACCCCCAACCGCTCGAATGGTCGGGAAGCTGCAACCTAGCTGCACCCAACTTCCGAAAGTGGCTCCATGTCTGATAAATTCGCCGACGACGTCATTGAGGAACTGCTCGAGCGCCTTGCCAAGGGCGAAGGCCTTGTCGCGATCTGCAAGGATCGACGGATGCCCGACAGGCGCACCGTGCAGCGGTGGACGCGCAGCGACGATGACCTCGGCGTCCGCGTTCATGAGGCACGAGAGGCCGGATTCCACGCGCTTGCAGAGCAGGCCATCACCGACGCTGAAACCTGCACGGACCCAATCAAGGGGCGGCTCGTTTTCGACGCCCGCCGCTGGTACCTGGGCAAGCTCAGCCAAGCCTTCGCCGATAAGCCGATCGCAATCGGGGCGGTGCTGAATGTCGATCGAGACGATGCCTTCGCAGTTGTCACCGGAGCTCTTGAGAAAGCTGCCACCGCAATTGCAAGCCAGCGTGATCGCACGATCACAGTGGCTGCAGACAGCACGACCGGATCAGATAACCCCGCTGGGCGACTGGCGGATTTGGCTGGTGATGGCGGGGAGGGGCTTCGGCAAAACCCGGACGGGCGCTGAGGATGTAAGCTGGTATGGAATGCAGCATGCGGGCAGCCGGATCGCGGTCATTGCCCCGACGTTTCAGGACGCGAGGGACACGTGTGTGGAAGGTGAGTCGGGATTGCTGGCGGTCCTGCCCAAATCCTGCGTCGAAACCTACAATCGCAGTCTTGGCGAGCTGATCCTGTGGAACGGCACGCGCTATAAGCTGTTCTCGGCATCCGAACCTGAGCGTTTGCGAGGACCTCAACATAGTCGCGCATGGGGCGACGAGGTCGCAGCCTGGCCGGATCCGATGGCGTGGGATCAGATGTTGTTTGGGCTTCGCCTCGGCAAGAACCCGCAGGCCATAGCGACGACCACGCCAAAGCCGACGCCGCTCATTCGCAAGATCGTCCGCACGGCTGGAACAGTCATCACGAGCGGATCGACGTTCGACAATTCCGACAATTTGCCCGAGGGCACGCTGGCGCACCTGAAAGAACGCTATCAGGGCACGCGGCTCGGCCGGCAGGAACTCTATGCAGAACTGCTTGAGGACGTGCCCGGCGCGCTCTGGACGGCAAGCCTCATCGATCAGCATCGCCTTCGCGGCGCGCCTTCCTTGACGCGCATCGTCGTCGCTGTCGATCCCTCGGGCACCAAGGGCGATGGCGGCGGTGACGATATCGGCATCGTGGTGGCTGGCAAAGCCGACGACGGCCGGTTCTACGTGCTTGAGGACGCGACCTGCCAGCTTTCGCCGGAGGGTTGGGCAAAGCGCGTGCTGACAGCCTATGACCGTTGGGAGGCAGATCGCGTCATTGCCGAGAAAAACTTCGGCGGCGCGATGGTCGAGGCTGTTCTGAAAACGGCGTCGAAAAACCTACCGATCAAGATGGTCACGGCCAGCCGTGGCAAGGTGATCCGGGCAGAGCCGATAGCTGCCCTCTATGAGCAAGGCCGCGTCAGCCACGTTGGCGAGTTCAACGACCTTGAGGACCAGATGTGCGCCATGACAGGCGCCGGCTATGTCGGTGAGGGCTCGCCGGATCGCGCAGACGCCTTGGTATGGGCTCTCACTGAGCTCAGCGACCGTGGCGGCTACCGTTACGATCTCGCTGCCGCCCTGGCCTCCGACATTGAGGCTGCATGATGTTTGCGCCCGCCATTGACGCCATCGCCCGCAGCTATCCCGATGAAGCGCGCCACACGCCGCGCGAGACGCGCGAGCAGCTTTTCACCCGGTCACAGCAGATCGCTTGGTTTCTGCGCTTCGGGACGGCCGACGAGGCAGAAAAGGCCCGCGCCGATATCGAGGACATGTCGCTATGACGAAACCGAAGTCGCGTCCTCTCGTCGTCCGCAAAAAGGCGACTGATGCAACGCTCGAGAAGTTTGGCGGCCGACCATTTGCGCTCGGCTCCGTGGATTGCGGAAAAATGACCGCGTTTCACCTTCGGCAGCTTGGCCACAAAGTGAGGCTGTCCAAAGCTGGCCAATACAAGACCGCTCTGGGCGCAAAGGCTGCTTTGCGGCGCATGGGCTACAACACGCTGGCCGAGGCCATGGACGGCCTTGGTTTCGAGCGCATTGCGCCTGCATCGGCGCTGGTGGGCGATGTCATTTCCCTTCCCGCTGAACATGACCTTTGGGGCCTCGGGATATGGTTGGGCAACGCCAATGCCCTGGCATTCCACGAGGGGCACGATGGTCTTGTCGTTCTCACGCCGACCGCAGATGCACTGCGAGACGCGATTGCATGGAGGGTCTACAAATGAAGGTTCTAAAAACTGTCGCGATTGTTGTCGCTGTCGTCGGACTGGCCGCAACCGGCTTCGGAATGATCGCCGCCGGCGCGGCTACAGGCACGTTTCTGGGTGTCACCGCCGCCACTTTCAGCAGCATTGCCACAATCTCCGGCTTTAGCGCGATTTCTGCCGCGCTGAGCATCCACCAACTCGCGAGAGGGCCTTACCCATGACGATCATCAACAGCTTCGTGCAGGCCGATCACGCCTATCTGCTCACCGATACCGCCTGGCTTCACAACCAGACAGGGCGCGTCCTGTATAACGAGAGCAAGCTCATCAAGGGTGAAGCCTTCCCTTGGGTGATCGCGCCGACTGGCGATGCTTACGTCGCGGAGCTCGTCATGCAATTCAACCTGCGGATGCCCCAGAGCGCAAAGGACATCGTCGAAGCACTTCCCGACATTCTGCGAGAAATCCGGAGCTACTATGACGACCCGACTTTCACGATGGGCGTTCGCCTGGCGGCATGGTGCCAGCACACCGAGCGCGTGCGGATATTCCATATCGATACCGATCCCGGCCGCTGTGCATTTTTCGACATCGAGCCGTATGAGGTCGTCGAAGCATTCTGCATCGTTCCGCTAAGCTGCGACCCGGTTAAGCCGCTCGATCATATCACCCCTGAGCTCGGGATCGACATTTCGCCCGAGGCGATGATGAATTCGGCGCGCTTCGACGCGAGACGCGACGGCCTGCGCCTGATCGATGCCCAACGCCGGCATTTTCGCAATCCGGTGAAGGGTGGGACTGAGGCGATTCCGGTGATCGGGGGAAGGGCTGAGCTCGCCTGCGTCACCCGAGACGGCGTGACGATCGAAACGCTCCACACCTGGGCTTATGATCGCGTCGGCGAGGTGCTGGCGCCCGAGCTCATTCCATTGGCCAGTTTGGCTGCCTGAAAGGAGAGCGTGATATGGCCATCCTTACCAGCGACTTGCCGAAGTGCCGGAGCGGTTATCTGGATCAGTCCGAGCGTCCACGGCCACTCTCTGGAGGCAACCTCGGAATACCGGACTTTCGGGAAGCGAACGAATTTCGTCCGGCTGACTGTCACATTCTAGTATAAATTGTGCCGAAAGATCAGGGCTGCGTTCAAAAGAAGGAGTTTGCCATAGGGCGGTCGCCTACGGCAAATTCCATAGGGCGGTCACCTACGGCAACGCAAGTTGGCCCACCGCTCTAGGCTCCAGATTAACCCAATTGCCATTTGCGCTCTGTCGTATAAGGATTGACAGGTCGCGGCTTTTCAAATCTCATGAGAGCGCGAATAGTGCCACATTACTTCGAGGGGAGAGAATAATGGCCGATCCAGAAAATGGAAATCCTGATGAGCTCGTCGAAACGAACTTAGAGCCAGACGAGGCGAATAGCGATCCCGAGGCCAAGGATTTGGGCTCGGACGACACCGGTATTGTTCCTCGGGTCGCCTACGGAACTAACATGAGTTATGGCCGGCGTAATGGTCGTTCGACGTACGAAATGAATGGTCAATGGGATAACTATAGCGGTCTTTGTGCCGCTGGCCGGGGTTTCTTATATCAGGACCAATACAATCACAGCTCAACTGGGTTGGTCTGTAGAAATTTTCCCAGCGCCCCTGCGGTCTTACGCTTCAGTCGAGCCTAATTTTCTTTTCGAAAAATGAACGGGGGGTGTAGCCCTCCGTTCACCATCTATATCCGAATACGGCACGAGCCCTCCCGCTTAGGGCGTCTGGTCCACGCATGCTGGCAACAGTATCGGCAGCGACCGGGGGGCTCACTTTACCGTTACCGATAGCGCCCTGGTCGCTGCTGCCGGCCGGATTTTGGCCCGGATCGCTGCGGCGCTCGATGGAAGGCCGAGCAGAAGGTGGTCTAGCTCGCTGCGGCAGCCGCTGATTTCGCGCCAACGCCAATTTTGCGGTGTCCTAGGTGTTCACGGTGTTCCAGCGAGGTATTCCGAAACGCGAAAGGCCCCACCGTTACCGGCAGGGCCTTTCCGAACACACGACGGCCTCGCAAGCTTGTTATCGCCGACACGAGACCGGCTGCCTCAGTGAAGAGACAGTCTCCAAGCCCGATGCCGAAGCAGAGCGGGAACGCTGTGGATATATGCAGTCAAAGATGAATCGTCAATGAAGAGAGCCCCAGCCCGCAGAGGATCGCTTTGCGAATTTCGACGAGCTGGGCCGCGCTGACCTTGCCCGTCGTATAGCGCCGCGCATTGCCGCCAGCCACACGTCCGTCGCGAAAACGATCGAGCCGGGATAGCGCGATGGTCCCCACCATGTCGCACTTCGCCCACATCTGCGGAGCGTCATATGGCTTGGGTAGCGGAACCGCGAGCGCGAAGCTGCAATGATGCGGCTCGGCCGGATTCGGAGCGGTGGTGCTGAGCGGCACGACGGCGACAAGATCGGCGCGCTTCCGCAACCTGGGCGAGACAATCACAACCGGCCGCAGCTTCACCATCTCAGGAGCGATGAAGCCGGTCCCGTAGTTGCAAAGAACTATTTCGCCAGGCGACGGATAATAACTGAGAGCCATGCTGGCCGAGGGCTTAGGCGGGGCGATGTGTTTACCGCAACCCCCAGTCGCGCAGAGTCGTGGAAGGCTCTACTCTGCCGCTGAGAGCAGATAACCGACAAAAGCAGCACATGCGCCAAACATGAATAGCGCGTCCTGCTCGGTCACTTTCGCCTCTTCCTCGTATGCCAGCGCGTGCCGCACGCCGTTATTGTCTGACGTGAAACCATAGAGCGCTGCAAACGCCTTTTTCTGGGCGCCGTTGATGAGCCCCCGCCGCTCCAGCTTAGCCAACGCGGGTCCAAGCGTGTCAGCGTCTGGCTCGACCACCTTACCCGCGCCCTCGACAGCGTGAATGCTTTCTCGAATAGCATCACTCCAATTCCGCCCCGTCAGAGCAATAGCAGCAGCCCGAAGGTGAGTAGATGGCCCGCGGGCAGTGTGTGTGGCGGCAACTACCATGCCGCGCTCGACGGCTGCCGCATTCTCCTCCGAGGTAATGGGTATGATTTGGCGAGCAATAATGCGATAGGCTGAGCTAGAAAGCTTGAACGCTTCGGAAATGCTTTCCACTACTTGCGCGGGGCAATTCGGGTCCGCCACCACGAAATCGAGGAAATTCATCGTCTCCAGAAAATTTTTGGAGAAAACCTTTTCCTTTGCCCATTTCACGGCATGATCGAAAATACTAGGGAACTCGTCTATTGCAGCTTTGTCCAAAATGACAGAAGCCATGCTCAATATGCCATGCCATGGCTGACCGATCATGAAGAAGCGGTTTCCTGCGTAGCGGCTCTCGCGAAGCGGCCCATACAGTCCAGCCCACACTAAAGACCTCAGTTCCCGGCCTATCTCGCCGTGCTTTAGCTGCTCTGGAATCGGCTCCATGCCGGTTCGCTGTCCGAAGGTAAGCAACCTTCCTTCCTCGCTCACTTAGCCACCCTCATCGCCACAAGCCGCAGAATTCGCCGCATCGCCTCGGGCCGGCTAGCGCCAGGCTCATTCGCTGCGATCCAGAGATCGAGCAATTCGAGATCGTCGGGCTGGAGGCGGACTTGAACTGGCGTGCCCTTGCCAATGGCCGGGCGCCCACGCTTTTGTGCATCCATTTTTTCACTTGCGGTCATAGTTAATTGCAACCATAAAAGCCGAGCCGACGCAAGGGGCCTAATCCTCGCGCCGGCTCTAACCTCAACCGTTCCAGGAGAACGATCATGGCTACTCACGCCCCTATCACGGGCGCGCTTACTTGCGCACCCTTCGATCCCGCCGATTGGCTGTCCCGATTTGAGTCTCTCGGCGGGGGCTACGCCTTCACTGGCGAGACAGCCCGCCTAATGATTATCGTGCCAAATCGCACCGATGAGGAACTGAGCGCAGCGCGCCGGATGATCGGTGCACTTCGGCCTTACGAACTTCGCCAAGTTCAGGACTACATCTGTCGCAAGGATGGCGAGACAGCCCCCGTCATAGGGGCAACGCGTGGCCATGCCGCCGATGCCGCCATTCTCGACGCATGGGAGCGCCGCAGGGCCGCCTACGCACGCTACAGCGCCCTACCGCCTTGCGATGCCCCCGGCTGCGCTATGTCCCCCCAGGAGGCCGCCGAATGGGAAATCATCGAGACGGCCGAGGAGGCCATACGGTCAGCCGTCGCCCGCACACCGAGAGGCGTTGCGATCCAGCTTTGGACCTCACTCGCGCACAACACGGGAAGCAACGAAGCTGACGTGGCGATCGAACGGGCAGACCTCGCCTATTTCGATGATCTGGGCGACCGTGCCGACTGGAACGTGCGCCTTGCCGTTGCTGCGCTTCGCTCTCTCAAAGCGATGGAGGGTTGAGCGATGAAAACCGATCTGGAGCTTACTCGCGAACACCTTGCGTCAACACGAGCGGCTTTGACACGTTGCCATGACGAAGGGGTAGATCCCGACAGCCTGCGTGTTCGCGTCATGGAAATGCTTGCCACCAGCCTGGAGCAAAAAGTCAAAGAAATGACTTTCGGGACGCTCACTTACAACGGCGTGGAATACGCCGACATGGCAGGGAGGGCCTGAACATGGGCACACTATCAACCTCCCAAATCTGGAGCATCGCCGCTTACAACATCGAACGGTTCTCAGCGATCATCGCAAGTCGCCCGAACTACAAACCAGACAAGGACGACACTTTGCGCTCGCGCAAGCCGGCCTGCGAATGGGGCTGTGCAGTGTGCCATATGGAATGCGCCATCGCCCCGGATCGCCTTGCATGGTGGCAGGCAGAATTGGCCAAGACCTGCGGCAGTTCTCAGATGGGGAGGGCTTGAACATGGGCCGCATGGAAGCATTCCAGCCAATCCCGCCCGCAGCCGTCTCGCGCGTCCTCGCAACGTTCGATCGCGACCAGCTCGCGGGGTTCATCGCGGTGGCAATCGACCTGTTAGACCTCGCGGACGGCGACAACGATCTGGAGGAAACGGACACTGAGGACGGCTTCGCGCTTTCATGGATCGCGCGGGGCTACGACACCGGGCCCGGCTGTCCGATCTCCGACGCTGGCGGGGCTGCGGAGCGCGAGGACGACGAGGAAGACGACGACAGCGGCCAATGCACCGAGGACGAGATCAGTGCTGGCGATCGGCGCTTTGGTACTAGCGGCCCCGGCTGCGTTATCAGCGATGACGGCGGTTGCGAACACGATGGAACCGAGCCGCGCGATTATTACCCGCTGCCCCCGCGCTACGGCGACGACCAGAGCAAGGGGCCGATAAATCAGGTCGAGATTGCGCGCGATCATCACCGGCGGCTGATGGAGGATCCGAACTATTAGTGACGACGAATTTCGTCGGCAGTCCCTTTCCCTCCAATAGAGGCAAACTCAGCCCTCGCTTCGGCGGGGGCTTTCGTTGATCACGTGAGCCTATCGAAGGGGGTCAACCGTCTCGGGCGCTCGCATCGCAACAACACCGCGAAAAGCCTCAAGAGTTTGCACTGTCGGCACCGTAAAGTCGTCCGCCCTTGAGCGCAGAGCGCGGGCTAGCTGAAGGGCGCGTAATGCTTCTTCTGATAGGCCCACGACCGGATTGCTGGTGAGGGCCTGAACTCTAAGCGAGAGGTTCGAACCGTCCATGATCACTGTGTCTCCATGAGATGGCTGTGCAGATAGAATTGCAGATTGTTGCGGTCAACATGGGCGGTCAGCAGATCGTTGTATCTTCGAATGGAGCTTCGGAGATCGAAGTCAGCAGAATAGTCATCAATCTCGAGTCGAATTTCCTGCAGCCTTGCGATATTGAGCGCGCGTCCGTGGGACCGCCAAAGCTTATGATCTGAAAGTTGTCTCGCGACCTCCTCAGCCCGCTGTGCTTTCTGCTCTGCTGTTACCGCTGTTCCCGGTTCCGTGGTGCGGTGCTCGTTCCAATCCTTGAACTTAAAGCTGACGAGCCAGCGCTGCAGTAGGTCGACCGATAGGTTTCGCGCCTGTTCAAATAACGCTAGTTTCCCCAAATCGATCCCGTTCAACAGGACGACGTCTCCAGGGTGAAGCATAGGCTTTGCTGTCAGTTCTTCGACTTTGTCTAAATACCCCATTGCTGGGAGATATGCGGAGCCGTCAGGAGACATGATTTGCGGATCGATAGGGCCAAGGGCGGACGCATAGTCCATGAATATCTTGTCACCAGCCATGCAAAGGATTGTACCCGCCGACATCGCCATATCCGGAACGACGAAGTAAACTGACGCATAGTGGTGGCGAAGAACATCGACCATGCGCTCTACGGTTTCGGCTGAGCCGCCGCCGGTTCTAAGTACGATGGCCACCGCAGAATCTTGGCGCTCTGAAGCGTCTTCAACCATCTCCACAAAATTGCGGAACGCACGAAAAAATGCGGGGTGAATGGCGCCGCTATAGAATATTACATCGGCTTGAAGCCGAGCTTCTAGGTCGCGGGCGCTATCGTTGATTAAACCAAGGATACTGAGGTCGAGATCCGCCGCGTTCAAGATGTCCCCCTAACAGTGCTAACGTTAGCCCGCGCTTCACAGTTGAATCATGCGCGCTGTCTAGGGTCAAGCGACGAAGGAGATAAACCATCAGAATCTCCCTAACGAATCGGTCGCCATCACGGTGCGCGATGGCTGCTCAATACCAATGAGCTAATCAACTCCAGTTAGAGAAAAAGTTAGATAGGTCATCCGGTGGCAGTCAATCGCTCAAAATCTAGAGAAATAACATAACGATTTCAGCTAGTTATGGTGCCGGCTGCAGGGTTCGAACCCGCGACCCCCTGATTACAAATCAGGTGCTCTACCAACTGAGCTAAGCCGGCTTACGCGCGATGGCGTGGGGGGCCTTTATCAAGTGGCGCCCCCGTCAACAAGGGGGCGCCTCCGGATATTGGTTTGCGTTGTGATCAGAACACCGCGTGCGGGGCGTCTTCCTGCATCATCGCCTGGCGGACCAAGGGGATCGGCGGGCCGCCGTAGCTGAGGAACTGGTCGTGGAAGGCTTTCCAGCCTGCCCGGCCACCGTGCGACGCGGTCCAGTCCTCGCGCAGCTTGCGGATCATCAGCTTGCCCAGCGTGTAGTTGAGGTAGGCCGGATCGTATGTGCCGCGTGCGGCCTGTTGTTCGGCGGTGCCTTCGGCCTGGTAGCATTCCTTCTCGAACATCGCCTGCGATTGCGCCTGCGTCATGCCGCGGGCGTGCATGCCGATGGCCGAGAGGTAGCGGCAGTTGCGCAGCAGCGCGTTCGAAAGCTGGCCGACATGGACCGAGGCAGAGCCATTCTGCACCCCGGCCTCCCACATCAGTTCCTCGGAATAGTGCGCCCAGCCTTCGGCATAGGCGTAGCCGACGAACAGCTTGCCGATCCATGAGGGTGAGCGGTTCGAATGGAGGAACTGCAGGAAGTGGCCGGGCATGACCTCATGAATGCTGGTGAACAGCAGGTCGTCCTTGCCGGGGATATAGTCGAGCTGCTTCTGCTTTGACCACGCCGGATCGGGCGGCGAGATGTAGTAGATCGACGGGATGCCCTTTTCGAACGGTCCGGGCGGATCGATATAGGCGCCGTTCTGCCGGTTGTACGGCGGGCTTTCGCGCACCAGTGCCTGCTCGGTGCCGGGGATGGTGACCAGATCCTTGGCGCGCACGAAGGCGGTGAGCTCGGGGATTTGCGCAGTCGCGGCGGCGACCGCCCCGCCGACCGGCTTGTCTTCGTTAAGCTTGTCGAAGCACTGCGGGATGGTCTTGCCCGGTGCGAATTGCGCGCAGGCGGCCTTCAGCGCGTCCTGGTTGCGCTTCAGATCCGCGCGGCCAACGCGCTCCAGTTCGTCAAGCGAGGCATCGACACCTTCGGTATCGCGCACCATCCGGGCAAAGCGATCGGGGCCAAGCGCGAAGTCCTGCGTCGCGCTGCCCGATTGCGCCTTGAGCCAGTCGGCAATGCCGGCGACCGATTGCGCGGCGGCTTCGGATGCGGTCTTGAACTCGGCTTGCAGCGCGGGGTCCTGCACGTCGGCGAAAGCGGCGCGGGCGTCGCCGCGATAGTATTCGGCGAACCCGGCGAACCCGGAAATGCCATATTTGATGAAGCTGGCGGGCATCGGCGTTTTCAGGTTGGCGCGGATGTTCCGGGTCGCTTCGGGCACCGCCTTGAAGAACGCGATCATCGCCTTCATCCGCGTTGCCTTGTCGGCATAGTCGCGGCTGACATAGACGTTGGGGTCAAGCCCGCCGCCCATGTAGAAGCTGGGGTTGGTGTGCGGCTGGTCGGCCACTTCGAGCCAGAACAGCTGCCCCTTGGCGACCTGCACCAGATAATCTCGCTCGAACGCGTCGGCGGCTGAAAGGCCGTTGAAGCCCTGCGCCTCGTCGATCACCGAATGGAGGAAGGCGCCGCGCGCTTTCAGGCCGGCCTCGCTCCAGTCGGGCAGTTTGCCGTCAAACTGGTGCGCACCCTGATAGATCGCGAAGGCAGGGTCTATCGCCAGCCACTTGTCGATCGTGCGTTCGGTGAAGGCTTTCCAGCCTGAAGTGGGAGCTTCCTTGGCGGCGGGCGTTTCGGCAGTCGTTTCGGGCGGGGCGGCGGGCACGCTGGCGCATGCGCTCAGCGCGATGCAGGCGATTCCCGCAAAAAGGGCATGTCTCATGATATAGGTATCCCTCTGATTTCTATGAATCAGGTTGTGGGACAAGCGGCACCGAAGGTCCAGCCTTCGGTCCGCGCTATCTCCGAGGTCATTCCGGCCGGCTGCCACAGCGTCGCGTCGGCGGCATGGCGGCGCAGCCATGCGGCGGTGAGCACGGCGTCGCTGGTGTGGTCGTCGAGCGGGCCGGCCAGGCCGCTGGGCGGGCAGCCGAACGCCGCCAGCGCAGTGTCGAGTTCGGCGGCGCTGCGCATCTTGGCGCGGCCGGGGCTACGTCCGGCGGCGACGGCAGCGATCGTTGTATAGATCTCGACGACGACCGAGCCACTGGAGGGCAAGGCGAGACCGTCGACAGGCCAGACCGGAATGCGGCCATCCAGACGGTGCAGCAGGCGCATGCCGGTGAGGCTCGACTTGCCGACCTGCGCCGCGCCCACAAGGTTGAAGTTGCTGTAGGGCTTGCACCCCTGCGCCGCCTGCGCGGCTTCGGTCACGCGGAAGCGCCCGCGTCTGTGCCCGGCGGCGGGATCGTGAAAGTGCGCCCCCTCACGTCCGCCATGGCGACGGAAATAGGCGCTGGCGATGGGATGATCGACCATGCTGGTGGCAGACAGGTGCGGATCGCCGGCGCAGACCGCATCGATCATCCGCCACAGGGCGCGGGCATCGGGCGGGCTGTCATCCCAGCCGGGGAAGAACGCGCCGCAATCGGCGAAAGGCAAGGAAATGCCAAGGTCGAACCCGACGAGGGTGTCTGCCGGCAAATCGTTGCGCAGCAGTGCGAGCACATCCTCGCGCGACCAGTATCGGTGGCTCGGCGGGGTCAAGGCTGCCGGCGCGGTGCCGTCGATCCCGCACAGCGCCACGGCGATACCCTTGTGCCGTTCTCCTGCCGCGCCGGACCAGTCTATCGCCATAAAATGGCGGAAGCGGGTCATGTGTCTAAATTCATCGCGCGGGGCAACCCTTGTCGTTTCGCTCGAAACGCCATTCGCCGTGCGTCAGAACCGCGACGTAGCGATCACGCGGAACTTGCGTCAGGTCGGTGCGACTTTCGGGTATGCGCTCATTGGGCACGGCGGACAGATTGATGCACTGCTCGTTGGCCCAGCCGTCGATGCGCCAGTCGGCCATTTCGGGGATCTCGCCGAACATCGCGATCCGTTCCAGACCCTCGGGCAACACGCGCCAGATCGCCATTCCTTCCAGCGCGCCAAAGCCAGCGCCCGATTGCTGTGCAGCGGCGAGTAGCTGCCCAGACGGCGAGAAAAGCGGGGCGCTGCCAGTGTCGATCATGCTGCCGTTGCCGCTGCGGTCGACGAAGATGTGGCCGTATTCCTCGTAGCCATACCAGTTGAAGCCCAGGAAGCGCGCCTTGCGCCCCAAACGCATGTCCTCGACGATGTGGATCGCGCGAGCATCAACACAGAACGTGGCACCCGTCAGCGTCACCACCGCAAGCTGATCCAGCCGCGCCCGCACGATGTTGGCCAGCGGTCTGGGAACCGGCAGCGGGCGCGTGCGCTCGTTGCCTTCCTCCAGCCCGGGCGCTTCTGAGCGCGGGCATTGCGCGAGATCCGGCCCGCCCTTCGGCGGCGCGGCATGGGCGGCACCGACGGCCAGCAGGCAAGCGGCGAGCGCAAGGGCGCGGGTCAGGTGTCGTCTCATGGCCGGTCTCCGAAAGCCTTGCGCTGGGTCTTGCTCGCCTTGTCCCACCAGGCGCGGGTTATGACCAATGCCACGCGCTCGGGATCGTCGCTGCCATAGCGAACGAGCAGGCCGGGCCAGCCGCGATAGTGATCGGTTTCCCAGAAGGTATCGGGATCGGTTTCCAGCAGGATCGCCTTCTCATCGTGCGGCGAGGGCACATGGAAGCTGCCTTCCTCGCGACCGGGCGAGACGAACGCCTTGCCGTTTACCTTGGGGCTGGGCGTGCCGTAATAGGGCGCCATCGCGGTATCGGGCAGCGACAGCGCGAAGGCGACGACCTGTTCCCAGTCCGCGAAGTCCGTCATGCCCCGTCCCCTCGCTGATCGCGCCGCTTCTTTTCCCACCACTCCATACGCTCGATCACTTGCCGTTCGAAACCGCGCGGCACGGGCTGGTAGTAAGTCTGCGGCGCCATGCCTTCCGGCCAGTAGTCCGCGCCGGAAAACCCGTCGGGCGCGTCGTGGTCATAGGCGTAGCCCGCACCGTAGCCGATATCCTTCATCAGCTTTGTCGGCGCGTTGAGGATATTCTGCGGCGGCGCGAGCGATCCGGTTTCCTTCGCGCTTTTCCACGCCGCCTTCTGCGCCTTGTAGGCGGCGTTCGATTTGGGCGCGGCCGCACAATAGAGGCAGGCCTGCACGATCGCGAGTTCGCCTTCGGGCGAGCCGAGGAATTCGTAAGCGTCCTTGGCGGCAAGGCACTGGGTCAGCGCTTGGGGATCGGCCAGGCCGATGTCTTCCGAAGCGAATCGGGTCAGGCGGCGCAGCACGTAAAGCGGCTCCTCTCCCGCCGTCAGCATGCGCGCCATGTAATAGAGCGAGGCTTGCGGATCAGAGCCGCGCAGCGATTTGTGCAGCGCCGAGATCAGGTTGTAATGCCCGTCGCGATCCTTGTCATAGACCGCGACGCGGCGCTGCAGGAATGCGCCGAGTTCGGACGGATCGAGCGGCTTTTCCAGCTTTGCGGCATAGAGCGTCTCGACCTGGTTGAGCAGAAACCGCCCGTCGCCGTCAGCCGAAGCGACGAGCGCCTCGCGGGCATCGGCGGTCAACGGCAGCGGGCCTTCCAGTGCCTCGCCGCGATCCAGCAATTGGTTCAGCGCAGCCGCGTCGAGCCGGTGCAGGATCAGCACTTGCGCGCGGCTGAGGAGCGCGGCGTTGAGCGCGAAGCTGGGATTTTCGGTGGTCGCGCCGACCAGCGTCACGGTGCCGCGCTCGACGAAGGGCAGGAAGCCGTCCTGCTGCGCGCGGTTGAAGCGGTGGATCTCGTCCACGAACAGCAGCGTGCGCTGGCCCGCCTTGGCGGCCAGATCGGCCTCTGCAAACGACTTCTTGAGATCGGCGACGCCCGAGAACACCGCGCTGATCGCGGCAAATCGCATCCCCACCGCATCGGCGAGGAGCCGGGCGATGCTGGTCTTGCCGGTGCCCGGCGGCCCCCACAGGATCATCGAGGACAAGCGCCCCGCAGCGACCATCCGCCCGATCGCGCCTTCCGGCCCGGTAAGGTGATCCTGCCCGACGACCTCGCTCAGGTTACGCGGGCGCAGGCGGTCGGCCAGCGGCGCGTCGTCGCGCGGTTCTTCTGGGGCTTGCGCGGGAATCTCATCGGCAAAAAGATCGGCCATCAGATCACTCTAGCGATCCCTGCGCGCAATTGCATCGCCGGTGATCGAGGCGTAGTCTGCGCCGAATACAGCGAGCGGGGGAATTGTGATGGTGGAAGCCGTGCAGCCGGGCAGGTCGGCTACCCCTTGGCATCTTTGGGCCGTAGGTACGGTCAGCGTGCTGTGGAACGCGATCGGATGCTATGATTTCACCTTCACCAATCTGAGAGACCCCGCTTACCTCGCGGCAGTGCCACCAGAAATCATTCAGATGATCGACGGCTTCCCGGTCTGGGCGATAGCTGCCTGGGCTGCGGGCGTGTGGGGGGCGATGGCTGGATCTTTGCTGTTGCTGCTGCGGTCGGGCTTTGCCGTGCACGCCTTCGGAGCGTCACTGATCGGCCTTGCCGGGACGACGGTTTATCGTTTCGGTTTGGCGGGCGAGAATATATCCCAGGATCCGGTACATTTCGCGATCTGGGCGGTCGCAGTCCTGCTGCTGATCTATGCCTGGCGGATGCGAGCAAGACGCGTGCTGGTGTGAATCGTCCGAAATCTGAAGGCGCGCCAGTCTTGATGTCCGGGCAATCGGCGGGGTTCAGGGCCGCCCGGAACTGCGGCGACGAACCAGCCTGAGATAGGTATCCGCAACGGCCTGATTGATCCGGTCCCAGCTGAAATCCTGCGCGCGCACTTCACCGGCCGCTCCGTGCCGGGCACGCAAGTCCGGGTTCTCGATATAGCCGCGCAGCGCCTCGGCGAACTGGTGCACCGCGCCGGGGCGAATCAGCCGGCCCGAGCCGTGGTTGTTGACCAGACTTTCGCTTCCCGTGGCCGCAGCCGCGACCACCGGCAGCCCGCAAGCCATTGCTTCCAGTGTGACGTTGCCGAAAGTCTCGGTGACGGAAGGATTGAACAGCACGTCCATGCTGGCGACCGCGCGGCCAAGGTCATCGCCCTGCTGGAAGCCGGCAAACACCGCGCCGGGCAGTCGCGCCTCGAACCAGTCGCGCGCCGGCCCCTCGCCGATCACCAGAACCTTGTGCGCCACGCCCCCACGCCGCAACTCGTCGATGGTGTCGGAGAAGACGTCGAGACCCTTTTCCATCACCAGCCGGCCAAGGAAACCGATGGCTATCTCGTGATCGGCAATGCCGAGCGCTTGCCGCCATTCGCTGGAGCGGCGGCCCGGATGGAACACCTCACGATCCACGCCGCGTGACCACAGCGAGATGTCATAATTCATCCGCTGTTCGCGCAGCACTTGCGCCATGCTTTCCGACGGCGCGACCAGAGCGTCGCAGCGGCGGTAGAACCGGCGCAGGAACGCCTCCATGATCGGTTCGCCCCAAGCCATGTTGTAGTACCGCAGATAGGTTTCGAAGCGGGTGTGCACCGAAGCCAGCACCGGCAGATTGCGGTTTCGCGCCCAGGTCAGCGCCTGATGCGCAACCGGATCGGGCGAGGACACGTGAACCACGTTGGGCGCGAAATCCTTGAGATCGCGCCGGGCGCGTCCCATCCCAAGCGGGAAGCGGTATTCGCTGCGCATCGGGATCGCGAACGCCCGGATTCCCACGAGATCGCCGGTCGGCGGAAAGGCCGGCTCTTTGACCACCGGCGAATAGACGCGCACAGCGGCACCCTGACGCAGAAGATAGCCCACGAGACGATTTAACGCCTGATTGGCACCGTCTCTGACGTAGTTATAGTTGCCCGAGAATAGGGCAATGCGAAGGTCGGATATCTCCATTGCGGCTGCGCCATAGCGGCGGCTGTCCGGAATGGCGAGGCCACATCGGCCCCGCCTCGGAAGTTGCTGCTATGGCTGTGGCAATTCAGCCTGCCCGCGTTCTAGAGCGTTACCGGCGCCAATCACGGCGATAGTCGCGATCGCGATAGCGGTCGCCGCGATACCGGTCGCCGCGATACCGGTCACCGCGATAACGGTCACGACCGTAATAACGATCGACCCGGTTATAGCCCCGATCCCAGCGATTGCCGTAATTGCGGCTGTAGCGATCGCGGTAATAGGGCTGGTAATAGCGGCTGTAGTACCGGTCGCGATAGTAGCGGTTCGGGTTGCCCGCGTAATAATAGTAATAGTCGCGATGGCCGTTCACCCGCACATAGCGGCGGTTGTCGTAAAAGCGGCGATCATAATAGCGATCGTCGCCCCGGTCGGCGATGGCTGCACCGATGGCCAGACCGACGATGCCCGCGCCGATGGCAATCGCGGCATCATCGCCGCCGCCACGGCGGTCCCAGCGATCACGCGCCTCGGCGCTTCCGGCGCTGCCCAGCGCCATTGCAGCGAGCCCCACCGCAAGTCCCAGTTGTTTCAGTTTTCCTATCATCTCGAAATACTCCCTTCCGTTACCCGACCGAACGGCGATCAAGACGGGGGTGGCTGCCGTGCTGAATTCGTATCCAGCAGACAGGACAAATCCAGCATGGCAGCGCTGAACTGGAAGTTAACCCTGAAAAATTGCACTGATCGCGCAAGTCCGGACGTGTGCCGCGTGCGACAGATGACGGCTGCCTCGTTCAGGCAACGACTGCGTCGGAAACCTCGTTGGCGGCTTCAAGCAGGCGGCGCTCCAGCGTCTTGAGCCGGGTCGCCGATTGCACCTTCTCGCCGAGCAGATCGGTGACGTAGAACGTATCGACCGCGCGTTCGCCGTATGTCGCGATATGCGCCGAATGCACCATGAGCCGCGAATCGAACAGCGCGTGCGCCAGCCGGTTGAGCAACGCGGGCCGGTCGCGCGCATTGATCTCGGCCACAGTGAAGCGGTTCGACGCTTTGTTGTCGAAGATCACGCGCGGGCGCACATCGAAAGCGTCGGCGCGCGGGCGGGCGTCGGGCCGGGCATGCAACTGGGGCAGCAGCTTCACCCGGTTGGCCAGCGCATTCTCGATCAGCGTGCGCAGGCGATCGAGCTGCGCTTCCTCGCGGAACGGGCGGCCGATGGGGTCCTGCACCAGGAAGTTGTCGACCGCGCGACCGGTGCGGGTAGTGTGGATGCGGGCGTCGATGATATTGCCGCCGGCCAGATGAATGCCGCCGGCGATGCGGTAGAACAGGCCCGGGTGATCGGCGGCGATGACTGTCACCAGTGTTGCACCGCGCGCCGGATAGTATTCGCTCGAAATGCTGAGCGGCTCGTCATTGGCGGCAGCGAATTGGATCAGGTTCTTGGCGATCACGTCGTCCGGCTCGGCGATCCAGTACGAATCGACGAACTGCTTGCCGACTTGCGTGACCAGGTTCTTCTTGCCGCCCAATCGCTCGGCCACGGCAGCTTTCTTGGCGTCGATGCGCCGCTCCCGCCCGTGCTCGGCATGGCCCAGGCGCAGCCGTTCTTCGGTGGCGTTATAAAGTTCCGAGATGAGCTGGCGCTTCCAGCTGTTCCAGGTTCCCGGGCCGACCGCGCGAATGTCGACGATGGTCAGCATCGTCAACTGGCGCAACCGGTCGACTGATTGCACCACCTCGACGAAATCGCCGATCGTCTTGAAGTCCGACAAGTCGCGCTTGAAGGCGGTGGCGCTCATCAGCAGGTGCGTGCCGACCAGCCAGCTCACCAGTTCGCACTCGCCTTCGTCCAGCCCCCAGCGCGGACACAGCCGCAGCGCGATTTCCGCGCCCAGCACCGAATGATCGCCGCCGCGCCCCTTGGCGATGTCGTGCAGCAGCACAGAAGCGTAAAGCGCGCGGCGCGACTGGAGCTTGTGGATGATGACATGCGCGAGCGGATGGTCTTCCTTCAGCTCGCCCTTCTCGATCCGCGCGAGCAGGCCGATGGCGCGGATGGTATGCTCGTCCACCGTGTAGTGATGGTACATATCGAACTGCATCTGCGCGTTGACCCGGCCGAACTCGGTAACGAAGCGCCCGAACACGCCGGCCTCGTTGAACGCACGGAGAGCTTTTTCGGGGTCATTGCGGCTGGTCAGCAGTTCGATGAACAGCGTGTTCGCGCGTTTGTCCTGCCGCACATTCTCCTTGATCAGCGCCGCATCGCGCGAAATCAGGCGCATGGTTTCAGGGTGGACATCCAGCCCCTCGCGGTCAGCCAGCACGAAGATCTCGATCAGCCGCACCGGGTCTTCGATGAACCAGGTGTCGGACGGTGCCCGGATCCGGCCGCCAAAAACCTTGTAACCCTTGAGCGTGCGGTGCTTGGCGCGAAAGCTTGCCAGCAACCCGCGCACCGGCCGGGCGGCGAATTGATCATCGAGCTGCGCAAGAAACACGCCCGTGACATTGCCGACGATCTTGGCCTGCAGGAAGAAGAACTGCATGAACCGCTCGACCGCGCTTTTGCCGGGCCGGTCCGAATAATTCATCCGGGCCGCAACCTCGCGCTGGAGGTCGAAGGTCAGCCGGTCCTCGGCGCGATTGGTGATCGTGTGCAGATGGCAGCGCACCGCCCAGAAGAAGTTCTCGGCCCGGCGGAAGGCGCGGTATTCCTTGGAAGTCAGCAGTCCGACCTGCACAAGCTCCGAGGGATCGCGCACCTTGTGGATGTATTTGCCGATCCAGTAGAGCGTATGAAGGTCGCGCAGCGAACCTTTGCCCTCCTTCACGTTCGGCTCGACGACGTAGCGACTGTCGCCCATGCGCTTGTGCCGATCGTCGCGTTCGGCCAGCTTCTCGCTGACGAACTGGCGCTCGGTCCCCGAGACGACTTCGGTATAGAACCGCTGGCGGGCATCTTCGTAAAGCGCCTGATCGCCCCAGACGTAGCGCCCTTCGAGATTGGCGGTGCGGATCGTCAGGTCCGATCGCGACATGCGCACCATATCGTCGAGCGAGCGGCTGGAATGGCCGATCTTGAGGCCAAGATCCCACAGGAAATAGAGAATCGCCTCGATCACCTGTTCGCACCAGGGCGTCTGCTTGGTGGGGGTGAGGAAGGCGAGATCGACGTCCGAATGCGGCGCCATTTCGCCGCGTCCATAGCCGCCCACTGCCATGATCGTCAGCCGTTCCCCTTTGGAGGGATTGGTCGAAGGATAGACGCTGGTGATGACATGATCGTGGATGATGCGCAGCAGTTGATCGACCAGAAACGCCTGCACTTCCGCCACTTCGTGTCCGGCGGAAGGCTTATCGGTCAGGCGCCGCGAAATTTCCTCGCGCGCATTGGCCAGCGCCTCGCGCAGCAGTTCGACAATCGGCTGGCGGGCCTTCGCGCCATGCTCCTTCACCAGCGCGGCAATACGCTCGGTGATATCGCGACGATCGATGACAGCTCTGGGAGAAGGAATGCGGATCACGCTCATGTCCGGTCTGTCTAGTGCGGATCGTCACGATACGGAAGCGCCCTGACTGATCGGAAAAATTCCCCGCTTCGGGCAAGTGTCGGCTACCATCGCGCGTGCCGCTGTGCCAGAAGGCGCGTCGAGTTCGCCGTCGCAAAGTGCGGACGTCTAACGCGGGGTTTCGCTTTGTTGTTTCTGACAGCCGCCGCTGCCGCCGGGCAGGCTCCTATTCACTGGCTGGATCTGGGCCTGACGAATGGGATCGACCTGGGCTTCTTCACGCTGCGCTTTTACTCGCTTGCCTATCTGGCGGGCATCATCCTCGGCTACTGGCACCTGACGCGGATGATAAAGTCCGCTGGCGCGCCCCTGGCGCAGCGCCATGCCGATGACCTGTTCTTTTACTGCACGCTGGGGATCATCCTGGGCGGGCGGCTGGGCTATGCGCTGTTTTACTCGCCCGATTTCTATCTGCTGAAGCACCCCGGTGAGCTTTTGGCAGTGTGGGAAGGCGGCATGAGTTTCCACGGCGGCCTGATCGGCGTCGTGCTGGCGATGGCGTGGGTGTCATGGCGGGCGAAGCTGAACTTCCTGCGCGTCGCCGATTATATTTCGGTCTGTGTGCCCTTCGGCATGCTGTTTGGCCGGCTCGCCAACTTCGTCAACGGCGAGTTGTGGGGCCGCGTCACCGATGCCTCGGTGCCCTGGGCGATGGTGTTTCCCGATGGCGGTCCGCTGCCGCGCCACCCCAGCCAGCTTTACGAAGCCGCGCTTGAAGGCCTTGTGATGATCGTGGTGATGCTGCTGCTGTTCTGGAAAACCGGCGCGCGGTTCCGCCCCGGCCTGCTCGTCGGCGTATTCACGGCGGGCATCGCATTCGCCCGTTTCTGCGTCGAGTTCTTTCGTGAGCCTGACGCGCAGCTTCAGGAGTTCGCGATGCGAACCGGCCTGTCGATGGGCCAGTGGCTTACGATCCCGCTGATCCTGCTGGGTATCGTGCTTGTCGTCCGCGCGCTGATGCGGCCGCCGCTGGCAACGGGACGGCCGGTTCCGGCATGAGCAACCGCCCGGCATGAGCAACGATCCGGCACCTTTCGCCGAATCGCTTGCCGCTATCTTCGAGCGACTGATGGTCCGGCACGGGCCGATCAGTCTGGCCCATTTCATGGCCGAATCGAACGCGCGGTATTACGCCGGCAAGGATCCGCTGGGGCAGGGCGGTGACTTCATCACAGCGCCCGAGATCAGCCAGATGTTCGGCGAACTGATCGGATTATGGCTGGCCGATACCTGGCTGCGCGCAGGCCGCGAAGGTCCGGTGCATTACGTTGAGCTGGGGCCGGGACGCGGCACGCTGGCCAGCGATGCGTTGCGCGCCGCGCGCCGTTATGGCCTGCAGCCCAAAGTGCATTTCGTCGAGACGTCACCCGCGTTGCGCGAGGCGCAGTGCGCCGCAGTGCCGGAAGCGCAGTGGCATCACGATTTAACCGGGGTGCCGGATCAGGGCACCGTGCTGATCGTCGCCAACGAATTCTTCGATGCCTTGCCCGTGCGGCAGCTCGTGCGGACCGAGCATGGCTGGCGCGAGCGCATGGTCGGGCTGGGCGATGGCGGCTTCGTTCCCGTCGCCGGTGACAAGCCGATGGATGCCGCACTGCCCGAGCACATGCGCTACGGGCTGGCGAAAGCGCAGCCCGGCACGATTATTGAGACCTGCCCTGCCGCCGCCGCCGTGATCGAAGAGATCGCCGCGCGGCTGCGCGATCAAGGCGGCGCCGCGCTGGTCATCGATTACGGTCATGCCGCGCCGCGCACCGGATCCACGCTGCAGGCGGTGCGCGAACATCGCAAGGTCGATCCGTTCGCCATGCCGGGTCTGGCCGACCTTACCATACACGTCGATTTCGCCGCGCTGGCCGAAGTTGCGCAGGCGCGCGGCTGCAAGTGGCTCGGCACCGTCACGCAAGGGGACTGGCTGCGCGCACTTGGCATCGAGACCCGCGCGCAGGGCCTTGCCACTTATGCCCCCGCACAGGCCGATGCCATCCGCGTGGCGAAGGACCGGTTGATCGGGGACAAGCAGATGGGCACTCTGTTCAAGGTCATGGGGCTGGCCGATCCTGTCTGGCCAGACGCACCGGGGTTTTAGACTATGGCATCAGGGCCGGTTTCGCTTGCTCCCACCCGGTTCGAACGCGTGCTGGGCGTGCTGACGCTGGTCCTGCTCGGCTTCGTCGTCACCGCGGTCGCCAAAGGCTCGGCAAGCTGGGCGAAGTTGCCGTGGGAACTTTGGCTGCATCTGGCCACGATGGCGCTGGTCTTGGGGCTCACGCCGTTGATCCTCTGGATGCGACGCGGCACGTTCCGCCATCGCGTGATGGGCTATATCTGGGTCACGTCGCTGGTGGTGACAGCGCTGATCAGTTTTCGGCTCCGCTTCAGCCCGGATGGCGGGTTCAGCCCGATCCATCTGCTGTCGGTCTTCACATTGGTGATGCTGGTGCCGCTGGTGCTTTCGGCGCGCCGCCACCAACATGCCAAGCACCGCAGCGCCGTGCGCGGACTGTGCATCGGCGCGCTGCTGATTGCGGGGTTCTTTACATTCCCGTTCAACCGCCTGCTGGGCAACTGGTTGTTCAGTTAGGCGTTACTGGCCCACCGGCACCGCGCGCATTTCCTGCGGCACCTGACGCATCGGCACAGCCGAGATCCACGCGGCGAAGGCATCAATGTCGGTCGCGCCGACTTCCTGCTGCGTCCCCTTGGTGAAACTCGCGAAACCGTCCCCGCCGTTGGCGAGAAAATTGTTGGTCGTGACGCGATAGTTCGCGACCGGATCGATCGGCTTTCCGTCGAGCGTCAGCGACACGATGCGGCTGCGGGCGGGTCGCGTCAGGTCATAGGTGAAGCGCATATTGGCCGACGGTGAGAGGATCTGCTTCGGGCCCTGATCATCCAGGCCGTCCTCGATAACCTCGGCGATCTGCGCGCCGGTGAGCGTCAGGGTTATGAGCGTATTGTTGAACGGCTGGATCGCATAGAGCTGGCCGAAGGTCACCCCGCCATCGGCGGCGGGGGCAAGTGTGGTGCGAATGCCGAAGGGATTGGTAAAGGCCAGTTGCGCGCCTGCCTCCTTCGTCGCCGCCAGATGCGCGTCGGCGAGCAGATTGCCGAGGTTGCCGCCGGTATTGCTGGCATCGCCGCTTGGCTTGGCGGCCGGGCCGGAAACCCTGCCGACCGGACGCCGCGAGAAGGCACTGGCGGCATCGACATAGCGCTGGATGTATTGCTGCACATCCGCGCGCGGTTCGAAGCGGGGATACTTGTCGTTGTTCGCAATCGCGCCGCGCCCGCCGGTGTAGGCAAGCGACTGGACGATCACGTTGTTCGCTGACTTCGCGACCACCTTGTTCGCGACCGGATCGATGCTTAGCACGATGTCGGTTACCAGTGCGCCATAGACCCCCGCGCTGGTTAGCAGGAACGGGCGGGTCGGATCGACCGCGCCGTAGTCGCAGACATACGACCAGTGCGTATGGCCTGACACCACGACATCGACGCGCGGATCGAGCCGGGCGAGGATGGGCAGAATGTCGCCATAGAAATTTTCGCAAGTCTGCGGATTGGGCAAGCCCTCGGTCTTGCCGCCCTGGTGGATCAGCACCACCACGGCATCCGCGCCTTGCTCCTTGAGCACGGGCACCGCCTTGTTGATCGTGTCCGCCTCATCGGCGAAAGTCAGGCCGGCAATGCCCAGCGGCGAGACCAGATCGGGGACGCCTTTCAGCGACAGCCCGATAAAGCCCACCGTTACCGTATTGGCGCCGCTGCCGAAGCTTTTCAGCCCTGTCGCGGGAAACAGCGGGCTGCCGTCCTCGGTCAGCGTGCTGGCGGACAGATACTTATAGCCAGCGCCCTTGAACTGTTCGAGCTGGCACGGTTCGCTGGCGGTGTGCTTTTCGCAGCCACCGTTCTGGAGCCGCAGCAGTTCCTGCCGACCACGGTCGAACTCGTGGTTGCCCACCGCGTTGAATTCCAGCCCTACGCGATTCAGCACGCCCACCGCCGGCTCATCGAGATAGATCGAAGAGGCCAGCTGCGAGGCGCTGGTCATGTCGCCTGCGCCAACGACGACATGATTCGGGCGCTTGGCCTTGATCGAATCGATCGCCGAGGCCAGCCACGCCCCGCCGCCTGCCGGGACCTGCTCAACGTCGCCTTTGCCGTCCGGTACCACGACTGACTGCTTCGGCGGTTCAAGCGCGCCGTGAAAGTCGTTGATCGCGATTACGCCGACTTCCACCGGAGTCGAGGAGCGCTGCGCGACTTGCGGCGTGGCGCAGGCGGCAAGTAGGGCGGGAAGCAGCAGGGAAAGGGTGCGTTTCATGGCTTCCCTATCGCGCGGCGATGTGACGGTCGCAAGACTATCGTGGCATCACGGCTGGCGGCGATAGACCGCCGAGAAACTGACGTTCATTCCGCCGCAGCCCAGATTGTCGCCGGCGATCAGGAATTCGCTCAGCAGGGTGAAATCGACCGTGCAGCCCTCGCCATCCGAATAGCGCGCGCGATTGCCGCTGCGGGTGATCGCCCCGGCAATTTCGCCGATATGAACTGAGGGGTAATCGGGCGATGGCTCGCGACCCGGCCAATAGGCTTCGCCGTTGACATTCAGAGTGCCTACCTCGCTGGTGATGGTCAGGGTCGGATTATCTGCGCTCGACCAGTTCCCCAGCCAGTTCGCCATCGGTGGGTTGGTGTCGTTGGGCATCAGTTCGATGCGCTTGCTTTCGATCCAGCCAGCGGTGCCGCCGCCTTTCGATGGATAGAAAGCGCAAGCATAGCCGTTCAGCGTTCGGTTGATGATCACGACGTCGCCCGGCACCACATAGCTTCGCGCCGCGCAGGCCGTGCCCTGCCACGGGCAGCCGTCCATGTCGTTGTTGAAGAACGCTTTTCCGGTTCCGCCGATCCGGCCAAGCGCAAACGGCGGCTCGGAGGGAAACAGGCCGTTGCGGCACCATTGTTCGTCGACTTGCGCATGCGCTGCCGTAGCGGTCAGAAGAAGAAATGGCAGGGCGGTGAGTAAGCGAAAGTGCGTTGTCGACGACTCCGGTTGGCGCGCGCAATCCTATGCGCCGCGCATTCTTGTGCAAGCGTGGCGCGTATTTCTGATTTTCCGCTTCGCCTTGTCACCATTGCCGCCGTATGGTCGCGACTTCTCATGTGGGGGCATTATGGGGCGGAATGTATTGGCGGGGCTTGTCTCCGCGCTGGCACTGATGGCGCCGACCGGGGTTCTGGCGGCGCCGGTAAAGCGCGAGGCGCCGGTTTCTGGCCGGATCGTGGCGAAAAAAGTGGGCGAGACGATGGTGCTCACGCGCACCACGGATAGCCGCGCGGCCGAAGTTTCGCAGGACGTAAAGGCGGGCGACGTGCTGCGCACCAATGCTTCGGGCACGCTGGCGCTGGTCTTTGCCGATCGCACGCAAGTGCGGCTGGCGCGTAACACGGTCCTGCGGGTCAATGCCGTGCAGCGCGGCGCGCCTTCTTCGATGACGCTGCAAAGCGGGCAGGTCTGGGGCCGCACGCCCCGCGGTGGCGGGTCGAACCTCTCGGTCGAAACCCCGGCGGCGACCGCAGGCATTCGCGGCACCGAATGGGCCATCACCGTCGAGGGCGATGTCACTTCGCTGCAAGTCTATACCGGCGAGGTCGAGCTTTCCAATCCGCAAGGCAGCCTGTCGGTTACGGGCGGGCAGGCGGCGCGCGCAGTGGTCGGCAATGCGCCCACCCGCGTCGCGCTGGTCAACCCGGTGGGCCGCGAGCAGATGGTCTATTTCGTCGCGCTGGAGGATGGGCTGGACTTGTTCTCGCGCGATGTCGTGCCCGGCATGGCGGAAGCACGGCGCGGTGACTGGCCGGCGGCGCGTGCGGCTTTCGCGGCAGTTCCGCCCGGATCGCGCGCGCGCGGCGTGGCCGACTTCGGCGAATATGTCGCGGCGGTCGAACTGGGCGAGGATCGCCCGGTTCCCGAGGTCCGCGCCGACGACCCGTTGTCCTACGTGCGCCGGGCCTATGTGCTGAGCTTCATCGGCGATCTCGAGGGCGCGATCGCCACCGCCGATCAGGGCCTTGCGCTCGATCCCGGCGAAGCGGCGCTTTACGAGATCAAGGCGCGCGCGGCGCTGCTGCTGGGTGACGAGGCGCGGGCACGCGGGGCGGTCAATGCCGCATTGGCGCGCAACCCTAACGATGCCGCCGCGCTGGCGTTGCGGTCCGAACTGGCGCTGCATTATGCGGGCAATCCTTATGCGGCGACAGTGGATGCGCAGCGCGCGGTCGCACTCGATCCCGCGCGTGCCGGATCGTACCAGGCGCTCAGCGATGTCCGGCTGGAGCGCGGTGGTGAGCGCGAGGCGATGGTCGCCATTGACGCCGCCATCGCGCGCACGCCGCAAAGCGCGGCGCTGCATGCCCGGCGTGCGCAGATCCTGCTGGCGCAAAAGCGCATGGGTGCAGCAAAACGCGCCATCGACCGCGCGCTCGAACTCGATCCCTCGCTATCGATCGTGCGCACCGCGCTGGCCGATTACCACCTGCTGCGCGGCGACAAAGACAAAGCGCGCGAGGAAGCGCTAGCGGCTTCGGCTGACAATCCCGGCTACAGCCGTGCCCTGCTCGAACTGGCGGAGATCGATTACCGGCTGGGCGATCACAAGGCCGCGATCCAGCAACTCGACGCGGCCGACCGGCTTGACCCCAACAGCCCGCTGACGCCATTGGCGCGGGCCGCTATCGCACTGCACCGCTACGAGGCGGGCACGGCGATCGAAAGCGCGAACGAGGCTTTGAAGCGCTTCCAGGCGCGCGGCGGGGTTTATTCCAACCTGTCGGAAAACCGCGAAACCGGCAGTATTGTCTCGCAGTCGTTCCGTTTCCTGCAACTGGAAGGTTGGGGCCGTTATTATGGCGACCGGGTGTTCGATTCGTTCACGCCATCGAGCTACTTCGACCAGGCTTTGAACCAGACGCCGGGGCCGTTCTTCGTGCGCAACGAGGACGGCAACTTCAACGCCGACAACGCCGAGGATTTCGACCAGCTTTCCAGCTTCCTGCAGGGCGTGGCGCTCGACCCGCTGAGCGTCGCCGACTCGCGCCGCCTGCTCCAGTTCGACAACGGCAGCTTCTTCGAGGCCGAGGCGGGCGGCGATTACCTGACCGAGGACTTGCGGGAACGAAAGACCGCAACGGGCAAAGCCAACGGCATCACGCTCAGCCCGATGCCGATCGCCTTCGGCATCGAGGGCACGTACAGCGACTACCGTGACGATCGCCTGCGTCCCGATCTTGGCGTCGCTCCCGGTCTGGGGATCATCTCGCGCAACGACGGCGGCGAAGAGGGCAGTATCGAAGCCTACCTGGGCTTCGAGCCGACCGCCTACGATCAGGTCGCTGTGGCCGCCACATACAACAAGGACGAGGACCGCGCGCTCACCGACCTCAACTTTGGCGGGCCGACCGTGACCATCTCGCGCGAAGAGACAAACCAGAAGACCTCCTTCGGGTTCGGGGTGTGGAGCCACGAATTCGGCTATCGCAATCGCGCCACGTTTGCGGGGGGCATCGGCAAGATCAAGCTGACCAAGCTGGATTCGCTGTCCTTCGACGATCTGGCGATCATCGACGCGGAAATCCCAGCGCGGGTGCAGTCCACCGAACTGGATTTCAAGTACTTCAGCGCAAACTACGCGAAGAGCTTCGGCATGCTCGATGCGCGGGCGGGCGTCGAATATGCCGACTATTCGATCGCGACCGACACGTTCGTGTTCGATATCGCCAACCCGGATACGCCCGGACTGCTGTTTGCCGATACCGTCGTCGATTACGGCGAATTGCGCGGCTATCTGAACCTGCGTTACCGAGCGAACGATTTCATCACGCTCGAAGGCCAGATCAATGTGGTCAATCTGGAAGTGGGGGTGACGGCGGGCGGCTCCGATCTGGGGGACAACAACTCCACCGATGTCGACTGGCGCATCGGCGTGGCAGCAGAGCCTGCGCCGGGCCACTGGTTCCGCATGGCGACGCTGCGGGAAACCAAGACGCTGTTTCCTTTCACGTTCCGGCCGGTCAACGTGCTGGGCCTAAAGGGCAATACTTTCCCGACCGATGACGTTTTTCGCACGCGCAGCCATATCGTGCGCTGGGACGCGCAGTGGAGCCGCCACTTCTTCACCGCCATCGAACTGCAGGACCAGCGTCACGACGGCGTAAGCTACACCGTCCCTGATTCGAGCATCGAGCTTTCCGGTGGCCCGGTGCGGCTGCAGCGCGCAAGCGTGGAGGCGAACTGGTGGGTCGGCGGCAACCTGGGACTGCGTGCATCCTACGCCTATACCGACAGTTCGATGCGCGGCGTGTTCAACAGCGGCCTGTCCACGCAGGCTTCGTCGATCCTCAGCAATTCGGGCTGCTCGACCCAAGTCGTTGCCGGGATAAGCTGCCGCTACTTCAAGGGCGACCAGCTGCCCTTCGTGCCCAAGCACACTGGCCGGGTGAGCGCGGTGTGGACCGTGCCCGCGCCTCTTCGCCTCAAGGCCGAGATCGGTGCGAACCTGATCGGCGGGCAGATCGATGACCTCAAGGTGCGCCGCAAGGACTTCGTCATCGCCGACGCGAAAGTGCAGTGGGAGCCGTTCGGCCGCCGGTTCTATCTTTCGGTCCAGGCGCTCAACCTGCTGAACCGCAAGTACAGTGCGGCTTCGGGCGTGCAGGCACCAAGCCGCACGCTCATCTTCACCGGCAAAGTGCGCTTTTGATGCATCACTTGCGCAGCCGGATCGCGTCGAGCGGGATGATTGCCCTTGCCGTCGTGATCCTGCTTGCGCTGCTGCGGACCCAGCCCGTGTGGCAGGACCTGACCAACCGTGGCTTCGATCTGATGTCGACGTTGGCCCCGCCGGTGCCCGACCGGCCCGGCGCGATCCTTGTCGCGATCGATGAGCCGAGCTTCTCCGAAGTGGGGGCGCAATGGCCGTGGCCGCGCGATATCCACGCGCGCCTGATCGAGAGTCTGCGCAAGGCCGGCGCGACGGCCATCGGCTTCGACGTGCTGTTCGCCGAAGGGGCCGATCCGGCCAATGATGCCGTGCTCGCCGCTGCGGCCGGGCCGGACGTGGTATTCGCGGCGGATGAAACGGTGAGCGACAACGGCTTCGGCGAGATGCTGGTGCGCACCGATCCGTTTCCCGCGCTGATGGCCGCCGGTGCGCGCAGCGGCGTCGTCAGCATCGCGCTCGACAGCGACGGCGTGGCGCGGCGCATTGCCCGCTATGCCGATTCGTTCGACCAGCAATTGCTCAAGGTGTCTGGCGGCACGCCCATGCCGGCGGCGGGCGGCAAACGCATCCAGTATTTCGGCCCGGCGGCCAGCTATCCGCGCGTGTCCTATTACCAGGCGCTCGATCCGGAGAAATTCCTGCCGCCCGGCTTCTTCAAGGATGCGGTGGTCATCGTCGGCTACAACCTGCAGGCCTCCCCCGAAGTGGGAGATCAGGGCATCGACGTGTTCGAGACGCCCTACACGCTCACCACAAGGCGCCTGATGAGCGGGCCGGAAGTGCACGCCAATATCCTCGACAACCTTGCCCACCGCCTGTGGATCGGCGAGCCGCCGTATTGGGCGGGCCTGCTTGTGCTGGTTTTCGGCGGGCTGCTCGGCCTGCTGGCGACGCGGCCCGACGGGGCGATGCGGCGGCTTGCGGCGGCGCTGGGGTTGATCGCGGTCACGTTGGTCGGTTCGTGGCTGGTGCTGCGCTTTGGCCGCTTCTGGGTCTCGCCCACCGAACCTGTGTTCGCCATCGGCCTGACCGTCGCGGCTATCGCCACGCGCGATTTCGCCGCCGAGCAACGCCGCCGCCGCGAGGTGCAGGCTGCGTTCTCGCAATATATCTCGCCGGCGATGGTGGAAAAGCTGGTGGCCGATCCGACGCTGCTCAAGCTTGGCGGCGAGCGCAAGGATCTCTCCGTATTGTTTGCGGACATTCGCGGTTTCACCACGATCTCGGAACTGATGAAGGGCGATCCGGAAGGTCTGGTTGAGCTCATCAACGACATCATGACGCCGCTGTCCGACATCGTCATCGCGCACGACGGAACAATCGACAAATACATGGGCGATTGCATCATGGCGTTCTGGAACGCGCCGCTCGACGATGCCGATCATGCGTTCAAGGCAGTGTCCGCAGGCATCGCGATGATGGAGGCCATGCCCGCGATCAACCGCGACATCGGCGCGCGCCTGCCAGAGCGCTCCGGAGATGAAGGCAAGCCGGAAGTGCGCATTGGCATCGGCGTGAATTCTGGCGAATGCGTCGTCGGCAATGTCGGCTCGAAGATCCGCTTCGACTATTCGGCGCTGGGCGACACGGTGAACACAGCTTCGCGCCTGGAGAGCAAGTGCAAGGACTACGGCGTGCCGATCGTCATCGGTGAACGCACCGCTGCGGATGTCGCCGGCCGGATCGCGCTGACCGAGATCGACCGCGTCGCGGTGCGCGGCAAAAGCGAGGCGCTGGCGGTGTTCACCGTTACCTGAGGCCTCCTAAATGAGAGATGGCCTGGGCGGTTACGACTTATCGGCTCTAGAAATAGAGGTCGATGTAATCGGTCAGGCCGTCGCACCATTCGAATTCGCGCAGGCGGTAATACGGCCGGTCTTGCGTTATCGCGAAGTGCCAGTCCTTCGTTTTCTCGCAACTGCGGCCCGTATCGGGCGTGTCGGTGATGCGGATTGTGCCGCGAAACGTGAAGTAACCCGCACCGATTTCGGTGATAACCCCGTCAAGGAACAGGCGGCCCGGGCCGCCGGCCTGCGCCTGCGCGGCGCGCAATTTCCATAGTGCGCCATCGCGCGAGACGAACGCCGAACCGCGCGTGTTCCAGTCGATCCATTGCAGCGTGATACCCTTGTTGCGGAGCAGGCGCTGGGCGTCGGTTGAGGAGCGCACTTGCGTTTGCTCGCCAGATTCTGGCGGCGGAACGTATTCGGATGCCGTGGCGGGCAGGGCCATGGCGGCGAAGGCAAGCGCGAGAGCGAAGGGTCGGACCATGACGCGATGCTACTTCAGGCCACGACGGACGCCAAGCACGGGCAGCTCACCAAAAGAAAAAGCCCCGCCGGATTGCTCCAGCGGGGCCATTTCATTGCCAGCGAGGCGCGGGGGCTATTCCGCGTCGTCGCTCTTCAGCAGGTAATCGCCCGCATCCGCATCGGTGCCATGGGTTTCCCCCTCGACTGCGGCCAGCGGCGAGTCGCCGAGGTCATCGGCTGGGTTGCGCTTCAGTTCAGCGGCGTGTTCCGCCGCTGCGCTTGCCGGAGCGATCAGCGATTCCTGCAGCTTGCGATACTGCGCGCGCAGCGCGACATCTCGGCTGGTGGCGGCAACGCGGACACGGTTCATGCCTGCGCCGGTACCGGCAGGGATCAGGCGCCCGACGATCACGTTCTCCTTGAGACCGATCAGCGAGTCCTTCTTGCCTTCCACGGCCGCCTGCGTGAGCACGCGGGTGGTTTCCTGGAACGATGCCGCCGAGATGAACGAACGCGTCTGCAGCGAAGCCTTGGTGATGCCCAGCAGCACCGGCTTGCCTTCCGCCGGCTTCTGACCGGCGGGGAGCTTGGCGTTGTACTCGTTCATTTCCTCGTAGTCGACCTGCTCGCCGGCCAGCAGCGTGGTGTCGCCGCCGTTGGTGATCTCGACCTTCTGCAGCATCTGGCGAACGATCACCTCGATGTGCTTGTC
>CAZCUS010000023.1:0-44382 GCA_964502105.1 uncultured Novosphingobium sp. | reverse complement strand
CGATCGCGGCTACTGATCTCGACGTCATGCTCCACCGGCGTCGCGGCAGGGCGCTCCGGTTTGACTGCGGCGGCTTTCTTGTCTTCGCGCAGGCCAAGGTAGCTACCATGGCGCACCCGGCCGTCTGCGGTAAATTCGGCGAAGGCGACTTCGGCCACCAGCTTGGGGCTGAGCCACGTTACGCCGCGTGCCTCGGCGCCTACTACCTCGACGGGAGCGGACTTGCGCTCAAGCTTGGCGAATTTGCCGCCTAGTTCCTCGAATGTATCGGCATTGAATCCAGTGCCGACGCGGCCTTTGTAGATCAGCTTGCCGTCTTCATGCTGTGCGAGCAGCAGCGAGGCAAACGGACGTCCTTTCGCGCGCGATGCTGCATAGCCGACGATGACGAATTCCTGGCGGCGGGTGCACTTCACCTTGACCCAGTCGCGCGTGCGCCGCCCCGCGTACGTCGCATCGATCTTTTTGGAGATGATACCTTCCTGGCGGGCACCGCACAGGCCGGCGAACAGTTTTTCGCCAGCCCCGATGACATGATCGGCAACCCGGATCGGCCCGCTGGCTTCCCGTAGCAGCGCCTCCAGCCGTTCCTTGCGCTCGATGTTTGGGCGGCTCGCCAGATCCTCACCGTCGATCTCCAGCAGGTCGAAAGCGAACAGCGTGAGCGCATCGTTTTCGCCCTGTGAGCCATGGCCGCGTTTGAGCACCGATTGCAGTGTGGAAAAATCGGGATTACCATCGCCGTCGAGCGCCACGATTTCCCCATCGATCAGGCAGGAGGGCAGATCGAGCGCCGCGAGCGAGGCAGCCAGCGGCGCGAACTTGTCCGTCCAGTCCAGACCATTGCGGGTCCAGACCCGTACCTCGTCGCCTGCTGCGCCGATCAGTGCGCGATAGCCATCGAACTTGATCTCGTGCATCCAGTCGTTGCCCGCAGGCACCGCGTCGACCAGCGTAGCGAGTTGCGGCTTGCGGAAGCGGGGGAGGGCGACGGGTTTCTTCCTGCGCGGCTTTCCCGTTGCACTATTGTGGCTCGCGGCCTTGGCCATCTGCGATGCGAACGCCTTGCCCTTGCGACCCTCCAACGAGAAACTTCCCTGCTTGTCGGCGGCGATTTCGGCCATCGAACGGCCGGTGAGAACGCTCGTCAGTTCGCGTTCGATCAGCGGATCGCCGCTCTCGGCGTAATCGTCGTCGATTTTGCGCAGCAGCCAGTTCTCGCGCTTCTCGCCGGGTTTGGGCTTTAGCCGGATCAGCAGCCATTCCCCCTTCATTCGCTCACCTTGGAGCGTGAAATGCAGGTGGCCCTTTTCGATGTCCTTGGCGCTTTTCCCGGCGATGGGTTCCCATGTGCCGCGATCCCACAGCATGACCGATCCGCCGCCGTATTCGCGATCCGGAATGATCCCCTCGAACTCGGCGTAGGCCATCGGGTGATCTTCGGTCCGCACAGCCAGGCGCTTGATCTCGGGATCAGGCGAGGGGCCCTTGGTGACCGCCCAGCTTTTCAGCACGCCATCGATTTCCAGCCGCAAATCCCAGTGGAGACGCGTGGCGGCGTGCTTCTGGACGATGAAAATGTTGCCAGACCCGCCCTTGCCATGCTCACCCGCAGGTTCGGCGGTTTTCGCAAAATCGCGCTTGCGATTGTATTCGGCGAGTGGATCGCGCTTGGCAGTCATGGCTTGGTTTCGCGATTGTGCTGCTCGCCAATACGGCGCTGGCGGGTGATGCGAGTCTCGATCAAACCAAGGATGGTGATCATCACCAGGCTGATGATGGAACCGATCGCGACCAGCGGCCATTGACCCGCGCCGCAGGCTATGCCGATTATTGCTGCCAGCCAGAGATGCGCGGCGGTGGTGATATTATGGATCAGTCCACCAGAAAACACGATCAGGCCCGCGCCGATGATTCCAACGAATGCGCCGGCGGCTTCGAACACGCGCAAGGGGTCTAACCGCCCGGGCCCAAGCTGCATATAAAGAGCGATCACGGAAATGGTCATCGCGGCGGCGGAAAAGCAGACCAATCCGTGCGTACGGACGCCGGCGGCATGTCCATGCACCTCGCGGTCGAGCCCGAGGAGCAGGCCAAGCACCGCAGCCGCTCCGAGCCTCATAATGAGTTGCCCGTCGAGCAGAAGAAGTGACGCGGAAGCGTTCAACTCCATGGGCTAGGCGGATTTGCGCTTCGCGGGCGCGGGCTTCTTCTTGCTGGCGGGGGCCTTTTTCACGGCAGGTTTTTTGGCACCAGCAGTGCTGCCCACCGATTTCTTGAGCGCGGCCATCAGATCGATGACGTTCGATTTGCCCTTGGCTTCGGGCTCGTCCACGTCCTCCAGGATGCGCTTGCCCTTGGCCTTGGACTTCTTGTCGATCAGCGTCGTTAGGGCATCGAGATAGCGGTCGTGGAACACGTCTGGCTTGAACGGCGAGCTCTTCTTGTCGATCAGAGTCTTGGCCAGATCGAGCAATTCCACCTCAGGTTTGGAAGTGCCTATCTCCGCGAAATAGGTCTGGGCGCGGCGAACCTCGTCGGCATAGCGCAGGGTCTCCAGCACGATGCCCTTGCCGCAGGGCTTGAGCGAAATAAGCTGCTCATGCCCGCGCACCGACATTTGGCCGAGCGCAACCTTGCCCGCTGCACGCAGGGCTTCGCGCAGGACGATATAGGCTTCTTCGGCCAGTTCATCGGCGGGAACGACGTAGTAGGGTTTCTCGAAATAGAAGACGTCGATCTCGCCTTGATCGACGAACTGGACAAGTTCCAGTGTCTTGCGGCTCTCGACTTTTGCCGCCTCGATTTCCTCATCGTCGAGCAACACGTAATTGCCCTTGGAAATCTCGAAGCCCTTGACGATATCGTCCCGATCAATCGGCCCGATGCCTTGAACCACCTTTTCGTAGTTGATCGGTTTGCCCGAAGGCTCGTGGATCTGGCGAAAACTGATCGCCGCGCCTGACTTCGTCGCGGGAAAGACTTCAACCGGGATCGAAACAAGTGCGAGGCGTATTTGCCCCTTCCAATATGGTCGTGCAGCCATGGCATAATCCTCCGGACGAGAAAGCCATGACCAGCGGAATTGGTTCCCGCACTAGCGCTGCCGCGAGGTTTCACATTTGCGCTGGCGCGGCGTTGGTTTCGCCAGATAGGAATAAGGGTTCAGTGCGGCGCCATGGTCCCACCACTCTCCGTCGGGTCCTGCCACCATCAGCGCGAAATGCAGATGGGGCGCGGCAGGATCGGCATTGCCCGAATAGCCCACCGTACCGAGCAATTGCCCCTGCGCGATCATCTTATGCTCACGCAGTCCGGACGCATACTGATCGAGGTGGGCGTAATAGTGGATCGTGCGGCGATCCGTTGAGCGGACATAAACAGTGTTTCCGCCAGCGTCAGATTGCAGCAGTTTCTCGACCCGGCCTGCTGCCGCCGCGATGACCGGGGTGCCGGTGGGCGCCATGATATCGATCGCATCGTGCAGCCGCTCGTCCGATCGCGCGTCATCGAAGGTATTCACCAGCGCGGACCGGGCGACACCCTGAACGGGGACGACCAGCCCCGCCTTGTCCAGACAAGGTAGTGGACCACGGCCAGCGATGCGGGCGCTGGAACGCGGCGGAGCAGCGGTTCTGCTGACAGGCCTGGTTGTCTTTGCCGTATCAGCTTCCAGCCCGCTCGGCTTTGTTCCGCCATCGCGCTGCTGACCGATGAAGACGAAGGCGACCCCCAACAACACCGCTACCAGCAATATTCGCGCGGCAAGGGTAAAGCGCGCCTTCACCTCAGGCCTCGAATACGACCTTCGTGCCGGGCGACACCATTTGGGCGAGTCGGGCGACGTCCCAGTTCGTCAGGCGGACGCAGCCATGGCTTTGCGCGCGCCCGATCGTTTCGGGGTTCGGCGTACCGTGGATGCCATAGTGCTCCTTGTTGAGATCGATCCACGCGACGCCCACCGGCCCGTTCGGCCCTGGCGGCAGCAACTGCTTGGACTCGTCGTCGGATACATCCCAGAACAGTTCGGGGTTGTAGTGGAAGGGCGGATTGTAAGCGGTGCCTTTTACTTTCCATGTGCCCAACGGCAACGGATCGTGTTGTGACCCCATGGTAGCGGTGAACGCACCGATGAGTTTGCCCTTGTCGTCATAGGCGCGCAACGTCGAACGCGATTTGCTGACGACGATGCTGGCAGCCTTGGGTTGATTCGACCCGACCCCAAGCGAAGTCAGTGTAGTGCGCCACTTGGCATCGCTGACCGAAGCCGCGTCAATCCGGTCGCCGCCCACGTTGGGCACCCGGATGCGATCGCCGGCACGGAAGTAGGGCTGGACAGCACCCTCGGTTGGCTTCGGCGTGGCAGGAGCCGTATTTGGCCGCGGATTAAGCGCCTTGAGCGTGTCGATCGTGGTGTGGAAACGCTCGGCCAATTTCTCGTCGAGGGTTTCATAACTCATGGCCGGCAGCTTGGCTTGCTGCGCCGCATCTTCCGGCAGTTTCACGAACGGCCCAGCAGCGAAATCGGCAGGAATCGTGACGACGCGCGTGGCAGGTATGTTGCTCCACTGCGCAAGTGCTTTGCGCGTGGCATCATCGAATTCGCCGGATGCCGGCAGGTCGTTGGCATCCTGAAAACCGGCCAGCGCATTACGGGTGGATAGCCCTTCGCGGCCATCGACGACACCGGGCGTGAAGCCCAGACGATCCAGAACAACTTGCGCCTGCATCACGGGACGCGGCTTGTCGTCTGCCTGCGCGGGGCTGACCGACTGCCCTTGCGCCGGATCGTGCGCGGCGAGGGCATCCACCGAATCGCCGGCGTCGGCGGGTGCCTTTGCGGCATCCTCGCGCTTGGCATCATCGCTGGTCCCTGCCTGGTCCAGCTTGCACCCAGCCAGACCAAACAGGGCTATCGGTATCAGTACTGCTTTCAGCATCGCGCGCTTCCGGGTTGCCGCGTTCACGCGAGCGCATCCACGGGAGGCAGCACGAGTTCGCCCTGATCCTCGCCATCCCAATAGTGCGCGCGCTTGCCGCTCACCTTGATCAGCACGAGCCCGGGCGTATCGATGCCGTCCGGCCACCAGCGCTCAAGGCCCTTGGTCCAGTGCTCGGCAAGCCGAAGCTTGTCGTGGATCAGCGTTGCATGGCCCTCGACCGCGAGAAAGAACGGACGCAGCCCCAGCATGCCGGACTTTCCCTGATAGCTCAGATTGACTTGCGGATCGGCGGTAATGTCCTCAACCATGCGGGAGCTGCCATCGGCAAAAAACCACGCATCGCCATTGTATTCGACTTCGCGGTTATTGCTCATCGGCCGCGAAGCGATTGCGCCGCCTTCGGTGCGCGTCGCCAGCATGGCGAAGTCGAGCTCCTTCATCTTCTCGGAAAGCTCAGTCAAAGTCTTGGTCATCGCCGGTGGTCCTTATCGCTGCGTGAAAGTGCAACGCATGAGGTCCGCCAGAGGTGGCGCGTGAACTCCAAATTTTCTCAGGCACGTCCGGTCAAGCGGTTCTCACAATTGCTGTGAGCCGCGTGTTCATCACGAACTGAAGGTCTCGTCTACGCCAGCGGAGTTGGGATCATCTGGCCCCGCCTCAGCTTGCGGTATCGGCGTCCCTGACCTTGCGTGGCCGTCCGACTTTCCTGCGCACGGGTTCGCCGGTGGCTTCTGGCGCTGCTGCCTTGGCCTCCGGCGTACCGGACTTCGCTCTCGCCGTTCTGCGCGGTTCTTTCGCTGCTTTCGGCGGTGCAGTGTCGGCAACTATTGCAGGGTCTGGCTCGGAACGCTTTGCTGCCGGGGCCTTTTTGGTGCGAACCTTGGCCGGTTCAGCCTTTGCCAGGGCGATCGAGAGCTTTTTGCGCGGTCGCTTGGTTGTCGGAGAAGACGCTTCCTTGGCAGGAGGAGCCGCTTCGACCGACGGTGCTGGCTCTGCAGGCGCCTTCGTTTGCTCATCTGCTACAGCTGAGATGTCGTCTTTAGACTCCGACCCGGCAGGACGCCGAAATTTGGTACCAAGTCCTATACGCTCGGCCGTCGCACGTCGTTGTTCGGAATAAGCAGGCGCTACCATTGGATAGTCTTTAGGCAAGCCATAGCGACTGCGATATTCTGCTGGGGTCATGCCGTGAATACCGATGTGACGCTTTAGCGTCTTGTACGGTTTGCCATCGATCATGCTGAGAATATGGTTGGATGAAGAGAGGCTCTTGCGAATACTGACCGCAGGCACGTATTCCGGCTCGGTTGGGATAACCGGAGCTGCTTCTCCTGACAGGGCAGAGCGCGTCGCGGCTATAAGCTCGGGAAGTGCTTCGGGCGCTACGCTATTGTTCCCGACATAGGCGCTCAACAATTGCACCGTAAGCGTTGTGAGGTCAGGCTTGTCCGCATCCGTCATGCTGTTCTCCTTCTGTCGGCCGGTTCAGGCTGCGTCTTCTTCTGCCTGAATGAATTTGAAGTAAAGGCACATGAGACTTTGATCCGATTTAACTTGCGCGGATCTCGGCCTATCCTTCTCGGTGCGAAAATCGGTCAAGCTTGAAAGCTCGCAAATATCGCTCAATCTATCTTCCGGGTTTGGACAGAAGTTGAGGTGATCGCCAAAAAATCGAGTACTATTAGTCAGTAAAAAATATCAAGTTATATGAAATAGGCCATCGCAAACAGATGATCCGGTAAAATCATTAAACTCCAATGGGAGTTTTAGATTTATCCAAATATCAGAAAATTAGGGATGAATACTTATGTGCTTGCGGCGCAACGCGGGGCGAGTAACCTGATGGGGCCGGCTAGAAATCGCTAAAGCGGTTGACCGTGGGCGCAAGGTTCAAGCTGAAGCTGCAACCCCTGCCTTCACAGATGCAGTTGTGCGCCATAACAAACAGATAAATTGGTCGGGGAGAGAGGATTCGAACCTCCGGCCCCTGCCTCCCGAAGACAGTGCTCTACCAGGCTGAGCTACTCCCCGACCAGTCGCAGCCGCCGTGAGACAGCGCGAGGCAGGAGCGGGCCTATAGAGAGCGATTTGCGGGGTGGCAACCCGCCAAACGCCGCCATGGCAGAGAATTATGACTGGCCTGGAAATTTGCTCCGAAGTCGCGGGTTCCGCAAGAGTGCTGGCTTGGCGCTTGGCAGGCACACGGGGCGGGGCTAGGTTGCTGCATGGCCGAAGCCCTGACGATCGCCCGCGCCGAAGCGCGCAGCCACTGGGAGTGGCAATACCTCGACCTGATGCGCCGCATCTGGGAAACCGGCGACGAACGGGTCGACCGCACCGGCGTGGGCACCCGCTCAATTTTTGGCGCGACGATTCGCTTCGATCTGGCGGGCGGCGCAATGCCGCTGCTCACCACCAAGCGGGTTTACTGGAAAACCGCCAGCCGCGAGATGCTGTGGTTCCTGACCGGTGATACGAACATTCGCGCGCTGTGCGCGCAGGGCGTGGAAATCTGGACGGACTGGCCGCTCGATCGCTATCGCCGCGAAACCGGCGAGGATATCGGTCGCGCTGACTTTTCGCGGCGCATAGTGGAAGATGCCGATTTTGCCGCGCGTTGGGGCGACCTCGGACCAGTCTATGGCAAGCAGTGGGTTGACTGGCCCGTCTATGACGAAGCCGGCTGCGACGATGAAGGGATGCTGTTCCGCCGGCGTGCGAAGGGCATCGACCAGGTCACGCAAGTCATCGAAGGCATCAAGACCAATCCCGGCGGTCGCCGCCACATCATCGAAGGCTGGAACGTCGCGGAACTGGATGCGATGGCGCTGCCGCCCTGCCACAAGACCTACCAGTTTCACGTCTCGGGTAATCGCCTTTCCGGACTGCTCTACCAGCGCAGTTGCGATCTTGGGCTGGGGTTTGCCTTCAACATGTGGTCGCTCGCGCTTCTGACGCGGATGATCGCGCACCAATGCGGACTTGAGCCGGGTGAGGTGGTTTGGACTGGCGGCGACGTTCACCTCTATCTCAACCACGCGGAACTGGTCGAAGCGCAGCTCGCGCGGGAACCGTCGGGCGATGCGCGGCTTACCTTTGCAAGATGTCCCGAAACGATTTTCGACTATCGGATCGAGGATCTGGAAGTGACCGGGTACGCGCCGCAGGCACATATCGCGGCGCCGGTCGCGGTCTGATTGACATTGCTTAAGTTTGAAATATTATGACCTAGTATTGGAATTATGCTTCAACGTCCGATTGTAGTCGGGCATGCGGGAGAGCGCGAGAGATGGCCGATGATCGAGCCGGTTCCGGCACGGTGCGTGGCAACCTGCCGCCGCTGGAACTCTATGTGCCCGAGCCGAAATACCGGCCGGGCGACGTCGTCGATTATTCGGATCTGATCATTCCTCCAGCGGGCAAACAACCGCGCCCGGACGAGAACGCGCCGCCTTCGGAAACTTGGCCGTTGTGCACCGATCTTGTCCGCGTGCTGGATGAGGATAACCGCGCGGTGGGTCCGTGGGATCCGCGTCTCGATGCTGAAACGCTGCGCCGGATGCTGCGCACAATGGCCCTGACCCGCGCCTTCGACGACCGGATGCATCGCGCCCAGCGGCAGGGCAAGACCAGCTTCTACATGAAGTGCACCGGAGAAGAGGCGATCTCCGTCGCCAGTGCTTTCGCCCTCGCTTCAGACGACATGGTGTTCCCGAGCTATCGCCAGCAGGGCATCCTGATCGCGCGCGATTACCCGCTCGTCGAGATGATCAACCAGATCTACTCCAATCGGGCGGACATGCTGAAAGGCCGGCAGTTGCCGATCATGTATTCGGCGCGCGATTACGGGTTCTTCTCGATCTCGGGCAACCTCGCCACGCAGTATCCGCAGGCGGTGGGCTGGGCGATGGCCAGCGCGATCAAGCGCGACACCCGCATTGCCACCACCTTCATCGGCGAGGGATCGAGCGCGGAGGGCGATTTCCATTCCGCGCTGATGTTCGCCACCGTTTATAACGCGCCGGTAGTGTTCAACATCGTCAACAACCAGTGGGCGATCTCCAGCTTTTCGGGCTTTGCCGGCGCCGAGCGGCAGACCTTCGCCTCGCGCGCCATCGGCTATGGCATCGCCGGGCTGCGGGTCGATGGCAACGATGCCCTGGCCGTCTACGCCGCGATGCGCTGGGCGGCGGATCGCGCCCGCGCCAATGTCGGTCCGACGCTGATTGAGCATTTCACCTACCGCGCCGAAGGGCATTCGACCTCGGACGATCCCGCCGCCTATCGCTCGTCGCAGGAGCGCGAGGAATGGCCGCTCGGCGATCCGGTCACGCGACTCAAGAACCACCTGATCGCGCTGGGCGAGTGGTCCGAGCATCAGCAGGAAGCGATGGACCGCGAACTGATGGATCAGGTCAAAGCGGCGACCAAGGAAGCCGAGAAGAACGGCATCCTCGGTCACGGCATGCACCACCCGTTCCACACGATGTTCGAGGACGTGTTCGAGGAACTGCCCTGGCATCTTCAGGAACAGGCCGAACAAGCCATTCGCGAGCGACGCACCAAATGGCCGGACTGGAAGGAATGAGGGGCACGCCATGATCGAGGAAGAACCCGTCACTCTGGCTGAAGCCCCCGCGCGCAGCCTCAACATGATCGAGGCGATCAACGAGGCGCTGGACATCATGCTCGCCCGCGATCCCAATGTGGTGATCCTGGGCGAGGATATCGGCTATTTCGGCGGCGTGTTTCGCGCGACTGCCGGGTTGCAGGCGAAATACGGCAAGACCCGTGTTTTCGATACGCCGATCAACGAATGCGGCATCATCGGCGTGGCAGTGGGGATGGGGGCCTATGGCCTGCGCCCGGTGCCCGAGATCCAGTTCGCTGACTATATCTATCCCGGCCTTGATCAATTGGTCTCCGAGGCTGCGCGTATCCGGTATCGCTCGGCGGGCGAGTTCACTGCGCCGATGACCGTGCGCACGCCATTTGGCGGCGGCATCTTCGGCGGGCAGACGCACAGCCAGAGCCCGGAAGCGATGTTCACGCATGTCGCCGGCCTCAAGACCGTTATTCCGTCGAACCCGCATGACGCAAAGGGCCTGCTGATCGCCGCGATAGAGGACAACGATCCGGTGATCTTCTTCGAGCCGAAACGGATCTACAACGGTCCGTTCGAAGGGTATTACGACAAGCCTTCCCGGGCTTGGAAAGGACATCCCGACGCCGAGGTGCCGGAAGGCTACTACAGGATCCCGCTGGGCAAGGCGCGGGTTGTGCGGGAAGGCTCTGCGCTCACCGTGCTGGTTTACGGCACGATGGTGCATGTCACTGCGGCGGTGCTCGCCGAAAAGGGCATCGATGCCGAGATCATCGATCTGCGCACGCTGGTGCCGCTCGATATCGAGACCATCGAAGCATCGATCCGCAAGACCGGCCGGTGTCTCGTCGTGCACGAGGCGACACGCACCTCGGGCTTCGGCGCTGAACTCGCCACGCTGGTGCAGGAGCGTTGCTTCTATCACCTGGAAGCACCGGTCGAGCGCGTCACAGGTTTCGATACCCCTTATCCGCACAGCCTTGAGTGGGCATATTTCCCCGGTCCTGTCCGCATTGGCGAGGCAGTGGACCGGTTGATGGAGGATTGATCCGATGGGACGCTTCACGTTCCGGCTCCCCGATATCGGCGAAGGTATTGCCGAGGCCGAGATTGTCGCCTGGCATGTCAAGATCGGCGACAAGGTAGAGGAAGACGGCCGTCTCGCCGACATGATGACGGACAAGGCGACGGTCGAGATGGAAAGCCCGGTTTCGGGCACCGTCGTCGAAGTCGCAGGTGCTGAGGGCGATGTGATCGCCATCGGCTCGCCGTTGGTCGTGATCGAGGTCGAAGGCGAGGGCAACGAAGCGGGCGACGGTCCGCAGGCGAGCGCCGCAGCAAGCGCAGCGCAGCCCGTCCTGTCGCAAACCGAATCGGTTGAAGCGCCGGTGGCCAAGCCCGAGCCAGCCTCCGAACCTGCCCCGGCGCCCGCCCCTGTGCGCGCGGAGCCGGTCGAACCGCCAGTCGCAACACCGGCAGTGCCTGCGACAGTCGCTTCCCACGCCAAGGTTCTCGCCAGCCCGGCGGTGCGCAAGCGGGCCAAGGATCTCGGCATCGATCTGGCTGAAGTCCGCCCGGCTGAGGATGGCCGATTGCGCCATGCCGATCTTGATGCCTTCCTGTCCTATAACGCCGCCGGTGGCTTCCAGCCTGCCGGGCGAACGGGCAAGGACGAGCAGGTCAAGGTCATCGGCCTGCGCCGCCGTATTGCCGAGAACATGGCGGCGTCCAAGCGCAACATCCCGCACTTCGCCTATGTCGAGGAATACGATGTCACCGCGCTCGAAGAGGCGCGGGCGCAGTTGAATTCGGCGCGCGGAGATCGCCCCAAGCTGACGATGCTGCCGCTGCTGATCACTGCGATCTGCCGCCTGATCCCCGACTTTCCGATGCTCAATGCGCATTACGATGACGAGGCGGGCGTGGTGACGCGATACGGCGCGGTGCATCTCGGCATCGCCGCGCAGACGCCCGGAGGTCTAATGGTGCCGGTGATCCGCGATGCCCAGAGCCGCAACCTGTGGCAACTGGCCGCCGAGATTTCGCGGCTGGCAAAGGCCGCGCGAGAAGGATCGGCCAAGTCGTCCGAGCTTTCCGGCTCGACGCTGACTGTCACTTCGCTTGGCCCGATGGGCGGCGTCGCCACGACGCCGGTGATCAATCGGCCCGAAGTGGCGATCATCGGCCCTAACCGTATCGTCGAACGTCCGATGTTCGTGAAGGATGCGAGCGGGGGCGAGCGGATCGAGAAGCGCAAGCTGATGAATATCTCGATGAGCTGCGACCACCGCGTTGTCGATGGCTGGGATGCCGCCAGCTTCGCGCAGGAACTGAAGAAGCTGATCGAAGCCCCGGCGGTGCTGCTGGCCAACTAGGAGCAGGGGGCATGGCGAAGGACGCGCGGGTCGACGAGTACATCGGCAAAGCGGCAGACTTTGCCCAGCCGATCCTGCAGCATCTGCGCGCGCTGGTGCACCGGGCGCTTCCCGATGCCGTAGAGACGATCAAGTGGGGGATGCCGCACTTCACGGTCAACGGGAAGAACGTAGCGGGCATCGCCGGCTTCAAGGCACACTGCGCTTTGGTGATCCACGGCGATGGGCGCCAGGGCGACGCTATGGGCCAGTACGGCAAGATCACCGGCCTGGCCGATCTTCCTCCCGAAGCTGACCTGATCGCCGGTCTGCAAACCGCCCGCAGCCGGATACTGGAGCAGGGCAGCGCGACGAAAAAGCCCGTGGCGCGCAAGCCCAAACCCGAAATCCCGATGCCAGCCGATTTCGCCGCCGCGCTGGCGCACCTTCCAGAGGCGCAGAGCGTGTTCGAAGGGTTTTCACCATCCGCCCGCCGCGACTACCTTAAGTGGATCACCGAAGCGAAGACTGGGGCGACGCGTGCGAAGCGGATGGTTCAGGCGATCGAGTGGATCGCCTTGGGGAAGAAGCGGAACTGGAAATACGAAAAGTGCTAGCCGCAGCCTATCTGACGATGCCGCTATAGGCGATGTGGCCTGACCCGCGCGCCGCCAAGTTGGCGGGAATTCGCCAGCGCACGTGGGTAACATCCTCTGGCGTGGCGCTGCGCGATCCGACCCGCAGGTTCGCCAGTGCCCCCCAAGTCCGGCCACCGTCTACCGAGACTTCCTGATTTTCGCGCGCGCTTTCCTGGTAGGATAGGCGCTGCGGCAGCGAGTTGGTGATGGTGAAGCTTCCGTCCCCGCCCATCCGATACCAGCTTACCACGGTCACCACCCGGTCGCCGCGATTAAGACGCGCGGCGGGTTCCAGCCTGCGGTCGCTGTCGGGTTCGCGTCGCTCGATATAGACCGCGCTTTGCGTGGAGACGGCAGGCGCGGCAGCCGCGAGTGTAGGCAGTAAGGCACCGGCAATACCGGCGAGCGCGACGCAGCGGCGCGCAACAGCAGAATTCGAATTCACGAGCGATCATCCCCCCGATGTCCGATCCGGACGAGAGGACATTGGCTGACAGGCGCCAAGATAAGGTTAATCCGCCCAGGGAATTATCTCTATCCACAGGCTATGGCGGGAAAATTACATCCGGGCCGGAAGGCTGTTGACAGCCTCGGCCACCTGCCTTAGTGGCGCGGCTCCCAAGCGGTGCAAGCCCAAATACGCGGGTGTAGCTCAGTTGGTTAGAGTGCCGGCCTGTCACGCCGGAGGTCGCGGGTTCGAGCCCCGTCACTCGCGCCACTTGGGAATTTTCTTCAGACTTTTCGGATAGTTCCGGCCTTCGGGCCGAGCATCTGGATTGTCTGTGGGGTTCAGGCGGCTTGCGTCAGGCGATCAACCCCAGCGGCCGGTTTCCATCCAGATCAGAAACCGGCGCAGCGGCATGATCCACACGATCCCCAGAACGACATAGACCGGCGCCTGCAGCAGCGCGGACCACCCTGACATCAGCGGCCCGACCCATGCGGCAACCGCAAGGCCATACAGCAGCAGGCCCAGGCACAGCCCGAGCACGCCGATGGGAATGCGCCAGGTCGGTTGTTCGCGCATCTCAGGCATCGTCCTCGTATAAGCGTGTCGGGGTGACGACCGCGCGCAGCTTGAAATCGTGCGGTTCTGTCGGAATCGAGTCGAGCAGCTGGCTGTCCCAGGCAAGGCCAATTGCGATCGTCTCAGGATAGGCTTCCAGCCAGCGGTCGTAATGGCCACCGCCCTGGCCCAGTCGCTCACCGCGCGCGGTGAACCCCAGCATCGGCACAAAGAGGACATCCGGAACCAGCGTCTCGGTCTTGGCAGATGGCTGTTCCATACCGTAGGGGCCGCGCTCCATGGCGTTGTCGTCATAGGGATCGGCCCAGCGGCGGAACACCATTGGCGCGTCGCGCTCGGCGAACCAGGGCAGGGCCAGCGCATGGCCTCGTTCATGCAGCCAATTGGCATAGCCAATCGTCGGTGCCTCTGCCCCGATGGGACGGTACAAGCCCACCGTTGCGCCTTCGGGCAGCATTGTTGCAACGGGGCTGGGCGGACGCAGGAACATCAGCTTCATCACGCCCTGAGGCAGGGCAGCGACATGCGCGCGCCGCTCTTCACGCAGGCGCTGGCGCAAGAGTGTCTTGGTCTGCGCGGTATGTGTCGGGGGTGACGGGTCCACCGTGGGTCGTTTCCTAGAAATCCTCTGACGCGTGACGTCAGGTGGGAACCATATGCTTCGCACCAGGATGCGGGCAGAGACAGTCCCCATAGGATTGCTTATAGCCTCAGGGATTTTCGAACGGTCGTGCCGGGCAGATCCCGTCTCCCCCTATCTAGGCGTTCGATGTCTTTCCCTCAAGTCGGCTGGCGATATTTTCAAGCTGCGTCGCAATCGCGGCGACCCGCTCTTCGAGACCGGGGGGCAGGGAGGCCACAGGCGTGCGCTCCCGCCGCTCATGCAATTCATCGGCGAGCAGCAATGCCGCAAACAGCAGCATCCGGCTTTCGTTCTGGCTGCCGAGCCCGCCCGAACCTTCGAGCTTGGCCTCGATCATGCTGCCCAGCGTCGCGATGTGGCCTTCTTCTCCGTCTGCGCAAGCAACCGTGAAATTGCGCCCACCGATCAATAGCGAGATATTGCCCATCTGAGCCGCCTTAGCTGTCATCGCCGGAGATCAACGCGTCGAGCGCGGCGATCGAACGGGTGACGGATTGCTTGAGCAATTCATGGCGCGCGGCAAGATCAGCGGGGTCTGGGATAGTGGGACTGGACGGTCCGGACTCGCGACCCGGCTCTTGCGCCGCCGCAGTGATGCGGGAAAGGGCTGTCTCGATCCTGTCGAGCGATCTCTCAAGTGACCCCCCGTCCATACCGGTTGGCTAACGCAAAATGACAAAAATGCAAGCGATTGCGGCGGGGACTTCGTGTCCCGTATCGAGCCGTAGCAAAGCCTATTCTGCGTGAAACGGGCCGCAAACTTGACGCAGCGGTGCCTCCCCCTAAAGGAAACCCCACTTTCGAATCGTCTGCCTTCCCGTGTCCGGAGCTGTTACATGACCCTCGACCCCGCCCGCCTTGCGCCTATGGCGAATGCCATCCGCGCCCTGTCGATGGACGCGGTGCAGGCGGCCAACAGCGGCCACCCCGGCATGCCGATGGGCATGGCAGACGTTGCCACCGTGCTTTTCGCGCAGTTCCTGAAGTTCGATCCGGCCCAGCCCAAGTGGCCCGATCGCGACCGATTCGTGCTGTCGGCCGGTCACGGCTCGATGCTCATTTATTCGCTGCTGCATCTGACGGGTTATGAAAGCCCGACGATCGATGACATCCGCAACTTCCGCAAGCTCGGCAGCGTGTGCGCCGGACACCCGGAGAACTTCCTGATCCCCGGCATCGAATGCACCACTGGACCGCTCGGCCAGGGCCTCGCGATGGCAGTCGGTTTCGCGATGGCGGAGCGTCAGTTGAATGCGAACTTCGGTGATGCGCTGGTCGATCACAAGACCTGGGTGATTGCCGGTGACGGCTGCCTAATGGAAGGCATCAACCATGAGGCCATTGGCCTTGCCGGTAATCTCAAGCTGGGCCGCCTCAAGGTTCTGTGGGACGACAACCGCATCACCATCGACGGCGATACCTCGCTGTCGACCTGCGAGGACATCCCGGCCCGCTTCCGCGCCGCCGGTTGGGAAACGCTCTCGTGCGATGGCCATGATTTCGCCGATATTGCCCGCGCGCTGGCCGAAGCGGAAGCATCGGACAAGCCGACGCTGGTCGCTTGCCGCACCGTCATCGGCAAGGGCGCGCCCAACAAGCAGGGCAGCCACGACGTCCACGGCGCGCCGCTCGGTGCCGAGGAAATCGCAGCTGCTCGCGCCGGTCTGGGCTGGACGGCTGAGCCGTTCGTTATTCCTGCAGAGATCATGGCCGACTGGCGCTCGCTGGGCGCGAAGGGCGCTGCGGCACGCGCCGAATGGGAAGCGCGCCACGCTGTTGATGCCGGCGCTGCCGAATTCTCGCGCCGTATGGCTGGCGAGCTGCCGGCAGGCGATGAAGCCGCGAAGACCTTCACCGACTGGCTTTCGGGAGACCAGAATGTTGCGACCCGCAAGGCTTCGGAAAACGCGCTGAACGTGCTTGCTCCGGTCATTCCGGAAATGGTCGGCGGATCGGCCGATCTTACCGGCTCGAACAACACCAAGGCAAAGGTGCAGGCACCGTTTACGGCAGCCGATTATTCGGGCCGCTATGTCTATTACGGCATTCGCGAATTCGGCATGGCCGCTGCGATGAACGGCATGGCGCTGCACGGCGGCATCATCCCTTATGGCGGCACGTTCCTGATCTTCTCGGACTATTGCCGCAACGCGATCCGTCTTTCGGCCTTGCAACAGACCCGCGCGATCTATGTGCTGACGCATGACAGCATCGGCCTGGGCGAGGATGGACCGACCCACCAGCCGATCGAGCAGGTCATGTCTTTGCGCCTGATCCCGAACCTCTACGTCTTCCGCCCATGCGACGTGATCGAGACGGCGGAATGCTGGATGCTGGCGCTGCAGTCGGCCGAGACGCCATCGGTGCTGGCGCTGAGCCGCCAGAACCTGCCGCAGCTCCGCCACGATGGCGAGATGCTGAGCGCGCGCGGTGCCTATCGCCTGCGCGCCGCTTCGGCTGCCCGCAAGGTCGTACTGATCGCGACCGGCTCGGAAGTGCCGCTCGCCGTTGAAGTGGCCGACCAGCTTGAGGCAAGCGGAATTGGCGCGGACGTCGTGTCGATGCCGTGCATGGAACTGTTCGAGGCGCAGGACGCCGACTACAAGGCCGACATCCTGGGCGATGCGCAGACCTTGCGCGTTTCGATTGAGGCCGGCTCGACCCTGGGCTGGGAACGCTACACCGCAGGCGGCCTCCAGATCGGTATCGACCGGTTCGGCGCTTCGGCCCCCGCGAAGGATCTTTTTGCGCGCTTCGGCTTTACCGCCGATGCCATTGTGCCGAAGATCATGGATAAAATCAGCGACTAAAGAGGAGTTTAGACAATGGCGACCAAGGTTGCGATCAATGGTTTCGGACGTATCGGGCGCAATGTTGCGCGTGCCATCCTCGAGCGCCCCGATTGCGGCCTTGAGCTGGTCTCGATCAACGATTTGGCTGACGCGAAGTCGAACGCGCTGCTGTTCAAGCGCGACAGCGTCCACGGTCCGTTCTCGGGTACCGTCGAAGTCGACGGCAGCGACCTGATCATCAACGGCAAGCGCATCCAGGTGACCGCCGAGCGTGATCCGGCAAACCTGCCGCACGCTGCCAATGGCGTCGACATCGCGCTGGAGTGCACCGGTTTCTTCACCGACCGAGACAGTGCCGGCAAGCACCTGACCGCAGGCGCCAAGCGCGTGCTGATCTCGGCACCGGGCAAGAACGTCGACCTCACCGTCGTGTTCGGCGTGAATGAAGACAAGTTGACTGGCGATCACCTGATCGTGTCGAACGCTTCGTGCACCACGAACTGCCTTGCCCCGATGGCCAAGGTTCTGGACGAGAACATCGGCATCGAGCGTGGCTTCATGACCACGATCCACGCCTATACCAATGACCAGAAGATCCTCGACCAGATCCACTCCGACATGCGCCGCGCGCGTGCCGCCGCCATGTCGATGATCCCGACCACCACCGGTGCCGCGCGCGCCGTGGGCGAGGTTCTGCCGCAGCTCAAGGGCAAGCTCGATGGTTCGTCGATCCGCGTGCCGACCCCGAACGTGTCGGTTGTCGACCTGACCTTCACGCCGAAGCGCGACACGACCGTGGAAGAAGTGAACGGCTTCCTGAAGGCCGCTGCCGAAGGCCCGCTCAAGGGCATTCTGGGTTTCTCGGATGAGCCGCTGGTGTCGATCGACTACAACCACGATTCGCACTCGTCGACCATCGACAGCCTTGAGACCACGGTCATGGAAGGCAAGCTGGTCCGCGTGCTTTCGTGGTATGACAACGAGTGGGGTTTTTCGAACCGCATGCTCGATACCGCTGGCGTGATCGCCAAGTTCCTCTGATTGCGATTGGGCGGCGGTTCTCCCGGAGATCCGCCGCCCTCTCCCTATACCAATACCGCGACACAAGGATGGTAAATGGCTTCGTTTCGCACGCTGGATGACCTCGGAGACGTGACCGGCAATGTCGCGCTCGTTCGCGTCGATCTCAACCTGCCGATGCACGATGGAGAGGTCACCGACGACACCCGCATCCGGGCCGCGATGCCAACGATCCTTGAATTGTCGTCAAAGGGCGCGAAAGTGCTGCTGCTGGCACACTTCGGCCGCCCCAAGGGCGAGCGGGTTTCCACCCAGTCGCTCAGCATGGTCATTGGCGCGGTCGAAAAGGTGCTCGGCAAGGAAGTGATGTTCGTCCCCGAAGTCGCCGGGCCAGTGGTCGAACAGACGGTAGGCATCCTGCGCGCTGGCGACATCGCGATCCTCGAGAACACGCGCTTCTGGAAGGGCGAGGAAAAGAACGATCCTGAATTCGCCGCAGCGATCGCCGCCAATGGCGATTTCTATGTGAACGATGCGTTCTCCGCCGCGCACCGCGCGCACGCGACGACCGAAGGCCTCGCGGGGCTGTTGCCCGCTTATGCTGGGCGTTCAATGCAAGCCGAACTCGAAGCGCTGAACAAAGCGCTGGGCACTCCCGAAAAGCCGGTCGCTGCGGTGGTCGGCGGGGCCAAGGTCTCGTCGAAGCTCGACGTTCTCAAGCACCTTGTAACGAAGGTTGATCACCTGATCATCGGTGGCGGCATGGCCAACACCTTCCTTGCCGCAAAGGGTGTCGATGTAGGCAAGTCGCTTTGCGAGCATGATCTGGCCGATACTGCGAACGAAATCCTCGCGGCCGCCGATGCGGCGGGTTGTACCGTGCACTTGCCTTACGAAGTCGTGGTGTCGAAGGAATTCGCCGCCAATCCGACCTCGCTGCGTACTTGCAACGTCCACGAAGTCGCCCCCGACGAGATGATCCTCGATGCCGGGCCAAGCGCTGTCGAGGCGCTGGCCGACGTGCTAAAGACCTGCCGCACTCTCGTCTGGAACGGCCCGATGGGCGCGTTCGAGATGGAGCCGTTCGATGCGGCGACCGTGTCGCTGGCCAAGACGGCCGCTGCTCTTACGCGCGAGGGTTCGCTGGTCTCGGTCGCTGGCGGCGGCGACACCGTCGCCGCGTTGAATCACGCAGGCGTGGCAAGCGACTTTACCTATATCTCGACCGCTGGCGGTGCCTTCCTCGAATGGATGGAAGGCAAGGAACTGCCCGGTGTCGCCGCCCTCAGCGCCTGACGTCGTCCATTTGAGAGCGCCTGACGCCTCCAAGGTCGCTGCGGGCGGGCAGGATCGTTACGTCACTCTGGATGGCATGCGCGGCATTGCGGCGCTTGCCGTCGCGATGTTCCATTTCGACCAGACGCTGGTCCCGCACGGCTACCTAGCGGTGGACTTCTTTTTCGCGCTGTCCGGGTTCGTGCTGTACCGCACTTACATGCCGCGCTGGCAAGCGGGGCTGGGCGCCGGGCGGTTCATGATCCAGCGTGCTGTGCGCCTCTACCCGCTGTTCTTGCTCGGCGTGCTGCTGACGGCGGGGCTGGCCTACTACAAGTTGTTCCATGGCATGCCGCAACTGCTGGATTTTAGCGGCATCACGATCAGCGCGCTGATCAACGCGGCGATGCTGCCGTCACCTGTCGAATTTATTCTGTTTCCGCTCAACGTGCCATCATGGTCGCTGTTCTTCGAACTGATCGCCAACGTCGCGTTGATCGTGCTGTTGTTCCGCCTGCCGCGCTGGGCGCTGGCGGCAATCTGCCTGGTCGCCGCGATGGGCATGGCGCCGATCATCATCGCGCATGGCTCGGGCAATATCGGCGCGTTGTGGAGCGAGTATACGATTGCGCTTCTGCGCACGGCGTTCTCGTTCACTTTCGGCGTGCTGGTCGGCACGTTCGCGCAAGGTGGCCGTCGGCCGAGCGGGCCGGGCCTGATCTGCTTCGTGCTGATCGGCGCTGTGCTGGCGGCACACGTGGCGAGCGCCTCCGTCGCCTACTTCGATCTGGCGGTCATTCTCGTCGCCTCGCCGTTGCTGCTGGTTCTCGGCACCCGGTGGGAGCCGGGCCGTTTTGCCGCGCCTGTGGCGACGTTCCTCGGCGATATGTCCTATGCGCTTTACGCAGTACATTGGGCCTTCATCGGGCTGTTCCGCTGGATTCGCGATACACTGGGCATTCCGCAATTGCCGATGGCCGCCGTGTTCCTTGGCGCAATGCTGGCGCTGGCGTGGGTCAGCGTGCACTGGTTCGACGCGCCGATGCGGCGGTGGCTGGGACGATATACCAGCGGTGCACGCCATGCCCCCGTGCCGGTGCCCACCGTGTGAATTTGGCGCATCCGCAATCGCTTAACCATAGGAACCGGATTGCGGCAGCGGTGTCATCGCGATAAGCGAATCGCGACATCATCATTCAGCAATAACTTCATTCAGGATTGGGGACGCACCATGCAGATCTCGGAAATGACCGCCAAGATGGCCCAGGGTAACGGCTTCATCGCCGCGCTCGATCAAAGCGGCGGCTCGACCCCCAAAGCGCTCAAAGGCTACGGCGTCGAGGAAAGCGCCTGGAGCACCGACGAGGAAATGTTCGGCCTGATCCATGACATGCGCAGCCGCATCATCTCCTCGCCCGCCTTCACCGGCGAGAAGGTTATCGGCGCGATCCTGTTCGAGCGCACGATGGACGGTCAGGTCGGCGGTGTTTCCACTCCGGCTGCGCTGACCGCCAAGGGCATTGTTCCGTTCATCAAGATCGACAAGGGTCTGGAGGACGAGGCCAATGGCGTTCAGATGATGAAGCCGATGCCCGAGCTCGATGCGCTGCTTGCCCGTTCCAAGGCGCTGGGCGTGTTCGGCACCAAGGAGCGTTCGGTCATCAACTCGGCCAATGCCGAGGGCATTGCCGCCATCGTCAAGCAGCAGTTCGAAGTGGGCGAACAGGTGATCGCGCATGGCATGATGCCGATGATCGAGCCTGAGGTGAACATCAAGAGCGAGACCCGCGCCGATTGCGACACGATCCTGCTGGCCGAAATCCTCAAGAACCTTGATGCGCTCGACGAGGGCAAGCAGGTCATGCTCAAGCTGTCGCTGCCGGTGGTGCCTGGCACGTTCGATCCGCTGATCAACCACCCCAAGGTGCTGCGCGTCGTCGCGCTTTCGGGCGGCTATGCCCGCCCCGAAGCCTGCGTCGAATTGGCCAAGAACAATGGCATCATCGCCAGCTTCAGCCGCGCACTGCTCAACGATCTGCGCTTCGGCATGACCGAAGCCGAATTCGATGCGTCGCTCGGTGAAGCCATCGACGATATCTACAAGGGCTCGACCCAGAAAGCCGGTGCGGCTGCGACCGTTTGAACGGAGTTCGCCGGATCAGCGAAGGGCGGTGCCGAAAGGTGCCGCCCTTTTTGGTTCAGCGCTGCTTCTTCGCTGTCGAGGCGTTGAAGTCAGGGTCCTTGTTCGCTACCCAATCTACGAACTTGCGCACACTCGGATTGGCGAGCAGGCCTTCCACGTCCATCCCGTAACGCTGCAGTTCGGTATTGGTGAAGTTGGCCATCAGCGTCTGCTGGCAGATCGCATGCATCGGCACGACGTCCTTCCCGCCCCGGCTCTTGGGCACGGGATGGTGCCAGACGATGGTCTTGCCGGTCGGGCGACCGCACAGCCAGCAGGGCACCACTTCCACGGGAGTCTCCTCCTCATCGCGGTGCAGGTCTTCATAGGGACCGTGCTTGGAATACTTGCGGGCCATGCGTCTGCCTGAATTGCCTGAACGTGTGCATCGGCCCTACAGTGGGCAGGCTCCCATTACCACAGCGGCCTTGGCACGCCGCTCAATACCCGCCCATGAAGCGCAGCCCGAAGCGATAGTCCTGCGGCGCAATGACTTTGTCGGTGCGGCGATCGGGCCGCACTTCGACGAGTTCGAGGCTGCCATCGGCAACCTGGATCGGCTCACCCTGGATCAGCTCGCGGGTTTGACTGCCGCTGCCAAGGTCTACCCTCACACTGAGCTTCACCCGGCCCGCCCAAACGCAGCGCGCGTTCATCGGGCAGCGGCTGTCCTCCAGCACGGCAAGCGGTGTTACTCTCGGGCCGTCGACATAGGCTGTCTTGCCGATCCGGGCAGGAATGAGCGGCGCTGACCCTGCTGCAGGTGGAGGCGTCGATGTCGCGGCGCAACCGCCAAGCGCAACGATGCCGATGGCCAGGGAGACGGATGAGCGCAGGGAATTCATGCCGCCGATATCCATCCTGCACCCTGAACCCCAGCGGAACACTTGGCGGCACGGCGGTGCGGCGCTAGAGGGGCGCATGTCTGAAGAAAAGCCACGCCGTGCCGACCTTTACCTGATCTCCCCGCTCGACGTAGGCGGTGATTTCCCCACGCGCCTTGAGCGCGCGCTCGATGCCGGTCAGGTCGCGGCATTCCAGTTCCGGGTCAAGGATATCGACCCGCACGAAGCAGCGCGGCTTGCCGAACCGCTGCAGGCGATCTGCGCAGCGCGCGATGTGGCTTTCATCGTCAACGATTCGATCAGTCTGGCGAAACGCCTCGGCGCCGATGGCGTGCATCTGGGGCAGGGCGATGGCGAAATCGCCGAAGCCCGCCGCGAACTCGGGCCGCAGGCAGAGATAGGCGTAACCTGCCACGACAGTCGCCATCTCGCGCTGGAAGCGGGCGAGGGCGGGGCCGACTATGTCGCGTTCGGCGCATTCTTTCCGACCTCGACCAAAGAGGTGAAGCATCAGGCGGAACTGGCCACCCTGGAGTGGTGGCAGGCGCTGTTCGAGATCCCCTGCGTCGCTATCGGTGGCATCACACCAGAGAATTGCGGCGAACTCGTGCTTGCCGGGGCCGATTTCATCGCGGCATCCGGCGCCGTCTGGAACGGAGACGAAGCAGAAGCGGTGAAGGCGTTCAATGCCGAGATCGTCAAGGCCATCCGCTCGCTTCGCTCAAGCGACTAACGCGCCTTGGCTTGATCGCAAGGCGGTCGAAATCGGGTTTCGCAGATACGCCATGCCCGCCTGACCGATAGCATCCCACGCGACAGCATGCGGATGGGAATGACAAGGGCATGGCGATTTGGGTTACCGGCGCGGCAAGCGGAATAGGCGCGGCGCTCGTGGCATTGCTGCGCGAAAGGGGCTTGCAGGCCATCGGTGTCGACCGGGCCTGGACCGATGGCGATAGCGAGGATCGCCGGAGGTGCGACCTATCGGATCTTGCCGCCGTGGCCTGCCTTGCTGCCGAGTGGTCTGCCGAGCCGCCCGAGGCCCTCGTCAACTGCGCGGGTGTGTCCGATGCGGCTCCGCCGGAAATGCTGCTCAGCGTCAACTTTCTGGCACCGCGCCTGCTGTGCGATGCCCTGTTCGCACAGGAACGCCCTGCCGCAATCGTTCACGTCGCTTCGGGTGTAGCGGCCAACTGGCGTGGGGATGCCGCCAATCTGCTCGATCTGGTAGCTCAGCCCGATGTGGCGCTGCTTGATCGCGCCATGGCGATGATCACGCCGATGCGTCCGGCCTACACGATATCGAAGGAGCTGCTCTGCGCTCACGCCACTGCGCTGGCCGCCCGGGGCAATCCGCTGGCTATCCGGGTTAACACCGCGCTTCCCGGGCCGGTGGATACGCCGCTGATACCGCAGTTTCGCGCAACCATGGGCGAGGCCGCACTCGAATGGACCCGCGCCACGGCAGGCCGGTTTGGCACGGCGCGGGAAATCGCCAGCGCTATCGCCTTCCTGCTGTCGGACGAAGCGAGCTGGATCAGCGGCGCGGAACTGCAGATTGACGGCGGCCTGCGTGCGCTGGCGACAATCTCGCCGCCAACGTTCTGAGGCGTCACGCCAGCGCGACCACGCTCTCGTAAACGCTGCGCACAAGTTCGGCCTGCCCGCGCACACCCATCTTGGCGTAGAGACGCTTGGAATAATTGCGCGTCGTCTCGATCGTCAAGCCCATCGCCTCCGCCGCTTCGACAAGGGACAACCCATCGTAGAGGGCGATCGCCAGCTCCGCCTCGCGGCGCGGCAGGTCGAGCAGCCCGGCAAGTTGCAGGGCGCGGTCAGCCGAGCCCGCGCGCGGCAGGCGACAAAGCGCCAGCATCGCCGGCGCGCCCGCGCTGGTTCGCGGCAGGTCGCTCGCCGATAACAGCAACGCTTCCACGCGTGGGTTTTCGCTCAATACGATGGTGCGTTGATCGCTGGTCGCGTCGTCAGCGAAAGCCTGCGCGGCGGCGGCCAATTGACGTTCAGGTTTTTGCCCGATGCCGCGCAGCCGCTCACCGCGAACAGGGTTGATCGCGGCAGGCCTTTGCGGATGACGGTGATAGGCCGGGTCAACCGCAAGCACGCGCGCAGCGTGGTCGAACAGGATCCACGCCGTGCCGGAACGGGCGAGGCCCTGCGCACTGATCGCCTGTTCGGCCTGCTGCCGCTCCAGCAAGATCATGGTGCGCAGCGCTTCGGCGAGATACGGTGCGAGGTTGGAAAGCAGCGCAGCATCCGCAGCCGAACATTCCTCATTGCGCGCCAACACCAGCCAGGCGGCATGCCCCTCGATCCCGACCAGGCGAATGACCCGTTCATCGACCAGTCCCAGCTTTCGCATGAACCGCGCACGCTCCGAACGATAGATCGGATCGTGCTCGATCAATTCGGCAATACTGTAGACCCGCCCGGGCCTCAGTTGGTCATAATGCAGCCGGTCAAGCCCGAGCAGTTCCGGGATACCCGCAGCGCGCGCTTGCGCCCGCAAATCGCGCCCGGCGAAGTATTCGGTGGCTTCGGTGTTCGCGCTCTCTGCCGACCGAAAGATTAGTCCGACGTACTCGGCGCGGGTCCGCCGTTTCAATGTCTCAAGAAAAGAAGAAAACCGACGTTCCTCGCGGAATCCGGAGCACAGCGGGAGCAGGAGATCGGTTTCGTCGCGACTGGTCAGAGGCATACCCTCCCATATGGGAGGTTCGTGGCAATGTCATCCCTGTATGCAGGCGATATTGATCACAATCAGGGATGAGGCGATGACCAGCCTGACGCACCTAGAGCGGCTTGAGGCCGAGAGTATCCACATCCTGCGCGAAGTGGTGGCCGAGGCAGACAAGCCGGTGATGCTCTACTCGGTGGGCAAGGACAGCGCGGTCATGCTGCATCTGGCGCGTAAGGCGTTCTATCCTTCGCCGCCGCCATTCCCGCTGCTGCATGTCGATACGACGTGGAAGTTCAAGGCCATGTACGATCTGCGCGCACGCATGGCGGCGGAATCGGGCATGGAACTGCTGATCTACCAAAACCCCGAAGCTGTCGCGAAGGGCATCAACCCGTTCGACCATGGCGCGCTTCATACCGATATGTGGAAGACCGAGGGGCTGAAGCAGGCACTCGACAAATACGGTTTCGATGCCGCTTTCGGCGGTGCGCGGCGCGACGAGGAAAAGAGCCGCGCCAAGGAGCGCATCTTTTCATTCCGCACATCGTCGCATGGCTGGGACCCCAAGAACCAGCGCCCGGAACTGTGGAGCCTTTACAACGCCCGCAAGAACAAGGGCGAATCCATCCGCGTGTTCCCAATCTCGAACTGGACCGAACTGGATGTGTGGCAATACATCCACCTCAACGATATTCCGATCGTGCCGCTCTATTTCGCCGACATGCGCCCCACGGTGGAGCGTGACGGCATGCTGCTGATGGTCGACGACGATCGCTTTCCGTTGCAGCCCGGTGAGGAACCGGTGATGCGTTCCGTCCGGTTCCGCACGCTCGGTTGCTACCCGCTGACCGGAGCGGTGGAAAGCCAGGCCAAGACGCTTCCCGAAGTGATCCAGGAAACCTTGCTCACCACCACCAGCGAGCGTCAGGGCCGCGCGATCGACAAGGATGCTGGCGGTGCCGGCATGGAAGTCAAGAAGCAGCAGGGGTACTTCTGATGACCGGAACCACTACTGAAACGGGCGACTCCGTCTACGTTGTCGACGATCTGATCGCGACGGACATCGACGCTTATCTTGAGCAGCACGAACACAAGACGATGCTGCGCTTCATCACCTGCGGTAGCGTGGATGACGGCAAGTCCACGCTGATCGGGCGGCTGCTCTACGATTCCAAGATGATCTTCGAGGATCAACTCGCCGCGCTGGAAACCGATTCCAAAAAGGTCGGCACGCAGGGGCAGGAGATCGATTTCGCGCTACTGGTCGATGGCCTCGCTGCCGAGCGCGAGCAGGGCATCACCATCGATGTGGCCTATCGCTTCTTCAACACCGAAAAGCGCAAGTTCATCGTCGCCGATTGTCCCGGCCACGAGCAGTACACCCGCAACATGGTGACGGGCGCATCCACGGCTGATCTGGCGGTGATCCTGATCGATGCGCGCAAGGGCGTACTCGTCCAGACGCGCCGCCACAGCTACTTGTGCCACCTGATCGGTATCCGCAACATCGTGCTGGCGGTGAACAAGATGGATCTGGTCGATTACCAGCAGGAGGTGTTCGACACGATCGTCGCCGACTACACCGAATTCGCGCGATCGATCGGCATCGAAAGCTTCACCGCGATGCCGATTTCGGGCTTCAAGGGCGACAATATCACCGGCCCGTCGGCCAATACGCCTTGGTACACGGGGCCGAGCCTGATCGACCACCTCGAAACCGTGGAAGTTCTCTCGTCGGTCGATGCCGACAAGCCGTTTCGCCTGCCGGTGCAGTGGGTCAATCGCCCGAACCTCGATTTCCGGGGTTTCGCGGGACTGATCGCAACCGGATCGGTCAAGCCGGGCGATGCCATCCGTGTGCTGCCTTCGGGCAAGACCAGCAAGATCACCCGTATCGTCACGATGGATGGCGATCTGGATGAGGCGGTAGCGGGCCAGTCCGTAACGGTTTGCTTTGAGGACGAGATCGACTGTTCGCGCGGATCGGTGATCGCCACGTCGGACAACCCGCCGCAAACCGCCGACCAGTTCGACGCGACGTTCGTGTGGCTGAGTGATGAAGCGATGGTGCCGGGCCGCGCCTATTGGCTCAAGCTTGGCACGCAGCAGGTGTCTGCCACGGTGCAGGAGCCGAAATACACGGTCAACGTCAACACGATGGAGCATTTGGCCGCCAAGACGCTCGAACTGAACGCCATCGGCGTCGCCGAACTGACGACCGACAAGCAAGTTGTGTTCGAGGCCTATGCCGACAACCGCGCGCTGGGCGGGTTCATCCTGATCGACAAGATGACCAATGCCACGGTGGCGGCGGGGATGATCAACTTCTCGCTGCGCCGTTCCCAGAACGTGCACTGGCAGGCGATCGACATAGACCGCAGCCAGCATGCGGGCCTGAAGAACCAGAAGCCGGCGGTGCTGTGGTTTACCGGCTTGTCGGGGTCGGGCAAGTCGACCATTGCCAACCTCGTGGAGAAGAAGCTGCACCGGATGAACCGGCACACCTTCCTGCTCGATGGCGACAATGTGCGTCACGGCCTGAACAAGGACCTGGGCTTTACCGAGGCCGATCGCATCGAGAACATACGCCGCGTGGGCGAAGTGTCGAAATTGATGGCCGATGCGGGGCTGATCGTCATCACTGCGTTCATCTCGCCGTTCCAGGCGGATCGCGAGATGGTCCGCTCGATGCTGCCCGACGGTGAATTCCTCGAAGTCTTCATCGATACGCCGCTCAAGGTCGCGGAATCGCGCGATGTGAAGGGGCTCTACAAGAAGGCGCGGGCTGGCCAATTGAAGAACTTCACGGGCATCGATAGTCCCTACGAAGCGCCGCGCAGTCCGGAAATTAGGATCGACACGACGACGATGTCACCTGAGGACGCCGCATCGCTGATCGTCGACACGCTGCTGGGCGATATCTGATGGCGATGACCGACGGCGATCTTGCGGCGCACCTTGCCTACCAGGCGGGACAAATCCTGTTGCAAGTGCGCGCCTCCGGCGTGTTCAGCGGCAAGTCGTTGGGCAAAGCCGGGGACGAAACGGCGAACCAGTTCCTGTGTCATGCCTTGCGCGAGCAACGGGCAGGTGACGGCCTTCTGTCGGAGGAAGAGAAGGACAATGCCGATCGTCTGGCGATGGAGCGGGTCTGGATCGTCGACCCAGTGGACGGCACGCGCGAATACGGCGAGGAGCGCGCCGACTGGGCAGTCCATGTCGCGCTGGCAGTGAATGGCGCCCCGGCTTTGGGCGCTGTGGCATTGCCGGGGCTGGGCGAGGTTCTGCGCTCGGATCAACCGGGGGCCATTCCTCCCGCGCCTGACGTGTTACGCATGGTGGTAAGCCGCAGCCGACCAGCGCCCGAGGCGACTGCGGTGGCAGCCAGAATCGGCGCGGAACTGGTAGCGATGGGATCGGCCGGAGCCAAGGCGATGGCGATCCTCCGGGGTGAGGCGGATATCTATCTGCATTCGGGCGGCCAGTATGAATGGGACAGTTGCGCGCCGGCGGCTGTGGCGCTGGGCTGGGGGCTCCACGCTTCGCGGATAGACGGCAGCCCGCTGATCTATAACCAGAGCGACGTCTACATGCCCGACCTGCTGATCTGCCGGAAGGAACATGCCGAGCGCATCCTTTCCGAGGTCGCGTCCTTGGCCTGATCTTCAGGATGCGACAACCATTTCGGTGGCATTACCCGATGATGGTAGGGGAAATGACACTGGCAAATACTAAGCATTGTTATTATTTCATTGCACATGGATGAACCCGTCGGAACTATCGTGGTGCAGGTTGCACGCCTCGTCCGGCTATCGTTCGATAAACGCGCGCGTCAGATTGGCGTGACACGGCCGCAATGGCAGGTCCTTAGTGTGCTTGCGCGTAACGAGGGCATAAACCAGGGGGCTCTTGCGGACCTGCTTGAAGTCGAAGCCGTCACCGCTGGGCGCATGATTGATCGGATGCAGGAAGCGCAACTGGTCGAACGTCGCCCGGATCCTGCCGATCGCCGGGCTTGGCGACTTCACCTGACTGAGCGCGGTGCCGAATTGGTAGACACCCTGCGCCCGCTAGCCCTCGAGACTTATGAGATCGCACTCGCCGGTATTGACGAAAGCGAGCGCCAGCATTTGCAGGCCTTGCTTGAGAAGATGCGCGCAAACTTGTTGCGGCAGCCCTCCGCTGAAGCTTGACACAAAACGGCATTGCTGCGTTTGCGATCTATCTATACTATTTATTTCAATGGATAAAATGTGGCGTTGATTGTTTTGATGTCGCGCTTGCAGCATTCGCAATTGACCTGCCTGCTGCTGATCCCCACATCCTGCCGGCAATCGGGATATTCATCCGATCCATGCGATTGACGGAGCTACCGACATGAACAAATTTGCCATTATAGCCATCGCTGCAGCGCTGATCGCTCCTTCGAGCGCCTTTGCAGAAACCACCGAAGTGACCCAGGCGGGCGTGGCTTCGGCCGCCGCCCCGGTCAAAATCACCTCGGGCAAAATGCTGTATAGCAGCACTGGTAATCGCATCGCACCGATCTATCGCGTCAACGCTGGCGGAGACCCGCAGGTTATCGTGGAAGGTCGCCTGATTACGGTTCCCTCGACGTCGATCTCGACTGTCGATGGCAAGATAACGACCACGCTGACCAAAAAGCAGATTGCTTCGGCTAAGTGATGGGTCGACGATTGAGCCGCGGTCCGATCGTGTAGTTCTAAGCGTAAGTCAGGTTTCAATCCTGGCTTACGCTTTCAGCCGTTTCCAGCGTTACTGAAGCGGCAATTGGTCACTTTGATCGCGTCACATTGTGCATGGCGCGCTCTTTTGCTTCCTATGCGGATTTTCCCGATTGAGCCCGAAAGGTCGGGCGCGGCGTAGAACTTTTCGACACGCTTGACGTTTCGAGCTCGGCAGACAACAGCGTTCACGCAGGAGTTGGGGAAGCGATATCTGATGGCGCAGAAAGCGCACGCTAGCGCGACGGAGCAGCGCGGTGCATTTGCGCCCTTGCGGGAACGCGTATTCCGCAACATCTGGACGGCCAGCCTGTTCACGAATTTCAGCCAGATGTTCCTCAGTGTCGGCGCGGCCTGGGAAATGACCCGTCTCAGCAGTTCACCGACGATGGTTGCACTCGTGCAGACGGCGATGATGCTGCCGCTGATGCTGGTCACTCTGCCAGCCGGTGCGATCGCCGACATGTTCGATCGCCGCAAGATCGCCATGTCGGGCCTCGCCTTCTCGGCTGTTTCTGCCGCCGCACTTACGCTGGTTGCTTTTCTCGGGATGACGACACCGTGGCTGCTGCTCGGCTTCTGTTTGCTGATTGGCGCCGGCGTTGCGCTGTTTTCTCCGTCCTGGCAGGCTTCAATCCCTGAGCAGGTCTCGCGCGAGCACCTCCCAGCGGCCATCGCACTCGGTACGATCAGCTTCAATGTCGCGCGCAGCTTCGGTCCTGCACTGGGCGGCGTGATCGTGCTCGCGGCGGGCGCCGAGGCCGTGTTCGGCCTGACTTGCATCCTGTACACGCCGTTGCTGATCGCTTTCGCCTTGTGGAAGCGGCAGCAGGTACCTTCGCGCCTTCCACCGGAACGGATCGATCGCGCCATCGTCGGCGGGGTGCGTTATGCACGCCACTCGCCGCTGATCCGCACAGCGCTGGTGCGGTCCTTCGCTTTCGGGCTGGCCACGGCAACCGCGATGGGCCTTGCCCCGCTCGTAGCCAAGGACCTGCTGCAGGGCGATGCCGTAACCTTCGGGACCATGCTGGGCGCCCAGGGCGCAGGGGCGGTCATGGGCGCGCTCTTTGTCGGCCGACTTCGCGAAAAGGTCGGAGTTGAACGTGCCATCCGATTGTTCGCTATCGGCTCGGGCCTGTCTCTTATCGCCATCGGGCTCAGCCATTCGCTCGTCACGACGTGCGCGGCTTTTGCCGTGATTGGTGCGTGCAACATCCTCACGATCGCGTTGCTTAACGTGACCGTTCAGATGTCCGCGCCGCGCTGGGTCACGGCCCGGGCCTTGTCACTCTTTTCGTCCGCGCTTACGGCTGGCCTGGGTGTAGGCGCATGGGCTTGGGGCGAATTTGCAGCGAGCCAAGGTCTGTCGGTTGCCTTCGTGACCTCCGGGGTTGCCGCCATTTGCACAGTCGGGCTTGGCTTTCTCCTGCCGCTTGGCCTGGAAGCCGATACCGATACGTCTACTGTCGGCATTCGGCATGACCCCGATGTCGGCATGGACCTGCGGCTGCGCTCTGGCCCGGTGGTGATCGAGATTGAGTACGACGTCGATAACCAGCGCGCGCGCGAGTTTTACGAAGTCATGGGCCAGATACGCAATCTGCGCCTGCGCCTGAATGGATTCGACTGGTCAATCTCGCGCGATATCCAGAACCCCAATCTGTGGGTCGAACGCTATCATTGCCCGACATGGGGCGACTATCTGCGGATGCGCGATCGCTATAGTCAGTCGGATCTGGAATTGCAGGCCCGCGCGGGCACATTCAACGATACCGGCAATGCCCTCCGGGTGCGCCGGATGCTGGAGCGGCCCTTCGGCTCGGTGCGATGGAAAGCGGATTCGCCTGATCCGTTGCAGGATACGATCAGCTACATCGCACCGTGATCGCAGCGTGTCAGGGCGGGCTCGCCACGGCCTGATCACCGCCAAGCACACGATAGAGTGTGATGCGATTGGCCGCGAGCGCAAGCTGCACGGCAACCTCGGACTGCCGCGCCGCGTAAAGACTGCGCTGGGCATCCAGGCTCGAAAGATAGCTGTCCACTCCGTAACGGTAGCGAGCGTCGGTCAGCTTCGCGGTATCCGCTGCGGCTGAAGCATTCACGCCCGCAGCGCGGAGCCGTTCACCAAGCGTTCCCTGATCGGCAAGCGCATCGGCCACTTCGCGAAACGCGACCTGGATCGCCCTCTCGTAGCGCGATAGCGCTGCATCGCGCTGGGCTTCGCTGACGTCGACATTGGCGAGGCGGCCACCTGCGTTAAAGATGGAATAGCGGACGTCGCCGCCGATCGAATACTGGAGCGCGTTGCTGGTGAACAGCGAGGACAGCGCGTTGGTCGCCATGCCCAGCAGCCCGGTCAGCGAAATCGTGGGAAACAACTGCGCGCGTGCGACACCGATATCGGCGTTGGCAGCGCGAAGGGTGTATTCGGCCTCAACAACATCGGGTCGGCGCAGCAGGACTTGCGAGCTGACGCCTGCGGGCAGGGGCTGAAGACCGGTGATGACTTCTGCCATCGAAGCCGGCAGCAGCGCTTTGTCGAAATCGGTGCCGATCAACAGGCGAACGAGGTTCTCATCCTGCGCCAGCGCGGCGGTTTGGGCCGCTACGTCGCCCTGCGCGGTCGCCAGTATCTGCTCGGCCTGCCGCAAATCGGTGCGCGGCGCGACGCCGCCTTTCAACCGCGCCTGCGTCAGCCCGACGCTGCGCTCGGCGTTCTGCGCGGTAGCCTGCGCGATGGTCAGCAGATCACGGTCTGCACCGTAAGCAGCCCAGGCCTGCGCCAGATCGGCTATCAGCCCGATACGTATGGTGCGTGCCGCGGCTTCTGTCGCCAGCGCGCGTTCTCGCTGTGCTTGCGTGGCACTGGCAAGCCGACCGAAGAGATCGATCTCGAAGCTGCTGACGCCGCCTTGCAGGGCATAAGCCGCGCCATCGCGAGAGCCCACTGCCGGATTGCTTGAGGGCTGCTGGCTGTAGGTCGTGGAACCGGTCAGCCCCAGCTCGGGAAACTGCGCGGAACGGGTGATGCGCACTTGGGCCCGCGCCGCCGCGACATTGGCAGCGGTGATGCGCAAGTCGCGGTTCTCGGCCATCGCGCGGTCAATCAGCGTTAGCAGCCGCTGGTCGCGGAATACGTCGCGATACGAGACCGAGGGCAGGGCAGCTTCGCTCTGCGCCAGATAGGCGTCGCCCGTGGGCCAGGTTTGCGGCACGGGCGCCTCGGGCAATGCATTGGGCGGTGCCAGCGAGCAGCCGCCCAGCAGCATCGCCGGCAAGGCGCTCGACACGAACAGGACCGCGCGCTTCACGCCTTGGCCTCGACGTCATCGGCCGGGGCGCTGGTGGCATCGCCGCGATGGAAGCGGCCGCGCACTTTCTTCACGCCATCGCGCACACCGCGCCGCACGATCACGAAGAACAGCGGGATAAAGAAAATCGCCAGCAGCGTCGCAGTGAGCATCCCGCCGATCACCGATGTGCCGATGGCGATGCGGCTGTTGGCGCCCGCACCGCTGGCAAGGGCAAGCGGCATCACGCCGAAGATAAACGCGAAGCTGGTCATCAGGATCGGCCGCAGACGCACCCGCGCTGCCATAAGCGCGGCGTCGATAACGCGCATGCCCTGCTTCTCTGCACGCTCGGCGAATTCGATCATCAGGATGGCGTTCTTGGCCGCCAGGCCCATGGTCGTCAGCAGGCCGATCTGGAGGTACACGTCGTTCTGCAAACCGCGAAGACTGACCGCAACGATCGCTCCGACCAGCCCCAGCGGGATCACCAGCAGCACTGCCACCGGGATCGACCAGCTTTCATACAGCGCGGCAAGGCACAGAAACACTACCAGCAGGGACAGGGCATAGAGCAGCGGTGCCTGTCCGGACGACAGCCGTTCCTGATAGGACGATCCCGCCCAGGCGACGCCGGTTCCCGGTTGCTTGGCGGCCAGTTCCTCGATCGCGTCCATCGCCACGCCCGAACTGATGCCCGGCGATGCCTGTCCGGTAATCTCGAACGTCGGCAAGCCATTGAAGCGCGAGGTCGATGCCGGGGCGGTGGACCACCCACTCGTGGCAAAGGCCGAGAACGGCGCCATTTGACCGCTCGATGAGCGAACGAACCATTGGCCGATATCCGAAGGATCCGAACGGAAGGGCGCATCGCCCTGAACAAAAACGCGCTTCACGCGTCCCGCATCGATGAAGTCATTGACGTAGCTGCCGCCCCACGCGGTAGACAACGTCGCATTCGCGTCGGCAGGGGCGATCCCGAAGGCGGTCAACTGCTGCGTGTTCATATCGACCTTCAGGGTCGAAACGTCGGGCAAATCGCTCAGGCGTACGCCGGTGAGGCGGCTGTCGGCCATTGCCTCGGCCAGAAGCTTGTCGCGCGCCTCGATGAATTTGGCGTGGCTCATGCCGCTGTTGTTCTGGAACTCCAGCGTGAACCCTGCGGCATTGCCCAGACCCCGAACTGCCCCCGGTACGAGCGCGTACACTTGCGCGTCGCGCAGGCCCTCAAACGCGCCAGCGGCACGCTCGGCGATGGCCCCTGCGGTGTTCTCGCTGCCCTCGCGGTCGTCCCAATTTTTGAGGAGCATGAAGGCCTGGCCAGTGTTCTGCCCCGCCGCGCCAAAGCCACCGCCTGCTATCGAATAGATGGAGTCGACGTTGGCTTTTTCGCCATCGAGATAATAATCCTCGACCGCGCTCTGAACCTGTTCGGTGCGGGCAAGCGTTGCACCTGCGGGCAGACGATACTGGGTTATCACTCGCCCCTGATCCTCATTCGGCAGGAAGCCTCCCGGCAGGTTCAGAAACAACACGGTGAGCACGACACAGATCAGGCCATAGATCGCGAGGAAGCGCCACTTGCGCTCCGCCACGGAACGCACGCTGCTGGTGTACCGATCGACCGTGCGTTCGAACGAGCGATTGAACCAGTCTTGAAGTCGCCGCATCATGCCAGCGACGCGCGGCATCCGTCGCTCAAGGAACGATCCGCGTGCGTGCTCCTCGCGCGGCTTGAGCAGAGTGGCCGTCAGCGCCGGACTGAGGATCAGCGCGACGAAAACCGACAGCACCATCGCGGAGACGATCGTCAGCGAGAACTGGCGGTAAATCACACCGGTCGATCCGCCAAAGAAGGCCATCGGCAGGAACACCGCCGACAGCACCAGCGCGATGGCAACGAGCGCGACCTGAATCTCTTGCATCGACTGGATCGTCGCATCTCGCGGCGACATGCCGGGATTTTCCTCCATCACCCGCTCGACGTTCTCGACGACCACAATCGCGTCGTCGACAAGAAGGCCGATAGCCAGAACCAGCCCGAACATGGTCAGCGTGTTGATCGAGAACCCCGCGATGTAAAAGATCGCGAACGTGCCCAGCAGCACCACCGGCACCGCGATCGCCGGGATCAGCGTCGCGCGCCAGCTCTGCAGGAACACGAACATGACGATGACGACAAGGATGATCGCCTCGACCAGCGCTTTCGTGACTTCCGATATCGACAGCTTGATGAAATCGGTGCTGTCGTTGGCATAGAGGTAGCCCAGCCCTTCGGGCATGCCCTTGGCGAGCACCGTCATCTTGGACTTGACCAGGTCGGCCGTGCGCAACGCATCGGCACCGGGCGAAAGCGAAATGGCGATACCGGCGGCTGGGTGGCGATTGACCCGGCTGGTTACCGCATAGCTTTCGGCCCCTATCTCGACGCGCGCGACATCCTTGATCGTGACCGTGGATCCGTCGGGCGCGGTCTTGAGCACGATGCGTTCAAACTGCTCGGGTGTTGCCAGACGCGATCCTGCCGTCAGGATGGCATTGAGCATCTGGGCCTTGTCGGACGGTACGCCGCCCACTTCTCCCGCCGCCACCTCGGTGTTCTGCGCCCGGATCGCGGTGGTGACGTCGCTCGGCATCAGGCCGACCGCCGCCAGCTTGCGCGGATCAAGCCAGATGCGCATGGCATGCGGCGCGCCGTAGACATTGACGTCACCCACACCCGGCACGCGAGACAGCGGATCCTGGATGTTGGACGTGAGATAGTCGGACACATCCTGGTTCGATCGCGTATCGGTCTCGTCATAGACCGCGACCAGCATCAGCGCGTCAGCGTTGGACTTGGTGACGGTCACACCCTGGTCCTGCACCGGTTGAGGCAGGCGTGAGATGGCGCTGTTGATCTTGTTCTGGACCTGAACCTGCGCGATGTCCGGATCGGTGCCCTTGGCGAACGTCACCGATATGTCGGCGCGGCCCCGGTTGGAGGACTGCGCGCTGAAATAAAGCAGACCGTCGATACCGGTAAGCTGCTGTTCGAGAACTTGCGTGACGCTGTTCTCGATCGTCTCGGCCGAAGCGCCGGGATAGGAGGCGCGGACGTTCACCGACGTCGGGGCGATATCGGGATACTGCTCGTTGGGCAGGGCGGTCAGCGCGCCAAGGCCCGCGAGCATCACGATGATCGCGATAACCCAGGCGAAGATCGGCCGGTCGATGAAGATCCTGGACATGGGGCGTTCAACCGGCCTTGCCGGCTGCTCCCGCGTTGCCCGTTTCACCGTCCTTGGGGGCAATAACCTTCTGCGCTCGGCTGGCGAGGACGGGGCGGATGGCGGCGTCTTGCTTCAGCCCGTTGAGGCCCTGCGTAATGACCTTGTCGCCCTGTTTGAGACCCGCCGTGACGACCCAGTTCGCGCCATAGCTGCGTTCTGCAGTGACCTTGCGCCGCTGGGCCTTGTTGTCCTTGCCGACCACGAAGACATAAGCGCTACCGTCGAAGTCGCGCAGCATGGCTTGCTGCGGTACGAGATAGGCATTGGTATCGATCGACTGGTTGAACACCGCGTTCACGAACATGCCGGGCAACAGCAGACCGTCCGGATTGGGAAACCGCGCGCGCAGCGTTACTGTGCCGGTGCTTTCGTTCACCGTGACTTCGGAGAACTGCACCGTGCCGGTCGCTGCGTAATTGCTGCCGTCGTCGAACTTCAGCTGCACTTGGGCGCTGCCGCTGGCAGTGCCGCCCTGCGCCAGCCTGCGTCGCAAGTTGACTAACTCGGCGGCGGATTGCTGCATGTCGACGAAGATGGGATTGGTGCTCTGGATGATCGCCAGAGGGGTTTCCTGGGTCGCGCCGGCCAGCGCACCGACCGTGACAAGCGAACGGCCGATGCGGCCGCTGATCGGCGCCGGAACCGTTGTGAAGCGCAAGTTGATCCGGGCGGTTTCGAGCGCCGCTGCGTTCTGGGAGACCCCGGCGCGCGCAACGCGGGCCTGTGCGGCGGCGTCGGTATAGTCCTGCGCCGCGATTGCCTCCATCTCGGCAAGCGGGCGAAAGCGGTTTGCCCTGGCCACTGCTGCCTCGGAACTGGCCTGCGCGCTCGACAGGTTTGCCTGCGCCTGATTGACCGCCGCCTGAAACAGGCTGGGGTCGATCTGATAGAGCGGCTGACCCGCTTTCACGTAGCTGCCCTCGGTGAACAGTCGCTTGCGGATCACGCCGGTGACTTGCGGGCGCACTTCGCTGGTTTCGAACGCAACGGTGCGACCGCCCAGCGTAACAGGCAGCGGCACTGCGCTGGGCATCGCCACCACATACCCGACTTCGGGCGCGGGGCGCTCAGCATCAGTATTGGATTTACCGCCCGAGCATGCCGCCAGCAGAATGGAAACCGAAAGCACCAGCCCGGCACCAGCCCGGCGACGGGCGAAAAGGAGGGAGAATTTCAAAAGGTTGGCCTTGAACCGACGTCAAAATCCCTATCGAGCGATTCGCCAGTCAGTGCAACCCGGCCCATTGGGCAATGCGACAAAATGCGGCCAGTCCGTCGGATAGCGTTGCCGGGCCTTAGCAGGCGGCTGCCGCGTCCGGTTCGTGTGGCGTAAATCACAACATTGCCGGATTGTTGGTTTGGCGCCCGGAATTTATAAATCCAGTCATCGCATGGCACGGAACGAAGCAAATCGCTTCCGGACCTATAGAACAGGAGCAGACGATGGCTGATATCGATGGCGACAACCTGGCTAACATCCTCAACGGCGTAGCGGGTGAGGAAAACATTATTTTCGGCTACGACGGAAATGATAAGATCTACGGCGTCGATTATCAGAACCCGTCCGTCACGATGCAGGGGCAGGGTGCTGATACCATCTTCGGCGGTGCCGGTAACGATGTGATCTACGGCTATGGCGGCAATGATACTCTGTATGGTGACGGTCCGAGCAAAAGCCTCGACAGCGGCAACGACCGGCTGTTCGGCGGCGACGGGGACGACTTCTTCCGGGGCGGCATGGGCAAGGATTTCTTCGACGGCGGTGACGGGTTCGACCGCATCAGCTTCTTCCACCTCAATGCCACCAGCGCCGTGATCGTCGACCTGAAGACCAACACGGTCTACGACGACGGCTATGGCAACACGGAGACCTTCAGGAGCATCGAGGGACTAGGCCAGGGCACCATCTTCGCCGACCAGTTTTATGGCGATGAAGGCAAGAACATGATCCTTGGCGACACCGGCGACACCATCGTGACGCGGCGCGGCGATGACGACATCCACCTTTACGGGGCTCCGGAAATGATCAACGGCGGCGCGGGCATCGACAGCATCGTCAACTTCGCGTCGATCACCTGGGTCGCCGATGTCGATGGAGACGGCTTCGCCGACCAGATCTCCACGACGACTGGCGTCCACGTCAATCTCGAGACCGGCAAGATCCTCGACGATGGCTTTGGCAACTCCGGCAAGCTGGTATCGATCGAGAACGTCGGCGGCTCGCTCTATGCCGACAAACTGATCGGCAGTTCTGGAGACAACGTGCTCACCGGTCTTACCGGCGCGGATACGCTGCTCGGCGGCCTTGGCAACGATACCTTCGTCTACCTCAACGCCGAGGACAGCCTCGTCGGCCGGGCCGGGCGCGATATCGTCAAGGGTTTCGAACTGGGCAGCGACCACTTCGATTTCACTGGCCTTGCCGATGAAGTGGCCGGCGGCGGCGCGCTCTCCTTCGCGGGTGCGTTCACCGGCGTTGCCGGGCAAGTCACCGTCATCGATCTTGGCAGCGGGCGCGCCCTGATCGACGCCGATCTCGATGGCGACACCTTCAGCGACATGCAGATCCTGCTGACGCAAGGCGATGTCCCCGACGCTTCGAGCTTCCTGTTCTGACGCAGCGGCGAAGGCGATCAGGGAACAACCGGGTAGCCTGGCGCTGCCCGGTTGTATCCGTGCCGGGCCGGAGCTATCGGGGCGTTCGCCGGCGGCCGCTACCCCTCGCTTCGGCAGGGGACGGGCTATAGGCCGCGAATATTCAGAGGGAATCACATGGCCAGCAAGTTCAAGATCGAGTTGACGGACGACGAAGTCGAAATCGTGATCGATGCACTGGAAACCGACCTCGAAGGTTACGTCGAAGCCGCGAAAGACGCCCGCGCCAACGGCAACCGCGACGATGTCGCGACCTTCGGTGAAGCTTCGAAGCGAATCTCGGCAGTGCTCGAAAAGATGCAGGCGCTGCTGCCCGATCGCTGATCGCGAGAAGGCGGGATCAGGGGAAGAGCTCGATTAACCCTTAGGTCGCGGGAGCATCAACCCCCGCGACCCACTAGGAATAAAACCAGTTTTTGATCACGAGTGCTAACTGGGCGACAGACGCCGCCACAGCCAAAGGCACTCGGAGCCTGCGAAATACACGCATTTTGCGAACTTTCGAAGGCCATGACGTCATGGCAATGAAGCCATGTATGCGCGCGCATAGCGAACTTATCAGATATTTCGAATAACTTGGGATCAGCCAGCGATGCGCTCAGGCTCGTTGGCTAGTGTCGAGCGGCTGGATCCGTGGTGGCAGCTCCGAGCGAATTGGCCTCTCCGGTTACCCTGGGCATCAGCTGGGTCCGGAGTGGGGCTTCCCTTGGTTGGCTGTCCCGGTTGTCCTGGGCCGCTTACCTAGAGAAATAGCCGCTTTCCATCGCGGTGTCGAGTCACGTTCAATTTGCGATCAACTCGTAGCAATCGATCCGGCAGATGTCTGATTGCCTGAGATCAGGCTCGCCTACGCCTGCTAAGCCATTTTAGTGGTGCCGGGATAAGCGCCAAAGCCGACCTTCTTTTCGACGCGTTTCGGTTCGCCCCGTTCGTCGCGCCCATCCACCCGGAACTTGAACCGCCAAAGCTTCCCGCCCGATGGCTGGACCAGCAAGAACAGGCCCTTTTCGTCGGTCAATTTGTAGGGTTTCGCTTGGGGTTTCGCATTGCGGTGTCTGTGAGTGCCATTTGGGGGCCACGCCTTTTGCCAGTTTCAAAGTGGCCCCCAAGGTGGCCCTCAGAATCACCCGCTTACGGGCGTGCAATGGCGGACATCAGCGGTTAAGCCGATGGAGAATGTGGCAGATTTCTGCGGTTTTTTCAACTATTGGCGGGGATTGGCGAACAGGCCAATGGTGCCCGGGGACGGAACCAAACAACCGAGTTTAACCAACGGATTGGCCGTGTCCAACCGGGACGCTTGATCAACGCATTTCTGCCGAGTTCCGAGGCGGCTTTGTCTAACCTTTTGGCCGCGATACCCGTAAAAAAATCTTCACCCGCGCTATCCCAGAGAACCGCTGTTTTCCGGCGCTTGCGCTGTTGCCGCCCGACCTCCTGCTCAGCACTTCCCCCTTGGCTCTTGGCCGACGGTCTTCGTGCTTTGATCGTCAAAGCTGAACCGCTGGGGGTGACTGGCGATGATGATTGATAGCGTCAAAGTCGCCATCGAAGTCGATTGGGAAACACCTCTCTATGGCGGTCAAGTCATTGCGACGAAGTTCAATGAGGACGGCTTGGAAGTTCGCGAATATGGGTTGTTGAAACATGCGCCGTTCGAGGGTTCTCATTCCGCTAATCTACTTCTTCGCTGCGTCGATGGACGCGTTTTGGAGCTGTATGGCTCTCCATCAAAATGGCTCCAAGGTCACAACCTGTGGGGCAGTTGTGATCTTCGGGGCCTTCTACGTGGATGCCTTGATCTGCTTTATTCTGGGCCGCTCGCTAATCGGCCTGCTGTTTCGGACTTTGCGCTCTCTTCTGCCCGCGTCAGTCGCATCGATATCAACGAAATGTTCGAACTCAATTCGCTCGATGACGTTAAGCTTTACATGGCCGTTGCGGCGCAGCGCACGTCATTGTCTCACCGAGGCAAGGGCGCTTTGGCGGAAGATGGCTGCACGCTAGCATGGGGAATGCACAAGGGTAATCGGTCGCTGTGGAAGGCCAAGTTTTACGCCAAAGGCCCCGAAAGCCGGGTAAAGCGGAAGGGCAAGACCTCGCTGCCGGCGCGGCTGGTGAACGATCCGCACGTGATGGCGTGGATTGACAGGCAGTTGCGTCTGGAGTTCGAGTTGCATGGCCGCGAGCTTCGGCGGCGCGGCCTCGACACGGTTGAATGTTGGAATGAGACTCGGTGTCGGTCTGTTTTCGCTGGTCTGGTTGGTAAGTTCTTTTGGGGTGATGATCCGGTGACGATCAATGAGAAGGTCGAAGGCGTGAAGCCTGGCGTAGTGGTCGTTTATGACGCCTGGCTCGCTGGCAGGGATCTCGCCAGCCTCTACCCGCGTTCAAGCCTGTATCGGCATCGCACGGCCTGCAAAAAGGCGTTCGGCGTCGATATTCTGTTGCCCGCCCCCTCCCAGTGCTCGAATGTGGTTGCCTTGTCATTCAAGCGCGTTCTCGAGTTGCGTCCTGCCGAGCTGGCTGACGTGTCTCACCGCGTCAGGGGTTTGTTGGCCGCTTGATCGTCGAACCTCAATCGCCAAACTCGGGGTTCGCGTGCCTCGGTCGGTTTCTGAACATGAGCGTCATCGTGGGTTCGTTCATTGCGGCACCGATCTCGCGAGAATCGTCGCGCGAAACCAATTGATCCGCTCCAGCCGAAGGCGCAGCATGAGGAAGAGTGGAAAAAATCTTACAGGATCTATTAATAATATCGTATTCACGCCCTTTAAATTCTTCAAAGCAATAACCTTCTGATTAAGGGAATTTGTCAGTGCTGAAGAATCAAGGTTATACTACAACTAGAACTACCTTGTTTATAGTATTAGCAATAATGTTGGCGGTTTCCCTAGGTTGTTCTAAAGAACGCCCTCCGTCTTCAGATGTTGACGTTAAGGATCAGATCGACGGCATACAGAAAATTTCGAATTCGAGATTTCCGGATCCCCTTACTGCCCAATCATGGAAGCTGGTACGGCTAGGTAGCGAAAAGGTTGTCTCTACTCGACCGCCAGTCACCTCAGTTAGGTTCTGGTCTAACGGTTATTTGGCGGGATTTGTGGGCTGCACTGGTTTTGCTGGAGGACCGCGTTGGACGCGTGATGGGAAGCTCCTTCATATGAAGGAGCCGATGATCTCACAGGCTATCGAGTGCGGAGATGGAGACGCACCAGCCTCTGAGATGGCAGTGAAGTTCTGGAAAAAGATGGGCGATGCTGCTCAGTGGGAATTAGGCAAAGACCGTCTAATAATACTGTTCGCAGATGGGTCTGACGCAGAGCTGAAACGGGTTGTTTGTGGCGACCTCGGTGGCAGTAGGTCAGAAAGAGAATGTAAGCCGTAGATTTGGCGGTATGTTCGGGTTTGGATCAGTGTCAAGCTGGAAGGGAGTGCTGGAGCGGGTGAAGGGAATCGAACCCTCGTCGTAAGCTTGGGAAGCTTCTGCTCTGCCATTGAGCTACACCCGCTCGGTTGAGCGGACTGCACTTGCCATTGTGGTGGGGCGTGCGTCAATCCATTTGCGATGTCGAGCTTTTGATCCGACAATGGAGGTCACGACGCCAACGCCTAAGCGCACGGATGCCCATGAAAGTTGATCCGGTCCAAATCATCGGCTGGCCCGCACTCCTGACACTCGAACTCGCCTGCCGTTATCTCTCGCTTGAAAGAGGGCAGTTCCTTGCGCTCGCCAGAACGTTTGACGTGATCCCCGTCGATGTAGGCACTGCAGATGTGATGTGGCGGCTCCGGGACCTAGATAGAATGGTGACAAGGTTGCCCCAAATGCATTCAATGCCCGATGGACTTACGGCTCTGAGCAAGCTGAGCCTGGATCAGCAATCGGTCGATCGTATCGCTGCAGCAATCGTTAGTCGACTGCGGGAAAGTGTCTCTTCCTGCGGTCAAGCAAGGCCAGCGCTTTTGTCAATTTCGGATACGGCACGTGAGTTAGGTATCGGTCGGACTACCGTCTATAAACACATCGAGGCGGGAACACTAATTGTTCGGCGCATCGGCAGTCGGACACTCGTCACCCGCGAGAGCATCGAGGCCCTGATCGTCGGCGGTTGAGATTTTGCCTCAATGATGGGCAATTGAAACATGCGCAAGGGCAGGTTCCAAGGCGGGGTCGGCCGATATGTTGGGGGCCCGAAAGCCCCCCAGTGATCGAAAGCAGGTAGTCACTGGCAACAAAGCCGCGCCGGATCAGGGCTGCGCCCATGGTGTCGGTGGTCGTCTTTATGCGGCCTCTTGCATCGCGGCGGGATTGGCGGTCTGATGCAGGAAGGCGACGGCCCGCTCGGCATGTGCGGCGGCCTGAACGATGGCCCGCCGGTCGTTCTGGAGCACCTCAATCCAGCTACCGATATAAGCGGCATGATCGGGGCGGGGGTCGATGGCAATGCCAAGATCGGCGGCAAGGAACGCTGCGCCAAGCTCGGCGACCAGTTCCTCGCGGGCGTAGCCTGCATCGCCCCATGTCTTGCGCCCGAAAGAGCGATCAAGGCGGGTTTCCTGGCGAGTCCAGTGGATCGTCTCGTGCCCTCGGGTGGCGTAGTAGCTTTCGGGATCGTGGAAGGCCTCGAAGGGGGGAAGCTGGATGCGGTCGTCGGTCAGGCTGTAGAAAGCGCGGTTGCCGCCGTGGCGCACCTCGGCGGGGATACCGGCAAAGAATGCTTCTGCGGCCTCGATACGGTCAAAGGCGGGGGCAGGGGCCTCGACGGCCACGGGCGCGAAGCGTTCGGGCAAGCCCTCGATCTGCTCGACGTTGAACACGGTGTAGGATTTCAGGAAGCGGAATCCCTCTTCGCGTTCTTCTCCCGCTTGTTCGTCGGTCTTGGTCTTGGTGCTGCTGCCATAATAGACAACGGGCGCGCCCTGCTCGCCCTTGCGGACCTGACCGCCAAGGGCTTGGGCCTGCCGGTAGGTCATCCAGGTCGGCGCGGCGTAGCCGGACGCGGCGGCTTCCATCCAAAGCAGAATGACATTGATGCCGCGATAGGGTTCACCGGTCGCTCGCAGGGGACGGGTTACACGCCCTGCAAGGGCGTCACTGCTCCAAGGCTTTAGCCAAGGGCGGACGCCTTGCTCCAGCTCGGCCAGAATCCGCTGGGTGATGCGGGTGTGGGGGTCTTGGGATTTCTCCGTCTTGGTCATGGTGTTTTCCTCCTTTTTGATCCGCGCAGCGGGTCATGCGCCGCGCATGACCCCTGCCGACCCGGCGAGGGGCGGAGAGGGAGGGGGGCCAAGGCCTTGTGCCGCTGGGTGGTGCGGGCGCAGCCGAAGGCGAGCCACGGCCAGCAAAGAAGGCCTTGCGGGGGAGGGAGAGGCAGAGCCTTCTTCCTCCCC
>CAZCUS010000022.1:0-46100 GCA_964502105.1 uncultured Novosphingobium sp. | reverse complement strand
GCTGGACGGCGTGGTCTGCGGCCACATCCATTGTGCCGAAATTCGCCAGTTCGGCGGCATCACCTATTACAACGATGGCGACTGGGTCGAAAGCTGCACGGCACTTGCCGAAGACGCGGCGGGTCACATGGCGATCATCGACTGGGCCGAGGAGAAGGCCGCCGCCGGCATCCCGCTGCACCGCATCGGTCAGGACACCGCCGACGAAGAGTTGATCGAAGACGAGGCCATCGATCAGGAAGCCGGGGCGACCGCGTGAAGCTTGCCCTGGCGACCGACGCCTGGCTGCCGCAAGTCAACGGCGTAGTCCGCTCCCTATCGACCACGCTGGCCGAACTGGAAAAGCGCGGCGTGACCGTATCGCGCATCACGCCCGATCAATTCCTGACCGTGCCGATGCCGGGATATGCCTCGATAAGGCTGGCCATGGCACCGCGCTTCGGCGTGCGCCGGGCGCTCGACAGAGCATCGCCCGATATCGTCCATATCGCCACCGAAGGGCCGATCGGCTGGGCCGCACGCGGGTGGTGCCTGTCGCGCGGCGTGCCGTTCACCTCGGCCTTCCACACGCGCTTTCCCGAATACGCGGCGGTACGCACCGGCATCAGCGCGGAACGGTTCTGGCCGATCATGCGCCGCTTTCACGCACCGAGCCGGGCTGTGCTGGTTTCTACCCCCAGTCTTGCCGCCGAACTGGCGGGACGCGGCATTGCCCATACGCGCCGCTGGAGCCGGGGCATCGACCACACGCTGTTCCGCCCCGACGGCCCGCGCCATCCGGCTATGATCGACCTGGCCGGACCGGTGCTGCTATATGTCGGCCGGGTCGCGCCCGAGAAGAACATCGGCGCCTTCCTCGATCTCGACGTGCCCGGCACCAAAGTGATCGTCGGTGACGGTCCATCGCTCGACATCTTGCGCCGCCGCTACCCGCACGTGCGTTTCCTGGGCTCGCTTGCCGGCGAGGAACTGGCCGCCGCCTACCGCAGTGCTGACTGCTTCGTGTTTCCGAGCCTGACCGACACCTTCGGTCTGGTCGTGATCGAGGCGCTGGCGAGCGGCGTGCCCGTGGCCGGCTATCCGGTGACCGGCCCGATCGACATCCTTGGCCCAGACGGCCTTGGCCCCGATGGCGACCTGGCGGCGCCGGCCGGCATGCTGGCCGATGATCTCGCCGCCGCCGTAAGTGGTGCGCTGGCGACCGATCGCGAGGCAGCCGCCGAACTCGGCAGCCGTTTCTCATGGGAACGCGCCACCGACCAGTTTCAGAACGCCGTCGGAACCGCATTGGCAGAAATCCGCGCAGCGGAGCGCTGCGCGGCCTGATTGCCGTTACTGCCGGAAACTCATGCGCTTCCGGGGAAGCGTCGCCGGTCGATCCGTCTCAGCTAACATCCATGGCATAGCCAGCCGCACGCACAGTGCGGATCGGATCGACGTCTCCGGGGCGATTCACGGCCTTGCGCAGGCGGCGGATGTGGACGTCCACAGTGCGCTCGTCGATATCCGAGTCCATGCCCCAGACACCGTCGAGGATCTGCTGGCGTGACAGCACGCGGCTGGGCCGTTCCATGAAGTAGCGCAGCATCTTGAACTCGGTCGGCCCGAGATGCAGCGGTTCGCCATCACGGCGCACGCGGTGCGACGTGGGATCAAGTTCGAGATCGGCGAAAGACAGCACGTCACCAGCCAGCGCCGGGCGGCTGCGACGCAGCAGCGCCTCGACCCGCGCCATCAGTTCGCGCGGGCTGAACGGCTTGGTCACGTAGTCGTCAGCGCCCGTCTTGAGACCACGGATCCGGTCTTCTTCCTCGCCGCGCGCGGTCAGCATCACGATCGGGATACGTGCCGTTTCCTTGTCCTTGCGCAGCTGGCGGCAGACCTCGATGCCGGGCACCTGCTCGATCATCCAGTCGAGGATGATGGCATCGGGCGCCTGCTCGCGAACCATGAGCAGTGCTTCCTCGCCGTCACCCGTGCTACGCACATCGTATCCCTCCGCACTGAGGTTCCATGCGAGGAGGTCGCACAGGGCGGTATCGTCTTCGACGACAAGGACACTCGGGTTCATGGCGATCAATCTTTCCGTTCGTCCTTGGCGTCACGCTCGGAGCAGTATTCCCCGGTCGCGGCGTAATAGACCATTTCAGCAACGTTAGTGGCGTGATCGCCGATGCGTTCAAGATTGCGGGCGATGAAGAGCAATTGCGCGGCGCTGCTGATCGTCGCGGGATTTTCCATCATGTGCGTCAACAGCGAGCGGAACAGCGTATTGTAGAACTGGTCGAGCTTCTCGTCGCGGCGGATCACTTCGACCGCCAGGATGGCATCGCGCGAACCATAGGCGTTGAGCACGTCGCGGACCATACCCTGCGCGATCTCCGCCATGGCCGGGATCAGCGTGATCGGCTCGATCTTGGTGCGGCCTTCCATCTCGTTGACGCGCCGGGCGATATTCTTGGCGTAATCGCCGATCCGCTCGATCACACCCGAAATCTTGAGCGCGGCGATGACATCGCGCAGATCGTCCGCCATCGGCGCACGCAGCGCGATCGTGCGCACGGCCAGACGATCAACCTCGGCTTCCAGCGCATCGAGGCGAGCGTCCTGCGCAACGACCTGATGGGCCAGTTCCTCGTCGCGCCGCGTAAGCGAGTCTATCGCATCGCGGATAGCGACTTCGGCGAGACCGCCCATTTCGGCGATAAGCCCGCGAAGCTGGCTGATCTCGCTGTCGAACGCTTTGACGGTATGATCGACCATGACAATCCCCTCAGCCGTACCGGCCGGTTATGTAATCCTTGGTGCGCGTTTCGCGCGGATTAGTGAAGACCTGGCTGGTCTCGCCGTATTCCACCATCGTGCCGAGGTGGAAGAAGGCGGTGCGCTGCGAGACGCGCGCGGCCTGCTGCATCGAGTGGGTGACGATGACGATGGCAAAGTTGCTTTTCAGCTCATCGATCAGTTCCTCGATCTTCGCGGTCGCGATCGGATCGAGCGCCGAACACGGTTCATCCATCAGGATCACCTCGGGGCTGACTGCGATAGCGCGCGCGATGCACAGGCGCTGCTGCTGGCCGCCGGAAAGCGCGGTGCCGGCGTCGGTCAGGCGGTCTTTCACCTCGTCCCACAGGCCGGCTTTTATCAGCGCCTTCTCGATGATCTCGTCCATCTCGGCCTTGCCGCTGGCGAGGCCATGAATGCGCGGACCGTAGGCAATGTTCTCATAGATCGATTTGGGGAACGGGTTGGGCTTCTGGAACACCATACCGACACGGGCGCGCAGCGCCACAGGGTCCATCGAGGGCGCGTAGATATCTTCGCCATCAAGCCTGATCTCGCCCGTGACGCGGGCATCGGCAATGGTGTCGTTCATCCGGTTCAGCGAACGCAGGAAGGTCGACTTGCCGCAACCCGACGGGCCGATGAAGGCCGTGACGATGCCGTTGTCGATGTCGATCGATACGTTATCGATCGCCTTCTTCGCACCGTAGAAGATGTCGACGTTGCGGGCCGTGAGTTTGGTTGTTTGCGACATCGATCCTACCAGCGAACTTCAAATTTGTTGCGCAGATAAATGGCCAGGCCATTCATCGCCATCAGGAACACCAGCAACACGATGATGGCTGCAGAGGTGTTTACCACGAAAGCCTTGTCGATTTCGTCCGACCACAGGAAAATTTGCATCGGCAGAACGCTGGACGGGTCGGTCAGACCATCCGGCGGCGTCGCCACGAAAGCGCGCATGCCGATCATCAGCAGCGGCGCGGTTTCGCCGAGGGCGCGGGCCATACCGATGATCGTGCCGGTCAGAATGCCCGGCAGCGCAAGCGGGAGGACGTGATGGAACACGGTCTGCACCTTGCTCGCGCCGATAGCCAGCGCGGCGTCGCGGATCGACGGCGGCACGGCCTTGATTGCGTTGCGCCCGGAAATCACGATGACCGGCATCGTCATCAGCGCCAGCGTGAGGCCGCCAACGATCGGCGACGAGCGCGGCAGATGGAATGTATTGATGAACACCGCGAGGCCCAGCAGCCCGAAGATGATCGACGGCACGGCGGCAAGGTTGTTGATCGACACTTCGACCCAGTCGATCCAGCGGCTGCGCGGCGCGAATTCCTCAAGGTAGATCGCCGCAAGCACGCCAGTCGGGAACGACAGCGCCAGCGTGACCAGCATCGTCAGGATCGAACCCTTGGTCGCGCCCCAGACGCCGGCAACTGTGGGATCGGTCGAGTCGGAACCGGACAGGAACGACCAGTCCAGCCCGCCAAGCCCGTTGCGCAGCATGATGATGAGCAGCAGCGCCAGGAAGCCAAGCGATAGCGCGATGGCGCCAAGGCCCAGCAGCTTGAAGCGCTTTTCAGCGGCATGGCGGCGGGCCAGCCGCTTCACCATATCGGGCGAATTCCAGAGCGGGTTAGTCATATGCTTCCCGGAAACGCTTCACCACACGCAGCGCGATGATGTTGAGGATGAGTGTCACGACGAACAGCACCAGGCCGAGCGCGAACGCCGAAAGCGTCTTGGGGCTGTCGAATTCCTGGTCGCCTGTGAGCAGCTGAACGATCTGGTAGGTGACGGTGGTCATGCTCTCCAGCGGATTGGCCGAGAGCTTCGCAGCAGCGCCGGCGGCCATCACCACGATCATCGTCTCACCGATGGCGCGGCTGATCGCCAGCATCACACCGGCGACGATGCCGGGCAATGCAGCCGGAAGCAGCACTTTGCGGATCGTTTCGGACTTGGTCGCGCCCATTGCCAACGAACCGTCGCGCATGGCTTGCGGCACGGCGGCGATACTGTCGTCGGCCATGGAGGACACGAACGGAATGATCATCACGCCCATCACGAGCCCGGCAGCCAATGCGCTTTCGGTTGAGGGGTTTTGCGCCCCGAGCGAAGCGGCAAAGTCCCGGATCATCGGCGCCACGGTGAGCGCGGCGAAATAGCCGTAGACCACGGTTGGCACGCCCGCCAAAATCTCGAGCGCCGGCTTGAACCAGCGGCGCATTGTCGGGCTGGCATATTGCGTCAGGTAGATCGCGCTCATCAGCCCCAGCGGGATGGCAACGATCATCGCAATGATCGCGCCGATGAAGATAGTGCCCCAGAACAGCGGCACCGCGCCGAAATTGCTGGAGATATCGTCACCCACGGCGTTCGCGGGCGACCAGTGCGTGCCGGTGAGAAAGTCGATCGGCGAAACATCGCGGAAGAACAGACCGGCTTCGAACACCAGCGAGGCGATGATCCCCAGCGTCGTCAGGATCGCGATCAGCGAAGCCCCTAGCAGCGCGACCATGACCACACGCTCGACTTGCGTGCGCGCCCGGAAGCCGGCGCGGATACGCGTCCAGCCGTATCCACCGCCAGCCAGCGCCGAAATGGCTACGAGCAACGCACCGATCAGATCAAAACGCCATTGCGCCGCGCGCATCGGTTCAGCGAATTGTATGGAAACCGGATTGAACGCGACGATCTCAGGATTGGCCGCCATCGCGCTGGCCTCGGCGATGATCGCCTGGCGCTCCATCGGGTTCTGCGGCAGCGCTGCCGCTGCGGGATCGGCCAGGGCTGTGGCTTCGACCAGTCCGGGTGAAACCACCGACCAGACAATCGAGACAAGCACGGCCGGGATCACGATCCACAGTACCAGGTGCCACCCGTGATAGCCCGGCGTGGAATGCAACGAGCCGCGCCCGGTAAAGAGCAGGCGTGCCTTCGCCCTCGCCGAAAACCACCCGACGAGGGCAAGGGCCAAAACTGCCGCCAGGACGACAAGCGCGATCATGGGCTGAACTTACGTCCTTACTTGAGCTGCGACGGATCGAGCACGGTCATGTTCGCGGCGATTTCGGCGCTTTTCTTGCGCACGTCCTCGGGCGCGATAACCATGCCCTTCGCCTTGAGATAGCCATCGGCGCCCCACGCCTTTGGCCACTCCGCGACATAGGCGGCCAGCCCCTTGATCGGCGCGAGATGCGCCTTCTTCACGTAGATATAGAGCGGACGCGCACCGGGGTAGGAGAAGTCCGAGATCGTCGCGTAAGTCGGCTCGATGCCAGACATCGGCACGCCCTTCAGCGAGTCGGGGTTTTCCTCAAGGAACGAGAAACCGAAGATGCCGATGGCTTTCGGGTTCTTGGAAATCTTCTGGACGATCAGGTTGTCGTTCTCACCCGAGTCGACATAGGCACCATCTTCGCGGACCTGCGTGCAAACGGCCTTGAATTTGTCTTCGTCGCTTTCCTTGAGCGCCGCAGTGGCGGCGTCGGTCTTGCAGCCAGCCTCAAGGATGAGCTCGGCCAGCGCGTCGCGCGTGCCGGATGTTGAAGGCGGGCCGTAGACGAGGATCGGCATGTCGGGCAGCGCCGGATTGACGTCTTTCCAAGACTTGGCGGTGTTCGGCTTGCCGAAGGGGTTGGCGGCGAGCGCCTTGTAAACGTCGGCGGGAGTCAACTGCATGCCGGGGCCGTTCTTGGCCTCGCCGAAAGCGATGCCGTCGATACCGACCTGGATCTCGACCACTTCGGTAACGCCGTTCTTCTTGCAGTCCTCGTATTCCGAGGCCTTCATACGGCGCGACGCGTTTTCGATGTCCGGGTGCTGTGCGCCGACGCCGGCGCAGAACAGCTTCATCCCGGCGCCCGTGCCGGTCGATTCGATAACTGGCGATTTCGCGCCGCTCTTGGCGAATGCCTCTGCCACGGCGGTGGCGAAGGGATAGACGGTGGACGAGCCGACGCCGCGAACGAAGTCACGCGTTCCGGAGGACGAACCGCCCGAGCCGCCACACGCGGTCAAAGCGAGCGCGGAAACCGCAGCGAAGGTAAACGTTTTGGCAATAGACATGGAAGACCCCTTGGCATCCTGATGTGGCGGTCATCTATGGGCGTAGGATGACACTTCCATGACATTTGCATGACAAAACCTCTGGCGACCATCATGGGCTGTCACAGAGTTGCTGTTTCGCACGGGTAAATTATGCGCGATACCAAGGCAATCGGACTTCTCAGTCCCGTTAATGTTTCTCAAATTTGACTGCTATGTGACTTAAAGTACCTTGATGACGGGTTTCGGTCACAAAAGTGTCATTGAACCGCAATAAGCGGGCCCCGCGAATGCCAATACTGTTCCTGCAGTTTGCGAAAGTCGACAATGCGATTTGCCCGAATGACAGCCGGCTCCCTGGCGCTGGCCGTGTCCCTTGCCTCAGCGCCCGCGTGGTCGCAGTCGATTTCCAACGAGGAGGCGGCTGCCCTGCGCGATGAGATCGGCGCGCTCAAGGCAAGGCTGGAAGCGCTGGAGAGTCGGCTGGCTGCAACGCCTCCCGTGACTGCCCCGGCAACGCCGCCGCAAGCCCAGGTCGCAGCGACCACTTCCGCCCCTGCGACCAAGCCCGAGGCCAAAGGCGCAAGGATCGAGTGGAAAGGTTCGCCACAGATCGTTGAGGGTGATCACACCTTCAAGCCCAAGGGCCGCATCCAGATGGACGCGAACTACGTCTCGGCGCCCGATGGCCTGAACGATCGCGGGCTGGGATTTTCGACCGAGGCACGGCGCATCCGGCTGGGTGCGGAAGGCAGCATCGGCAGTGGCATCGGCTACAAGCTCGAACTCGAATTGTCCGACAACGCGGTCGATCTCGTCGACACCTTCATTACCTATGAGACCGGGCCGGTCCTGCTGCGCCTTGGCAACCAGAACCCGCTCTGGGGCCTCGACGAATTGACCGGCGACACCAGCGGCAGCCTGATGGAGCGCGCCGCTTTTACCGACGCGTTCAATTTTGAGCGTCGCCTCGGCCTCTCAGCGCAATATTCCAAGGGCGCATTGCTGTTGCAAGCGGGCGTGTTCAGCGACGACGTAACCGCGGTGGCCAACAGCAGCGACGGCGGCAACGGCGGTGACGAAAACAACAGCTTCAGCATCGATGGTCGCGCGGTGCTCGCGCCCAAGTTCGGCAAGACGCAGTTGCACTTCGGCGCATCAGCGCATTGGCGCAATCTCAAGCGGATCGGCGATGCCGGCGTCCGCTATCGCCAGCGGCCCTACATCCATTCGTCGAACTCGCGCCTGATCAGCACGCCGGTGATGGTGTCCGACAACGAGCTTGGCTACGGCGGCGAATTCGCCGTGATCAACGGCCGCTGGCACGGCGCGGCCGAGGTATTCTTCCAGCGAGCAGCGCGCCGCGAGATGTCAAACGTCACCTTCTGGGGCGGCTATGCCGAAGTCGGCTATTTCCTGACGCGCGGCGATACCCGATCCTACAAGGAAGGCATCTTCGGCGCGACCAAACCCAAGAAGCCGATCGACAAGGGCGGCATGGGCTCGGTGCAGGTCAACCTGCGCTACGATTACCTCGATCTCGATGACCGCGACATCGTCGGCGGCACCCAGAACGCCTACATCGTCGGCGTTGTCTGGGCGCCGATCCAGGGCCTGCGGTTCAATGCGAATTACGCGCACATCCTCTACACCGACGCCATGCCGCTACAGTCGCACGATACCAGCTACGACATCGACGTTATCGGCACACGCTTCGAATTCGATTTCTGATCGCCCAAGGGTTTGGCGGCAGAGCCGCGCTTACCCCTTGCGCAGCGGCAGCATCATCGAAGCGGTGGTGCCGCTGCCGGGGCGGCTGGCGATATCGAAGCGACCGCGATGGCGCTCGACGATGTGCTTGACGATCGACAAGCCAAGGCCAGTACCGCCAGCCGCGCGGCTGCGGCTGGTGTCGGCGCGGTAGAAGCGCTCGGTCAGGCGCGGCAAGTGCTCTGGCGGGATGCCGTCACCCTCGTCGCGAACCCCGATCAGCACCCAGCCGGTGTTGGTGGCTTCCAGCGAGACCTGCACTGCGCCGCCCGGCTTGCCATACTTGATCGCGTTGTCGATCAGGTTGCGCAGGACCTGCGCCATCTGGCCGCGATCGCCCGCAATAGGGGCATGCTCGCAATTCATCGTCACGGTAACCGCGCCGCCGGTGCGGAATTCGCCCACGGCCTCCCGCGCGATCAGCGCCATGTCGATCGTCTCGGACGGCGCCTCGTGCTTGATCGCCTCGATTCGCGAGAGCGACATCAGGTCGGATACCAGCGATTGCATCCGCAGCGCTTCGTGCCGGATAGTGTTGAGGAAGCGTTCGCGCGTCGCCTCGTCGCCGCCCGCCTTGGGGTTCATCAGCGTCTCGACGTAGCCCAGCACCGTAGCCAGCGGCGTGCGCAGTTCGTGGCTGGCGTTGGCGACGAAATCGGCATGGGCGCGCGCAACACTCACCTGCACCGACAGATCATAGAGCGTGACCAGTCGCTCGCCGATGCCGATCGGCTTGCAATCGATTTCCCACACGCTGCCACCCACGGAAAGGCCGCCGATCTTGGCAGTGCCCCCGCTTTCGCTCAGGATCACGCTTACTGCGTCGGGATCGCGAATCGCGATCCGCACGTCCTGGCCAAGAATATGCGCGCCGAGCAGCACTTTTGCCGCGCCATTGGCGAACGAGACCTGCCCGCGCGAAACGATCATCGCGGGGGTCTGAATGTGTTCAAGAAGTTTGACGCCGTCAATTGCCATGGCCGCTCCTTAAAGGGCGCGGGTGAAATCGTAAACAGTGGCGCGTTGGAACCGGTACGCCGCATGGAACGTTAAAAAATACACACTCAATTAAACTGGCGCTTGCCACCCCCCCTTGCGGTATGCTGCAACTGCGAGCAGACCGCATGTCAGCAGGAGACCGCATAGTGCGCCGCCACAAGCATCCGACTGCATGACAAAGTTCACCGCCGATCGCCTGCTCCTGTTTGGAGCCACGGGTGACTTGTCGCGCCGCATGTTGCTGCCATCGCTGGCCGCGCTCGATGCCGATGGGCTGCTCGATCCGCAGATCGAAATCGTCGGCACAGCACGTTCCGATCTCGACGACCTGGGCTTTCGCAACTTCGCACGCGAGTCGCTGGAACAGTTTCTGCCAGCGGATCGGCGGGGCGGCATGGCCACATTCCTCAACCGGCTGAGCTACCAGGCGGTCGACGCCTCCACGACAGAGGGTTTCGATGATCTTGCCGCCAAGGTCGGCACACCCAAGGAGGGTCTGGCGATCTTCCTGTCGACCGCGCCGAGCCTGTTCGAATCGACCATCCGCGGCCTTTCTGCCAGCGGGCTTGCCAGCGAACGCGCCCGCATCGGGCTGGAAAAGCCGCTGGGCACCGATCTCGCCTCCAGCCGCGTGATCAACGATGCCGTCGCATCGGCTTTTCCCGAGGAGCGCATTTACCGGATCGACCATTACCTGGGCAAGGAAACCGTCCAGAACCTTTTGGCGCTGCGCTTTGCCAACATACTGTTCGAGCCGCTGTGGAACGCGGCACACATCGACCACGTCCAGATCACTGTGGCGGAAACCGTCGGGCTGGAATCGCGGGTCGGCTACTATGACGATTCCGGCGCCATCCGTGACATGGTGCAGAACCACATGCTGCAACTGCTGGCGCTGGTCGCGATGGAACTGCCAGTCAGCTACGATGCCACCAACGTGCGCGACGAGAAGGTGAAAGTGCTGCGTTCACTGCGCCGGGTGTCACATGGCGAGACGGTGACCGGCCAGTACCGCGCTGGCGCCATCGGCGGCCAGGCCGTGCCGGGTTACGACGATGAACTGGGCAAGGAGTCCGACACAGAAACCTTCGTCGCGATCAAGGCGCATATCGACAACTGGCGCTGGAAAGGCGTGCCGTTCTACTTGCGCACCGGCAAGCGGCTGCCAAAGCGCACGACCGAGATCATTGTGGAGTTCCGGCAAGTGCCGCACTCGATCTTCTCCGGTCGCGGCGCACGCCTGATGCCGAACCGGCTGGTAATCGGTATCCAGCCCGAAGAGAACATCACGCTCTCGGTGATGACCAAGGTTCCCGGCCTGGACCGCGACGGTATCGCGCTGCGCAGCGTGCCGCTCGCAATCACGATGCCCAATGCCTTTGCCGGCGTACATCGCCGCATCGCTTACGAGCGGCTGCTGCTCGATCTGCTCGAAGGCGACCAGACGCTGTTCGTGCGGCGCGATGAGGTAGAAGCACAGTGGGATTGGATCGATGCCATCCGCGCGGACTGGCACGAGAACGGTCTCGTCCCCAAAACATATACAGCGGGAAGTTGGGGTCCTTCCGCATCCATCGCGCTGGCCGAACGCGACGGTGTCACCTGGCATGAATGAGCCTTCGGCGAGCCGCGTGCGCAAATCCCTGCGGCAAGCCGAAGACCGGGAGTAAAGCAATGACCGACCTTAACCCAGCGATTGACCGCGTCACCCGGCGCATCGTCGAGCGGTCCAAGGACAGGCGTGCACGATACCTGGAACTGGTCGCATGCGAGGGTGAGCGCTTCGCCGATCGCGGGTTTCTCTCCTGCTCCAACCTTGCCCATGGATTTGCCGCCGCTGGCGAGGACAAGGCCGCTATCGCCCAGCCGAGCGGGATCAACCTCGCGATTGTAACGGCCTACAATGACATGCTCTCGGCGCATCAGCCTTATGGCCGCTACCCCGAGCAGATGAAGCTGTTTGCGCGCGAGATCGGCGCCACCGCGCAAGTCGCGGGCGGTGTGCCGGCGATGTGCGACGGCGTGACCCAAGGGTTCGACGGCATGGAGCTGTCGCTGTTCAGCCGCGATGCCATCGCGCTCGCCACCGGCATTGCCATGAGCCATGCGATGTTCGACGGGATGGCGCTGCTCGGCATCTGTGACAAGATCGTGCCCGGCCTGGTCATCGGCGCGCTGCGCTTCGGGCACTTGCCCGCGATCTTCATCCCCTCCGGCCCGATGCCCAGCGGCATTGGCAACAAGGAAAAGCAGAAGACCCGCCAGCTCTATGCCGAGGGCAAGGTCGGCCGCGCCGAACTGCTCGCCAGCGAAAGCGGGAGCTACCATTCGCCCGGCACTTGCACGTTCTATGGCACGGCCAACTCCAACCAGATGATGATGGAGATGATGGGCCTGCACATGCCAGGAGCGGCATTCGTGCCGCCGGGCACTCCGCTGCGACAGGCATTGACCCGGTCAGCGGTGCACAGGCTCGCCGCCATCGGCAAGAAGGGCAATGACTTCCGTCCGATGGCGCACGTGGTGGACGAAAAAGCCATCGTCAACGCCTGCGTCGGCCTGCTGGCGACAGGCGGATCGACCAACCATGCGATCCATTTGCCCGCGATGGCGCGCGCGGCGGGCATCGTGTTGGACTGGGCGGATATGGCCGAACTTTCGGCTGCGGTGCCGCTGATCACACGGGTTTATCCCAACGGATCGGGCGATGTGAACCACTTCCACGCCGCCGGAGGCATGGGCTACGTCATCCGCGAACTGCTCGATGCAGGGCTGGCGCATGCCGACGTCCTGACCGTGTCCGAAGGCGGCATGGCGGACTATGCGCTGGAGCCGCATCTCGATGGGGAGGAACTCGCCTGGCGCGCGCTGCCCTCGGATAGCGGCGATGACACCATGCTCCGCCCGGTCACGGCGCCATTTCTGGCTGACGGCGGCATGCGGCTGGTTTCCGGCAATCTCGGTCGTGCCACCTTCAAGACCAGCGCGGTCGATGCCGAACGCTGGACCATCGAGGCCCCGTGCCGCGTGTTCGAAACGCAGGAAGCCGTGTCGCAAGCGTTTGCCGCCGGGGAGCTTGACCGCGACGTGATCGTCGTCGTCCGCTTTCAGGGACCGCGCGCCAATGGCATGCCCGAACTGCACAAGCTCACACCGCCGCTCGGCGTATTGCAGGATCGCGGATACCGCGTGGCGCTCGTCACGGATGGCCGCATGTCGGGCGCTTCGGGCAAAGTGCCCGCCGCGATCCACGTCACCCCCGAGGCGCTGGGCGGCGGTCCGCTGGCGTGCTTGCGCGACGGCGACATCGTACGGCTCTGCGCGGTGGATGGCACATTGTCCACCAGCGCCGACCTTGCGAGCCGCGAACCTGCGGCCCAGCCGCCTCAGCCGATGGGGATGGGCCGCGAACTGTTCGCCATGTTCCGCATCAACGCGGGCGGCGCGGAGCAAGGCGGATCGGCCATGCTGGAGTTAGCCGGCCTTTGACCCGCGAACTTGTAGCCCTTGATATCGGCGGCACCCATGCCCGCTTCGCCCACGCGACGATCGCCGATGACGGCACTATCGCGCTGGATGAGCCGATCACGCTCAAGACTTCCGACTATGTCAGCCTCAACACGGCGTGGGACGAATTCGAGCGGCGCTCCCGCAATCCAGTGCCCCGCAAGGCCGCCATCGCCATAGCCGCGCCGATAAGCGGCGATACGGTGCGGATGACCAACAATTCGTGGGTGCTCCACCCTGCCCGGCTCGACGATCAGCTGGGGCTGGACCAAGTGACGCTGATAAATGACTTTGGCGCGGTTGCGCACGCCGCCGCAAGCGCCCCGTCCAGTGACTTCGTCCATCTGTCAGGGCCCGATGTGCCCTTGCCCGAAACCGGCACGATCAGCGTCATCGGCCCCGGCACCGGCCTTGGGGTCGCGCACTTCCGGCGTTTCGCTGGCGGCGGCTACCACGTGCAGGCCACCGAAGGCGGACATATCGATTTCGCTCCGGTCGATGCCATCGACGATGCGATCCTCGCCCGCCTGCGCGAACGCCATCGCCGGGTCTCGGTTGAGCGCGTTGTCGCCGGACCGGGCATCATCGAGATTTATGCCGCACTTGCTGCGATAGAAAGACGCCCGGTTCCTGACCTTGCCGACAAGGCGATCTGGCAGGCCGGGCTCGACCGTACCGATTCCATCGCCGTCGCAGCCGTCGAGCACTTTTGCATGGCATTGGGCAGCATCGCGGGAGACATCGCGCTGGCGCACGGGGCAAGCGCAGTAGTGATCGCCGGTGGGCTGGGCCTCAGGATCAAGGACACGCTGGTGCAATCGGGCTTCGCCGAACGGTTCCGGTTCAAGGGCCGCTACGAAGCCATGATGGCCGGCCTGCCCGTAAAGCTCATCACCCACCCCCAACCCGGCCTGTTCGGCGCGGCTGCAGCCTTCGCAAGGGAACACCATACATGAGCGACCTTTCCGCGCCCGTCGAAGCCTTGATGCGCATGGCGCCGGTGATCCCGGTGCTGGTGATAGACGATGTGGCCCATGCCGTGCCGATCGCACAGGCGTTGGTCGCGGGTGGGTTGCCCGTGCTGGAAGTGACGCTGCGCACGGCCTGCGCGCTGGAGGTGATCCGCGAGATGAAGCAGGTGCCCGGCGCAGTAGTCGGCGCAGGGACGGTGCTGAACCCGAAGGATCTCGACGCCGCGATCGAGGCGGGGTCCGAATTCATCGTCTCGCCCGGCCTGACCAAGAAACTGGGGAAAGCCGCCATCTCTGCCGGCATCCCGCTGCTGCCCGGCACGGCCAATGCCAGCGACATCATGACCGGGCTGGACCTTGGCTTCACCCGGTTCAAATTCTTCCCCGCCGTCGCTTCGGGCGGCATCGCTGCGCTGAAGGCCATCGCCGCCCCGTTTGGCCAGGTGCGGTTTTGCCCGACCGGCGGCATCACGCTGGAAACGGCGCCCGATTGGCTGGCGATAGATCCCGTCATCTGCGTGGGGGGAAGCTGGATGGTGCCCAAGGGTGCGCCCGATCCCGCCGCCATCGAAGCCGCCGCCCGCGCCGCCAAGGCGCTTGCCCAATGAGCGGGGTGGCCGATCTCGACGCGCGGTTGCAGGAACTCCATCGCCGCACTGCCGAAACGCCACTGTTCAATCCGGTGTTCCAGCTCGGCATAGAGCTGTCGCGCAAGATCGAGGGCGGCGAGATGTCGCTGAACGATATCGATGGGGTGGTGGCCGAGCTCGAATGCGAGGGTCTGCGCGCCCGCGCCGCCCGGCTTGACCGCATGCTGTCACCGCTGGTGCCCGCAGAGAACGACAAGCGGATCGACGATCTTGCCACCGAGGACGATTTCACCGCCTTTGCGGTGCGCTGGCAGCGCCCCTCGGCGCATATCGTATTCACCGCGCACCCGACGTTCCTGCTCAGCCAGGCGCAGGCCGATACCGTTGCGGCCTCTGCATCCAACGGCGATTTCAGCGTCTCGGCGGTCTGCGCCGTCCCCGGCGTGCGCGACACCATCACGCTCGATTACGAGCACGACGCCGCGATGGCGGCGATCGCTCGCGGTCAGGTGGCGCGCGACCGGATAAACGCGCGGTTGTTCGATATCGCCGCTGCCCGCTGGCCGAAAAAGTGGAAAAGCCTGCAGCCAATGCCGGTGCGCTTCGCCAGTTGGGTCGGCTACGACATGGACGGCCGCACCGACATCTCGTGGTCCACCTCAATCCGCTACCGCCTGATGGAGAAGGCGCAGCGTCTGGCCGGTTACGTCGCGATGCTGCGCGAAGTTGCCCCGGATATCGCCGATCAACTGGACCGCGCAGGCAAGCTCGCCAACGCGATGGCCGATCGCTTCGCCGCCGACCTCAGCGCGCCCGATGCGCTGTCCGAAGCGGCCAATGCCCTCACCGCAGACCAGCCCGACAAGCTGACCAGCCTTGATTCCGTGATTGCCCGGTTGGAAGACGAAGCCCGTCACGCCGATCAGGATCAGGCGCGCGCCTTGCTGGTGGCCGCCGCCGCCATGCGCGCTGATGGCCTCGGCATGGGCTGGATTCACTTCCGCGTGAACAGCTCGCAATTGCAGAATGCGATCCGCCGCCGGATCGACCCGGATGGCAGGCTCAATCTCGCCAGCCAGGCAGCGCTGGTCCGGATGCGCGAGCTTCTGGCCGAAGTGAAGCCGCTAAAGTCGAACTTCGCCGCGCTCGCCATCGAAAGCAGCACGGCGGTGCGTCAGTTTCTCGCGATGGCGCAGATCCTTGGCCATATCGACGCGAATGCGCCGATCCGCATGCTGATCGCCGAATGCGAACAGCCGACCACCGTGCTTGCCGCGCTCTATTACGCACGCATGTTCGGTATCGAAGACAAGGTGGATGTCTCGCCGCTGTTCGAGACCGAGACGGCGCTGGAACACGGCGGCCGCTTCCTCGAAGCCGTGCTGTCGGAACCGGCCTATCGCGAATACGCGCGCAAGCGCGGTCGCGTAGCGATCCAGGCGGGGTTTTCCGATGCAGGCCGCTTTGTCGGTCAGATGCCCGCCTCGCTCGCTATCGAGCGCCTGCAAGGCCGACTGGCCGAGGCCATGGTGTCCAACGGACTGTCCGACGTTTCGGCCTTGATCTTCAACACCGGCGGCGAATCGATGGGGCGGGGCTGCCACCCCTCCAGCATGGCCGACCGGCTTGCCTGGCAGATGTCGCCCTGGGCGCGCCGCCGCTTCGCGCGTGCCGGGATCAGGCTCGAACCCGAAGTCAGCTTTCAAGGCGGCGACGGCTACCTCTGGTTTGGCTCCGACGAGATCGCGCTGGCGACGCTCACGCGCTTTGCCGAAATGCCTGCGTGGGGCGCCGACACCAGCGCGCCGACCGATCCATTCTATCGCCGCACCGATCTAAGCCTCGATTTCTACCGCGCCATCCGCGATGTCCAGAACGAGCACTTGCAGAGCCACACGTATTCGCGCGCGATCACCGCATTCGGGCTTGGCATGCTGAACGACACGGGCAGCCGCAAGGCCCGCCGCCAGTCCGACCTCGCTTCGGACCGTTCGATGAGCCTGCGCCAGATCCGCGCGATCCCGCACAACGCGATCCTGCAGCAGCTCGGCTATCCGGTGAACGTGATCGCCGGCATCGGCACCGCCGCCGAAGGCAACCGCGAGGAAGTCGCCGGGTTGCTGCGCGAAAGCGAGCGCGGTGGGCAGCTCATTCGCCTCGTCCGCGCCGCCAACTCGCTGGCCAGCATCAAGACCGTCGCGGCGTACGGCGAACTGTTCAACTCGGCCTACTGGGCCAGCCGCCCCTATCGCGGCGACGAGCAGCACATTTCCGATGCCTGCCTCAGGATCGGCGAATATCTGACCAAGGATGACCGCACCGGCGTTTTCCGCCGACTCGCTTCGCGCCTGCGGGTCGATGCGATGAAACTGCACCGCCTGCTCGATCTGATCCCGGGCGATTCCCCCCTGCCCGATCGCGAGCATACCCGCCGCAGCTTGGGCGTTTTACAATCGCTACGCCTTGCGTTGTTTCAGCATATGTTCCTGCGCGCGGTGATGGTGCCGCCGTTCAGCCGCGCCAACGACATCAGCCGCGAAGACGTGCTGGAGATGTTCTTCACCCTGCGCGTCGAGGACGGCCTTGCCCAGCTTCGCCGCGCGTTCCCGATCAGCTTCCCCTCGATCAGCGACTTTTCGGTCGAGCAGCCGAGCGACTACCCCGACTCCAGCGCCACCGGCTATGCGCAGATCCACGCCGATTACATCGATCCGATTGCCCGCTGCCATGCCCTGTCGCTGCGCATCACCACTGCGATCGCCAACGAGTTCGGCGCGCACGGGTAAGGTCGGCGTTAACGCTTTGCGGCGCGGCGTCCCGCGCCGGAACGCCGCGATCGCGGGGCTGGCGCATTAACGCTTATTGGCAGATGGTTACGCTATAGGACTCGGCGATTCCAAAAGGACGATTGCCTCGTGAACGGACGTACCCTGCTTGCCATCGCTTTCACCGGCGCGCTTGCCACCGCTGGTGGGCTGCTGCTGGCCCGCCCTCCCGCCACGCCGGAGCCGGCCTCGCTGACCGCCGCGCAAGTCGCTCAGGCCAAGGCAACAGCGGCGCCTGCCAAGGTGCAGACAGCGGTAGCCCCCGCACCCAAGCCGGATGAGCGCTTTGTCATCAAGCGCATCTTGCCGATCTCGGGGCCGATTAAGTATGGCGAATGGCACTGGGACGATGCCAATGTGCCCGCCGGCCCGATCGTGATCACCGTTGACCTTGAGGCACGCGTCATCTCGGTGTTCAAAGGCGGCTACGAAATCGGCGCGGCGGCGGTGTTGCTGGGCACGCAGGACAAGCCAACCCCTATCGGCGTTTTCCCGATCACCCAGAAAAAGCGCCACCACGTCTCGAACCTCTACGACGCCGAAATGCCCTACATGCAGCGGCTGACCGACGACGGAGTCGCTCTGCACGCTTCGCAAGTCGAATGGGGCTACGCCAGCCACGGCTGCATCGGAATGCCCGAGCCTTTCGCGGCAAAAGTCTTCGCCCAGACCAAGGTAGGCGACCGGGTGTTCATCACGCGCGGTAAGTCGGTCGGAATGGGCGATTCATTGGTCGCTTCCTGACGCCGGATGCGGCACACTCGTTGTGCCAAAGCGGCAATCCCGGCCCCCCTGATAGCTCGGGATTTCTTTCGGTCTAAACCGCCGGAAGGCTGGGGAAGCAATCCAGGGTAAATCGACGGGCCACCCTGGATTGCTTCGCCCGGCTTATTTTATTTCCGGATCTTCACGTTTCGCGCGACTGGCGGACCTCACCTTTGGCGCGCGGGTGAAGCTCCAGCCCGAAATATCCGCGCGCACTACAAGCTCGCCAATCGAGCCGGGTCGCCCCGATGCCAGCGCCTCGAACAGGCGCGCCACAACGCCGCCGCGAGGCGGATGGCCTTCCAGTTCGCTGACGATACGCGCCAGCACGCGCAGCACCACGGCACGCGGCGCGCGCGGGCGGTAACTCATGCCCAGCGCCTGACGCTGCACGCCTTGCTCCCATTCGCGCTGCGCCGCCCAGTCGAGCGCTTCGTCGGCATCGGCGATATGCGCGGCGCTGCGGGCGATCGCTGCGACATCGAGCCAGTCCGCCTGCGCAAGAACCTTTCGCAGTCGCGCCCGGTCAAACTTTTCGTCACCGTTGCTGGGGTCATCCACCGCGTCGACGCCGGCGGCCGCGATCACTCGCGCCAATTCCGCTCGGCGCCAGTCGAGCACCGGACGCAGCAGCGGCAATTGCATGCCAGGCACCAGTCCCCGCGCGCGCGCTCCGGCAAGACCAGCGACACCGCTTGCCCGGTTTAGCCGCATCAGCAGCGTCTCGGCCTGATCGTCGGCATGGTGCGCGGTCGCCAGAGCGCCAAGGCCGCGTTCGTCAGCCCAAGCCGCGAGCGCGGCGTAGCGCGCATGCCGCGCCTCGGCCTGCACGTTCCCGGGCGCGACATCGACCCGCAGCGTGGCATGCGGCACGCCGATCCGCCCACACAAGGCAGCGACATCGGCTGCCTCGCGCGCACTTTCGGGGCGCAGCCCGTGATCGACGGTAGCGGCTTCTACCCGGCCCGGCAGAGCCTCGGCGGCCAGCAGCAACAGCGCCGTGCTATCAGGCCCACCCGAGACCGCGATGCCAAGCCGTGCCGAGCCGCCCTCTGGCCACAGGGCCTTCAGACGAACGGCAAGGCGCGCAATCGCCGCCGCGTCGGGCCAGCCCTCAGCCGGTGCAGGTGAGGCCATTTTTGGTGGCGTTGAACACCCCGGCAAGCCGCCCCGCCGCTTCAGCCGCGTACGTCTGGCCGAATTCCGCGAGCGCGATGCAGGCGCGCTTGGTATCCTTCAGTTCCTTCATCGAAACCGCGAGATAAAGCAGGCTGTCGGGCGCGCGATCGCCGCGCTTGTTGGTCTGGTAGTTCTGCAGGAACCACTTGGCCGCCTCGCGCGGGTTGCCGTCATCAAGATAGGCGCGGCCCAGCAGGTTACGGCCGAAACTCGCACGGGTGTGTGTGGGGTACTTTTCGAGGTACAACTTCAGCTGCTGCTGCGCCTCGGGAAAGAACTTGGCTTCCCAAAGCCGGAAGCCATAGCTGTATTCGTCATCGGCCTTGTCCGCAGTCTGCGGTTTGACGATGGCGCTCACTGCCTGCACCCGCGACGAGGGGGCGGGCGCGACCGGCTTGGGGGCGGAAGCCCCGCCGGTCATGGCATTGAGGTTCGATTGCGCTGCCGCTGGAGCGGGCGCCGGGGTTGGCGTCGATGTGGGCGTTGTTCCGGCAATCGGTGACGGCGTGATCGCCGCAGTCGCCGGTGCGCCGCTGACCATTCGCGCCTCGATCTGGCTGATGCGATTGGTGTTCTGCTCAATCTGGGCAGTCAGCCGCGCCATCTGCGTCTCGATACCGTCCATGCGGGTCAGCAGGTCGGTCACCGGCGTAGTCGTCGTCCCCGGGGTTCCTGCCGCTGCCGGCTGGCCGGGCGTGATTTCGGGCTGGAACAGCTTGCCGTCACCGGCCGCGCCGGGAAAAACGTTGCGTTGCAAGGCCCGGACTTCTGCCTCGACCTTCCTCAGGCGGCTGTCGACCGTATCCTGCGCCGAAACGGCGATAGAAGGCCCGGCGAGCGCCAGTGCCAGCGCCGTCGTCACGGCCAGTCGCAGCGGGCGGATGCGCGCTTGTGCGAGAATCATTGCGTCAAACTCTCCCTTTCTGGAGCTACGCCGAATGTTGGCGACGCGCAGCGGAACCGGGAATTAACCAGAATACCCCACGGCTGATTGCCGCAAGCCGCGCCTTCTGTCGAGAGTCGCTACGGCAATTCCGTGGATACGCCGCCTTGCGGGGAGGCAGGTGCGGACGGCGACGGCGATGTCGGCACCCGAGCGGGCAGCGGCGGTGCGGTCTGGACTGGTGCCGCATTTGCTGACGAAGTGGCTGCACGCGGGGTCGGACGAGCCACAGGCGGACTGGCCGGAGTTTGAACCGCCTCACTGGTTGCAACGGGTTGTCCAGTGGTTTGTGCTACGGGAGCGGGCGTGGCGCGCGCGATCAGATCGGCCGGCGCAAGAGAAATGTCCCCCATCGTCACTGGTTTGTCGGCAAGGCGCGGCAGCACGCGGCCCCCAACTGTGATCGCCAGTACATCGGGGCGCCCGGTGCGCAGCAACGGGCCGCGCGCGTCGGCCGGAACCGTGTAGCTTTCCCCTTGCGCCAGCTCCCTTTGCAGAAGCTGCGTGCCATCGGCGAGATAGACCTTGAGCCAGACGTTCGGCGCGGTAGCGGTCAGTACCACCGGGCCGCCGGGCGCGCCGACCGGCGCGGATGCCACCGCCTTCTTCGGTGCAGGCGCGACCTCGGCAGGCTTATCGGACAGAAGATCGGGCAGTTCGCCCTCGGGGCTGAACAGATTGCCCCATAGCAGATAGAGCGCGACGGCGACCACGACGAAGCCCATGGCGGCGGCGGCGGCAAGGCCCCAGGGCGGCACGCGGGCCGGATCGCCGGGCTCGAAACTCGGCAATGTCGGGCGCGGTCGCCCCGCTTCCTCGGCGTCAAGGTGCCCGCGCACCTGCTCGGCGATCTCGGCTTCGTTCAGGTTGACCGCGCGGGCATAGGCGCGCGAAAATCCGACCGCATAAGTTCGCGCGGCAAGATCGGCGAAGCGGTTTTCCTCGATGGCCAGCAAGTGCCGTTCGGCGACGCGGGTAGCCGCGGAAATATCCGCTCGGCTCTTCCCCGCAGCCTCACGCGCAAGGCGAAGCCGGTCGCCAACAGTGTTGAAGGCCACGCCCTCTTCCGAAGATTCCTGCGCGTCCATTCCCATCCCGATATTGAGGTTAACAAAGCCAAAACCCAGCCGCACGAACCAACCCGCGCGGCCCGACAAAGTCAATGTCGGACAGGTCGTGAGGTTGAACTTTATGCGGCAAACCCTGCCCCCAGCACGATAAGGCCGCCAGGAGAGGCGGGCCATACACCGGCTAGATGGCAATGCAACGTCAGCCTACGCTGTATCAGTCGAGGGCGATTCCGCGTTCCGTTAGCCATTCGCACAAGGTGTGGCGAAGGCTGATCGGCGGGTTAGCCAACCAGCCTTCCATCGCCGCGCTGATCTCGGATATGTCGATCTGGCTGATCATTTCCTTGATCGGGCCGACCGAGGCGGGCGTGATCGACAGACGGCGGATGCCTACCGCCAGCAGCGCGAGCGCTTCCAACTGCCGGCCGCCCATCTCGCCGCAGACAGTGATATCGACTGCATGCCCTTCGAGCGACGTCACGATCCGGCGAATGAACCGCAGCAGCCCGGGGCTGAGCCAATCGTAGCGCTCCGCCAGCTTGGGATTGGAACGGTCAGCCGCATACAGGAACTGGGTGAGATCATTGGTGCCGATCGAGAGGAACGAGATCTTTGGCGCCAGCACGTCAAGCACTTCCGCCAGTGCCGGCACTTCCAGCATTACCCCATAGCGGATCGCCTCGGGCACCATCTTCTTGCGCTGCCGCAGGAAAGCGAGCTGGCCATCGAACACCGCCTTGGCCGCATCGAACTCCCATGGCTCCACCACCAACGGGAACATCACGTTGAGCGTACGACCAGCAGCCGCTTCCATCAGCGCGCGTGCCTGCACCTTGAGCAGCCCCTCGCGTTCGAGCGCAACGCGCAGCGCGCGCCAGCCCATCGCCGGGTTCTCTTCGGCATCGCCATCGTCGTGCCGCAGATAGGGCAGCGTCTTGTCACCGCCGATATCGACCGTGCGGAACATGACCGGCTTGTCGCCCGCAGCCTCAAGCACGTCGCGATAGAGCCGGGTCTGCCGCTCGCGCGCGGGCAGCGTCGCTGAAACGAGGAACTGGAACTCGGTGCGGAACAGGCCGACGCCGTCAGCTCCGGTCAGGCTGAGATTGCCGATATCGTCACGCAGGCCCGCGTTCATCATCACCGTGATGCGCTGGCCGTCGCGGCTGAACGGCACGACATCCCGTAGCGCGGCGTAAGCGGCCTGCCGCTCGCGGCTCTTGACAAAGCGCGCCTCGAACGCCTCGACCAGCGCCTGCGACGGCCGGACGGTCACCGTGGCCTGGTCGCTGTCGAGCAGCAGCGGGTCGCCCTCACGGATGAACCCGCGCAACCCGCGCACGCGACCGAGCACCGGGACGCCCATCGCCCGCGCGACGATCACGACGTGCGAGGTGAGCGACCCTTCCTCCAGGATCACGCCTTTCAGGCGGCGGCGGTCGTATTCCAGCAGTTCGGCCGGGCCGAGGTTGCGCGCGATAAGGATCGCGTCGTTGCGCAGGCCAAGCTGCGCTGCAGTGCCAAGCTGGCCCGAGACCATGCGCAGCAGGCGGTTCGACAGGTCCTCCAGATCGTGCATCCGGTCCGCCAGCAGCGGATCGTCGATCTGGCGCATGCGCATGCGGGTGCGTTGCTGCACACGCTCGATGGCCGCCTCGGCAGTCAGGCCGGAATCGATCGCTTCGTTGATCCGGCGGGTCCAGCCTTCATCGTAGGCGAACATCTTGTAGGTGGCGATCACCTCTTCATGCTCGCCGCCGACGCCGAATTCGGCCTGATTGGCCATCCGGTCGATCTGTTCGCGCATCTTGTCGAACGCGAGGATGACGCGCTGCCGCTCTGCCTCGGTATCCTGGGCGACGACGTGTTCGATATTGATGCGGGGCTGATGGTAGACGGCAACGCCGCTGGCGAGCCCCTTTACCAGCGTCAGGCCCTTGAGGTGTTCCGGCCCGGTCTGCGCGGCGAAGGCGCGGGCATCTTCCTCGTCGATCAGGTCGGCGTTGGTGATCAGTTCAGCCAGCACCATGGCGACCGTCTGCAAGGCCTCGATCTCGATCTCGACATAACGGCGCGGATCAACGTGCTGCACGCACAGCACGCCAACCGCACGCTCACGCCGGACGATCGGCACGCCGGCGAACGAATGGAACTTTTCTTCCCCCGTTTCCGGGCGATAGGAAAAGTCCGGGTGCGCGGTCGCCTCGGCCAGATTGAGCATTTCGATGTTTTCGGCGATGGTGCCGACCAGGCCTTCGCCCACGGCCATGCGCGTGACGTGAACCGCCTCCTGCGCAAGGCCGCGTGTGGCGAACAGCTCCAGCATCCCCTCCCGAAGGAGGTAGATCGAGCACACCTCGCTATCGAGGCATTCTCCAATCACTTCGACCACGGTATTCAGTTTCGCCTGCGCGTGGTTGCGCGAGGCCATCACCTCGTGAAGACGAGTGAGAATAGTGCGGGCTGCTTCGACGGCTCCGTTGGTCATGGCTTATCGCACTAGCCCAAAGTCATCGCTTTGGGAACGCAGACGGAGCCGTCGAAAGACCTAAATTCGGACGGTATCGACGGTTAGATGCGTTCGATTTCCTCCTTGAGCCTCAGCTTCCGCTTCTTGAGACTCTGGATCAACACATTGTCAGGCATCGGGCGACTCAACTCCGCGTGGAGTTGCCGGTCGAGGCCGGCATGCTTGAGCTGCAAAGCACTGCTATGCGAAGTATCCATCAATGGTCCTCCTTTTTCCATAAGGACCGAACCGCTCGCTAGCCGACTCGACATGGAGCGGTGCGGCCTGATTATTATGGAACCACACCCCGCCCATCTTGCGAAGCGGATAATTGGCTCATATCGATGAGCCGCAACCCTCCTGCGTTGAGCCGGAGACCCCGCACACGATGCCCGTCGACAAGGATTTTGCGGCTTGACCGAAGAGGAAATGCGCAAGCGCCTGGAAATGCTGAAGATAGAGCACCGGGATCTCGACGCAGCGATCGATGCGCTCAACAGCGCGGGTGCGACGGACCAGTTGCAAATCGCGCGGCTGAAAAAGCGCAAGCTGAAGCTGAAGGACCAGATTGCCATCATCGCGGACTATTTGATCCCCGATATCATTGCCTGATCAACGACTTAGTCTGCAAAAATAGTCCACTGTGGACTATTCTGGCGGCGTCCCCTTTCTGGACAGTCCCATTTTGATGTTGGAAACCCTGCACGCACAGGTTGCCGAGAGTCGTGGTTCGGCAATAGTCGGCACGCCATGGGGGATCCGGTCACCATCAATCCGCGCATCATCGAAGCGCTCTACTGCGAAGCACTGCTGCTGTCGGACGACGTCCGCGGCGCGTTCACGCTGACCGGGCGCATCGAGAGCTGCGGCAGCGGGGAAACCCGCGAACGCGACGATCTCGCGCGGGTGGCCCTGTCGAGCGAGGGGCTGCGCACGACCACGCGGATGATGCATGCGGTGGCGTGGCTGCTCAACCACCGCGCCTACTTCAGCGGCGAGTTGTCGGAATTTCAGCTTATGCGCCACGGTCGCCTGTCGCGCGACATGCGCCGATCGGATCCAACCGAATTCGAGATCCTGCCTGCCGATATTCGCACGCTGGTGATCGCGACCGAGCGCTTTTACGAGCGTCTTCTGCGGCTCGACCGCGACTGGCGCCAGCGCGATCCCGCAGCCCCCGGGGCGATCGCCGCGCTGCGCGCCCGCCTCGAACGCCGGGTTGTCGGCGGCAGGTAACTTCAGTCCCGCCGCGCGCCCGCCCGGCATTCCCCAGCCAGCCAGCGGGAACTCTCACGCGCCTTGAACCGCATTCCGCCACTTGGCTGGAACATCGCTATTTCCTGGTCGATGACGATATTGGTATCGGTGTAGGTTCCGCGGAAGGTGATTGCTACGGTTCCGTCCTTGACGCCCACCATTGGGCAATTGAGGTAACCGCTCATCTGGCCGTCGCCGACATCGAAAGCCGAGAGCACGCACTTTCCCTTGTTCCCCGGATCGAACAGTTTCACGTCAGGATGCCGCACCACTTCATCGGTCAGGCATTCCTCGGGATTGGGATCGGTTTCGACCGACGCGCGAATCTGGTCGATCGCGTCCTTCGGCAGGTTTTCCGGAAAAGTCACCGCGAGCATCTCGCGCTTGCTGAGCCAGAGGCCGGGCCGAACCACCGGAGCCGGCTCGGTCAACCGCTCCCAGAGATACCAGCCACCGCCGCCGAGCGCCGCTGCACCCGCCAAGCCCGCCGCCGCCAGCACGGCCAGCCGCCGCTGCTTGCGCGCCACGGTGGAGGGTAGCGGCGTCGCCGGGCAGTGCTGCGGCGCCCCCACTCGTTCGGCAACGGCCTTGACCAGCCGCTCCAGTCCATCTCCGCGTGCATCGAACCAGTCGATCCACTGGCTGTCCTTCAGCCAGTAGGCCAGCCCTTCCGATTGCACCTGGGTCAGCCGCACCGGGATCACCGCCTTGCCGGCATCCTCGGCCAGCATGATCTCCCGCTTGACGTGGCGCGACTTGTCCGACTGCTCGCACAGCAGCAGCACGACCACGCCAGCCCTACGAATCTCTTCGAGAATCTGCGTATCGAACGCACTGCCCGGATCGACATCATCCGGCGCGATCCAGCCGAACAGGCCGGCATCCGCCAGCGCCAGCTTCACTTTGCGCGCGGCGGCATGCTGCGAGCTGTGATGGCTGATGAAGACATGGGCTGGCGGCTCGCCATCAGCCGCCCCTTCTCCGTCTACGCTATCCGGTCGTGAGTCCATGCAACCTCATAGCCCAGCGGCGAAGCCGGGACCCGCGTTACTTCGCGGCGGGCGCGGGCACGCAGTCTCCGGTGCGTTCGGTCTTCATGTGCATGCCGATCTTGGCATTGCCCATCGGCGAGTTGGGGTTCTTCTGATCGACATCGACGGTGATGTCCGATCCGGTCGATGAGACGGTTCCGGCCAGCACGAAAGTGGCGCTGCCCTGCTCCTTGCTGGCGCAATCCATCTTCGCATCGATCCGGCCACCGCTGACGTCGAACCGCGAATACTTGCATTCGCCGCCCTTGCCGACGTTCTCGAACATTTCCTTGAAGCCCTGCTGCGATTGTTCGGGCGTAAGGCAGAACTGCTGTTCCTCGGCCTTTTGCATCATGCCCTTGAGCTGGTCCGACTGCTCCTTGGGCATGCCGGCGATCTCGAACTTGGTGATTTCGATCGACTGCTTGTACTGCCCCGGCTCGGGCCGATCGAGTTCGGCGGCTTCCTCCTTGGCCTGCTCCATCGTCTTGGGGCCGGTATCGGTATTTTCCTTCGATCCGCAGCCCGCCAACAGCGAAAGCGCCAGCGCCGCGCCTGCAATACCCGTAATTCGCTTCATCGATCCCTGTCCTTCGATCGCTATCTCTCTCCCAGCGGGCTAACATCGGTGTGCGGCACTGCCAACGACTCATTGCGGCGGCGGGTTACCTTCTCCATATGTTCCGCATGGCAGAACTCGTTATCCGCCGGGGTCTTGCAGAGCCCGACACATCCGAAACCTTCGTTCCGCACAAGCCGGCGCGTCCTGAAAAAGCGCTCCCCGGCAAGCCCTTGCGGATTGTTTCGGACTATTCGCCGGCGGGGGACCAGCCCACCGCGATCGCCGAACTCGTGGCCGCCGCGAAGGAGGGCGACAAGACGCAGGTGCTGCTCGGCGTCACCGGATCGGGCAAGACCTTCACGATGGCCAAGGTCATCGAGGAACTGCAGCGCCCGGCGCTGATCCTCGCGCCGAACAAGATCCTGGCCGCGCAGCTCTATGGCGAGTTCAAGGACTTCTTCCCGGACAACGCGGTCGAGTATTTCGTCTCCTATTACGACTACTACCAGCCCGAAGCCTATGTCGCGCGCAGCGACACCTACATCGAGAAGGAAAGCTCGGTGAACGAGGCGATCGACCGGATGCGCCACTCGGCCACCCGCTCGCTGCTGGAGCGCGATGACGTGATTATCGTCGCATCGGTCTCGTGCCTCTACGGCATCGGCTCAGTGGAAACCTATTCGGCGATGATCTTCGACCTCAAGAAGGGGCAGAGCGTCGACCAGCGCGAGATCATCCGCAAGCTCGTGGCGCTGCAATACAAACGCAACGATCACGCCTTTGCGCGCGGCAACTTTCGCGTGCGCGGCGACAGTCTGGAGATCTACCCCAGCCACTACGAGGACATGGCCTGGCGGGTCAGCTTCTTCGGCGACGATATCGAGGAGATCAGCGAGTTCGATCCGCTGACCGGCAAGAAGGGCGCCAGCCTCGACACGGTGCGGGTCTTCGCCAATTCGCACTACGTCACCCCCGGCCCCACGATGAAGCAGGCCGCCGACGCGATCCGCTTCGAACTGACAGAGCGGCTCAAGGAACTGGAGATAGAAGGCCGCCTGCTGGAAGCGCAGCGGCTGGAACAGCGCACCAACTTCGATCTGGAGATGATCGCGGCGACGGGAAGCTGCGCGGGGATCGAGAACTACTCGCGCTTCCTCACCGGCCGCTTGCCGGGCGAGCCGCCGCCGACCCTGTTCGAATACCTGCCCGACAATGCATTGCTGTTCGTCGATGAAAGCCACCAGACGGTGCCGCAGATCGGCGCGATGGCCAAGGGCGATCACCGCCGCAAGATCACGCTGGCCGAATACGGTTTCCGCCTGCCAAGCTGCATCGACAACCGCCCACTGCGCTTCAACGAGTGGGACGCGATGCGCCCGCAGACCATCGCTGTCTCGGCAACGCCCGGCAACTGGGAGATGGAGCAGACCGGCGGCGTCTTTGCCGAACAGGTGATCCGACCCACCGGGTTGATCGATCCGCCGGTCGAAATCCGTCCGGTCGAGGATCAGGTGCAGGACTGCATCGTCGAGTGCAAGGCGGTGGCGAAGCAGGGCTATCGCACGCTCGTTACCACTCTGACCAAGCGCATGGCCGAAGACCTGACCGAGTTCATGCACGAAGCCGGCGTGCGCGTGCGCTACATGCACTCCGACGTCGAGACGCTGGAGCGCATCGAGCTGATCCGCGACTTGCGGATGGGCGTTTATGACGTGCTCGTCGGCATCAACCTGCTGCGCGAAGGGCTCGACATTCCCGAATGCGGGCTGGTCTGCATCCTCGATGCAGACAAGGAAGGCTTCCTGCGCAGCGAAACTTCGCTGATCCAGACCATCGGCCGCGCCGCGCGCAACGTTGACGGCCGGGTGATCCTCTATGCCGATCGCATGACCGGCAGCATGGAGCGCGCCATTGCCGAGACCGACCGCCGCCGCGAACGCCAGGTTGCGTTCAACACCGAACACGATATCACCCCGCAATCGATCAAGCGCCGCATCGCCGACATCGTTGCCGACACCGCCAGCTGTGACGGCGTGATCGTCGATCTGGAAGACGGCGAGCGCAACAACCTCGTCGGCCACAACCTGCGCGGCTACATCGAGGAACTCGAAGCCCGGATGCGCGCCGCCGCCGCCGACCTCGAATTCGAGGAAGCCGGCCGCCTGCGCGACGAGATCAGAAGGCTGGAGGGCGAGGAACTCGGCCTGCCGTCAAGCGAGCACAAAGCGCCAAGAGTGGGCCGCAGCAACGAGGGCAAGCCTGGCACGCGCAAGACACGGTATGGGAAGTCGCAGAAGAAGTGGGGGAAGTGATTGGTGTAAGTAATGTGCGGCATGTTGATAAAATTTCCCTGCCGTCTCGCTTGCGAACGAGTCATCTTTCGTATGAATGATTAGCTGCAATTTTCAGCAGGCAGCTATGACCCAAATTGAAAAGCTCTATGCACATCTGATCGCGTCACGTGCCGCGATGAGGTTCACGGACTTCGAACGCGTCCTGAAAGCCTTCGGGTTCGTGCTTGATCGCATCAACGGCAGCCATCACATCTACAAGCACCCGGATGTCCCGCGCCGCATCAGCATCCAGCCGCGGGGGGGGGCAGGCAAAGCCCTATCAGATCGACCAGTTCCTTGATATGGTGGAGGCGTTCGGCCTGGAAATGAAGAAGTGATGGAACTGCGCTACCACATCAATCTGTTCTGGTCCCAGCGCGACGACTGCTGGGTAGCGGACGTCCCGGATCTCAAACCCTGCTCTGCATTCGGCGATACGCCCGAAGAAGCTTTGGCGGAAGCGCGAGACGCGATGGAAGGCTGGCTTGCATCAGCACGCGAAGGTGGCTTGCCAATACCCGAAGCCCGCTATCGCCCGGCGATCTACGCTGCCGCCTGACCCTCAATCGTAAACCACGCCCGCCAGCCCCTGCCCGCCGTCCGCGATGAAAGCGTCGATCCGCGATTCCAGTACCGGCAGCGGCACGGAGCCAAGCGACAGCACGACATCGTGGAACTTGCGGATGTCAAACCTGTCGCCCAGAGCCTTCTCGGCCTTGGTGCGCATGCGGCGGATGGTCATTTCGCCCAGCTTGTAGGCCAGCGCCTGCCCCGGCCAGCTGATGTAGCGATCGACCTCGGTCTCCACCTCGTGGCGTGACAGCGCGGTGCGGTCGGCCAGATAGGTGATCGCCTGATCGCGGGTCCAGCCGTCGTGGTGGATGCCGGTATCGATCACCAGTCGGGCTGCGCGCCACATCTCGTAGGACAGGCGACCGAAGCGTTCGTAGGGCGTGCGGTAAATGCCCATCTCCTCGCCGAGGAATTCGGAATAGAGCCCCCAGCCCTCCCCCATGCCCGAGAAGTAGATGTTGCGGCGGAAGGCTGGCACTTGCGCCTGCTCGGTCTGGAACGAGAACTGGAAGGAATGGCCCGGCGTGCATTCGTGCAGCGTCAGCGCCGGAATGTTGTAGAGCGGCCGCGAGGCGAGATCGTGCGTGTTCATCATGCACGCACCCTCGCCGCCGCGACCGGCGGTGTAGAACGGCGCAATGGCATCGGGCACGGGGCGGATGGTGAAGGGCTTGCGCGGCAGGAAGCCGAACATGTCGGCCAATCGCCCATCAACGCGCTTGGCGACATAGGCGGAAACACCCATCAGTTCATCGGGCGAGCCGGCGATGAATTGGGGATCGCTGCGCAGCTTGGCGTTGAATTCGGAAATGGTCCCCGCAAAGCCGACTTCGGCCATCACCTTGCGCATCTCGCCTTCGATCCGTGCGACTTCGGTCAGGCCGGTGCGGTGGATCTCCTCAGCCGTGAAGTTCAGCGTCGTGTACTGGCGGATCTGCTGCGCATAGAACGCCTTGCCGTCAGGCATCGCCTCGGCACCCAGCGTACGGCGTGTTTTCGGGAGGTAATCCTCGCGCATGAACCGCAGGAGATCGCTGTAGGCGGGAACGATCACTTGCGCGATGACCGCCTTGCCCTCACGCTGCAGACGCTCGCGGTCCGCCTCGGGAAACCGCGCCGGCATCTGCACAAAGGCGGTCCAGAACGGATTCTCCGCCGCTTTAGTGTACGGCACCAGCGAGGCATCGCGGCCTTCCAGCGTGACGCGCGGGACACTGAACCCGCGTGCCAGCCCAGCGCGGGCATTGGCGATATGCTCGGCGAAATGGCGCGGCACCTGCCGCATGCGCGACAGGTAGCGATCGTATTCGGCCACCGTTTCGAAGCCGCGCGATTCGTCGATGTAGGACCAGAAGTTGCTGTCGCTGTCGAACGGCATGTCCCATTCGCAGAACCGTGCGTCACCGATCTTTTCTTCCAGATCGGCCCGCAGCACCGCCGCATTGATTGCCTCGGCCTCGGAAAGCCGCGCCGCGTCGATCGCCGAAAGCCGGGCCAGCAGTGCCTTGTAGTAGGCAGCCCGCGCCAGTTGCGCCTTGGGCGTGACATCGGCGAGCGAGTTGCCCGGCTCAACGTCGCCCGATGCCGTCTCGATCAGACCGAACGCATCGAGCTGCCATTTCCAGTATTCATCGTATAGCGCCTTCAGGGCGGCATCGTTGGGCCCGCTCTCGGACACGGGCTGGTTCTGGGCGTGAGCGCTCCCGGCAGGTGCGATCGCCAGCAGCAGCGCTGCCGCCCACGCGCGGGCCATCTTCAGAGCTTCCCGAACTTCGCTTCGTAGGCACCGGTGTCGCCGGATTGCAGCAGCGCTGCCTGCTCGACCCAGTTGTCGCGGCGGATGCGCCCGGCGAACGCTCCCATTTGTGCGTCCATCGCATCGATATCCGATTCCGACCACGCGGCGATCTGGGCGTACGATGTGATGCCGAAGGAATGCAGCAGCGCGACGAGCTTTGGCCCCACGCCCTTTAGCTTGAGCAGGTCATCAGCGCCCACCGCACCGGGCGCGGGCGAGGCCGCAGGCTCCACCGCCGGTACTGGCGCAGCGGCGGCTTCAAGACGCCTTGCCTCGGCTTCTTCCACTTCATCCTGCGCGGCGACGGCGACGATCTCACCGATGCCTGCCATGGCGCCTGCGCCGGCCATCGGCAGCAGTGCTTCGGCGGCGGCGGGGGGAGCATCGATCAGCGACTGGTTTCGCTGCGCCGGGGCGGCACCTTCGTCGAGCACATCGGGCCGGCGGTCGCGCGGCACGCCGGTGGAGCCGCGCGCAAACAGCCAGTAGGCGACGATCACGCCGATCAGCAGCGCAAGGATGAAAATCAGCCAGTTGGCTTCGATCATTTGCAGCACGGCCTTATACCTTCCTTTTCCAGACGACCCACCCGATGGCGAGGCCCAGCCCATAGACGAGCAGCATCGTCACGGCCAATTCAAGCCAAAGCGGCATGGATGCACTTCCCCCTGTTCATACTCTCACGCACAGCCAGCTTGCTCATCCCGGCCCCGGCGTGTCGATCGGCGTCGGCTTCAGCGGCATCGAGGCGATCACCGAGAATTCAATGCGCCGGTTCGCCGCGTCGCCTGGGTCGAGGCCGACAACCGGCACTTTCGAGCCGACCCCGGTGGCACGCAGGCCATCCGCCGGGATGCCGCGACCAATCAGCTCGAAGCGCACCGCGTCAGCCCGCGCCAGCGACAGCGCGACATTGGCCTGCTCATTGCCATTGCCGTCGGTGTGGCCGGTGATTGCGATTATGCCGCCAACGCAGGGCCGCAATGCGCGGGCGACCTCGTCGAGCAGCTTTTCGCTCGCCGGGTCAATTCGCGCGCTGGCTTCGGAAAACCGCAGCGTACGTGTCTTGAGGATGCCCTCAACCTCGTTCTGGCAATGAAGGGTCGGCGATTCCACCGTCTGCGTGGACGCGGCGCGGCGCGCGCCGGCCCAGCTTACGCCGGCGATGCCCGGTACTGCCGCGATGGCCTGCGCGGCGCGGGAGCGGGTCGCGTCATCAAGGCCCTTGCCCCCGCTCAACACCGGATTTCGCGTCAGCCAGCCGTATTCATCGGTGAAGTTCATCGTGATTCCGGTACCGCCCGCGACATCGCGTGCGAGCGCTGCCTGGCGCTGCAAATCGTTGATCAGCCGCGGCCCGCTGACACGCGCACCGACAAGCGCGAGGCAAAGGCAGAGGCATGCTCCGACGAAGAGGGCGATTGCGGCGCGAAATGACATTGTGGGCGACGTTACCCGCGCGCGGCCGCAGGCTCAATGTTCGATCCGTGGTAATTCTTGATTGAATCACGTCAGCCCATCGGATTCACCCGCCCTTGAGCGATTCCGCAACGCCGACCAGCCGGATGAACTCCTGCCGCCAGAAATCGTTCTGCCCGCCAGCCAGCGCGACGATCTGGTCATGCGTATAACCATTCATCATTTCATCGCCCCGCAAGGTCTGGCCAAAGGCGGCAACGGCGGTCGCGAAAGCGAAATCTCCGCGCGGCCTCGCCGCCCCGGTCAGCATCGTTGCCGGCACCGGCTTCTCGATCAGGCGCGATGTCTTTCCGTCGGGCATCTTGTAGCGCAGCTTGACGAAGGCCAGTTCGCCCGAGCCCTTCGCGGCGACCGGCATGGCATCGTCATAGCGGCGCGGCGCGATCCAGCCCTTGGCGCTGGCGGGCACGATCTCGTAGATCGCGGTCACCTGATGGCCCGCGCCGATATCGCCGGCATCGACCTTGTCGTTGTCAAAGTCCTCTTCACGCAGCGCCCGGTTCTCGTAGCCGAGCAGGCGATACTGGCTGACCTGTGCGGGATTGAACTCGACCTGGATCTTCACGTCCTTGGCGATGGTGAACAGCGTTGAACTCATCTGATCGCCCAGCACTTTCTTGGCTTCCAGCGCGCTGTCGATGTAGGCGTAATTGCCGTTCCCGTGATCGGCGATCTGCTCCATCATCGCTTCGTTATAGTTGCCCTGACCGAAGCCGAGCGTGGTGAGCGTAATGCCATTCTCGCGCTCTTTCTCAACCATCTCGATCAGCGCTTTCTGGTCTGACACGCCGACGTTGAAATCGCCGTCGGTGCCGATCAGGATGCGATTGACGCCGCCCTTGACGAAGTTGTCGCGCGCGATGTTGTAAGCCAGTTGCAGCCCGGCCGCGCCGGCGGTCGATCCACCTGCCTGCAGGCGATCGAGCGCGGCGCGGATTTTCGCGGGATCGTTCGTCGGCTCCAGCACCAGTCCGGCGGCGCCTGCATAGACCACGATCGAAACCTTGTCCTTCGGGCTCAGCTCGCCCGCCAGCCCGGCCAGCGCGGTCTTGAGCAGCGGCAGCTTGTCCTGGCTGTTCATCGATCCGGACACATCGAGCAGGAACACCAGGTTTGCCGGCGGACGGCTTTCGCGCGGCAGATCATAGCCGCGCAGGCCTATCCGCAGCAGGCGCGTGTTCGCGTTCCACGGGGTCTGCGCCACGTCTGTCGTCACCGAGAACGGCGTCGCCCCGGTCGTGGGCTTGGCATAATCGTAGCGGAAATAGTTGATCAGTTCCTCGGTCCGCACTGCATCGCGTGGCGGGGTCTGGCCCTGCGTCAGGAATCGGCGGGTATTGGCATAGGCGCCGGTATCGACATCGACCGAGAAGGTGGAGACCGGCTCTGCGCGCGTCAGGTGAACCGGGCTGACTTCCTTGCCGTCATACTTTTCGCGGCCCGGATCGGTTGCGACCATGACGGGAGGTACGCCCACCGACTTGGTCGCAGGTGGAGGCGCGCTCATGACTATTGCTGGCGCGGGCATTGAAGCCAGGTTTTCGCTGCGCCGCTGTGCCGTCACGATCACGTCACCGACCTTAGCCGAGGCAGAAGGCGGAGGGGGCGGCGGGGGTGGTGGAGGGGGAGGCGGCGGCGGAACGGCTCCCGACTGATCAGGGCCGGCCCCGCTTGCCACAATCTCTTCCGATCCCGGTGCAGAGGCACATGCGGCCAGTACGGCCATCAAACTGACGGCGGCAATCGTTTGCGAATGACGGATGATCCGGCGCATCAACATGTCCCTCCAAGTCAACTTCCCGGATGGAGATTGGCCGGAGTCGCCGTTAATGCTGACTGAACGCAGATAGCATGTTTGAAGCGTCAGACCTTGGCGCTCTTGCGGAACAATACGCGGTCCTCGGGGCCGAAACCCCAGCGCCAGATTATGGTGAAATAGACGCCCAGAATAGCGGTAAGCCCGAAGGTCAGTTGCGCCCATTCGGGCAGGAACTGCAATGCCGCCCAGCCGACCAATCCGGCAGGAATTGCCGCACCGAGCACGGCCCAGCGCCAGATATTGATCCGCTCGCCCAGGAAACCTGCCAGCATCCGGGCCTTTACCAGCGAGACGATGGCCAGCGACAGCGTCAGCGCGGCGGCAGCAGCGGCAGCCTGAAACAACTCGTTATAGCCCAGACGCTGCATCAGCAGGATCCCACCTGTCGTCAGCAGTGCCTGCACGCCCAGCATCACTGCCGAGACCATCGCGTTGCTTACGCGCTTTACATAAATCAGCGCAGCCTCGCTCACCACGGCGGGAGATGCCGCGACTTCGGCGGCAAGCAGGAAGCCCAGCGCTCCGGTGCCGACGACGAACTGCGGCCCGATCAGGCCCATCACGCCCTTGCCCGGAATGCCGAGAGCCAAAGCGATGCCCATTTGCGCGGCGGTGATCCAGAAGCCGACTTGGCAGACCTGCCGCGCGATCGCCGCATAGTCGAGTTCCTTGAGGTTGCGGGTGATGACCGGGCCAAGCACCGGCTCGAAGCTGGTCTTGAGCTTTTGCGGCAAGCTGGCGACCTGCTGCGCGACGTAATAGATGCCGACTGCGCTGGGTGCCGCGAAGAAACCCAGGATCAGGATGTCGAGACGCCGCGTGCCCCATTCGATGGCGTCGGCAGCGGCAATGGGCAGGCTGCGCATGGTGAGCTTGCCCATGCTGCGTGGGCTGGGCCGCCAACCGCGCGGCAGGCCATAGGCGCGAATGAACGGGATGAATGCGGCCAGCGCTGCCGCCAGCGCTGAACCGATATAAGCAACGGCAAGGCCATTCTTGGGTGCGATGAAGATCATCGCGCCTGCCAGTATCGAGATCGTCCAGGGCTCGACAATGGCGCGGGCGCGCACCGTGGCACCCACATCGAAGCGATAGGCGAGCGCCGCCAGCCAGATTTCGGTCAGTGCCAGCGCCGGTATCGCCAGCACCATCAAGCGATCGGCGTCGCTGTATCGTCCGCCCGGAAACAGCGGTGCGGGAAACAGCCAAAACACCAGCGCCATGGCGGAAGAGGCAAGAAACGCGACAAGCATGCCGTCCGCCACGATGTTGGCGGGAAGCTCCTCGCTTTCCGACAGGCGCTGCGCGAGGCCGCGCTTCTCGCCCAGCGTGCATATCATCGCGGTCAGTTCGATCACGACCAGCGCGGAGGCGAAAACCCCCAGCGCCGCCGGTCCATACTCAGGCGAGCGACCGGCAATGAACAGGAACGGGATGCGCCCCACCAGCCGCAGGAAGAAGCCGACCAGATTGGTGCGCCCCCCCTTCGCCAGCGCGGCGATGTCTTGCTGCGACCGTTCAGCCGCCTCGTCGGCGCTCAACCGGGCGGCTCCTGCTCGGCACGCAACGGCCGCGCCAGCAGATCAGCGACAACCGCGCCGGCCGGAGCATCGCCCGCCAGCAAGCGACTGACGGCATCGACAATCGGCATGTCGATGCCGCTCGATGCGGCCAGATCGGCAAGCACCGGCGCGGTCGCCGCGCCCTCGGCAACGCTGTTCTTGTTGCTCAGCGCTTCCGCCGCGCTCTTGCCTTGCCCCAGCGCAAGACCGAGCGAGAAGTTGCGGCTGGAGGTGGAAGAACACGTCAGCACCAGATCGCCCAGCCCGCACAGGCCCGACAACGTGTCGGCGCGCGCGCCGCGCGACAATCCGAAGCGCAGCATCTCGGCATAGCCGCGCGCGATCAGCGCTGCCCTTGCGTTCTGGCCAAGGTTCAACCCTTCGACAACACCGCAGGCGATCGCCAGCACGTTCTTCACCGCGCCGCCGATTTCGGCGCCGATCACGTCATCCGAATAATACGGCCGCAGCGCCGCGCGCGCGATCAACGGCGAAAGCCGCGCCCACTGTTTGCGCCCGCCTGAGCAGGCAAGCGTCACCGCCGTGGGTAGCCCGGCGGCGACCTCGTGCGCGAATGTCGGTCCAGACAGCACGGCCAGCGGCACACCAGGCGCGGCATCCTTAGCGACGTCGGCCATCAATCGACCCGTGCCAGCCTCGATCCCCTTGGCACACAAGACCAGATCGCGCGCGCCTTCCGGCAGGCCGACCAATACCGAGGCAAGGAACTGGGCCGGCACGACCACGAGCAGCGCGGATAGATCGCCGAACTCGGTTAGATCGCCCGAGGCGCGAACCGTCTCGGACAGACGCGCGCTCGGCAGGTAAAGGCTGTTCGTGTGCTCCCGGTTGATCTCGTCGACGAGTTCCGCCTCGCGTACCCAGATCAGCACCTCACTGCCATCGCTGGCCAGCGATTGCGCGAGCGCGGTGCCCCATGCCCCCGCACCGATCACGCCGACGCTCGGTCCGCCCTTGGCGATTGCCTGGCTCATGCCTTTACTCCTGCGCCGCGCACGGTTTCTGCCTCGGGATCAAGCGGCCAGCGCGGCCGCGCCACCACATCGAGCGAATCGGACTGGCCCAGTGCCAGCCGCTCTATCCCGGCCCATGCGATCATCGCGGCGTTGTCGGTGCACAGCGCCAGCGGCGGCGCCACGAACGACAGGCCATGCGCAGCGGCCAGCGCTTCCAGCGCGGCGCGGATCGCCTTGTTCGCCGCGACACCGCCTGCGACAACCAAGGCCGTCACCGGCCCCGCGCGGTCCAGCGCGCGGCGGGTTCGGTCGATCAGGCAATCGATGGCGGCTTGCTGGAATGCGGCAGCGATATCCGCATCGTTGTAATTTTTGTCCGATGCCTGCTTGGCCCGCATCACGGCGCTTTTCAGTCCGGCAAACGAGAAGTGCGGTTCGGGGCTGCCCAGCAGCGGTCGCGGCAACGGCACGGCCTTCGCATTGCCTTGCGCCGCCAGTCGCTCCACCGCCGGGCCGCCGGGATAGCCCAGCCCCAGAAGCTTCGCGGTCTTGTCGAAAGCCTCTCCCAGCGCATCGTCGATCGTGGTGGCAAGCCGGCGATACCGGCCGATGCCCTCGACCGCGAGCAACTGGCAATGACCGCCCGATACCAGCAGCAGCAGATAGGGATAAGCCAACGACGCATCGGCAAGCCGCGGTGACAGGGCATGGCCTTCAAGATGGTTGATCGCGATCAGCGGTTTGTCCGCCGCCATCGCCAGGGCCTTTGCCGTCACCAGCCCGACCATCACGCCGCCGATCAGCCCCGGCCCGGCGGTCGCCGCCACGGCATCGACATCGGCCAGCGTCATCCCCGCATCGGCCAGCGTCGCCTCGATCAACGGAGTCAGTCGCTCGGCATGGGCGCGCGCGGCGATCTCGGGAACAACGCCGCCGTAAGGCCGGTGCGCGTCATCCTGCGAGGCGATGCGCTGTGCCAGAATGACGCGATCCTCCGTCACCAGCGCTGCGGCGGTCTCGTCACAGGAGGATTCTATGCCAAGGACTATCCGCATCCCGCACTTTCCCTGAACGACATTGGCGGGTAGCACAAGCGGCCGATGCATACTGATACCTTTGATCCCGATCCGGCCCCCGTGCCGGCCTTCCGCCTCGGCACGCGCCGGTCTCCGCTGGCCATGGCGCAGGCGGAGGAAGCGCGCATGCGTCTCGCCGCCGCGCTGGGTATCATGGTTGACGCTATAGAGATCGTTGCCGTCACCGCCAGCGGCGATCGCATCCAGGATCGTGCGCTGGCCGAAATCGGCGGCAAGGCCTTGTGGACCAAGGAACTCGATGCGTGGCTGCTGGCCGGTGAGATCGACTTTGCGGTGCATTCGGCCAAGGACGTGGAAACCATCCGGCCCGCCGGGATCGTCGTCGGCGCGGTGCTTCCGCGCGAAGACGTGCGCGACGTGCTCATCGGCGCCGCAACGATCACGGCGTTGCCACAAGGCGCTGTCGTGGGCACCAGCGCCCCCCGGCGCGCGGCGCAACTGCTGCATGCGCGCCCGGACTGCACCGTGGTGACTTTTCGCGGCAACGTCGCGACCCGGCTCGCCAAACTGGCGGCGGGCGAAGTGGACGCGACGTTCCTGGCACTCGCCGGGCTCAACCGGCTGGGCGAGACCGGCACCGGGCACCCCCTGCCGGCCGAGGACTGGCTGCCCGCACCGGCACAGGCCGCGATCATGATCGAATGCCGCACCGAAGATGCCCGCACGCTTTCCGCGCTTTCCGCGATCGACGACAGCCCGAGCCGGGCGACGGTGATGGCCGAACGCGCCTTGCTTGCCCACCTTGGCGGCAATTGCCACAGTCCTATCGCGGTGTTGACGCAAGCCGATAGCGATGGCCTTGTCATGCGCGCCGCGCTGTTCAGCCCCAATGGAGCCGAGCGGGTGGAAGGCACCGCCCGCTTCGCCGCGAATGACGAGGAAGGCCCCGCCGCGCTCGCTGCCGACTTGCTGGAGCGCGCCGTCCCCGCGATCACGGCCCATTTCTCCGGCAGCGCCGTTCACGACGCATGATCCCGCTGGTCATCATCCGGCCACAGCCCGGAGCCGATTCGACATTGGCCGCCGCACAGGCGCTTGGTCTCGACGCCCATGCTTTTCCGATGTTCGCGATCCATCCGCTGGAATGGGATGCACCGCCCGCGAGCGAATTCGACGCGCTGCTGATCGGCAGCGCCAATGCCATGCGTCATGGCGGTCCCGGGTTGGCGCGGTATCGCGGCATGCCTGCCTATGCGGTTGGGGACCGGACGGCGATGGCAGCGCGTGAGGCAGGCCTTGATGTCATCGCCACTGGCGCCGGCGGGTTACAGGCGGTGCTCGATACGGTACGCCCAGAACACCGCCGCCTTCTGCGCATCGCCGGTCGCGAACATATCGACCTGATCGTCCCTGCCGGGGTCACCCTGCTGGCGCGCGAAGTCTACGTCGCAGAACCCAAGCCGATGCCGACCGAGCTGAAGGACATGCTGGCCGCCCCGGCGCTGGTCCTGCTGCATTCGGGCGAGGCGGCGTCGCATTTTGCGAAAATGTGCGATAAAAATGCCGTTGCGCGCGCGAGCGTTTCGCTGGCCGTCATCGGGCCGCGCGTCGCCGAACGCGCCGGGCCTGGCTGGGCGGACGTGCGCGTCGCCGCAACCACCAGCGACACCGCCTTGCTGGCCATCGCGCGGGAGATGTGCCAAGAACCTCGGGGGAAGCCCGTTCCCGACAAGAGCCCGATGCAAGACGACACCGCACAATTCACTCCGCCGACCGCCGTTGCCACCCCGCGACGTACTGGCGGGCGCCCATTCACCTTGGCGTTGCTTGCTTTCCTGCTGGGTGCGGCATTGGTCGGCTGGCTCGTCTGGGAAGGTTGGCTGGATAACCTGTTGCCCGACAGGAACGGCGGCTCGCGCAATGCCGCTGCACTGGTCTCCAATGGATCTAAACCGGCAACACCGCCTGCAGCCAACCGCCTGACTGGCACGGGCGCCCAGCCTGATATTGGCATGGTCGAGACCCGCGTCGCCATGTTGGAAGATCGCTTGTCCCGGATCGATTTCCAGACGAGCACTGCGTCTGGCAATGCCGCGCGCGCCGAAGGCCTGCTGATTGCCTTTGCCACCCGGCGGATGATCGATCGCGGTGAACCGCTCAGCTTCGTCGCCGATCAATTGCGTCTGCGCTTTGCCAATGCCCAGCCCAAGGCGGTGGACACGATCATCGCCTTTGCACAGTCACCCGTGACTATCGATGAACTGGCCGCGCGATTGGAAGCCCTGTCTCCTGAACTGACCGGCACCGACGACGATGTCAGCGTATGGGAACGCGTACGCCACGGATTGGGCAAAATGTTCACGATCCGGCGCGATTCGACGGCGCTGCTCGCACCCGAGGCCCGTATCGACCGTGCCCGCCTCATGCTCACATCACGGCGAATCGGCGAAGCGATCCAGCAAGTGGAGCGCCTGCCCGGTGCAGGTTCGGCTGACAACTGGATTGCAGACGCGCATCGCTATGACGATGTGCAGCGCGCCCTCGACCTGATCGAGACCACCGCCATGCTCGAACCGCGCCGGCTGCGCGACAGCGCCGGGCAATCGGTCGAGCAGCAAAGCCCGCTGGCGACGCCGCCGATGCAGAACCCATTGCCTGTACCGACAGGCTCGGACGCGCCCGCAGCGACGGCCTCGCCCGCGCCGGCTGCCTCCAGCAATGTCCAACCGCCCGCCTAACGGGCCGGCGCGACTGTCAGGTTTTCAGTATCCGCGCCTTGATACTGCGCGCGCACCAGCTTGACGAAAGTGCTAGTGGCTGCCGCCGCAACCTGCGCCTCGCCGGAAAACAGCAAGCCAAGATCGCGCATCAGTTCGAAATCGCGAACCGGCACGAACCGCACGCTGCCATCATCGAACCCTTCCGGCATCATACCCACTCCCAGACCCGCCCGGACGACCGCCAACGCCCGTGCATCGCTGACTGTCTTCAGCACGAAGCGCGGACGCACGCCGCGCTGGGTGAAGAACCGGTTGATCTCGGGTAGCGCTTCGCAATGGCGACGCAGCACCATGCGGTCACGCGCGAGGTTTTCCGCCAGCAACTCGTCTGCATCGGCCATGGCGTGATCGCGCGGCAGCACCATCATGTAGCGCTCCCGCCGCAGCAATTCGGGCCGGAAACGCGCATGGTGCGAGCGTAGCACGGTCAAGGCCACGTCGATCCTTGCGCGCTCCAGCCGCTCGGCCAGATCGCGCTCGCTGCCTTCAATCAGTTCCAGCACCTCGTCGCTGCCGCTTTCGCCATGTCGCTGCAAGATTGCCGCAAGCGTATCGGCCGGGATCGTGCGCAGCAGGCCGACACGCAGCAAGCGTGGCTCCGGCGTCGATTTCACATCGCTCAGTGCCTGCTGATATTCGGCGGCAATGCGCCGCGCGCGCACGAGAAAGCGGCTGCCCGCCGGTGTCAACGACACGCCCTGCCGATCCCGATCGAACAGCCGCGCGCCCATCTCGCGCTCCAGCTTGGCGATCCCGGCCGAAAGCGTCGGCTGCGTGACGCTGACGGCACGCGCCGCGCGGCTGAAACTGCCGAGTTCGGCGACCGCAAGAAAGTAGCGCAGCATATATTGGTCTATCATAGACACTGTCTATGACGTCGCCGCGAAAATTTCAATTTCCGTCCGCTTCGTGAGCGGGGTAGAGTTGCGCCGAAAGTTACCCGCAACGGGAAAGAGGATGCCAGTGCGATCGAACCCTGAGGCCGCTGCATGAGCGCGCCGGTACTCCAGAGCCAAGTCAATCTCGACAGTGCCGAAGCGCAAGCACGCGCCGCGCACAACCGCGCGCTGGCCGAAAACTTGCGCGAAAAGGTGGCAGTCGCAGCGCTCGGTGGCAACGCCAAGTCCCGCGAGCGACACGTTGCGCGGGGCAAGCTGCTCCCGAGAGAGCGCGTCGAGCGGCTGCTCGATCCCGGTTCACCTTTGCTGGAACTGGGCCAATTGGCAGCCAATGGCTTGTATGGCGAAGATATCCCTGGCGCCGGCGTGATCACCGCAATCGGTGAGGTTTCCGGCCGCCCCTGCATGATCGTGTGCAACGATGCCACCGTCAAAGGCGGCACCTATTACCCGATGACGGTGAAGAAGCACTTGCGCGCGCAGGAGATCGCCCGCGAAAACAACCTGCCGTGCATCTATCTGGTCGACAGCGGCGGCGCGAACCTGCCGCATCAGGCCGAAGTTTTCCCTGATCGCGACCACTTTGGCCGCATCTTCTTCAACCAGGCGGTGATGAGTTCGCGTGGCATCCCGCAGATCGCCTGCGTGATGGGAAGCTGCACCGCCGGCGGCGCCTATGTCCCGGCGATGTCGGACGAGACGGTGATCGTGAAGGAACAGGGCACGATCTTCCTGGCCGGTCCGCCGCTGGTGCAAGCGGCCACCGGCGAAGTCATCTCGGCCGAAGAGCTTGGCGGCGGCGATCTGCACAGCCGCAAGTCGGGCGTCACCGATCACCTGGCCGATGATGACGAGCATGCGCTGACCATCGTGCGCGATATCGTCAGCCACCTTGGCCCGCGCCACGACAATGGCGTGCCGGTCCTCGAATCGCGCCCGCAGAAGTATCCCGCCGAAGACCTCTATGCGGTGATCCCCGACGATGTGCGTGCCCCCTACGACGTGCACGAGGTTATCGCGCGCCTGGTCGACGGCAGCGAGTTCCACGAGTTCAAGGCGCTTTACGGCAGCACGCTGGTCTGCGGCTTTGCGCATATCCACGGGCACCCGGTGGCGATCCTCGCCAACAACGGCGTGTTGTTTTCGGAAAGTGCGCAGAAGGGCGCGCACTTCATCGAACTGGCCTGCCAGCGCAAGATCCCACTGCTGTTCCTGCAGAACATCTCGGGCTTCATGGTCGGCGGCAAGTATGAGGCGGAAGGCATTGCCAAGCACGGCGCCAAGCTGGTCACCGCCGTCGCCACTGCCACCGTGCCCAAGATCACCGTGGTGATCGGCGGCAGCTTCGGCGCGGGCAACTATGGCATGTGCGGCCGCGCTTACGACCCGCGCTTCCTGTTCACCTGGCCCAACGCCCGGATCAGCGTGATGGGCGGCGAACAGGCCGCAAGCGTGCTAGCGACCGTCCACCGCGACGCCGCGACGTGGACGCCGGAAGAGGCCGAAGCCTTCAAGAACCCGATCCGCCAGAAATACGAGGACGAAGGTAACCCTTACTACGCCACCGCCCGCTTGTGGGACGACGGCGTGATCGATCCGGTCCAGACCCGCGATGTTCTTGGCCTGGCACTGGCGGCAAGCCTGGAAGCCCCGATACCCGACCGGCCCCAGTTCGGCGTGTTCAGGATGTGATGACAATGATCCAATCCCTTCTCATCGCCAATCGGGGCGAAATCGCGTGCCGGGTCATTCGCACTGCGCGGCGGCTCGGCATTCGCACTGTCGCGGTCTATTCGGACGCCGATGCGCAGGCGCTGCATGTGCGCGAGGCGGACGAGGCCATGCATATCGGCCCTTCGCCCGCCCGCGAATCCTATCTTGTCGGCGAGCGCATCCTGGCGGCTGCCAAGGCTTCGGGCGCACAGGCGATTCATCCGGGTTATGGCTTCCTTTCCGAGAACGCCGAATTCGCGCAGGCGGTTATCGATGCGGGGCTGGTCTGGGTAGGCCCCAAGCCATCCTCGATCACCGCGATGGGGCTGAAAGACGCTGCCAAGAAGCTGATGACCGACGCCGGTGTGCCGGTGACGCCGGGCTACATGGGCGAGGACCAGTCCCCCGAACTGCTGGCCGATGAAGCCCTCAAGATCGGCTATCCCGTGCTGATCAAGGCGGTTGCCGGCGGCGGCGGCAAGGGCATGCGGCTGGTCGAGCGACCGGAGGACTTCGCGGACGCACTGGCATCGTGCAAGCGCGAAGCGGCATCCTCGTTCGGCAACGATCATGTGCTGATCGAGAAGTACATCCTTTCGCCGCGCCACATCGAAGTCCAGGTGTTCGGCGATACGCAGGGCAACATCGTCCACCTGTTTGAGCGCGACTGCTCGCTGCAGCGCCGCCACCAGAAGGTGATCGAGGAAGCTCCCGCCCCCGGCATGGACGCCACCACGCGTGAGGCGTTGTGCAGCGCTGCCGTGCGCGCGGCCAAGGCAGTGGATTATGTCGGCGCGGGCACGATCGAATTCATCGCCGATGGCTCCGAAGGACTGCGCGCGGACCGCATCTGGTTCATGGAAATGAACACCCGGTTGCAGGTGGAACATCCCGTCACCGAGGAAATCACCGGTGTCGATCTGGTGGAATGGCAGCTTCGCGTGGCAGGCGGCGAGCCACTGCCGCTGGCGCAGCATGATCTGGAGATCGACGGCTGGGCAATGGAAGCGCGGCTCTATGCCGAAGACCCGGCGAAAGGCTTCCTCCCTTCGATCGGACGGCTGGAATTGCTGCAGTTCGGCGAGGCCGAAGGCGGGCGCATCGATACCGGCGTCTATGAAGGTGCAGAGGTTTCGCCGTTCTACGATCCGATGATCGCCAAGGTCATTGCCCACGGCGACGATCGCGACGAAGCGCGGGAGCGGCTGGGCGACATGCTGGCCGATAGCGCGGTGTGGCCAGTCAAAACCAACGCCTCGTTTCTGGTCAAGGCGCTGCAGCATCCTGACTTCGTCGCCGGCACGGTCGATACCGGTCTGATCGGTCGCGATGGTGAGGCGCTGGCAGAAGCCCCGCAGCCTTCGCCTGAAACACTGGAAGCCGCTGCTTCCGCGTTGGTGCCGCTTTACGATGCACCGGCATTCCGGCTCAATGCCCCGCCGGTGCGGACCGCATGGTTCCTGCTCGAAGGCGAGAAGGTGGAGATCGCGCTCGATGGTGGCAGCGATGAATCGGTCTCGTCGGTGCTGGTGACCGAACAGGGGCAGGCGTGGCTGCTGGCTCCGTGGCGCAAGGAAGGCGCGGCGGGCGGCGCCACGGGATCGGGGGCGATCCTGGCACCCATGCCGGGCAAAGTCATTGCTGTCGAAGTGACGCAGGGGCAGGCCGTGACCAAGGGCCAGAAGTTGCTGACGCTCGAAGCCATGAAGATGGAGCACACCCTCACCGCGCCGTTCGATGGCACCGTGGCCGAACTCAACACCGAGGCTGGCGCGCAAGTGCAAGTGGAAGCGCTGCTCGCCCGGATCGCGGCAATCGAGCCGGAAGGCTGAACCAACCATATCGAACGGAGAAATCGATGCCGGGCAAGTTTTTCGATGAATGGACCGTGGGCGACAAGACCACCCACCAGCCAAGCCGCACGGTTACCGAGACTGACAATCTGCTGTTCTCGGCCATGACGCACAACCTGCAACCGCTGCACATCGATGCCGAGGCGGCGAAGGCCAGCGAGTTCGGCCAGATCCTGGTGAACTCCACCTTCACTTTCAGCCTGGCAGTGGGTCTGTCGGTAGCCGATACGACCGTGGGCACGCTCGTGGCCAATCTCGGCTTCGACAAGGTGGTCACGCCCAAGCCAACCTTCATTGGCGATACGCTGACGTGCACCAGCGAAGTGATGGAGCTGCGGCAGTCGAAATCGCGGCCAGAACAAGGCATCGTCGTGTTCAAGCACGAAATGACCAACCAGCGCGGAGAGACGGCACTTTCGATGCTTCGCACGGTGCTTTTGAAGAAATCGGCTGCCGGATCCT
>CAZCUS010000021.1:0-46734 GCA_964502105.1 uncultured Novosphingobium sp. | reverse complement strand
ACGGCACTTTCGATGCTTCGCACGGTGCTTTTGAAGAAATCGGCTGCCGGATCCTAACTTTGATCACGATCGGCAAAATTATACGCGCGGGCTCGGAACCGCGCGGCCCCCGATCCGTTCAGTCAGCACAAGCGGATAAACGCCCCCCGCGAGCCGCTTGCGAATCCCTCCCTTGACCCCCGCTTCGGCGGGGGTTTCTTTGCGTAAGGCCGCCGTCAGCTTGCCTGATCGGTCGTCACCCCGCGCGCGATCTTACCGGCGTGACAGCGGCGAAACCTGCAGCCTGACCTATGCCCTTGTAATGGGCCTAGCGGCTCCCCACATACCTCTAGCTAAAGTCGCAAATTGATGGTCTTTCGGCGCTTTGCGGCTGCTGTGCTTCCTTCATTCTCTGCCATCGCAGCAAGAGGGCATCCGATAATCGGAAGCCCGATCTCAGAAGGAACGCTCTCATGAGCATTATCGGCACCGTAAAATTTTTCAATTCCAGCAAGGGCTTCGGCTTCATCGCGCCTGAAACCGGCGGCGCTGACGCGTTCGTCCACATTTCCGCCGTTGAACGCTCGGGCATGCAGACGCTCAGCGAAAACCAGCGCGTGAGCTATGATCTGGAAACGGACAATCGCGGCAAGACGAGCGCAGTAAACCTGCAGGCGCAGGACTGAACTTGTCATAACCAATCGGGCGACGAGAAATCGTCGCCCGACGACAACTCGCAAAAGGGGACACGCTCATGGCCAATGATGCCGAACATTACCGTAATCTTGCGGCACGTGCACAAGCGGAGGCCGACAGTGCCACGCTGGACAATATTCGTGACCGCGCGTTGCGCTCGGTAGCAGCGCTTGAAGGCATGGCCCTCCAGCATGAAAGCACGACCAAGCGTCGCGCTGAGCGTGAGGCTGAAATCAGCCACCGCATCATGGACACGACAGACACAACAAATGTCAGTCCACCTGAATAAAATACCCAAGGAAGAAACTTGACTATCCGTTATCGCAATACCGAAAATATTCTTCATCTCGCCATTCCAGGCAACAGCGACGGGCCGCACTATGCCGCACCGTTCGGCCATGGAAACCACCGCTCGCCGGAAATGAAACGACAAGCCGCTATCGCATATGCTGCGGCGCTTGAAGTTCTGGGCTGAAGAGCGAAACGATCGTTCGCAAGGGTAACAGCCAAAGCTGAGCCCTCGTGAAACATCGGTTGTGAAACATCGGTTTTTATACTACCAACGATACATCGAGGACGTCGCACCTGTAGGCTGTCCTCGGCTGAGAGACCATCGCGCTCCCGCTTACGCAGTGGAGTGTCGTATGGACCTTAATCTCCTGTATTCACAGCATCAGAGAGAGATCATCCGGGCGCGCACTGCCATAAGTCGTCTGGCCCGGACGAAGCATCTCGCTGCCGCCGGCCTCTATGCCCACCGCATCCATGTCTATCAGGTGACCCTCGGAGCGGCAGCCGCTTTCGCATGGTCGCCGACGACGGGCAGCGCCTTTTCCTCCATCTCGTCAGGATTAACCGCATGAGCCGCGCAATGAACGTTACCATGGCCGAAGCCGACGTCAGGGAAGTTTGCCGCAAGGACAATATCTCGATCAGCGCGATCGAAGTGTTGCCCTCGGGCGGAACGCACCTTGTATGCACGACCAGCGACGATGCCGATGTGGCCCGGCGTAAACTGGCAAAGCACATGATCAGCGGCACCGTGAAGCGATTCGCCTTCTATCGGGGATGATGCGGACATAGATCGCTGCGGGAACGATCTGCGTCGGGTCGCATGCGGTGATCGATCCCATTTGCGTCACGCCCTCGGTATGCCGCGATAGTAGGCCCGATGCCCCGCCCGGCCAACGCCTCTGCAAGAAGTAGGATATTACCGCCCATGGCGTTGAGACTTGGAACGACCCTCTTTTTCGCGCTCTGGGCAGTTGCCATCGCATTTGCGCTGGTGTGGCACTTTGGTCCTGACTTGCGGGACTACGGCTTCGCGACAAGATCGAGCGCGGAAATGTCAGGACATGCGAGCATTTCACTGGGGCGCAACCGCGATCAGGTTTTGGCCGAGGCCACCCGGACATACTTGCGCCAAGGCAATCCGGGCACGTCGGAGATGAAAGCGGGAACAGCGCTGGCGCCTCCCGAATTCCTCAATGGTGAGCTTGACCGTCTGGGCGAGAAATGGCGCGTGCGAACTGTCGATGGCCTGACCGTCGACATTTTCGAAGTATCCTGAACCATCAAGACGGCATTTTGGCGCGCCCGACAGGGTTCGAACCTGTGACCCCAAGCTTAGAAGGCTCGTGCTCTATCCAGCTGAGCTACGGGCGCGCGCGGGAGTTGCCATAGCGCGCTTCGGCGGCAGCGCAAACGGGCTTGCGTGCCTGGGGTTTGTGCCGCGGCTGCGCAAAACTTCGTGGCCCGCGTAAAACGGCGCTTTGCAGCGGTTCCTTGCCGCGCTAGGCACGGCTGCGATGAACGATACGAGCCTTTCCCGCCTCGATGGTCAGGCCAGCGCCCGCCGACACTTCCGCTATTTCGATTATATCATGGCGGCGTTCGTCGCCATCCTGCTGCTGTCAAACCTGATCGGCGCGGCCAAGCTTTCCAATGTCGCCGGCGTGACTTTTGGCGCGGGCATCCTGTTCTTTCCGGTCAGCTATGTGCTGGGCGACGTGCTGACCGAGGTTTACGGTTATGCCAATGCGCGGCGCTGCGTATGGGTGGGCTTCTTCGCGCTGATCTTCATGGCTTTCATGAGTTTCGTCGTCGTCGCTATGCCGCCCTCATCCGACTGGGGTTGCGCGGCGAGCGGTGATCCGATCTTCGCGGACGTCGTTACGGCCACGAATCCAGGCACGATCTGCCAGTCGACCTACGTTTCGGTATTCGGCAGCACCTGGCGCATTGTGCTGGCTTCGCTGCTGGCATTCTGGGCAGGCGAGTTCGTCAATTCCTTCGTGCTTGCAAAAATGAAAATCTGGACCGGCGGCAAGCACTTGTGGGCGCGCACGATCGGATCGACCGTATTTGGCCAGGGTATCGACAGCATGATTTTCTACCCGGTCGCGTTCCTCGGCGTATGGACCACGGACTCGGTGCTGCTCGTGATGGTCACCAACTGGGGCATGAAAGTGGCCTGGGAAGCATTCCTGACGCCGGTGACATACGCGGCAGTTGGCTTTCTCAAACGCCGCGAAGGCGTGGATGTGTTCGATCAGAACACCGATTTCTCTCCGTTCGCCAAAGCGCCGAGCGTCTGAACTGCGCCGCAGGGGCGCGGCCGCTCGCCTTCATCTTCAAGACCCGCTAGTCAGCGCGCCATGGCGCTAGACCGCATCATCCTGTCCGCGTTTCGCAATCACCGGGAAACGCTGGTCGAAGGCACCGCGCAGTTCAACCTGCTGGTGGGCGAGAATGGCGCCGGCAAGACCAATGTGCTGGAGGCAATCTCGCTGTTCGCGCCGGGCCGGGGCCTGCGCCGCGCTGCGCTGGCCGATATGCCCGCGCAAGATGGCGGAGGCGGCTTTGCCGTCAGCGCGTCGCTTCTGGCCGGGAACGAGCCGGTGCAACTCGGCACCGGCATTGCCGCCGAGCGACCGGGGCGGCGCGTGGTTCAGGTCAACGGCGCAGAAGCCCCCGCCGTGCGGCTGGCGGAATGGCTGTCGATCGGCTGGCTGACCCCGGCGATGGACCGGCTGTTCGTCGACAGCGCTGGCGCACGGCGGCGATTTCTTGATCGGTTGGTGCTGGCGCTGCACCCAAACCACGCAAGCCATGCGACGCGGCTGGAAAATGCGCTGCGCGAACGCAACCGCTTGCTGTCAGACGCGGCCGCGCCCGATCCGCGCTGGCTCGATGCCATCGAAGTCCAGATTGCCGAGGCGGGCGGGATTGTCGCGGCAGCGCGTGCCGAGATGATCGAACGCCTCGACGAGGCGCTGACAAGCCTGCCGGAATCGCCCTTCGCCCGGCCATCGCTACGCTATCAGCCTGGCGGACCGATTGCAGCCGCAACACTTGCGGCGGCGCTTCGCGAAGGGCGCGGACGGGATCGCGCAGCGCAACGCACGCTGACCGGGCCGCATCGGGATGAAATAGCCGTGACAATGGCCGGCAAGGATCAACCCGCTGCCGATTGCTCCACCGGTGAGCAGAAGGCGATGCTGATCGCGATCACGCTGGCGCATTCGCAATTGCTGGAAAGCGACAGCGAGGCTCTGAGCGAAAGGCGTCCGCGCCTGCTGCTGCTGGACGAAGTGGCCGCGCACCTGGATCCGCTACGGCGCGAGGCGCTGTTCGACCGGTTGCGCGCCGGGGCGGCGCAAGTCTGGCTCACCGGCACCGAAACCGCGCCATTCGAGGCGATCCTGCGTGAAGCAGCAGTTTGGGAAGTACGCGGCGGGGCGGTGCGGCGGGTCTAGAAGGCTATTTCACGTCATCCTTCGGCAGCGCATCGGCCACGTCGTCGACGGTCGCGGCGACGATTTCCTCGATACCGATCGCGGTGGGGTGGACGTGATCGGCTTGCATCAGGTCGGGCTTGTCGATGACGGGCTGCAGGAAGAACGGCACCAGCACGGCATCATGCTTCGCGGCCAGCGACGGGTAGATCGCGTTGAAGTTCGCCGCATAGTCCTTGCCCAGATTGGGCGCGGCCAGCATGCCGAGCAGCAGCACCGGGATCTGGTCCTGCTTCAGTCTGGCGAGGATCTTGTCCAGATTGGCCCGCGTTTCGGCGGGCGGCAGGCTGCGCAGCATGTCGTTGCCGCCCAGGCTGATCACGACGAGCTGCGGTTTCACTGTCTGGCTGCCGAGCGTGAAGTCCAGCCGCTGCAATCCGGCGGCGGTGGTATCGCCCGAGACACCGGCATTGGCGACTTTCGCGTTCACCCCCCGGGCGCGCAATGCCACTTCGAGCCGCGCGGGATAGCTCTCGCCATCCTTCAGGCCATAGCCCGCGAGCAGCGAATCGCCGAACGCCAGGATCGGGCGTTCCGAGCCCATGACCGGGATCGACGGGGACGCATCGGCCGCCTGTCGCGTTTCGCTGGGGGCGGGCGGCGCACTGCTGTCGCACGCGCCGAGGGATAACAGCGCCGCCAGCGCGGCAAATCGAGCAGAAAGCAACACTCGCTCCTTGTAGGGTCAGCCCTCGCTATCCAATATGGGGCGCGTGACAAGCGATTCCACCGGCAAGGCCGCCCGCCCCTCCCTTTCCCCCCTCTCCTTGTCCATAGACGCGCAAAACCTGCGGCTATCGCTTGGCAGCGGTTCCAGCGCGGTGGAGATCCTGCGCGGGGTCGATCTTGCCGTGCCGCAGGGGCAGACGCTGGCGCTGCTGGGTCCGTCGGGATCGGGCAAAAGCTCGCTGATGTCGGTGCTGTCCGGGCTGGAGCGTGCCAGTTCGGGCACGCTGCAAGTCGCGGGCGCGAATTTCGCCACGATGGACGAAGACGGACTGGCGCGCGCTCGGCGGGGCCGGATCGGGATCGTCCTGCAGGCGTTCCATTTGCTGCCCACGATGACCGCGCTGGAAAACGTGGCGACGCCTTTGGAACTGGCGGCAATGGAAGATCCGCAGGGCCGTGCCGCGGCCGAACTGGAGGCCGTGGGCCTTGGCCACCGCCTGAGCCATTACCCGGCGCAGCTTTCGGGCGGCGAGCAGCAACGTGTTGCCATCGCCCGCGCCACTGCATCGCGCCCCGCGCTCATCTTCGCCGACGAGCCGACCGGCAATCTCGATACCGCCACCGGCGACGCAATTGTCGATCTGCTGTTTGCCCGGCGTGCTGAAACCGGCGCAACCCTGCTTATCATCACCCATGACGCTGGCCTTGCGGCAAGATGCGAGCGCATCGTGACGCTGGCCGACGGCAACATCGCGAGCGATACCGCCCACCCATGACCGCCCCAATCCCCTGGAGCATGGCGTGGACCATTGCCCGGCGCGATCTGTCGGCACGGTTTCGCGGCCTTAGACTGCTGCTCGTGTGCCTGTTCCTTGGCGTTGGCGCGATTGCCGCGATCGGCACGCTGACCGGTTCGATTGAGCGTGAACTTGGTTCGCGCGGGCGGGAAATTCTGGGCGGCGATCTGGAAGTGCGCGTCTGGCAACGCGGGCTGACGCCAGCCGAGATGGGCTATCTGACCAGATTGGGCACCGTCTCCACCGGTTCGCGAATGCAGGCAATTGCGCAGCGCGGAGATCTTACCGCACCCATCGCGCTGAAGGCGGTCGATGCGAAGTGGCCGCTTTACGGCAAGCTGCTGCTTAACGACGGCCGCAAGGTCGGCGCGCCCCCGGCGGGCACCATCTGGCTTTCGGAAGGCACCGCCGCGCGGCTCGGCACAGCGCGCGGGGATCGCATCAGCGTGGGCGGCGAGGCGCTGACGGTCGGCGGCATTATCCAGACCGAACCGGAACTGCTCGGCGAAGGCTTTTCGCTGGGCGACGTGGCGATCGTGACCGAAGACATGCCTGCGAAAGCGGGGCTGACAGCGCCGGGCGCGATGTATCGCACCAAGGCGCGCGTCGCCTTGCCCGCGTCGAGCAATCCAGAGGCCCTGGCTGAAGACATCGAGAGCCAGTTCCCCGACGCTGGCTTTGAATTCCGCACGCGCGACAAGGCCGCGCCCAACACCGAGCGTTTCGTTGATCGCATGGGCGAGTTCCTCGTGCTGGTCGGGCTGGCCGCGCTGGTAATCGCGGGCATCGGCATTGGCGGCGGCGTGGCCTCGTATCTCGAAGCGCGGCGCGCCAGCATTGCGACGCTCAAAGTGCTGGGTGCAACGAGCAGCGATATCGCGCGCATCTATCTGCTGCAGATCGGCGCGGCCGCGCTGGTCGGCAGCATCGCCGGACTGGCGGCGGGCGTATTGGTCACGCCGCTGCTTGCCGGCGCGCTCGGTACGTTGCTGCCGGTCAATACCGGTTTCACCGTGTCGCCCGTCGCGCTGCTGACCGCGGTGGGGTACGGACTGCTCGTTGCGCTGGTCTTCGCTGCACCGCCGCTGATCCGTGCCCGTGAGTTTCCGGCGATGGCGCTGATGCGCGCGCGTGTCACGCCGCTGGCGACCCGGCGCCGTGCGCTGTTGTTGCCGGTCGGGCTGGGACTGGCGGCAATCGTCGCGCTGGCGATGGCCAATGCCGCACAGCCAAAAGTCACCGCCATGTTCCTGGGCGGCGCAGCGGCGATGCTGGTGGTGCTGGCACTGGTCGGCTGGGCGATCCGCGTTGGCGTCACCCGCCTGCCGCGCCCGAAAAGCCCGATGCTGCGCGCCGGCCTTGCCAATTTGCACCGTTCCGGGGCGCAGACCGGATCACTGGTTACGGCTCTGGGGTTCGGACTTTCCGCCTTTGTCCTGATCGCAGTCGTTCAGACCAGCCTCGATGCCAACATTCGCGCCCGCGTGCCGCAGCGCGCGCCGGATTACTTCGTGCTCGATGTGCCCCGTGCGAGCGCCGAAGATTTTCGCAAGTCAGTGATTGCCAGCGTCCCGCGCGCCGATGTGCGCCTTGTCCCGAACCTGCGCGGCCGCATCCTTGCTTATGGCCCGGCGGGTTCGATGACGCGGGTTTCCGATTTAGAGGAAATTCCCGACGATGCCTGGCCGCTGCGCGGCGAACGCGGGCTGACGTATGCGGCAGCGCTGCCCGAGGGCAATGTGCTCACCGACGGCACATGGTGGCCCGAGAACTATGCCGGCCCACCACTGGTATCGGTGGACGAGGAGTTCGCGCAGGCAATCAACCTCAAGGTGGGTGACGAACTGACCATCGGCTTGCTGGGCGTGGAGCGCACCGCGCGCATTGCCTCGCTGCGCCGGATCGACTGGGACAGCATGGGCTTCAATTTCGTGCTCGTCTTCTCGCCCAACGCGCTGCAGGACGCCCCGCACAATCTGGCCGCAACCATCGACCTGCCGCCCGGGACCGCCGATGCCGGCCTGCTTCGCAAGCTGGTGCGCGCCTTCCCATCAAGCTCGGTAATCGAGACCGGCGGCCTGCTCGACGAGGCGCGCGGCCTGCTCGATCAGATGTCGATCGCGATCCTGTCGACCGCTTCGGTAGCCGTTCTGGCAGGGTTGGCGGTACTGTTCGCGGCGATTGCCGCCGCGCGCGCCAGCCGGACTTACGACAACGTGATCCTGCGCGTGCTCGGCGCCAGCCGGGGCCAGTTGCTGATGCTGCAACTGGCCGAATATGGCCTGATCTCGGCCATACTCGCGCTGGTGTCACTGGCCATCGGCAGCGCCATCGGCTGGATGGTGATCGTGCAATTGTTCGAATTTGACTGGTTGCCGAACTGGCCCCGCGTTCTCGCCGTGCTGGGCGCGGGGCTGGTTCTGGTTATCGGCTTCGCGCTGGCCGGCTCGCTTCCGCTGTTGCGGGCCAAGCCGGCGCAGGCACTCAGGGAGCTTTAAGCGAAGATTTCCGCACCGGTCGGGTCCTTCGGGTCCGGACCGAAGCGGTTGGGCCCCGGGGTGCCGGGCAGCAGAAGGATCACGAGAAACGCAATCGATGCAATGAAGCCGACAAAAGGAATGAGCGAGGCAACGATCATGCCCAGGTACCACCACCCGCTCATGTCGCGATCATGCAGGCGCCGAACGACGACGGCGATGCTCGGAATGAGGATGGCAAGCCACCAAAGGCCGAAAACCAGGCCGAAGCCGCCCATGAACAGGGCAAGCACGGCTGAGGGATCAGCGGATTCAAGCTGGTTGAATGCCCCCATCGAAGCACCTGCACCGAACATCATCGCGATAAGCACAAAGGCGACTACGACATTCATTAGCGTAAAAGCCCAGTATTCCATGCGTCGCGAGCGGCCGCTGAACTCGGCATAGCGCTTCAGCGGCAATATCATCCATCCGATCATCGCTTGAATTATCCTTCCAAGGGGGCGCCAGAACAGCCAGAGAAAGACTGGTCTGAACGGCATCCGCGCCAAACGTGAAGCAGGCCCAAGGTATGAACCCTGAGCCCGCTACAACTTACCTGAAACCGTGGATCACGCGAAAACGCTGGCGCTCGTTGCGTCTTTCGGGTCCGCGCCGAAACGGTTCGGGCCCTTGGTGCCTTCAAGGCACATGAACACCAACACAGCCAGACCGCCGATAAACGGGACGAGGGCGAGCAGGACGAACCAGCCGGACTTGTCCTGATCGTGGAAGCGACGGACTTGCACAGCAATGCTTGGGACGATGATACCCACCAGCAGAAGCGTCGTGAGCGGGCCATAAACGCCAAGGACCATTCCGCTCAGACCGGCAACGCCCTCGACAATGCCGAGGACAATAGCGGCAATGAATACACCGAGAACAAACATCCAGTATTCCTTGCGGCGCGAACGGCCACTGAAATCTGCATACCGCTTAAGCGGCAAAGTCATCCATTCGATCATCTGCTTCCCCCTTCTCACTTACCCTCTGCAATACGCCGAGACTATCGCGATACCGGTATTTTGGGAAACGGAAATGCTGTGAGTTTTGTCACAGCATTTCAGATACTTTTCAAAAGCGGAACCTTCCCGATACGCCATAAGTGCGCTGCTGGTTCGGATATCCGGAGATCGACCCACTCTGCGCGGGCGAGTCGAAAATCTGCAGGATCGTCCGATCGTTGAGCAGATTGCGGCCCCAGACGGAGAGCTCCAGTCCATTGCCCATCGCATAGGTGATCGATGCGTTGACGTCGTTGATGTCCTGCCGGAACTCCCGCGCGGCGGCGAGCGCGGCATCGACATTGATGATGGCATTGGTCAGCGGGTTCTTCACCACCAGCCCGGGGAGGCCTTCCACCAGATTGAACGGTGCCTCGTAATGATAATCGCCACGCAGGATCAGGCGATCGCCGTTGCCGAACTCGTGGTCATAGGTCGCCGCGAACGTGACCGACAGCGGCGAGGCTCCCGGCACCGTTGTGCCACTGAGATCACCGAATGCCGATTGCCGGAAGGAATCGTAGTTCAGGTCCAGATACGTGAGCGCCACGCTGAGCAGCAGCGGATCGACCGGACGCGCGGTGCCTTCGAACTCGAAGCCCTTGACCGATTGCTTGCCCGCGTTGGCAAGGAAGAAGCCGGTCCCGGTGAAGATGTTCGACTGGAAGCCCTTGATGGTCTGCTTGAACACCGCGACATTGGCGGTGACGAGGCCCCAGTCCGCTTTCAGCCCGGCTTCGTAAAGCGTCGAATCCTCGGGGTCGGCAAAGCGCGATCCAGACGTCAGGTTGGTAACACCGATCCCTTGCGCATTGATCGCCGAGAGGTCCGCCGGGGTGGGCCGGGCGTCGCGTGAGAGGTTGACCGAGGCCGCCTTGTAGCCGGTCGCATAGGCCAGATAGAGATTGACGGTATCGGTCGCATCGAAGCTGAGTCGCGCGGTGTAAGACAGATCGCCATCGCTTACCCGGCCCGATTCCACCGCGTTGGGCACGTTCAGGAAGGGCGGGAAGATCTGCAGCGCACGCAAGGCGAGCAGCGGCTGCGTCTGCGCGTTTACTCCGGCCACGATCTGCTGGTACCCGGCGGGGCTGGCCTGCGCGAACGCGGCGATCTGCGCCGCATTGGCAAAGCCACCCGGCACGCCCAGCAATCCGCCGACCGTCTGGGCGATCCCGGCATTGGTCGCGGCAGTGACGAACGCGGGGATAGGCACGCCGGCAAACACGTCGGTTGACGTGACATCGGTGGCAAAGCGCTTCTTGTCGTGGGTGTAGTTGATGCCCGCCGTAAGTGTCAGCCGGTCGGTGATCTCAAGGTCGACCTGCCCGAACGCCGAATAGGCCTCGTTCTTCAGGCGATAGGCTTCGTCCAGCCCCTGCCCCTGCCCGAAGAACCTGCCAGTGTAGAGCGCCGGATTGCCCGCCAGCGTGCCGAACAAGCCCTCCAGCCCCGGGATGGATTGCGCGCCGCCGGTCTGACCACGGATCAGCAGGTCGGCATAGGGGCGGAACTGGGTGCCGTATTGCACCTGGTTGGTCTGCGCGATCTTCTCGTTGAAGTAGTATCCGCCCAGCAGGACATTGATCCGGTCTCCCAGATCGAAGCTGGCGCGCAGTTCCTGGGTGAAGGTCTTGATCCCCAGATCCTGATAGTTGCGCTGGAGCAGATCGGCGCTGGTGAAGTCCGAATCCTGGTTGGTCACCGCATCGGTGCGGCGATAGGCGGTAATCGAGGTCAGCTTTACCGCGCCGACATCGTAGTCGACCTGCCCGGAAAGGCCCCAGTTCTCGATTTTGTTCGCGGACTCGAAGTTGTAGAACACCTTGTTGGCAAAGGCGTCGCCCGGCGCGTTCACCTGCCCGCCAATCGCGCGCAGCGCCAGTGTCGAGGCGGACGGCCGCAGGTTGACCACCGCGCAGCAATTCTCGTCGATCTTGCCGTAATCGCCGATCAGCCGGACCTCGAGGCCATTCTGCGGCGCGAACAGCAACTGCCCGCGCGCGAACCAGCGGTTGCGCTCGTTCGTCTCGTCATCGGCGGTGACATCTTCGACCAGGCCATCACGGCGGTTGTATCCACCCGCCAGACTGGCCGCGATGGTATCGCTGATCGGCCCGGTGACCATGCCCTTGACGACGACAGAATTGTGATTGCCGTAGGATGCCTCGATATTGCCGCCGAATTCGAACTTCGGCTTCATCGTCACAATCGAGATCACGCCCGCCGATGCGTTCTTGCCGAATAGCGTCGACTGCGGGCCGCGCAGCACCTCGATACGCTCGACGTCCGGGAAATCGGCGATCATCGAAGCGGAGCGCGAGCGATAGACCCCGTCGATGAACAATCCGACCGAAGGCTCGATGCCGGCATTGTTGGCGCCGTTGCCGAAACCGCGAATGTAGAAGTTGGTATTGGCCGAACTCTGCAGCTGGTTCACACGCAGCGACGGCACCAGCGACTGCAGATCCTTGAGATCGCGGATCTGAGCGCGTTCCAGCGTCTCCCCGCTGGTGACGCTGACCGCAACCGGCACGTCCTTCAGCGTCTGTTCCCGTTTGGTGGCTGTAACGATGATCGTATTGCTGTCGTATCCGACGTCATCGGATTCCTGCGCCAGCGCGGCGGGCGCGAAACCCGCCCCGGCAAAAGCGACTCCAGCGAGAATGGTCGCGCGTGTGCGCACGACGAAACGTGTCGTCAGACCCATATAGGGCATCCTTTCCACCTGCGGTCGGCGCTGATTATATTCTGACGCGCCGCCGTTGTTTTGCTGAAACCGATGCTATGTCTGTCGCGGCTTCGAAACAATCTATTTGCTATAGTTTAGTGGTGAGTTCCCACAGTTGTGGCTAAACTGAGACACTACCGGACACCGGTAAGCCTTGCCGGAATGGCCCGCGTGGGATAAGGGCGCGCCAATTGTGCGGTGCAGCGACGCATCGCCTCCGCTTTCCTCGAAGGTATAGACAACCCAATGTCCGCCCCGCTTCCCATGCGCAATATCGCGATCATCGCGCACGTCGACCACGGCAAAACCACGCTCGTTGATCAGCTTTTCCGCCAGTCCGGCACCTTCCGCGATAACCAGCGGGTCGAGGAACGGGCGATGGATTCGAACGATCTCGAAAAGGAACGCGGGATCACCATTCTCGCCAAGCCGACATCGATCGAGTGGAACGGCTACCGCATCAACATCGTCGACACACCTGGCCACGCCGACTTCGGCGCCGAAGTGGAACGCATCCTCTCGATGGTCGACGGCGTGATCCTGCTGGTCGACAGCTCGGAAGGCGCGATGCCGCAGACGAAGTTCGTCACCGGCAAGGCGCTGGGCCTGGGCCTGCGCCCGATCGTGGTGGTCAACAAGATCGACCGTCCCGACGGTCGCCACTCCGAAGTGCTCGACGAGGTGTTCGACCTGTTCGTCAGCCTGGACGCCGACGACGACCAGCTGGATTTCCCCACGCTCTATGCGTCGGGACGCAATGGCTATGCCAGCGAAGATCCCGATCTGCGCGAAGGCACGCTGACGCCGCTGTTCGAAAAGATCATCGAACACGTTCCGGCCCCGGCCGCCGACGTCGACGGTCCGTTCAAGTTCCTCGTCACGCTGCTCCATCGCGACAACTTCCTTGGCCGCATCCTCACCGGCAAGGTTCAGTCGGGCACCGTCCGCGTCAACGATCCCATCCGCGCCCTCGACAATGACGGCAAGGTGATCGAGACCGGCCGCGCCTCGAAGCTGCTGGCCTTCCACGGTCTGGACCGCGTTCCTGTGGATGAAGCCAAGGCTGGCGACATCATCTCGATCGCCGGCATGACGACCGCTACCGTGTCCAACACGATCGCCGATCCCACGGTAACCGAGCCACTGCACGCCCAGCCAATCGATCCGCCGACGCTGTCGATGCGCTTTGCGGTCAACGATTCGCCGATGGCCGGCCGCGAGGGCAGCAAAGTCACCAGCCGCATGATCCGCGACCGTCTGGCCCGCGAAGCCGAATCGAACGTCGCCATCCGGGTCACTGAGAGCGCCGACAAGGACAGCTTCGAAGTCGCCGGTCGCGGCGAACTTCAGCTTGGCGTCGTGATCGAAACGATGCGCCGCGAAGGCTTTGAACTCGGGATCAGCCGCCCGCGCGTTCTGTTCCGCGAGGACGAGGACGGCAAGCGCACCGAGCCATACGAAACTGTCGTCATCGACGTCGATGAGGAATACTCGGGCACCGTCGTCGAGAAGATGGCGATCCGCAAGGGCGAGATGACCGACATGCGGCCTTCGGGCGGCGGCAAGACGCGCATCACCTTTATCGCTCCGTCGCGCGGGTTGATCGGCTACCACGGCGAGTTCCTGTCGGACACGCGCGGCACCGGCATCATGAACCGCCTGTTCGACAAGTACGGTCCCTACAAAGGCAAGATCGAAGGCCGCAAGAACGGCGTGTTGATCTCCAACGGCGCGGGCGAGGCCAATGCCTATGCTCTCGGCCCGCTCGAAGAACGCGGCATCCTGTTCGTCGGCGTTGGCGAAGCACTCTATGAGGGCATGGTCATCGGTGAGAACGCCAAGCCCGACGACCTTGAAGTTAACCCGATGAAGTCGAAGCAGCTGACGAACTTCCGTTCGACCGGCAAGGACGACGCCATCCGCCTGACCCCGCCCAAGGTCATGACGCTGGAACAGGCCATCGCCTACATCGATGACGACGAGATGGTCGAAGTCACGCCGCAGTCGATCCGCCTGCGCAAGGCGATCCTCGATCCGAACGAGCGCAAGAAAGCGAGCCGGAAGAAGGAAGCAGCCTGACCGCTGCCTTCCGGCCTTACTGACGCATAAAAGAAGGGGCGAGATCGCAAGATCCCGCCCCTTCTCTTTGTAGTGCACTGAAGCGACCGGATTGAAGATCGGCCGCGCTCCTACCCTCGCCAAACCATCGGGTTCAAAACCCATTTCGCCGATTGATCGGTGGTCTAACCGGCGAAATGAGCCCTGAAACCCACCCGGATGACTCGGGTGGAATGACGTCCGGTGCCAGCGTGCTGCCACCACCGAACGCCAGATCCGTTCAGATCAGAAGTGGAAGCCGACCGTCGCACGGAGCGAGTGGTAGTCGAAATCCTTGTCCGATCCCTTCAGGCGCGTGGAGCCCGAATCCAGCAGGAACGGGTTGGTGGCAGGCGCCGAGCCCTGTCCGACCAGCACATTGTACTTATTGTCGGAGTAGCGGTTGTAGAGGTACTCGAGGCCCAGGCTGAGGTTGTTGCCCAGCATGATCTCGGTGCCGCCGCCGGCCTGCCAGCCCCAGACCTTCTTGCCATCGCGCTGCTCGTCAAACGAGTTGGCGCCGTTGGTCGTGGCAAACTTATGGTCGAGCTTGGCATAGCTGCCACCGCCCGTGACATAGAACAGTGCGCCGCCGCCCGGGGTATAGCCGGCACGCAGGCGCGCAGATACCGCGTAGTCGAGCTCGCGCTGGATCGAGTAGCTGGCTGGCGTGGTGCTGAAGCCGGTCACGCCGTCCTTGGCTTCGCTCTTGACGCCTTCGATCAGGCCGCCAACGACGAAGTTGCCCATGCGGCTGTCGTAACCGATGCGGGCGCCATATTCGGCACCGTCCTTGTCACCGCGACACGTAGCCGACGGCGTGGAGCCGCGCGCGACGCCGTTGCAGAAGCCCGAGCTGAAAGCATTGGCGCCAGCAGCGGTCGATACCGTGTCGTTATACGAACCGTCACCGTCAGTATCGAAGACAAGGCTGTCGCCACCGTCATTGCTCTGCACCGAATAGCCACCGAACGCCTGAATATAAGGCCCATCAAAATGGGTATCGCGATCCTGCGCCATCGCGGGAGCCGCGGCCAAAGCAACGGTCAGAGCGATGCCCGAAATGGAAAGGCGGGAAAACGTCATATCAATATCTCTCCTCATTATGGGCAATATTTCGCCCAGAGACGGACGTTACAAATCCCGGCGCCGGATTTGGTTTCTGGAAATGAGACGAATTGAATATGAATTATTATTGCTGAGCGGTATTGTTGGCCACATAACGCCACGGCGGCCCGGTTCATACAATTGCGTGCAAAGCTGAACGAAGTCTGCAAGGTCCGAACGGGATCGGTTCAGTATGCTATCCCTATAACGGCTTCATGAGGACGACACCGGCCCGGCAATCTTGCCCCCGCCGCTACGCCGCCCCACGGAGTTTGGACATGAACATCGTCAAAAAGGGCATCCTTACCGCTACTCTCGCCGCCACTGCGCTGGTGGCCACCTCACCCGCCATCGCTCGCGACTATCGCGGCAACGGTGACAATACCGCCGCTATCGCAATCGGGGTGGGCGTGGTCGGATTGGCGCTGGGCGCACTCATCGCCTCGTCGAACAATGATCGTGGCCGCGATCGCTATGACGATCGCTACCACGTGCGCGATGGCTGGTATTACGATGGTGGCCAATATTACAACCGCCAGGGCAATCGCTATGACCGTAACGAATGGAACCGCCGCTACGGCAACGAGCGTGACGGACGTCGCGGCAATGATCGCAACTGGCGCAACAATGATAATCGCTATGATTACGGTCAGGATCGCGACTACTATCAGCGTCGCGGCTACTGATTGACCGCGCTCTGGAAGGCAGGATGCCGCGTTCAGTGCATCCGTCTTCCGACAGCCAATGGTTCGGGCGCGCGCATGATCCCATCGCGCGCGCGCTCTGCCCCGACGATCAAAACAGTCAGCAAAGCGGCCAGCAGTGCGAGGGAAACCGTTCGCGCTTCGGCCGTCAGTTCCCGGGTTTCTCCAGGTTGCACCATGGACACCAGGCAGATGCCATTGCGCCCGCGCGAGAGGATGAAGTTGGCCTCTTCATCGATGATCGACATCGCGGCGCTGAACGCGGCACCGCAGTCGAGCAGCGCCTCGATGGCTTCGGTCTGGGGGACACGCGCGTAACCGCTGAGGGACATCGGTGCTGCGCGCAGCAGCAGAACCATTTCGCGCAAACGCTCGATCTCTTCCGAGCGCGTGCTGGCAATGCATTCATGGAGCAAATCACGGGCACTGACAGCCCATTCCTCGATGTCGTGCACGTGCCTTGTGTGCGGATTGATCATTGTTGTTCTCATGCCCTGCATTCGCTCCACAGCCCTGGAGCCAGCAGGGTTTAAGTCAACTCGGTGGAAACACGGTGCTGCCAGTCCTGTTCCGTATCGCTACAATCTTTCGATAATGCCTTTCGGCGCCCACGTACGTTCTCTATTGCAAGATATTGAGTAACCACAAGCATATAGCCTGCATCCTGCCAGAGCAGCTGCTGACGATATGGTTGTGCAGGTATGAGCGATGGCTCGGGGAATTGCCCCATGCCTTGCAGGATGCTGGGATGTCGGCTGATGGCAGAATGACGACCAATGGGTCGATGCGCTGTGGGAAATCGGGGCCTGCACAAGGCAGGCCCCTCATTGTGTCGAAGCGTCAGTGCGCTTCGATCCTCCCCAGCTCGTAAGGGTCGACGCGGGGATGGGCGACGACCCTGATTCCTTCACCGTGCCTGTTCAAGAAAAACGCCGTGTTCGGCCGCACTTTCTGGAACGAGACCTAAACGATGCAGCGCCAAAACCCGTTCCGCATTGCGGTTAACCGATTCCAATGCCGTTGAAGCCGCCTGATAGCGCAAGACTTGCAGGTTCGCTACGAAAACTGCAACTGGGGTGCGCAATTTTTGCAACGGTGCGTTCTGACTTTTAGCGCAGTTAAAAATAACGCCTTAAATCAACTATATAACCCCTTCTCGAGAAGTGAGGAGTGTTGCCATAATGCAATGCCAAAACCCGCGCCCGGGCTTGCTGACGGAGAGCAAGGATCGCAACCTGAAAGCATGAGCCAAAAGGTATGAGCGGATCAGCGGCTTGACTAGATAAAGCGCCCACAACGGTTTCGAATACTTCAAAATTCCGATATGGGACTGTTGCGATGCGCATGGGGGATCATTTCGACAGGCTCAACCGGATGAGCGACACTATTCGCGGACGGGTTGCGACGACACCGTCAGCCCTTGCGAAACCCCACACAGCCAGCATCAGCACGCGATTTCAATGGAGGCACCCATGTCTGGTTCGGTTCGCATAGACGCATTGCTTGGTCTGCTCCCCGAGCCGATCGGGGCAATCCTGTTGCCGCACGCAAAGCTCACGACCTTGCGATCAGGCCAGATCGTCATGGGGCATCAGGATGTTACCAACGAGGTGTTCGTCGTTCTCGATGGATCGCTCAGGGTCGAGCTGGTCTCGCGCAATGGCCGCGAAATCAGTCTTCATGACAGCGGGCCGGGCGACCTCGTCGGCGAGTTCGCGGCGCTGGATGACCAGCCGCGATCGGCCACGGTCACCGCGACAAGCAAGTCCACGCTGGCGCGCATTCCCGGATCGGCCTTCCGCGATGCGATGTTCGGCAATCCGGCCTGCGCCGAATGGCTGACAAAGCGGTTGGTTCGCATGATGCGCGGCATGACCGAGCGCGTCTTCGAGCTCAACGCGCTGGCGGTGCGCAGCCGCCTGCACTGCGAATTGCTGCGGCTCAGCCTTGATGCCGGGATCACCGACAACAGCGCGCTGATTGCCCCCTCCCCCACCCATGTCGAACTCGCCAACCGCATCGGCACGCACCGAGAGGCCGTGACGCGCGAACTGCAATACCTGCAAAAGCAGGGCATTACCTCGAGCGAAGGCCGCAAGCTGACCGTCGAGGACGTGGCGCGTCTGGCAGAGATCGTGCGCGCTGCTGCGGGCGACGGCGAGTTGATCCAGCGCGCGAATCAGGCGGGCATCGGGCGCGGCCTGGGCCAGACGTGAGAAAACTCACATTGCGCGTGTGAGCTTGCGCACTGCCCGCAGCGTCGTCTTACCCCATAAGTCGTGCGTCCGGTGAGCGAACCCCGCGAGCGATCCGGACACGGGCCGGGACGGGCGACTGTTCGGGGGTGGCTTTCAGCGAACGCAAAAGTCGCTCCTCCCGGTCCGGCATCACTCGCAAGACTTGTGGCGGTGGCCCGGCCAGTCGGCCTTCTCCAATCCTGGGGTCACCGCCACTTTTTGCCGATGCTTTCATCGCAGTCCGCGAAGGAGCCAGTCTCAGGCTGGTAAATGCGCCTTGGCGGCTTGGGCGCCGCGACCATAGGTCATCCGCCGCCACAGCGCTTCCATCGGGCCTTGGGCATGGCCCGCCAGCCAAACCCTGGAGAACAGGATCTGGCCGACATAGATGACCACGGCGATGGCATAGACCACCAAAATCTCCAGTCGCCCCATCAGGCCAAAACCGATGCCGAAAAAGATCAATCCGCACAGCACCGACTGCATCAGATAGTTGGTCAGCGCCATGCGCCCCACAGGTGCAAAGACGCTGAAAACCCGGCGCGCCCGTGGCCAAAGCAGCAAAAAGCCGGCGCCATAGGCAAGCCCTTGCGGCGCGGTGCCGATCAGGGACGACCAGGCCGTTTGCGAATGCGGCGGCAATTGCGCGTAGACCAGATTGGCCGGCACCCCGATCATGAGGCCGCCAATCAGTATGCTCCACAACAAGCGGCGGTTTTCCAGCAGTTGCCCGCGCAGAAGATAGCGGCCCGCCAGAAGGCCCAGCAGCATGATGCCGAGCACTTTGGCGATCCGCCAGTTATCGAGCCGCTCGCCATAGTTGAAGGCCCAGCCGGTCGATTGCCAGGCAATGAATTCGCGCCAGCCGCCGTGGCCGACGAAAGCGATCGGCGCGATCTTGTCGGCATCGACGCCTTGGATCTGCGCGATCCAGCCGGCCAATCCGAACAGCGGCGCACCAAGCTTAATGCCCAGCGCCTCGGTCAGCGCGACACCGCCCACAGGCACGACAAACAGCAGAGCCAGCGCCCAGACCAGCAGCGTGCGGTCGCTCGCTTTGCGAAAAAGGGGCAACGCGAAACCGAGGGCCGCATAAAGCGTCAGGATGTCGCCGTCCCAGATCAGGAAAATATGCACGCAGCCGACCAGCAACAAAGCCGCCATGCGCCTGCGGAAGATGCGCAAGCCATCGGCCCCGCGCCGTTCCAGCCGGTCGAGCTGGAGGGCAAAACCAAGGCCGAACAGCAGCGAGAACAAGGTGTAGAACTTGCCATCGAGCACGAAGTTGAAGAATTCGGTAAACCGCCGGAGCTCGATGTGGCCGGCGAGGACCTTCAGTTCCTCTGGCGTGGCAAACGGCAATCCGGCCCAATAGGGAATGTTTGCGAGGAGAATGCCGAACAGCGCGAAGCCGCGCAGCGCGTCCAGGGCCTCGATACGATCGGTGCCCGCCGCCGGCCCCGCATGCCCGTCCATTCGTGTCGTCATGCCCGATGCCCCCGCATAGCCCGGAAACGTTATGTCACGACTGTCATCCGCAGCGTAGCGAAACTTCATGGACCGTGATTGACTGCACAAATGACCACCCTGCCACAGGCGCTAGGGCTCGCTCGGGTAGCGTGCGAACTGTGGAAGTTGATGCGCGTGCTCCATCCAGCCAAGCCGTTCGGCGACTTGCACGTGTGCTTGCAAAGGAAACACATCGGGATCATCGAGCGTGGCGGACTGGATGTCGATCATGCCCGGAAATACCGTTTCATTGGTGTAGAACAACCCGGTGCCGCACGTCGGACAGAAGTGCCGCTGCGCCAGCTCCGACGAGGCATAGGCCGAAGGCGTGCCGGTGATTGCAATGGCATCGCGCGCGAACAGAAGCCAGGCCGTGGCCGGAGCCCCACTCGACCTGCGGCAATCCCTGCAATGGCACATCGCATGATAAGCCGGCTCACCGGAAGCCTCATAGCGGATGGCCCCGCACTGGCATTGTCCCGTTACCATTGCCCCGTCGCCACAATCCCGGCCCTCCCCCGCGCTTCCGATTCGCCCGAAAAATTACTCCCAAAATTAGAACATTTCAAGAACAGAAAAGCGGCATTGGGCGGTATTGCCGCAACCTGCGAGCGCGAAACGCGCACCAGCGCAATCCCTCTTGCGCCAATGGCCCGCGCTCGATAAACGCCGCCCCCTGTCCCATAGGCCCAAAGCCCATGGCACGCCGCTTTAGCTCAGTTGGTAGAGCATCGCATTCGTAATGCGGGGGTCAGGTGTTCGAGTCACCTAAGCGGCACCACTATCTTTGTGGGACTCGAATTGCCAAACGCCGAGCGCATCCCTTGCCGGTCCCACGTTGGGCTGTGGTCGCTGGAATCTGGCTGGCAGTCCGTGTGATGGTAACACCGCATATCGGGCATGCGTGCTTGCACTGCGAGTTGTGCCGAATGTTCTGATGACGGACAGGCCCGAGGATTAAATTTGACCGCAACCCTTCAGACCAAGCTATCTGCCGACGAAGTGCATGCGGTTCTGCTTGAGATACTCGCGGCTGTAACGTCGGCCTGCGACAGGCACGATGTCGATGTTTGCTTGATCGGTGGCGGCTGCCTGGGCCTGGTGCGGCATGGCGGGTTCATACCCTGGGACGATGACCTCGACTTGGCCATCTGGGCAGGCGACATGCCAGCCTTCCTTGTGGCCATGGCTGATCTGCCTGGGCACTTTCAGATCCGGGCTAAGCCGCAAAAGATCAATCCAACGTATCAGATTGTCGACACCCGCACCCGTATCATCGGGACGAGCAAGGCAAATGGAGTTGGCATATTTGTCGAGATTGTGCCGATGATGCATTGGCGTTCATTGCGGTCAAATCAGATCGATAATGTGATTAGCAGAATATCCCAAGCCACGTTCGCCCGCTCAAGCAACCGCTGGAAAACTCTGCTCAAACGAGGGTTTCTGCTTTTCGGCGCAGGCAGAATTGCGAACTGGGTTTACACCAACGTCCTTTGTCCACTCTACGCGCGTCAGGATGTGGCGTGTCGCTCCAAGGGCGAAGGAATTGTATCCGGAGCATCGGGACGCGACTGGGTGGGGAAATACCCTCACGACGTGATCTTTCCGCTGCGTCGGACATCTTTCGTTGGTGTAGATGTGTCGGTGCCTGCCGATCTGCATCAGTTCCTCACCTTGCGTTACGGGCCCGACTACATGGTGCCGCTCGATGAGAACGCGCGGTGGCGGCATTTCCAGAGCGCCAGCCGGGTTATCAGCCTGTGACGCGCGTACTGACCTTTGGCGCCTTCGACCTGCTTCATTTCGGTCATATGCGGCTTTTGCAACGGTTGGCAGACCGAGGCACTTATCTGGTCGTGGGGCTGGCTACGGACAAGCTGATCAGCGCGGGAAAAGCGCGCCCGTTTTATCCTTATGAAATCCGTCGCGAGATGCTTCTGCACACGCGCTATGTGCACGAAGTGGTACCGCACGGCGGCGCGATCGACGGAGCCGGCCGGGTCAAGCTCGTCCAGGCCAAGATCGATATGGTCAAGGATCTGGGGATTGATGAAGTCGTCATGGGAGATGACTGGCAGGGAGAGTACGACTTCCTCCAAGAATATTGCCGCGTGACTTACCTGGAGCGAACCCCGGAAATCTCGACGACCGCCATCAGGCAGTCGCTAGCCTTGTAGCGCCGCAGGGCACCAGCAGTGACGGGTCACGTAGCGCCAACATCTTGCGAGACGACAAGGACGGCGAGACGCTGCAGCCGGGCGCCAGGATAAACCCGTCGCCCGCCATCTCGATGGCGTCTTTCGCCTGATGCCGGAGGGCCGAAATGCTGATGGTGGTAAGATCTGAACAAGTCAGTCCTCCCATCAAACACGGGTTTGTCGCGCGCTGCGAGGCCAGCGAGGGATTGCGGGAGTCTCGATCATCCCAATGAAGCACTTCCCGAGGGTAGTCTCTCACCGCGTCGGCCTCTATTCCTCGACCGTGCAAATGCAGCATCCGCGCCATGCCTGATGCGGCGTCCAACACCTGGCGATCACAGTCACGCTGCAGGCCGAATGCATCGCCCAAAGCAGACTGTTCAGCCGCCGTCGTCGGGAAATAAATGCCAAAGCAGCCCATCTCGCGGACCCGCCGCACATGCTGGCAGGTTTCATCGGTAAGCCGGGCTAGGACCTCGGCCAGATCCTGACTTTCTTGCACTGCGCCGCTCAGACCAGCGCCGAAATGCCTGACCAGATACATCCAGGGGCTGTAAACGGTTTCCATGATCGGAACCGTTGGCCCCAGCGCGGCACGAACCGCCAAAAGCACCTCGATCTGTTTTCTGAACGGCTCGCTCCAGTCGACGGTTTCGAGCAAAAGCCGAAGGTCAGGCGCTCCGAAGCTGTCCACCGCGTCAGGGTAATCCAGGCGGTAGTCAAACATGACCTTGAGAAAGTCCCAGGCATAAGCCGCCTGATACTCAGCATGCAGCTTCGCTACCTTTTCGGGTGCCAAATGCTCCGAACCGAAGTGGTACCAAACGCTGACCGGCACCCGATCGACTGGCTGCCCCTCAAGCGCCGCCTGGATGCGCTCGTAACTATCCATTCCGCCCCTTCCAAGAGAGCAGGGGCAGGTAATTTGGAAATGTCACAATTGCACGAATATTCTTGACCTGCCTTCAGGTCGGTCGATGCGACGCCGACCGCAGACCGATAATGCTTTCCGAGCATCACGAGTGGCCCTGGGAACCGCTATCGGCGATCTGCTGCTCGGCGGTTGCTGCGGCGGAGATCAGGCTTCTACCCGTCTTCTGGGCTGCATCCGCTGTCATCGTGATCGCGACGCCATTGGGTCCATCCAGCACAACGAGACCATCTTCGGCAGTGGCGACACCAGCCTTTGAATGCGGCTGTGGGGTAGTCGGGAATTCCATCATGGAATGAGCCTTTCGCGCGCGGACGAAGCTTCAGCGGATTGCAGGTCTATGTAGAGGTAAGCCGGGTCGAACTGCCCGCGAGCAGCCAGTTTCTCGGGCTCGAGGATTTCGACGAGCGACGACCGGAAGACGCACAGGCGTTCCTCGCGCAATTGGCGCAGCACGCGGTTGATGTGAACGTTGGTCAGCCCGCAGATTTCCGCAAGATCGGTCTGTATCAAGCCGAGGGCGAAGCGCCGTCCATCGCTGAGGCCCGCTGGCATCAGCCGGATATTGGTCTCGCTGATAAAATGAGCCACCCGCCCTACTGCATCGAGACGGCCGAGGCGGAACAGCCAGGCGCGGTGAACGGCCGCGTCGATCAGGGTGGAAAACCAGAGCTTGCGTGTAAGGGCGGGGAAATCGCGGCTGATAATGTCGAGTTCGGCGTGGGGAACGATGGCGACGGTGGCAGCCGTCATCGTAGCCACATCATGGTCCAGAACTTTCAAGGGGAATGCGTGGAGATCGACAAAATCGCCGGGAACATGAACCGCAACCAACTGACGCAAGCCATTCCGGTCGTCGATGTAGCGGGACATGAACCCTTCCAGCAACAGGATGCTCTGGTCTAGCTCATCGCCCGCCATGACGACAGTGGTGCGCGGCGGAAGAGTCCTGATTTCGCTAACCGCAGCTTCCAGACGTGCCCTTTCATCAGGTTCCAGTTGGACCCCTCGCCTGTGCCTGAGAAACCGTTCCGTAAACATGGGTAAGCGATCTCGTCGATGAGCGGAGGCGCCTCAGCGGGCAAATTTGTGCCGCTGTACAACTGGCCGGCCTTGCAGGAGTTTCCGGCGCCTTGCGAAAATCGTGATGACGCAGGTTAATTTACAGCCGCTCGCCGCAACCTCGATTGTCCGCGCCGGTTAGTGATGGGCTCGCTGCACAAAGGCGCGTCGGCTTCCCTGGATGCCGATGCGGCCCTTTTGGCGACGATGTTTCTTATTAGACGAGGACGATTATGGCCAAGACACCCAAAGCATCAAAACAGGCCAAAAATTCGGCAAAATCGGGCAGTAAAGTAGCGCCATCTGACCTTTCGCCCGCCGATGTCGGTGGTGAGTCCCCCGAGAAGGCAGATGCTGTGCCAGGCGATGCCGCGATATCGATGGTTTATGCCGAGCCGCAGGGATCGGGTGGAGAGACACGTCAGATTGCCGGCGGCGATGTTGCCACACTGACGACACAGCACGGCATTCCCGTGGCGGATGACCAGAACACGCTCAAGCAGGGCTCACGCGGGCCAGCGTTGCTTGAAGATGCCCATTTTCGCGAGAAGATCTTCCACTTCGACCACGAGCGCATTCCCGAGCGGGTTGTGCATGCGCGCGGCTACGGCGCCCACGGCTATTTCGAACTTACCGACAGTCTCGCCGATGTGACCCGCGCCGATGTGTTCCAGCGCGTGGGTGAACGCACGCCGGCCTTTGTGCGGTTTTCGACCGTGGCGGGTTCGAAAGGCTCGCCGGATCTTGCCCGCGACGTTCGCGGCTTTGCGGTCAAGCTCTACACGCAGGAAGGCAACTGGGATCTCGTCGGCAACAACATCCCGGTGTTCTTCATTCAGGATGCCATAAAGTTCCCCGACCTGATCCACGCTGCCAAGCCCGAACCGGATCGCGACTTCCCCCAGGCGCAGACCGCGCACGACAACTTCTGGGACTTCATCAGCCTGACCCCCGAAAGCATGCACATGATCATGTGGATCATGTCTGACCGGACAATTCCTCGGTCGCTCCGCACGATCGAGGGCTTCGGGGTGCACACGTTCCGCTTTATCGATGCGGAAGGTGCGTCCACTTTCGTCAAATTTCACTGGAAGCCCAAGCAGGGCCTGCAGTCGGTCGTCTGGAACGAAGCGGTCAAGATCAATGGCGCTGACCCTGATTTCCATCGCCGCGATCTTTGGGATGCGATCAACGCGGGCGATTTCCCCGAGTGGGAACTGGGCGTCCAGCTGTTTGACGATGCCTTTGCCGACAGCTTCGATTTCGACGTCCTCGACGCGACCAAGATCATCCCAGAGGAACTGGTGCCGGTACGCGTCGTCGGACGCCTGGTGCTCGACCGTGTCGTCGACAACTTCTTCGCGGAGACCGAGCAGGTCGCTTTCATGACGCAGAACGTGCCGCCCGGCATCGACTTCTCGAACGATCCGCTGCTGCAGGGGCGCAACTTCTCGTACCTCGACACGCAGATCAAGCGGTTGGGCAGCACCAACTTCACGCACATCCCGATCAATGCGCCGAAATGCCCGATGGCGCATTTCCAGCAGGATGGGCACATGGCCATGCGCAACCCCAAGGGCCGCGCGAATTATGAACCCAATAGCTGGGGACCCACGCAGGGCGGGCCGCGCGAGGATCCGGCGCGCGGCTTTACGAGCTATGCCGAAACCGCCGATGGGCCAAAGCAGCGCGTGCGCTCGGAAACTTTCGCCGATCACTACAGCCAGGCGCGGCAATTCCTGATCAGCCAGACACCCATCGAGCAGAAGCATATCGGCGATGCACTGGTGTTCGAACTGTCGAAAGTGGAACGCCCCGACATTCGCTCGCGCACCGTTTCGCATCTTCTCAATATCGATGCGGAACTGGCCGCCACGGTTGCCGATGGTCTCGGCATGCCTCTCCCCGATGCAGCCGCTGCGGCGCGTGCGCCGGTGACGGACCTGCCGCCTTCGGACAAGCTCAGCATCGTCAAGAACGGACCGGACAGCTTCAAAGGTCGCAAGCTTGGCATCCTGCTGAGCGATGGCGCCGACGCAGCGATCTTCAACGCGCTGGTGAAGGCGGTCGACGATGAAGGCGCGGTCTACGAAGTGATCGCTCCCAAGATCGCCGGCGCCACCTTGTCGGACGGCACCATGGTCGCCGCCAAGCAAAAGATCGATGGTGGACCATCGGTGCTGTTCGATGCCGTGGTCGTCCTGGTTTCCGCAGACGGCGCAGCGCTCCTGTCGCGCGACGCAGCGGCCAAGGACTTCGTGACCGACGCGTTTGCGCACTGCAAATTCATCGGCATCAGCGCGGATGCCAAGCCGATCTTCGTCAAGGCAGGCATAGCGGACGACCTCGACGATGCGTGCATCGCGATCGGGAAGCCAGGCGATGCGCAACCCTTCATCCAGGCCTGCCGCGAACTGCGCTACTGGCCACGAGAAACCTCTGTCGATCTGGATGCAAAATCCTGAGACCAAGCAGTAGAATGAAAAAGGGCCGGCGAAAGCCGGCCCTTTTTGCTGACTTTGGTTGAAGGCGGCGGGATCACCCCGCCGCCGAACCGTCAATGCTGCATGGAATGCTTGATGTCGCGGATCTGATCGTGACCTGCCTTGACCGTATCATAGGCAGAAGCAGCCAAGCTCTGCACGGCCGGCGAGAGCTTGCTGTCAGCCATCGCGTCTTCGAACTTCCCCTTGATGTGGTCTTCGCCGGCTTCAACTTCGTTGATGATCGCCTTGTCGTCGTGGTCGGTTACGACGGACTTCAGGTTGAGGAACATGCGGTGCGCGCCGGCCAGGATCGTGCCATCGTCCTCGGGCTCACCACCCAGCGTCGTAACTTCCAGCTGGAGACGCGAAACCAGGTGGCGGCGTTCGCTGGCCAAGTCGGTGAAAAGGGTGACGAAGTGGGCGTTCTTGGTGTCCTTGCTCGCCTCGGCATAGCCATCCGCGCTGTCGAGCGTCGTGGCGATAAGGCTGTTGAGCGTGGAGATGTCATGGCTGGTATCGGTCATATCTAATCCTTGAATGGGGAGTCGGTGCATCGTGCAACGAAGCTCTGCATTTCAACGATCAGGTCGCGGCAAAGACCCTCGCGGCACCAGAGAAATTAACTTCCATCAATACGATTTCGCTGGCGCGATCCGCCGCGCTGCCAAGCCAATATCGGACGCTTGACATACTTTGGTCATTTGCCCAATATTCACTTGGAGCGGAATAGCCGGGGCAGGGGTAATCTCGTCCATGAACGTGAGCAGATTTCCTGAAGCGACCTGGACAGGGCTGCCGATCTGGCAATTCGTCGTCGTGCTCGGGATGGTTGCGCTGCTTGGGGCGATTATCAACTCCCCCGCGGTGGGCAGGCCTGCGAAGAACACCCTGACGCGCGAAAGCTACCAGAAAAATTGCCTGCTCTGTCACAAGACAGCGCCATACGGGATTGCCCCCGAGATCGTCGCGGGCCTCGCGGTGCGTGATGGCCCGTCCGCCCGCGAATTGATGCCCAATACGAAGTGCTGGCGGCGCTGCGTCAAATGCTGGCCGCAACGCCCGGCTGTCAAAGCCAAATGAACCCGATGGTGTCTCTCGGGCCGACACAAGCCGCCTACTGATCATAGGATCTCGGAGTTTCTTCATGGACTATCCCTTTGACGCTACCGATCGCCAACTTGATTATTATGCGGAATTCGACCGGCGCATCCGGCTCCGCCTGCGACCGCTGGTCAGCGACGCGGTCATCGAAGAGCATCGGCGCAAGCCGCTGGGCCAGCACAGCGATGCGCTCGATCGGTTGCTCAATTATTTTCGGCGCGGGGGCATGGCGGGGAAGCTCGGCATCTATCGATCAGACCCTGTGACGCCGTCGTATCGGATCGTCCGCTTCACCGGCGTGCGGGGCGTGCCCTCGGTCATCGAAGACGACACCTATGGCTCGATCGACGAGGCTTATCACGCGGTGTTCCTGCGCCGCATCGACGAACTGATGGGGCGCTGAGATCATGACCAACATGCTGTATGGCTATGCCGATCCGCTGGCGATCACTGCCGGTGAAACAATAGAGTTCAAGCTTTCCGCAGAAGTGGCCGCCGATGCCGACATCCGTCTCGTCCGGCTGATCCACGGCGATCGCCATCCAGATGGGCCAGGATTTATCGCCGAAGAGATCGATGCCGATCTGCCGGCGTCGGTCCATATCGCGACACAATTCACCCAGCGCGGGGCCTTCGCCACGGTAGCAGGCGACGGAGACGCGCTGGCGCCACTGCGCAGCGGCGCGATCCATGCCTTCATCTGCCCCTCTAGCCCGGGATTGGGCGAACAAGTGATCGCAGGGTGCTGGGACGCCAAATCAGCCCAAGGCTATCAGTTGCTGGTCGGCGTGGACGGGGCGATGCGCTTGCGGTTGGGAGACGGCCAGCAGGTAACCGAAGTAGGCCTGTCACGGCGACTGGCGCCGGGTTGCTGGTATCTCGTTACCGCGCACTGGGATGCCGATCGCGGCATTGCCGGGCTTCGCCAGTGGGGCTGCGTCAATCGCTGGAACTCCCGGATCGGGCTGGTCGCTCCCTACGAATACGATGACGCCGCCGATCACGAAGGCGGCATTGCCTTTGCCGCTTCGCCATCAGGGGAATTTCTGATTGCTGGCACCCGGTCGGCCGATGGCGCAGTGACTGGCTGCTACAACGGCAAGATCGATCGCATCGGCGTCCAGCGTCAAGCCCTCGATCAGGCTGCCATCGATGCCATGCGCGAAGGCGGCATGCCGCCCGCCGCGAACATGGTGACATATTGGGACACGAGCGTCGGCTATTCCGATAACGGGATCGGCGATGTCATTCGCGACGTCGGCCCGCATGGGCTGGACGCTCTTGGCGTCAACCGCCCGATACGCGGCATGAAAGGTTGGAACTGGCGCGGCAAGGAGGACTGCTTCCGCCTCGATCCCGGCCAGTACGGCGGCATCGCGTTTCATGAAGACGCGCTGATCGACTGCCGGTGGCAGCCAACGGTGCGCCTCGCCACTGCGCGCGACATGCGGAGCGGCGTCTACGCGCTGCGCGTGCGATCGGGGGATGCCGAAGATCATGTGCCCTTCTTCGTCCGGGCCGCCGTGGCCAAGGCGCCGATCGCCGTGCTGATGCCGACCTTTACCTACCTCGCCTACGCTAACGAGCACCTCGCCTTCGAAGCACCGATTGCACAAGCCATCTGCGCCAATACGCCGATCGTGGGGGAGCAGGATCTTCACTGGAGCGCCGATGCGCCGTTCGGGCTGTCGACTTATGACGTCCACAACGACTATGCCGGCGTCTGCTATTCCTCGGCGCGGCGGCCGATCCTCAACATGCGGCCTGATTACCGGATGCCCGCAACGGGCGTCGCCTGGGCCTTTCCAGCGGACCTGTCGCTGATCTGGTGGCTCGAGAAAGCGGGCTACGATTATGAGATCCTGACCGACCATGACCTGCACCGCGAGGGCGCCGCTGCGCTGCGGCCCTATCGGGCAGTGCTGACCGGCACGCATCCCGAATACTATTCGGAAGCCATGCTCGATGGCACGGAGGATTACCTGACCGGCGGCGGGCGCCTGCTCTATCTGGGCGGCAACGGCTATTACTGGGTGACGGGCACACGCCCCGAAGAGCCCTGGTGCATCGAGGTCCGCAAACTGGAAAGCGGATCGCGGGCCTGGCAGGCTGAGCCAGGCGAAGGCTACCTTGCTTCCACCGGCGAACGCTCCGGCCTTTGGCGGGTGCGCGGGCGGGCTCCGCAGAAACTGGTCAGCGTCGGCTTCACGACCGAAGGCATGGACGAGAGCCAGCCGTTCGAGAGGCTTCCCGATGGCCATGACCCTGCCATGGCGTGGATCTTTGAAGGCATCGGCACAGATGAGGTGATCGGCGATTTTGGCCTGGCACTGGGCGGCGCGGCGGGCATCGAGCTGGATCGCTATGACCTTACGCTGGGCACGCCACCACATGCTCGCTTGCTTGCCGCATCGTTTGGCCATTCGGACAACTATCCGCTGGTGTCCGAGGATATCGGCTATGCCTTCCCGGGCCGTGGCGGCAGCCAGGACCCGCAAGTCCGCGGCGACATGACTTACTTCACCACCCCGAATGGCGGCGCGGTCTTCGCCGTGGGATCGATCGCGTGGAGCCAGGCGCTGCCATGCTTCGATGGCGACAACACCGTCGCGCGTGTGACGCGCAACGTGCTGGACAGGTTTTTGACGGCGGGTGAACTGCCCGTCTAAGCGCTGGGATGTTCGAAAGCAGGAACGTGAAGCGTTCCTGCCCATCATCGCTCACTGCGTCGGAGCAGCCGCTTCCCGGGCAAAAAACAGGGTAACTTCGGTGCCGCTGCCCGGCGTGGTTTCGACTTTCAGGGCGGCACCCGCATTTTCCTTCAGCGACTGGGCTATGACTGCGCCCAATTTGCCGGGTTTGGGCCACGTCACCCCCTCGGGCAGGCCAATGCCATCATCCGCGACGGTAATGCTGCACCCGTTCTCATCGACGAGGCTATGAAGCCTTATCGTCCCCTGCTCCCGATCGTGAAAAGCGTGCTTCAGCGCGTTGGTGAGCAGCTCGTTGACGACAAGTCCGGCGGGCATGGCGACATTGATGGAGACCGGCCAGGTATCGACGGTAAGATCGAGGCGAATGCCTTCTTGGGCATGCGCCTGCATCACCGACGACGCAATCTGGCTCAGATAGACGCCAAGGTCGATGCTCTCCTCATTAACAAAACTCTCGCCGGACAGTGAATCATAGAGAAGCGACAGCGCCGTGATCCGCCCTGCCAGACGATCGAACCGCTGGCCAGTTTCGGCGTCGGGAAGGTTGCGCGCCTCCATGCGGATGAGGGCGGTAATCAACTGGAGGTTGTTCTTCACACGATGCTGCAGTTCGAGCAGCAAGGTGTCCTTCTGCCGCAGTTTGTGCTTCAGGTCCTCGTCGCTTTCGAGCCTGCCGCCGACTTCGGCGAGCGCGACCAGACGAAAAATATCTGCGCCATCGTTGTCCTGGATTGTATTGGACCAGGCGTCCACCTGGGTGGCGGCGTCCTGCAGGGTAATCGTGAAGCGCCCGATGTATTCCTCGCCGGATTGGACGGCCTGGCTCAGCGTTTCATCGGCCTGCTCACCAGACGCAACTCCTGGCAGCGACTTCCAGTTGCGTCCCTCAATATCAGCAATGTGGCGACCCGTCAGCCTTTCGAACTCGAGGTTCGCGTAGGTGATGGTTTCCGATGGCTGAAGTTCCGACACCGCGATCGCAACCGGAACATGATCAAGAAATTGCCTGAAACGATCGCTTTCGAGCGCATCTGCGAGCTGCGGCGTATCCAGGAGATTCTCGACCCGGTTCGCGTCGCTTGGATTATCCATTTTGACCTGACTGAAACAATTGTTGGCTGATACATAGCCATCAATCGGTCCAATAGCACATGGACAATCGTATGGCCGCAACCGCAATGCGGATTTTTCGTTTAGCCTGCGCTGTCCTGCCCGCAGCGCGACCGTCATTTTCCATGAAGCGAGATCATCCTTGAAAGAGAGAAGCCGCATCACAGAAGCCTTTCCAGGAAATGGCGAAATGGCGAGGCTCATGCGGGAAACCGATTGGGCAAACACCTCACTCGGGGCCGTGGAGAGCTGGCCGGAGGCGCTCAAGACTTCGGTCCGCATCTTGCTTACCAGCAAATTCGACATGTGGCTTGGCTGGGGGGAAGACGTCGCTTTTCTCTACAACGATGCGTATCGACCGACGCTGGGTGACAAGCATCCCCGTTCGCTGGCCATGCCCACGCGCGAACTGTGGGCAGAGATATGGCAAGACATCGAGCCACTGATCCGTCAGGTCTACGAGAAAGGCGAGGCGACCTGGAGCGAAGCCTTGCTGCTGATCCTGGAACGCAATGGCTTTCCCGAGGAAACGTACCACACGTTCTCCTACAGCCCGATCTGCGATGATGACGGACTGGTCGGTGGGTTGGTCTGTGCCGTTGTCGAGGAAACCACGCGCGTCATCGATCGACGCCGTCTCGATTCCCTGCGCATTCTCGCCAGCGGACTGGCCGACGCTGAAACACCCGGCGAAGCTTTCACCGCGGCGCAAGAGGCGCTGCGCGGCAATCCACACGACATCCCGTTTAGCCTGACCTATCTGTTCGATGGCACTGGCGCGACCTTGATCGATACGACCGGATTCGATGCGACGCACGCGCAAGTGCCGCAATTCGTAGAGATTGGCGAAGATGCCGCCTGGCCGCTGGGGCAGAACGGTGCAATCATCGACCTGGAAGGCTTCAGCGGCTTGCCAACGGGGCCTTGGGAACAATCGCCGCAGCGTGCGGTCGTGGTATCCCTGCAGGGACAAGGCTCGGCCCCGCCACATGGCGCGATCGTTGTCGGCCTTAATCCTCATCTGCTGCAAAGCGACGAATACCTCGGCTATCTAACGCTGCTGGGCGGTCAGATTGCCTCGGGAATTACCCGCACCGAGGCTTATGTCGCGACATCCGGTGAGCGGGACCGCCTCTGGACGCTGACCGAGGACATGTTGGCGCGCGGCGACTATGACGGGCACCTCGTTGCCGTCAATCCAGCCTGGACCAAGGTGCTGGGGTGGTCCGAAGACAAGCTTCTGCGCGATCCCTATGCCGACATCATACATCCCGATGATGCCGAAACGACGGTGGCAGCGCTGGCTGACATGGCTCGCACCGGGTTGCCGACGCGGTTCGAGAACCGGCTACTTTCGGCAGAAGGCGTCTGGACACCCATCGGCTGGACGGTATCGCCGGAACCCGGATCGAAGCACTTCATCGCTGTGGGACGTGACCTCAGTGGTGACAAGGCGCGCGAGCGCGAGTTGCTAGAGGCGCAGGAATCGCTGCGACAGGCGCAGAAGATGGAAGCCGTGGGCCAGCTTACCGGCGGTATCGCGCATGACTTCAACAACCTGCTGGCCGGGATCAGCGGCGGACTGGAAGTGATCGAGCGCCGCATGTCGCAAGGCCGCTTCGACGGGCTTGATCGCTTCATCAACGGGGCACGATCATCCGCCGAACGCGCCGCAGCGCTGACCCAGCGTCTGCTGGCGTTTTCGCGCCGGCAGACGCTTGACCCAAAGCCCACCGACGTCAATCGCCTGGTGCACGGGATGGAAGATCTCATCCGCCGCACGGTGGGTCCGTCGATCGCGGTGGAAGTCGTCGGCGCGGCAGGATTGTGGCTGACTCGGATCGACTTTGCGCAATTGGAGAACGCGCTGCTCAACCTTGCGATCAATGCCCGCGATGCCATGCCCGAAGGGGGGCGCATCACGTTGGAAACCGCCAACAAATGGCTCGACGATCGTGGCTCCAGGGAACGCGATCTGCCACCCGGGCAGTATATTTCCATCTGCGTGACGGACACCGGCACCGGCATTCCCGCCGATATCGCCGACCGCATTTTCGATCCCTTTTTCACGACCAAACCGATCGGGCAAGGGACTGGTCTGGGCTTGTCGATGATCCACGGCTTCATGCGCCAGTCAGGCGGGCAGATACGGGTCTACAGCGAACCCGGCCAAGGCACGACGATGTGCCTCTATCTGCCCCGCTACCAGGGAACAGCCATGGAAGAGGAGCCTGCTCCCGATGCCGATATCGAGGTGATGGGCGCGGGCGAAACAGTGTTGGTCATCGATGACGAGCCGATTGTCCGAATGCTGATGGTCGAAGTCGTCGAAGAGGCCGGATATACCGCGCTGGAAGCGAGCGATGGACCTTCAGGGCTGAAAATCCTGGAGCCCGATGCGAAGATTGATCTTCTGATCACCGACGTCGGGTTGCCGGGCGGCATGAATGGCCGCCAGGTTGCAGACGCGGCACGGCTGGTCCGCCCAGATCTCAAGATCCTCTTCGTCACTGGCTACGCAGAGAACGCCGCTGTCGGGAACGGTCAACTTGAGGCCGGTATGGAAGTCATCACCAAGCCTTTCGTCATGACCGAACTGGCAAACAAGATTACCGAATTGATCGAGGGCTAAGCGGAGCGCCGCAATTTATGCATCGCCTTCGATTGTGGCCGCAGCAGCCACCAGCGCATCGCCCAGCAGGCTGGCGATGTCCGCGCGCCGCGCAGGATCAGCCAGCACGTCCTGCCGGACCTCCAGTTCAACGTAAGGTCGGCTGGCCGGATAGGCGTGGCGCGGCACGGTGAAGTCGGTCGCGTCCATCTGGTAAGGCTGGTTGTCGCCCAGGCACAGGTCGCTCCGCTCCACCAATTCGCTCAGCAAGCATCGCGCAAAGCGGGCATCCCCGCCATCGTACAAGACTCCGATCTCCCACGGTCGGTGCTCATCCTGCAGGGTCGGAGTAAAGCTGTGCAGCGAGACGAGGATGGTCAACTGGCCGTTTCCGTCCCCCGCCAGGAGCGCGGCAGCGATGGCGGCGTGGTAGGGATCGAAGATCTCCCTTACCCGCGCCGCGCGGTCCGCCGCTGGCAGATCGTGATTTCCCGGAACCGGCGTGCCATCGCTCTCGGCCAGAATACTGCCGGGATCGTCGAGACTGCGATTGCAGTCGATCACCAGTCGTGAATAGGCCTGCGCGATAAAAGGCGCATCGAGCCGCGCGGCCAGCGCCTCGCCCAGCGCTTTCACGCCAAGGTCGATGGCGATATGGCGGCCAAGCTCAGACATCGGCAGCCCCAACCGGCCCAGCAGCGCCGGGACTGCATTGCCCGCATGGTCGCCGATCAGCAGGAACAATGCGCTGCCATCCGGGTTGCTGATCTGGACCGGAGACAAGTCGGTCGCCGCGAGCAGGGCTTTACCGCCATTTCCGTTCACTTTTCCGGACCCTTCCAATGCCACTTGTCGATCTTTCGCACGTAACGACCTACCGATACAGCCAGCCCGCCAGCTTTGGCGAGCATCGGCTGATGGTGCGGCCACGCGAAAGCCATGACCAGTATCTGGTAAGCGCCGAATTGAAGATCACCCCCGAGCCGGAGGATATCCGCTGGCTGCATGACGTGTTCGGCAATTCGGTTGCCATCGCCAGGTTCGGGCGCCGGGCGGACGAGTTGAGGATCGAAAGCAAGGCGCGTGTCGATCACCGTCCGACCGAGAACGATGATGTGCACATCGAGGATTACGCGCGGCAGTTCCCGTTTACGTACTCGTCGGAGGAGATGCCCGATCTGCTCCGCTCGATCGAACGCCAGCACCTCGACCCCAACCGCAAGATCGATCGCTGGGTGCAGCGCTTCCTCGGCCAGTCGGGCCGGCCCGCGACCCTGGACATTCTCACGCAGATGACCGCCGCCATCCGGGCGGAGTTCACTTACGTGCCGCGCCAGCAGAAGGGCACGCAGACTCCGCTCGAAACGCTCGAACGGGGCACAGGCACCTGCCGCGACTATGCCATGTTCATGATCGAGGCAGTGCGCGCGCTCGGGTTCGCGGCGCGGTTCGTCTCCGGCTATATCTACAACCCCAGCGGCAAGCGGCGGCGCATCGGCGGGGGCAATACGCACGCCTGGGTGCGGGTCTATCTGCCAGGGTCGGGCTGGATCGAGTTCGACCCGACCAACGGCATCATTGGCACCAGCGGACTGATCCGTGTTGCCGTGGCGAGGGACATCTATCAGGCTGTTCCCATCTCCGGCGCATGGACCGGCGCGCCGGGAAGCTTTCTGAGTCTGGACGTAACCGTCGATGCCCAAGTCAGCTCGAAACAACCCGACTTAGCCACCACACCAGATACCGGAGAAAAGAAATGCTGATACGCGCCGGCTACCGGATACGACTGGAATGCGACGTTCCGACGCCCACGCTCGCGATGCTGAGCATCCACCCGTCGCGCAACGCCGATCTGGTGACGCCGCATCGTATCCAGACCGATCCGGTCATGCCGATCTACGATTACAATGACATCTACGGCAATGTCTGTTCGCGCGTGACCATCCCGCCGGGGGGTATGGAACTATCCTGCGATTTCACCGTATCGGACGACGGTCAGCCGGACCCGATGGCACTCTATGCCATACAGCACCCGGTCGACGAATTGCCCGATGATGTACTGATCTACCTTCTCGGCAGCCGCTATTGCGAGACCGACCGATTGACTGAAACCGCGTGGTCGCTGTTCGGTGGAACCGCGCCGGGCTGGCCGCGCGTGCAAGCCATCGTTTCGTTCGTGCACAACCATATCGAGTTTGGCTATCACAACGCCCGCGCGACGCGCACCGCGTGGGAAGGCTATCAGGAGCAGGTCGGCGTTTGCCGCGATTTCGCGCACCTTGCCGTCGCGTTCTGCCGCTGCATGAACATTCCAGCGCGCTACTGCACCGGATATCTGGGAGATATCGGAGTTCCGCCGGTCGATGCGCCGATGGATTTCTCGGCATGGTTCGACGTCTATCTCGGCGGCGAGTGGCACACCTTCGATGCGCGTCACAACACGCCCCGGATCGGCCGCATCCTGATGGCGCGCGGCCGCGACGCGACCGACACCGCGCTAACGACAACCTTCGGTCAGGTGAGGCTCGCCTCGTTCGAGATCTTCACCGATGAAGTCACGGACGGACAGCCAGGCTATTAGAGCATGTCAAATGATTGCCGCATGAGGGTCAGGAATTGACTCTGCCCGCCTGACGGCTGACCTGAACCTGGCGGCCTGACGACGAAGACCGCTGGAGAGGACCATGATCATGCCCGCCGGTCGGAACGCGCCGCGACTCTCGGCCTATGCCGCCGCGCTGTTCCTGGTGATCGGCATGGTGCAGCTTCTTGCCAGTCTGGCGTTCTACCAGTCGATCGATCGCCAGACGCTGCGAGATGATCATGCCCGGCGCATCGCCGAGATGCTGGTGGTGGGCGAACGGCTGCATGCCCTCGATCCTCGCATGACTGAAACAATGATGAACACCGGCCATCTCCACGTTGCGGTGCAGGCAGCGCCATCGGTCGCAGCGCCGAGGCAGGGAGACGGGCTGGACCGGATCGCGGCGCAAATCGCGCGCTGGGAACCGTCGCTGGCCAACCGGCCACTGCATCTGGCGATCACGCCTCAACGCGGGAAGTGGCGTGACCTGATCGGATCGATCCGGCTGGCCGATGGTCAATGGCTCAATTTCCGTTCGACGGACATCACCTCGATGTGGCCGGTGGCGTGGCGCGCGATGACGATTACCCTGGCTGCCTCGCTCATCTGCCTTGCGCTGGGCCTGATCGCGCTGCGCCAGTTGACCACGCCGCTGCGGCGCCTGTCACAGGCGACAGAGGCGATCGGGCGCGGGCAGCAGGTCACCGTCCCCGAGACCGGCCCCGGCGACTTGCGCGATCTGGCCCATGCCATGAACGAGATGCAGACGCGGATCGCATCGCTACTCCGCGATCAGGCGACATCTTTCGAGGCCATCAGCCATGACCTGCGCACGCCTTTGTCGCGCCAGATGATCGCCGCCGACCTGATCGACGATGTCGAAATTGCTGCGCTGGTGCGGGCTTCGACAGACGAGATGGAAGGCATGCTGAAGTCGCTGGAGCGGTTTTTGCGCGCGCAGCACTTGTCCGCCGACGCAGGAGCGATGGATCTCGCGGCGGCGACGCGCGATCTCGTGGCGGGCTATGGCGAAAAGGTCAGGCTGGTTTCGCCTGACAGCGTCATGGTCGACACTTATCGTGAGCCGCTGCTGCTTTCCCTCCAGCCGCTGATAGAAAACGCCGCGCGCTTTGGCGACGAGGTGGTGGTTACGATCCGGCAAGATGACGGCGAATGGCTGGTCGATGTCGAGGACGATGGCCCCGGCATTCCCGATGACCATTTCGACGATGTCCTCGCACCGTTTTACCGCCTCGACGAAGCGCGGGGCCGCGATACCGGCGGGTTCGGCCTGGGCATCCCGACCGCACACCGGCTGCTGCGCCGATTCGGCGGAAACCTGACGTTCCTGTCGGCGGCGCGCGGCGGCCTGATCGCGCGGGTGCACTTGCCCCGCCCTGCCCGGTTGCCCACCTGATCGGTGGTGGCCATATTTGCGATGGGTATGAGCCCGATTGCAAAACCTGAGGATGGATAGCGATGTTGATTGAACAGCGCAGGCGGAGCCTTGGCGGCGGACTCTCGGTGGGACGCGTGCTGCCCTACGCACAGCGGCGCATGGTCGGCCCGTTCGTGTTTTTCGATCACATGGGTCCGCTGGATCTTGCCGCCGGGGTTGGCCGCGAAGTCGATGTCCGGCCGCATCCGCATATCGGTCTTTCGACCGTGACGTATCTCTATTCCGGTGAGATCATGCACCGCGACAGCCTGGGCTTCGAGCAGGCGATCCGCCCGCAGGAAGTCAACTGGATGACCGCAGGCAGCGGCATCACCCACAGCGAGCGCTTCGAAAAGGCCCGCGCGGTGGGTGATCACTTGCACGGCATCCAGGCTTGGGTTGCCCTGCCCGAACCAGACGAGGAGTGCGACCCCACGTTCTCGCACCACGCCGGCGATCACCTGCCCCCGTGGAGCGACGGCGGCCTCACCGGCCACCTCATCCCCGGCAGCGCGTTTGGTCTGACGGCGGCAGCGCGAACGCATTCGCCGCTGTTCTATGCGCATCTCGACATGACTGCCGGAGCCATCGCCGCTATTCCCGCCGAATATGCCGAGCGCGCGTTCTATGTGGCGGAAGGTTCGGTCGAGTTCGAAGGTATGGCCTATACCGCCGGCCAGATGCTCGTGATTGAAAGCGACACCTCACACTTGCGCGCCAACGAGGCGGCCACTGTCATGGTCTTGGGCGGCGAACCACTGGGCGAGCGCTATCTTTTCTGGAACTTCGTATCCTCGTCGCCCGATCGGCTGGCGCAAGCCGCCGAGGACTGGAAACAGGGCCGGATGAAACTGCCCGATGCCGACAATCTGGAACATATCCCGCTCCCCGACGGTCCGCTGCCACGGTTTGTCAAAACCTGAGCCTGTCCGCACCCTAACCCGAATTCACCAGCCGATACCCCACCGCCGGCTCGTTGCGCAGCAGTATCGGGCTGGCGGGATCGTCCTCCAGCTTGCGGCGGATGCCGCGCGCGGCGACGCGCAAGTATTCAACGTCGCCCTCATGCCCCGCGCCCCACACTGCGCGCAGCAATTGGGCATGCGTGATGACACGGCCGGGTTTGCTCGCGAGCTCGGCCAGGAAGCCGTATTCCTTGGGCGTCAGGTGCACTTCATCGCCGCGCTTGCGCACCAGCCGCGCGGTGAGGTCTATCTCGATATCGCCGCAGCGCACCACGCTTGTCTCTGCTTCGCCGGCAAGCCGGTGGCGCATCGCGGTGCGGATACGGGCCAGCACTTCCTCGCTGTCGAAAGGCTTGGAGATATAATCATCCGCGCCAAGATCGAGCGCGGCGACCTTCTGCTCGGTCGCCTCACGCGCGGACACGACGATCACCGCGGCATGCGTCCGGATCAGCGGGATCAGTTCCAACCCGTCGCGATCGGGCAGGCCAAGGTCGAGCAGCACCACCGCCGGCTTGTCGATCTGCACCGCGTTCAGCGCTTCGCGCGCGGTTCCCGCCTCCACCACGCCATAGCCGCTGCGCGTCAGGCTGGCGTGCAGCAGGCGACGGATCGCGGGTTCGTCATCAACCACCAATATCGTGTGGGGCGGGGTCATTCGCTCGGCCATTCCCGCAGATGCGCAGGATCGAACCGAATGGTAAAGCATGCGCCAGGACCATCGGTGCGCGCCTTTGCCTGCACCCCAAGTCCCATCGCCAGCGCGAAGCCCTTGACGATGGCCAGCCCCAGCCCGGTGCCGCCGGTGCGGTCCGACCCTTCGATGCGGGTGAATATCTCGAAAATGCGCTCCTCGTCGCCCGGCGGGATACCCGGCCCGCGATCCCGGATCGACAGGTCCACCCCGGCGGCGGTGCGGCTGGCGACAACGGTGATCGGGCCGGACGCGCCGCCATACTTCACCGCGTTTTCCAGTAAATTGATCAGGCAGTGGTGGAACAAGTGGGGATCGACCAGAACCAGCGGAATTTCCGGCGGAATAACGGTCTCCACTTGGTGGTCCAGCAATATCCCGCGCAAATCATGCAGCGCGGCGGCGACCGCTTCGGCCAGATCGACCGGCTCGATACTGCCATGCAGCGCACCTGCCTCGATGCGCGCCATATCGAGCAGGTTCGCAACGAAGCGGTGCAGCCGCGCGGCCTCAGCACGTGCGGTGGCAAGCTGCGCTTCCTGCTCCGGCGTGGCCGCGCGCATATCATCCAGCGTGCCCAGAATCGTAGTCAGCGGCGTGCGCAGATCGTGGCTGACCGACGACAGCAGGGCCTGACGCAACCGATCGGTCTCACGAACATGCGACAGTTCGGCCATCTGCGTTTCCAGCGAGATGCGCTCCAGCGCCAGTCCGCCCTGATCGAGCAGACTGAGCAGCAGCGGCATCTGGTCCGACCGCAGCGGCGCCCCCGCGTCCGGCCGGGCAATGCCGAACACGCCAAGGCAGTTGCCGCCCGCCGCCACCGGGTGGAACAGCCACTCAGATGCGGTCAAAGTATCAGAGCCTCGCCCCGCCGGGCGGTTGTTGTCGAAGGCCCAGCGCGCGGCGGCCAGATCGAGCGTTTCGAGGTGCAGATCGAGCGGCCAGCTCCAGCGACGAGAGAGGCTGGCGTTCTCAGGCATCAGCAGCACCGTGTGCCCATCAAGTTGCCGCCCGATCTCGGCGCAAAGCAACGAGGCCAGGTCATCGAGCTTGCCGATCCCGGTCAACAGCCGCGCGAACCCGGCCAGTGCCGAATTCTGCGCCGCACTCGCCTGCGCCAGCATGGCCTGATCGCGAACCCGCGCGGCTAGCTGGCTGCTGACGATGGCCACCGCCAGCAGCACCAGCACCGTGATCACATTGCGCGGATCCTCGATGGTCAGCGTATGCGTGGGCGGGATGAAGAAGAAATTGTAGGCCAACGATGAGGCGAGGCTGGTGACGATGCTGGTGCGCAGGCCATAGCGCGTCGCAGCGACCATCACCGGCAGCAGATACAGCAGGCCCAGATCGGTGATCGTACCGTCGGCCAGGATCGCCGCTCCCGCCAGCGTGACCAGCGCGGTCAGCAGCAGTGAAACGACATAGCCCGATGGATGCCCCCAGCTTCGCGATGCCGGTCGCCGGCGGCGCTGTCCCGCAGCTGGAGCGTCCATCGGCAAGACATGCACGGCGACGCCGGGCGTTTCGCGCACCAGCCGGTCCACCACCGAACCATGCAACAGCTCGAACCAGCGCGAGCGGCTGGATTTGCCGACGATCAACTGCGTGGCGCGCGCATCCTCAGTAAAGCGTGTCAGGCCATCGATCACATTGGCGGCAGGCAGCGCGGCGACCTGTCCGCCCAGTTGCGTGGCAAGGTGCAGCGCTTCGGCCAGCCGCGCGTTTTCCGCCGCGTTGAACGTCTTGCCACGCGGCGTTTCGATGTGGACGGCGGTCCACGGCGCGCGCAGGGCATCGGCAAGACGTTTGGCAGCGCGCACCAGTTCGAGCGCGCCCGGCTGCTCGCTAACCGCCACGACCAGCCGATCGCTCCCCGCCCATGTCCCGCCCATCGCATGCGCGCGAACATAGTCGAGCATTTGCGCATCAACCGCCTGCGCCGCGCGGCGCAGTGCCAGTTCGCGCAAAGCGGAGAGGTTAGACTTCGAGAAGAAATGCCCCAGCGCCCGCGCCGCCTCGCCCGGGACATAGACCTTGCCCTGGCGCAGCCGCTCGATCAGCTCATCGGGCGGAATATCGACGATTTCGATATCGGCCTCTTCCAGCACCCGATCAGGCAGCGTTTCGCGCACCCGGACCTGAGTGAACGACGCGACAATATCGTTGAGGCTTTCCAGGTGCTGGATGTTCAGCGTCGAATGAACATCGATCCCCGCCGCCAGCAGTTCCTCGACGTCCTGATACCGCTTGTCATGGCGGCTTCCGGCCGCATTCGTGTGCGCCAGTTCATCGACCAGTACCAGCGCCGGGCGGCGGGCAAGAATGCCGTCGAGGTCCATCTCGTCGAGCGCATGGCCTTGATAGATGATCCTGCGACGGGGAATCACTTCGAAGCCGTGGACTTTGGCCTCGGTCTCTTCCCGACCATGCGTTTCGACCACGCCGATCACTACGTCGGTGCCGCCCTGTCGGAGTGCCGCACCCTCGCTCAGCATCTCGAACGTCTTGCCGACGCCCGGCGCCGCCCCGAGGAAAACCTTGAGGCGGCCGCGCCCCTCGCGCGCGGCGGCGCGCAGCAGGGCTTCGGGATCGGGACGCGTTTCGTTCACGGCTGCGCTTGTGCGCCCTTTGCCGTCAGGCTGTCGAGGGCGAGGTTGAGTTCGAGTACGTTGACGCGCGGTTCGCCGATAAGGCCAAGCAGCGCTCCCTCGCCGTGATCGGCAATCAGCCCGCGCACCCGTGAAACCGACAGGCCGCGCGCCTGTGCCACCCGCCCAGCCTGGAAAAGAGCCGCCTCGGGCGTGATGTGGGGATCGAGGCCCGAGGCGGAAGTGGTCACCAGGGCAGGCGGAACGAAGGAACCTGGCGATGGCTGAAGCGCGGCGACCTGTGCCTTGACGCGATCGATGAGGACTTGGCTGGTCGGGCCAAGGTTGGACCCGCCTGACGCCATCGCGTCGTAGCCACTACCGGCAGCAGAGGGGCGTCCGTGGAAATAGCCTGGTGCAGCGAAGGACTGGCCGATCAGTTGCGAACCGACCACGCGGCCATCGCGCATCAGCAGGCTGCCGTTGGCTTGCGAAGGGAACAGAAGCTGGCCGATACCGGTCAGTGCCAGCGGATAGGCCAGCCCCAGCAGCAGCGCGAACAGCGCGGTCAGCACCAGAGCGGGACGCAGGGCAGTCTTGAGATCATCGAGCATGGAACAAATCCTCAAACGAGGTGAAGCGCGGAAATGGCGAGGTCGGCCAGCTTGATGCCGATGAACGGCGCGATCAGCCCGCCCAGGCCATAAACGCCAAGGTTGCGCGCCAGCAGCGGCCCGGCAGCCATTGGCCGGTAGGTCACGCCTTTCAGCGCCAGCGGCACCAGCGCCGGAATGATCAGCGCATTGAACACGATGGCCGAAAGGATCGCGCTTTCGGGCGAAGCGAGGCCCATCACATTGAGCACGCCAAGCTCGGGATAAAGCGCGACGAAGATCGCAGGAATGATCGCGAAATACTTGGCAACGTCATTGGCCACAGAGAACGTCGTCAACGCGCCGCGCGTCATCAGCAACTGCTTGCCAAGGCCGACGATCTCGATGAGCTTGGTCGGGTCGCTATCGAGATCGACCATGTTCCCCGCCTCGCGCGCGGCCTGCGTGCCGGTGTTCATCGCCACGCCGACGTCGGCCTGCGCCAGCGCCGGAGCATCGTTGGTGCCGTCTCCGCACATCGCCACCAGTCGCCCGCCCTGCTGTTCCTTGCGGATCAACGCCAGCTTGTCCTCCGGCGTCGCTTCGGCGAGGAAATCGTCGACCCCGGCCTCGGCGGCGATGGAAGCGGCGGTCAGCGGATTGTCGCCGGTGATCATCACTGTGCGGATGCCCATGCGGCGCAGTTCGGCGAAACGCTCGCGCACGCCGGCCTTGATCACGTCCTTGAGCGCGATCACGCCGAGCAGCCGTCCATCGCGCGCCACGGCGAGCGGGGTCTGGCCGGAACGGGCGATGTCCTCGGCGATACGGCGCAATTCATCACCGTTGGTGGCGGATGCCGCCAACCCCGGTTGCTTGAAAATCGAATCCACCGCGCCCTTGAGAAACGTGCTCCCACCGACTTTCGCGCCCGAGACCCGCGTCTGTGCGGTAAACGGGATGACCTCAGCGCCCTCAGGCAGTTCGGCCTGGGTGAACCCGAACTTGTCGCGTGCCAGCACTACGATAGAGCGACCCTCGGGCGTCTCGTCGGCAAGGCTGGCCATCAGCGCGGCTTGCGCCAGATCAGCCTCGGAAACACCTGCCACGGGGCGGAACGCGTTGGCCTGACGGTCTCCCACCGTGATCGTGCCGGTCTTGTCGAGCAGCAGCACGTCGATATCGCCCGCCGCCTCCACCGCGCGGCCCGATTTGGCGAGCACGTTGAACCGCACCAGCCGGTCCATGCCTGCAATCCCGATCGCCGACAGCAGCGCGGCAATCGTCGTAGGGATCAGCGTGATGAGCAGCGCCGCCAGCAGCGCCACGGGAATGGCGCCCCCTGCATAGCTGGCGAACGCGGGGATGGTAGCGACGGCGATCAGGAAGATGATCGTCAGGCCGACGAGCAATATGGTCAGCGCGATCTCGTTGGGGGTCTTCTGCCGCTCCGCGCCTTCGACCAGCGAGATCATGCGATCGAGGAAACCCTGCCCCGGCTCCTGCGTCACGCGCACCGTGATCGCATCCGAAATGACCCGCGTGCCTGCCGTCACCGCCGAACGGTCGCCGCCTGCTTCGCGGATCACCGGCGCGCTTTCCCCGGTGATCGCCGCTTCGTTGACCGAGGCGACACCGGCGATCACTTCGCCATCGGCGGGGATCAGGTCGCCGGTGATGACTTCGACGGTATCGCCTTTCTTCAGGCGCGATGCCGGGACGGTGCTGCCATCGGGTAGCCGCGCGGTGAGTTCGGACTTGGTTGCCCGCAGCGAAGCGGCCTGCGCCCTGCCGCGCCCTTCCGCCAATGCCTCAGCGAACGTGCCGAATAGCACCGTCAGCCACAGCCAGCCGATCAGCTGGATCTGGAATCCCAACGGCAGCGGCTCGCCGCCAATGACCAGCAGAACGGTCAACAGCAGCGCGGCGACTGCGGTGGTGAACAGCACCGGGTTCTTGATCAGCGCGGCGGGGTGGAGCTTGCGGAAGGCATCGCCAATCGCGGGGACCGCGAGCTTGGCCGAGAACATCGATGTGGCAGCAGTCATGTCAGCCATCCTTTCAGAACGCGCGGCCAGAGATCATCGCGAGATGATCGGCCACCGGACCCAGCGCGAGGCCGGGCAGGAACGTGAGACCGCCAACGATCAGGATCACCGCGATCAGCAGCCCGATCCACAAAGGGCCGGTAGTGGGAAACGATCCGGCGGTTTCCGGCGTATGGCGCTTGGCGGCAAGGCTGCCGGCAATCGCCAGCACCGGCACGATCACGAAGAACCGGCCGATCCACATCGCGACCGTCAGCAGCCCGTTGTAGAACGGCGTCCCGGCACTCAGCCCGGCGAATGCGGAGCCGTTGTTGCCGGTCCCCGAACTGAAGGCATAAAGGATCTCGGTGAAGCCGTGCGGTCCCTTGTTGAGCGGCCCAGCCAGGCCATCGGGCAGGATCGCGGCGAGCGCGGTGAAGCCCAGGATGCACAGCGGCAGCATGGCGATGGCAAGCACCGCCAGTTTGACCTCGCACGCCTCAATCTTCTTGCCGACGTATTCCGGCGTCCGGCCGACCATCAGGCCCGCCACGAACACCGCGAGTACTGCGAACAGCAGGAAGCCATAGATCCCGGCGCCAACGCCGCCGACGACAACCTCGCCCAACTGGATGTTGAGCAGCGGGATCATGCCGCCGAGTGGCGTGAAGCTGTCATGCATGGCGTTGACCGCGCCGCACGAGGCCGCCGTCGTCACCACCGAGAACAACGCGCTGGCGGCGATGCCGAAGCGGACTTCCTTGCCCTCCATGTTACCGCCGATCACGCCGATCTGATGGAGCATCGGGTTGCCCGTGACCTCCTGCCAGTAAGTGACGCCAGCCCCCGCAAGGAACAGCGCCATCATCGCCGCGAGGATCGCCCAGCCCTGCCGGGTGTTGCCCACGGCTTTGCCGAAACACCAGGTCAGCCCCGCGCCGAGCGCGAAGATCGACAGCATCTGCACCAGATTGGTCAGCGCGCTCGGGTTCTCGAACGGGTGCGCGGAGTTGGCGTTGAAGAAGCCGCCACCATTGGTGCCCAGCATCTTGATTGCTTCCTGGCTGGCCACCGGGCCGAGCGCGATGGCTTGGCGCGCGCCTTCCAGCGTGTTCGCATCGACACTGCTGGCAAGTGTCTGCGGCACGCCGCTCGCGATGAGAAACACGGCGTAGATCACGCAGGCCGGCAGCAGGAGGTACAGCGTCACGCGGGTGCAATCCGCCCAGAAATTGCCGACCGTCGCCGCCTCGCGCCGCGCAAAGCCGCGAAATAGCGCGAAGGCAACCGAAATGCCGGTGGCGGCCGAAAGGAAGTTATGGATCGTCAGCCCCAGCATCTGGCTGAGGTTCGACAGCGCGACTTCGCCCGAATACCACTGCCAGTTGGTGTTGGTGGTAAAGCTGATCGCAGTGTTCATCGCGCCGTCAGCGCCTATGCCAGCCAGCCCGCGCGGGTTCATCGGCAGCACGCCCTGCAGCCGCAGCACCGCAAAGGTGAAGACCAGCAACGCCAGGTTGAAGGCCAGCAGGTGCAGCGCATAAGTCCGCCAGTTCTGCTCGGTTTGTGGGTCGATACCGGCAACGCGATAGAACCCGCGCTCGACCGGGCCGAGCACGCGGTGCAGCGGTGTTGTCCGGCCCTCGTAAAGCGCAAAAAGCCAGCCGCCCATCGGGCGCGCCATGGCCACCACGAGCGCGGTGAACAGGAGGATCAGGCCCCAGCCCGAAAGCGTCATCGCCGCCTCCTCAGAACCGCTCGGGCCGCAGCAGAGCGGCGACCA
>CAZCUS010000020.1:0-49825 GCA_964502105.1 uncultured Novosphingobium sp. | reverse complement strand
CGCCATCCCGGCTTCGTGCCAGCGACACGGCTGACGGGACATGACGACCAAAGAGGCAGCGCAGCGACATCACTGTCATATGGCGTGCGCGGCGCAATGTTGCATCCCTGTCCTGCCCATCAACTTCATCCCGCTTCCGCTGCGGTCATGCGCATAAAACTGTCCTCGAGATACGCCCCCAGCCTGGAGAATACCCGGGGCACGATGGTGAGCCAGACAACCCGCTGATCGCTGGCACAGTGAGAGCGGGTGATCAGCCCGGCCGCTTCCATCAGGGTGATGTAGCGCAAGGCGGTGGTCTGCGGTGCGGCCGAGGCAATGCACAGACTGGTGACACTGACCCTGCGGCCCTGGCTTTGCTGGACGAACAGGTCGAGCAGCATGTCCCACGCCGGTTCGCCGAACAGGTCGGCCGGCAGCATGGCGTCGCGCCTGCGGCGCAGCGCATAGAGCCGCGAAGCGATCTGATGGGGAAAGGGAGACGGAGCGGGTGGTGGAGAAGTGAGCGGCAGCGGCATGCCCTGACCAGCGTGCAGCGCCATCTGCCCGGCCAGCTCGTCATAGGGCAGGGCAATGGTCAAGCTGACCAGCCGCGCGGGTGCCGGGTTGCTGCTCATCGTGCCGCCCCCGTGCCATAGCGCCTGTCCTGCTCGGTCCACGATGGCGGGATGGCGCCCGTCTTTATAAGCGCGCTGCCGGTAACGGCGGCGCTGGCGGTGCCATCGAGGATCTGCTCGACCAGCGCCGGCGACAGGAACGCCAGCCGCAGCACCCGCGTCAGCCACGACGGGTTGACGCCCTCGCGCCTCGCCAGCCCATCGACGTTGAGCTGACCTTTGGCGAGCTCGGTCCACCAGCCCCGCGCCTTGCCCAGCAGCCGCAGCAGCGTCTGGTCCGGCTCGCCAGGCGCGGCCTTGCAGCCGTTCTCGTCGATCAGCCGCAGGACGGTGCCGGTGCGGGTCAGCCGCACCTGTTCGCCAAGGGTAAGGGTGGCGGGTGCACCGGATGCCAGCGGGGCCTGCAGCAGGGTGGCGATGGCGGCGGTATCGATGTCGATCGCGACATCACGCTCGCCGATGCGCACCTGCTGGACGAGGGTTGCCATGTCGCGGCTACGCGAGCCCCTGATGGCAGGAGCCAGCTCCTCGCAGGTGCTCATGACGCTGGCCATGCGCGCCGGTTCGATATCGAGATGAATACGAGCGATAAGCTCGAGCGGATCGGCAAACAGCGTGGACAGCCGCATGGCCACCAGCCCCTCGATCTCGCGCGCAGGGATACGCGAGGCATCCTCGTTGCCACCATGATGGGTGTCACGGCTGACATAGTAGCGATAGCGCACCGTGTCGCCGCTGCGGGTGCGCTTGCTGGCATGCGCCGGGATCAGCGGCTCGCCGCGTGGTCCGGTGAGCTTGCCCGCCAGCGGCGCATTGGTGGCAGCCCGGTGCGTGCGGGTGCCCTGGACATGGCTGGCCAGCATCGCCTGCACCGCATCCCACATGTCCCGTGCGATGATCGCGGTATGCTGTCCTTGATAGAGCTTGTCCCGGTGGGCGATGAGCCCGGCATAGACCGGGTTCTTGAGGATAAAATGCAACTGCCCCCGGGTGAAGGGTACCCCGCCGAAGGTGGCACCCGACAGCCGCTGGCGCAGCGGCGCATGGATACGCTCGGTCTCCAACGCCTCGGTCAGGCTCCGGACATTGCCCAGTTCGAGATAGCGCGCATAGATATCCCGGATCAGATCGGCATGCTCGTCGACGATCGCCAGCGTTCTGCCATCGGGGCGGTAGCCCAGTGGAGGAGTGCCGCCCATCCACATGCCCCCGCGCCTTGGAGGCGGCGATCTTGTCGCGGATGCGCTCGGCGGTGACCTCGCGTTCGAACTGGGCGAAGGACAGCAGCATGTTGAGCGTAAGCCGTCCCATGCTGGTGGTGGTGTTAAACGACTGGGTCACCGAGACAAAGCTGGTATCGGCCGCATCGAACGCCTCGACCAGTTTGGCGAAGTCGAGCAGCGAGCGGGTCAGCCGGTCGACCTTGTAGACGACGATGATATCGATGGAGCCGGCCGCGACATCGGCCAGCAGTCGCTGCAGGGCAGGGCGCTCCAGCGTGCCGCCCGACAGGCCGCCATCGTCGTAGTGCTCGGCCACCTCCTTCCAGCCCTCGCTGGCCTGCGACAGCACATAGGCGGCACAGGCCTCGCGCTGGGCATGGAGCGAGTTGAAGTCCTGCTCCAGACCCTCCTCGCTCGACTTCCTCGTATAGATCGCGCAGCGCACCGTTTTCATGCCGCTGCTCCCGCCTTACGCTTGAGACCAAAGAAGGCGGGCCCCGACCAGCGGGTGCCAGTGATGGTCCTTGCCACCTCGCTCAGGCTCTTCCACGCCTTGCCGTTCCAGCGCACCGTGCCATCGTCCTCCACCGTGGCGACATGGACCACGCCGTTCCACTCGCGCACCAGCCGCATGCCGGCGCGAGTCTCGCCGGTGACGCTGCGGCCCCCGGCGAGCTGGTCGAGGCGCTGGGTTACCCGGCGGGCGTGACCGCCATGCGCACCCGCCTGCAGTTCCCAGGCCAGCGCCAGGCGCAGCAGCGCCGGGCTGACCTGCGGCACGGGCTTGCCGGTCACCTCGCGCCAGCGCGATCGCAGCGCAGCGCCGTCCATCTGAGCCAACGCTGCCACCTCGGCGTCCACGCCCGACATCAGGCGTTACCGGCGATGCGGTAGCAGGTTGCTTCGTCGCGCTTGGACTTGTCGAGGACGTGGCCTTTCTTGCGCAGGCCGGTGAGCGCCGCGCGGGTGGTGTGCGGGAGCCACCCGGTGGCCTCGACCATCTCGGTCAGCGTGGCGCCTTCATCGCGGCGAAGGAGGTCGAGAATCAGGTTCGTCTTGTTGGGGCGGGTAGGGGCTTCAGAGGTTGGCGCGAGTGCCGCGTGCTCAGCGATAGGGGTGCCGTCAGCGAGCACCTCGGTCTGGGCTTCAGCCGCGTCGCTGGTATTTGGCGTGCGCGCCATGCGGCGCTGGGTCTGTCGGGGCATGTCGGGTGGTCTCCTTCATGGAGCGGCACCGTGCCGCTCCCACCACCCACAGCCCCGTGGATCATACCATCGAGGCAGGCAGCCGGTTCTTTCGGCTGCGTCCATTTCAAATACCAATGCTCGACATCGAACAGAAGTCGAGTGAAAATATCCTAACTAAAGACGCATTCTCAGAACACTCAATACATTAATTGAATTTTGATGAGAGAGCAGAAAAATCGGGGCGCTCATGAATAGACAAGAAGCGTGGCTCGCCTGCAGCGATCTGAGATTTCCAGCAACATACATGCACGATCGCATCAAACTATGAAGGCCATTTAAAATTCATGCTACCAACTCAATGCGATGGAAAGGGCGGCGATGACCTGCAGTGCTGTCTGTGCCACATGCTTGCCAAAATGAATGGGAGGCGGCGTGTCGGCGGCGGCCATCCTACGTCGCCCGCGCAGGCCGGAAAATGACCCGCGCCCGAGAGGTCAAATGGTCCGTTCGTCAAAGCAACCAGTGCTTGCAGCACTGGCCCCCTCCCTAGACGAGCACCCTCGTTAAAGATTCGACAAGAAATCCAAGGCCTTGTCATGGGCGGCAGGGGCACCGGCGCAGGTGATTTTGTCGTCACCGCCTTCGCTAGCCCCCAGACGGCGAATTGCCTTCGTTAGGTGCGGACCCACGCGACCACAAGGGCAAGGATTGCTATCGCCCCAGCGAACGGTCACTTCGTCTCCTGTCAGAAACCCGCCCCACATTTCCCGGCGCGACAGATCATAGACGCCGAAACGTCCGGTCTGGCTTCCGGACCGCGAAAGTTGTGCGCCGGTTTCGGGGTCGAGAACATAGGGGATGTACGCGGGCGGCAGGTGATAATGTCCTTGGGGACAGGACCGAGTGGCCGCCACCAGTTCGGTCATGCCGTAGCCATCGCGCACATCGGGCACGCCAAGAAAACGGGTGACCGTGGTGTACCAGTCCTCCGGCAACTGCCGGCCCTTCATACCGCCGCCCATCATGATCAGGCTGTCGGGCGAGAAGACGTGGCTTAACCCCTTATCGATGCCCGACTGCGCGACATCGAACAACTGGCCGATCGAACCCATCACCGCGACTTGGCGGCCGGCGAAGCGTTGCGCCATGGTTTCGAAGAAGGTGCGGGCTTGTTCGGCAGCATTGGCCCGTGCCGAGATGAATTCGTCACGGCGTTGCATTAGTTTCGGTGACAGGGAGATGCTGCCCAATTCGCCCCTTGCCTCGGCCGCCGCCAGGCGACCGCCAAGCGACAGAGCGTCCGCGCTCATGCGGCCGGGATTGAGCGCGACGATCATGGCATCGTCGCCCGCAAAAACCTGTTCGACCATGGCATCGAGCAGCCGGTGCTGATGCATTGCCCCCGAACGGTAGCTGGCGAAAATGAATGGCACTGCGCTCAGATCGACCGCGCCTGCATCCTCCTCGGAGCCGAAGCCCTGGAAATAAGCGGCAAGTCCGCGGATGCCTGTCTCGTAGTCGGTCGGCCCGCCCGGCAGGAATGAAAGCTTGCCCGAAGTGCCCGAGGAATGACGGATGCGGATCGGGGTACTGGCGTCGATCAGGTCGATCCAGTCGTCGATCGTATCGATCGATGAGGCGTCCAGCCCCGAAAGGTCATAGGTCGTCAGCTTGTCCAGCCACTGCGTCAGGCGATCGAAGCGCGCGTTTTCCAGAAGGGACAGGGGGTAGGATTTGTAGATCGAATGCTGGAACAGCAGCGGCGCGGCCTCTTCGACGCCGGCGATCGCGTGAATATTCTGGTTGTCGGCCAGCCGGCGGACCATGGGAATCTTGTCCACCAGTTGCTGGAAGCGGTTGATCAGAGCACTACGCTGAATTTCATGCAGGTCTTCCAGCGGGATCTCATACATCCCGGTTACCGACAAATCCCAGAAAAGTGCGGGGTCGTTCTTGAGCTGCTCCACCGTCGGTGCCGAAGGCGTGATCGTCGCTGCGGTCATTTCGTGTCTCCCATTGATGCCGATGTGATCACCAGGCCATCGTGTTGTTCTGCCAGTCGCAAAAGCGCCCACTGTCTTCCGGCCGAAGTGAGTCGATCACCGCGACGATCCCGTTGGCACTGGTCTGCGGATCGAGCGGGTGGGCGGTGCTCCCATCCGGCATTTGCCGGGAGGTTCTTTCGCCGGCCATGCGAGTTAGCACCCAACCCGGGTGCACCATCGCAATGCTGATTGTGCGATATGCGGGATCGGAATGCTGCTTGAGATCAAGGCTTAGGCCGCGCAGGACCTGGTTCATCGCGGCTTTGCTCGCCTTGTAGGGGTACATGTTGCCGATAGTGTTCATGCTGATCGAACCGAGGCGGCTGCTGATTGCGACGAATTTCTTCTCGCTCCCTGCTACAAGCGCAGGAAGAAGCGCCTTGAACAGCCGCATCGGGCCGAACAGATTTATTCGCAAGGCTTGCTCGAACAACGCGTAATCGATGTCATCAAGTATCGCGTTGTAGTCGACTTCATCCGAATGGGTGGGGCGGCGGACGCCGGACGCAGCCCCGTTGCAGATCACGACATCGATCGGGCGTTCCGCCATGGCTTCACCCAGCGCCGAGATACTGGCAGGGTCCTCAAGGTCGAGCCGCTCCACATGCAAGGTGCCATATTCCGACGCCAAGCTTTGGAGCGCGGCCTCGCCAGCTTCGCTGCGCGCGGTGGCGAAAACCCTGTCGCCCCGGCGCACGTACGCTTCGGCTAGAGCGTAGCCTATGCCGCGTGTGGCGCCGGCGATCAGGACGGAAGCCATTGCGTCGCCCCTATGCGCTCGGCTGGACGCGTTCGAGCGCGGAAAATCCAAGTTCGGCCAGGAAGCGGGACTGGAAAGCGCGGGTTTCCTCGTTGGCCTTGCCGACCCCCACGTCCAGGCCGACAGTGACGCGCACCGGACGCGTTCCTGGTGTCATCGCGATCAGGTCGGCTACTTTCTTTCCGACCAGTTCGGGATCGGTGGAGGCGCCGCTGGCCGCGATCAGCGGTACAATGCGTTCTGCCAGAACGACGTCGAGCTGGCCATGTTCTCCATATTCCGCCACGCGCGCTACATCGGCGGGCGGCTGCATGGCAGCCATGAGATTCGTGGAAAAGGGCCCGGGTTCGACGATGACCGAATCGACGCCGAACGGCGAAACTTCGTAGCCGATCGTCTCGGCGAGCGCCTCTAACGCGTATTTGCTGGCGGAATAGATGCCCATGCCCGGTGCGATCGATCGCCCGCAAGTTGAAGTGACGGAAATGAGCAGGCCCTGTCGCCGTGCCCGCATCGAGGGCAGTGCCGCGCGCATCATGCGGAACGGACCTGCCACGTTGGTCTCGAAGAGCTGTTTGAGCTGATCCGGGCTAAAGGCTTCGGTGCAACCGGTCCACATCGCGCCGGCGCAGTTGACCAGCGTGTCTACCCCCCCGGTGCTGGCGATGACGGCTGCAACGCCGGCATTGACCGAATTTTCGTCCTCGACGTCGATTTCGATTACCTCGATTGGGTGCGGCGCCGCGAACGCCCGAAGCGCGTCGGCAGCGCCGGCATTGCGGTCGGCAACGGCGCGCATCGAGGCGAATACGCGATGGCCGCGCAGGGCGCATTCGATCGCAATAGCCCGGCCGAGGCCACTCGAGGTTCCGGTGACGAGCACGGTCTGCGGTTTCTGCGTCATCCTCTTTATCCTTTGTCTGTTATGGATCTGACTAAAGCGCAGCTAGGGCGAGGGCGTCGCTGCGCTGGGTTGCCGCCAGAATGTCTTCGGGCAGACGCCGTTCGTCGGACACCCAACGACACATGCGTCGCAGTGGCTCGATCCCGTCCTGCGGGCCCCCCAGAACCACCATCTGCGCCCCGCCCAGAGACACCAGCCGCTGAGCGCCCTGCTGCGCCAGCCGGTCGCGGATCGCCACCTTCAGTGTTTCGGGATAAATGCCGATCGTCTGGGTATAGGCGTTGACCGCCCTGATCGGCGTCTCGACATCGTCTACCGGAACGAGATTGGCGATACGGTTGCCGAGTAGCCGCGCGAAATCCACCGGTTCGTCCGTCAGCGAAACGATGATGGCTCCAGCCGCGCCGCCGCCCACGATGAAATGATCGTCGCTGGTCAGCCGCAGCGCCTCCACTTCGTCCTGAAGCACCGGATCGAGCGATCTGGCTCGATCGCTAAAGTGCGCGGGTAGCGCCTGAAGCGCATCGAAGACCATCTTACCGAAAGTGCGGGCCTTGGCTTGGCCGGCGGGATCGGTGCCCGTTTCGACATAGACGACGCGCGCGTTGGTGCAGGCTTCCTGATTGAAGTGGCCGATATCCATTGCGGCGAGGCCTGCGGCCTCGGCCATGGTCTTTTCATCCCGGAACGTATCGCGGCCAATGATCGTGGAACTGAGCTTGGGATCGAGCGTGATGAGATCGATCCCTGGCTGAAGGTAGCGGGTGATATGACTGACCGACGCGAAGCCGCCCCAGGCAATGATTTTTTCTATGTTGCTTGGCAGATAGATGCCTTGTTCGATCCCCGTGTCGCCGCCTTTCCAGTAGGCCACGCTGAGATGGCGGGTGAGTGGATGTTCGGGGGCCATCTCGATCATGGTGCGCGCAATGGCGGCTGCGGTAAGCGGGTCATTCGAAGGAGTCTTGATGATGGCATCGCTGCGCGTGACTGCGTTTCGCACCACGCTGAGCGCCGCGATGGCGGGCACGTTGCCAGCGATGATATGAACGCTGCGCGCGCCAAATGCGCGCAGTGCAGCCCGTCCGCCATCTAACGCCTGGGTTTCCACCCACTCTTCCAGAAAGCGTACGCCGATCGTCTGCTCGACCATTTCGCGCACGACATGGCGGTCAAAGAAGTAGCCAACGGTTTCATAACAGTGGCGCAGGATTCCCTCGCTCAGCCCGGACACCTGAAGCGAGACTTGCAGGGCTTCCTGAAGGTGGCGATTGTGCGGCAAGTGCAGCCGCGCGCCCAGATTCTCCAGATAGTCGAGAATATCTTCGAAACTTAGGCTGCGAAGATCATCGAGCGCAGAGGCGCGCTTGAGAACAAGTTTATCGAGATGTTTGCTGACGTCAGGCGTAGAAAAGGAAAAACCGCCTCTTCTGCCGCCAAACGTAACGTCGTGATCCTCGATGATCGCGCCACGTATTACGAGCGGTACATTGTGCGCTTCCATCGATTGTCTCCCGATTGCCCGTTACCGATCGAGCATTGCTTTCATTCGGGTTAGGATGACGCAACCTGGCCGCAGTGGACAACCCGGCAAAAGTCGCCGGGGATAATCGAGGGATGTTGCGCAAATTCCCGTCTACATCCCTCGCGGGAAAGATGATTGACAGGGATATTAAATAAGCTCCATAGGGGGCTGACAGACCTTCAAGGCGCGAGATGGCGAGAGAGATATGAGCTTCACTATTACCTTGTCTCCAAGCGGAACGTCGTTCGAGGCGGAGCCTGGCCAGCGCATCCTGGCAGCTGGACTCGCCGCTGGCGTGCGCATGCCGTTTGGCTGCCGCATGGGAACATGCCGCGCGTGCAAGGGCCGTATCGCCGAGGGCGAGATCGAAGCGGGATCTGTGCACCGCACCTACCTGCCGGAGGACCAGCAGGCTGAAGGCTATGCGCTGCTGTGCCAGGCCAAGGCGTGCAGCGATCTCGTCGTTGAGGTTGAGGAGGCTCCGTTCCTGACCGAGTCGATGCGTCTCCCCGCCTATGTCAAAGCGGTCGAGCACCTCGCCCCCGATGTGGCGATGGTTTTGCTGCGGGTTCCGCTGCACTCGTCCGTGCGGTTCGCAGCAGGCCAGTTCCTTGACATCCATCTCGATGGCGATGTCACGCGTTCCTATTCGCTGGCCAATGCGCCAAGCGCTGGCGGTGCGATCGACCTGATGCTTCACGTCCGCCATCTGCCGGGCGGGCGCTTTACCGACTATGTGTTCGGAAGCATGGGCCTGCGCGACAAGCTGGAGGTGACCGTGCCGCTCGGCAGCTTCTACCTACGCGATTCTGCTCAGCCGGCGATTTTGCTTGCCAGCGGTACGGGGTATGCGCCCATCCGCTCCATTCTTCTGGCGGCAATCGAAGGGGGCGACCGGCGGCATTTCAAGGTTTATTGGGGCGGGCGCCGCCCGGTGGATATCTATTCAATGGACGAGATGCGCGACATGGCGGCCGCCAACGCGAATATCGAGTTCATTCCGGTGATCTCAGACGATCTTCCCTCGGCCGAATGGAGTGGTCGACGGGGTTTCGTGCATCGGGCCGTGCTGGAAGATCACCCCGATCTTTCCGGTTGGCAGGTCTATGCCTGCGGCACCCCCGTCATGGTCGATGCGGCGCGCGCCGATTTCACCGCGCAGGCCAACCTGCAAAGCGACGCTTTCTTCTCTGACGCATTCGTCAGCGAGGCCGACATCGCGCGCGCGACCGCAGCTTGAATACAGAACAATTGGAGCTTGGGTATGAGTGACACCGCAGGGCATGACAAGGAACGCCGGGTAACGGCCGGGCTGCGCGGCGCATCGTGGGATCCCGCCCAAGTCCCTGAAGGCATGCGCACAGCTGTATATCCGCTGTCGACCCAGGATGGCGCGCCGATCACCGGCTATCTTCATCGGCTGACTGGTGAAGAGCGCGTCGTGGTGTTCATCATGCACCCGCGCGAACTGCTGGTGACGCATTACATGGTGCCATTCCTGCTCAAGGCCGGATATGCGGTCTGGGTGCAGGGACCGCGCACCATTGGCAACGACCTGCGGCTGGAGCATGAACTTGCCGTCCTCGATGTAGCGGCGGGCATGAGAGCGCTGCGCGACATCGGCTTCGATCGGGTTGTCATGCTTGGCAACTCGGGCGGTGCCAGCCTGTTTGCCTTCTACAACCAGCAGGCCAGCGCTGCGCCGGAAGCGCGCATCGCCCGCACGCCCGGGGGACGCCCCACCAAGCTGGACGCGGCTGATCTTCCCGTTCCAGATGGCTTCGTCCTGGTCGCCCCGCATCCTGGCCAGGGGCGGCTGTTGCAAAAGATGATCGACCCGTCGTTGACTGACGAAGCCGATCCGTTTTCGCTCGATCCGTCGCTCTTTGCACTGTCGGCAGACAACGGCTTTCGCGATGCTGCGGAAGGGGGCGCTCGCTATGCTCCTGAATTCGTTGAGCGGTATCGCGCCGCGCAGACCGCGCGTGTCGCCCGGCTGGATACGATTGCGCGCGATATGATCGCGGCGCGCATGGCCGCCCGCAAGGCGGCTGGCAGCGATGATGCCACGGCAGTCGATGCGATGCGTGGCAACTTTGCCGGGATCATGCAGGTCTGGCGAACCGACGCCGATCTTCGCTGCTTCGATCTGACGCTGGACCCATCAGACCGTCGTTGGGGCACGGTCTGGGGCGCCAAGCCGCTGACGTCCAATCTCGGCAGTGTCGGCTTCGCGCGAAATTGCACGCCCGACGCCTGGCTCTCGACTTGGTCGGGCCTGTCCTCGAATGCCTCGTTCGCAAAGGCCGGGCCGGCGATGACCCAGCCGGTCATCATCATCGAATATACCGGAGACAACAGCGTGTTCCCCGGCGATGTCGACGAGATCGCGGGGTCGATCGCCAGCGTCGATATCGAGCGGCACAAGATTCGTGGGAACCACCACGGCCAGTCGCTCCGGCTGGATGAGCCGAACGGCCAGGAAATCGCCGGTGCGGCCGTGGTTGCGTGGCTATCCGCCCGCTTTCCCGCGAAGGCCGTGGTCGCCGCAGCGGCAGAAGCTGCATCCTGATGGCAGGGGTTCGCGAACCCATTCCTGGAGTGGTCTATCCGCCGGTCGAGCGTCTGCTGCGCTATGTCGCCGCGGGTGAACTGGAAGAAGTGTCGCTGGTTGAAGCGCTGATCGCATCGTTTCGCGCCAATCACGATCGTGTGGCCTTGTGGACGGGCCAAGGTGACATGACTTACGGTGAACTGGATGAGATCACCGACCGGTTGGCCGGCGCGCTGATCCGGCTGGGCCTCGCGCCGCTCAGCCCCGTATTGTTCCAGATGGTCAACACGCGCGAAATTGTGTTCGCGCTGATCGCCTGCCTCAAGGCAGGCCTGCTGCCGGTATGCACGCTGGCCGCGCACCGTGAGCGGGAGATCGGCTTCATCGGCGCGCATGTTGGCGCACGCGCGGCTTTCGTCGATGGCGATAACCCCAGGTTCGATCATGTCGCTTTTATGCAGGCGATGCGCACCGAAGTGTCCACGCTCGGCCCCATTATCGCGGCGCGCGGCACCAGCGACGGTGCCCATGGCCTTGAAGCGCTTATCGACGGGATCACCCGCGAAGAGGCGGCGCGGCTGGTGGCCGCAGTGCCGCGCGATCCCTATCAGGTGGCACTCTTCCAGCTGTCGGGCGGAACGACAAGTGTATCCAAGGTCATTCCGCGAATGCAGAATGATTTTCTGCTGAATGCGCGTCGCACGGTATCGACCCTCGGCTTTGTATCCGATGACGTGATGTTCAACCCGATGCCGATCATACACAACGCCTGCATGATCTGCTTTCTGTTCCCGACCTTGCTGATTGGCGCGACGTTCACAATCGCGGACGACATGACGCCCGAATCTTGGGAACGGCTGTTTCTGGCCAAGCAACCGACGTGGGTGGGGCTTATACGCGCACTCTTTCCCCGGTTCGAGGCGATGCTGGCCATCGGTCGAGTGGACACCCGGCATGTCCGCGCCTTCTGGTCGCCCGATGGGTCGCGCATGATGCGTGCGACCTATGGCCTGCCGTCCTACGCGATGTTCGGCATGTCCGAGGGGATGAACATGTACACTCGGCCCGGTGATCCCGATGAGGCGATGGACTGGACCGTGGGGCGGCCGATGTCGCCATGCGACGAGGTTCGCATCGTGAAACCGGGCACCAACGTCGAAGCGGCAGAGGACGAGATCGGCGAGCTTACCTGCCGTGGACCCTATACCATCGCCGGCTACTTCGATGCGCCAGAGCGCAACGCGACGGCCTTCGATGAGCAAGGATATTATCACACCGGCGATCTCGTTGAACGGCGCAGGATCTGCGGCGAGACCTACTATGCCTTCGCGGGGCGCGGCAACGACGTGGTCAATCGCGGCATGGAAAAGATCAACTGCGAAGAGGTGGAAGCCGCAGTTTCCACGCACGGCGCCATAGCCGAATGCGCGGTGGTAGGCGTTCCCGATCCTGTGCTGGGCGAACGCGCCTGCGCATGCCTAGTCCTGCGCGCCGGATTTCCTGCACCAGACATTCAGGGCCTGGGGCAGCACCTCGGCGGCCTTGGCTTCGCGAAGTACAAGTGGCCCGAGCGGATCGAGGTCGTCGAAGCGCTTCCGCTCACCAAGGTCGGCAAGATCGACAAGGCCGCTCTGCGCGAGATCATCAATAGCGCGCTGGTGGCACCATGAACGGTTCCAGCTTAACAGGAGACAGCATGATGCAGAAAGGCACGGAGCTTTCGCTCAATGGTGTTCACCATTCAGCCAGGCCCACTTGGAAGATCAAGGAAACGGTCGAATTCTATCGCGATACGCTGGGGTTACCGCTGGTCCATGTAGTTTCGGCGCGTGGCTGGGGATCGGCCGAGCATCCCGACTTCATCCACTTCTTCTTTGAAAGCGGGCAGGGCAGCACCATCGCGTTCTTCTATTATCTGGGAACCGACCAGCCGGAACACCTTGTGCATCACCCGCGCTATGACAGCGATGCCGCCCACACGTCGTGGAAGGTGGAGAGCAAGGAAGAACTGGCCGCTTGGCGTCACCGACTGGAAGAGAAGGGCGTCAAGATCATGTACCAGATCGAACACGAGGTTATCGAATCGATCTACTTCCGCGATCCCAACGGATACTATCTCGAAATTTGCCGGCCGCTTCGCGACTTTCTGCCGCTTGACGGCAGCGATGCGCAATTGACTATCGAGGCGGTGATAGCGGAGGAGGAAGCCTGCGCCGCCACAGGCAAGCGCTTGCAGGATATCGAGGACGTATGGCGCCGCAAGGGCGCGATGGTGGCTGCCCTATTGGAGACTGCGGCGTGACAGTGCGTATCTTCGTTCCGGACATTCCCGAATTCATGCCTATCATCGAGGGTGTCCGCGATGTGGGCACTTGCAAGATACAAAGTCCGATCAACGGATACTGGCAGATCGAGGACGCGCACGAAGTGCAGCTGCGCCGTCGGGAGCTGGGCCTGGGACCGGCATTGTGGAACAGTGCACTTACCGGTGGCTTTCAGGGGCGTATCGTCTCCTTCGATCGCGAGGTGATGGTGATCACCAGCGAATGAAAACACAGGGGAAAAACGCCGTTGTCCCGCTCAATATTGTTATGGTTCGCCGGCTTGTGCGGTGTTAGGAATATACCTTCGCAATATCTGCGAGGGAGCCTTTGGTGCCAAGAACGAGTTCAGCGATCGCCGGTGAGGGCAAGTCGGCAACCGCAAAGGTGCGCCGCCGCCCTGGAAGGCCTGTTGGCAAGGCCATAGAAATCGATCGCGCCGTAATCCTGAAAACTGCTTATGAAATGTCGCGCGAATTACCGTTGGCCGATATCTCGATTGTAGTCGTCGCCAAGAAGCTCGATGTCACACCGCCGCTCCTTCATTATTACCTGAGCGGTCGCGATTCTCTGACGTCCGGCGTCATGAATTTCTTTTACCGCGATCTGGTTCGCCAGTTGCCGGAAGCGTCTTCGGATTGGAAGGCCGATCTGCACGAATTCGCGAGGATCGCCTATCGGCACTTCTGCGAATATCGCGGGGTCACCAGCTATGCCGTTTCGCATAACAGGTTCCGCATTTTCCAGATGATCGGCGAGGGGGAGACGGATTACGGACTCGCCTTCCTGGAGTTATTGTCACGCCGGGTGATGGCGGCTGGCAGTACGCGCGGTCGCACGGGCATCTATGGCCATATGCTGCTGGAATATATCCTCAGCAGTGCCCAGGCTACGGTTAGCCATCGCTTGCCCGGCGATCATCGCGAGTTTCTGGAACAGCGCATCTTCGATCTGGATTCGAAAGAATTTCCAGGCATCGAATTCACGCGGGACGGCCTGCTGGGTTTCGACGCTAAGGCCGCCTTCGAAGAAGGTTATCGCCTGATCGTTGCCGGGCTCGAAAGCGAAATCGCGCCGAAGCCTGCCCGTAGCAGGACGCCGCGCAAGCCCAAGGCCTGACGTAGTCCCTCTTAGGGTATGTGAATTCGCCCGACCCATGGCCGTCCGTCGCTCATCTGCTGCTCGTGGGCGCGGATGCTGGTTGCTTGCTGCAATGACAGTACGATATCGTCGGAACCCGACAGAAGCCGCGCGCGCGCGGCGTCACCGATGGCAAAGGGAAGCACCTCTCCATTTGCCCGCGTGACCGTGCAGTGATTGAGGTCCACGGTCAGCCGCGCGGATTCGGGCGTAGCCGCGTCGGCCATCAATGTCGCGATGTCCGCCGGATCGAGCCGAACGAGCAGGATACCGTTCTTGGTGCAGTTCTGAGCGAAGATTTCCGCGAAGCTCGGTGCGATGATGCAGCGAAAGCCAAAGTCCAACAGCGCCCAGGGGGCATGTTCACGACTGGACCCGCAGCCGAAATTATCCTCGGTTATCAATATCTCCGCCGCTCTCCACGGCTCCTGATTCAACACGAAGTCGGGTCGATCTTCACCGCTCTCGTCAACCCGAAGGCGATGGAAGAGGCCGCGCCGCAAACCGCTACGCGACACTGTTTTAAGGAAATCGGCGGGCAGGATCATGTCGGTATCGACATTGGCGATCGGAAGCGCGGCGACGATCCCGCTAAGTGATTTGAACGGCTGCATCAGAGGATCGTCCTGATATCGACCAGTCGGCCATGAATTGCGGCGGCAGCGGCCATGGCCGGGGAAACCAGATGCGTCCGCCCGCCGGTGCCCTGGCGGCCTTCGAAGTTGCGATTTGATGTCGACGCGCACCGCTCGCCGGGCCGGAGCCGATCCGGATTAAGGCCAAGGCACATCGAACACCCGGCATCGCGCCATTCAAATCCCGCACGCTGCAACACAAGGTGCAAACCTTCCGCTTCCGCTTGGGCCTTGACCTGCGCCGATCCGGGTACAACCAGCGCGCGAACGTGCGCGGGAACGGAGCCCATGCTGGCGATCCGCGCGGCTATCCGCAAATCCTCGATACGGCTATTGGTGCAGCTGCCGATGAAGACCGCATCGATGGGAAGGCCGTCTAGCGGCGTCCCCGGCGTCAGATCCATATAGCGCAGCATGGCTTCAATCGTCGCCCGGCGCACCGGGTTTTCTTCAGATGACGGATGCGGCACGGTGCCGGTGATCGGCAGCACCGCTTCAGGGCTGGTCCCCCAGGTGACCATCGGTGCAAGACTGGACGCATCCAGTTCGATCTGGCGGTCATATTTCGCGTCGGGATCGCTTGGCAGCGCCCGCCACCGATCCACCGCTTCATCCCAGTCTGCGCCGGCTGGCGCGTTGGGAGTGCCGCGAAGGAAGGCGAATGTGGTTTCGTCGGGCGCGATGAGGCCGGTTCGTGCTCCCGCCTCAATCGCCATGTTGCAGATCGTCATGCGGCCGGCCATGTCGAGAGCATCGATGGTGCTGCCGGCGAATTCGATGACGTGGCCTGTCGCCCCCGCCGTGCCGATCTGGCCGATCAGCGCCAGGACGATGTCCTTTGCATGGACCCCGGTAGGCAGATCGCCGTTAACACTGACAAGCATCGTCCGCGACTTGCGCTGAATGATGGTCTGCGTCGCGAGCACGTGCTCTGCCTCCGACGTGCCGATCCCGAAGGCAAGCGCCCCGAACGCACCGTGGGTGGACGTATGACTGTCGCCGCATACGATGACGGTGCCGGGCAGGGTCAGGCCCAGCGCGGGGGCGGTGACGTGGACGATGCCATGATGCGGACTGGTTAGCGGGATGTAGTTCAGTCCGAACTCGGCCGCGTTCGCTTCCAGCGTCTCAACCTGCAGCCGCCCTTCCGGGTCCGCTATGCCGTCCAGCCCGGCGGCGCGGTTGACCGTGGGGACGTTATGGTCGGCCAGCGCCAGCGTAAGATCGGGCCTGCGCACCTTGCGCCCTTCGCGGCGCAGCCCCTCGAACGCCTGGGGGCTGGTGACTTCGTACAGCAGGTGACGATCCACATAGATCAGCCATTCGTCGTCTTCCAGCGCGGCCACGAGATGGCTGGACCAGAGTTTGTCGTATAATGTCTGCCCCTGCATCTCAGGTAATCCATTCCCTCTCTCGGCGCATTGGCTTGTCTCACCTGCCGCATTAATTTACTGCTATATAAATTAGTTTGTGCCGGTGCAAGATGGCTTGGGTTTGGAGTAAGGCTTGTGCGGATCGGAATAATCGGAGGTGGGCCAGCTGGCTTGTTCGCCGCCCTGCTGGCGCGGGAGCAGCTTGGTGCAGAAGTGGATGTGTATGAGCGCAACCCGGAAGCGGTGACTTATGGCTTCGGTGTCGAGATCGCTGGTGGTGGCCTCGCCGCGATCGACGCGACGCATGGCGCGTTTGCCACCGCGTTCCGCGCTGCCGCCCGCGCATCGACGGACCGGCTCCTCGTCCATCGCGGCGTCCCGGTGATGATCGACGGCGGACAGGGGCTGGCCATTGCCCGGTCCGGCCTGCTTGGCCTGCTGGCGAAATTCTGCCGGGAGGCGGGTGTCAGGCTCCATTTCAATTCGCGGGCGGATGCTGCCTCACTGGGCGATCGGGACCTTGTGATCGGGGCGGACGGAGTCAATTCCGCAGTGCGCGACGGAGCAAGCGGGTTCGGAACGACGCGGCGAATGCTGACCAACAGGCTCGCCTGGTACGGCACGCATCGCATTTTCGCGCAGCCATCCATCTATTTCAAGGCGGGGCCAGCCGGCTGTTTCTGGGCCGTTGGATATGCCTATTCGCAGGAGATGAGCACTTTCGTGGTAGAATGCGATGCGGATACATGGGTTGCCGCAGGGCTTGATCGCCTGGACGATACTGACCGGCGACTGCTGGCCGAACGGCTGTTTCGCGAGGAATTGGAAGGCCTGCCGCTGATCGATAACCGCTCTCACTGGCACGCGCTTCCGGTAGTCCGCAACGCCGCGTGGCATGTCGGCAAGACGGTGCTGATCGGCGATGCGCTGCACAGTGCGCATCCGACCATCGGCTCTGGATCGCGGATCGCGATGGAGGATGCGATCGCGCTCATCGCGGCCTTGGCGGGTTCCTCCACCATCGCTGGCGCGTTGACTGCGTTTCGAACTGCGCGTGAACCGGCAAAAAACAAGCTAGTTCACGCGGCGGAACGCAGCATAGACTGGTATGAAACGATCGCGCCCCGTTTGGCGGAATTCGATGCGTCGACTTTGGCGATCGATTTCCTGCTGCGTACCGGCCGCGTCGACGAGGCGCGGCTTCGGCGCGATCATCCCGGCTTCATCGCGCGCCATGCCGACGCATGGCATCGTTATACAACGCGGGGCTAATCCCAGCGAAGGGGCAAGCTGTCTACCGCCAGGACAAGTCCGCCGTGGCATGGCACTTGCGCGTCGGGAGCGATCCTGAACGGGGGCATCCGTTCCAGCCACCGCCGGATGGATATGGTGCTTTCTACCCGGGCCAGATGCATGCCCAAGCACATATGCGGGCCGAAGCCGAAGGCGAGATGGCGGCGCTGCCCGGCGCTGAGGTCGGTAGAAGACGCTCCGGCGAATTCCGTGTCGTCGCGCGAGGCGAGGGGGGTGGGGCAGCTGACGATATCGCCCGCGCGCATCAGAACCCCACCGATCTCGAAGTCCCGCGTGACGACACGGCTGGCCGTCACCATCGCGAATGAACGGTACAATTCCTCCACCGCAGCGGGAATGCGCGACGGGTCAGCACGCAGAATCGCTTGGGCCTCGGGGTTTTCCGCCAGGTATTTGAACTGCCACCCTAAAGAGTTAACCACGGTATCCAGACCGGCGATGTAGAGCAGCAGCGACATCCCCAATGCGTCGCGCTGCGGGATCTGTGCGCCGTCGATCTCAGCGTGGACAATTTTTGACAACATATCGTCGCGCGGCGTTGCTCGCCGTTCGTCGATCTCGCTGCGCAGATAATCGCAAACGGCTTTCAATGCACCCAGGCGTTCCAGCGGATCGCGGCTGCACATGATAAGTTCTTCCCATTCCAGGAAGGCACCCAGCCTCTCCTTGGGAAGACCCATCATGTCGAGGAACAGTCCGCTGGGAAGAATTTTCGCGAACGAGGCGACGAAATCGCACCCGCTGTCCTTCTGGACAGTGTCGATTAGGCCGTCCACCCGCTCGATAATCTTGCTTTCCAGTGCGCGCACGGCCTTTGGATAGAAGAACGGGTTGACGAGAGCGCGATACTTGGTGTGCGCGGGCGGATTGCTTTCCAGTGGCAGTAGTTCGAAATCCTCACCCATTGCAGCGGCAATGCCGCTTTGACCGGTGCTTGAAAACACTTCGGCGTTAAGCAGGACTTCGCGCATCACCTCGGCGCGGGTTATGATCCAGTTCCCCTGCGGAGCAAAACCCAGGATGTGATTGTACCGCGAAAAGACGATCGGCGGACCTTCATGGAGTTTCGCCAGCACCGCATGCGGTTCCCGCTCCATCCCGAGCCACGGGTTGAAGCCGAGCACCAGATCGTCGGGGACGTGTGCGGGAGGCTTCCAGTCGTCTGCCGGGGTCGAGATCAGGGTCGCCATATTCTCTCCTGCTTAATTCTGCTTCGAACGAGCCGTGGCCGGGATGGTTAGCGCCCAAAAGGGCATGCAGCAACGATTATTTGACAGGGGTATCAGTTTGTGCAACCAGTCCAGCACTGGTGAGGATCGGCCTGCGTCGTCAAGCGGCCGGAGAATAAGGATTTGCCGTGACCGCAACGATCATTCGAGAGCCCGTTGATAGCTGGGCGCAGCAGACTCCTGTTGCTGCGCTGGAACAGCAGGCAGCCCGTCTTGTTCCTTCAATCCGCGAGAGGGGGCGGCGCATTTCGGAAACGCGCATGCTTCCCGAGGACGTGATGCGCGATCTGCACGATGCCGGTTTGCAGGAGCTGCTACGACCCGCGCGGTTCGGCGGGGTCGGCGCCGGGCTGGACGATATGTATCGGGTAGGGCGCGAACTGGCGCGGGCGGATGGATCTACGGCTTGGGTCTATGTCGTCACCAACTCTCACGATTCCTTCATTGCGCTGTATCCCGAGCACATTCAGGCGGAATACTGGGCATCGAGCCAGCCGCTTAGCGCGTCGAGCTATGTTCCGACGGGCAAGGTCGAGCCGCGACCCGGCGGTTACCTTCTGTCGGGCAAATGGTCGTTTTGCAGTGGCGTGGACTATTGCGGCTGGATTGTGCTGGGGGCGATGGCTGGCATGCTCGACAATCCCAAGCGCCCGGACATGCGCTTTTTGCTGATACCAAAAAGCGATTGCACCGTCGTGGACGATTGGCATGTGATGGGCTTGCGCGGCACCGGTAGCAAAAGCGTCGTGGTCGATGACGTCTTCGTGCCTGACGATCGCGTTCTGACTGGCGATCAGGTGTTTGAAGGCACCTGCCCGGGCACGGCAACAAGCGACGATCCGCTGCTTCGTGAATCTGCCTGGACCGGTTTCGGCTTCTGCATTTCCGCGCCCGCTACCGGTATCGCTCGCGGTGCCTATGACGCTCTGCTCACAGAGTTCCGCGGCCGCACTGAACGCCAGGAACCGATGTTCATGGGCAAAAAGCCCGCCGTGCAGATGCATTTTGCCGAAGCAAGTTCGTTGATCGACGCATCGGACATGGCGTATTCGCGTGGGCTGACGTCAACCTTCGCAGAAATAAACGCTGGGCGCCGGCTGACGACCGAGATGCGCGTGCGCAATCGCCTCGACCAGGCCTTTTCGGTAAAGGCGGCACGGCAGGCGGCCGAACTGCTGTTCGGCGCTGCGGGTGGACGCGGCATCGCCGAGAGCGAGCACGTGCAGCGCGCTTTCCGCGATCTATACGCGGTTTCCGCCCATCCCGGCGCGAACTGGGATTCTCCGGCGCTGAGCTTCGGCTCGTTCGCGCTGGGCACGGGTGCAACCGAAGCAATGTTCTGAGCAAACGAACGAAACTCTGGATAATTGAGGATGGATATGGGCGTTGTGATGATCAGCCGGCGGAATGTCGGAGACTTCGATAGCTGGAAGCCGCGCTTCGAGTCGCAGTCCGGGGTAAGGGCGGAACATGGTGCCACGCGAGTTCGGCGGTTTCAGGGCCTTGAAGATCCTAACGAGACGTTCGTCCTGATCGACTGGGAAAGCGAGGAACAGGGCCGCGCCTTCGTGGCGAAGAAAATGGCGGAGCGGCCCGGTCTTGCCGACGAGCTGGACTTTTTCTTCGCGCGCGAACTGCCCGTGCTGGAAAGCTGATCCTGTGGAGGTCAATTCGAAGGACGTACCCTTCCAGATCGTCCGGTACATCGATGGCGACACCGCGCGCTGCGGGGTTCTGATCGCCGGCCGTGTGTTCGCAATAGAACAGGTGCCGGGCGACGAGAACTGGGATCAGGTTCCCGCTTTACTGCGCGATTGGGACGTTGCATCACCGGCGCTTGTGGAGTTTTCACGGCACGCGCAGCCCGCAGAAGGCCGCGAGCTTTCGACAGTCCAGCTGCTGGCGCCGATCGAAGTCCCCGGCGAAATATTCTGCGCCGGCGCCAATTATCTCGATCATATCGCCGAGATGAATGGCGCGATGGATCATGTCGCGACTCCCACATTCAAGGAACTGGGTGAAAAGCCGTGGCATTTCATCAAGGCGAGCCGGAGCGCGGTAATCGGGCCCGACGATGCGATCCGCATTCCGGAATATTGCGACGAACTGGACTGGGAAATCGAACTTGCGGTCATCATCGGGACAGGTGGCCGCGATATCGCCCGTACCGATGCATTGCGCCATGTCGCCGGCTACACGATCGCCAACGATCTTTCGCTTCGGCCTGCGGTGCATCGCCATGCGATCCCTGCCGGCTCGCCGTTTCATTTCGATTTTCTCAGTGCGAAGTCTTTTGATGGTTCGTGCCCGCTGGGGCCGGCGATGACACCGGCCTGCGCTGTCCCCGATCCTCATGCCCTGGCGATGAAGCTGTGGGTGAACGACACGCTGATGCAGGATTCCAGCACCGCGCAGATGATGTTCAGCATCGAAGAGCAGATCGAGATGATTTCATCTCGGCTGACGCTTCACCCTGGCGATGTGATCCTGACCGGAACCCCCGCCGGAGTGGGCGTGGCGCGCGGCATTTCGCTCAAGCCGGGGGATACCGTCAGGATGGCGATCGAACGCATCGGCGAGATGACGAACCAGGTTATCTGACGCCGGCCGTTACGTCAGTCAGGAAACGCCATATGGTCTCGCGCGTTTCCTGATCGGCAGCGCGATCATAAGCCGCACCGGGCACGCCTGCCGCTTCGGAATCCGGATTGGTAAAGCTATGCTTCACCCCGCCAAGCAGCAGCGCGCGCCAGGTCGCGCCCGCGGCGTCCATCTCTTCCGCGAAGGCCGATAGCTGATTCAGCGGTACGATCGGATCGATCGATCCGGTGCATACCAGGATCGGGGGCAGGGCCGCGCCTGCTGATGCCGGCATCGTCGTGGCCAGTCCGCCATGCACGCAGACCACACCTGCCAGCGGTGCTTCGTCGCGTGCCATTTCAAGCGCTACGGTGCCACCGAAACAGAAGCCCAAGGCCGTTACCGCGTTTGGCAGTACATCGGGCAGCGCTTGCGCCGCCTTCAGGGCAGCGCAAGCGCGTCGGCGCATGGTTATGGGATCGGCACGCAATCCGCCGATCAGCGCGCCCGCCACGCTCATCTCGTCTGTCACGAAACCGCCGCCATACATGTCGCACGCAATGGCAATCATACCGCGCCGTGCCAGCCATGCGGCCATTTCAACGATGTGATCGGTCAGCCCCCAGGCTTCGTGAAAGACCAGCACCGCGGCAAGCGGCTTCTCTCCTGCCGCTTCGGGATGAATGATCCGGCCGATGAATTCAATCTCGCCATCGGAATATCGCAGCTTCTGCCCGATCATGCCGGTTCCTCCGTCCAGACGGGGGATGGCAGCGCAGCTCCGGCGAAGTAGGCGTCGAGATTGTCCAGCGCTCGAAAACCCATGGCGTTGCGTGTCTGAACGGTGGCACTGCCAAGGTGAGGCAGCAGGAAGGTGTTGGCGAGGGCGCTGAAGCGCGCGTCGACGTGTGGCTCGCCTCTGAACACGTCAAGGCCGGCGGCGGCGATCCGCCCGCTGCGCAGCGCTGCGACAAGTGCGTCGTCGTCGATGACTTCGCCGCGCGCCGTGTTGACGACGATCGCGCCGGGCGGCAGCAGTTCGATGCGCCGGTGATCGAGCCAGTTGGTCGTTTCCGCCGTCAGCGGCATGTGCAGCGAAAGGATCTGGCTCCGGCCGAGAAATTCGGACTCGTCGGCGATCAGCGGCACGCCGTTGCGCTCTGCCGGGCCGCCCGGCCGCCCCAGCGCGATCGGCGTGATGTCGAACCCCGCCGCCATGCGGGCAACGGCCTGTCCGATGCGCCCCAGCCCGACGATGCCAAGCGTTCGACCGGAAAGCTGGGTTCCGAGCATGTGCGTTGGGGACCATCCCTCCCAACCGCCCTCTCGCACCAGCCGGTCGCCTTCGCTGGCCCGGCGCGCCGCGCCCAGCATCAGCAGCATGGCGATTTCTGCGGTAGCTTGAGTGAGCACGCCGGGCGTATTGCCCACCGGGATGCCGCGTCGCTTGGCGGCGGCGATATCGACATGATCGTAGCCAACCGACACCGTCGCGATGATGCGAATCGAGTCGGGCAGGGCGGCGATGAAATCTGCGTCGATCCGGTCGCCCAGCGTGCAGACCAGCGCGTCCGCCCCATCGCAAAGCGCAAGCAGATCGGCGCTGGCAAGCGGTCCCTCGCTGTCCCGTAGCCGGACGTTGTAGTCGCGCTGGAGGCGCTGCTCCACGGCGTCTGGCAGGCGGCGGCTTACGGCCACCGTCTTGCGCTTGGTGGGTGCGGTCATGATGCTTTTTCCCTCTCAGGCAATATCAGCACGGCGCGGATATCGTTGACATTGGTGCGCGTCGGGCCAGTCTTTACAAGATCGCCGGCGGCCTCAAGCGCCGAATAGGCGTCATTGGCCGCCAAGCTGTGGGTAGGGTCGATGCCGGCGGCGCGGCATCGTTCGAGCGTGGCCGGCCCCACGATCGCCCCGGCATTGTCTTCCGTGCCGTCGATCCCATCCGAATCAGCGGCAAGGGCATGGATCGCGGGGTGTCCGTTCGCAACCAGCGCTAGGGCAAGGGCAAATTCGGCGTTCCGCCCCCCACGACCGTTCCCGACGACGGTGACCGTCGTTTCGCCGCCCGATAGCAGCAGCAGCGGACGCCGCAGCGCGCCCGCACGCGATAGAGCACGGCTGGCCTGTTCGCTCCCGACCTGCCGGGCTTCGCCCTCGATCGCGTCGCCAAGCAGTTCCACTTCCACGCCGCAATCCTCGGCCCACGCGCGCGCGGCTTCGAGCGCGGTCGCTGCAGATGCGATCACCGTGGTGGAGGGGACGGTGCCCGCATCTCCAGGCTTCGGCGTTTCGGCATCGTCGCGAGCCAAAAGCGCCTGGATCGCGGGAGAGGGCGCAATAGCGTACCGGCAGAGGACGTCGCGAGCTTGTCGGAGCGTGGATGGATCGGGAAGGGTAGGCCCTCCAGCAACGGTCTCGGGTGCATCGCCCGGCACGTCGGAGATGATGAGGTTGACGATATTGCGAGTGCCCGATGCGGCGGCCAGACGCCCGCCCTTGATCGCCGAGATATGCTTGCGCACACAGTTGATCTCTTCGATCGTCGCGCCCGAGCGCAGCAAGGCCCGGTTGATTGCGACTTTCTCATCAAAAGCGATGCCCGGTGCGGCAATGGCCGTTAGAGCGGACCCGCCACCTGAAATCAGGCAAAGCAACAGGTCATCCGGCGTGGCGCTTGCCGCCAGGTCCAGCAGCGCGCGCGCAGCGTCCTCGCCGGCGCGATCAGGAACCGGGTGCGATGCCTCGATCAGCCTGATGCTGGAAAGCTGCGCCCCGTGACCATAGCGCGTGACGGCAATGCCCGAGATCGGCCCCGACCAGACCGATTCCACGGCGGCCGCCATCGCCGCCGCCGCCTTGCCTATGGCGATCACGAGCGTGCGACCGTTTGCGGGCGGTGGCGGCAGGTGCGGCACCACGCACGTGGCGGGATGCGCAGCCTCGACTGCATGCGCGAACAGGCATTCCAGGAACCCGCGCGGATCGTCGAGCGGCTTTGGGCTAGATGACACCTTCGGCCTGCAACTTACGGATCTGCGCCTCGTCCAGCTTGGCGATTTCGGTAAGGACTTCCAGATTGTGCTGTCCCAGTCTTGGCCCCGTCCAGCGGATCGCTTCAGCGCTGCCATCGAATTTCGGCACGGCGCCAGGATGGAGCATCGTGCCCTGAATGGGATCGTTGACTTCGCGGATCATGTCCCGGGCCAGGTATTGCGGATCTTCGGCAATATCCTGGATTGTGTAGATGGGCGTGCCGGGGATCTCGTGGCGGTCCAGTTCCTTCTGCGCTTCGGCGGCCGACCTGCCGATCGCCCATGCCCCGATCGCGGCATCGAGTTCGGCGGCATCCTTGACCCGCCCGGCGTTGGTCGCAAAGCGGCTGTCGGCGCCAAGGTCGGCGCGGCCGACGAGGGTCATCAACCGGGCGAAGATGCGATCGGAATTGCCTGCGATGATGATCCAGCGCCCGTCCGCACAGCGATAGGCGTTCGAGGGCGCGGTCGTCGGCAGGGTTGCGCCGCTTGGCTGGCGCACGATTCCCCGCTTGCCATATTCAGGCAGGCTGCCTTCCAGCAGGCTGAATACCGCTTCATGCAGCGCGACATCGATCGTCCGACCGCTTGCGCCGTCTGTCCGGCCGCGTTCGTAAAGTGCGGAAAGCAGGCCGATCACGCCGTAAAGTGCGGCCACGCTGTCGCCCAGACTGATGCCCGCGCGTGCCGGTGGCAGATCGGTCATGCCTTCGGGAAAGCCGGAGAGATGACGAATTCCGCCTACAGCCTCGCCCACGACGCCAAAGGACACCTTGTCACGATAGGGACCGTCCTGGCCATAGCCGGATATGCGCACGACGATGCATTCGGGGTTCACCGCCCGCAGTTCGTCCGGGCCCAAGCCCCAACGTTCGAGTTGGCCGGGACGATAGTTTTCAATGACCGCATCCGCTTCGGCGACGAGACGCAGGATAAGATCACGCCCGGCCGCGCTTTTGAGATCGGCGGTGATGCACTTCTTGTTGCGGGCATGGACGCTCCACCACAAAGAGCAACCATCGCCCTGCACGCCCCAGTCCCGCGCAGGGTCGCCAGCCTGGGGCGGTTCTACCTTGATCACTTCGGCGCCCATGTCGGCCATAATGCGCGCGGCAAACGGCCCGGCGATGAAGTGCCCGAGTTCGATTACACGCAGGCCGGCAAGCGGCAGGCCTTTGCTCAAGACACCAACTCCACCTGATTGAACGCGATGGACGCGAAGCTCTCCGGATCGAAATAGTCGGACAGATCAAGCTTCGGTGCGGCAGCCCGTATACGGGCGATAGCATCTGCCACATCGTCCACGTGGTACAGGACCATGAACTGGAAGCGGGGGGAGTCGCCAAAGGGCTGGTCGCTGGCAGCCCGATAGAAGCCAATGTCGGTGATCCCGGTATGCTCGCAGATCTGCGGCAGATGTGTGTCGATGTACCATGCCTGGTATGCATCGATCACGTCTGGCGACAGCGGATTGCTGAGCGCCGCAATTATGCCTTTGGTCATCTTCTTCTCGATCCAGTTTTCGCAGTTCGACGGGGTCAGATCGCCAGTTGGGCTGGCGGGAAGATCCCGGCCTTGCTGACCATGCCAGGCAAGTCCTTGCCCATGACGCCGCTCAGCCATATCGCCGCCTCGATAAGGGTTTCCGTGCTCATACCGGTAGCGATGCCCGCGCGCTCCAGCATGTAGACGACATCCTCGCTCGGCACGTTTCCGGTCGCGCGCGGCGCGAATGGGCAGCCGCCCAGCCCGCCGATAGACGCATCGATGATCGTCGATCCAGCGCGGACCGCAGCCCAGACGTTGGCCAGACCGGTGTTGCGGGTATTGTGGAAATGGGTGCGCACCGGCAGCGGCGCCACGGCGCGGGCGACTTCGGCGACGAGCCATTCTACCTCGGCGGGTGAGGCCACGCCGATGGTGTCGGCAATCGCGATATCGATCGGTTGGGCAGTGGCCGCATCGCGGGCCATCGCGATCACCTTCTCAGGGGCGATTTCGCCCTCAAACGGGCAGCCGAAAGCAACCGCGATGGTGATTTGCGCCGCCCGGCCATTGGCCCGGGCATATTCGACGATCTTCTTCGCCCCGTCGAGCGATGTGGCGGCATCCTGCCCCTGATTTCGCAGGCCGAACGTGTCGGAAGCCGCGCAGACCGCCCCGATCTCTTGCACATTCGTCTGCATGGCGCGGATCGCGCCGCGCATGTTCAGCACGAGGCCGATGTAGCTCACGTCGGCACGCCGGGGCAGCGCGGCAACCACCGCCTCGGCGTCGGCCATCGTCGGCACCTTGTCCGGCCTGACGAAACTCGCCACTTCGATCCTGCGCGCGCCGGCATCAAGGGCTCGCTGGACGAGCGCAACCTTGTCGACTGTCGGTACGACCAGCGCCTCGTTCTGCAGGCCGTCGCGAGGCCCCACTTCGACAAACTGGATTCGCTCGATCAGACTCATCATTTCACCTCAGTCGTGAGAGATCGAAGATCATCCCCAGGTATTTTTGCTGTCACCCGCCTTGTTCAGCACGGTGTCAAAATAGCGGTCCCCGAATTCAAAAAAGTCATCGTGCATGATTCCGTCATAATATTCGATTTCCCACCAATTATGGTTCAGGTCTTCAAAATAGAATGAGTAGACACCATGCTGCAAGTTGGGCTCAAGGATCTGGTTGACCTTGTAGTGGTCCTTAAGTTCCACCAACTTTCGATAAGCCTCGTCGACCTCTTCCTTGGTCCGCACGTCAAGGCCCCAGTGATTGGACATCGTGCACGGACGCACTTCGTCGCCCACTTCCAGGCATACGATGTGGAATTTCATCCCGCACCGCATGACCATGCCCGGTGGTGCGTGGCGCACGCATTCCATACCCAGGAATTCCTCATAAAAGCGCCGGGTTTCCTGGAGATTATAGCATTCGCACGTGCCATGTGTCAGCGCATAAGGCTTCACGATGGACTTCTGGTTCTGGGGCTCGAAGCCGGCATTTTCGATGAACATTGTCACTCTCCCGCAAACTCGAAAAAACGATCCGGACTGGGTAATTAGCCAAGGAGCGATTATCCCGCTTCACATCAGCGATGGACAGGGCAGTAAAATAAATTTATAGGGCTGTCAATCAAGTCCTGGGCAACAGGGACGCTTGCTCCGCAAGTATTGGGAGAAGAGTGGATGAATGGCGTAAGAAAGGTTGCGATCGTAACCGGGGGTAATCGCGGTATCGGTGCTGCCATCGTGGAGAGGTTGGCGTCAGATGGCATGCATGTTGCAATTCTGTCGGAGCAACCCCCTCAAAGCTATCAAGAATTCTTTGAACGACTTCAGAATCGCGGCGCCGACGTGTCCGCGAATATTTGTGACATTTCCGATCGGGGCGCTGTTGATCATACCGTTGCTGCGATAGCGGATGAAATGGGCGGGCTCGATGTTTGCGTCAATAATGCGGGGGTAGCGCTACCCGATCCCATGGGAATCGCCGATCCTGCCAGTTTCGACAGGATGGTGGCAGTCAATATCGTTGGCACGTACAACATGATGCGCGCCGCCATCGACGTCATGAATCGTAGCGGCTCCATCGTCAACATCGCCTCGTCCTCAGGGGTGCTGGGGGTGCACGGGATGGTCGGCTATTCGGCAACCAAGGCCGCGATCATATCGATGACCAAGACCCTGCCCGGCGAGATTCGCGGGCGCGGAATTCGCGTGAATGCGATCGCACCAGCAGGTGTTGCGACAGAACTGACAGCAGGGCTGGTCAACCCGCAGACCGATGCAGAACGCCGGGTCCGTGCCCATGTCGAGCGAATTACGCCTTCGCCCGATGGCGAAGTTGTGCTCTCGGCCGAGCGGGTGGCTGACATGGTCGCATTTCTGATTTCGCCGGCGGCTGTCGGCATGACCGGCAGCGTGATGATGGCCGATTTTGGTCTTTCCAGTTCGGTAGAACTTTTCCCGGCCGGATAGGCTCGCTGCGCTCCCCTTTTAAAAAAGGACACAATCTTGGCTCTTCGTGAACTCCTGAAGCCGCTTGAAATCAACGGCCTAGAAATCCGCAACCGGATCTTCCGTCCGGCGCACGGGACTCACTATGGCCACGGCCAGATCGTTGACGATACGATCAATTACCACGTTGCGCGCGCCAAGGCCGGTGTCGGGCTTAGCGTGCTCGAAGTGTCCTCGGTGCATCCTTCGGCGTGGATCGGAACGATCTGGTCATGGGACGAGAGCATAGTCGCCGGATACCGGCGGCTGACCGATGCAGTCCGTCCGCACGGCATGCGCATGTTCAGCCAGCTGTGGCACGGTGGGCATCACTGGCCCAATGCTAACGGCGGCCCCGGCTGGTCGCCATCTGACGTGCCATCACCGTGGGGACCCGTGCCGCACGCCATGACACGCGCCGAAATCTCCGAAATCGTCGCTGCCTTCGCCCAGTCCGCCGTCTGGAGCCGCGAGGGCGGGTTGGATGGGATCGAGCTACATTTCGGGCACGGCTATCTCGCGACTCAGTTCCTGTCGCCCACGACGAATCGCCGCGTCGACGAATATGGCGGTTCGCTGGAAAACCGGATGCGCTTCGTGATGGAAGTCACGCGCGCCGTGCGCGCGGCCGTGGGCGACGATCATCCGGTCGGGATCCGCATTTCCGACGAGCATATCGATGAAGGGCTATCGGTGAGCGACTGCGCTGCCGTGGTTCAAGCCTTGTGCGCCGAGAAGCTGATCGATTTCGTCGATGCCTCGATGGGCAGCTATTATTCCACGCACGACATGCTGCCGACCATGGATCGCACGACCGGCGCCATGCTGCCGTCCAGCGGGCCGATCGCGGCGGCGGCCGACGTGCCGACAATGATCTGCGGTCTTTATCGCACGCTGGAAGAAGGTGAGCAGGCGCTGCGCGACGGCGTGGCCAGCATGGTCGGGTTTGCTCGCGCGATGATTGCCGAGCCTGACCTGGTGCGCAAGACGCTGGCCGGAACGCCAGAGCGTGTACGGCCTTGCATCAGTTGCAATCAGGGTTGCGTCGCCGGCATCCTCTCGCCCGAGCAGCGGATGCTGTGCACGGTCAATCCCACCGTCGGCCACGAAGCGACACTGCACGAAGATCTCATCGAGCGGACAGAGGCACCGCGAAAGGTGCTGGTCATCGGTGGCGGCCCGGCCGGTATGGAGGCCGCGCGCCTCGCCGCGTTAAAGGGACATGAGGTGATCCTGTGCGAAGCGCAGCCGCGTCTAGGCGGCGCGGTGAATATCGCGGCCCGTGCGCCCAAGGCACAGGGCATTGCCGACATCACCACATGGCTGGAGCAGGAGATCTTCCTGCTGGGTGTCGAAGTGCGGACCAGCACCTTCATCGAAGCGAACGAGATTGCCGATATCGCACCCGACGTTGTAATCGTGGCGACCGGCTCTTTCCCTCGGCTTGATGGCTACCAGGCGGTAGTCGGCACGCGCCCGGCGACGGGGTCCGATCTGCCGCACGTTCGCTCTTCGCACGAAATTTTCGATCTGCCTCCCAGCCAGCTTGGCGCGACGGCGCTGGTGCTGGACGATACCGGGCATTACGAAGCAATCGGAGTTGCCGAATACCTCGCGAATGCAGGGCTTTCGGTCACTTATGTCACCCCGCTGAACAGCTTTGCGCCTAAGATGGAATTGCCGATGCGCGCGGGGCCGGCATTGGCCAGGCTGCGCGCGACGCAGCGCTTCCGGCTCATGACCCGGGCGCGCCTATCGGCCATTCGCGCCGGCAGCGCTGAGGTTCACTGCTTGGACGGCGGCGCGCCGGATATTGTCCCCGCCGACACCGTGGTGCTGGTCACCGCAAACCGCTCTAACAACGCGATCGTCGAAGAGATCGCAGCGCTGCATGAAGCGAAACCGCCGTTCGAACTGTTCGTCATAGGAGACGCGGAGGCCCCGCGCGATCTCCTCGTCGCAATACGCGAAGGTCATCATGCGGGAAGAAACATTTCCTGATGCCTCCAGGAGCCGATGAGCACGCCGCCATACCCATGTCGCCGGGGCGGCGGCGCTATATCCTAACCTTGCTGACCCTGATCTACGCGGTCAGCAGCATGGACCGTCAGGTCATGGCAGTTCTGGCAGAACCAATCCGGCGCGATCTGGCGCTGACCGATAGCCAGTATGGCCTTCTGGCCGGTATGCTGTTCGCCGTCTTCTATACGGTATGCGGCATTCCGCTGGCATGGTTGGCGGATCGCGCCAACCGGGTTCGGATAATCGCCAGCGCCTGCGCCTTGTGGAGCCTTTTCGCCGCGTCCTTCGGCTTGGCCCAGAGCTTCCTTCAACTGGCCGTAAGCCGGGCGGGACTGGCGATCGGAGAGGCCGGCAGCTCGCCTGCCTCTTATTCAATCCTGTCCGACTGTTTCGCGCCTGCCGCGCGCGGCCGCGCGATCGGTATCTTTTCGCTCGGCGTGCCGATCGGCACCGCCGCCGCAGTTGCAGGTGCTGCGTGGATCGGCGCGGCTTTTGGCTGGCGCGTGGCATTCTTCGCCAGCGCCATACCCGGAATCGTGCTGGCGCTTGTTCTGCTGCTGACAGTTGCCGAGCCTAGTCGCGGAGCCTTGCATTCGATCACACCGCCCACGCCATTGCGTGTTGTACTGCGCGAATATTTCACGAACCCGGCACTGGCGCTGCTGACAGCGGCGACCAGTCTTTCGATTGTTGCAGGTTACGGCGTGATGATGTGGGCGCCTGCATTCCTGATGCGTTCCGGCGGGATGACCCTGTCGCAATTGGGTGGCATCTTCGCGGTGGGCAGCGGGTTGGCGCTGGGGATCGGCATGTATGGCAGCGGCTGGCTTGCGGATCGCCTGGCATCGCGCGGCAATGTCTGGGCGATGGCCGCGATCCCGGCGGTTTCACAGGTCCTGGCCGCCGCCGCGCTGGCGCTCGCGCTGATCAGCGGCAGGTGGGAATTTTCGATCTGGCCTGTTCTGGCGGCGATGGCTTTCATCGCGAGCTATTTCAGTCCCGCCATGACGCTTGTGCAGCACAGCGTAACCGCGGACCGACGCGCCGTTGCCGCTGCGATCCTCCTGTTCTTTGTCGGCATCTTTGGTGGTGCCGGGCCTTTGCTGGTCGGATGGGCGAGTGATCTTGCGCAGGCGAGAGGTCCAGGCGTTTCGCTTCGGATTGGCCTGGCCAGCGTCATACCCTTTTTCGTGCTATCCAGCGGTTTATACTGGCAAGCAGCGCGCGTCGGCGTTCGTAGGGGGCACTAGGCCCGGCCCTTGGACAAGCCGCCCGGCGCTTCGGGAGAGTAACGCGCATGATTCCCACCGTCGGGTTTCTCGTTTTCGATGATTTCATCGTCGATCATGTGGCCGGCCCGATGACCGCGTTCGAAATGGCGGGCCGGTTCGGCATGCCCTGCTATCGCCAGATCGTCGTTTCGGGCAGCGGCGGACTGGTACGCGCGTCGGCGGGATTGACGGTCCAGACCGAACGGTGCGCCGACATGGCGACATGCAATACGCTGATCGTCGCCGGCGGCTTCGGGACATTGCGGGCGGAACAGGATGAACATGTGCTGCGCTGCATCAGGCAGCATGCTGGCGCAGGCGCGCGCGTAGCAGCGATTGCCAGTGGTTCGGTGCTGCTGGCATGCGCCGGCGTGCTGGAAGGGCATCGGGTTACGACACACTGGAGCCAGCAGAGCGAATTTGCGCGCCGCTTCCCGGCGTTGACCATGGAACCGGAATGGCCGATCGTCGTCGATCCGCCGTTCTGGACTTGTGTCATCAGCGGCCATGCGATCGAGATCGCACGACAGATGATCGAGGCCGATTTCGGCCAAGCCACCGCGCGCCGCGCCACGCGTGACCTGCTGTCGATGCCGCGCCGTTCCGCGATCGAGCCGGACAGCGAGACCGACCGTCACCGGCTGTTCGCGGATCTGCTGCGCTGGGCGCGTAGGAACTTGCGGCAGACCTTATCGATTCGCGACCTGGCCGAGCACTGCGGCCTTTCCGAGCGGCGCTTCTTGATGAGCTTCGTCGAGAATGTGGGTGAGACGCCGGCCAAGGCCATCGAGCGTCTGCGGATCGAGGCGGCGATAGAACTATTTGCGACCACGGACCGGCTGATGGCCGAAGTCGCGCGCGAGGTCGGTTTCGTCAATCCCGAACGCATGCGGCGCGCCTTTCTTCGGTCCTTCGGCAAGGCACCGCAGATGATGAAAATTGCTCTGCGCGAAAGACGTGCGGATCATGCGGCACGGCTGAATCAAGATAATTGACAGGTATCTAAAAAAGAGGGATGGTCGCTCTCGTAAGAGCCTTGAAAAGAGCTTCGGGAGGAGAGCGTGAATGAATCGGGTTTCCCACCTCGGCGCCATTGCGCTGTGCTGGCCATGCATCGGGTAAACCTCCCGGACTGCGCCGTCGAGCGGTGCCGAGGAACGGCTGACCTTGTCTCGATCGAAGAATTGAAAAGGCGCCTCGCATGACAACGTCCAGGTCAGAGCCTGTCTTGGGTCGACTTGCAGGAAAGGTTGCGATCGTCACGGGCGGTGCTCGGGGAATGGGCGCATCACACGTGCGGATGATGCGCAAGGAAGGTGCTGTGGTCATTGCGACCGACATTGCACTGCCTGACCATACAGAAGAAGAGGACGGTGAGAATCTCACTCTTCGGCATGATGTTTCCTCCGCGGCGCAATGGGAAGATGTCATTTCGCAAGTTCTGGATCGCTACGGAAAAATTGATGTCCTGGTGAACAATGCCGGTATTGTCAGCAGTGGACCTACTTCTGATTTGACCGAGGCTGAATATCGCCGGGTTTTCGAAATCAATCAGCTTTCAGTCTTTTTGGGAATGCACGCTGTTCTGGAGCCGATGCGCGCGGGCGGCGGCGGTTCGATCATCAATATCTCGTCGGCTATGGGACTTGTGGGCAATACGCACTCATTGGCTTACGTTTCGTCTAAATTCGCCGTTACCGGTATGACCAAGGCCGCGGCAGCAGAATTCGGGCAGTTCAATATCCGCGTCAATGCAGTGCACCCCGGCGTAGTACGCACGCCTATGGTGACAGCCCTTGGCGAGTTCGTGTCAGAAATCGAGAGGACAGTCTCAAGTCTTCCGATCGCGCGCATGGGTCGCCCGGAGGAAGTGTCGGCACTCGTTATCCTGCTGGCTTCCAACGAAGCTACGTTCTCCACCGGTTCTTCCTTTGTCGCTGATGGTGGTTGGACTTGCGTATAATCGGCGCTCCATGTTGCGCAGTTGTCCAAAGCTTTGGAGCTATCCCTATATGAGCGAATTTAAAGGCAAGACCGCTATAGTTACCGGCGGGACATCGGGCATTGGCTTGGCTACTGCGCGAAGTCTGCTGGCTTGCGAAGCGCGTGTCGCCATTCTGTCGGAGCGACCGCAGGGTGAAATCGACCAGCTTTGCGAGGAACTGGGCGGAGCTGCTGCGGGTGTCATTGGGTACCACTGTGACGTTCGTTTTCGCGATCAGACAGCATCCACCGTCGGGAAGATCATCGAAACCGAAGCATCCATCGATATTCTGGTAAATTCGGCAGGTATTACCGCGCTGGATGCCATTTGCGCGGCTGACGAAGCCGCAACACATCAGATGTTCGCCATAAATTTTCATGGCGCGTACAACATGATTTTGGCCGTCCTGCCCCATATGAAGTCCAAGAAGTCGGGGAGCATAATCAATATCGCATCGGCAGCAGCCGAGTTGGGTCCAAGCGGTCAGGCGATCTACGCGGCGACAAAGGCTGCGCTAGTAATGTTGACCAAAACCTTGCCTCAGGAATTGAAAGGCTATGGGGTGCGCATCAATGCCGTGGCGCCCGGTGGGGTCAAGACTCCCATGACGGCCGCGGTCCACACGCCCGCATCCGACATGATGCGCGCGGTCAGAGATCATATTGGCAGCCTTGTCCCGTCGCCGGACCCGAGCGGTGAATATATGCTGGAAGCAGAAGATATCGCCAACATTGTCCTTTGGCTTTGTTCGTCGTCGTCTTGGGGCGTGAACGGAACGGTGGTCCTTGCCGACCACGGTCTTTCAACATCCTGGTCGGGACTGCCAGCGGATCTCAAAAACATCGACTGACATCTGCTACTGTCGGCGTGATTCCGGCTGGGCATCATTGATCTCGATCGGAGTAAGGCTTTGTCTGAGTTTGAAGGGCGAGCGGTCATCGTGACCGGAGGCGCGAGCGGTATAGGGGCGGCCACAGCGAGGGCCTTCGCTCAACAAGGCGCGTCCGTCCTGATCGCGGACGTCGATGGTGTCGCAGGGGAACAATTGGCTCATGAATTGGGCCAGAAATGCAGATTCGAAGTTTGCGACGTCAGCGACCCACTGGCATGCGAGAAAATGGTTGAGCGTTGCATGGCTGAATTCGGCCGTCTCGATATCGCTTTTAACAATGCCGGCATTGTCGGTGCGCAAGCCGGGATTTCTGGCCATGAGTTGTCAGTGGAAAGCTGGCGACAGGTTATCGATATATCGCTTTCCGGAGTGTTTTACTCAATCCGAGCAGAACTCCCCATAATGCTCGCGGCAGGCGGCGGCGTGATCATCAATACATCATCTATACTCGGCATCCGCTCGATGCCAGGCGTTCCGGCTTATGTCGCCGCAAAACACGGCCTGATCGGACTGACCATGGCCATCGCGACAGAGTATGGCGATCGAAACATTCGTTGTAGCGCGGTTGCTCCGGGGTTCGTGGCTACGCCGGGAATGGCCAAGTCATCTGCTATGACGCCAGCGCTGCGTTCGCAGCTCGAGGGATCAATTCCTGCCGGGCGTTTTGCCGAGCCTGACGAGGTTGCGCGTGCCGTGCTGTGGCTTAGCAGCAATGATAGCAGTTATCTTAATGGCATCGTCTTGCCCGTTGATGGCGGGTATCTGACGCGATGACCGGCTCTTCGCTAGACATACGGGGATCCGAACTTTGGGACGGTCTCCAGGAATTGCTTGACCGCGAAGCGATACGGGACGTGTTGCTACGTTACTGCCGGGGCGTCGATCGCTGCGATGAGCAAACGTTGCTCTCCGCCTATCATGATGACGCCACCGATGACCATGGCCTCTACTCCGGCTCTGCAGGCGGATGGGCCAGGTATTGCATCGATTATGGCCGGGGACTCGTCGATCTTGCGCATGGCAACGAAGGTACCCGGCACGAAGTCCAAAACGTGCAATTTGAATTTTGCGGTCGCGATCTGGCGCATGTCGAAAGCTATGTCGTGGCGCGCCATTTTCGCCAGAAAACTTCTGCGGGATTACGCAATCTTGTTTTTCTCGGGCGCTTTATCGATCAAGTCGAGCGTCGGGCGGGCGAGTGGCGAATTGCGCACCGCGTTTTCGTGCTTGACCAGTACTATGAACATTCTTGCGCTGTGCAAGACGATTTCGCCGTTCTCACCAATATAGTGCGGGGACGGCGAGACCGCGAGGATCCACTTTATTTAACGGGGGACGGCGATCCAACGACGGCGTCCAGCCACCAAGACCTGTGAATGGTCACTTGGCTGGGCAAGTCGTTTGCCAAGGTTCAAACTCGAAGGGGCGATAAGATGACATCTGAACTTCAGGAAGCGCATTTGGATAACCTTGACATAGACGTCTGGTCGCAGGCTTTTCTTGCCGCTCCATGGCAGCCTCTCAGGCGTATCGCGGATGCCAGCCCCGTCTATTGGAGCCAGAACCTGCAAGGCTGGGTAATCACGCGGCATGATGACGTGAAGGCTGCCTATGCGGACCGCCGACTGTCAGCGGCACGGATGGAACTTTATCTTCGAAGTTTGCCAGGTGACCCCGCAGCGCGTTTTCCGACGCTGATTAAGTACCACAATCTTGGCATTTCATTCATGGACGCGCCATCGCACATGCGCGTCCGGTCACTCATGATGAAGGCGTTCGGTCGTAAGCAAATCGATGCGGTCAAGCCGATGATCACCGAAATTATTGAAGATGTGATCGAACAGATAACCGAATGGCAAGAGTTTGATTTCGTACGATTGGTATCGGCGCAGCTTCCCACCCGCGTCGTTCAAGGCATGCTTGGCGTTCCACCGAGCATGACCGAAGAATTCTTCCGGCTGGCATCCGACATCATCAATGCGATGGGGTCTGCTCAACCGAGCGAGCAGCAAATGGAGGCCGCAGATGCGGCTGCAGTTCGCCTGAATGCGGTTTTCGCCGATCTCATTGCGCAGCGTCGACTGGCCCCCACCAATGACCTTCTTTCAGCGCTGGTCGATGCCAAAGATTCGGGCGACCGGTTGAGCGAAGACGAGTTGCTGGCGGCTTGTACCAGCATCATCGAAGCGGGCGCGGAGACGACCGCCCATATGCTCGCCATCTGCGTGAAGCACGTCGCGGAAAGCGCCGATCTTAGAGAGCGGGTAAGGCGCGGGCCGGATAGTGCTTTGCCCGTGGTTGACGAGCTGCTGCGCCACCCTGGTCTGGTCATGGGAATGACGCGCATCGTGTCGAGCGATTTCGAATGGCACGGACAACAGCTTCGCACGGGCGATATCGTTTTCATGATGAATGTCAGTGGTAATCACGACCCGGACGTATTTGCCGATCCCGAGCGTATCGACCCGGATCGAGATTTGAGCAAATCGCTCGCATTCGGCCCAGGCTTTCACCACTGTATAGGGCACTTTCTGGCTCGCGCCGAACTATCGGAATTTCTGTTCCGTGCCTTTGACAGGTTGGACTTTACGATTGTTGACGAGAATCCCGAGTTTATACAAAGTTTTGTATTTCGCGGTTACAAGTCGCTGCGGGTAAAGGCTTCCCTTCGGCAAGTATCATGAGCTGACAATAGCTGTATTTTTGATTTGGTCGGCCGGACTACCGCAATGACAGTCCTACTGTCGATCGACATATTCATCTAACACATCGAGGTCGTTCACCACGTATCTCGCAAGTCTGCGATGCATAGGCACTGCACCATTACGTCATGAGAACGTAATGAGCATATGGATGCAACGATGGAACAATCAAATATCGCGTCGGCCTGACGCATAATTGCACCATTTTTGGGCGCTGGATGCCTTTTCCGTTGGGTCAGTGTGGTTGTCGCACCGACGGGCAAAAAAGATCGGTTGACAGCGCCGTGGCATTGTTATTTATAGGCATAACAATATAACTGGGAGGATATCATGAAGCGTGCTATCGTTATGGCGAGCATTTTGGCCGGAGTTGCGTCACCGGCGCTTGCGCAAGGTGCGCCGGCAGCTAATGCAGATGCGGATGGTCAAGGCGATTCCAGCGTCGCTAACGTAGGCGTTCAGGACATCATCGTGACCGCCCAGCGCCGCGCGGAAAGCATACAGCGCGTTCCAATTTCTATTGCTGCCGTGAATTCGGCCCAACTCGTTACCGCCGGCGTGCAAACCAGCTTGGACCTGCAAAAGGTAGTCCCCTCGCTGTCCGTTCAGTATGGCACTGGCACGTTCACCCCCTTCCTTCGCGGAATTGGCAATCCAAGCGCGGTCATTGGCAATGAGGCCAGCGTCGCGGCCTATGTCGACGGTGTCTATATTTCGAGACTCTATGCCGATTTTCTGCCGATCGATTACCTTGAAAGAATCGAAGTGCTGAAGGGGCCGCAAGGCACTTTGTTCGGTCGCAACTCTACCGGCGGCCTGATTAACTATATTACTCGCACGCCCACGATTGAACCGACGCTTGAGACGTCTTTGAGCTATGAGAGTTTTCGGACGGTAAATGCTAGAGCCTATGCCGCAGGCGGCATTGCCGGCTTAGGCGCTCTGAGCGTGACGGCTTCCTACCGCAATCAGGACAAGGGTTGGGGCCGGAACGTCGTGACGGGTAACGAAATCTTTCGCGGCAGGCGGGGACAGTTGCGCGGCAAGTTCGTCAGCGATTTCTCGGAGACGACCAAGATCACGCTGTCGGCTGGATACGCATATACCTCAAATTCGGACCCATTGAGCGCCAATGCCTTTCCGGGGACCACGGTAGGAAATCCGCCGGGGTATGCGCCGGCGATTTACCAGGCCGTCAGCAGATATGACGTTCGTGGAAACATAGATCCTCATACTAAAGCAACATCTACCGATCTTATGGGGCGTCTCGATCAAGATTTCGGGGCTGTTAATTTCGTGAGTATTACGGGATATCGCAAATCAACAATTAGCCCCCGGCAGGATTACGACTATACTCCAATCAACTATTTTAATGCGAGTCTCCGGGATAGGGAGAGGAATTTCTCGCAAGAATTCCAAATTCTTTCTCCCGATGGGGGTGCTTTAAGCTGGATAATCGGCGGCTACTACGCTTTCATCGACAGTGGGTACGATCCCGCGATATTCTCTGGGGCTCAGTTCGGCGGGGTAGAGGCGCGTATTTATGGTCGGCAGAAGGTGAAATCCTTGGCCGGTTTCGCTCAGGCTACGATTGAAGTTGTGCCTGACCTCAAGGTGACCCTGGGAGGGCGTTATACCCGCGACCGGGCGCGAGTGATCGGGCGCACTGACATCGCTTTGCCAGGAGGGGACGTTATAGTCCCAGGCACAGAACAAACCGCGGCCGACACCTTTAAGAAGTTCACGTATCGCGCTGCAGTGGATTACCAAGCTTCCAGTAACGTCCTTGTCTATGCATCAGCTAGCCGTGGCTTCAAGTCTGGCGTTTTTGGATTGCTGCCGCCAGTCTACACGGCTGCTCAGCCCGAGACTGTCGATGCTTATGAAATTGGTTTCAAAAGCGACTTGCTCGATCGCAAGATCCGCGTGAACGGTGCATTGTTCTGGAGCGAAGTGTCCAATCCTCAGGTTGCGCTGATCCAGAATGCCACTGTCGTTACCATCAATGCTGGAAAGGCCCGCTCGCGCGGAGCGGAGCTGGAAGTCGTTGCCAATCCGATAGAGGGGCTATCCGTTCGTGCTTCTGGCACGTATCTCGATGCCAAATACCTCGACTTCGAGAACGCACCATATACAAGTCAAAACACGCTGTTGGTAAATGGGATCGTGCCTGGATGCACAACGCCTGCCACTGGCAATACTAACCCGGCAAACGGTGGCAACGTCAATGTTTGCTCCGGTGATGCTTCGGGCAATTATCTTCCTAGGGCCGCGAAATTTTCTGCAAATTTTGCACTAGATTACGCGATCCCTGTGGGAGAGGGTAAGGTGACGATCTCTCCCAATCTTTCCTATAACAGTGGGTTCTACTGGGATTCGGATAATAACAACAGGCAGGGCCGCTATGTATTGGTCGATGCGAGCATCGCCTACAGCCTGCCCGGAGATCAAATGACGGTTCGCTTGTTTGGCCGCAACCTGACCAAGAACAAGTATTTTATCTACGCCTCCGAGCAAGGTGGTGCCAATGGTTCCACTGCGTTGCCTGGCGCGCCGCGCATCTTCGGTGTCGCTTTGGACAGTCGTTTCTGAGCAGCGGTATCGGCTGCGGGGCCATGCAAGGTTCCGCAGCCGAACTTTTTATTGATAGGCGTGTAAAATAGAATTAGGCTCGTGGGCCTGCAGTATGCGGTTTATATCAGGAGAGCTTAGATGTGCACACTTACACCCAGCGGCGGGCCTTGCATCCACGATCTGAAGGCACCGATTGTCCCATCGTCTTCCGACGATGCGTTGCGACAAGCCACCGAATTCATGAACATCCATAGCCTTCCGGGCCAGTTCGATCCTCTCGACGATGAAAAGCTTGAGTTCAATGAGCTGGTTGTGGTTGTCGAAACAGCCGAAGATCTGCAGCGCTGGATTGAACCCACCACACCTTTCCAGATCACGCATCTTGCGGGCATCCATGAGCATGGCTCCGCTCCGGGTATCACCGACGCTATCCGATATGTCGTTGCCCGCAACAACGGCGCCGATAACCTCATCGGTGGCGGAGATCCCGACGCGCTGTCACCCGTCACGCCGGGATGGTCTCTGTGGATCCGCCATTACCCGAACGGCCGGACGATTTTTGGTAAGCCGCCTGCTGATCACGATCTGATTCCCGGTCGCACCAACAGCTTTCTGATTCCTCTCCGGAAGGGGTTGCGGCCGCAGACCGGGTCCACCATTCCCCATCAGCAGCTTACCCAGCTATCGCCTCCCGAAGTACGCCTGGCGCTTAAGGAATGGTTGGCGGGAGCTTTCCCTCATGTGTCGAGCGGGCCCAGCCTCGTTTCCGATCATACCACGTGGGCGCTCCATCTCGATCAATCGCACATCGCCAAGAGCGCTCGGCTGCTGGCCCCGATGCCAGGCGCCGGTGAATTCGCGCATCTTCATGCAGACGGTAGCATGCACATGTCTTTGACGGCTGAGGACAGGTGGGAAACCCTGATCAAGGGGTGGGCAGCAGTGCATCCCGCAGCAGCTTATGGGGTCAACGCGGTCCTGTTCTACTCGATCCGGTCACTCGACGAACTGGAATTCGTAAAGCGCGCTGTGAGCGCGTCATACGCTTACGCCACGGGCCGCATTCAATAAGACTATCGGGTTGAAGGCGTGGCTAACCTCGCCTTCAACCCGTTCGATTGCGCCCATTTTTGGACTCACTTTAAAAGGAAGTGTCGGAGCGACTAAGGGCGTGCTGCCAAATTAGTTGTGATGCTTAAGCGCGACTTCGTGCAAGAAAGTTAGTGATGCCGATTGTTGCCGCAAGTGCAGCGCAGAAGCTGCTTGAGGACCTTCTAGAACGATACGGTGTACCCGTTGATCTTGCGAAAGTGCAGGCCACTGTGCTTGTGGAGGCTGAGCTACGCGGCGTTGCGTCGCATGGTATCCTGCGTACGGCGCGGATTCTCAAGCGGATTGAAAATGGCGTGACGAATCCTGTCGCGACAGGGCGCCATTTCTGGCAGGCATCCGGCGTCCTGAAAGTGGACGGTGAGCGAGGGCTAGGTCCCGTCATCGCGACCGGAGCCATTGACGCGATTGCCGAACGTGCCCTGACGACCGGCGTCGCGGTTGCCGCAATATCCAATTCGAATCATGTCGGTATGCTCGCCTGGTATGCGGAGCGGGTCGCTAGTCGCGGCCAAACGCTCATCGGCTTTTCAACGAGTGAAGCGTTGGTGCATCCATGGGGGGGCGGCACTGCGATGATCGGCACCAATCCCATTACGATTGGCGTGCCGACCGAGAACGGTCCCTTCGTGATGGACACGGCGACAAGCATTGTGTCGATGGGCAAGATACACGACTATGCCAATCGCGGTCAGGCGATACCGTCCAACTGGGGGGTGGACGTAAATGGCGTTCCCTCCACAGATCCGGATGCAGTCAAGTCTGGCGCAATTTCACCGTTCGGCGGGGCAAAAGGCTATGCGCTCGGCCTCGCCTTCGAACTGCTGGTATCCACCCTCACCGAGACGGCTATAGGGCGTGACGTCCACGGCACGCTGGACGATACGAAGCCGTGCACCAAGGGCGACCTTTTTATCGTGATCAACGGATCCGGTGGCTTGGCGGGTGCCTATCTCGACGCCATCCGGGCATTGCCGCCGATTGTCGGGTTTGACGAAGTGAGAGTGCCCGGTGACCGGGCGCGGGCAACGCGTGACGAGAGACTCGCACATGGCATTCCAGTCGGATCCGAGGTTTGGTCCGAGTTGCTGCAGATCTTCGAAAACACCCCTTCCAAGGATACGTGATGATGAAGTCCTCAGATATCTTTGGCGTGCAACGGTTGCCTCGAAGCGTACTTTTCGGGCCTGGTCAGCGGGCAGCACTGCCAACCATCGCTCGCGGCCTAGGCCGCCGGGCGCTCATCGTCACCGACGAACGCCTGAGGACCAGTCTGGAACTAGCCGAGTTGCTCGAAGGCCTGGAGAAATGCGGCGTCGCGGCGCACGTCTTCAGTGAGGTTGAACCCGAACTGCCGGTGCGCTGCATTCACGATGCCGCAGCTGCCGGGGCTGCCTTCGAGGCGGACCTTGTCATCGCCATCGGTGGCGGAAGCTGCCTCGATGCTGCGAAACTGGCCGCCTTGCTGATCTCTCACGGCGGCAACCTTTCCGATTATTACGGGGAGTTCAAGGTGCCTGGGCCCACTCTCCCGGTCATTGCCGTGCCTACCACCTCCGGTACGGGATCAGAAGTTACGCCAGTAGCCGTCGTGGCTGATTCGAGCCGTATTCTGAAGGTAGGGATCTCCAGCCCGTTCCTCATACCCGAGGTAGCAGTCTGCGATCCCGACCTTACAAAGACGTGCCCGCCAGGATTGACCGCTTTGTCGGGCGCCGATGCCTTGGCACACGCTATCGAGGCTTTCACTGCGGCGCCGCGCGATTGGACAGGCACCACGGCTTATGAACATGTCTTCGTTGGGAAAAACTTTCTCAGCGATCGGCATGCGCTGTCAGCCATTGAACTGATCTGCAAGAATCTGGCGCGGGCCTATCGCTCAGGCGATGATGTCGAAGCCCGGATCGCTGTCATGCAGGGAGCTTTGAGCGCGGCGATGGCGTTCGGAACAGCGGGTACTTCTCTGGCACATGCCATTCAGTACCCCGTCGGCGCGCTGACTCACACGCCTCACGGAGTGGGAGTCGCTGTTCTCCTGCCCTTTGCAATGGCCTACAATCGCAACCAGATCCTGCCCCAGCTGGCAGCCATGTCTGACGTGATTGCGCCGCATTTGAGCGGGCAACCGGACCTCGCCAAGGCGGACGCCGTAATCGAATTGGTGGCCAACCTGTTTGCAGAGATCGGAATTCCAAATTCGCTCGCCGACATGGGCGTGGCTGAAGCCGATCTCCCGCAGATCGCTGAGCTTGCCCTCGGCACAACGCGGCTCGTCAAGAATAATCCACGAGAACTCACGCCTGCGTCAATGCTGGAGCTCGTGCGCGCTGCCTACGCTGGCAACCGAGCCAGCCTGATCAATTCACATGGAGCGATCCAACCATGAACACCCATACCGGCCGCCTCAGTGCTTCAGGTTTAAACTTGAGCGAAGTCCCCACGGGACTCTACATCGGCGGTCACTGGCGGGAAGCGTCCACTCGTGAGACTTTCGATGTTTTCGATCCGTCCACCGGGAAGCCCATTGCCGCAGTCGCTAATTGTTCAGAAGAAGAAGGCCTGCAGGCAGTGGAAGCAGCTTATGCTGCCGGTCCGTCGTGGGCAGCAACTGCACCGCGCGTCCGTTCCGAAATATTGCGGCGTTGCTTTGACTTGATGACAGCTCGTGCGGGCGAACTCGCTGAACTGATTTCTCTCGAGAATGGCAAGTCGCTTTTGGATGCAAAAGGCGAAGTTGGCTATGCGGCGGAATTCTTTCGCTGGTTCGCCGAAGAGGCAGTACGCCTCAACGGCGAGCTTTATATCGCACCGTCCGGTGCCAACCGAATCCTGGTGGAGCATCAACCCATCGGTGTTGCGGTTTTGGTGACGCCGTGGAACTTCCCGGCTGCAATGGCGACGCGCAAGATCGCCCCAGCCCTTGCCGCCGGCTGCACATGCGTGCTCAAGCCGGCGGCGGAAACTCCGCTAACCGCACTTCTTCTTGCCGAAATTTTCGAGGAAGCTGGCGTACCGGCAGGTGTTGTGAACTTGGTTACGACCAAGCAATCCGGCGCCGTCGTCGGAGCAATGCTGCGGGATCGACGGGTTCGTAAGTTGTCCTTCACCGGCTCTACCCCAGTTGGCAAGGTTTTGCTGCGGGCTGCCGCAGATAACGTTCTATCGTGTTCAATGGAACTTGGTGGCAACGCGCCGTTCATCGTCTTTGAGGATGCGGATCTTGATGCCGCAGTTGATGGGGCAATGATCGCCAAAATGCGGAACGGCGGAGAGGCTTGCACGGCGGCCAACCGCTTTTTCGTCCATAGCGCCATTGCCGAGAAATTCTCACAGGCCCTTTCCGCGCGCATGGCTGCCTTAAAGTTGGGAGCCGGTTATGATCCGACGACCGAATGTGGCCCGTTGATCAACCTCGACGCCGTGCACCGCATCAAAGGATTGGTGGACGACGCAATTACGCGCGGGGCGATCTTGCTTACGGGTGGGACGATCGCGACGGATGAGGGCTATTTCCTCGTACCCACCGTCCTGACTAATGTGCCTCCCGATGCTGCCATCACCAATGAGGAGATATTCGGCCCTGTAGTCGCAATATCCGTGTTTGACGATGAGGAAGAAGTCATCGCTGCAGCCAACAGCAGCGAGTTTGGGCTGATCTCCTATGTCTATACGACCAATCTGGCGCGGGGCCTGCGGGTATCTGAACGCCTTGAATCGGGGATGGTCGGTCTGAACCGCGGCGTTGTGTCGGATCCTGCCGCTCCTTTTGGCGGATCAAAGCACAGCGGCATTGGTCGGGAAGGTTCCCATCATGGGATCATGGAGTTCTGTGAGGTCAAGTATATCGCCGCAAACTGGTGATGAGCAGCAACGCCGACGCCGAAGTTGGCATCTAACAGTGAGGTGGATGCTGCCCAAAGGAATGGACCTGCCATAAACTTGGCGGATAGATCATCTCAGTGCCCCATTTTCGTAAACCAGTAAGCCATTCGGCAATGCGTTTCTAAAGCGGCAGTTTCGTTCGATACGTCACGGGGCGGAGTGCAAAGCTTGTCGTCACTTGCGCGACGCCGTCGATGCGGGTCAGCTTGAAGCGCAGGAAGTCCTCAAAGGCGCCGAGCGACGGGACCAATACGCGTAACTGGTAGTCTGCTTCCCCGGTCATCAGGTAGCACTCCATGACCTCGGAAAACTCCGCGACTGCCACTTCGAACCGCTCCAGATGACGATCATCCTGACGGTCCAGCCGCACGCGAACGAACGCCGTCACATCCAGGCCGACAGCTTCAGGATCAACCAGCGCGACGTATTTTGTGATCACGCCGGCGCTTTCGAGCGCCTTGACCCGGCGCAGGCATGGGCTTGGTGACAGTGCAATCTGTTCCGACAGATCCTGGTTGGTCGTCCTGCCGTGTTCCTGGAGTTCGTCGAGAATTTTGCGATCTATGGCATCTAGCTTCATTGTTGGCACTATCTCATCCTAAGCCATATGGAGTTGGCATATTATGCCAATCAGGGCTGCAATCAAGCAGCTTTACGCAAGGACCTACGCGGCAGGAAGGTGCTAGGCGAGTTGTTGAGATAACGGAGGGTTGAGCGTGGAAGCAGCGATGACGATCGATCGGCAGGACGAGATATCGTCGCTGGAGCATCTTGCGGGCCGCTTGCTGTGGCTATCATCATGGACAGTGCACAATGCGAACCACCTGCGCGAGAAGCGCGATGGTTTGAAGGTTGGCGGTCATCAGGCAAGTTGCGCGTCAATGACCGCGATCATGGCGGCGCTCTATTTCCATGCGCTGCGGCCGCAGGACAAGGTGGCGGTGAAGCCGCATGCCGGGCCGCTGCTGCATGCGATCCATTACCTTCTTGGCAACCAGTCGCTCGACCGGCTGCAGCGATTTCGCGGGCTGGGCGGCGTGCAGAGCTATCCAAGCCGCACCAAGGATGCGATCCCGGTGGACTTCTCGACCGGATCGGTGGGGCTGGGTGTGGCGGTCACTGCCTTCACCAGCCTGGTGCAGGACTACCTGATCGCGCATGGCCAGGTGCGCGAAGAGGACGCGGGCCGGATGATCGCGCTGATGGGTGATGCCGAGCTTGACGAGGGCAACATCTACGAATGCCTGATCGAGGGCTACAAGCACGATCTGCGCAATTGCTGGTGGATCGTCGACTACAACCGCCAGTCGCTCGACAATACCACCTCGGACCGCATGTTCCGCCGCTTCGATGATATCTTCGAGACCTGCGGATGGCGCGTGATGACGCTCAAGTATGGCAAGCTGCAGCGCGAGGCATTCCAGCGGCCCGGCGGCAAGGCCATCGAGGAGTGGATCGACAATTGTCCCAATGCCGAGTTCGCCGCGCTGACGTATCAGGGTGGCGCGGCATGGCGTGCGCGGCTGATGGCCGATCTCGGCGGTAAGGCCGCGGTTGCAAAGCTGATCGACAGCTTCGACGACGATGCGCTGGCCCGGCTGATGACGAACTTGGGCGGTCACTGCGTTGAGACGCTGATGGATGCGTTCGATGCCTGTGACGACGACCGCCCGACGCTGTTCATCGCCTATACCGTCAAGGGCCACGGCCTGCCGCTGGCTGGCCACAAGGACAACCATTCCGGGATGATGAACAAGCCCCAGATGGAGCAGTTCCGCGCCAGCATGGGGATTGCCGAAGGGCAGGAATGGGAACCGTGGGGCGGGCTGGGCGACAATGTCGCGGCGCAGCTCAAGGCTTTCATCGCGGGCAGCGCTCTGGCGCGCAAGGAACCCGAACCGGTCGCGCCCGCTGTCTCGGTGCCGGCACAGCTGCCCACGCCCGATGGCGCGGAGCAATCGACGCAGGCCGCCTTCGGGCGCATCCTGCTTGATATCGCCAAGTCGGGCGAGGAACTGGCTGACCGCATCGTCACCACCGCGCCCGACGTGACGCAGACCACCAACCTTGGCGCCTTCGTCAACCAGCGCGGCGTGTTCCGCCGGCAGGAACTGGCCGACGTGTTTCAGAAGGCCAAGATCCCCTCGGCGCAGAAGTGGGCGCAGCATGCCGCTGGCCAGCACATCGAACTGGGCATTGCCGAGAACAACTTCTTCATTCTGCTTGCCTCGCTCGGGCTGGCAGCGCCGCACTTCGGCACCCGGCTGCTGCCGGTTGGCACAGTCTATGATCCCTTCGTTTCGCGTGGCCTCGATGCGCTGAACTATGGCTGCTATCAGGACAGCCGCTTCCTGCTGGTGGGTACGCCTTCAGGCATCACGCTGGCGGCCGAAGGCGGTGCGCACCAGTCTATCAACACACCATTGATCGGCATGGGCCAGCCCAACCTGACCTACTTTGAACCCGCCTTCGCCGATGAGGTGGCGCTGACGATGCGCTGGGCGTTCGAACACATGCAGGATGAGGATGATGGCGGCTCGGTATACCTGCGGCTATCCACCCGTGCGATCGCACAAGTGGCGCGTGAAAGTGCCGAGTGGGAGGCCGATGCGCTTCAGGGCGGCTACTGGCTGCGCGAGCCAGCACCGGGGGCCGAGGCCGCAATCGTGTTCAGCGGCGTGGTCGCGCCCGAGGCGCTGGCCGCGTGGGAGCAGCTTGCCGATGACATTCCCGGCATCGGCCTGCTCAACGTGACATCGCCCGACCTGCTCCATCGCGGCTGGTCGGCAAGGCGCGCGGCGCGCTGGACGGGGGCACCGCGCCCACCATGCCACGCGCAGACGCTGCTGTCGAAGCTGGCGCCGGGTGCGGGGCTGGTGACGATCCTCGACGGTTCGCCGGGGGCGCTGTCGTGGCTGGGCGGGGTTGCCGGGATGCGGGTCAGCCCGCTCGGCACCGACCGCTTCGGCCAGACCGGCGATCTGCCTGATCTCTATCGCACCTATCGCCTCGATACCGATGCCATCGTCGAGGCGATGGCTGAACTGTTTCTGGAAAACTGACATGTCGATCGAAGTAAAGATGCCGGCCCTGTCCCCGACGATGGAGAAGGGCACGCTGGCGCGCTGGCTGGTTCAGCCGGGCGATACAATCCGGGCAGGCGATCTCATCGCCGAGATCGAGACCGACAAGGCGACCATGGAGATGGAAGCGAGCGAGGACGGCGTTCTTGCACAGGTTCTGGTTTCCGACGGTAGCGCCGATGTTGCGGTGGGCACTATCCTTGCGCTGCTGGCGGAAGACGGAGAAACGGTCGAGACCGGGGCGGCCAAGGCGCCGATAGCTGGCGCAGACAAGGCGCCCGAGGCCGTTGCTCCTGAGGCCAAGGCTGCCGAGCCGACCGGCGCACCGGCTTCTCAGGTCATCGCTGCGCCGCTGGTGATCGATGGCACCGCCCGCGCGACGCCGCTGGCTCGGCGTATTGCCGCCGCGCAGGGTATCGCGCTCGACGGTATCGCCGGATCGGGCCCGAAGGGCCGCGTCGTCCTTGCCGATCTTGGTCTGACATCGCCGCCAAAGGCTTTGGCTGCGGCAGGCAGCACACCTGCGGCGGCACCTGCGCCTTTACCGGCCGCCTCAACCACGGCTGCATCCGCACCGCCGCCCGCCGGTGTGCCGGTGACCAGCGAACCGCTCTCGACCATGCGCAAAACGATCGCGCGGCGCCTGACCGAGAGCAAGCAGACCGTCCCGCACTTCTACCTGACGGCGCGCTGCAATCTCGATCCGCTGATGAAACTGCGGGGCGAATTGAATGACAGCCTCGCTGGCAAAGGTATCAAACTCTCGGTCAACGACCTGCTGATCAAGGCACTGGCCCTGGCGCTGGGCAAAGTGCCAGAGGCTAACGTTCAGTTCGGCGGCGACCAGATCCACCGCTTCGCCCGCGCCGACATCGCCATGGCGGTCGCGATAGAGGGTGGGCTGGTCACCCCTGTTATCCGCGATGCAGGCAACCTCTCGCTCTCGGCTATCGCCAGCGAGAGCAAACGCCTCGCGGACAAGGCCCGCGAGGGACGGATGACCCCCGAGGACTACACCGGCGGCACCGCCTCGATCTCGAATCTGGGCATGTTCGGTATCGATGAGATGTTCCCCGTCATCAATCCGCCCCAGGCGATGATCATGGGCATCGGTGCCGGCATCCGCCAGCCATGGAACGTCGCCGGTCAGATCGAACTGGCCACTGTAATGGCTGCCACCGCCAGCTTCGACCACCGCGCCATTGATGGCGCAACCGCCGCTCAACTCATGGCTCAGTTTCGGGAAATCATCGAAGCGCCCATGTTGCTCATCGCGTGAGGCCGACAGGGGGAGTGGCGGGGCTGTTTTCTAAAGGGGCATTGTCAGAGGGATTGCACCGGTCGTTAAGGGAAAGCCGGTAGAGCGGGGCAATGCCACGCCCACGCAAACCAGCAAGCCCGTTCCGCTACTTTCACTCGTCGCCGGAGGTGATCCGGATGGTGGTGGATGCTCTATGTGCGGTATTCCCTGTCGCTGCGGAACGTTGAAGACCTGCTAGCCGCGATGGCCGAGTGGCAAGAGGTCATGGGATAACGATGTGCATCTTCATGCGGCAGCCATGCCAAGTGGAGACCGGTCGCATCCGACTGAGCACCCACAGGGGCCATCCTTAGACGACAGCACCCTCCTGCCTATTCCGCCGCCTCGGTCCAGATGGCGCCGTCTTCGGCGTCACCGGGCCAGTTGGCGCCGGTCAGCACCGGATACCATGCGGACGGCGCATCGCCATAGCGTTCGCGCAGCGTGTCGAGCTTGCGAACCGTGCTTTCGCGGCCCGAGAGCAGCGCCAGCACTTCGGGCATGCCCGATAGATCGAGCCGCACCACAACCGAGGCATCGGACTGGCGGATCAGGAAGCAGCGGCTGTGCGCGGGCAGCGTGC
>CAZCUS010000019.1:0-60733 GCA_964502105.1 uncultured Novosphingobium sp. | reverse complement strand
GAACGGCATAACTGGCGAACAGGATCGCGAAGATGAGGCAATCGCTCATCAGGTAGATCCAGAAGCCCAGCATCGTGCTGTAACCTTCGGGGTGGGCGTGCTCCTCCAGATTGTAGAAGCTGATGGGCTGGCTCTCGGCGGTCAGCGTTGCAGTGCTCATGACGTCAGGCTCCTGCCGCAAGCTGGCGCGTCCGGGCATCCTCGGTAGCGATGACGGTCGCTGCCGGAATGTGGAAGTCGCGCTTGTAGTTGAAGGTGTGGCCAATCGCGGTTGCAATCAGGCCGACAAAACCCAATCCCGCAAGCCACCAGATATGCCAGACGAGCGCGAAGCCGATGGCCAGGCTGATGCCCGCGAGGATCACGCCCGCGCCGGTGTTGCTGGGCATATGGATGTCACGAAAGCCGCCATCGGGACGTTGCGCACCGCGACGCTTCATGTCGTACCATGCGTCCAGATCATGGATTACCGGCGTGAAAGCGAAGTTGTAATCCGGCGGCGGCGAACTGGTCGCCCATTCCAGCGTGCGGCCACCCCAAGGGTCGCCACTTTCGTCCTTCAGCTTCTCGCGGTTCTTGATGCTGACCGCGAACTGCACCAGCATCGCAGCGATGCCGACCGCGATCACCGCCGCACCGATTCCGGCGATGATGAAGAAGATCTGCAGCGAAGGATCGTCGAACACGCGCATCCGCCGGGTCACGCCCATCAGGCCGAGGATATAGAGCGGCATGAACGCCATCCAGAAGCCGACGACCCAACACCAGAAGCTGATCTTGCCCCAGAACACGTCGAGCTTGAAACCGAAGGCCTTGGGCCACCAGTAATTGATCGCCGCAAACAGGCCGAACAGCACGCCGCCGATGATCACGTTGTGGAAGTGCGCGATCAGGAACAGCGAATTGTGCAGCACGAAGTCTGCCGGCGGCACCGCGAGCAGCACCCCGGTCATCCCGCCGACCACGAAGGTCAGCATGAAGGCCACCGTCCACATCATCGGCAATTCGAAGCGGATGCGCCCACGATACATCGTGAACAGCCAGTTGAAGAGCTTGGCCCCGGTCGGGATCGAGATCACCATCGTGGTGATACCGAAGAAGCTGTTGACGCTGGCGCCCGATCCCATCGTGAAGAAATGGTGCAGCCACACGACGTACGACAGGATTGTGATGACCACTGTCGCATAGACCATCGAAGTATAGCCGAAAAGTTTTTTGCCCGAAAACGTCGAGGTCACTTCGGAGAATACGCCGAACAGCGGCAGGATCAGGATGTAGACTTCCGGGTGGCCCCAGATCCAGATCAGGTTCACGTACATCATCGGCGATCCGCCGAAGTCGTTGGTGAAAAAGTTGGTGCCGACATATCGGTCGAGGCTGAGCAGCGCGAGCACTGCGGTCAGCACCGGAAACGAGGCGACGATCAGGATGTTGGCGCACAGCGATGTCCACGTGAACACCGGCATCTTCATCAGGCCCATGCCCGGCGCGCGCAGCTTCAGGATCGTGACGATCAGATTGATGCCCGATAGCGTCGTGCCCACGCCCGCGATCTGCAGCGACCAGATGTAGTAATCGACGCCAACGTTTGGGCTGTAGGCGATGCCCGACAGCGGCGGATACGCCAGCCATCCCGTCTGCGCGAATTCTCCGATGAACAGCGACATCATGCACAGCACCGCGCCGGCAGTCGTCATCCAGAAGCTGAAGTTGTTAAGGAACGGGAAGCTGACATCGCGCGCGCCGATCTGCAGCGGCACGATGTAATTCATCAGCCCGGTGATGAACGGCATCGCGACGAAAAAGATCATGATCACGCCATGCGCGGTGAACACCTGATCGTAGTGGTGCGCATTCAGGTATCCTTCGGACCCATTGAACGCCATCGCCTGCTGCAGGCGCATCATGATTGCATCGGCAAAGCCGCGCAGGAACATGATGAGGCCCAGGATCATGTACATGATGCCGATGCGCTTATGATCTACCGTGGTGAACCACTCGCTCCACAACCAGCCCCACAGGCGGAACTTCGTGATCAACGCGAACACCACCAGTCCGCCGATCGCGACACCGGCGAAAGTGGCGACGAGGATGGGTTCGTGGATCGGAATGGCGTCCAGCGAAAGGCGTCCCAGGATGGGGCCGGTTTCGGGAGCGTGAGGGGTAAGCATCATGGTATCCAGCACAATCAGGAGAGCGGTTCGGCCAGCGCGGTGCGCGCCGTGACCTTCGCTGGGGTGGGCTCGCGAAGCGCGGAAGCGGGCGTCAGGCCAGCACCGATCAGCGGTGCCAAGCTGACGGGGAGCTCGTCGACCGATGCCATGGCGCCCATCGGCGCGGCGCAGGAGGCTGCGACGTATTTGCCTTGCCAGCCCTTCGCCCAATCCGTGGCCAAGCCTGCAGCCGTGCCGCGTGCGGCGTACTTGTCATAGGCGAGCTGGCGCACGTTGTGCACGCCGGCCATGCCCATGCCGCCTCTGGCGTCCACCGCCATCATGTCATGCATGCACATCTTGCCCGGCTCGACACAGAGGTTGAGGATCGCATCAAACAGGCCGGGATCGACCGAAGCGTAGAGCCGCACCGGTTCCTTTTCGCTCGGGCGTTCGAGCGCGAGGTAGCCGGTGCGGTCAAGCGATGTGCCCGCGCGCTTCACCGCTTGTGTCCAGGACGCGAAATCACCCGCCGACAGGCTTTTGACGGCAAAGCGCATATTGGAAAATCCCGCGCCGGAGTAATTGGCGGAGAACCCCACGAAATCGCCGGTCCTGTCAAAGCTGCCGTGCAGCTTAGTTTCCATGCCCGGCATCGCATAGATCTGCCCGGCCATCGCGGGCACGTAAAAGCTGTTCATTACCGAGGACGAGGAAATGCGGAACCGCACCGGACGGTCCACCGGCAACGCCAGTTCGTTCACCGTGGCAATGCCCTGCTCGGGATAGATGAACAGCCATTTCCAGTCGAGCGCGACGACCTGCACCTCCAGCGGCTTTGCAGAGGGCATCAGCGGCGCGCCCTCCACCGTGCGGGCAAGCGGGCGGTAGGGATCAAGCAGGTGCGTTGCCACCCACGTCACCGCGCCCAGGCAGATGATGATGAGCAGCGGCGCGGCCCAGATCACCAGCTCAAGCTGGGTCGAGTGATCCCAGTCCGGGTTGTAGGTCGCTGCCTTGTTGGCCGCGCGATAGCGCCACGCGAACAGCACCGTCAGCGCCATGACCGGCACGATGATCAGCAGCATCAGCACCGTGGAGATGACGATGAGATCGCCCTGCTGGCGCGCGACGTCGCCGGCGGGATCCAGCACGATGAGATCACACCCGCCCAGCAGCGGCAGCGCCGCCAGAAGTGGCAAGGCCTTCATCCGGGCGATGCGACGGACCTGCAGTCCGATGGCGAGTCGATCAGGGAAATTTCGCATTGGCCGCGCCTACGCCCGCGATGTTGCACCGCACATAGGACATTTTGTCCAATCCCCTGAGGGCGTCCGATACCGCAGGGACACTCAGCGCAAAGGCCGCGACTCGCATCGCTGCACCGCACCATAGATTGCATTTGACCGCATTGTCGGCGACTGAGTTGGACCGAAGTATGATGACCGCCGATAACGCGCCCTTCAACGACCTCGATGGAAATACCATTGGGGAAACACCGGGCCACAAAGTCGCGCCGGGGGAGATCGCCATCGGCGTGGTCATCGGGCGCACTTCCGAATTCTTCGACTTTTTCGTCTACGCCATCGCCTCGGTATTGGTGTTTCCCAAGCTGGTATTCCCGCATCTCGATCCGTTGACGGGCACGCTGTGGTCGTTCGCGATCTTTGCGCTGGCGTTCCTCGCCAGGCCGGTAGGCACGATCATCTTCACCGCCATCGACCGCGCTTATGGACGCGGCGCGAAGCTCACGATCGCACTGTTCCTGCTCGGCGGTTCCACGGCAGCCATCGCGTTCCTGCCGGGATATGAGACGATCGGCATCGGCTCGGCGCTGCTGCTGGCCCTGTTCCGCATGGGTCAGGGCGTGGCTCTGGGCGGATCGTGGGACGGGCTCGCCTCACTGCTGGCGCTGAACGCGCCCGATGGGAAAAAGGGCTGGTATGCGATGGTGCCCCAGCTTGGCGCACCACTTGGGCTCATCGTCGCGAGCCTGCTGTTCATGTTCCTGATCTCGTCACTTCCAGCGGCAGACTTCGTCTCCTGGGGCTGGCGTTATCCGTTCTTCGTCGCCTTCGCGATCAACGTGGTGGCGCTGTTTGCGCGGCTGCGCATCGTGGTGACGCCCGAATACGCCGAACTGTTCGAGCATGGCGAACTCGAACCCGCCAAGCTGACCGAAACCGTTCGCACGGAATGGAAGATCATCGCCGCCGGAGCCTTCGCGCCGCTGGCCAGCTTTGCCATGTTCCACATGGTCACCGTGTTTCCGTTGTCGTGGGTGTTCCTGTTCACCAAGGAAACCCCGGTGCGCTTCCTGCTCATCGAGGCCGTCGCCGCGGCTATCGGCATCCTTGCCATCGTCGCTTCGGGCTATCTGGCGGACCGCTACGGACGGCGCGCGGTGCTGGGCGTAACGGCAGCCGCCATCGCCGCATTCAGCGGGTTTGCACCGCAGTTGCTCGATGCCGGCCAGATCGGCGAGACGGCCTTCATGGTCACCGGCTTCATCCTGCTTGGCCTGTCGTTCGGGCAATCCTCGGGCGCGCTGTCATCCGCCTTCCCGCGCCGCAAGCGCTATACCGCATCGGCGCTGACGTCCGACCTCGCATGGCTGTTCGGCGCCGGCTTCGCTCCGATGGCCGCGCTGTGGCTGTCAAGCGAGTTCGGCCTGATCGCGGCGGGTGCCTACCTGCTGTCAGGCGCGATCTGCACATTGGTAGCGCTGCTGTTCAACCGCCAGCTCGCCCGCACTATCGACTGAGATATCAGAGCGTAGTCGGTGGACCGAGGTGCTGGAGGTAGTCCGGCTTGCCGAGGCTGATCCCGGCCGCGCGCAGGATCGCGTAAGCGGTCGTCACATGGAAGAAGAAGTTCGGCAGGGCAAATCCGGTCAGATAGGCGCTGCCGGTGAATTCATAGCCCATCCCGTTGGGAAACTTCAGCGTAACCACGCGATCTGCGGCATCGGCGAGCGCCGCTTCATCGAAACCCGAGACATAGTCGATCGTGCGGGCGCAGCGATCTTTCAGTTCGGCAAAGCTGGTCTCGGTATCGGGCATGACCGGAGCATCAACCCCCGCCAGCCGCGCCATCGCGTTCTTGGCGCTGTCCGATGCCATCTGGAACTGCGCGGGCAGCGGGCGCATGTCAGGCGCCAGCCGCGCTTCCATGAGCGCGCTTTCGCTCCCTTCCGCTGCAGCCTTTTCGAGCCACTCGGCCATGTCGCGAAGCGAAGCGACAAATACGGGAACGGAAGCGTCGAACAGGGTAAAAGGCATCGGATATCCTCGCAACGAGAGCGGTAAACCTGCAGCGCGATATGGTCGTGGCCATTACCTTTAACAATGCGATTTGGCCTTTACCCCCTCCGCAAGTCAGGTGCTACCGCCGACCCAGGCCTTGGCAGCCTGACGCGCCAGTTCGAAATCGGACGGCAGGCATTCGGCGTCGTTGAGTGCACGGGTGGCGATCAGCGCATTGGCCGTCAAAGCCTCGTCGAACCGCATGCCGCACCGGCAGCCGTCACACCACATCAGTTCACCAAATCCCTCAAAGTGGCCCCACTCCAGCATGGCGTCGGTCCCCGCCCGCTGTTCGGAGGGCACGGAGAACTGCGCGCCGGTGAGCGACAGATCGGTAAGGATGATGCGGAACACATCGGTGCGGGTCGTCAGCCGCGCCAACAAACGCACCCGCAGCCGGCTGCGTTCTCTGCGTCCAAGCGGTTGGAGGGGAATAACCTGCTGGATCATAAGTGAAAGATAGGTCGAACCCGTCAACCGCCATGTAAGTTGTCGCTACGTGGGTTTCCGGTACGCAGTTAGCCTGAGGGCCACCCCGATACGGGCACGGCGCCTCATCGTGGCAAATGCAACCCTTGGAGCTCTTGCACTCGCAGGGAGAGTATCTGAAACTGATCTATCGATCGCGTCGGCCAGAGCAGACACCAGCCATCTTGGCAGAGCATACATATCAATGGGAACGAGAAAGCGCCAGCGATGCAGCCCACACTGAGACAGCTCCGCTATCTGATCGCCCTGGGTGACCATGCAAGCTTTACCCGCGGCGCGGCGGCGGTTGGGGTTTCGCAGCCGTCTTTTTCGCAGCAAATCAAGTTGATGGAACAGCTGCTTCGCGGGCGGGTGGTCGAGCGCGGCGGGGGCAAGGCAATCCTGACACCGCTCGGGCGCGATGCAGTCGCGGGGGCGCGGCGCGTGCTGGCCGAGGTGGCGGCGTTCGAAGCCTTGGCCGACCCCCGCGATGATTCCCTGTCAGGGACCATTCGCCTCGGCGTATCCCCCACACTCGGCCCGTACATTCTGCCGCAGCTTGTCGCCCGGCTCCATACGACCAGTCCCAGCTTGCGCGTCCACGTGCGCGAGGGGCTGCCGAGCACGCTCATCGAACTGCTGGCTGATGGCACCCATGACGTCATCCTTGTGCAGCTTCCGGTGGAGGATAGGGGCCTCCATGTCGAGCAGTTGTTCCGTGAGCCGCTTTATCTCGCCATGGCTGCCGACGATCCGCTCGGATCGCACGAAACCATCGCGCCCGCGCACCTCGCCGGACGGGGACTGCTGACGCTGCAGCCTCAGTACCGCATGAGCGATCAGATCGCCGCCCTCGCCGACCAGGTCGGTGCGCATGTGCTGCGCGACTATGAGGGCACCAGCCTCGACGCGATACGACAGATGGCAGGTCTGGGCATGGGCCTGGCCCTCTTGCCTCACCTTTACGTTCGGCAGGAAATCCGCGGCGGTGACGAGGTGATTGTCCGCCCCTTCGCGGGCGGCCGGCATTATCGCGAGATCGGTCTCGTCTGGCGGGCGGGCGCCGGCCGGGCTTCGGCATTCCAGACGATCGCGCAATTGCTGCGGGCCGTTGCAGAATAGGAAAAACCTATCGATTATATAGCGTGCAGTCGGTTGAACCGATGACACGCCATGCTCAGATTATCGCCGTTCAAGGAGGCGTGCGATGGCTGAAACTCGGCCCGGTATTCGGGCTTTTGCAGGTTGGATCGGCCTGGTGCTGGCACCCGATGCCGCGTTCCTGCGGCTGGCGCTGATCTATGGTGTCGCGATATCGCTGCTGTCGCTGGCGACGCCGATCTCGGTGCAGCTGCTGATCAACTCTGTCGCCAACACTGCGTTGCCGACGCCGCTGTTGACCCTGGCGGCCATCCTGTTCCTGCTGCTGCTGCTGGCGGGTATCCTTGCGGCTTTCCGCATCCACTTGCTCGCGCTTTTCGAACGGCGGCTGTTCGCACGCATCGTCGCCGAAATCACGCTGCGCGCGGTTCACGCCCAGAACCCGTTCTTCGCCGACGCCCGAAGCGGCGATCTGTTCAATCGCTACTTCGACCTGATGACGGTGCAAAAAGCGTTGCCGAGCCTGCTCATCGGCGGCTTCACGATCGTGCTCCAGGGGGCGGTTGGGCTGGTCGTCACCAGCTTCTACCATCCCTTCTTCCTTGCCTTCAATGCGGTGCTCGTTCTCGCGCTTTTCATAATCTGGCAGGTTTGGGCCTCGGGTGCGATCCGCAGCGCCGTCACCAAAAGCCATGCCAAGCATGCCGCCGCCCACTGGCTTGAAAGCGTCGGAAGCTCGAACGGCTTCTACAAGTCGAGCCGCCATCTGGACTATGCGATGGACCGGTCCGAGTCAGTGACAGCCACCTACGTCAGGGCGCACCGCCGGCACTTTCGCTACACCTTCGCGCAGACGCTGGCACTTCTGCTGGTCTATGCAACCGCCAGCGCCGCTCTCTTGGCCCTGGGTGGCTGGCTTATCATCCAGGGACAGCTTTCAATCGGCCAGCTGGTTGCGGCCGAGTTGATTCTGTCCGGCGTGTTCTACGGGATCGCGCAGTTCGGCCCATACCTTGAGGCGCTATACGATCTCGCAGCAGGGCTTGAGGAACTGTCGCTGTTCTGGGCCGTGCCGCAGGAAGCCGGGAAGGTGGCGGGTGACGGTCCGGCGGATGGTGTGATCCGCCTCGCCCGTGTCGAACATCAGAACCATCGCTTCAATTTCGAGGTCGCGGCAGGCGAACAGCTCGCCGTCGTTGCCGCCCCCGGTGCCGAGCGCACGCTGTCGATGCTGCTCAAGCGCCATCAGTCCCCGGCGCAGGGCCTCGTCCTCATCGGCGGGCGCGATATCGCCGGGTTCGACATGTATCGCCTGCGCGCCGATGTGATGGTGCTCGACCGGCCAAGCTTCGTCGAGATGTCGATCCGCGATTATCTGACGCTCGCCGCCTCACGCGATGCGACGGGCATAATCGACGCGCTCGAAACCGTCGGACTGGCCGAGCGGCTGGGTGGGCTTGATGGCGGCCTCGATACCGTCATCTCCAGCTCGGGTTGGCCGCTGTCGGTCGGCGAACTGATGGCGTTGAAGCTGGCCGCGGCATTGCTGGCCCGGCCCAAGGTACTGGTCCTGTCACCGCTTTACGATTTGCTGCCGCCCGAGCGCGTAGATGCCGTGCTGGCAGGTCTGCGCGGCGCAACCACCGTGCTCCAGTTCACCCGCCGCCCGGAAGGACTTTCCCGCGATGGCGCGCTCTGGCTTGGCACACGCGAACAGCGGCGCTGCGCCGATGTGACGGAACTCGTCGCCTTCGCCCAAGAAGGAGGCTCCGATGCCCTTCCGGCCTGATCATCTCTCCCATTTTCCGACGCTCGCGAGCATCCGCCCTCCCCGCCCTGCCCGTGTTCTGGCCTGGCTTATCACGATCGGCATTGCGGTCGTGGCCGCGATCCTGTTTTTCGTCCCCTGGGTGCAGACCTCGGCCGGATCGGGGCAGATAGCCGCGCTCGATCCCGAGGACCGTGTGCAGGAAGTGACCGCGCTCGTTCCCGGCCGGGTCGAGCGCTGGTATGTGCGCGATGGCGACCGCGTGCGCCGCGGCGACCCGATTGCGAAGATCGTGGACAACGATCCCAGTCTGCTTACGCGACTGGCGGCCGAACGGGCGCAAGTCGCCGCCGAGATCGACGCCGCAAACCAGGCGATGGCGGTCGCGCAGATCGACGTCGGCCGATCGGGGCAACTGCTGTCTGAAGGACTGATCGCGCGGCGCGACTACGAGGTATCGCAGATCAAGGTCGCCGATCACCGTGCCAAGCTGGCCGAGGCTCGCGCCAAGCTCAGCCGCGTCGACGTAGCGCTTAATCGCCAGTCGGCGCAGACCGTGCGGGCCCCGCGCGATGGCCGCATTCAATCGATCAACGCTGCCGCCGGGGCAACGCTCGTCGCGGCGGGTGCCCCGCTCGCGACAATTGCGCCCGAATCGCCGGTCCGCGTTGTCGAACTGATGGTCGATGGGCGCGACATCGCCATGATTCGCCCGGGACGTCCGGTCCGCCTTGCCTTCGAAGGCTGGCCCGCGATCCAGTTCAGTGGATGGCCCTCGATCGCGCAAGGGATGTTCGACGGCCGCGTCCGCTCGATCGATCCTTCCGCCCAGATGACCGGCCTGTTCCGCGTGCTGGTCGAGCCAATGCCGGGCAAGCCGGCATGGCCGAGTGCCGACTATGTGCGTCTGGGCGGGAAGGTGCGCGGCTGGATTCAGATGGAAACGGTCAGTGTCGGTTACGAATTGTGGCGCCATCTCAATGACTTCCCGCTCGAGTTTCGCCGCCCGGCCAACGAAGCGGAGGGCAAGGGGACTGAGCCTGTCGCCAAGGTGAAGAGTGTATGATCAGGCATTTCACGATTGTCGCCACGTTGTTCGTCGCTACTCCGGCCATTGCCCAACCGCTCACGCTCGACGAGGTGTTGCAGTCATCGGCGGCCCACGCTCCGGCAATCTTGGAGGCGATGACCCGCGAGCGGCAGGCCGAAGGTCGCCTTCTGTCGGCGGAGGGTGCCTTCGACCTGCTGTTCGAGGGCGAGGCGCAATCGCGGGCGCTCGGCTATTATGATGGCGCCTTGATCGAAGGCCGCGCCACCCGCCCGCTGACGACCAATGGCGGCGCGCTCTATGGCGGCTACCGTGTCTCGCGCGGGGACTTTCCGGTTTACGAGGACAAAGCCTTCACCAACCGCCTTGGCGAGGTGAAGGTCGGCGCCATCTTCTCGCTCATGCGCGACCGGCTGATTGACGAGCGGCGCGGGCGGCTCGGCCTTGCCGGCAGCGACATCGCACTAGCGCGGCTCGACCGAGAGATGGTGACGATCGGCGTGCAGCGGCGCGCCATCGATGCCTACCAGACCTGGGTCGCGACCGGGATGCGCGCCGATGTCTACCGCGATCTCCTGTCGCTTGCGACGGCCCGCCAGGCCTCGATCGAGCGGATGATCACGCTCGGCGCCCGGCCCGAAATCCTTGGGATCGAGAACCGCCAGAACATCGTCCGACGCCAGGCCTTGCTGGTGCGTGCCGAACAGGATCTGGCCGCCGCTGCGAACGCGCTTTCCTTTTACCTGCGCGGTGCCGATGGCGAGCGTATCCTGGTCACTTCCGACCGCCTGCCGCCGGGTTTCCCGGAATTGCGCCTGCCCGCGCTTGGCCCCGAGCTTGCCAGCCGCATCGAACGCCCAGACCTTCAGGCGATTCTCGTCCGGCTTGAACAGGTCGAGGTAAAGCGCTTGCTGGCCGAGAACGAATTGCGCCCACGCCTCGATGTCCGTGCCGAAATGGCGAAGGATCTCGGCCCGGTCGGGCTGGGCGGCACATCGCGCACGCCGCTGGAAGGCATCGTCGGCTTGCGCCTGTCGCTCCCGCTCGAACGCCGTCAGGCACGCGGCAAGATCGCAGAGGCGGCGGCCGAAGGCGATGGCCTGCGCCTGCGCAGCAGGCTGATCGAGGACCAGATTCTCGTTGAGGTGAACGGCCTTGCCATCCAGGCCTCCGCCGCCGACCGGCTGGTGAGCCTTGCCGCCGACGAGACCGCGCTGGCCGACCGCATGGCCGAGGCGGAACGCCGCCGCTTTCAGCTTGGCGCGAGCGACTTTATCGTCGTCAACCTGCGCGAGGAAAGCGCCGCCGACGCCCGGCTGCGCCAGCTCGATGCCGAATATCGCCGCTCGGCGCTACGGGCAGAACTCGCTGCCGCGACAGTCGATCGCGACCAGCTGGGATTGTGAGCCCACACATCCCGGCCATAGCGACGCAACTGTAAACAATGGTGAGCCCTGCTGGGTTCGAACCAGCGACCTACTGATTAAAAGTCAGTTGCTCTACCGACTGAGCTAAGGGCCCCCGTGCCTTGCGGGCGGAAGCGATCACCTAGTGGCGGGTTGCGGCCGGGTCAAGCGTGCAGCCTGATGGTGTAGCGTAAGGCCGGTCAGCGGGTCGCGCCAATCGGGGGCAACCTTCATTGCGGGAGACAGCACGAACATTCTTTCGCGGTAGTGCGGGTGCGGGATCACCAGCCCATCGGCCACGAACGGGCCGCCGTTCCACAACACAATGTCGAGATCGAGCACGCGCTCTCCCCAGCGCCGCCCACCGCTGCGGCGGCCGAACTTGCGTTCCAGTTTCTGCAGCTTGTGGAGAAGGTCTTCAGGCGCGAGTCGGGTGCGAACCAGCGCGGCAGCATTGGCAAAACGGCGGCGTGATGGCCCAAGCGGCGGCGTCTCGATGATCGGCGATGCCGCGAGCACATCAACCTTGCCCGAATCAAGCTCTTGCAAGGCTGCCCGCAGAACAGCGCGCGGATTACCATGGCGCTGGTGCCGCCGATTCGATCCCAGCGCAATCAGGAAGCGGTGCCGGCCCACGCCTCAGATGTCCTGCGCTATACGGCCGTAAAGCTGTGGCCGGCGATCGCGAAAGAAGCCCATTCCGGCGCGGTGGCGGCGCGCGCGGTCAAGGTCGATCGTCGCGGTGAGCACGCCGGTCTCCGCCTTGCCGAACTCGGCGGTAAAATCGCCCCATTCATCGGTGATGAAGCTGTGACCGTAGAAGGCCTGCCCTTCCTCCATGCCGATGCGATTGGCGGCTATCACCGGCATGCAGTTCGACACCGCATGGCCGAGCATGGCCCGGCGCCACATGCGGCTGGTATCAAGATCGGCGTCATAGGGCTCCGAGCCGATGGCGGTGGGATAGAACAGCAGTTCCGCGCCCATCAGTGCCATCACCCGCGCGCATTCGGGATACCACTGGTCCCAGCAGATGCCCACGCCGATGCGGGTGCCGAACAGGTCCCACACCTTGAAACCGTCGTTGCCGGGGCGGAAGTAGTACTTCTCCTCGTAGCCGGGACCGTCGGGGATATGGCTCTTGCGGTACGTCCCCATGATCGCGCCATCCGGGCCGATCATTGCCAGCGTGTTGTAATAGTGGTGCCCGTCCCGCTCGAAGTAGCTGGTCGGGATCGCGACTTTCAGCTTTGCCGCCAGCGCCTGCATCGCGATGACCGAGGGATGCTCGGCAGTGGGCCGGGCCAATGCGAACAGTGCCTCGTCCTCGACCTTGCAGAAATAGGGTCCGGAAAACAATTCGGGCGGCAGGATGACCTGCGCGCCCTGCCCCGCCGCCTGCTCGACGAGAGAGGAAACGGCGGCGATGTTGTCCGCCTCGTCAGACGAGTTCAGCGCGAGTTGCAGCGCGGCGACGGTGATTTCAGCCATGCGCGCGGCTGTATCAGGGCCGCTTGCGGAACAGAAGCGTCATCCGGTCGCTTTCGCCGATCGCCTGATACTTGGCCTTGTCGACCTCTTTCAGCCCATAGCTGGGCGGCAGGGTCCATACGCCCTCGGGCCATTCGGCGGTATCCTTGGGGTTGGCGTTGACCTGCGACTTGGCGACGAAATCGAAACCGTTCACTTCCATGAACTTGATCACATCGGCCTCGCGGAGATAGCCCTTCGAGCCATCGCTATAGGCGAACGGCGCCTTGGGCTTGGCGCGGTGCTGAACGATGCCGAGCATGCCGCCATCCTTGAGCAGCGAGCGCATCGCGCGAATCTCGCTATCGGCAGTGTTCCAGCGCATCAGGTTATGCATCATGCGGATCACCAGGATGCGATCGAACGTGCCCTTCTCACCCTCGGGAATGGCATCGAGCGTGAAGCCGCCGAATCGTTCGGCAGGAAGTCCTGTCCAGCCGGCCGTGTCCTGAGGGAATTTGGCAGCAGCAGCGCGAATCGAAGTCTTGGTTTCCTCCTTGAAGGCACTGCTCGTCGGATCAAAGAACAGCCCGGAGAACTTGCCTTGCTGGCCAAGATAAAGCCCCAGAACGCGCGAATACCAGCCGCCGCCCGGCGCGTATTCGCCGACTTTCATGGTCGGCTGCACGCCAAAGAACGCCAGCGTTTCGGCCGGATGGCGATACACGTCGCGCGCCCGGTCATCCTTGCGCAGCGGGTTGGCCAGCGCCAGTTCGAGCAGCGCCTTGCAGCCATCGCACGCTTCGGTCTCGGATTTCGCTTCGGCCACTTCCGTAACCATGGGGGACGCGAACAGCCCGAAAGTTGTGGCTAGGGCGATCATCATACGGCGCATGGCATTCTCCGGTTCCGGCTTTGCAACTAACCTAGTCTGTCACACGGGCATGACAAGCGTGTGCACCGTTCCTATCTTGCGCAGGACGCGGATTGATACAGGACGAATACGGCATGGAAACGGTGATTGTTGCGGGCGGATGCTTCTGGTGCACCGAAGCGGTGTTTCGCGATGTCATCGGCGTGAGCCAGGTTGAAAGTGGCTATATCGGCGGGTCGGTGCCCGATCCGACCTACAAGCAAGTGTGCAGCGGATCGACCGGCCATGCCGAGGCGATCCGCGTGACGTTCGACCCCGAAGTGATCTCGCTGGCCGACATGCTTGATGTGTTCATGGGCACGCACGATCCAACGCAGCTCAACCGCCAGGGCAACGATGTGGGCACACAATATCGCTCGGCCATCTTCCCGCTCGACGATGCCCAGCGCGCCGAGGCCGAGGCCGCCATCGCGCGGTCCAACGCGGACAACGGCGGCAACGTGGTCACGACAATCGAAGAGGCAACGCAGTGGTATCCGGCCGAGGACTACCACCAGGAATACTGGGACGGCGAAGGCCAGCGCAATCCTTACTGTCTCGCGGTCATCCCTCCCAAATTGATGAAATTGCGCAAGAGCTTTCAGAACAAAGTGAAAGCTTGAGGTAGGGCAATTCCTCCCCGAGCTTGTCTCGGGGAGGTGGCAGTCGCGCAAGCGACTGACGGAGGGGCAATTGCGCAAATCCCCCTCCACCCCGATGCCTGCGGCATCGCGGTCCCCCTCCCCTAGCAAGCTATGGGAGGAATATCAGGCCCGCCATCTTGCGATGAAGAAGCCGTCGAGGCCGCCCGCCTCGGCGAGCATGCCGGGATCGGTGCGCAGCCAGCCTTCGGCGGTGGGGGCAATCCCTGCCGGTAGCTCGTCTGCGGTGATCGGCACTGTGGCAAGGTCCATGCGTGCGGCCTGCCCCTCGCCCTCGGCCGGTTCCATCGAGCACACTGCATAGACCAGCGTCCCGCCGGGCTTGAGCCATTCTCTGGCCCTGCCCAGCAAGCGCGCCTGCAGTTCCGCCGTCTCGGCAATGTGGCGCGGGCCGATGCGGTGAAGAACGTCGGGATGACGGCGGCAGGTGCCAGTGGCAGTGCATGGCGCGTCGAGCAGAATCGCGTCGTACTTGCCCTCAGGCTGCCACTCCAGCGCATCGGCGCGGATGATCTCAGCCGCCAGTCCGATCCGCGTGAGGTTCTCCTCCAGCCGCTCCAGCCGGCGTGCACTGTTGTCGATCGACGTGACCTGCCAGCCGGCCGACGCCAATTGCAGCGTCTTGCCGCCGGGTGCGGCGCAGAGATCGAGCACACGCCGCCCCTCGCCCGCGCCCAGCAGACGCGCGGCTAGGCTCGCGGCGACATCCTGCACCCACCAGTGCCCTTGCGCATAGCCTTCGAGCTGCTCGACCGCGTGGCCGCGTTGCAAGCGGACATGGCCGGGCATCAGCGAGACGCCTTCCAGCCGCTCGCACCATTGCGCGGTTTCCGCCGGATCGCGCAGCGTCAGGTCGAGCGGCGGCGGCACCGCCAGACCTGCGGCGATCGCTGCGGCCCGCTCGCCCCAGCGCTCGGCCACGCCTTCGGGCAAAGTCGGCACCGGGGGGAGCTGCACTTCGGCCTTGGTCAGAGTGGAGAACACGCCGTGCGCCAGCCGTCTCGGCCCGCCCGCCAGCAGCGCCAGACCGGTAGCGATTACCGCGTGCGGCGGCGTTTCCAGCCGCAGCACTTGCGCCAGCATCAATTCCAGCACCGCGCGCGGCTTGGCATCATCGGGCAGGCGCTGGCGCGTGGCGCTATCGATCAGCGCATCGAGATCGATCTTCCAGCGCAGCGTCTCGGAAGCGATGGCGCGGGTCAGCGCGCGGTCGGCATCGCCACGCACGCGCGGCAGCGCCGCCCCCGCCGCCTGATCGAGCGTTTCACCCCGCCGCAGCACGGCATCAATCATCGCCAGCGCGGCACGGCGAACGGGTAGACCGGGAATATCCATCAGCCCCCCTATCGCCGATTGCCATTTGCCGCCAGCCACCCCAGATAATGCCCATGACCGAGCGCGCCACCAAACGTCCCACCGAATTCAAGAAGCCCGCGCACTGGGGCAATCCGCCCGTGCCCAAGCCCGAAGCGGCAAAGGGCGAGCCCGATCCGGACGGCCTTTCCCCCACCCGCTACGGCGACTGGGTCAATAAAGGCATCGCGATCGATTTTTGAGCGAGGCGATGGTTCGCCTGTTTTTTGGAAAAGCGCAGCTACGGCAGAATATCGATCACCGTCCCCTCGGGCACCGCATCCCACAGCGCTTCGATTTCCTCGTTAGAAACAGCAATGCAGCCGTCAGTCCAATCACCCGGAACGCGGCCGAAAGCCAGCAAGTTGGGCTGGCCGTGGATCATGATCATCCCGCCGGGACTTTGGCCCATGGCCTCGGCGTAAGCCGTGTCGCGCGCGTTCGGATAAGAGATATGCAGCGAGAGGTGGTAGGCGCTGTCGGGGTTGCCCCAATCGACCACGTAGCGGCCCTCCGGCGTGCGTTCGTCGCCTTCGAAGCGCTTGGGGCCAGTCGGCGCGTCGCCTAGCTGGATGTGGTCCATGGTGTGGACCAGTTGGCCATCGGCGTAGAGCGCCATCCGGCGCTGCGCTTTTTCGACGCGGATGTAATCGAGGACCGGAAACGCCAGTGTGGCTATCGGCGCCTGCGCGCTTGCCCCGCCCAGCGCCGAAAGCAGCAGCAGCGGGGCAAGGGCAAAGCGGCGCATTTTGGCGTCAGTCCAGGAACGGATCCCGCACGAGGATGGTATCCTCGCGCTCGGGCGAGGTTGAGACCAGCGCCACCGGGGTTTCGATCAGTTCCTGCACGCGCTGGATATACTTGATCGCCTGTGCCGGCAGATCGGCCCAGCTGCGCGCGCCGGCGGTGGTGCCGTGCCAGCCTTCCATTTCCTCGTAGATCGGCTCGACGGCAGCCTGATCGGCGGCGTGGCTGGGGAAATAGTCGAGAATCTTGCCGCGCAGGCGATAGCCGGTGCAGACCTTCACCACATCAAACCCGTCGAGCACATCGAGCTTGGTCAGTGCGATACCGGTGACGCCCGAGATCGCGCAGGACTGGCGCACCAGCACGGCATCGAACCAGCCGCAGCGGCGCTTGCGCCCGGTGACGGTGCCGAATTCATGGCCGCGTTCGCCCAGCTTCTGGCCGGTCGCGTCTTCCAGTTCGGTGGGGAACGGGCCCGAGCCGACGCGCGTGGTGTAAGCCTTCACGATGCCCAGCACGAAGCCGGTTGCCGCCGGACCAAGGCCCGAGCCCGAGGCCGCCGTGCCGCTTACCGTGTTGGACGAGGTTACGAACGGATAGGTCCCGTGATCCACGTCAAGCAGCACGCCCTGTGCGCCTTCGAACAGGATACGGGCGCCGGCCTTGCGGACCTTGTTCAGCCGTCGCCACACGGGCTGCGCGAACTGCAACACGTAAGGCGCGATTTCCTTGAGCGCCTCGATCAGCGCGGCACGGTCCACCGGCGGCTCGCCGAAACCGGCACGCAGCGCATCGTGGTGCGCGCAGACGCGATCGAGCTGCGGCTCCAGCGCATCGAGATGCGCCAGATCGCAAACACGGATCGCGCGGCGGCCAACCTTGTCCTCATAGGCGGGGCCGATGCCGCGCCCGGTGGTGCCGATCTTGCCCGAACCGGCGGCGGCTTCGCGCAAGCCATCGAGTTCGCGGTGGATCGGCAGGATCAGCGGGCAGTTGTCCGCGATCGCAAAGTTCTCGTCGTTGATCTTGACGCCCTGCGCGGTCAGCTTCTCGACCTCGGCCTTGAGCGCCCACGGATCGAGCACCACGCCATTGCCGATGATCGACAGCGTGCCGGTGACAATGCCCGAAGGCAGCAGCGACAGCTTGTAGACCTGATCGCCCACCACCAGCGTATGGCCGGCATTGTGGCCGCCCTGGAATCGCACGACGGCATCCGCCCGGCTGGCGAGCCAATCGACGATCTTGCCTTTGCCTTCATCGCCCCACTGGGCGCCGATCACGGTAACGTTGGCCAAAGTTCGCGGTCTTTCCTAGCTGTCACAAAGTCCGCGCCGCGCGTAGGCCCTGCAATGTCCAAGGGCAAGGTGCGCGGCAAAAATGTTCCTAAAGCGCGATGGCCTCGCCGCCTTCAAGGCGGTGGGTGCAGCCAAGCGCCGCCGCATCGTCCGCCTCGCCGAGCGCTGCACGGGTCTGCCAGCCGATGGCGCGCAAGCGCGCGGCGATATCGGCGTCATGGCCCAGCGGCAGGAACAGCACTTCGTTCTGCATCGCCTTGTCCGCCAGCTTCTCGATCAGCGGATCGGGATAGAGCGAGAAGCCGATGGCCGGCTCGTCCTTGCCAAGGATGCGGTAACTGCCGCCCCGGCCCAGCGCGCCCTGCACGCCTTCGGCGTAGATCATGAAGCCGAACCATGACTGGTATTCGAACCCGTGCCGCTCGGACGGATCAAGCGTGAGACGCGCCCTGCCTTCAACCCGCGCGGCGATTTCGCGCAGGCCCTGAATGCGGCTCGCCAGCGCGCCGCCGACGTCGAATGCAGCCAGCCGCTCGATCGCATCGGCAAAGCCGCCGACCGCGTAAAGCAGGGGCAGATACGCCTCGCCGCCAACATCAACGAGACCGCCAGCGTCCTTGGAATCGAGTTCGCGGCGCACCGGTTCGATCTGCGCCGGGGTCAACGGCAGCACGGTCGATGCCAGCGTATCGACCAGATCGGGCAAGGTGAAATCGACCGAGATTCCCGTCGCTCCGGCCCGCTCCAGCGCCTCGATGGCAATGGCAACGACTTCGGCGGCGGCGGCCACCGAATCGCTGCCGATCAGCTCCGCGCCAACCTGCAGCCGTTCGCGCGCGGGATCGAGGCCATCGCCCTTGATCGTCACGACCTGCCCCGAATAGGACAACCGCAGCGGGCGCGCGCGTTCGGCCAGCCCGGTCGCGGTGATGCGACCAACTTGCACGGTGATGTCGGAACGCAGCGCCAGCGTGCGCAGGCTGACCGGATCGACGAAACGGAACATGCGGCGCGGCTCGACACCCGCCATACGGCTCGCCATCGAGCGTTCGAATTCGATGCTGGGCGTCTCGACCCGCTCATAACCATGACTGGTCATCACATCGAGCATTGCGCGGCGCACGCGCTGCGCGCTTGCCGCCTGCTCCGGCAGACGGTCGCCAAGCCCCTCGGGCAACAGATCGCGGTCAGTATCCTGCATATCGCGTGCGCCCATACCGTGGAGTTGGTGGCTTGTCGAACGGCGGGAGCGCGCAACGGTGCGCACCCCCGCAAGCTCGGTTCAGAACGAGAGCGGCATCACCGTCTTCACGCCCGGAAGCTGGCATGCCTTGGTCAGCACGTCTTCGGGGATCGCGCTGTCGAGCGAGAGCAGCAGTATAGCCTCGCCGCCCGCCGTGTGGCGACCGAGATTGAACGTGCCGATGTTGATCGCGTTCTCGCCCAGCAGCGTGCCGATGCGGCCGATAAAGCCCGGCGCGTCTTCGTTGACGATATACATCATGTGGCCGGTCAGTTCGGCTTCCACCTTGATGCCGAACAGCTCGACCAGACGCGGCTCGGCATTGCTGAACAGCGTGCCGACGACTGAACGCTCCCCCGCTTCGGTCTTGACCGAGACGCGGATCAGCGTGTGATAATCGCCCTCGCGCTCGGTCTTCACCTCGCGCACTTCCAGGCCGCGCTCCTTGGCGAGGTAGGGGGCGTTGACCATGTTCACCGTGTCCGACTGGACGCGCATGAACCCGGCGAGCACAGCGGCAACGATGGGCTTCTGATTGAGTTCGGTCGCCGCGCCCTCGGTGTGGATCGAGATCCGGGGAACCGAATCGCGGGTAAGCTGGCCGACGAGGCTGCCCAGCTTTTCCGCCAGCGCCATGTAGGGCTTGAGCTTCGGCGCTTCCTCGGCCGACAGCGAAGGCATGTTGAGCGCGTTCGTGACGCCGCCATTCACCAGATAATCGGCCATCTGCTCGGCGACCTGCAGCGCGACATTGACCTGCGCCTCATTGGTGGAAGCGCCAAGGTGCGGGGTGCAGATGAAGCCCGGCGTGCCGAACAGCGGCGATTCCTTCGCCGGTTCGGTGACGAACACGTCGAGCGCGGCGCCGGCGATGTGGCCGGAGTCGAGGCCGTCCTTCAACGCGGCCTCATCGATCAGACCGCCGCGCGCACAATTGACGATGCGCACGCCCTTCTTGGTCTTGGCGAGATTCTCGGCCGACAGGATATTGCGGGTCTGGTCAGTCAGCGGCGTGTGCAGCGTGATGAAATCGGCGCGCGCCAGAAGCTGGTCCAGTTCGACCTTCTCAACGCCCATTTCCACGGCGCGCTCGGGCGTCAGGAACGGATCGAAGGCGACTACCTTCATCTTCAGGCCCAGCGCGCGGCTGGCAACGATCGAGCCGATATTGCCAGCACCGATCAGGCCGAGCGTCTTGCCGGTGACTTCGACGCCCATGAAGCCATTCTTCGGCCACAGGCCCGCCTGCGTCTGCGCATTGGCCTCGGGCAACTGGCGGGCCAGCGCGAAGATCAGCGCGATGGCGTGCTCCGCGGTGGTGATCGAATTGCCGAACGGGGTGTTCATCACGACGACGCCCTTGGCCGAAGCCGCCGGGATATCGACGTTATCGACACCAATGCCGGCGCGGCCAATGACTTTCAGGTTCGGCGCGGCGTCGAGAATTTCCTGCGTGACGCGCGTCGAACTGCGGATCGCAAGGCCATCGTAATTACCGATGATCGCTTTGAGTTCCTCGGGCGTCTTGCCGGTGATTTCGTCAACCTCGCAACCACGCTCGCGAAAGATCGCGGCGGCGTTGGGGTCCATCTTGTCGGAAATGAGTACTTTGGGCTTGGTCATAAATGTCTCCCTCTCCCCTTCAGGGGAGAGAGCCGGGGAGAGGGGGATATCGCTCTCGCCGGCCCGTAATCTGGTGGAAATGGAGAGGTTTCTCCCCTCTCCCAACCCTCTCCCCTCAAGGGGCGAGGGCTATGAAAGTCACGCCGTCAGTGAGGCCCAGGCCCAGTCGAGCCAAGGACCGAGCGCCTCGATATCGGCGGTATCGACCGTCGCGCCGCACCAGATGCGCAGGCCCGGCGGAGCATCGCGGTAGCCGGCGATGTCATAGGCGACGTGCTCGTCTTCCAGCAGCTTGGCGAACTTCTTGATGAAGTCAGCGTCTGCGCCTTCGATGAGCAGGCAAACCGAAGTCTTCGAGCGCGTACCACGATCGACCGCGAGGTGCGAAAGCCAGTCGCGTTCGGCGACGATCTTGTCGAGCGCTGCGGCGTTGGCATCGCTGCGCGCCTTGAGGCCTTCCAGGCCGCCGAGCGACTGTGCCCATTCGAGCGCGAAGATCGCGTCCTCGACCGCAAGCATCGACGGGGTGTTGATCGTCTCGCCCTTGAACACGCCTTCGACGAGTTTGCCGCCCTTGGTCAGGCGGAAGACCTTCGGCAGCGGCCACGACGGGGTGTAGCTTTCGAGACGTTCGACGGCGCGCGGGCCGAGGATCAGCACGCCATGGCCGCCCTCGCCGCCCAGCACCTTCTGCCACGAGAAGGTCGCGACATCGATCTTGTCCCAGGGAATGTCGTAGGCGAACACCGCGCTGGTCGAATCGGCGAACGACAGACCTTCGCGATCGTCAGGGATCCATTCGCCGTCTGGAACGCGCACGCCCGAGGTGGTGCCGTTCCAGGTGAACAGAACGTCGTCCGACCAGTCGACTTTGTCGAGATCGGGAAGCTGGCCGTAATCGGCGCGCATCACTGTGGGTTCGAGCTTGAGTTGCTTGACCGCGTCCGTGACCCAGCCGTCGCCGAAGCTTTCCCATGCCAGCGCAGTCACGCCCCGCGCGCCGAGCATCGTCCACATCGCCATCTCGAATGCGCCGGTATCGGAACCGGGCACGATGCCGATGCGGTGCGTATCGGGCAGGCCGAGCACTTCGCGCATGAGGTTAATGCAGTACTGCAGGCGCGTCTTGCCGATTTTCGCGCGATGCGAACGGCCGAGCGACTCAGTCGCAAGTTTATCAGGGGAATATCCGGGCGGCTTGGCGCAAGGACCGGAAGAAAAGTATGCACGCACGGGCTTGCCCGCGGGCTTCACAAAATCAGTCATTTAAGACTCTCCTCACAGAGAGCACGCGCGGCGTTGGGACCGCGTGGCCCGCCGCCGCCAATAGGGCCGTGGCGCATATTGTCAATGCAGCTTGCGGTTGGCCGGTGGACAAGAAGCCGGGAGCAAGGCTGCCGCTCCGTTCGCCGCGATCGCCTACCAACCTAATGATTTGGCAAGGATATCCTAACCATATCGTGGCAGCGTCTGGCCATGCGTAAAGTCGTGTTCCTGCTGGCCCTGATCCCCGCGCTTTCGGGCTGCTTGGAGATTCCGCACAGTTCGAAACCGCAAGCGGCGCGCAAGCAGGCCACATGGGCGCCGCCGCGCCCCGAAGTGCGCCAGTGCCTGGCTACACTTGGCGCGACGCAGGCGAATTTCACGCCGCTGCCCGATCGCAATTTCGGTGCGGGCTGCTCGAATCTCGGCACCGTGAGGCTGGCCGCGCTGCAAAGCGATTCGGCGATGCTGGAACTGTCCAATCTCGGCCCGGTCAAATGCGGCATGGCTGAAGCCTTCGCCGGCTGGGCCCGCTTTGGTGCGGACCGCGCCGCTTTGCAGATTCTGGGCAGCCGACTGATCAGGATCGAGACGTATGGCAGCTACAGTTGCCGCAATGTCGCCGGCAGCAATCGCCGATCCGGCCATGCGACGGCCAATGCCATCGACGTATCCGCCTTCGTGCTCGCCGATGGCCGCCGTGTCAGCGTGCTTGATGATTGGAGCAACGGCACGCCCGCAGAGCAGCGCTTCCTGCGAGTGGTGCACCAAAGCGCCTGCAAGCGCTTCGGCACCACGCTGGGCCCGGCTTACAATGCGGCACACAAAAACCATTTCCACCTCGAGGCCGACGGCGCGAATTTTTGCCGCTGATCGAGGCGCGGTGCGTTAAGCGACGCTTCACGGCTGGCCCGGCATGGATAGCGGCGTAAGCAGGAGCCACGAAATGCGAAACCTCATCATCGGTGCGACCATGGCGGCCTTGATCGCCGTTTCCGCTCCCCTCCATGCTGATGAGCCGGAGCCGATCACCTGGCCGGGTTTCAACGTCGGTCGCGCGGTCTTCAATTACCGATCGCTGTATAACGGCACGCGCGAGTTGGAAGACCTGTCCATGATCGAGCGCCGCGAGGTCAGCGAGATCGATCGCCGCGTGCGCCTCAAGATCGTCGATAAGCGTTCGCCGCGACAGAAATGCATCGACGAGGAAATCGCCGGTCGCGGCGGCAGCATATCGAAGCTGGAATCCGGGATCATCGACCTGGCCTGCTCGCAAAGATAGGGGCCTGCTCGCAGCGGTCGCTTCTACTCAGCCGCCTGGCGCTCCGTCGTATCCATCAGGTAGTTCGGCAACGAATGGAACGCTTGGCGCAGAGCCTCGCCCCAGCCGGTTGAGATGGCCTTGAAATAAGGATCGTCGCCATCGATGCGCCGCTCATGCAGCGGTTCGAAATTGCCCCGTTCGATCACCACCAGATCGAGCGGCAAGCCGACCGAGAGATTGGCCTTCAGTGTCGAGTCGAACGAAACCATCATCAACTTGATCGCCGCCTCGAATTCCATGTCGCGGCTGTATCCCCGGATCAGGATTGGCCGGCCATATTTGGTCTCACCGATCTGGAAAAACGGCGTGTCGAAGCTGGCCTCGATGAAATTGCCTTCGGGATAGATCAGGAACAGGCGTGGCTCCATGCCCTTGATCTGCCCGGCAACGATCATCGATGCCCCGAACGTGCCCGCTCCGGACTGGCCGTTGTCCGAAGCGCTGGCTGCAATCGTATCGCGCAACAGTTCGCCCACGATCGTGGCGACCTGAAACATTGTTTCCGCCTCAAGCAGCGAATTGTGCCGCTCAGACGGCGCCTTGGTGCGTTCCTCAAGCTGGCTGATGACCGATTGCGTGGTCGCCAGATTGCCGGCTGTCATCACCGCAATGATCCGCTCACCGGGGTTCGACCAGTGAAACATCTTGCGAAACGTCGATATGTTGTCGACGCCCGAATTGGTGCGGGTGTCGCTCATGAGAACGAGCCCGCGGTCGAGCATCATGCCCACGCAATATGTCATGGGTTTGCTTCCTTGCTCCCCGATCAGCGATGGGCCACGCGGACCCGACCAACTAGCCGCTCTGCGACTGAGACTGGCCCGAACCCTGTTGCTGAACTTGCCCCTGTTGCTGCTGTTGTTGCCCTAGCCTATTTTCCTCCACCGACAAATGCACATCGAGGGTGGTTTCCCCGGCACCGACGGCAATGCCGGTAATCGGGGCAGCTTCTCTATAATCGCATCCCGTAGCGACGCGTACGTAGCGTTCGTCCGGGCAGATCTCGTTGGAAATGTCGAAGCCGATCCAGCCCAGCCCTTCGACAAAAGCCTCTGCCCAGCCGTGGCCGGCGTCTTGCTCGATCCGATCGTCCATCAGCAGGTAGCCGCCGACGTAGCGCATCGGGATGTCCAGCAGGCGGCCCGCGCTGATCAGGATGTGCGCGTGGTCCTGACACACGCCCTTTCCCGCTGTCAGCGCCTGTTCGGCCGAGGTGGTCACGTCGGTGGAGCCGGGAACGTATTCCACCGTTTCGCGAATGGTGTGAGACAAGGCATGCAGGAACGCCAGACGGTTGGTCTTGTCCTCATCCACGCTGGCGACCAGCGCGCGCACTTTGAGGCCCGCGCGGGTCAGCTTGGTCGGGCGAAGGAAGCACCACAGCGGCATATGGCCGACATGCGGGCCAATCACGCCATTGTTGTCGCGGGTGCGCACCGTGCCCGAACATTGCACGATCACTTCCGAAGCGCCTGGCTCGATGGAAACCAGCGAAACGTGGTTGTTGTGCTCGTCTTCGTACGAGACTTCCGGCTTCGCGCCGTCGAGCGTCATCGTCCAGTCGATGATTTCCTGCCCATGGGTCGATTTGGGCCGCAATCGAAGCCGCTGGAGGCCGTGCGAGACAGGCTGTGCGAAACCGTAGCGCGTCGTATGGCTGATGGAGAGGAGCACTGCTGTCGTCGCCTTAGTCGATAAACCGGTAATCGGCCGCAATAGCCTCGCCGATGTGGGAGTTCTTGCCAAGGAAACCCTGCAGGAATTCGTGCAGTCCGCGCTCGAACACTTCTTCGATAGTCACTTGATGCAGCGCTGCACCGGCTTCGCGCAGGAGTTGGTGCGCTTGCGTTTCGCCGCCGTACTGCATCGCGATCCCGGCCATGTTGCTACGGATCTTCTCGTAGCAGAACACCAGGCTGCGCGGAAACCGGCGGTCAAGGATCAGGAACTGGGCGATGCCGCGCGGGTCCATTGTCCCAGCGTTTAGCCACGAATAGGCGCGATTGCCCGCAACCGAACGCAGCAGCGTGTCCCACTGCACGTTGTCCAGGCTCGACCCGACCCAGGCCGAAGAGGGCAGCAGCACGTAATACTTCACATCGAGAATGCGGGCAGTGCTGTCCGCGCGTTCGATGAAGGTGCCGATCCGCGCGAAGTTGAACACGTCATTGCGCAGCATCGAACCTTCCATGGCACCGCGCACCAGCTTGGTCTGCCGGCGGATCGTAGCCAGCACCTCACCCAGGTTGCTCTCGCGGACGGGGCGAGCGAGCAATTCGCGCACCAGCATCCATGTTTCGTTGGTCGCTTCCCAAACCTCATTGGTAATGCTTGTGCGCACCACACGGGCATTGGTGCGCGCCAGTTCGATCATTTCGAGCAGGCTGCCCGGATTGTCCTTGTCGCGCAGCAGGTAGTTGAACACTTGCGCGCCGGTATATTCCTGATGACCGGCGGCATAACCAGCCACCTGCCCGGTGGTCGTCAAGACCGATTTCCATTCCTCTTCCTGCGAGGCGTGGCTGCCCCGAGTCAGCGCAAGGTGGAAGCCGACATCGACCAGGCGCGCCGTATTTTCCGCCCGCTCAAGATAGCGGGACATCCAGTAGACACCATTGGCAGCCCGACCGAGCATTAATCCTCCAATACCCAGCTATCCTTGGTGCCGCCGCCCTGCGACGAGTTCACCACCAGCGACCCCTTTTTCAGCGCGACGCGGGTCAATCCGCCCGGCGTGATATCGATGCCCTCAGGAGAGACCAGCACGAACGGTCGCAAATCGACATGGCGCGGTGCCAGCCCTTCTTTGGCAAAGATGGGTACGGTGGAGAGGGATAGAGTGGGTTGCGCAATATATGCCTCGGGCTTGGCGCGCAGCTTCGCCTCGAACTCCGCAAGTTCCCGCTTGGACGCCGCCGGGCCGATCAGCATGCCGTAGCCGCCCGATCCGTGCACTTCCTTCACGACGAGCTGGGCCAGATTATCAAGCACGTACTGCAGCGAATCCGGTTCGATACAGCGCCATGTCTCGACGTTCTTGAGGATCGGTTTCTCGCCGGTGTAGAACTCGACGATATCCGGCATGAATGTGTAGAGCGCCTTGTCGTCGGCGATGCCGGTGCCCGGCGCATTGGCGATCGTCAATTTGCCCGAACGATAGACATCCATGATCCCGGCGACGCCGAGGATGCTGTCCGGCACGAAGCTCAGTGGATCGAGATAGTTGTCGTCCACCCGGCGGTAGATCACGTCGATCGGCGTGTAACCCGTTGTCGTGCGCATCGCGACGCGGCCATCGACGACGCGCAGATCGCTGCCCTCGACCAGTTCGGCGCCCATCTGGTCGGCCAGGAACGCATGCTCATAATACGCCGAATTGTAGATGCCCGGCGTCAGAACCGCGACTACCGGACGCTCGCCTGCGCAGCTCGGCGCGCACGCGCTAAGCGAGCGGGCCAGCCGACGGGGATAGTCGGATACAGGGCGCACCGGAATCTTGGTGAAGAGTTCCGGAAACATCGACATCATCGTTTCACGGTTCTCAAGCATGTACGAGACGCCGGAGGGCGTGCGCGCGTTATCTTCGAGAACAAGGAACTCGTCAGGCCCGGTACGCACCAGATCGATGCCGACGATGTGCGTGTAGACCCCACCCGGCGGCGTAAAGCCGATCATCTGCGTCAGAAACGCTTCGTTGTTGCGCAGAAAGTAAACTGGGAGTCGGCCCGCGCGGATGATCTCCTGCCGGTGATAAAGATCGTGCAGGAAAGCGTTTAGCGCGCGCACGCGTTGTTCGATACCGCGCACCAACGTGCGCCATTCGCGCGCCGTGATGATGCGCGGGATCATGTCGAACGGGATCAGCCGCTCCTCACCGTCCGCGTCACCATAGACATTGAAAGTGATGCCGCTGCGGCGAAAGAAGCGCTCGGCCTCTGCGTTCTGCCGGCGAAGCCAGGACTTGTCCTGCGCGTCATACCAATCGCGAAAGTCAGCATAGGCAGGTCTAACCGCTCCATCAGCGTTGACCATTTCGTCGTAGAACGTGCCGCCAGTTGACTTCATCACGACTCCTGTTTGCCGCCTTGTGATGCAACAAGCGCAACCACTTGCCAAGCCGGGTTACGCTGCACCTGCGAAATAATTCGCCACAAGTCGGTGCCGGGAGGCAACGGGGAGAAGAAGAGCGCAAATCCGGCCCGCTGCAAAGGCTGCGCGATTACAAAAGCGCCCGGGCTCTCAGATCGTGCTCGAGTGCGCTAGCGTCGATGAAGTGATGCACCTGCCAGCCGTACGACCGGGCCGCCGCAATATTCGCCGCGTTGTCATCGATGAAAAGCATGTGCCTTGGGGCATGGCCGAAGCGCCGGGCGGCAAGGTCGAAGATCGGGCGCTCCGGCTTGGCGAGCTTCTCGTCGCCCGAAACGACAATGTCGCGGAAATGGGCGAAAAGCGGCTCGGTGGGGCGATATTCGGCCCAGAACGAGCTGGCGAAATTGGTGATCGCGTATAGCGGCACATCGTTCGCCGCGAGAGCGCGGACCAATGCGTGGGTGCCGGGCACGGGGCCGGGAATGGTTTCGGTAAAACGCGTGGCATACGCATCGATCAGGTCGTCATGGCCGGGGAACTGCGCCTTGCGCTCGGCCACCATCTCGCCAAGCTCGCGCCCGGCGTCATGCTGGAAGTGCCAGTCCTCAGTGACGACATGCGTCACGAACCAGTCCAGTTGCGCGGGATCGTCGATTAGCTTGGCGTAGAGTTCGCGCAAGTCCCACTCGATCAGGACCCGACCAACATCGAATACGACAGCTTCAACGGCATCAGACACAACAAGAACCCCCGCATTCACGGGGGTTTCTCATCGCGTCAAAACGCCCGCATCGAAATTGCCTTCCCCGACTCGCGACGGGGAAGCCGGCAATCAGCCTTGGCGAGCCTTGAAGCGGCGATTGGTCTTGTTGATGACGTAGGTCCGGCCGCGGCGACGAATCACGCGGTTGTCACGGTGGCGGCCCTTCAGCGACTTCAGGCTGTTACGGATCTTCATGGTCTATCTCGTTAGTGAGTGTCTGGGCGGTTACCGACCGCCGGAAAATCGAAGCTGGGCCGTTAGTGCCACAGCGCACCCAAGTCAAGCGCGGCAGGCGCCAGCGGGGGCCCTTTCTGCCGATCTCGCGAAAGTGTCGCAGGCATCCCAAGAAGTGCCTGCATTCATTGCACAGCAACCCATTGCACCATAGCCGCAACATAGGAAAGTCCTGCGTTTCGGAGTCGCCATGTCCAAGATTGAAGCTGCGGTCCTGACCGCCTGCGCCCTGCTCGTCTCCATTACGCCCGCTGCTGCCCGTCCCGGCGGATGGGGCGGTTCCGGTTGGGGCAACTCGGGCTGGAGCGGCGGCGGCCAATCGCCAATCGATTCGCGCTTTCCGGATCGCAATCGCTATGATGACGGCCGGGAAGGTCGGGTTGAAGCCAGCCACTTCGTGGTCGAGGGCGATGCGGCCGCAGCGCTTGGTCATGGCCCGGTGCGGATCGTTTCGGAATCGGGCGAACAGGACTACATGGCCGGCCCCGATCGCGCGGTTTACGAGGCAGCAGTCATCGATCAATTGGTCAAGGCAGGCTACGACACGACCCAAGCCGCACCCGAGGGCGGGCAGGTTGCCGAACTGCGCATCGTGCGTGATGTGCTGGTGCCGGCCGAGGTAAAGCGCAATCCAGTCAGCGGCACCGCCGCCATGGAAGTCGGGACGCGCGGCTCTGCCTATGGGCTGGCGGTCGCAGTCGACATGACCAAGCCGCGCACCGCGCTGGTGAGCACGCGGATGGAAGCGCGGATCCTCGATCAAGCTTCGGGCAAGGTCCTGTGGGAAGGCCGCGCCGAGATCGCGACACGCGACGGCGACGACAAATGGAGCGGCAACGCCATCGCCAGCAAGCTCACCGAAGCGATGTTCGACAATTTCCCTCGCCCCGAGCGCAATGGCCGGCCGGTCGGCTGAAGCCCTCCCCGGTTTTACGTGCCAGCCTTGCAATGAGGACAAGACCGCCCCACACCGAATAGAGGCCGCAACCCCATGGTCCGGCGGCGGAGAGATGCGATGAAACTGGCTGCCCGCGCTTGCGCACTGACCGCTCTGCTGGTGCTTTCAGCCTGCGTCGCCCCGGTCGGCCCGGTGGAGGTCAATCGCTTCCATCTGCCCGACACCACCATGCTGGCCAAAGGCACGATCTCGATCGAACCTGCGCCGGACATGGATGGAGCGAGCCTTGAATTTCGTTCATATGCCACGGCGCTGACGCAGGAATTGACGCGGATCGGCTATGCTTCCGCGCCCGTCGGCGATCAGGTTGCGATACTGGCGGTGGAACGCCGCGCGATCCTGCCCCAGCGCAGCCGCGGCCCGGTTTCCGTCGGCGTCGGTGCCGGTTCAGGCGTGGGTGTCGGTGTGGGAATCGGTCTCGACCTTTCCGGCCCGCCGACCGAGCAGATCGAGACCACGATGCGCGTGATGATCCGTGAACGTGCCAGCGGGCGGACCTTGTGGGAAGGCCGCGCCAGTTCGACCGTCCGGGCCAGCGCGCCCACCGCGCAGACTCAGCTTGGCGCGGCGCAAATGGCGCAAGCGCTGTTCAAGGGGTTTCCCGGCCAGTCCGGCGAAACTATCTACGTGGAATGACAGCGATCCAAATCCATTCCGCATTCGATTCCGGCAACATCGAAGTCCTCTCCATCGACGGCCCTGAAGCGCGCCTCGCGATCCGCAAGGATCACCAGTCGGACTTCTTCCAGTGGTTCCACTTCCGCGTAAGCGGCGGCAAGGGTCGCGAACTGGTGCTGCACATCACCGGGCTGAACAAGTCCGCCTTCGCGGGCGGTTGGCCCGGCTACCGCGCTTGCGTGTCGGAGGATCGCCTCGATTGGGAGCGCACCGAGACAACGTGGGACGGCAACGTTGACGGTGGCACGTTGACGATCCGCTACACCTCGACCAGCGACATCGCGTGGTTCGCTTATTTCGCGCCCTATTCGATGGAGCGACACCATGAGCTCGTCGCGCAATGCGCGCAGGCCGATGGCGTCGCTTATCAATGCCTCGGCACCACGCTCGATGGCCAGTCGCTGGACTGCCTGTCGATGGGCAGTGGGGCGACCCAAGTATGGCTGTATGCGCGCCAGCACCCAGGCGAATCGATGGCGGAATGGTGGATGGAAGGCGCGCTCGACCTGCTCACCGATTCTGCCAATTCGGTGGGCCGCGAGTTGCTGCGCCGTTGCCGGGTCCACGTAGTTCCGAACTGCAACCCCGACGGATCGATGCGCGGCCACTTACGAACCAACGCGGTGGGCATCAATCTCAACCGCGAGTGGGACAACCCCACCGCCGAAAAGTCACCCGAAGTGCTGGCGATACGCGATGCGATGGACCGCACTGGCGTTGATTTCGCAATGGACGTCCACGGCGATGAAGCAATCCCGGGCGTATTCCTTGCCGGGTTCGAAGGCATCCCCTCGCTCAAGCCCGAGCAGAGCCAAGGTTATAATCGCTATCAGGCGATACTCGACCGCCGCACGCCGGATTTTCAGACTAAGCTGGGATATCCTGTTGCCCGCCCCGGCACCGGCAACCTGTCGATGTCGACCAACCAGTTGGCGGAGCGCTTCGGCTGCGTATCGATGACGCTGGAAATGCCGTTCAAGGATCACGATGCCGCGCCCGACGCCCGGCAGGCCTGGAGCCCGGAACGGTCAATGCAGCTTGGTCGCGATTGCTTGGGAGCGCTGCTCGAATGGCTGGAAACGCGCGATGCCTGAACGGGTTAAGCAGCCCTCGCGCCAGTTGCGCGCGGGCTACACCCATGCAACCACTGCGACCCGTCGCGCGTTGGGCACGGATGAGCGCTGGCCATGGTATTGCCGGCCATCCGACCAAGGAGACCTCCCCCTATGAAAATTCGGCTAAAGGCCGCCACGGCGCATGCCGTATTCGGTGCCGCCCTTCTCGCAGGAAGCATGAACATGCTGAACACCACCGCATCGGCGGCTACCAAGCCCGCTAAAGGCGCGGCCGCACAAGCGAACGCCGGCTACTTCGCGAAGGAAAGCACCCTGCCGTTCCATGCGCCGGACTTCACCAAGGTCCAGAGCGCGGACTATCAGCCCGCGATCGAGGCTGGCATCGCCGAAGCTCGCGCGGAAATCGCGAAGATTGCCGACAATCCCCAGCCGCCGACGTTCGACAACACGCTTGTCGCACTGGAAAAGAGCGGCCTTACGCTCAACCGCGTGCTGTCGGTGTTCGGTCAGCTTACCTCGGCGAACACTGACGATACCCTCGATGCAACGGAAAAGGCCGTATCGCCCAAACTGTCCGCGCTGAACGACGACACCTACCTCAACGACAAGCTGTTCCAGCGGATCAAGACGATTTACGATCAGCGCGCCTCGCTGACGCTTCCGGCCGAAGGGGCGATGCTGCTTGAGACGACCTATGCGCAGTTCGTTCACGCCGGTGCCCTCCTCGCGCCCGCGCAGAAGGAACAGCTCAAGACGTTGAACACCACGCTCGCCGGGCTGGAAACCGAGTTCTCGCAAAAGCTGACCGAGGCCACCGCCGCCAAGGCACCGGTGTTCGATACGGCAGAGGAACTTGCTGGACTGCCCGCCGCAGACCTGGCCGCGGCGAAAAAGCGCGCCGAGGACAAGGGCATGCCGGGCAAGTACATCATATCGCTCGTCAACACGACCCAGCAGCCCGCCCTTGCCTTCCTGACCAACCGCGCCAGCCGCCAGAAGCTCATGGACGCCAGTCTCAACCGCACCTCGGGCGGAGATGCGCACGACACCACTGCGCTCGTCTCGCAAATTGCCGAACTGCGCGCGCAAAAGGCGCAGCTTCTTGGCCTGCCGAACTATGCGACCTTCGCGATGTACGATCGCATGGTGAAGCAGCCAGCCGAGGCGATGAAATTCATGCAGGGGTTTGTCCCCGCTCTCGCCGAAACGCAGGCGCGCGAAGAGAAGCTGCTGGAGGCCAAGGCCCGTGCCGATGGCCAGAACATCACACTCGCCCCGCACGACTGGGGCTTCTACGCCGAGGAAGTCCGCAAGGCGCAGTACGATCTCGATGAATCGCAGATCAAGCCATACTTCGAAGTGTGGCGAGTCATGGAAGACGGCGTGCTGTTCGCCGCCAGCCAGTTCTACGGCATCAGCTTCAAGCGCCGCACCGACATTCCCGTGTATCACCCCTCGATGCGGGTCTACACCGTCTACGACAAGGACGGCTCCAAGATGGGCCTGTTCTATGTCGATCCCTTCGCCCGGCCCAACAAGAAGGGCGGGGCCTGGATGAACAGCTTCGTCGGCCAGTCGAAACTGCTCGGTGACAAGCCAGTGGTCAGCAACACGCTCAACATCACCGCTCCGGCAGATGGCGAGCCGGCGCTGGCTACATGGGATGACGTGACTACCATGTTCCACGAGTTCGGCCACGCGCTGCATGGTCTGTTCGCCGATCAGCAGTTCCCATCGCTTTCGGGCACGGCGACGGCGCGCGACTTCGTCGAGTTTCCCAGCCAGTTCAACGAGAACTTCGCAACCGTCCCTGTCGTGCTGAACAACTACGCCAAGCACTACAAGACCGGCGAAACCATCCCGCAGGCGCTGATCGACAAGATCAACGCAGCCGCCCGGTTCAACCAGGGCCTCGGCTTTGGCGAGACGCTGGCAGCGGCGATGGTGGACATCCTGTGGCATGAACTGACCCCGGCCAACGCCAAGCAGGATGCCAAAACCTTCGAACAACAGGCGCTGGCGAAGACCGGCCTCAAGACCGACCTGATCCCGCCGCGCTACCGCACGCCATACTTCCGGCACATCTGGGACAATGGCTACGCAGCCGGATACTACTCCTATATCTGGACCGAGATGCTGGCGCATGATGCGTGGGACTGGGTCGTCAAGAACGGCGGGCCGACCCGTGCCAATGGCGATCACGTCCGTACTACTTTCCTCGGACTGGGGCACACCAAGGACTACGCGGTGATGTACCGTGACTTCGCCGGACGCGATCCGCAGATCCAGCCGATGCTGGTGGCGCGCGGCCTCGTGGACGAGAGCCCGGCACCCGCCAAGAAGTAGGCCTGTCGCCAGGCCTGATGCAAAAGCGCCGCCGGCTCCCGCCGCGCGGCGCTTTTTCGTGTGCCTCGGCGAAGGCGCATCGGCAATTGTTTACCGGTTAAGTGTATCGCGAAACGCTGTGCCGCTTCGGCACGGCCCGGAATCGGCGGCTGCATTGCCATGCAGGCGCGCGTAGTTGCGGGATCGGTTGACCAGAAAGACACGATGAACCCCGCTTCCACACCAACGCATGAAGACCGGCCCAGGGATTTCTCGGCCCGCTTTGCGCGTGGGGGCGGTCGGTCACGCAAGGTCAGGCGCATGCGTTTTCGCAAGCGCGGCCGGATTGCCGTCGCACTGGCCGGCGCGATCGCCCTGCCCGCATTCGCCGCGCCTGACAGCTGGGACCGCTTCAGCATCGGCGATGCTGTGCAAAACGAAGCAGCGGTGCAACCGATGCCGTTCGAGCAGGCCGGCGGCAGCTTCCCCGGATCGGCGTTCTACTATCTGGAGCTGGAGAGCCCGGTCGCCCGGATCGGCGAAGACGTGCATGGCGAGGGCGACATCCCCAGCGTGGATGATCCCACCATCGGCCCGATCGCGCGATCGATGCGCATCGACAACAGCGGCGTCAACTGGACGCGCGCCGAACAGTGCCTGACCGCCGCGATCTATTACGAAGCCGCCAGCGAGCCGGACGCCGGCCAGCGAGCCGTAGCGCAGGTCGTGCTCAACCGCGTTGCGCATCCCGCTTATCCCAACACCGTGTGCGGCGTCGTTTATCAGGGTTCCGAACGCACCACAGGTTGCCAGTTCTCGTTCACTTGCGACGGATCGTTGGCGCGTAGGCCCAGCCGCCTGTTCTGGATGCGCGCCGAAGCCGTCGCGCGCAGCGCGCTTGCCGGATATGTCTATGCGCCGGTTGGCCTCGCCACGCATTACCATACAGTGCAGGTGCATCCCTATTGGGCGCCCAGCCTTAACTACCTTGGCACTATCGGCGCGCATCGGTTCTACAGCTTTGCCGGTGCCGCAGGCCGTCTCGGCGCCTTCCGCTTTGCTTACCTCGGCAGCGAGCCGATGGCAGGGCCGCACCGCCGCGATGATACGGCAGCAGCAGCAGCCGCGACCGCCTCGCTCGATCCGCTGTACGTCCAGAAGACTTACGACAACTTGCTTGGCGTGGCTCCCGTCGGGACCATCCAGACCGCCGCGCCGGCACCGGCAACGCTTGCCCCTGCGCCCGTGTACACCGATGATCTGCGTCAACGCGGCGGCGATTCGCTGTATCGTGGGGAGAAGCTGCCCGAGGCGACGGGGATCCGTCCGGAATACCAGAACAGCGGCCGCTGGATCGGCTCTCCGACGAATTGAGCCCTTTGCGGGCCAGTTGCCTTTCCTAACGCGCCGGCAACCATAGCCCATCATGAAGGCTTAGCCGCCTTTGGGTTAAACCACGGCAACTCTGGAATAAACAACAAGGGCTACCGCCATGACCATCCGTTTTGCACCGGCGCGCCAGCACGGCTTTTCGGCCTTGTTGAACGTAGGGGCAACCGCAGGTGTCAGCGCCCGCGTCTCTACGAACCTTCGTTCGGCCCCCCGATGCTTTCAATTGCAGGCCGCGAATGACAACATCGCATCGCCGCTGAACGATGCCATGCTCAATGCCGCCTTGCGCCATTTCGCGCGCTATGGCCTCGCTGCCGCCGAGCGCGCGCGTGATATCGCTGATGTGGCGCGCCTGTCCAACGACGAGGCACAATGCGAATGGTGGCTAGGCATTTGCCGCAAGCTCGACCGCCGCATGGCTGACGCCTATGCCCGCCGCATCGCGCAAAGCGCCGGATAAGTCGCACAGCGGAAATACCCCCGAAACACGAGCGTGCGATTATCCCTATAAATCAGGCAATTCCGCGACTGTTATTGCTATTGCGAACTGATATCATATAAACTGTGGGACCTGCTCATTCTGCGAGGCTTTGAAGGTTGCAATGTACTCCCGACCGGCCTAGTGGCGTCGGCGAGATTGACGGCGCCTGCCTGCTGCGGGACTGGGTTTGTCGCCATACGTCAGGCTTTCCCGCCTTGTGTGAAGGACAAGACAGCAACATGGCTCGCAAGAAGATCGCGCTTATCGGCGCCGGCAATATCGGCGGCACGCTCGCCCACCTCGCTGCCCAGAAGGAACTTGGCGATATCGTCCTGTTCGACGTGGCCGAAGGCCTGCCCCAGGGCAAGGCGCTCGATCTTTCGCAGTGCGGACCGGTTGAAGGCTTCGACGCGCAGATCACCGGCTCCAACGACTATGCCGATATTGCGGGCGCGGACGTCATCATCGTCACCGCCGGTGTCGCCCGCAAGCCGGGTATGAGCCGCGACGACCTGCTGGGCATCAACCTCAAGGTGATGAAGGCAGTCGGCGAAGGCATCAAGAACAACGCGCCCGACGCATTCGTGATCTGCATCACCAACCCGCTCGACGCGATGGTCTGGGCGCTGCGCGAATTCTCGGGCCTGCCGCACAACAAAGTCGTCGGCATGGCCGGCGTTCTCGACTCGGCCCGCTTCTCGACTTTCCTTGCCTGGGAATTCGGCGTCTCGGTGCGCGACGTGAACACGTTCGTGCTCGGTGGCCACGGCGATACCATGGTGCCGGTCGTCCAGTATTCGACCGTCAACGGCATCCCCGTTCCCGATCTGATCAAGATGGGTCTTTCCACCAAGGAAAAGATCGACGCGATTGTGCAGCGCACCCGTTCGGGCGGCGGCGAGATCGTCGGCCTGCTCAAGACCGGCTCGGCGTTCTATGCGCCCGCCACCAGCGGCATCGCGATGGCCGAAGCCTATCTCAATGACCAGAAGCGCATCCTGCCTTGCGCAGCCTATGTCGATGGCCAGTATGGCGTGGACGGCCTGTATGTCGGCGTGCCGGTGATGATCGGTGCGGGCGGCGTTGAAAAGGTGGTTGAGGTCGAACTCGACGACGAAGCCAAGGGCAACCTGCAGGTCTCCGTGGACGCAGTCAAAGAACTGCTCGAAGCCTGCAAGGGCATCGACGGCTCGCTCGCTTGATCCTCGCAGTCCAGCCAGACTGAATCTTCTCCCCAGGAGCCAATTTCGATGTCGATTCTCGTAAACAAGAACACCAAGGTCATCACGCAGGGCATGACCGGCAAGACCGGCAGCTTCCACACGCAGGCCGCGCTCGATTACGGCACGCAGATGGTCGCGGGCGTAACCCCCGGCAAGGGCGGCACCGATCACATCGGCCTGCCGCAGTTTGATACCGTCGCCGAAGCCAAGGCCGCAACCGGGGCCACCGCAAGCTGCGTCTATGTGCCGCCCGCTGGCTGCGCCGACGCGATCCTGGAAGCCATCGACGCCGAGATCGAACTGATCGTAGCAATCACCGAAGGCGTTCCAGTTCTGGACATGGTCCGCGTGAAGCGCGCCCTCTCGGGCTCGAAGTCGCGCCTGATCGGCCCGAACTGCCCCGGCGTGCTGACTCCCGGCGAATGCAAGATCGGCATCATGCCCGGCAGCATCTTCTCCAAGGGCTCGGTGGGTGTTGTTTCGCGCTCGGGCACGCTTACCTATGAAGCCGTGTTCCAGACCACGAATGCAGGCCTTGGCCAGACCACGGCAGTCGGCATCGGCGGCGATCCGGTCAATGGCACGAACTTCATCGACGTGCTGGAACTCTTCCTCGCCGACGACGAGACCAAGTCGATCATCATGATCGGCGAGATCGGCGGTTCTGCCGAGGAAGAAGCAGCGCAGTTCCTGAAGGACGAAGCCAAGCGCGGCCGCAAGAAGCCGATGGTTGGCTTTATCGCCGGCCTCACGGCTCCTCCGGGCCGCCGCATGGGCCACGCCGGTGCGATCGTTTCCGGCGGTCAGGGCGGCGCGGAAGACAAGATCGCGGCAATGGAAGAAGCGGGTATCCGCGTTTCGCCGTCGCCGTCTGAACTCGGTGTGACACTCGAGGCCCTGCTGAAGGAACTCGTCTGATCCCGAGCCTCCCTGCTTGGAGGCACACATTTTACAATGTGCCCCCTTGGTGGGGCACAACTTGAACGGTGCCCCCGCGAAGGGGGCACAACAAATTGGGCAGCAGCTCTCCTCCCCAGGGAACTGAACGGCCCTTGTGCTGATTGCTCGATTGCGTCGATCCACGATTGCGGCGCGGAAAGGTAATTCCGATGGGCAACGAAGGTTTCGAATTCACGCCTGACCTGGGTCAGGACGGCCCGCAACCTGGCCCAAGTTGGCAGCGTGCTGGCTGGCCTAACGTTGGCGGAGACTTCGAAGACGAGTTGACCCGCGCGCTCGATCCGACTGCACTCAAGGTTGCCATTGAGAAATCGGCTGCAAAAGTCGGCGCGCCCGCCAGTAGCGAACGTATCGAGGAAGCTGCCGCTGACGCCGTACGCGCCATGATGCTCATTCGCAGCTATCGTGTGCGCGGCCACCTTGCAGCCGATCTCGATCCGCTACATCTTTCGCACCGCGCGTTGCCGGCGGATCTTTCGCCGGAATACCACGGCTTCAGCGGCGCGGCGCTGGACCGCCCGGTCTACATCGGCGGCAGCCTCGGCCTTGAGTGGACGACGGTTCGCGAGGTCGTAAAGATTCTGCAGGCGAACTACTGCGGCAAAGTCGGCCTAGAATACATGCACATCGCCGATGTCGAGGAGCGCCGCTTCCTGCAGGATCGCATGGAAGGCGCCGACAAGGAGATCGAGTTTACCGTCGAGGGCAAGAAGGCGATCCTCGCTGCCGTCGTGCGCGGCGAGCAATACGAGAAGTTCCTTGGCCGCAAGTATGTAGGCACCAAGCGTTTCGGGCTCGACGGCGGTGAATCCATGATCCCGGCGCTGGAAGGCGTCATCAAGTATGGCGGCCAGCTCGGCGTGAAGGAGATCGTCTACGGCATGGCCCACCGCGGCCGCCTGAACGTCCTCGCGAACGTGATGGCCAAGCCGTACAAGGTCATCTTCCACGAATTCTCCGGCGGCACCGCCAACCCCGAAGACGTCGGCGGTTCGGGTGATGTGAAGTATCACCTTGGCACGTCCACCGACCGCGATTTCGGCGGCAACAAGGTTCACATGAGCCTGATGCCCAACCCCAGCCACCTCGAAACGGTGGACCCGATCGTGCTCGGCAAAGTGCGTGCCTATCAGGTGCGTTATGACGACATCGGCAAGGGCAAGCACAAGCAGGTCATTCCAGTGCTGATCCACGGCGACGCCGCATTCGCCGGACAGGGCATCGTCTGGGAGTGCTTCGGCTTGTCCGGCGTCGGCGGCTACGACACCGGTGGTTGCATCCACTTCATCATCAACAACCAGATCGGCTTCACCACCAGCCCGCAGTTCTCGCGCGGATCGCCCTACCCGTCCGATGTGGCGAAGGGCGTGCAGGCGCCGATCATCCACGTGAATGGCGACGATCCCGCTGCCGTGACGTTCTGCTGCAAGCTGGCGATCGACTACCGCCAGACCTTTGGACGCGACATCGTGATCGACATGTGGTGCTATCGCCGCTTCGGCCACAACGAGGGCGACGAACCCAGTTTCACGCAGCCGCTGATGTATGACCGAATCCGCCAGCATCCGCCGGTGAGTGCGATCTACGCAGAGCGCCTGACCAACGAAGGCGTGATCGAAGCTGGCTTCCTCGCCGAAACCGAAGCTGCGTTCATCGCGCATTTGGAAGAAGAGTTCGAAGCCGCCAAGTCGTACAAGGCCAACGAGGCCGACTGGTTCGGCGGCCAGTGGAGCGGTTTCTACAAACCAAACGATGCCGAGACCGCGCGCCGCAACGTGGCCACCGGCATAGAAGCGAAGCTGTTCGACAGCCTTGGCCGCATCTTGACCACCGTTCCCGAGAGCTTGACCGTCCACAAGACGCTCAACCGCGTCCTCGATGCCAAGCGCGAGATGTTCAAGTCGGGCGAAGGCTTCGACTGGGCGACCGCCGAGGCGCTGGCTTATGGCAGCCTTGTGTCCGAAGGCTACAACGTCCGCCTGTCAGGCCAGGATTCGGGTCGCGGCACGTTCAGCCAACGTCACGCTGTCTGGGTCGATCAGACCGACGAACACAAATATATCCCGCTCTCGACCGTTCCACATGGCCGCTTCGAAGTGCATGACAGCACGCTGTCCGAATACGGCGTGCTCGGCTTTGAATACGGCTTTGCCAGCGCCGACCCTAAGACGCTCGTGCTGTGGGAAGCGCAGTTCGGTGACTTCGCCAACGGCGCGCAGATCATCATCGACCAGTATATCGCTGCGTCCGAAGCCAAGTGGCTGCGGGCCAACGGTCTCGTAATGCTGCTACCGCATGGCTACGAAGGTCAGGGACCGGAACACTCCTCGGCAAGGCTGGAGCGTTTCCTCCAGCTCTGCGCACAGGACAACCTGCAGGTGTGCAATATCACCAGCCCGGCCAACTACTTCCATGTGCTGCGCCGGCAGATGCACCGCCCGTTCCGCAAGCCGCTGATCATCATGACGCCCAAGTCGCTGCTGCGCCATCCGATGGCAAAGTCGCGGGCGGCGGACTTCTTCAGCGAAGGCCACTTCTTTCGCATCCTGTCCGACCCCTCCTCGCCTGCCGACAACGACACGCGCAAGGTGGTGCTGTGTTCCGGCAAGGTCGCCTATGACCTTATCGAAGCGCGCGATGCCGCTGGAGTGAAGGATGTGCAGATCATCCGTCTAGAGCAGCTTTATCCGTTCCCCGGGGAACCACTCACGGCACGCCTGGCCCGCATGCCCAACATCGAGGAAGTGGTGTGGTGCCAGGAAGAGCCGCGCAACAACGGCGCGTGGTTCTTCGTCGGCTCGCAGATCGAGGATGCCGCCGAGGAAGCCGGCTGCAAGATCGGTCGCGTCCGCTATGCTGGGCGTGCTGCCGCCGCCTCCCCCGCAACCGGCCTGGCCAAGCGCCACGCCGCCGAACAGGCCGCGCTCGTCGCCGATGCGCTGGGCCTTTCCGTCCGTTCCGAAATCCGGCGCAAGCAGAAGGCTTGAGATAAACCATGTCGAGTGAAGTCAAGGTTCCTACCCTGGGCGAATCCGTTTCCGAGGCCACCATCGGCCAGTGGCTCAAGCAGCCTGGTGATTCCGTCGCCGCGGACGAGGCGATTGCCAGCCTCGAAACCGACAAGGTCGCGGTTGACGTTCTGTCGCCGCAGGCCGGCATCATGGGAGAGCATCTGGCGGCAGAGGGCGAAAACGTCGTCGTCGGCGCGCTGATCGCCATGATCGAGGATGGTCAGGGCAAGCCCGCCTCTGCACCAGCCGCCCCAGTGGCTGCGGCCCCTGCCCCCACTCCGGCGCCTGCGGCAACGCCTGCGCCGGCACCTGCCGTATCAGAAGATACGTCAGCAGACCCGGCGGTGCTCTCGCCTTCCGTGCGCCGTGCGGTGCTGGAATATGGCATCGATCCCGCAAAGGTCACCGGCACTGGCAAGGACGGTCGCATTACCAAGGATGACGTGGTCGCCGCCGCCAAGGCAAAGACCGCGCAGCCCGCGCCCGCCGCCAGCGCGCCCGTCGCCGCTACGGCAACCGCCGCCTCGGGCGAACGCCGCGAGGAGCGCGTCAAAATGACGCGACTGCGCCAGACCATCGCCAAGCGGCTCAAGAGCGCGCAGGACAACGCAGCGTTGCTCACCACGTTCAACGACGTGGACATGTCCGCCGTGATCGCCACGCGCGACAAGTACAAGGACGTGTTCGCCAAGAAGCACGGCATCAAGCTCGGCTTCATGTCGTTCTTCGCCAAGGCTTCGGTGCTTGCACTCAAGAGCATCCCGTCGGTCAATGCGCAGATCGACGGCGATGACATCATCTATTTCGACTACGTCGATATCTCGATCGCGGTGTCCGCACCTAACGGGCTTGTGGTGCCGGTCGTGCGCGATTGCGACAAGCTGTCCTTCGCCGGAATCGAGCAGGCCATCGCCGGCTATGGCCAGAAGGCCAAGGACGGATCGCTGACCATGGACGACATGAAGGGCGGCACCTTCACAATCTCCAACGGCGGCGTGTTCGGCGGGCTGATGTCGACGCCGATCATCAATCCGCCGCAGTCGGCCGTTCTCGGCCTGCATCGTATCGAGGACCGCCCGGTCGTGCGCGATGGCGAGATCGTGATCCGCCCCATGATGTATATCGCGCTATCCTACGATCACCGCCTCATCGATGGCCGCGAAGCCGTGACCGCGCTCAAGACCATCAAGGAAGCGATCGAGGATCCCACGCGGCTCCTAATCGATCTCTGATATTGACCAACCCCGGCGCCTTTCCGGGGAAAGAAGGCCCAGAACATGGCTGATTATGATTACGACGTCCTTGTCATTGGCTCTGGCCCCGGCGGCTATGTCGCGGCCATTCGGGCAGCGCAGCTTGGCCTGAAGACCGCCTGCGCGGAAGGCCGGGCGACGCTGGGCGGCACGTGCCTCAACGTCGGCTGCATCCCATCGAAGGCCATGTTGCATGCCTCGGAATACTTCGATGCCGCCGCCAATGGCGCAATGGCGAAGCTGGGCATCAAGGTAACGCCCGAACTCGATCTGCCAACCATGCACGGCCAGCGGATCGACGCGGTTAAGCAGCTGACCGGCGGTATCGAATTCCTGTTCAAGAAGAACAAGATCGACTGGCTGAAGGACTATGCCAGCTTCGAAGACGCGCACACCGTCAAAGTTGGTGGCAAGAGTGTTACCGCGAAGAATATTGTCATCGCCACCGGCTCCTCGGTTACGCCGCTGCCCGGCGTGGAGATCGACAACGACAAGGGTGTGGTCGTCGATTCCACCGGCGCGCTGGAACTGCCGAAGGTGCCGCAAAAGATGGTCGTCATCGGCGGCGGCGTGATCGGGCTTGAACTCGGTTCGGTCTGGCGGCGGCTTGGCGCGGATGTGACCGTGGTCGAGTTCCTCGATCAACTGCTTCCCGGCATGGATGGCGACATCCGCAAGGAAGCCGCCAAGATCTTCAAGAAGCAAGGCATGGAGCTCAAGCTCTCGACCAAAGTCACTGGCGTGACGGTGAAGGGCAAGAAGGCGACGCTCACCGTAGAACCGTCCGCTGGCGGCAGCGCCGAAACGCTGACGGCCGATGTCGTGCTGGTCTCGATCGGCCGCCGACCCAACACCGAAGGCCTCGGCCTCGACAAGATCGGCCTTGAACTGAACAAGCGCGGCCAGATTGAAACCGACCACGATTTCCAGACCAAGGTCGAAGGCGTGTGGGCCATCGGCGACGTGATCCCCGGCCCGATGCTGGCGCACAAGGCCGAGGACGAAGGCATCGCAGTCGCTGAAAACATCGCCGGCCTGACGGGCATCGTCAATCATGACGTCATTCCCGGCGTGGTCTACACTTGGCCTGAAATGGCTGGCGTTGGCCTGACCGAGGAAGCCGCCAAGGAGCGCGGTGCAGTGAAAGTCGGCAAGTTCCCGATGCTGGGCAACAGCCGCGCCAAGACCAACCATGAGCCGGACGGTTTTGTGAAAATCATCGCCGACGCCGAGACAGACCGCGTGCTCGGCGTGTGGTGCATCGCCTCGGTGGCCGGCACGATGATCGCGCAGGCGGCGCAGGCCATGGAATTCGGCGCTACCAGCGAAGACATCGCCTATACTTGCCACGCTCACCCGACGCATTCCGAAGCAATCAAGGAAGCGGCAATGGCTGTGACCGGCAAAGCAATTCACGTCTGAACTAGCTCGCATCAGTAGACCGGCGGCGCTGCCCTCAGCGCCGCCGTTGTCGTATCTCGGTATCGCCGCACCGCCGCGGTCAGACATAATGAAGCAGCTCGGAAACAATCCAGACGCACTTAACTCCTAACAATGGTCTGCGTAATTTTTACGCACTTTATGCCCAATATTTAGGCATTGATGACCTGGAGATGACAATGATGCTTCTGACTGCGTTCGCCTCGACCATGGCTGCGGCTGCGATTGCGCCTCATGTGGAGACGATCGAGCACCGCGGATCAGCATACGAAGTGCACTATGTTTCGCATGTCGAAACGCGGTCGCGTTCGATCGGAATTTCACCGCCGACGCGGCAAAGCACCAAGCGTTGCATGGTCACCATGACTGTCAGCGTAGAGCGGCGAGTGCACCCTGCCGGCGGCGGCGCACCGATCGCTAGCAGGCTGCCAGCCCGCGAAACCTTCCGCGATTCCACGGCCGGCGCTTGCCGCAAGGATAGCGAGCACATTGCCGCAATGACCGACCGCAAGGCAGGAGCCATCGCTGCGCACGTCAGTCGCACGGCGTCAGCGGACCGCTCCGCGCTTCTGGCAGAGATCGACGCCGCGCGCGCCCTCGCCATGAACTAAAGCAGGCGCTATGCGGCAGGCATGATTCATCGCTTCCCTGGCATCGCTTCCCTGCTCCTGCTTGTCCCGGCAGTGCCGGCCCACGCACAGACCATCTCGCTCGAAGCGACAACTGACGCCAGGGAACGCGGCATAAGTTGGAGCGACGGGCGACCAGCGCTGGAAGTGGGAGCGTCAATCCCGGTGTCTCCCGGGTTAGATGTCGATCTTCGCGCCACCACCTTGCGCAACAGCGCCCGCCATGGCGGCAGCGAACTCGGGATGACGGTCAGCCCACGATTTCGCCATGGCATGGGCGGCCTGTCGCTGTCCGCCGGTTTGGATGGCCACGTTTTCGTGGACGAAAGCCGGTTGAACTTTGTCGAGGCCTCTGCCGGGCTGGACTATTCCATCGGCCCCGCAAGGATCGACGCTGGCGTAAGCTACGCCCCAAGGCAAAAAGCCATCGGTGGTGACAATCTCTACCTTCACGCAGGCGCCGCCATCGGTGTTCCCGGCACGCCGCTGACGGTTTACGGCGGCGGCGGGTACACCACGGGATCGACGCGCAACGCCGTGCGCGCCGCGCGACTAAGGCCGGGAGGCGATGCGTGGGACCATTACGTCGGGGTCGAACACAGCCTGATGAAATTCGCGGTCGGGCTGCGATACAGTGACACCACCGTAAGCTCGAACCGGATCGCATCGCCCTTCGATGACCGCCACGCGGGATCGCGGCTGACTGCTTACGCTCGCGTTTCCCTGTGAGGGCGGGCATGGGTGCGGATCGCGCGCTGCTTCCATTCCTCAGCCTCCTCATCGCGGTGGGCGCCGGACTGGGCTGGATGTACGCCCATGGCGCGCCAGCAACCTATCTTGTCCTCAATGCATCAGCACTGGTATTAGCCGCAGCCTTGGCTTGCCTGCCGCTGCGCATGCTGGGCTCGACCGGACTGACGGCAACCGGAATCGTTTTGCTTGCAATATTGGCCGGATCACTCGCGAGTCGCGGAGCCGACAGCGTGCATCGCTGGATCGCACTCGGACCGTTGCAACTGCACGCCGGCATGTTGGTACTGCCGGCGCTGCTCATCGTCGCAGCCCGATCACGCGAATTGCCGCGAACGCTGCTTCTGGTTGGTAGCGCCGTCGTGCTCGCGGCCCAACCGGACCGGGGCACCGCCGTCGCTTTCGCCCTCGGTTGCGCCGCGATTATCGGAAAACCTAGAAAGCTCGCAGATTATGCCACTGGTGCCAGCGCCGCCGCCGCCGTGATGGTGACCTGGATCAGGCCCGATCATCTGCAGCCAGTCATCTACGTCGAATATGTGCTGGCAGCGGCGAGGCAAGCGGGCGGGATCTGGCTCGCAGTTCTTACACTTGCTTTGGCAGGCGCAGTGGTGGGGCCCTTGTTTAGTCGCACGAGATATTCCCCGATCCTGACCTGCTTCTGGACCGGCTTGGTGCTGGCATCGCTGCTTGGCCCCTATCCCACACCGCTCATCGGTTACGGTGCATCGCCGATACTTGGTTATGGACTGGCTCTCGCCCTCTTGGGGGGATCGCGCTCTTGACGAAGGGCCACACGGAGCGCAGCCAATCAGGCATGACCCTGCGTCCATTCCATCTCGCTTTCCCGGTTGACGACCTCGCTGCCGCCCGCGCGTTCTGGGGCGGGGTGATCGGATGCCCTGAAGGGCGCAGTTCCGACCATTGGATCGACTTCGATTTCTACGGCCACCAGATCGTTGCTCACTTGGCACCGAGGCCCGCAGTGGCGGACCCCACCAATGCAGTCGACGGCCATGACGTGCCGGTGCCGCATTTCGGCATCGTCCTGACCATGGCGGACTGGCAGGCGCTGGCAGACCGCCTCCGCGCTGCCAACATCGCCTTCGTGATAGAACCGCACATCCGCTTTGCCGGTCAGGTGGGTGAGCAGGCGACGATGTTCTTCCGTGACCCGGCGGGCAACGCGATCGAGATGAAAGCCTTCGCCGATCTTGGCCAATTATTCGCCCGCGATTAGGGCCACGACAGAATAAGCACGCAGGTGGCTTCGCCGCCGATGTGCACCTATAGACGGCAGCCATGGAGCCGTCACAACTGCCAAGCCTGCCGCCTTTACTGGACCTCGCCGGAATCGCGGTCTTCGCACTGTCCGGCGCCATCCTTGCCGCGCGCGAAAAGCAGACTTTCGTGACGCTGGCATTTTTGGCGCTCGTCACCGGTGTCGGCGGCGGCACGGTGCGCGATCTGTTGATCGGCGTGCCGGTGTTCTGGGTGCGCGACCCCTTCGTTGCGCCGGTCTGCTTGGTAGTAGCTTTGGCGGTGTGGTTCACCCCGGTGCGGTGGTGGAGCGGCAAGTTGCTCGACTGGGCCGACGCCGCCGGACTGGCGGCTTACGCCGTGCTGGGCACGCTCAAGGCGCTGCATGTCGGCTTGCCACCGATCCCGGCCCTGGTGATGGGCGTCGTGACCGGCTGTGTCGGTGGCATTATCCGCGACGTACTGGCGCAGCGCCCTTCGATCTTGATGCGGCCAGAGTTATATGTGACAGCGGCAGCGCTGTCAGCCGCGCTGGCGACGATTGGCTGGCTGCTACAGCTACCGGTTGCACTGACTTGGAGCATCGCAGCCGCGGCCGGCTTCGCGCTTCGGGGGGCGGCAATCCACTGGTCGATCCGCCTGCCCGCCTATGGCCGCGATTAAATCACCGCCTGCCCATCAAGCGCCAGACGGCGAATGCGGCCATCGCGGTCTACCGTGCAGGTGAACACGCGGCCATCGGCCATTTGGCCATCGACGCGGTAGCCGTCTTCGGCACGGTTTACCGTATCAACCGAACCGACCCGGCGATCGCCCCGCTCCATTTCGCCGACGCGTTGGTCGACCGCCGCATCCATGCTGCCACTCGTTCGCCAGTCGGAATTGCCGGGTTCGCCCGCCACCGGTCCACTGCGGTCGTCACCATAACCGTCTTCACCGCCTTGGGAGTCGTAGTCCGGCCCCCCGGGATAGCGATAGGGTTCCTGCTGCTGGTCCCTTGTGGATTTGCTTGCCGCGCTGGCAATTGCAACAATGCCACCGATGACGAGCAGTCCCGCCAGTAAATCCCCGCCATCCACACCGCCGCGATTGTGGCGGTAATGTCGATCACCCCAGCCCCGCGCAAGCGCAGGGCTGGCGGTCATGGCAAAGGCAGCAACAACGGCAAGCGCGGATGCCGCGCGCGAAGCAATCAATCTCATCGAAGGCCAGTCCCACCAACCGGCATGCACGCCCCGCGCTCAGCGCAGGCTCCACACCGCCCATTCCACACAGCTAGGCGGCCCATGCTGTCGAAAGCATGAACCGCCCTGCCATTCTGCATTGTGCCCGCCGGCGCCTTAAAGGCCCCGTATCCCGTTGAAATCGAGATCGGCGATGCGGCCATATTCGACATCGCACTTGAATGTGCCGCTGTCATATCCCCGCAGGTTGTTGTTCCAACCGCGATAGTCGTCGTTCCAGCCCCGACCGTAGCGCGCGTCGCCCGAGCGCCAGCCGCGATTGCTGGAGTTGACCGCAATGCGACCGCTAACGTCGTACCCACGATTGGTGCGCTTGATCTTGCGGATGTCGGTCACCTGCGCCCGGCCAAAGCTGTTGCGGCTCGCGGCGGACTGGGCTGCACGAACGCACTGCTCTACCGCCTGTTGCGATGAAACCTGCCGGCCACTGCCATGATAGCGATCGTTATAGCGACCGTTGCGAGCATAGCCGTAGTGATCGTTGTCGCGATCTCCGCTCGAAGCAACCACTGCGGCGATACCGCCGATGACCAGCGCGCCAGCAATGATCTCGCCCGCGCCGATACCGTCGTTGTCGCGAGCCATGGCCGGAGCCGCCGCGGAAACCGCCAGCGCACCGGCGGCCACGGTTCCGACCATCAATTTGGCAAGATTTTCCATGGCATCAATCCTTCAAAATCGACGGGCCGAGTGCCCGCCTTGAAGGATGGTCTACGCGGTCCGCCGTGAGAGGACGCTGAACCGACGTGTCAGTCGGTGTTAATATTAACTGCCCTTTCTATGAACATTCCACCCGGTCGGATCGGCGTCCGGAACTTTCAGACCGGTCCATTCCGCCAGAAACGCCAGCACGTCCGCCCCTTCCTCGATCGCCTTGTCGGTCGGCTTGCCGGACCCATGTCCGGCGCGCGTCTCGATGCGGATCAGGTGCGGCTTGGGGCCCAAGTCTGCCGCCTGCAGCGCAGCGGTATATTTGAAACTGTGCCCCGGCACGACGCGATCATCGGTGTCGGCGGTCGTAACGAGGATCGCGGGGTAATCGCTGCCCGAGCGAATGTTGTGGTACGGCGAATAAGCGCGCAGCACGCGAAAGTCCTCTTCACGATCCGGAAAGCCGTAATCGTCCACCCAGTAGCGGCCGGCGGTGAAGCGATCGAAGCGCAGCATGTCCATCACGCCCACCTGGGCGTTGGCCGCCGCGAACAGATCCGGGCGCTGGTTGATCACTGCACCCACCAGCAGCCCGCCGTTCGAACCGCCCTGAATGGCAAGGCCGCCCCTTGGGGTAACACCCTCGGCAATCAGGTACTCGCCGGCCGCGATAAAATCATCGAACACATTCTGCTTCTTGTCGCGGCGCCCCGCATCGTGCCATTCACGCCCAAATTCCCCTCCACCGCGCAGGTTGGCCATTGCAAACGCGCCACCGGCTTCGAGCCAGGCCATTCGCGTCGAGGAAAACGTCGGCGTCAACGATACGTCAAACCCGCCATAACCATAAAGCAGCGTCGGCAAAGCTCGCCCCGCCTTCGCCGCCTCCTTCGAGCGCACGACGAACATCGGAACCCGCGTGCCGTCCTTCGAACTGTAGAACTTCTGCTCCACAAGGAAGCGATCCGGGTCGAAAGTCAGTTCGGGCTGCGCAAAGGGCTCCGTCTTGCCGGTCTCCATGTTCATTCGAAAAACGGCGGTTGGCTGGTTGAAGCTGGTAAAGCTGTAAAACGTCTCTGGGTCGCCAGGACGCCCGCGAAAGCCGGATGCCGTACCGATACTGCCCAGCGTCAGATCTCGCGCCATGGTCCCATCGAGGCCGTAGATCACGGCGGTGCTGGCCGCGTTGCGCAGATAATTGAGGATCAACTGGTCGCCGACAATGTCGCCCTTTTCAAGGATGTCTTCACGCTCGGCGATCAGTTCGCGCCATTTCGGCGTCCTTTCAGCCAGATCGATTCCTATCAGGCGATAGCGCGGCGCCTTCCAGTTGGTGACAAACCACAGCTTGCGCCCCAGTCCCTCGACCAGTCGCCAGTCGTTCTCGAACCCGTTGACGAGCGGCTTCACCACCCAGCCCTCGCGGCCTCGCCGCTTGAGGTCGATCGTGCGCACTTCGTAGCGGGCATCGGTGCTGATCGTCGAGGTTATCAGCGCATAGCGACCGTCCTGGGTTACTTGCGCGGAATGGCCATATTCGGGATGCTCGGGGGTGGCAAAGACCTGCTCATCCTCCTCCTGCACCGTGCCGAGGCGGTGAAAATAAACCGCCTGATTGTAATTCAGCCCTTGAAAGGCCGTGCCCTCCGCCGGCGCGGGGAAGCGCGAATACAGGAAGCCCTCGCTGCCGACCCAGGCCAGGTTGGTGAACTTCGCCCATCGCACCTCATCCGCCATTTGCTCGCCGGTGCGCACATCAAGCACGCGCAGCATCCGCCAGTCGCTGCCGCCATCCTGGACACTGTAGAGCAGATACTTGCCGTCATCCGAAGGTTGCCAGGCATCGAGTGCGGTCGCGCCGTCCTTTGCCCAGGTGTTAGGGTCGAGCAGCAGGCGCGGAATGCCCTGCAGGCCCTTGCGCACGAACAACTGCGCTTGGTTCTGCAAACCCGAATTGCGCGTGTAGAAATAGTGGTTTCCCGCTTTGGTCGGCAGGCCGAACCGCTCATAATCCATCAGTCCGCGAATCTGGTGCGTAAACCAGTCGCGCTGCGGCAGGCGATCAAGATAGGCGCGCGACGCCCGATTCTGCGCGGCTACCCACTGCGCCACCTCCGTATCGTTACGCACATCATTTTCGAGCCAGCGATAGGGATCGGCGATATCTACGCCAAACTGCCTGTCGACCACATCCTCGCGGCGGGTCGCGGGATACGGCAGGATCGCGGAAGCCGCAGGGGCTGGTGCGGCAACGGGGGATGAGGGAACGGGCATGGTATCTGCCCAAATGGGCGGAGAAACCAGCAGCGACAAGAGCAGCGGCGCCACGCGCGCCATCAACCAACTTCCAACCGGCAGGGTCAACCTGCTCTCCCAATACAGAAACGGCCGCGAATTTAACATTCGCGGCCGTTCAGGCAACCTATCCGAAACCGGAATTACGCTTCCGCGTATTCCTCGGAGTCACTCATAACCGGACCCGAATCCTGGCCCTTGGCATCGACATCGCGGTCAACGAGTTCGATGATCGCCATCGGTGCCGCGTCCGATGCACGGATGCCAGCTTTGATGACGCGGGTGTAACCGCCTTCGCGACCAGCGAAGCGCTCTGCAAGGACCTCGAACAGCTTCTTTTCCTGCGCCTCGTCCATGATGCGCGCATGCGCCAGACGGCGGTTCGAAAGGCCGCCATGCTTGGCCAGCGTGATCAGCTTCTCAACGTAGGGACGCAGTTCCTTCGCCTTGGGCGTGGTTGTCTGAATCTGCTCGTGCTTGATCAGCGCGGCTGCCATGTTGCGCAGAAGCGCGGCGCGGTGGCCGCTTTTGCGCTGCAGCTTGCGGCCACCATGTTTATGACGCATTTTTCAGTACTCCGTTCGTAATGGGCCCGTATCAGGTAGCCCGTTCCCGGCGGCTGTCAGGGTCGCCGCCCGTCACCCTGTCGAAGTGACCAGATCAGCCGAGCAGTTCCTGCTCAAGCTTCTTGGCCATTTCCTCGATGTTCTCAGGCGGCCAGCCGGGGATATCCATGCCGAGGCGCAGACCCATGGACGACAGCACTTCCTTGATCTCATTGAGCGACTTGCGACCGAAATTCGGCGTGCGCAGCATCTCAGCTTCGGTCTTCTGGACCAGATCGCCGATGTAGATGATGTTGTCGTTCTTGAGGCAGTTGGCGGAACGTACCGACAGCTCGAGTTCGTCGACCTTCTTGAGCAGGTAGCGATTGAGCTGGTTGGTATCGCTCTCTTCGGGCGCCGCCGCAGCGATGCCGATCATCGGCGAGGCGCCGACCGGTGCGATATCCTCGAAGTGGACGAACAGCGCGAGTTGGTCCTGCAGGATGCGTGCGGCATAGGCCACCGCGTCTTCCGGCGAAACGGTGCCGTCAGTCTCGACCGTCAGGCTCAGCTTGTCGAAGTCGAGTTCCTGCCCGATGCGAGCGTTATCGACCTTGTACGAAACCTGCCGGACCGGCGAATATAGCGAATCGATCGGGATCAGACCGATAGGCGCATCGATCGGACGGTTGGCGACAGCCGGAACGTAGCCCTTGCCGCTATCAGCGGTCAGTTCCATGTTCAGCGTCGCACCTTCGTCGAGATGACAGATTACGAGGTTCTTGTTCATCACCTCGATGTCGCCTGACACGGCGATATCGCCTGCCTTGACTTCGGCCGGACCGACTGCCGAAAGCTGAAGGCGCTTCGGCCCGTCACCTTGCATGCGCAGCGCGATCTGCTTGACGTTCAAAACGATGTCGGTCACGTCTTCGCGCACACCGGCAAGCGAAGAGAATTCGTGCAGGACGTTGTCGATCTTGATCGACGTGATTGCGGCGCCCTGGAGCGACGACAGCAGCACGCGACGCAGTGCGTTGCCGAGCGTCAGGCCGAAGCCGCGCTCAAGAGGTTCAGCAATGAAGGTCGCGCGGAGCTTGGGGTCGGCTCCCGGCTTGACCTCAAGGCTGCTCGGCTTCTTGAGTTCCTGCCAGTTCTTGATGTTGACGCTCATGGACTTCCCCTGGGATGTTCAGTGCGGTTACGGCCGCCAAACCCGCTCAGGGTCGCGGCCGATCCGAAACCGGACGGCGCAGGACGCGCCGTCCGCTTGACTCGATCAGACGCGACGACGCTTGGAAGGCCGCACGCCATTGTGCGGAATCGGCGTGACGTCGCGGATCGAGGTGATGGTGAAACCAACCGCCTGAAGGGCACGCAGCGCGCTTTCGCGGCCCGAACCGGGGCCCTTGACCTCGACTTCGAGCGTGCGGACGCCATGCTCGGCAGCCTTCTTGCCGGCGTCGTCGGCGGCAACCTGAGCGGCATAGGGAGTCGACTTGCGGCTGCCCTTGAAGCCCATCATGCCGGCCGAAGACCAGGAAATCGCATTGCCCTGGGCATCGGTGATGGTCACCATCGTGTTGTTGAAGCTGGCATTCACGTGCGCGATGCCGCTGCTGATATTCTTGCGCTCCCGCTTTTTAATGCGCTGGGGTTCGCGTGCCATAATCGTATATCCTGTCGAAAAACCGCTGGAAAAACCGTGAGCGTGACGCTCTGCGGCTTACTTCTTCTTGCCGGCGATCGGCTTTGCCTTGCCCTTGCGAGTGCGCGCATTGGTATGCGTGCGCTGTCCGCGAACCGGCAGGCCCTTACGATGGCGCAAACCGCGATAGCAGGCGAGGTCCATAAGGCGCTTGATGTTCATCGCAGTGGTGCGGCGAAGGTCACCTTCCACGACGAGATCGGAGTCGATCGTCTCGCGGATCTGGAGAACCTCGGCGTCGGACAGATCCTGCACCCGGCGGCTATGATCGATCCCGAGCTTGTCAGCGATCTCAACGGCCTTGGTTCGACCGATACCATGGATATACGTCAGCGCGATGATAACGCGCTTGTTGGTGGGGATGTTTACCCCGGCAATACGAGCCACTTAATTCTCCTGCTCCACAGAGGCATCGGGACGCCTCCATCTCAACGCTATGCTCACTCGTTGATGACAGTCGCGGCGGCCAAAATGGAAAAAGTCCGGTGGCGTGCATAAGAGCGAACGCCGGCCGGACCGTGCCGTTTCTGTCGAGTGAAAGGCGCGCTTAGAGCGATTCGCCAAGCGTGTCAACGCTTGCCGACGAACAACCAAGACCCAAACGGATCATCCGTCGAGCCGAGAAGTGCCATGTCCACTATTTACCGCAAAAAGGCCGTACAGTCAAAACCGGAAAACCGCTTCTGGCCTGCGATCGCTGCTCAACGGCCGATGATCTCGCCGATCCGGTCACCCTTGAGCGGCACTTTCGGGGCTTCAACGGGCTCTTTCGGCGCTGGTTCGCTGGTGGTGACGAGCTTTCCGCCAATCTTGTTTGCAAGGCCCAGCACTTGCTCGGCCAGAACCTTGTCCACTGAGCTGGCGAGCGCGTTCGGATCGGTCCGGAAATACCCGCCCACGACATATTCGACGAGGATGCGCGTACCCGAGTCTGTCGGCTTGAGCATGATCGTCAGGGAACCGATTACCGCATCCGCTTGCAACGGCCCCAGCGCCCCATTCAGCCGCAGAGCCCTACCCCGCTCGACATAGACCACACGCATGTGCTCAACCCCGCCGCGCGGCGCGGCGTTGGGGGAGATGGTGCTCGGCAGGATTTCGCAGAAACAGCCGCCCGGGCGCGCGTCAATCGTCAGGTTTTTAGGATCACCCGAATAAGTGTGCGCCTTGTTCCACCACCTTGCTGGCAGAACCAGGGTTTCCCAGATCTCGTCGCCGCTGCCCGGCGCATCAAGCAGGTGGCGCGAAACGAAACCGCGATCGGACACCGTCTGGACCCCGGCAAGCGCAGGGACGGGAAGCAGTACCGCCATAACAGCGAGAACCTGTCGGATCATGCGCGTTTCCCTTGCCATGGCGGTAGCCGAAGATCGGCGACCGTGTTCGATACTGAGAACTACTTCGAGAGGACCTGTTCGATCTCCGCGGTCACATCCTCCATGTCCGCCATGCCGTCCACGTGCGCGACAATGCCGCGCGTCTCGTAAATCGGCAGGATCGGAGCGGTCTTTGCGCGGTATTCCGCCAAGCGCGTGCGTACCGTCTCGGCGTTGTCGTCGGGACGGCGCTTGAACTCGTGGCCACCGCACTTGTCGCAGGTGCCATCATGAGCGGGCTTCTCGAACGTGTCGTGGTAGCCCTTGCCGCACGATGCACAGGTGAATCGTCCGGTAATACGATCCACCAGAGCGTCCTCGTCGACACCCAACTCAATCACGTGGTCAAGGTTTCGTCCACGTTCAGCCAAGATCGCATCGAGCGATTCCGCCTGCGCGGCGGTGCGGGGATATCCGTCGAAGATCGCGCCAGTGTCGGGGCCCATCGCATCGAGTTCCTCGCCGATGAGACCCGAGACGATTTCGTCTGAAACCAGTTCGCCCCGATCCATCACGGCTTTGGCCTGCAAACCGATCGGCGTTCCGGCCTTCACGGCGGCACGAAGCATATCGCCGGTTGAAAGCTGGCGCATGCCACGTCGGTCAACCAGACGTTGCGCCTGCGTTCCCTTGCCCGCTCCCGGCGGACCCAGCAGAATGATATTCACCGTGATTCCCCCAATGTCCTTTTGAGCCGCTTCTTAGCGCAGCCTGCCTTTGAGTTTCGCCTTCTTGATCAGATCACCGTACTGATGCGCCAGCAAATGCGACTGAATCTGCGTTATCGTATCTACCGTCACATTGACTACGATCAACAGGCTGGTACCGCCCAGGAACAGGAGAGGCAGACCGGTCTGCGCCATGAAGTATTCCGGCAGCGTGCAGACCAGCGTCAGGTAAGCCGCGCCGATCACGGTAATGCGCGTCAGCACGTAATCGAGATAGGTCGCGGTGTTTTTGCCCGGACGAATTCCCGGAATAAACCCGCCGTTCTTCTTCAGGTTCTCAGAGGTTTCCTCAGGATTGAACACCACAGCGGTATAGAAAAAGCAGAAGAAGATGATGCCTGCGGCATAGAGCAACATGTACAGCGGCTTGCCGTGGGCAAGATACTGGTTGAGCCCGATCACGAAGCGACCCGTCGCGGTATCCGGCGAAAGCGAGCTCCCCGCAAACTGTGTGATCGTCAACGGCAACAACAGCAGCGAGCTCGCAAAAATCGGTGGGATAACGCCTGCGGTGTTGATCTTGAGCGGCAGGTGGCTGCGATCGGCCTGCATCATGCCGCGCTGCGTTGCGCGCTTGGGATACTGGATCAGCAGTCGCCGCTGCGCCCGTTCCATGAAGCAGATCAGCAGGATCATCGCTATGACCAGCAGGATCAGCGCAATGATCAGGAAGCTGCCGGTATCGCCCGCGCTATATTGCTTGCCAAGGTTACCCGCAAAGGTAGGCATCTGGGCAACAATACCCGCCATGATGATCAGCGATACGCCGTTGCCAATGCCGCGTGAGGTAATCTGCTCACCCAGCCACAGCAGGAACATCGTGCCGCCAACAAGGCTGATGACTGCACCGACCCGGAACATATAACCAGGGTCGACCACGGCCTGCAGACCGCTTTGCGCACCGTATGCTTCCAGTCCGGTCGCAACGAACCAACCCTGGATGGCGCACAGCAAAACCGCACCGTAACGGGTATACTGGTTGAGCTTCTTGCGGCCGGCATCGCCTTCCTTCTTGAGCGCCATCAGCGCAGGATGCAGCGATGCAGCCAACTGCACGACGATAGACGCCGTGATGTAAGGCATCACGCCAAGCGCGATGAGGCTCATGCGCTCGAGGCTACCGCCCGAGAAGGTGTTGAACAGATCGAGAATACCGCCGCGAGTCTGGCTGTACAGCGATTCCAACACCAGCGGATTTACGCCGGGCAGCGGAACAAAGCTCAGAAAACGGAAGATGATCAGGGCGCCGATCGTGAACCAGATGCGGTTCTTGAGTTCGGTCGCCTTGGAAAAATTGGCCAGACTCAGGGTGCTGGCGATATTGTCGGCGCGTGAAGCCATTGCGGAAGTAGAGCCTCGTCTGGAAGGGTCACTTACGCCTTAGCTCGTGCCAAGCGCCTTGTCGAACCCGGGTAAAGCAACGGTCATATAGGGAGTTGCGCCGATCTGAAAACCAGCAAGGCCGACTAAGCCGCATTCGCGACCGTCGGCCTTGCAAAATGTTTCAGATCAGGCCTCAGCCGCTTCCTTCACGACGAGGACTTCGACTGCGCCGCCAAGCTTCTCGACGGCAGCAACCGCACCCTTGGAAGCGCCAGCAACCTTGAAGCTGACCTTGGCGGTCAGTTCGCCCTTGCCGAGCAGTCGCACGCCGTCGCGCCCGCCACGGGCAAGACCAGCAGCCTTGAGCGCTTCGTGATCGAGCACGCCTGCCGTGTCGAGCTTACCGGCATCGATCGCCTTCTGGATCATGCCCAGATTTACCTCGGCGTAGTCCTTGGCAAACATTGCGTTGGTGAAGCCACGCTTCGGCAAACGCATGTGAAGCGGCATCTGGCCGCCTTCAAAGCCCTTGATGGCAACACCCGAACGGGCCTTCTGACCCTTCTGGCCCCGGCCGGCAGTCTTGCCCTTGCCCGAACCGATGCCACGGCCGACGCGCATGCGGCGATGACGGGCACCTTCGTTGTCGCGGATTTCATTCAATTTCATGTCGTGCACTCGCTTTCGCTTTTGTCGCGCTGAGGGAAGTGCGCGCCCTTAAGCGAATAGCTCGCCGATGTCACCCCTCAATTTGACGCTTCCGAGTCGGTCGATGGCTGGAAGCCTACTTACCCATGGTCCGCACGGCTATGGTGAATTCCCCGGGAACAGCCGTACCGAAGGTGTTGCGCGCCGGCGTGAAGCGCAAAATACTGACCGCCAGCGAACACATTTCGCGGTCGAACTCCTTGAGCGGAGTGCCCGGTTCCAAATCGCACGATTTGGCCGCGCCTTCGTCGTCAACATCGATGGTCACGCGCTGGATTGTCGAAGCCTGCTTCGACAACGCCTTTTCATTGCGCTTGGCCAGTTCAATCAGGGCGATACGGAACAACAACTCCTCGCGGTCAGTCATTTCCGGCTGCTCGGCCAGACGCTCGAAATCCTCCGGCGACAGCAAATGGCGCATACGCAGGATCTGGGCGCGCCATTCCATCGTACGGGCGATCTGGATCGGCGAATTGGCATCTTGCAGCGATTGGCACGACGCACCGGCGGGGCTGGCTTCCGAACGCAACAATTCGTTCGCCGCCGCAGATTCGCGATAAGCAACCGCCCATGCCAGCGGAGTCATCCCGAAAAGGTCAGGCTTGTTCACATCATCTTGCTGCGACGCAAGCATGCGATCAAGAGCCTGTGCGTTCCCCCTGCGGGCCGCATCGGCAAGACTTGCAGGGCGGGATATCGGGCTTGGTTCGAACAGCACAAAAGGTTCGTCCGCCCTGCTCCGCCGTTCCTGCGCTATCGCCCCCTTACCCTGCCCGATTGGTCGGCATACGTCGCGGTAGGGATAAGTCGGGGAGGCCAGAACTGCGCGGTTGTAGCGCGCACCGAAGTCCTCGACCGAGGCGGCACGGGCCAGCTCCGCCAGCGCGCTGGGATCGCCGTCAGCCTCGTCACCCTCAAAGGCGATGATGCGCGTCATCCAGGGATCAAGACCTGTCACGACGCGGCACTGAACGCCGTAAGGTTCGGCCTGGTCATCCTTGGTAGTCATCGCGGCGGCAAGGCGGAAATCCCCGACAGTCACCGCCCTGCGCGCTTCGGCGACAGGATTTGCGGTCTTGGCAAGAAAGGCCTGGCGCAGCGCTTCGTCCGCCAACCGCTGGCGCTTCAACACGGCGGGGGCCATGTCTCCGTGATCACAGACGGCGGCCTGCGGCGTCCAGTCGGTCCACCACATGCGCTTGTCTTCCTGCACGGGCGGGGTGCAGGCGCTCAAGGCGAGCACCGCGACACCCAGCAAGCCCAACGCTATCCTGTCAATCACTTCACTTCCCGAAACACTCTGGCCCAGCACGTTTACGGGCACCCGGGCCATAGCGACGCCAGCCGGCGCCGCAAAGCCCGATCAGCCCTTTTGCCCATCGGGGCTACCATAGAAAAAGCCCCGGTGCATGCACCGGGGCTTTTCTGAACATATCGCCTTGAACCGGAAAAGCTTCAGTCGACAACCTGGACCATGTGCGGAAGCTTGGCGATAGCGCCACGGACTTCGGCAGTGTCTTCCAGTTCGACGACGCGGTGCATCTTGCCGAGACCCAGACCGATGAGGATCTTTTTCTGGCTTTCCGGACGACGGATCGGCGAACCGATCTGCTTGATCTTGATCTTCGCCATGTGTCTTACTCCACAATCGCATCGGCAGCGGCATCGGCCTCTGCTTCGCTGGCGCCGCCGCGACCGAGCAGATCAGCAACCTTCTTGCCACGACGCTGTGCAACCGACTTCGGCGAAGTCTGGTTGGTCAGCGCGTCGAAGGTTGCACGGATCATGTTATAGGGATTCGAGGTGCCGACCGACTTGGTCACAACGTCAGCAACGCCAAGGCTCTCGAACACCGCACGCATCGGACCACCAGCGATGATGCCGGTGCCCGCAGGAGCGGTGCGAACATTGACCTTGCCGGCGCCGAAGTGGCCACGCCCGTCATGGTGCAGAGTGCGACCTTCCTTGAGCGGAACGCGAACCATCTTCTTCTTCGCCGAGGCAGTCGCCTTGGTGATCGCCTCGGGCACTTCGCGTGCCTTCGAGTGACCAAAGCCAACACGGCCCTTGCCATCGCCGACCACGACCAGTGCAGCAAAGCCGAAGCGCTTGCCGCCCTTGACCGTCTTAGAGACGCGGTTGATGTGAACGAGCTTCTCGATCAATTCCTCGCCGCCATCATCGTCATTACGGTTGCCGCGACGGTCATCGCGACGGCCACCACGGCCGCCACCACCACCGCCACCGCGACCACCACGGGGACCACGGTCGCCACCGCCGCCGCCGCGACCACCACGGGTCTCACGAACTTCGGTAGGGGCGCCATCGACCGGGGCTGCGAGTGCAACGTCGTTCGGGATTTCGGTGTTTTCGTCAGCCATCATCAGAACTCCAGCCCGCCCTCACGGGCGGCTTCGGCCAGCGCCTTGACGCGACCATGGAACAGGAAACCACCACGGTCGAAGACCACTGCAGTCACGCCGGCCTTCTTGGCGGCCTCGGCCAATTCCTTGCCTACGCGAACGGCCGCGTCGACATCGGCACCCTTGCCACCCAGCGTGTTGGCTGCGGCGACAGTGCGACCCTGCGCATCATCGATGATCTGCGCATAGATATGCTTGCCGGTGCGGTGCACGGAAAGGCGGGGGCGCTTGCCCGAACGCGCGCGAAGCGAGGTGCGAACGCGCCGACGGCGGCGTTCGAAAAGGGACAGCTTGGCCATTACTTCTTCTTCCCTTCCTTACGGAAGACAAACTCGCCGCGGTACTTGATACCCTTGCCCTTGTAAGGCTCAGGCTTGCGCCAGCGACGAATCTCGGCCGCTACCTGGCCGACCTTCTGCTTGTCGATACCGGAAATCTCGATCGTCGTGTTGTCCGGCGTCTTGATCTCGATACCTTCCGGGATCGCGACATCAACGTCGTGCGAATAACCGAGCTGCAACTTCAGGTTCTTGCCCTGAGCGTTCGCGCGGTAGCCAACACCAGTGATGACGAGCACCTTCGTGAAACCCGCAGTCACGCCTTCAACAAGGTTCGACACCAGCGTGCGCTGCAAACCCCAGTGGCTGCGTGCATCCTTGCTGTCGTTCGCCGGCAGGATCGAAATCGTGCCGTCGTCGAGGTTATAGGTCACCAGATCCGACAGACCCATGGTCAGCGTGCCCTTGGGGCCTTTGACCGAGAGCGTACCGTTATCGATGCTGGCAGTGACCCCACCAGGGATCGCAACCGGCTTTTTACCAATGCGGCTCATCAGAATACCTCCGCGAGCACTTCACCGCCGACGTTCTGCGTACGGGCTTCGGCATCCGAAAGCACGCCGCGCGGAGTCGACACGATGGTGATGCCAAGGCCGTTACGCACGATCGGCAATTCTTTCGAACCCGAATAGACGCGGCGGCCAGGCTTGGAGACGCGGGCAATGTGCTTGATAGCAGGCTCGCCCTCGAAATACTTCAGTTCGATCCGCAGTTGCGGGTGCTTGCCGGTGGCGTCATCGCTGAAGCCACGGATGTAGCCTTCACGCTGAAGCACCTCGAGCACGCGGGCGCGGATCTTGGAAGCCGGCGAAAGGACGGAGTCCTTCTTTGCCTGCTGTCCGTTGCGGATGCGGGTGAGCATATCACCCAAGGGATCGGTCAAAGCCATCTTGCTTTTATTCCTTACCAGCTCGACTTGGTGACGCCGGGGATCATGCCCTTGTTGGCAAGATCACGAAGCTCAATGCGGCACAGTCCGAACTTGCGGTAGTAACCACGCGGGCGACCGGTCGTCGCACAACGGTTGCGAACCCGGGTCGGGTTGCCGTTGCGCGGGATCTCGGCCAGCTTGAGACGGGCGATGAGGCGCTCGGTTTCATCAAGCGATTCATCATCAGCCACGGCCTTAAGGCGCGCGTACTTACCAGCGTATTTCTTGACGAGCTTCTTGCGCAGCTCGTTCTTGTTCACGGAACTCAGTTTCGCCATGGACTTAAGCTCTCTTTTCTAGGCCGCTCACGCAGCCTGCTTCTCTTCAGCGGTTTCCAGCGGGAACGGGAAACCGAACAGACGCAGCAGCTCGCGCGCTTCGTCATCAGACTTGGCGGTCGTGGTCACGATGATGTCCATGCCGCGCACCTTGTCGATGCGGTCATAGCTGATCTCTGGGAAAATGATCTGTTCCTTGAGACCCATCGCGTAGTTACCGCGACCATCGAACGACTTCGGGTTGAGGCCACGGAAGTCGCGGATGCGAGGCATTGCGATCGTGATAAGACGGTCGAGAAATTCGAACATCCGCTCACGGCGCAGCGTCACCTTGCAGCCGATCGGCATGCCTTCACGCAGCTTGAACTGTGCGATCGACTTGCGCGCCTTGGTGATGACAGGCTTCTGGCCGGCGATCAGCTGCATTTCCTCAGCTGCGGTCGTGACCTTCTTCTTGTCCTGGCTCGCTTCGCCAACGCCCATGTTCAGCGTGATCTTTTCGATCTTCGGCACTT
>CAZCUS010000018.1:0-68947 GCA_964502105.1 uncultured Novosphingobium sp. | reverse complement strand
CCATCTGTGGACGCCCCGAAAGATGCAAGAGTAAAATCGGGCATTGGCGGTAGTCGGATGCTGCCATCTGTCCGGCCTGTTTACGCGAGCGTTATGCCGCTGGCCCGTATGGGAGTTCGCGAACCGGATCCACATCACCCAAGCGTGCTCTTAGGCACTCTGGTTAGCACTGGTTTTCCGGCCCCGTCTCGCCGACTGTGGTGCCATACCCTCCTTCGGTCTCTTGCCTCTACCGATGACCTCTGGTCCGCCTCAGCTTACGCTACTGCCGCGACCGGAGCCCTGTAATCCTCACCCTTCATCAGAACTGCCCAGATTATCCGGGCAGTTTTGTTCGCCAGCGCGACCGTGACCAACATGCGCGGCTTTCTTGTCAACATCTGCTCAAGCCATGAGCCACGCGGTGCGCCGCGCCTGCTGGCCTGCAGCACCACCGCACTGCTGCCGATGATCAACAACCTCCGCAGCGTGCGCTCGCCCATCTTCGAGATCGAGCCGAGCCTCTCCTTGCCACCGGTCGAGTGTTGCCTTGGCGTGAGTCCAAGCCAGGCTGCAAAGTCGCGGCCTCTTGCAAAGCCCTCTGCCGGTGGTGCCAGAGCCAGCAGTGCGGTTGCGGTGATCGGCCCGATGCCGGGGATGGTCATTAGCCGCCGGGCTGCTTCATCCTCGCGGGCGCGCCGGTCGATCTCCTTGTCGAGCTGCTTGATCTGCTCGCCCAGTTGCTCGAGCTGTCCAGTCATTACTAGGAACATCATCCGTGCCGCCTCGGGCAGCGATGCGCCGATCTCCTCACCCTCCTCAAGCAGGCTTGCGAGCACGCTTACATGCGAAGGGCCCTTGGGCGCTACCCATCCGAACTCGGTCAGATGACCCCGGATCGCGTTGATGAGCTGCGTGCGCTGGCGCACCAGCAGATCGCGCGTGCGGAATACCATCCCGGCAGCCTGCTGCGCTTCGGTCTTGATCGCGGCATAGCGCATGCTCGGGCGCTGGGCTGCCTCACAGATTGCCTCGGCATCGATCGCATCGCTCTTGGAGCGCTTTACAAACGGCTTCACGTAAGCCGGCGGGATCAGCTTCACATCATGGCCGAGCGAACCAATCTCACGCGCCCAATGATGGGCGCCTCCGCAAGCCTCGAGCGCCACAACGCAGCGCGGCTGCGCGGAAAAGAACTCCAGCAGCTTCGCTCGTGTCAGCCGTCTGCTGAACACCATCTGCCCACGTGCATCCGCACCGTGCGCATGAAAAACAGCCTTCGCAATATCCAACCCAATCGTGCTAACCTCTGCCATGGACGCCTCCTTCTAGTGGTGTTCAACACCTCCACTATGGCACATCGATGCCGTCGGGGGGCGTCCACCCCATCACCCACAATTTGCTCCAACTGCCCTGCCGCGCAGGGTGACAGGACAACTCCGCGGACGCTCGCTCTGTGGCACTGACGGGTTCACATTCGACCTCCCTTAAGCGGAGACCGAACATGGCAGACAACCCGCCCAGCCAGCTAAAGCGTTGCGCAATCTATACACGCAAAAGCACCAACAGGCGTCTCGATCACGAGGTCAATTCTCTCACCACCCAGCATGAAATCTGTTCCGCCTACATCGCCAGCCAGCGGTACAGGGGATGGATACCACTGCCGCGGCGCTACGACGATGGCGGTCACTCGGGAAGCGGGCTCGAACGACCCGCGCTCGCCGCGCTCATGCATGACATCGAAGCCGGCGAGATCGACACAGTGGTGGTTTACAAGATCGACCGGCTGACACGCAGCCTGCTCGACTTCGTGCGCCTGATCGAGATTTTCGACCGGCGCGCGGTTGGTCTGGTGTCGGTGTCGCAGGCATTCGACACTGCCGACAGCATGGGCCGCATGATCCTGAATGTGCTGCTGACATTCTCACAGTTCGAACGCGAGCTGATCTCCGAACGCGTGCGCGACAGTATCCGCACCCGCAAGCGCCACGGCCGCGTCCACGGCGGACTTGCCCCGTTCGGATACAAATTCCGCGATGGCGAGCTCGAGGTGGTCGAGGCTGAAGCCGGGATTGTCCGCTTCATCTACGCAGCGTTCCTGCGCCACGGCACCTATACCGCGGCAATGACGCAGGTGCGCGAGAAGGGACTGTGCAGTTCGCCCAAGGCCACACGCAACGGCACCATTCGGGGCGGAAGGCCTATGAGTCCGGGTTCGGTCTACAACATCCTGCGCAATCCAATTTACGTTGGCGAGATACGCGGGCACGACCGCACCTGGCCGGGCCGGCATGTTCCGATCATCGATCGCGCCACATGGGACGCTGCCTGCGCACTGGTCGCCACACGCACGCGCAAGGGTCCGGCCGCGCTTGGCACCGATCATTTCCTGGCTGGCATCCTGTGGGACGACCTCGGCAGGCACATGCTGCTTGACGTCAACTGGCTCAAGGGCCGTGCTTACCACTTCTACGTCTCGAGCAATGCGCAGTGGTCGCAAGCGGAATATCGCCGTGCCTACCGGTCGCGTGCCGACCGGCTCGATGCGGTCGCACTGGCGGCACTTGCTGCTTTTCTTGGTGACCGGGGCCGGCTTCGCGCCGCAATCAGCACGCATGGCCTGTTTGGCAAGAAACTTGACCGGCTCACTGCGCGCGGGTGTTCCGCGGCCGATCGTCTTGTGAATACTCCTGTGTCGCAGCGTGAGGCTATGTTTGCCGCGTTGTTCGTGCGGATCGAGGTTTCTCCCGAATTACTCACCATGCACCTCCGCCCGATCGAGCTCAGGCGGTTCCTCGAATGGGACGGCCAGAGCGCCTTCGTCGGGCGGCCGGCGGACTGGCCGACAAGCAACGCGCGCTATGCGATTGAAGTGCCAGTCAGCGTGATCGCGCCCGAACGCTGGCCCGCGTTCACGGTGCAGCCCCGCGATCCGGCGGTTGCGCGCAAGCCTGACAAGCAGCTCAAGGTCCTGCTGCGCAGCGCCCGCGCGGCGCAGGCACTGTTCGATGCGCACCGCGAGCTTGACCTCGCCGGTCTGGCACAACGATTTGGCCGCACGCCCGGTTACTTCTCGCGGCTGATCCGGTTGAACTACCTGGCACCTGACATCGTCGCCGCGATCGCCGATGGCACCCAGCCGCTCGGCCTTGACCGCAAGACGCTGGCCTCGGCCCACATCCCTCTGGACTGGGCAGTACAGCGCCGCATGTTCGGGTTTCCGGAGCCAGTCCGCCCGGTCAACCCCCGCAACCTGTTTGGCCGTGGGTTGTGGCCTTCCCAGGACGCTAGTGCCCTATTGTCAGAGCCGCACTCGGACACATGATTTGACGCAATGACAGTAGAGAAATTGGCGCGTTCCCGGCAATGGCTTCGAGATTGCCGCCCTTGCCGACCGAAAAATGGAGGTGTCGGCCGCCGACCAACCCCCGCCGATCCCGGTTCACGGGTGAATGGCAGATTTCGGGCGAAGCCGACATTTCTATCCGATGCCGCGCTTCAGTTTGGCGATTTAGCTGCGGCTCAAATCTCTAACGACGCGATATCCTTGGCGCTGAGATACTGAGCCTTGAGATCATCCATTTCCACTTGGCAGAACACTATCGCTCGATACGGGTTCATCCCGGCCAGGAGCCGCGCACGAACTGTCTCGTTAAGCACGCGCGTGAAGGCCGGGAAGCGGCAGACGCCAAGGCCGACAAATCGTCCGTTGCGACGAGCCGTGAAATCAAACGGCGGGCCCGTTCAAAGCCCTCCGCGGAACTCGTGTGACGGACGACCGTGACATGGCCGGGCCGAACAGACGTTCAGGCCTATTTCTAACTAACTGAAAAAGAGCTGAAAAAATCGCATCTGCGCGAGGATGAAAAAACGAGACCCGCGCTTGTAGTAGCATTATAAATAGCGCAGTGTGACATACCGGAATCGCGCTCATGAATGTCGTCGAATCACTTCTCCTCCAGCATGGTCCGGCCCTCTCGTCGGATATTGCCCGCAGGCTGGAAGCGACCGGCCTGAGCCCAGATGCCGCACGACAGCGTATCTCGCGCGCCGGCCCAAATGTCCACCGGCTCAAGGGGCTCGTCTTCCCCCGCAACGCACGTTTCCTTTATCATGAGAAGCAAGCTGGTTCGGACGCCTATTGGAGCGCTCTCGCACGAGATCTTACTCAAGCGAGCCCAGCCTATGGTCCTGCCTTGGCAGCCCTGCAGGCGCGCGATGGCGTTGTCCCGCTCGACTGTTTCTCGATCGTTTCAGGCTCCCCCATTCGGCAGCGTGGACAGGTCTCAAGCGACACCGTCCTTGAACGTCTGGAGGCCGTCCACCTCGTCCGCCGAGGCAATCTCCAAGGTGTAGGTTCGGTCGTCGCATTGCGCGCGGATGGCTATCTGGGCTCGCCGAATTTCGATCGTTTGAGGGCCCGGCTGCTGGTCGAGAAAATGCTGCTGCTCGCGCTTCGAGACTGGGCGCGTCGGCTTGGCGTCGCGAGCCACGACAAGATCGCGATCCGCGGCGAGGCAGAGCTTCCGGAATTCGGCACGTTCAAATGGGATCTGGTCGGTCCGTCCTATCTCGTCCCGATCGTTCGCCGCGGAAAGGAAGGGGCGCCGCTGCCCGGTTTTCTTGTGGCCGACGTAGTTGCGGGTGCGGCATTGGACGAACATGCGGTCGCCGCCTTCGTCCGGAAATACAAGCTCTCGGCGGCTTTGCGGAACCTGCCGCCGTTCATGCCCGTGCTCATGGCCGACGGGTTCACTCGGGAAGGGTTCCGACTGGGTAGGTCTCACGGGCTGATGTTGGCGACACCAAAGAACCTTTTCGGCCGCGATATTGCGGTCGGTCTCGCCACATTGCTGGAGACGATGGCGAAAGCGGCCGCGGTGGCTGTTGCGCGGCCCGAGGTCATTGGAGAGTTGTTCGACAAACTCGGCGGCATTGAGGGCGCTAATCGCAACCTTCGCGGCTCGCTGTTCGAGTTGGTAGTGGGCCATGTCGTCCAGGCGCGGTTCGGCGGATCCATCGACATCGGCCGCCTTGTCGACTTCGATGGCTTTCAGGCCGAGATCGATGTCAGGCGTGTGATCGCAGGTGAAGTCTGGATCTACGAGTGCAAAGGCTATCAGCCCGATCATCTGATCAGCGCCGAGGAGATCGAGCATTGGCTCAAGAGCCGCGTACCGGGTCTCTATAAGGCGACGCGCGCCGAGCAGCGTTTCCAGAACACGGAAATTCACTTCGAATTCTGGACCAGCGGTGGGTTCAGCGCGGAGGCGATCGCACTTTTGGAAACAGCGAAGATCAATACCAAACGCTATTCGATTGGTTGGCGAACGGGCCGAGAGGTGCGGCAGGAGATCGGTCGCCTTCAGTCGCCTGGCATGGCTAAGATGTTTGACGAACATTATCTCGACCATCCGATTGCCCGGTTCGATCGCAAATATGATGGCACGAAAGCGCTTGCGGACCTCGCCTTGGATCTCACGCTAGGACTGGGCGGTGATACCGCTTCAGGCGAAGGCGAAGATGCATCCGAGGCGCCGCCGCTTGCGCTTCCCAGAGCATCCACTGCGCTTGTCCGATATACGGGTTCATCCTCCTGATTTCGTCGCCACGCGGCGTGACGAATATTCTATATGGACGTCATGACCGTCACCAAGACACTCGCCCCGCACTTCTTTGAGCTTACCGACATTCGAGCCGTCCAAAGCCGGAGTTGGATTCCCCTGCGCCTTGACCAGGAGGTTGAACGAGAAAGTCCGTTCCAAGGTGTTGGCGGGATTCGCGAATATTCCGGGGTCGCGAGCCTTGCCGTGCTCGAGGCCGATCGCGCGGTTGTTGATGGCTTTACCTGGAGCGATGTCGATCAATCGACGCATGACCGCAGCTTCGATGGCGGCCTGTACCGGCCGGCCGATGTGCATTGCGACTGGAGCCCGGAACGCAATATCGTCGGCGTCCGGCTCGTCCTTGCCCAGGCGATGGGCGGCTTCGACAGCGAGACATGGCATCTTCACCAGGATCTCGTGATCGCGCTCAAACTGGTGCGCGAAGGCGATGTCTGGTTTCGGCCAGATGAGGGCTGGGCAGACGTCGCCCGGCTTAGACGCAATGAGGAAGACCGGCCGGTGCTCCTCGAGATGCGGGCGGAGATGCTCTCGGATTATCTTGCGGCGCGTGGTATGGCGCTGTTCCTGTCGAGCTATCATGAGCGTGCAGCTTATTTTGCCGAGAAACCGCCTTATCCCTGGGTCGATGAGCACCGCGAATGGTCTTCTGACGGCGACCAGCATGAAGCGTACATCACCGAAGCGGAGTTCTCGCTCGAGCCCGAAGTTAGCTTTCGAGGACTCGGCGCGCTCTGGCGCACAGAATGGTTTGAACCCGGAAACAGGAGCATCAGGGTTCGCGGTGATGCCGATCCTGACGAGGTGACTTTTGCGGTCGGTCCCAGCGGGGAACGCAAGACCGCAGGCCGATGCATCGGCGCAATGACCTATCTCGCATTCAAGCCCACCCTTGTCCCGGCCTTGCTCCACTTCCGCAGCGGGAGACTCGGATGGTACACCGGCGATACCGGCGCCATCGCCGCTGCGGACACGGGTATCCATTTCGGTATCAATGCGCTCGGGCTCGTCACGATCTTCGCCAAGGATATCGCGAATCTTGACGGTTGGGAGCAGCGCGCCTGGGCGGCCCACAGCACGCCGCTCGACGGCGGCGCCTCGCGCGAGTTGCTCGACGCGCAGCTGAACTGCAAGCCTGCCGACACGGTCGCGCCGGAAACTCAGATACTTGCTGCATTGGGCGCCCTCGATTCCGCTTTCCAAGCGCGGTACGGCGCGCCACTGCTTCGCGAGAATGGCGCTGTCGACAGCATTCTTCGTCGCACCCACCGGTTCCGCGCTGTCGAGCATGATGGACTATTGGCGCTCTCCAAGGAGCTGAACCGGCTGCTGATGGAGCGCGTCGACATAGACCTCCTTCGCGGTCCGGCGTCGATCCCGCCCAAGGAGAAAATCGGCTCGCTCAAGGCGCTAGAGCGCCTTATCGAGCAATCGATTGGTCAATCGGACGCGAAAGCGATGATGGCACCGCTGTTCGGCATAAACGACCTACGCAACGCCGATTCGCATCTCGGTTCGAGCTTGGCAGAAAGCGGCTTCGAGCGGGCGCGCGTCGATCGGGAGGTGCCGCTGGTCGAGCAAGGCCGCCAGCTCATTGCGACATTCGTTGAGACGCTGTGCGATATCAGCACCGCCATCGATCAGGGAGGGGTGGGGGTGTGACAGTCTCGCGGCAATCAGAAGTAGCGCCCAGGTAGGTCATCTTGTAAGCAGGACGAAGGGGGAACAGGTTCGAACCGCATTCGAACGATGCCCAGGATCCGTGCCTGGAAAGGAGGGCTGATGTCCACGAATCAGATTTTCGCCCTTCTCAACTCCCATATCGAGGGTGACGAAGAGCAGTTCCTCTCGATCGCTCTGCAATATGCTGCGTAGCAGGCCCGCCAGGGGCATGCGGAGGACGCGGCCAAACTGAAGCGGCTCGTGCAGAAAGCGCGCGACCGTGCCGCTGGTGCACCGGCCCCCCAGACCCCCATTCCGCTGGCGCGCCCCCGCAGCGAGCTGCAGGGGCTCGTCGAAAGTGGCTACCCTCGACGCGCGTGCCGACACGCGCAACTGAGAGCTCCGGGGTATCAACACCGACATGCATCACGATGACGGTGAAACCTCGGTTGCGGGCTTCGTCGATGAGTTCAAGCTTGGAAGGATGCGAGAACACGGTCTCGGTCACAAAATCCCGGCCCCGAGCGAGAAGGTCAGCCCGGCGTGAAGACGCGATCTCGGCCGCTTCGTAGGACGCGGCGGGGGAGGGGTCGCGTAGTTCGTCGCGCTGGATGATGTCGGCGTTGATGAATGGTCCTGCAAAGCTCGGCGCGACGCGGGTCTCGTAAAGCGTGGACTTGCCGGCGCCGTTCGGCCCGGCAAGCACGATCATCGTTGGCTTCATGCCTTGCGGGCAGCCGTCTCGCGCACGAGGTTGCCGGCCTCATCGAGCCCGACACCCAGACCAGGCTGTCGCCGCCGGGCAAAGAAGGCATTTTCATCGGCACCAGGCTGTCCCATCTTTTCGACAAAGCCGTCGAGCCAGACATCCTTCTCCTCATCGGTGAGTTCCGTGGTTTCGATGTCGCCGGCCAAGGCCGCGGTAATGCGGGCGTGATCGAAATTGCCGGATTTCTCGATAGCGCGTCCGATGCGGACCCAATGGGCGATCTGGCCGGCGATCGAGCGGCTCTGCAACTCGGACTCCCGGCGCACGATCTTCATGATGTCGTCGCCAAGCTTGATGGACTGCGCCATAGATTACCTCCGATCCATGAGGTGGCATTTTGCTACCTCACTTTCAAGAGCATCGGTCTCCGCTCGGATGGCTAGAAGGGTGAGCCAATTTCGGGCGGGCACATCTGCCGAAACCGAGATGGGGAATGCAATGCGCCCCGGCTTTCGGCATCTATCGGGTCCATAATGGCCCACGCCGTTGCTTGCCGCTTGCCATCAGACCGGTCGCCTTGCAGAATCGCGGCGATGCGTACCGAGATCGATCATTTGCCGGCGAACAAGCAGCGTGAGCTCGAGCGCGTGGTGCAGATCGTGTTCGAGGAGTTCGAGGATGCGTTTGCGCTCGGCACAAACGACTGGAAGAAGAAGGGGCGCATTCTCAAGGTCATCCTCTATGGCTCCTACGCGCGCGGCGGCTGGGTTGATGAGCCGCACACTGCCAAGGGCTACAAGTCGGACTACGACCTGCTGATCATCGTCAACGACCAGCGTTTGACCGAGCGGCACGAGTACTGGAGCAATCTCGAGGAGCGGCTCAACCGCGAATTCTCGATCACCGGCGCACTGCGCACCCCTGTGAACTTCATCGTGCACTCGCTGCAGGAGGTGAATGATGGGCTCGCGCATGGCCGGTACTTCTTTATGGATGTCGCGCAGGACGGGATCGTCTTGTACCAATCCGACGATACGCCGCTGCACAAGCCTCGGCCGAAAACGCCAGACGCCGCGCTGGCGATGGCGAAGGAGTATTTTGAGGATTGGTTGCCGAGCGCGCAACAGTTTCTCATCCAGGGTTTGGAGGCAGGGCAACGGGGCTGGTTGAAAAAGGCTGCTTTCGAACTGCATCAAGCAACTGAACGATTGTACAACTGCGTCCTTCTCACGGTGACGTTCCACGCCCCCCACGTTCACAACCTCGCCTTTCTTCGCACACAGGCCGAGCGCCTAGACCGCCGGCTGGTCTATGTCTGGCCTGGCGACACACGCGAGCAACGCGCGCGTTTCCAGAAGCTCAAGGAAGCCTACGTAAAGGCACGGTACGCCAAGCATTACCACATCACCAAGGAAGAGCTCGACTGGCTCGGGGCGCAGGTCGAGGAGCTCGGCCGGGTTGTCCAGGACGTCTGCAGCGAGCGGCTCGAATCACTCGAAGCGGCGGTGAAGCACGCCAACTGAGGCATCCTTCGAGAGTGCATCCTTGCGGCGGCTAATCAGTGCCGCCGCGTGTGTCACCGAATCAGTTGGCATCTTGCGCGCTCACCTCGTGAGATAGTTAACTTGATCGTCAATGAGACACCGTGTCCCGGAACTGAGACGCTGCGTCCCGAATTCGGGACAGTCTGACTCACTACAAAGTGTTCGTGGATTCGGACCAAAAAAATGTGCACTGTAGTAACACTGCACATTTGTCTCAAAAATGGGAATTTCGATGCTCATTTGTCCATATGACGCATTCGGTATTCATTTTGGACCACTACCCCATTGCACATCAGGAAAATTTGATTTTTTATAACGCTGACCCTGCGTCGGCTTGGGTCGCTTTGCGAAAGGTGCTCAATGATGGGTATGGTTATAATCGAAATTCTGGCCGATCCGGTTAATCGCCGGGGTACGTCTAAGAAGAGTGGCAACGAATACAACATCTGGTTTCAGGAGGCCTATCTGCATCAGGCAGGTGGTGGCTATCCTCAGAAGTTCGAATTTCTTGTGCGCGATGGTGTAGTGCTTCCACGCGGAAAATATACGCTCACGGATCGCTGTTTTTACATCAATAATGACGGGCGCTTATCGCTTCGTCTGGAAGAAGGCCTTGCTGAACCCGCGACCGCTTTGGCCGATTTCAGCAAGACCGTTCAGGGGGTCAAGGCTGCGGCATGACCCTCGTTCTCGAATGCGTGGCGTCGTCTGACAGTTCGACGGTCGCCCCGTGTCCCACCGGCTCCATCGTGGCCGCCGTTGAGCGTCCTGCGCCCGCTTTGATCGAAGACTGGGGGGCGTTAGCCGCATTGTCGGCGGCCGGGGTCATCATTCTTTTCGCGACTGGCCTGGGGGTGGGCTGGGTCATTCGCTTGATGGAAGGAAAGTAACATGAAGAAACTGATCGCTACCGCTGCGGCTCTGCCCGTGCTGGTGATGACCTCGGGCGCGGCTCTTGCGCAGGCTACACCGTCCGCTGCGGAAACCGGTGTGACGGAGGGCTTCGCTCAGATCCAGGCCATCGTCGATCTGGCGGTCCCGCTGATGATCGGCATTGCCGCTGTCGTGGTCGCCGCGACTTGGGGCCTTCGGATGCTCAAGAAGGCCTGATGTGATGCCGGAATGGGTGGCTGTGCTGATTGGCGTACTTGCGGCCTTGGCGTTCGTAATCGGCGTCAACGTCGGGTCGCGCCGATAGGCGGTCACCTACTATCGGGGGAAGCACGATGGATCGTAGGAAATTGATCAAATCGGTACTGGTGGCAGGTGTGTGTGCCGTCGCGCTTTCCCCTACGCGGGTCTTTGCAGAGACCTTGCCGCGTCAGCCAATCGAATATGCCTTCAGCTCCGCGATCAAGACATCGACGGGTGTGGCGAGCAATGATCCGCGCTTGATCTCCTATTACGCGCGCGTCTCGAGCGAAATGAACACGTTTTCAGGGGGGCAGGGCGCTTCCTGGCTGCGAACGCTGGGCCGGTCGGCAAAAGGCCTGTCGGGCCTTGCCGGGAAGCTGGTGTTCGGACGTGTCGGGCAAGCGATCATCCTGGGGTCAATGGTCTGGGATCTCGCTGCCTCGATCTGGTCATGGTACCAGGGCGAGCAGGCCGAGAAGTCTGCGATCCTCTCGTGCCCGGTGGGCGGCGCCTGCAGGATCAACAACAGCGGCGTGACGGAATATTATACCCACACGCAAGAAACCCAGTCATCCTCTTCCAACTTCACGCTCTATGGCGCGAGAGGTGGCAACCGCTGGTCGGCTGTCCAGACCAGATCTGCTCCGAGCGGTTCAAATTATACCTATGATGTTTGGTGGAAATACGTTGGATCGGGCACCTTCGATCCGAACTATGTCATTCCCGATCAAACTCCGACCTCGACCAATGGCCTCACGACCGAAAATATCGAGGCGCTTTTGCGCGCACAAGGTGATGCGGCCCTGCTCGATAAGGTCATGTTCGCAAATATCCTGAATGCGCTTAACGGCAAGATTGCTGCTGATCCGGCGACGGCTGCGGACGTGAAGCAGATTGCCGACATGATCGCTGCAAAGCCGGTCACTTCTACGGATGTGGGGTATCGGACTGGCAGCGAGCCAAGGGTGTCCGATCTTGTCGGCGTTACTCCGACAACGCGGCCCATCTCAATTGGAGATCCTGCGACCGAACCTGACGGTTCGCCGGCTCCCGAGCCTTCGCCAATGACAGGCGGCGGCACGACGACGCTGGAGGGGCCCATAGAGGTTTCCAACATGCCGGACATGACCGCGCCGTCGCTTCCTGATTTCCCGACGATCACGCCGGTTGATTGGTGGCCTAGTCCGTTTACCGCGCCGACGCTCAGCGCGACGTGCGTCGATCCCACGGGATCGCTCGCCAGCTTGGGAACCGTCACCATTCCGCTTTGCAGTACAGTCGACCTGATGGCCCCTGTCTTGCGGCCGCTCGTTGCCGGTGCCGCGCTGGTCGGCGCGGGCAAGATCCTACTGGACGTGTGACATGGCCGCTCTGCTCACATGGTTTGCCCGGTTCTTCCTCGTTGAAGCCGTCGGCGAGGTCTTCAAGCGGGCGCTGATCTTCATGGCGTTCAACATCATTATCGCCTTCCTGCTGAACTATGTGACGAACCATTCGTTCGACGTGTCGATTTTCAGCCTCGGCGGCGCGGTGGCGTCGATGTTTTCGACCTTCCCGCCGTTCGTCGTTTACGTTCTGCAGGAACTCCAGGCGGCGCAGGCGATTTTCGTGATCCTGAATGCCTATCTGGCGCGGTTTGCTTACCGGATGGTGTTCCGCTCGGTCGGGGCGTCCTGAGATGGCGCTGTCGATCTATGTAGGCCCTCCGGGCTCGGGAAAGACCTATACGGCGGTGGAGAGCATCGCGGTTCCGGCTGCGAAGGCTGGCCGGGCTATCCTCACCAACATCAAGGGGATCGACCCTGATGTGTGGGCGCAAAAGCTTGGCTGCGATCCTGCGCGAATCCGGGTGGTCGATGACGAGTGGTTCAGAGACTCGGCGCATTATCCGAAGATGGGTGAGACAACACCGGACGGCATTCCGGCTGGCGCGTTGGTGCTGATCGATGAGGCTTATACGGTCTTTCCGAGCGGCAAAGACGTGGTGTCGGCCCGTCAGATCGAGTGGGTCCGCACCCATCGCCATTTCGTCGCTGAGGACGGCGTTGCAACCGACCTGGTGCTTGTCTCGCAGGACGTCATGAGTCTGCATCCCCGGGTTCGCAGCGTCGTCGAGTATGTCTCGGCAGTTCGCAACCTCAGGCACATTGGTTTCGGCAAGCGGTTCCGGGTCGATGTGTACTCGTCATGGCGTATGAACAAGCCGAGCCATATCGGCCAGACGTTTCACAAGTTCGATCAAACCATATTCGCGCTCTACAAATCCTTTGAGGCGGATGGTCCGGCAAAGGTTGTTGTCACGGACAACAAGCACCAGGCGTTCAAGCTCAGACATGTCGCTGTGCTTGTCCTGATTGTGGCACTGCTGGGATACGCGGCAACCCGCGTTCATTCGGCCCGCGAAGCCATTTCAGCGAAGGGCGTTGTTCAAAAGGTTGAGGCCGGCTCAGGCAAATCACTCGGTGCTTTGCTGCCGTGTGATGCGGTGGGCGGCGTGGTGTTCGATCTGGAGCAGAGAAAGGTGTTCCATGAGGGTAAATGGCAAGCAGTTCGCGTCGGGCCTGACGGTCATTGGATCGTTGATGGCGTCTGTATCCTCGCTCCCGGCGCACGCCGGAGAGATAGTGGCCAAGGCGGTTCCGGTTCGTGATTTCGTGGCAGCTTTCGCGCCGCGCTTCGGGCTGCAATCGCGGGTCTGTGGCAGCGCCAACATCACCGGTCGGTTCGTGATCGATCAGGCATCCGATATCGCCAGGGCGCTGGCGCAAGCCGGTCACAGTGTCGCGATTGATGCGCAAGGCGTGCTGGTGGTGGATTGTTCGGCCGCAGAAAACGCGGCCATCAATCCGCTCGGGCAGTATATCACGGCGCCGCTCACGGGCGCTGCCATGGGTTCTAATGTTCCCAACGGAAACCCTCTCGATCCCGGCTTGGCAGAGCCTTACGGGCCTGCCGTGATGCGCTCGGCCGAAGAAGTCTTCAAGGCGCTCGATACGCATTATGTGACCAGGAAACGCCTCGGCATTCTCGAAGGTCTCGGCCTCAAAGTGCTGGGCGATCCGGACGTGCCCGGGCCGCTGCTGCTGGTCGGGCCTGCCAGGATCATCGAGGAAGCTGCGGCCTATGTTCGCTCGGTCGATGTCTGCCCGCGCCAGCTTCGCCTTGAGGCTACCGTGGTCACCAGATCGAACACCCGGAGCCGGTCTCGGGGTTTCGGTGTCCGCATAGGGAACCAAGACGTGGCTCTTGGCACGGGGGGCACGGCTGACAGCCTCATCGACCTACCGTTGCTACAAGCCTTCCTGCGGGCGAAGCGGGAAACCTATGAGGTTGGCTCGAATGCTAGCTTCAAAGGGTTCGTGCTGCAGGGCGAGGAATTGAAGCTGACGGACGGGCAGGACATTCCCGTCCGTTCCGCAACCTCGATCACTGATCGCGAAACCCGCCAGGATGTGGTTTACCGCACGGCGGGTCACCAGCTGACGGTCAGGCCGCTGTCACTCAACGATGTCGATGCCGTTCTGATGGTCGAGCATTCGATATCGGCACCGGGCGCGGTTTCGGACCTTGGCCCGTCGTTCGCCCAGCGGGGTACGACCTCGACGTTCCGCATCCGCTACGGCGAGCCGATCGTCCTTTCGCTTTCAGGCCAGGACACGGCGAAACGGGTTCATTCACGCGGGATTTTGTCTCGCGAAGGTCAGTTCGAAGCTGCCGAAGGCGGCGCATTTCTCGTGTTGGCCGTGGAGCTTGACCGCTGCGGTGACGCCGCAGGCGAGAGCGCGCAGCCGAAGGCGGCGCGGCAGCGGTCAGGGGGGCTCGGGTGATGAGCAGTCTGCACACCGAATCAGGGCATCAGCGGCGCAAGGTTGGTTGCTTGCTCAGTGCGGCGATCACCACAAGCAGGTACCGCAAGAGGGTACTCCAGCCTGACCCTGCCCGAACCTGCGCGGAGGTGAGATGACGGTTCCTACGCGCATATCTCAGGGCGATATCGACCGTGCGGTGAAGGCCGCAGCGAAAGCCGAGTGTGCGCGTGTCATCCTGCGCTTGGCATCGGGTGAGATTGAAATCATCATCGGCGGATCGGATCCGGTCACCACGGAGAGGCTCTGGAGCGACGATGACTATTAAACTGCCCGAAAACGTCACCAAGTCGCCGGATCGGCATGGCCGGATTCGCTATCGCTTTCGCCGCAAGGGCTGGAAGAGCGCATACCTCAAGGGCGAGCCGGGATCGATCGAGTTCATCGAATCTCACCTGGCTATCCTGAAGGGCGGGCCGGTCAAACAGGAGGGGGCCAAGACGGCGCGCAAAGTCACCCCTGGCAGCATCGATGAGCTGGTTATCCACTTCAAAAAGACCGTGCGCTGGAGAAAGAAGAAACCTCGCACACAACTGGTGCAGGGCCGCATCCTTGAGCGTTTTTGCGACCGCCTCGACAAATCGAAGTGTCGGTATGGCGAGCGACCCGTCGCAAGGGTGTCAGCGACTTGGCTGGAGAACATATTCGGAACGATGGCCGAGACGCCGGCTGCTGCCAACGAGCTTCGCAAGATCCTGTCGGCGCTGTTCGATCTGGCGATGAAGAAGGAATGGCGGGAGAGCAACCCGGCCCGTCTGACCGACAAGTACGACGACGGCGAGGGCTTTCACGATTGGACCGACGAAGAGATAGAGCAGTATCGCGCGCATCACCCGCTCGGCACGATGGCGCGCCTGACTCTGGAGCTAGCCTTCAACACGGCAGCCAGGCGCTGCAACGTGAACAAGATCGAGCGCGATCATATCAAGGATGGCTGGATCAGTGTTGACCACGCCAAGGGCAACAACCAAACGTCGGTCCCGATGCTGGCGACAACGAAAGCCGCGCTGGACGCTCTACCGGCGGCTCCCATCAAGCACCTGATCACGACAGTGTTCGGAAAGCCGTTCAGTGATGCAGGGCTCGGAAACCGCATGCGTGCATGGTGCGATTCGGCAGGCCTTCCGCATTGCTCGCTGCATGGCCTGCGCAAGTCTATGTCGCGTCAACTTGCCGAGAGCGGGGCAACCGATGCCCAGGGCATGGCGGTCACCGGGCACAAGAAAGACAGGACTTTTCAGCACTACCGCGCCAAGGCGAACCGGAAGGTTCTAGCGGGTCAGGCGATGTCCAACCTTACATCCGGCGACGGTGTCCAACCAGACTAAATGATTGGAATTATTATGAAAAAACTAGGCGGTGGTGCCCGGGGACGGAATCGAACCGCCGACACCATGATTTTCAGTCATGTGCTCTACCAACTGAGCTACCCGGGCAGCGCTGCGGCGAAGTCCTGTGTGGACCCGCGAGCGGCTGGAGGCGCCCTATGACGAACGCGGCAAGGCTTGGCAACCCCCGTAATCAATCGTCCTGCACAATATCGGGATAAGCGTCCGGATCGGCGGGCGGGCCGGGCAGCGAATATCCATCGTCCAGCCATTGCAGCAGGTCGCGGTCGCGGCAGCGTTTCGAGCAGAACGGGGTGTGTTCCACACTGCGGGGATTGCGGCAGATCGGGCAGGTGCGGGGGGAGCGGGTCATAGGGCGATCGCCTGCGCGAAACCGGCATCGACTGCAAGTGCCGCGTCCTCGCGCCAGGCAATCGCGCGTCCAGTGCGGCGGGCAAGCTCGGCTTCCCATGCCGGTGTAATGCGAGCCCGCACCGCCGGATGACAGGTCAGCAACAGGCGACCGGGTTCCTCGATACGCTCTGCGCGGCGCAGCAGAAGGCGTGCGGCGACCCCGGCGCGATCGTAGCGGGCGCGGTGGAGAATCGACGGGCGCTCCAGCCGGGCCACGAGTTGCACGAAACCGAAGCCGTTCATGCCGGTGCGCTGGTGCGGCCAGTCCGCCAGCGCAGCAGCCAGCGCTTCGTCGATCGCGCGACGATCCTCCTTGCCCTCCAGCGTTGGAAAATCGATGCCGATCGAGCCGGCCAGATCGAGCCTGCGGATCGCCGCCGCCAGCGGAGCGACCGCTGCCAGCGCAAGGGCGCGCGGCGGCAGCGTGCCATCGATGTCGAACAGCGTCATGGCCGGGGTCGCGCTAACGACGAGATCGCCGCCGTCGAACGCGATCTGGCCGTCGAGAGCGTCGGTCACGATTTCGGGCCAAGGGTCATCGGGAAACTGGCGCATGGCCCTCGCAGCCTCTCCAGACCGTTGCAGCGCCTGCACCAGCGTGGGAGCGGGACGGGGCTCGGATTTGGTCATGCGGGCGTGTGCGCGCTTGAAGCGGCCCGATTCGGCGATTGCCGCGCGGGTCACTTCGGCACGGATGGGTGCCCCCTCGCTCGCATCTTGCGGCAAGCCGTCGATCAGCGCTTCTTCGCCGCCGGGAAAACGCACCGTTCCCCTTCTTGCCCCGGCCCGGCGAGACAGGAGGGTGGCATCCGCGATCAACCCAGGCGCGAGCGATCCGGGCCAGTCCAGCCGCGCCGCGATAACCTCGCCCGCATCGAGCAGGATCGCGCGGTGTTCGCCGATCCCCTCCTCGACCAGCCATTCAGGCTGCCGGGAATCAGGCAATCGCGAAACCCGCCGATTTGAGCAGCGCCCGAGTCTCGAACAGTGGCAGGCCGACGACGCCAGAATGGCTGCCGGAAATGGCGGCGATCAGGCCTTCCGCGCTGCCCTGGATGGCATAGCCACCGGCCTTGCCCTCCCACTCACCGCCAGCGATGTAATCGTCGATCTCGGCGCGGGACAGCGGCTTGAAGCGCACGACCGTGTCCGACAATCGCTCTCGCACGGTGCCGTCCGGCGCCTTCAGCGCTATGGCGGAAAGCACATGGTGGCGCCGCCCGGAGAGCAGCTCCAGACATGTGCGCGCGGTGCCGGCGTCCTCGGCCTTGGGCAGGATCCGTCGGCCCACCGCAACCACGGTATCACCCGCGAGTACATGCGCGCCATCGCTCTGGACGGCGAGTGCCTTTTCGCGCGCCATGCGCCGCGCGTAGTCGCGCGGCACCTCACATGGCATCGGCGTCTCGTTGATATCAGCGGCAACGACCCCGCTCGGCGCAATGCCAAGCCGGGCAATCAGTTCAAGGCGACGGGGGCTGGCCGAAGCAAGGATCAACCGCAGCGCGGAAGTCGGCCCGGCTTTATGCCCGGTGTTGCCGGGCATAAGGTCAGTAGGAGCCTGGTCCACCGCGACCGGGCATGAAGCGATAAGTGATGCGAGCCTTGGTGAGGTCATACGGCGTGAGTTCGCAAAGGACCTCGTCACCCACCAGCACGCGGATGCGGTTCTTGCGCATCTTTCCTGCCGTGTGTCCGAGGACTTCGTGACCGTTTTCCAGCTCTACGCGGAACATGGCGTTGGGCAGCAGTTCGACTACCTTCCCGCGCATTTCGAGGAGTTCTTCTTTCGCCATTGGCGATCAGTTTCCGATTGTTTCTTTGTTCATTGGGGCGCCACATAGATGGGACTGCATCAAATTGGAAGCCTCGGCGGTTCATCCCCGCGAAACGTCGCCTGAGCGAAGGCACTGCGACAAATTAATACCTGAACCCGGCTTGTCTCGATTGGGCCAGCCGGTCATTGCCGCTCCCAAGGGAGAAGGGCAGTTTTAACGGCTCTCGGAGATCAGTTTTGCGTTCGACATATGTATTCCCGCTGCTCCTGGCGGTTTCCCCCGCTGCGCTGGCAGCGCAGGCAGCAGATCCCATAGCAGGCATTCCGGCGGAGCCCGCGCCCAACAGTGGTGTCGCCGAAACCGGCGACACGCTGGAGGATGACCTCGAAGCGCAGGGTAACGAAATCCTCGTCATCGCCGATCGCATCCGCGGGCAGGTGGACTCGCCGCAACCGCCGATCATCACGCTAAACGAGGAGGACGTGGCCTCTTACGGTGCCTCCTCGATCAGCGAGCTTCTCGAAGCCATCTCGCCGCAGACAGGCAGTGGTCGCGGGCGGGGAGAAGGGCGGCCGGTTATCCTGCTCAACGGCCAGCGCATCTCGAACTTCCGGGAAATGCGCAGCATTCCTCCCGAAGCGATCCGCCGCGTGGAAGTGCTGCCGGAGGAAGTGGCGCTGCGCTTTGGCTATCCGCCCGATCAGCGCGTGGTCAATTTCATCCTCAAGGACAATTTCTCCAGCAAGCAGTTGGCCGGCGAATACAACGTGCCGACGCGCGGCGGATACGACAATTACGAGCTGGAAGGCGGCCTGTTCCGCGTCGATGGCCCGGCAAGGCTCAACCTGGAAGCCAAGATCACCGAAACCTCGATGCTGACCGAGGCCGAGCGGAACATCATCCAGCAGAGCGGCAGCATCCCCACCGTGGCCGGCGATCCTGATCCGGCTGATTTCCGCAGCCTGATCGACCAGGGCCGCGAGATCACCCTCAACGGCACGTGGTCCACCGGGATCGGCAAGGATGGCCTTGGCGGCGGCCTGAGCGCCAACGCGGCCTATACCCGCCGCGACAGCCGTTCGCTTTCGGGTCTGGATACGGTCCTGCTCACTGACCCCGGCGGTGACAGTGAATTGCGCAGCCTTAGCGGTCCATTGCGCCGCCGGAACGCATCGGACACGGTCGAGGGCGGACTGACCTTTAACAAGCAACTCGGTGAGTGGCTGCTGACCGCGACCGGCAACGGCAGCTACGCCGATTCGCTGACCAAGGTTGACCGTCGAGCCGACACCGACGCGCTGGTGGAAGCCGCTGCGGCCGGCAATCTGGCCATCGCGGGAATGTTGCCGTCGATCATCGATCCCGGTTTCGATGAGGCGCGCAACCGCACGCTGACGCTCGGCTCGCTGGTGACGTTGGCAGGCAAGCCGTTCGCGCTGCCCGCAGGCGAGGCAGCACTGACAGTGCGCGGCGGTTTCGACTATAACCGCAGCAACAGCAACGATACCCGCACCGCACTGGGCGCTGTGATCCTTGATCGCAGCAATGCCTCGACGGGGTTCAACCTCTCCCTGCCGATCACCAGCAGACGCGACAACGTGCTGGGTGCGGTGGGCGACATATCGCTGAACCTGAGCGCTGGCGTAGATCACTTGTCCGATTTCGGTTCGCTGTTCGACTGGAATGCGGGCCTCTCGTGGAAGCCGACCTCGAAGCTGGGCTTGCAGGCGAGCTACATCGTCGATGAGGCGGCACCGTCGCTGTCGCAGCTTGGCGCGCCAGTGATTGAGACGTTCAACGTAGCGGTTTATGACTTCACACGCGGCGAGGCGGCGCTGGTCACTTCGATCAGCGGGGGCAATCCAAACCTGAAGAAGGAAACCCGGCGCGACATCAAGCTGTCCGCGAACTGGGAACTGCCCTTCCTCGAGCGCTCGAACATGATTCTGGAGTATTTCCGCAACAACTCCTCTGATGTCACGCAGGGCTTTCCGCTGCTGACCCCGGCTATCGAGGCCGCGTTCCCCGGTCGGGTGACGCGCGACGCAAGCGGTCGGCTGATCGCGATCGATCGCCGCGCCGTGACTTTCGACAAGATCGAGAGTTCGCAGATGCGCTGGGGCTTCAATGTCTCGGGCAGCCTTGGCAAAGCCGAACAGGCTGGCGGTGAACGCGGCGGCAGGGGAGGCGGTCGCGGCCCTGGCGGCGGCGGCGGCGGCATGGGCCCGATGGGACGCATGATGGGCGGGCCAGGCGGCGGCGCAGGTCGCTGGAACCTGTCGCTCTATCACACCTGGAAATTCACGGACCGGGTGACCATCGCGGCGGGCGGCCCGGTTCTGGATCAGCTGGAGGGCGATGCGATCTCGGCAGGCGGCGTCGCGCGGCATTCGCTGCAGTTCGAAGGCGGCCTGTTCAAGAACGGTTACGGCCTGCGCCTCAACGGTAGCTGGACGGCCCCGGCAACGGTCAGAGGCAATGATGCGCTGGGCAGCTCGGACTTGCGCTTTGGCAGCGTGACCAATGTCGATCTGCGGCTGTTCGTCGATATGGCGCAGCGCAAGAAGCTGGTGGAGCAGATGCCGTTCCTCAAGGGCGCGCGGATTTCCTTCACCGTCGATAACCTTTTCGATTCGCGGCAGAAAGTCACCGACAGTAGCGGCATCGTGCCACTCGCCTACCAGCGCGGCTTTCGCGACCCGCAAGGCCGCGTGATCGGCATTGATCTGCGCAAGGTATTCTGAGCAAACCGACAATCGGCCCGGTGGAAGTTATGGACAAACTCCGCCGGGCCTCCCCAAGCGGGCCTGCATCGCCTATCTGGCAAACATGTCGCGAACACCTGCCGGATCTCCAGACAACCCCAAGGGACAGGAGCGCTTCAACGAAGAGCGCGCCACCTTCACCGTGCGCGGATCGGATCAGCCCGATCTGGCCGCGGGGTGCGAGGTGATCCGCGACACCGTGCGCACCCTGCCGCACAAGCCCGGCGTCTACCGCATGCAGGACGCGCGCGGCGAAGTGCTTTACGTGGGCAAGGCGCGGGCGCTGAAGAACCGCGTCGCCAATTACACGCAGGTCGATCGCCTGCCGGGCCGGTTGCAGCGCATGGTCAGCCAGACGCGCAGCATGACCATCGTCACAACCAATTCCGAAGCCGAGGCGTTGCTGCTCGAAGCGCAGCTGATCAAGCGGTACCGCCCAGCCTACAATGTGCTGCTGCGCGACGACAAAAGCTTCCCCTTCATCCTGCTGCGTGCCGATCACGCTTTCCCGCGCATCACCAAGCATCGCGGCGCGCGCAAGGCGAAGGGCAATTACTACGGCCCGTTTGCCAGCGCTGGATCGGTCAACACCACGATCAACGCGCTGCAGAAGCTGTTCCTGCTGCGGTCCTGCACCGACAGCTTCTTCTCGCGACGTGATCGGCCCTGCCTGCTCTACCAGATCAAGCGCTGCTCGGCCCCGTGCGTCGACCGGATCGGCGAGGCGGAGTATGCCGAACTGGTGCGTGAGGCGAAGGACTTCCTTGGCGGAAAATCGAGTGCGGTGCAGCGCAAGATGGAAGAGCAGATGGCCGGTGCGGCGGCGGCGCTCGACTTCGAACGCGCGGCCATGCTGCGCGACCGGCTGCGCGCGGCGACGTTCATTCAGGGCAGCCAGGCAATCAATGCCGAGGGCCTCGACAATGCCGACATCTTCGCGCTGGCCAGCCGGAACGGGCAGGTCGGCATCCAGGCGTTCTTCATTCGCGGCGGCCAGAACTGGGGGCACCGTGCGTTCTTCCCGACGCATACCGAAGACTTGTCCGAAGGCGATGTACTCCAGAGTTTCCTCGCGCAGTTCTACGAGGAAGTTCCGCCCGCTCGCACGATTCTGCTGGACCGCGATTTGCCCGAGTGCGAACTGATGGCCGAGGCCTTGCGCGAAGGCGCGGGGGGCAAGGTCGAGATTTCTGTGCCCCAACGCGGCAGCCGTCGCCGCCTGATCGATCAGGCGACGCGCAACGCGGTCGAGGCGCTGGACCGGCGTCTGGCGGAACGGGGCACGCAGGCGAAGCTTTTGGCCGAACTGACCGAGTTCCTTGAACTGGCGGAGATGCCGCAGCGGATTGAGGTCTACGACAACAGCCATATCTCCGGAGACAAGGCGCTTGGCGCGATGGTCGTGGCCGGACCGGAAGGTTTCCAGAAGAACCAGTATCGCAAGTTCAACATCAAGACCGCGCAGACCAACGACGACTTCGCGATGATGCGCGAAGTGATGACCCGCCGCTTCGGTCGGGTGCAGGAGGAAGACCCGGATCGCGCTGGCGGGACCTGGCCCGATCTGGTGCTGATCGATGGCGGCAAGGGCCAGATGAGCGCGGTGAAGGATGCGCTGGAGGAACTCGGCATCGAGGACGTGCCGCTGATCGCCATCGCCAAGGGACCGAACCATGGCCGCGAGGGGCGCGAGGTGTTCCACTTCCCCGACGGGCGCGAAAAGATGCTGCCGGTGAATTCACCGCTGCTGTTCCACCTCCAGCGCCTGCGCGACGAAGTGCACCGCTACGCCATCGGCGCGCATCGCGCGAAACGCAGCCGCGCGATCACCGCCAGCCCGCTCGACGAAATCCCCGGCATCGGCCCAGCCCGCAAACGCGCGCTGCTGCTGCACTTCGGCACGGCGGGCAAAGTGCGGGCGGCCAGCCTTGAGGACTTGCAACGCGCGCCGGGCGTGTCAGCCGCCGTGGCGCAGACGCTTTATGATTTTTACCATCCAAACGGCTGAGGGGCGCTCAGCCGGTGTCTGGCACCCCCGATCCGTTCGCCCCGAGCGTAGTCGAGGGGTTCGCGCCGGTGCCTCGACTACGCTCGGCACGAACGGGGCTTAGATTTGAATTGGCGTTACCGCCCGAGGCCAACCTTGCGCAGCAATCGCCAGCCATAAGCCTTGGCGAGGTTGCGTTTCGGCCACCGCCCGGTGCCTGCAGGCTTCAAGCCGATCCGCCGCAGCGCGCCGTTGAACGCACGCGCGTCAGCTTCGGCGAAGCTCCATTCGGAGCGCCAGGTGATAGACAGCGACACCGAGGGCACCGGGCCGGTACGCACGTAATGCGGGGCCATAACGGGCACGAACAGCGCCTCGCCCGCTTCCAGCGCGAATTCGGTGCCGCCCGCCGCCAGTTCGTCGCGCCAGCGCAATTCGCGGCCGCCGCCGGTGTGATAAGTCTCGTGCACTTCGTCCGGCGCGTAGAGCGGGTCTCCGGCAGGAAATTGTGTCATCACCTTGGAGCCGCGCAACTGCAGCAGAATATTGTGCTCGGGGTCGAAGTGGTAGGGCGTCACGCCGCCGGGCGAGGTGACGAACACGAAGCCTTGCGTCTTCATCATCCGCCCGGTGCGCGCCTCGATAGCGGGGCGTAACTCGTCGAGCAGATCGCCCAGCAGCGCCGCATAGGCCGGGTCCTGCTCGATATTCTTGAGCACCGCCCAGCTATTGCTGCTGTCGATGTTGCGGATGGTATCGCCGATGGGGATGCCGGTGGGCGCGGGCTTGCCATCGATACCGATAGGCTGGTCGGCGAAATTGTATTCGATCGAGCGTTCCGGCAGCGCTTCGGCAAGGTTGGCCAGCGCTTCGAGTTCCATCAGCGGATGCGCAGGCAGCCTGTGGACAAGCTTGTGCGGAACTTCGGGATAGGCTGTCGAAAACGCAGCGCGGGCGTCTGGCGGGAAGATAGTCATGGCGGTGGTCCTGCGGGGTTGCGGGCGGTTTCGGCGCTGACCAGCTTGCCGAAAAACGTGCGGCGTAGCGCCCCACCGATGGCAATGGAGATGCGCCCCACGGCACGGCGTTCGCGCCAGAAATGATCGATCATCGGGTGGTCGGCTGCGGCGCAGCTGTCGCTCCAGGCAACGTCTGCGCGTTCCAGCATCGCCAGGTTTTCGCGTTGCAGCAGCACGCCCGGCGAGAAGCGCGCATAGTTCTCGTCGAACGCGGTCTTGAACGAGAATGCGCCCGGCGCGGCAACGAATGTCGCGAGCATCGCCAGCGGGCGACCGTCGAGCGTCAGCGTGAGCCGTTCAAGCCGACCACGAAGCGCAGCGCCTTCCAGGCTTTCGCTAAACAGCGCGGCGGTAGCGGCATCGCAGGCGAGGGCGGAACGGGCCTCGCCTTTCCAGCCCGCAGCTTCGAGTTCCAGAAAAGCCTCGGTCCATCCGGCAAGGTCCGCTGCGTCGGTCTGACGCTGGATCGCGACTTCGCCTTCATCGGCCAGCCGGTTGGTCTGGCGGCGCAATTCCTTGCGTTTCTTGCCGGAAAGCGAGGCTTCCAGATAGGCATCGGGCGAAAGATCCGACGCCAGCATGGCGCGCTCTTCATGGTGCACGATGGCGGCTTGCCGGCCATGGTCCGCAAGCGTCGCCTGGAGCGAGGCATACAGCGGCCCGGAAAGCGGAATACCACGCAGATGCAGGAACAGCGCCGGACCCGGCTTGCCATCGGCCCAGCGTAGCAGCGCATTCCAGAATCCGGCCTCGCTACCGCGCGCTACCAAAGGCGCGCCGCAGAAGCAGTTGGCATGCAGCCAGTTGGAAATGTTCGGGATTGGCCAGCGGTAATAGCGGTTCGGGCGCACGACCGGCATCAGCCCTGCCAGCACGCCATTTTCGGTGTAACGCAGGATCGCCACCTCGCCCTGGCGCGCAAGGTGCTGCAACGATGGCAGCAGATACCAGCTTTCGAAGAACGGATTGGGCTCGCTGGCGTTCAAAGCAAGCGCATCCCACGCGTCGATCTCGTTGGCCATTTCCTGCCAGCGCACGCAATCGAATGTGGCGGCGTCGAAGCGATCGCGCACGGCTGGTGCCTGCCCGAACCGCCTCTGCTGGAACTGCGCCGTGGTCGCCACCCGTTAACCTTCGCACCGCGCGACACACTATGCCGCAGCCGCCAGTCTAACAGGCTAAAATCAACGAAAGCCTAACGGTTGAATACGGTCGCGGGACAAGGAAAACCCCGCCCGGCAGTGCCGGACGAGGTAATCTTAACCCAATAGCGATGCGTCAGCCGGCAGAAAGTGCCGCCAGCAACAATAGCGCGACGATATTGGTGATCTTGATCATCGGGTTGACTGCCGGGCCCGCGGTATCCTTGTAGGGATCGCCCACGGTATCGCCGGTTACCGCCGCCTTGTGCGCTTCGGAGCCTTTGCCGCCGTGATGGCCATCTTCGATGTACTTCTTGGCGTTGTCCCAGGCGCCGCCGCCCGAAGTCATCGAGAGTGCGACGAACAGGCCACTGACGATCACACCCAGAAGCAATGCGCCGAGCGCGGCGAAGCCGTTCTCCTGCCCTGCGACCCAGGTTATCACGAAGTAGACGGCAAGCGGCGCCAGCACCGGCAGTAGCGAAGGAATGATCATTTCCTTGATCGCCGCTTTGGTGACGAGATCGACTGTGCGGGCATAGTCGGGACGCGAGGTGCCCGCCATGATCCCCGGATCGCCCGCGAACTGTTCGCGCACGTCCTTCACGACGTCACCAGCCGCGCGGCCCACCGCAGTCATGCCCATCGCTGCGAACAGATAGGGCAGGAGCGCGCCGAGCAGCAGGCCGACGATGACGTAAGGGTTTTCAAGGCTGAAATCGACCGTGAGGTTCGGGAAGAACTCCTTGAGGTCGGTGGTATAGGCGGCGAACAGCACCAGCGCGGCAAGCCCCGCCGATCCGATCGCGTACCCCTTGGTGACGGCCTTGGTAGTGTTACCCACTGCATCGAGCGCGTCGGTTTTTTCACGAACCGCATCGTCGAGGCCGGCCATTTCGGCAATGCCGCCGGCATTGTCGGTAACCGGGCCATAGGCGTCGAGCGCCACGACCATGCCGGCGAGCGCCAGCATCGCAGTAGCCGCATAGGCTATGCCGATCAGCCCTGCGAGCTGGTAGGCGATGATGATGCCGGTAACGATCACCAGCGTTGGCAGCGCGGTCGCTTCCAGACTGATTGCCAGACCCTGGATGACGTTGGTGCCGTGGCCGGTTTCAGAGGCCTTGGCGATGGACTTCACCGGGCGATAGTTGGTTCCGGTGTAGTATTCGGTGATCCAGATGATCAGGCCGGTGATGACCAGGCCCAGCATGGCGCACCAGAACAGGTCCATGCCGGTGAAGCCGCCAACGGTGTCGCTGACGACAGCCATATCGGCAGCCTCGCTCATGGGAGCGAGGGCGGAAGCACCGCCCGCACCGATGACCGCGCTAAGATCGCCCAGCGCCAGATGCATCGCATACCAGATCGCCGGAACAGACAGGACAGCGGTGACGAGGAAGCCCTTGTACATCGCGCCCATGATGTTCTTGCCGCCGCCCAGGCGGACGAAATAGGTGCCGATGATCGAGGTGACGATGCACACGCCGCCGATCAGCAGCGGCAGGCTCATCAGCTCCATCAGGTTGCCCGCGCCCTTCATCAGCAGCGCGGTAAGGATCATGGTGGCGCCAACGGTAACGACATAGGTTTCGAACAGGTCGGCAGCCATGCCGGCACAGTCGCCCACGTTATCGCCCACATTGTCCGCGATGACGGCCGGGTTGCGTGGATCATCTTCCGGAATGCCGGCTTCGACCTTGCCGACAAGGTCCGCGCCGACGTCTGCAGCCTTGGTGAAGATGCCGCCGCCGAGGCGCGCGAAGATCGAGATCAGCGATGCGCCGAATGCGAGGGACGTGAGTGCCTCGACCACGGTGCGGTCGGAGCCGCCCACGGTGTAGCCACCGGGGCCGGTGAGGTACCAGAAGAACACCGAGATCGCGAGCAGCGCAAGGCCGGCCACGAGCATGCCGGTAATCGCGCCGGCGCGGAACGCCAGCGTCAAGCCGGCCTGCAAACCGGTCTGCGCAGCCGCTGCGGTACGCACGTTCGCGCGCACCGAGATGTTCATGCCGATGAACCCGGCAACGCCCGAAAGGACCGCGCCGATGACGAACCCGGCGGCTGAAATGCTGCCCAGCGTAACGGCTACGATCACCGCGACGACGACGCCGACGATGCCGATGGTGGTATATTGCCGCTTCAGGTAGGCTTGTGCGCCTTCCTGGATAGCGGCGGCGATTTCCTGCATCTTTGCATTGCCGGCTGGTGCACCCAGCACCTGCCGACTGGTGACGAAGCCGTACACGACGGCCAACAGCCCCAGAACAATTGCGATCGTGATCAAGTTCACTGAGCGCCTCTCCTGTTTTTATTTTTGCCCACGGCGGCAGTTTACTGTCGCTCGCAAGCAAGGGCTAAGGCGAACACTTGCTCGTGGCAAGCACAAAACCCGCGCTTATCCGCGCTGTCTGGGCCGCCCAGTCAGTGTTCGTAGCCCAGGCCGGTTTCGCCCGCTTCCTTGCCGTCGAGCGTCAGTGGGCTGCCGGTCAGCGCCGATATCGTCCCGATCCACGTTGCCGGCACGGGCAGCACGGCATCGGGAGCGGCGGTGAACAGCAACTGGTAGTCATCGCCCCAGCGCAAGGCGTCGTCGCGGCGCGCCTCTGGAGCAGCGATCGGGACGGCTCGGGGAGAGATGTCGCAAGTCACTTTGCTGGCCAGCGCAAGGCGGCGCGCGTCCAGCAGGAGGCCGTCGGAAACGTCCATCATCGCGGTGACATGGGGTGCAAGCGCCTGACCCTGCGCCAGCAGGGCTTCAGGCCGGCGGTAGGCGCGGCTGTCGGCCGCGCCACCATCGCGCAGAGCCTCGAAACCCATCATTGCTCCGCCGACCGGTCCTGTGATCCATAACCCATCGCCGGGGCGCGCGCCGCTGCGCGCCGGGACCGGGCGGTGGGTGGCGCGGCCGATCGCGGTCAGGCCAAGGACTTGCGCGCCGTTCTCTGAGACCGTGTCTCCGCCCAGCAGCGGCGCGCCGTAGTGATTGAGAGCAGCCTCAAGGCCTTCCAGAAAGCGAGCGTCGTCGCGTCCCAGCGTATAGCCGAGCAGCACGCCCACAGGTTCAGCACCCTTGGCAGCAAGGTCGGACATGTTGGTGGCGACGAGCTTCCACGCCACATCGGCCGCGTCCTGTTCCGGCAGGAAGTGCACGCCCTCGACCATGCCGTCATGCGTCAGGACCAGCGTTTCGCCGCCGAATTCAAGAACGGCCGCATCGTCTTCAAGCCCACGCGCGCCGGGGTGCGCCGCAATCCGGCGCAGCGCCTCGATGAAGGCGCGCTCGCCGCTTATCGGACTGTCTTGCCGACCGAGTCGAGCACGCCGTTGACGAACTTGGCCTCTCGCGGTTCGAAGAAGGCGTGCGTTACGTCGAGATATTCGCTGATTGCTGCCCCTGTCGGGATATCGGGGCGGGCCATCAGTTCGTAGCTTCCCGCGCGCAGGATTTGCAGCATCGTGCGGTCCAGCCGGGGGAGCGACCAGCCTTCGGCCAGCTTTTCCGAAAGCAGTGCATCGATCTCGTCACGGCGCGCGAGCACGCCCTTCACGATATCGTCGAAGAATTCGACTTCGGCCTTGGCGTATTGATCGTCATCGATTTCCGCGCCCAGGCGGTGCTGGTGGAACTCGTCGAGCAGTTGTGCCTGCGGGGTCGCTTCCATCTCGAACTGGTAGAGCGCCTGTACGGCGGCAAGGCGCGCGGCAGCGCGGGCTTTGGATCGGGCTTTCACAGGCCAAGTCTCACTTCAATGGATCGCGCGTGCGCGGGAAGGCCCTCGGCATCGGCCAGTGCGATCGCGGCAGGGCCGATGGCTTGCAACGCGGCTTCGTCAAGCTGGATGAAGCTGGTGCGCTTCATGAAATCGAGTACCGAGAGACCGGAGGAAAACCGCGCGCGGCGGCCGGTGGGAAGGACATGGTTGGGGCCGGCGACGTAGTCGCCAACCGCCTCTGGCGTGAATCGGCCAAGGAAGACGCTGCCGGCATGGCGGATATGTTTGAACATCGCTTCGGGGTCGTCCGTGGCGATTTCGACATGCTCGGCGGCAAGGGCATTGGCGAGGGCAGGCGCTTCGTCGAGGCTTTCGACCTCGATGATCACGCCGTGCTTGTTCCAGCTCTGGTCTGCCACGCGCGCCGTCTCCAGCATCGCAATCTCCACGCCGACGCGGTCCGCCACGATATCGGCGAACAGCGGATCGTCGGTGATCAGGATCGATTGCGCAGCGGGATCGTGCTCGGCCTGGCTCAGCAGATCGGCAGCGATCCATTCGGGATCGTTCTTGCCATCGGCGATAACGAGGATCTCGCTGGGGCCGGCGACCATATCGATGCCGACAACACCGTAAAGCTGGCGCTTGGCCTCTGCGACCCAGGCGTTGCCGGGGCCGGTAATGACATCGACCGGGCGGATGCGCTGCGTGCCATAGGCCATCGCCGCCACCGCATGCGCGCCACCTATGCGCCACAACTCATCCACCCCGGCGAGCCAAGCGGCGGCCATGACCAGCTGGTTGGTTTCCCCCTTCGGTGTCGGCGTAGTGACGACGAGGCGCTCCACCCCGGCAACCTTGGCGGGAATGGCGTTCATCAGCAGCGATGAGGGATAGGAGGCGCGCCCCCCCGGAACGTACAAGCCAGCAGCGTCGACCGGTCGCCAGATGGCGCCCAGGCGCACGCCGGTTTCATCGGTGTAGTCGCGGTTCTCCGGCTTTTGCGATTCGTGATAGGCCCGGATGCGCTGCGCCGCCATTTCGAGCGCTGCACGCAAATCAGGCTTGAGGGCATCGAATGCTTCGCGGCATTCGGAAAGGTCGATCCGCCAAGCGGCATCGTTTGCCAGCGAGTGGCCATCGAACCGCTGCGTCAGTTCGGCAATCGCCTCGTCACCGCGATTGCGGACATCGGCTAGGATCAGCGTCACATCGCGCGCGACATCGTCCGAACTCTCGCGGCGATCGCGCACCAGGCGGCGGAATGCCTGCTCGAAACCCGCGTCCTTGGTGGAAAGGCGCAGCATCAGGCGGCGGCACCAATTTCATCGGTTCGCGCTTCACTGACAAGTGCGCGAAACCGCTCGACCAGCGCGCCGACCCGCTCGTCGGTCTTGAGCGCAGCGCGGTTGACGATCAGCCGTGCGGAAATTTCCAGAATGCGGCTGGTCTCGACCAAGCCGTTTTCCTTGAGCGTGCGCCCGGTCGAGACGAGATCGACGATGCGGCTCGACAGGCCGAGCATCGGAGCAAGCTCCATCGCCCCGTTGAGTTTCACCACTTCGGCCTGCACGCCAAGGCTTTCGAAATGGCGGCGAGTGAGGTTGGGGTATTTGCTGGCAATGCGCAGGTGGCTCGGCAGCGGTCCGCCGACCTGACCTTCGAGTTCGGCGACGGATAACCGGCAGTGCCCTATGGCCAGATCGACCGGCGCGTAAAGATCTGGATAGGCGAACTCTTCGACCACATCCGACCCGACGATGCCGACTTGCGCGGCGCCGTGCGCCACGAAGGTCGCGACGTCGAACGCACGCACGCGGATCAGGCGCATGTCCGACCCTTCGCAGGCGAACGACAGCGCGCGCGATTTCTTGTCGTGGAATTCCGCCTCGGGCACGACACCGGCTGCTGCCATCAGCGGCAGCGCCTCATCGAGGATACGCCCCTTGGGCACGGCGAAGGTCAGCGGATTGGGCATGGTGCGCGCATAGGCGGGCAAGGGATAAAGGGCAACGGCGGAGTGGGCCGGTGCCGCGCCCATGCAAAAGTGCCTATTCGCCGGGCGCGCGGGCCTTGATCGCCACCGCATGGACGCGCTGTCCTGGAATGTCGCCGAGCGCGGCATTAACCAGTCGCTGGCGTTGCAGGCGTGAGACGCCCGCGAAATCTGGGCTTTCGATCTCGACGGTGAAATGCGATTCGCCGCTGCCGTCGTGCCCCGCGTGGCCGTGGTGCTTCTCGCTGTCGTTTACGATCTCGAGATGCGTGGTGGCGAATGCTCCAGTGAGCAATTGCCGCATTTCCTGAGCTAATGGTCCTGTCATGGCTTCCATTTAGACGATCATCGCGCCATCTTGAACCCGGTGAGCAGTAAGAAATTTCATGGACGGCACGAAACGGGCGAACGGGCATGTTCGTGGCCGGGGTGCGAGGAGGCGGGCGAATTCCGCGCTCCGGGCGCAAGATCATCGGGGTTCGACGGGCCGGGCGACTATCGCTGGTTTTGCCTCGACCATGTTCGCGAGTTCAATTCGGGCTATGATTTCTTCACAGGCATGACCGCCGACGAAATCTTCAGCGCGCAGTCCCCGCTTTACGGGTGGGACACGCACAGCCGCGCGTTCCGGCCAGATGCCGGGGTGGACGGCGTGCCGCGCTGGGCCGATTTCTCCGATCCGTTGGAAGCCATCTCGGCGCGGGCGAAAGCGCAGAAACAGCGTATGCAGGCCGACCTGCGCGGTGCCGCGACATCACATCGGTTCAGTATCGAGGAACGCCGCGCGCTGGCGACGCTCGGACTGGAAGGCGACGCCGACCGCCGAACGCTGCGCGGTCGCTACACGCAACTGGTCCGCAAATACCACCCAGACCACAACGGCGGAGACCGCAGCCTGGAGGCGCGGTTGCAGCAAGTGGTCGATGCCTATCAGGTGCTGCGCAAGGCGGCTGCCTTCGCCTGAGCCTATCGGCGCAGCGCCTTCCACCGCGCGGCGTTGGTTTCGCCGTAGATGCGCACGACGTCGCGGCCCGAATAATAAACCGGATACTGCTCGGCATCGGCGGGGATCACGACCCAGGGTTGCTTGCTGTCGGTGAAGATGTGGACATCGGGCGGGCAGGCGTCAGGATTGTCCAGCGTGCCGACCCGGATGAAACTGGCCTTGTCGCCGGCGCCGGCAAAGTGGCTCCACACCGCGACCTTGCAGTTTGGGCAGCGAAATACCGACTGACCCTTGCCGCTGGCGGATGGCGTTTCGATCCGCTCCGGCTTGCCGGCCGTCAGTTCGACGCTATCGGCTTCGGTCACCGCATTGAGCGCAAACGCCGCGCCGCTCTCGCGCTGGCACCAGCGGCAATGGCAGCAATGCACGACGATCGGGGCATCGTGCAGGCGATACCGCACGCTTCCGCAGCTGCAGCCGCCTTGCGTGGTGTCGGGCGGCAGTTCGCTCACGGTTTTTCGGCCAGACAGATCGCCTCGAGCTGCGCTGCGCAGGCGTCCCATCCGGCGACGAAACCCATCTCTTCGTGCGATTTGCGGTCCTCCGCCTGCCAGTGCCGCGCCGTCGCCGTGTAGCGTGTGCCTTCACCTTCGGGCGCGATTTCCCAGATGCCGATCATGAAAGGCCCGCTGGGCTGAAAATCGTCGACTATCGCATCGGTGGAGATGAACCGCCGGCCCTCGTCATAGGCGAGATACATGCCGTTCTGCGGCATGACCTCACCGTCGGGTCCGTACATCGTCATCTTGCACACCCCACCGGCGCGGCGGTCCTGCTCATCGACTTCAGCACGCCACGGCACCGGGCACCACCATTCGTTCTGGCGATTGGCCATTACATCCCACACCTGCTCGGGCGGGGCATCGATATAACGAGTGACGGACAATTCATTGGCGGGCGGTTCGGACATCGTGTCTCTCCTCAATCGCGATCGGGTGCGCCGAGCGGAAAACAGGCGCGGTAGGGACGAGCTTCGTCGACGCATCGCGCCACCGGCGGCAATGCCAGCAGATGCGTCCGCCATTGCTGCAGCCGCGGGAACTGCGCCGGGATCGGATGCACCCAGTCGGCATAGAACAGCGACGGGGCCGCAGCACATTCGATCAGCGTGACATGATCCGGCCGCACGTAGCCTCCGAGCCAGCCTTCCAGCCAGGCATAGGCCCGGTCAAGCTGGGTGCGTGCTTCACCGACACGCGCAAGGTCGGGATTTTCCGCATCGCGCAGGTATTCGTTCACGACAGCCTGCATAGGGGCCATCACGTAGTTGTCGAACACACGATCGAGCATCCGCATTTCGATAGCCCCATCCGAATCGACAGGGATGAGACTTGCATCGCCTGCATGATGATGCGCCAGATACTCGATTATCGTGGTTGTCTCGAACAGCAGGTGACCACCATCTGCGAGAACCGGAAACTTGCCCATCGGACCAACCGACTGCACCACCTCGGCATTTTCGGGGTGGTCGGGGTCGAGGATGCAGAATGTGAACGGCATCTCCGCTGCATAAAGCGCGATCAATGCTTTCCACGTATAAGAGGAAAACGGGTGGCCGTAGAGCTTCAGGGCCGCAGTACCGGTCAATCACCTCCTCCATAAGGCACAGTCAATGCTTCCAGCACATGGCCGTCCGGATCCTTGAAATAGACACCGCGCCCGCCGTAGAGATGGTTGATCTCGTCGGGCCGGGTGCGCGCGGGATCAGCCCAGTGCTGTACGCCGCCTGCACGTATGCGCTTGATGATGCCCTCGAACTCGGGCTCACTGACAAGAAAGGCGTAGTGCTGCGGCGCAATCGGGCCTTCTTTTTCCGCAAAATCGAGCGATACGCCGTTGGCTACTTCGACAACGCGGAAGCGAAAAACGTCGCGCGGGGTAGGCAGGCCATAGATATCGGCGAAAAAATCCGCCGACTTGTAGCGGTCGGCGCACCAGATGATCGTATGATTAAGTGCGACGGTCATGCATTCGCTCCGGCCCTTGCCGCTTCGATCGCAGCGATGTCGATTTTTTGCATCGTCATCATCGCCTCCATGGCACGCTTGGCAGCGGCGCGATCAGGATCGGCCATGGCCTGGATCAGTGCACGCGGCGTGATCTGCCAGGATAACCCCCACTTGTCCTTGCACCAGCCGCACTGGCTTTCCTGTCCGCCATTGCCGACGATAGCGTTCCAGTATCGATCCGTTTCTTCTTGGTCGTCGGTCGCGATCTGGAACGAGAACGCCTCGCTCTGAGAGAACGCGGGCCCACCATTCAGCCCAATGCAGGGAATACCCATCACGGTGAATTCGACCACGAGCACATCGCCCTCCTTGCCGTCAGGATAATCGGACGGCGAACGTTGCACGGATCGCACTTCGGTATCGGGCAGGATCGAGGCATAGAAGTTGACCGCTTCTTCGGCTCCACCGTGATACCATAGGCAGATGGTGTTCTTCGGGGCAGTCATTTGCGCGCCTTCTCGATCAGAGCGTTATCGACCGCTTTGGCGGCCTTGTAGGCCGGGCGGGCCTGGATTCGTTCGGCATAGGCAACGAAGGATTCGTTGGGCGGGATGATACCGAACGTCAGTCCCCAGTCGACCGTACTGCCAACGTAGACGTCAGCCATGGTGAAGCGGTCGCCACAAACCCAGGTCCGGTCGGTGAGAAAGCCATCGAGTGTCGAAATCGTGCGGTCGAAACTGCCCCAGCCTGCCATCATCTCCTGCTCGGGCGTTGGCTCGAACTTCAGGGCGCGTGAGGTTATCGTCTGTTCGACCGGACCAGCGGCAAACAAGGTCCAGCGCAAGTAGTCAGCAGTCTCAGCATCGTTCGGAAGAAGGCCCGCCTCGGGGTGCATCTCGGCAAGGTACAGGCAGATTGCCGCTGCTTCAGTCACAACGCGATCGATGCCTTCGACATGGTGGACGATGGTAGGCACCTTGCCCATTGGATTGGCCGCGATGAAGGCGGCTGGCTTCTCATTCCAGTCGACCAACACCTGCTCATAGTCCGCTTTGACTTCGTGCAGTGCCCAACGGGCGATCTGACCGCGAGACATCGGGTTGGTGTAGAAGGTGTAGTCGGCCATGAATCACTCTCCCATGGGACGCATCGAGGCAGTGAACATTTCAGGAACAACGCTGCGGGTCAATCGCCTTCAGGCCAATTAATGGCCAGCCGACAACACCGGCCTCAGTCTCCCACCACTACCACGGGAGAGAAGCCACCCCAGACCATACGCTTGCCATCGAACGGCATTTCGAAACCTTCCGGCATCTGCATGCGCTCGTCGTTCTGCATCTTCTCCGCCGCCGCGTCACACACTTCGCGCGAAGGCCATTCGAGGAATGAGAACACGACGGTTTCGTCTTCGGTCGCTTCTACCCCGCGAGCGAAATCGGTGACTTTGCCCGCTGGAACATCGTCGCCCCATGCCTCGATCACGCGGGTTGCACCGAACTCGTGAAACATGCCCCAGACGTCCTGCGCCAACTGGCGATAAGCTTCCTTTTTGGCGTTCGGCACCGGGATCATGAAGCCCTGCACGTAAGGCGACTGCGAGGCCGCGCCTTCTTCCACGATGGGCGCGAAGCCACCATAGATCATGCGCTGCCCGTCAAACGGCATGGGATTGGTTTCGGGGCTCATGCGCGGGTCGCTGTGCATCGCGGCAGTGATGGCAGCCATGCCAGCGTCGCGCGTCGTCTTGTCGGGCCACTCGATCCAGCTGAAGGCGATGGTTTCGTCATCCTTGGCTTGGACCGCACGGTAAAAGTCGGTCTGCTTGCCGTGCGGCACATCTTCTCCCCAGCATTCCACCACGCGGATCGCTCCATGTTCCAGGAAAATCGGGTCGCCAAGCTGGGCATGGGTGATGAACTTGTCCTTGTCGGCGGTGGGCACTGCCAGGACGAAACCGTCGAAATAGCTCATGGTTATTCTCCTGCGGTTGCGGGCGATTTTGGCGCATTGGCGGCGAAAGGCGCAAGTTGCGCCGCCATCGCCGCCGCGAAGGCGGGGCGGCTGATGCACCGATCGATATAAGCTGCAAGGGTAGGGCGATCGGCAATCAGTTCGCTTTTCTCGAGTTCGCGCAGCACGGTCGAAAGCGCGATATCGGCGATGGAGAAATCTCCGGCGATCCATTCACGGTCACCCATCGCGGTCATGAGCTGATCCAGCCGTTTGCCCAACGCTGCCACCAGCGATGGACGGCGCAACTTGGCCCATTCCTCGCCGCGGGAAAACATGTCGACACTGGACAGCTCGAAACAGAATGGCTCTATGCTGTTAAGCGCGGCCAGCAGCCAGCTCAGCACCGAGGCCCGGGCCTGACCGTCACGCGGCAGCAGGCGGCCATCCTTTTCGCCAAGATGGATCAGGGTCGCGCCGCTTTCAAAGATCGCGATGTCCCCGTCACGCAAATGCGGAACCTGACCCCAGGGCTGATCGGCGTAGTACCAGTCCGGCCGGTCCATCGCGCTGATCAGCCGCTCCCGATAGCTAAGACCAAGCTCCTCGCAGGCCCATCGCGGGCGCAAATCGCGCACGAAGCCTTGCGCAAATGATGGCACCCATTCGAAGGCAGTTATCTCGATGGGTGAGTCTGGGTCGATTGGCATCGTGTCTCTCCGGTCTGGTGTGTTGGCAGTCCCGATTGATCTTCAAGCCTCGGCAGGCGGCCCATTCTCGACAGCCGCTGGGTCCATCCAGAACACCTCCCACACATGGCCGTCCAGGTCGGTGAAACTGCGCGTGACCATGAAGCCATAGTCTTGTGGTGGATTGATGTCGGCAGTGCCTCCGTTGGCGCCGGCGATGTCGGACAGCCTGTTCACTTCGTCGCGGTCCTCGCAGGTCAGCGCCAGCGCCACTTCGCTCGATCCGGTGTCCGGGATGGGGCGGGAAGTAAATGTCGCCCATTTGGCGTGAGTCAGGATCATCACATAGATCGATTCCGACCAGACCATGCACGCGGCGGTGGCATCGCTGAATTTCGGCTCATTCACGAAGCCGAGCGCCGAATAGAATTGCATCGATTTCGTCAGATCGACGACGGGCAGGTTCACGAAAATCATCCGGCTCATCACAGGGCCTCCTTGGTTGACATCGCCGGCATCTCTCACTCAGGCGAATCGATCTTGCCTGACGGTGGCGATACGAGTTACTAAAAGCAACTATGAAGTTACAGAATGAAACCAATTCGGGTCGAGCGCACGGCAAATGGTATGATGATGCCTGCGGCGCGGCCTTTGCGATGGAATTGATCGGGGAGCGCTGGGCGATACTCGTCGTGCGCGAATTGATGCTGGGGGGAAGACGGTTCAGCGATATTCGCGCCAGCCTACCCGGATTGAGTGCCAAAGTGCTGACGGAGCGACTGGTGTCGCTGGAAAGCGCCGGGATCGTGAAGAAGGTTCAGGCTGGACCGCCGGTTTCGGTGCAGATCTATGACCTCACCGACTGGGGCAGGGCAATCGAACCGGTATTGCAGGAACTAGGACGCTGGGCAGTAAAATCGCGGCTGCACGATCCATTCCTGCCACTCACGCCGGTCGCGTTCATGCTGTCGCTGCGCACGATGTTCGATTCCGAACGGGCCGAGGGACTGGCCATGACCGTCGTCTTCGAAGTGGCGGAGGACCGCTTCGTCGCACAATTGGCCAATCGCGACCTGGCGATCACCCGCATCGGGGCTGAGGAAATCGCGGCGGATCTCACCTTCCGGGCACCGACCGCGACTGATTACCTGCCCGTATTTTACGGCAAGCACCCCCTGGAAACCCCGGGGTTCCGTCTCGAACTTCACGGTAATCGCGAGGCGGCGCAGACCTTCATGGCGCTGTTCAGACTTCCGCCAAAGCTTGGTGAAGCGGTGTTGGCGGACTGATCCGCGCGATCGCGGCGCGATTCTGGTCTGCAAACCATATTGCAGTGCAGGGCACCCGCTTGTAGGCGGATGCGGTCATGAACGAAATTTCCAGCGTGCAAATGCAGAACCGCGATTCCACCGTGCTTTCAGCGCCTGATATCGAGGTCGACGTCCGCGAGACGTTCGGCATCGATATCGACATGAAAGTTCCTGCCTTTTCCCAGGCGGATGAGCGGGTGCCCGATCTTGATGCGTCCTACGTGTTCGATCCGGACACCACGCTGGCGATCATCGCGGGCTTTGCGTTCAATCGCCGCGTCATGGTCCAGGGCTATCACGGTACGGGCAAATCGACGCATATCGAGCAAGTTGCCGCGCGCCTGAAATGGCCGTGCATCCGCATCAACCTCGATGCGCACATCAGCCGTATCGACCTGATCGGCCGTGACGCTATCGTGCTGCGCGATGGCTTGCAGGTAACCGAATTCCGCGAAGGTCTGCTCCCCTGGGCGCTGCAGCACCCGGTCGCACTGGTGTTCGACGAATACGACGCCGGGCGGCCCGACGTGATGTTCGTGATCCAGCGCGTGCTGGAAACCGAAGGCAAGCTGACGCTGCTCGACCAGAACCGCGTGATTCGTCCCGACCCGAACTTCCGCCTGTTCGCCACGGCGAACACCGTGGGTCTTGGCGATACCTCGGGCCTCTATCACGGTACGCAGGCGATCAACCAAGGGCAGATGGACCGCTGGAACATCGTCGTCGGCCTGAACTATCTGCCGCAGCCAGTCGAAAACCAGATCGTCTCGGCAAAGGTCCCGGGCATCGACCCGAAGATGGTGGCCGATATGGTCAAGGTCGCCGATCTCAGCCGTCAGGGCTTCGTCAACGGTGATATCTCGACCGTGATGAGCCCCCGCACCGTCATCACCTGGGCGCAGAACACCGGAATCTTCAAGGATCCGGGTTTCGCCTTCCGCCTGTCGTTCCTCAACAAGTGCGACGAGACCGAGCGTATGCTGGTGGCCGAATACTATCAACGCGTGTTCGGCACGGAACTGCCCGAAAGCGTGGTGGCGAAGGCCTGAGCCTCAAAGCTCAGGCCGGGTAAACGGCTTCCATAAAATACAGCCCGTCCGGCGGTGCGTTCAGCCCGAGAGCCTGCCGTTCGCGCGCTTCCAGCACTTCGCCGATACGCGCCTCCGGCCAGCGCCCCATTCCGACCAGCGCCAGGCACCCGACCATAGAGCGGACCTGATGGTGCAGGAAACTGCGCGCTGCGGTCTCGACCACCACAACCTCGCCCTCGCGCCGCACATCGAGCCGGTCGAGCGTCTTGATCGGGCTTTGCGCCTGGCAATGCGCGGAACGGAAGGTGGTGAAATCATGCAATCCCACCAGCGTCTGAGCCGCGCGATGCATCGCTTCGGCGTCCAGCGGCTTGGCCACCTGCCACGCCTTCCCGCGCTCCAGCGTCAGCGGAGCACGCCGGTTGACGATGCGATAGCGATAGGCGCGCCCGATGCACGAGAACCGCGCGTGCCAATCTTCCGACACGGCTTCGCAGGCGGTCACTGCAATCGGCGCTGGTCGCAGCCGCGCATTGAGCCCTTCGCCGAAGCGGAATGGCACCAGTCGCGTTGTCACATCGATATGCGCCCGCATTGCCAGCGCATGGACTCCGGCGTCGGTGCGACCGGCGGCATGCATTGCCGCACGCTCACCGGTCAGCGCGAACACCGCGTCCTCGACTGCCTGCTGCACCGAAGGTCCGTGCGACTGCCGCTGCAGTCCCATGAAGGGGCGGCCATCGAATTCCAGAGTGAGTGCGAAGCGGGTCAAACGAGCCGCGTCCCCGCCGGGATCGGCTTGCCGCGCAGCAGATCGGCGGTCGGCATCGCGGGCCGGCCGGCCCGCTGCACGATGGCGGGGCGCAGCGCGCCCAATCCGCAGGCAATCGTCAGGTTATCGTCCAGCACCACGCCCGGATCACCGTCGCCGTCGACCACATCGGCCGCCAGCACCTTGTAACGCTCGCCCTCAAACTCGAAAAACGCCCCCGGTGTCGGCGCGAAAGCCCGCACCTGACGCTCGACTTGCTCCGCATCCTGGGTGAAATCCAACCGCGCTTCGGCCTTGTCGATCTTCTTGGCATACGTGACGCCAGCCTCCGGCTGCGGCACGCGGCGGTGGTTCTTGAGGTCGCGCAAGGTGTCGATCAGCAACCCGCCACCGCGCCGCGCCAGTTCCTCGGTCAACTCGCCGGCGGTCTTGCTCTCGATCGGGGTGCGCAGCGTCGCCAGCATCGGTCCGGTATCAAGGCCCGCTTCCATCTGCATGATCGTGATCCCGGTCGTTGGATCACCCGCCAGAATCGCGCGCTGGATCGGAGCGGCCCCGCGCCAGCGCGGCAGGATCGAGGCGTGGATGTTGAGACACCCGAGCTTGGGCGCATCGAGCACCGCCTGGGGCAGGATCAGGCCATAGGCAGCCACGACCGCGATATCCGCATCCAGCGCTGCGAAGGCCGCCTGCTCGTCTGTCCCTTTCAGCGAGACCGGAACGCGCACCGGTATCCCGCGCGACTCCGCCTCGCGCTGCACGGGCGAGGGGGTCAATTCACGCCCGCGCCTCCCGCCCGGCCGCGGCGGCTGCGAGTAGGCCGCGACGACATCATGCCCCGCTTCCACCAGCGCGACGAGGGCGGGCACCGCGAAATCGGGTGTTCCCATGAAGATGATGCGCATTCCGGTGGGAGACATTGACAGCGGGCTTCCTCTTGGCGGTGGCAAGCCCTATCTCCGCGTCCATGGCATCGCAAGAGATCGAGACATTGACGTCGGCGCTGTCGCGCCTGCCGGGGCTGGGCCCGCGTTCGGCGCGTCGGGCTGTGCTGTGGCTGATCAAGCGGCGCGAGTCTTCGCTGGTGCAATTGCTCGAAGCGCTGGAGGCCGTCCGCCTGGGCCTCGTCGAATGCGAAACCTGCGGCAATGTCGATACCACCAACCCTTGCGGTATCTGCACCGATCCGCGCCGTGACGCCCGTTCGCTTTGCGTGGTCGAAGACGTGGCAGACCTTTGGGCGCTTGATCGCGCGCGGCTGTTTACCGGGCGCTATCATGTCCTGGGTGGCCGGCTTTCCGCCCTTGAAGGTGTGCGGCCCGAGGATCTGGCCATCGATGGGCTGATTGCGCGGGTAGCGGCGGGCGGCATCGATGAAGTGGTGCTGGCCATGAACGCCACGCTCGAAGGCCAGACCACTGCGCACTACATCGCCGAGCGTCTCGAGGACTTCCCCGTGCGCCTGACCCAGCTTGCCCACGGTCTGCCAGTAGGCGGCGAACTCGATTACCTCGACGAAGGCACGCTGGCGCAAGCGATCCGCGCGCGCCGCCCGGTTACCTGACATGCAAATCTTCCGATCACGTTGATCGTGTTCACATCCTTGCGAACCGCGCCCTTGCCGATTATCTGCCCCAAATGGCTATTCGCGAAATCATCGAAGTTCCCGACCCGCGCCTGAAGCAGGTCTCCTCGCCCGTCGAAACCTTCGACGACGATCTCAAGACGCTCGTCGCCGATATGTTCGAGACGATGTACGACGCCCCCGGCATCGGCCTCGCCGCCATCCAGGTCGGCGTGCCGCTGCGCGTGCTGGTGATCGATCTGCAGCCTGATGATCCGGATGCCGAGCCCGAAGTCTGCCATTCGCATGGCGGCCACCACCACACGCACCAGCCCACGCTCAAGCAGCCCCGGGTGTTCATCAATCCCGAAATTCTCGATCCGTCCGACGACTACATCGTCTATTCCGAGGGCTGCCTTTCGGTGCCCGAGATCTACGCCGACGTCGAACGCCCGGGCGCAATTCGCGCGAAGTGGCAGGATCTTGACGGAAACTTCCATGAGGAAGCGATGGAGGGCATGATGGCAATCTGCCTGCAGCATGAGATGGACCATCTCGAAGGCGTGCTGTTCATCGACCACCTCTCGCGTCTCAAGCGTCAGATGGCGCTGAAAAAGCTGGAAAAGCTGCGCAAGGCAGCGTGACGCTCCACAAGCTTGCGGAAAATCCTAGCCGGGGGCTGGCGTTCTCTGAATGTTCCATTTAAGCTAGTCAGATGGAAACGTCTGTCCTAGCCATCGTGTTGCTTATCGTCGGACTGGCCGGCGGCCTGTTCGCCGGTTGGTTCTTCGCCTCGCGCCCGGTTGCGGAATGGCGGGAGCGCTTCGAATCGCGTGATCGTGAGGCGCGCGAGCTTGACGAGAAATTTCGCGCCGCCATTCGCGATCTGGCGGGGGCCAGCGAACGGGCAGGGCGGGCGGACGATCTGGCCCGGTCGCTCGATAGCGAGCGGCTCGACCATGCGCAGGCGGTTGAGCGGTTGCGAACCGCACATGGCGCAGCGCTGGAGCAGACCCGGCGGGAACTGACCGCCACGCTCGATCAGGCGCGGAGCGACCATGCTCAACTTATCGATACATTGCGTCGCGAGCAGCGTGAACTGGGCACCGAACTGGCAACCCTCCGCGAGAAGACCGCCAATTTCGACGAGCAGAAGCGGCTACTGGTCAACGCCCAGGAAGAGCTGAAAAAGACCTTCGAAAATGCCGGTGCCAAGGTGCTGCAAACTGCGCAGGAAACCTTCCTGGCGCGGGCCGGTGCACGGTTCGAGGAAAGTGAAAAGATCAATGCCGAACGCATCCGCACTTTGCTGGAACCGGTCGGCCACAAGCTGAAGAGTTACGAGGAGCAGGTTACCGCGCTGGAGGCCAAGCGGGTGGATTCGTTCGGGCAGTTGACCGGCTTGATCCAGTCGATGCGCGAAGGGCAGGAGAAAGTGCGCGAGGAAGCGCAGCGCCTCGGTAATTCCTTGCGCAATGCCCCCAAGGCGCGCGGTCGCTGGGGTGAACAGCAGTTGCGCAACGTGCTGGAGCAGTGCGGCCTTGCCGAACATACCGACTTCGTCACCGAGCATTCCATCGACACCGACGAAGGGCGGTTGCGTCCCGATGCCATCGTCCGGGTGCCGGGCAACAAGCTGCTGGTGATCGACGCGAAGGTCTCGCTCAATGCCTATCAGGAGGCGTTCGAGGCGCAGGACGATGCGACGCGCGATCTTGCCCTGAAGCAACACGTCGTCTCGATGCGCAACCACGTCCAGACTCTCGGTGCCAAGAGCTACCAGAGCCAGTTCGAGGACGCGCCGGACTATGTGATCATGTTCGTGCCGGGTGAGCATTTCATCGCCGCCGCGCTCGAAAAAGATCCCGAAATGTGGGACTTCGCCTTCCGCAACCGCGTGCTGCTCGCCAGCCCGACCAATCTGGTCGCGCTGGCCCGCACCGTCGCGCAGGTCTGGCGGCAGGACGGCCTTGCGACCGAGGCGCGCGAGATCGGCCGGATGGGCGCGGAACTCTATGATCGGCTCGCTATCGCCGCCGATCACATGCGGCGGGTAGGGGCCGGGCTGGAAACGGCGGTTACGAACTACAACAAGTTCGTGGGCAGCTTTGAGCGCAATGTGCTGTCATCGGGCAAGCGGCTGCGCGAAAAGCACATCGAGATCGGCAAACGCGAGATCGAGGATGTGCCGCTGGTCGAATCGCTGCCGCGTTATGGCAAGGATGCGGCGACGGAGGCGGCTGAGTAACCGACACGTTTGCAGGAGGGCTGGCGAAAATGCGCGCAAAAGTAATTGCCCGTGTCCTTGCGGTGTGGACTGCCATGATAGCGCACAACGCCATGGCGGAGCCCGTGCCGATGGACTGGCCAGTCCGGGCCGCGCGATTGCTGGATCAAGCCGTGATCCCGCAACAGCCGGGTCGTTTCGCGCCGCGCGATGAGTGCGCATCGGTCTCCGGCGCACGCGAATTCCGCCTCGCCTTGGCCCAGGCCGTGTTGCAACGCGACGCCGGGAGGGTCGCGGACATGGCCAGCGAAGACGTGCAACTCGGTTTTGGCGGCGACGACGGGCGCGATCGGTTCCGCAACGGTCTTGATAATGCCGGAAGTACCGGGTTCGTGGAGTTGGAGCGCGTTCTGGCCCTCGGCTGCGCGGTCAGCGAGGATGGCGCTCTCACCATTCCATGGGCTTTCGCTCAGGATATCGGTGATCTGGATGTGTTCGATGTCGTCCAGGTGCTGGGCAGCGATGTGCCGCTCTACACCACCGCCAGGAGAAAATCTCCCGAGCGAGCCCGCCTGTCCTGGGAATATGTCACGCCGGTTTCGGGTTTCGACGACAGGATGCGCCTCGTCGAGATCGTCACCACCGATGGCAAACGCGGCTTCGTCGCGCGAAACCGCCTGCGCAGCCCGATCGATTACCGCTTGATTGCCGAACGGCAGGGTGATGCCTGGCGCATCACCGCCTTCGTTGCGGGGGATTGATGGTTATTCCTGCGCTGCGGATGCGAGTGACTGTCCCGCCGAATCGGGCAGGGTCCAGATCGCGACGTTGACCGCCATGACTGCTGCCAACACGAACATCAGCAGCGCCTGCTTGCGCATGCCGCCGTTGCGCAACAGGTAGATCCCGCCCAGCACGAGCGCGATCATGGTGAGGACCAGGGCGGACAGGGCAGCGTTCATGTCTGAACCTTAACCCAAGCGATGGGATCGCGAAAGTTCCCTCGCGGTCTCGCTGCCGGCCCGCGTTTGACTTGCGCTGGCCACCCCGGCAAACCCTTGTGATGCAAACACCTTCCCTGTCGCGCCGCGAGGTTCTCCGCTTCTGCGCCGCCGGAACCGCGACGCTCGCACTGCCGGGCTGCGCAGCACAACTCGCATCTGCGCCGACGCCGCAATCGGCCACCGAACTGCTCGACGCGATCGCGTGGCGCCTGCTGGAATTATCGCCCACGGGCGCGACCAGCCTCGGTCTCGATGTCGGCGCGCATGCAGCGTTGCGCTCACGTCTCGGCGACAGTTCTCCCGTTGGCATTGAAAAATTGCGGCGGACGCTGACGGCCGATCTCAAAGCGGTCGAGGCGGTCGATCCGGCCGGGCTCGACGCCGCGACCCGCACCAGCCTTGCCGTGGTGCGCAGCGCGTTTCGTGTGTCGCTCGATGGACTGGCGCTGCCGTATGGTGATGTCGCGGTCGGCAGCTGGCGCAACACGCCCTATGTCGTGATCCAGAACGTCGGCGCCTATCTCGATATTCCGCGCTTCCTCGATGCCGATCATCCGGTGCGCGATGCCGCAGACGCCGAGGCCTATCTGTCGCGGCTTGGCGAGATGGACGCGTTGCTCGATGGCGAACTGGTGCGAATGCAGGCTGCGACCAGCCAAGGTCTCGTGCCGCCCGACTTCCTGCTGGACAAGGCGATTGTCCAGATGGGCAGCACCCTTGCCGAAGCACGGCAGGGTGGGGGGCTGGTCACTTCGTTGACCGGGCGCGCGCCGGGCTTCCCCGGTGATTGGGACAAACGCGCGCGGGCTATCGTCGGCGATCAGGTTGTTCCCGCGCTCGAACGCCAACTCGCCGAACTCAGGCGCCAGCGCGGTAAGGCGACTAGCGCGCCGGGTATGCGCGAGCGTCCGCATGGCAACGAATTCTACGCCTGGGCTCTGCGCGCCAGCACCACGACGACGCAATCGGCGGACGAGATTCACGAGCGTGGGCTTCAGGAACTGGCTGCGCTGCATACGCGGATGGACCCGATCCTGCGCAAGCTCGGCTTCACCAGTGGAACTGTGGGGCAACGGATGAACGCGCTTGGCGCTGACCCGCGTTTCAAGTTTGCCGAGGGCGATCCCGGGCGGGCCGAGATCATGGCTTTCATCCAGCATCGAATCGCTTGGATCAGGGGGCAGATGCCGCGCGCTTTCCGCACGCTGGTGCCGGGCAATCTCGAAGTGCGCCGATTGCCTCTGGCCGAGGAGCCGGGCGCTCCGGGCGCGTATGGCGGCGCCGGTTCGATCGATGGGTCGATCCCCGGCAAGATGTGGATCAACCTTCACACCACCGATCTGCATCGCAAGTACGACCTTCCGACGCTGGTGCATCACGAGGCGATTCCGGGCCACGTCTGGCAAGGTGAATATGCTAATCGCCTGCCGCTGATCCGCTCGATCCTGTCGTTCAACGCCTATAGCGAGGGCTGGGCACTCTACGGCGAACAGCTGGGCGACGAACTGGGCGCTTACGATGACGATCCGGTTGGGCGGCTCGGCTACCTGCAGTCGCTGGCGTTCCGGGCATGCCGGATGGTGGTCGATACCGGCCTGCACGCACGAGGCTGGAGCCGCGAGGAGGGCGTTCGGTTCTTCGTCGAGCAGAACGGCAGCAATGCCAAGGAAGTCGCCAGCGAGGTCGATCGCTATTGCAGCTGGCCGGGGCAGGCCTGCGGCTACAAGATGGGGCACAGCGAGATCAATCGGCAACGCGATCGGGCCAAGGCTGAACTGGGCGACCGTTACGATCTGCGTGATTTCGATCAGGCGGTGGTCGATGGCGGCAATGTGCCGCTCGATGTGCTGGCGCTGAACATCAGCGGCTATATCGCGAGCAAACACGGGTAGGGTGCCGCACAGCCTTGGGTTGTCGCATTTCGATGGTATGACGGTGGCTGCCTGCATTCGACAGGTGCAGGCCGAGTCGATGCCCCATCGAAGGAAACACAGCGATGTCCATTTTCGGTAAAATCAAGGACTCCATCTTCGGTCACAAGGCCAAGGCAGCCCCGCCGCCCGCGGCCGCAGCACCAGCCGAGCCTCCCGCGATCCCGATGGCTACTCAGGCTCCGTCACCGGCCGCCCCCGCGCCCTCGTGGACCCAGCCTGCGATGAGCGAGGTCGATATCGAGGCAAACCTTGGCGAAATGGCGCAGGGCAAGGACCTGAACTGGCGCACGTCGATAGTCGATTTGATGAAGCTGCTCGGCATCGATTCCAGTCTCGACAACCGCAAGGAGCTGGCGAAGGAGCTGGGCTACACCGGCGCGCTCGATGGTTCAGCCGAGATGAACATCTGGCTGCACAAGGCGACGATGCAGGAACTGGCCAAGAACGGCGGCAAGGTTCCCGCCGACATGCTTGACTGAGTGACCTATCGAATGGCGCCGCACCACACGAGTGGACGCGGCGCCATTTGCAATACGATTACTTCTTGCCGAACAGGCCCGAGGCCATGCCCATCACATCGTTGAGGGGATTGCCGTCACCATCGCGGTCAAACAAGGCGGCGATCTTGGACGGGTCCGAGGCGATTGCGCCGGCGAATTGGGTGAGCGACCCTTCGCCGCCGATTTGCTCGATAATCTGTGAAAGCGTGCCGGCGCCAAGACCGGTCTTTTCGGCTGCGAGCGAAACCGTATCACCGGGCTGCTGATGTGCGACGCCAAGCGCGGCAATCGCTTTTTCAGCCATGGCCGGATCGATCCCGACCTTGGCCGCGAGGTTCGCGATGTCGGCGTGACCGCTGACCTGATTCAGAATTCCGTCGAAAATACCCATCGCATGATCTCCTCTGCACAAAGCCAGCGCGATGCCGCGATCATGCACTATGCATGGGTCAGAACAAGGACATTCGCGCGCCGCCTACACAGTGTGCAGCGGCGCGCGAAGCCAGGTTCAGGCGGACTCGCGGATCGACGGTGCCGACTGGCGAACGCCTTCGTCCACATGCTGTTCGAACTGCGCGAAATTGTCGACAAACTTGCGCGCGAGTTCCTGAGCGGTGACGTCATATTGCCCGGAATCGGCCCAGGCACCACGCGGATCGAGAAGCTTGGAATCGACGCCGGCAACAGCCACGGGCACTTCGAAACCGAAGTTGGGATCGATCGTGAACTCGGCGCCATTGAGGCTGCCGTCGAGCGCGGCGTTGAGCAGGGCGCGCGTCGCCTTGATCGGCATGCGCTTGATGCCTTCCATCGTTGCCTTGCCGCCCGACCAGCCGGTGTTGACCAGCCAGCACTTCACGCCGCCCTTGGCGATCCGCTCCTTAAGGAGGTTGCCGTAGATCGACGGATGGCGCGGCATGAACGGTGCGCCAAAGCAGGTCGAGAACGTGGCTTCCGGCTCGGTCACGCCGATTTCGGTGCCGGCAACGCGAGCGGTATAGCCCGAGAGGAAGTGATACATCGCCTGATCGGGCGTGAGCCGGGCGATCGGAGGCAGCACGCCATAAGCGTCGGCGGTGAGGAAGATGATGTTTGCCGGAACCGGGCCGAGGTTCTTCTCCGATGCGTTCGGGATGAAGTCGATCGGATAGGAACCGCGGCTATTTTCCGCCAGCGAGGCGTCATCGAGGTCGATCTTGCGCGTTACCGGGTCGATTACGACGTTTTCCAGCACCGTGCCGAAGCGCTTGGTGGTAGCGAAGATTTCCGGCTCGGCTTCGGCCGAAAGGCGGATCATCTTGGCGTAGCAGCCGCCTTCAAAGTTGAACACAGCCGTGTCCGACCAGCCATGCTCGTCATCGCCGATCAGGGTGCGCGAGGCATCAGCCGACAGCGTGGTCTTGCCGGTGCCCGACAGGCCGAAGAAAACGGCGGTCTTGCCATCTGGGCCGACATTTGCCGAGCAGTGCATCGGCATCACGCCCTTTACAGGGAGCAGGTAGTTGAGAATGCCGAAAACGCTCTTCTTCATTTCACCGGCATAAGCAGTGCCGCCGATCAGGATGAGCTTCTCGGTAAAGTTCACCGCAACCACGGTTTCGCTGCGGCAGCCATGACGCGCTGGATCGGCGCGGAAGCTCGGCAGATCGATGATGGTGTATTCGGGCGCGAAGCTGGCCAGTTCTGCCTCCGTGGGGCGAACCAGCAGGGTGCGGATGAAAAGGTTGTGCCAGGCGAGTTCATTGATCACCCGCACGTTGACGCGGTGTTCAGCCTGCGAGCCGCCATACAGGTCGGCAACGTAAAGCTTGTCCTTCTCGCCCAGAGCCGCAAAGAAATCGGCCTTGAGGTTGGCGAAGTGTTCGGGCGTCATCGCCACATTGGTCGTGCCCCACCACACCGTGTCTTCGGTTTCGGCGTCCCTGACGATGAACTTGTCCTTGGCGGAGCGGCCGGTGTGCTTGCCGGTCTCGACAACGAACGGGCCATCGGCGGACAGGATGCCTTCGCCGTTCTTCACCGCGTGTTCGACCAGCGGGGCCGTGCCAAGATTTGCCAGGATCGTTGCGCTGGTGGCAATGCCCTGACGGTCGAGCGGGAAGCTGAGGGAAGCGTTCAAAGTCATCTCCATGTCTGTGCTCGGGCCGAGTGGCCAGCACGCTTCGCGTGGCAAAAGCGACGCAAGAGTCCCTGCGCGCATAGTTCCGCATGGCCCCTACGTCAATTTGCGGATTACGGTTAAAATTCAGCAGGACAGCCGGTTTTTCATGCTGCACTGCAACCAAGTCCGTCGGCATCGGCGCCGATGTCGGCCTGCGTTGTCAGCCGCATGCCGAAGCGCTAGGCAGTGCCTACGCCGTTCGAGCAGGAGAAAACTGTCAGCCATGGCCGAAGCGCCTTATCGCTCCGACGTCGAGACCACGGGTCACGGCAGGCAGCAGTGCATCGCGCTGGTCGACGATGACCGCAACATCCTGACGACGGTGTCGATCGGGTTGCAGGCAGAAGGCTTCGCCACGCGGATATACAGCGATGGCGAGGCGGCGCTGAAGTCGTTGCTGGAAAATCCACCCGACCTTGCCATCTTCGATATCAAGATGCCGCGCATGGATGGATTGCACTTGCTGCAGATGCTGCGCGAGAAATCGAGCCTGCCCGTAATCTTCCTGACATCGAAGGATGAGGAGCCGGACGAGGCGCTCGGTCTGGCACTGGGCGCCGACGATTACATCACCAAGCCGTTCAGCCAGCGCCTGTTGATCGCGCGGATCAAGGCGATCCTGCGCCGCACTGAGCTCGTCCGCGCCGAGCCGGACGAGGCGGTGCCCGAAGGCTTGCCCGAGCCAATCGTGCGTGGCCGGCTTGCGCTCGATCCGGCGCGGCACCGGGTTTCGTGGGCGGGCGAACCGGTATCGCTGACCGTGACCGAGTTCCTGATCCTGGAAGCCATGGCGGTGCGCCCCGGAGTGGTCAAAAGCCGCAACCAGTTGATGGATGCTGCCTACAGCGAAGACATCTTCGTCGACGACCGCACGATCGACAGCCACATCAAACGGCTGCGGCGCAAGTTCCGCGCAGTCGATTCCGAGTTTTCCGCCATCGATACGCTTTACGGCGCCGGATACTGCTTCGCCGATGGGTGAAGCCCTTCATGCCTGAACGGTCGATCCTTGACGATGTCGAGGCAAGCGGCTTGCCCCGGCATGGCTGGGCGTGGCGAGTCTCGCTGACCACCCGCATTCTGGCGGTGAACATCATCGCGCTGGCCTTGCTGGCGGGCAGCCTGTTCTACATCGACAGCTATCGCAAGGAACTGCTGGCCGAGCGCTTCCGCCTTGCGGTGTCGGAAGGCGAGATCACCGCCCATGCGCTCGACAAGCTGAATCGCAAGAAGCGCCGCGAGCTGATGTCGCAGATCGGCACCGGCCTTGAACTGCGGCTGCAGCTTTACGACAAGCAGGGCGAGTTGATTGCTGACAGTTTCGAACTCGCCGAGCCCTCCTACACCTTACAGGATCCGACCAGCGAGCCGTGGTACCAACAAGTGGCGCGGGCGCTTGATTTCGGCATGGACCTTGCTCTCGGGGCGCCGCCGATTCCCGACTATGCCGATCCGCCGGTGTCGACCGCAGCGGCATGGCCGGAGATCGCCGACGCCGTCGCCACGGAGACGACAGTAATCCGCCAGCGCAGCGCGCCCGACCGCACGCCGGTGATCACTACGGCTACCCCGGTGGGCGAGGACGGCGAGGCGCTGGTTGTTACCCGCAATGCCCGCGACATCACTGAAAACGTGCGTGATGCCCGGCAGACTCTGGCGATAACCGTCGGCACTGCGCTGATCGTCTCGATCTTGCTCTCACTGTTCCTGGCGCGCACCATCGTCGAGCCGCTGCGCAAACTGGTGCGCGCTGCCGCCCGGGTCCGGCTGGGGCGTGAACGACAAGTCGTCGTCCCGCGCCTGCCCGAACGCGGCGACGAGATCGGGCTACTTGCCCGCGCCATTTCGGACATGACCGCAGCGCTGCGCGAGCGCATCGATGGCGTGGAGAGCTTCGCCGCCGACGTCGCCCACGAACTCAAGAACCCGCTGACCTCGCTGCGTAGCGCGCTCGAATCGATCGATCGGGTGAAAGATCCGGCGCTGCGCGACCAGTTGCTGGCCATCGCGATGGACGATGTGCGGCGCCTCGACTTCCTGATCACCGAAATTGCCGATGCCAGCCGGATCGATGCCGAACTCAGCCGCGCGACATTCGAGCCGGTCGACATGCACCGTCTGGTCAGTGCCATCGTTACCGAGCGCGACCAGCGCGGGGTGAATGGCTCCTGCAATGTCCTCGTCAGCCGCGAGAGCATGGCTGACCTGACTGTCGCCGGATCGCCCTCGCGTCTGGAGCGGGTGTTTCACAACCTGATCGACAATGCCGTCTCCTTCTCGCCAGAGGGCGGGGCAATCGAGATCGGATTGGCGCACGAGTTTGACCGTGTGATAGTGTCGGTGTCGGACCATGGCCCCGGCATCCCGCCCGAAGTGCGCGAACGGGTGTTCGAGCGGTTCCATTCGCTGCGCCCGGATATCGAGGCTTTCGGCCAGCACAGTGGCTTGGGCCTTGCGATCGCGCGAACCATCGTCAACGCGCATTTTGGCGACCTTTCCGCCACCGATAGGAAAGACGGGGCGCTGGGCGCACGACTCGTCGTGTCGTTGCCCGCGTGGGAGCGCCAGTGATGGCAGGTGTGCGATGACGGTGCGACAAGCGACTACTGTGAGCATCGGCGGGCGCGGCGTGCTGATCGAAGGGCCTTCGGGTTCGGGAAAGTCATCTCTCGCGCTCGCGCTGATCGATCGCGGTGCCGTGCTGGTGGGAGATGATGGCGTTATCTTGTCCACTCGGGATGGCCGCCTGATCGCTGCGCCGCACCCGCACACGCGCGTATTAATAGAAGTCCGCAATCTGGGGCTGTTGCCGGTGCCGGTGGTGGAGGAAGTGCCGATCTGTCTGGCGATCCTGCTCGATCCGGTGGCGCCGCGCTTTATTGAAGAAGCGGAAACCGTGGCGCTGGAAGGAATTGCCCTGCCGCGCATCCGCCTGCGCCCCGAAGGTGCGATCCTGCCCCTGAAGGTCGAACTGGCGCTAACGCATTACGGTCTCGCCGCCGACTGATCCTGGATGGGACAAGTGAGGGCAGCTACTTATCGGGCCTTCCCTTTCGCCAAAGCCGAGAGCAGAACGCGCCAACATGGTCGATGAATCGAAACAAGACGCCGCCGCCCCGAGCGATAGACAGCAGTTGCTACTCGTCACCGGCATGCTTGGCGCAGGCAAGACGACGGCGCTGCGCGTGCTGGAAGATCTGGGCTGGGAGATCATCGACAATTTCCCGGTCCGCCTGCTCGAACGGCTTATCGAAACGCCGCACGAAGGCGAGCGCGGGCCGCTTGCCATCGGCTTTGATTCGCGCACGCGCGGCTTCGATCCGCACCGCATCATTCAGCGCGTGAAAGGCCTGGCCGAGCGGACGGATCTCGAAGTGACAACCTTGTTTCTCGACTGCGCCAGCCGCGAGCTGGAGCGTCGCTACAACGAGACGCGCCGCCGCCATCCCCTGGCCGTCGATATGCCCGCCGCCGCCGGCATCCGGGCAGAGCGCGAGTTGCTCTCGCCGCTGCGGCGCTGGGCGGACACGTTGATCGATACCACCGAGTATTCGACCAACGATCTGCAGATGGTGATTCGCGAGCGCTTCGCGTCCTCGGTGAACGAGGAAATGACGATCACCATTTCCAGCTTCGGCTTCTCGCGCGGGATGCCCCCTGTTGCTGATCTGGTGTTCGACATGCGCTTTCTCGACAATCCGCACTGGGACCCGGTGCTGCGACCGCTCACGGGCCTGGACGCACCGGTCGGCGAGCACATCCGCGCCGATTCCGCGTTCGATGAGGCTTTTACCCGCATCCGTGACCTCATCCTGTTCCTGCTCCCGCGTTACCGCGCGCAGGGAAAAGCCTATGTCCACGTGGCCTTCGGATGTACCGGTGGACGTCATCGTTCGGTTTTCACCGCCGAGCAGATCGCAGCGGCCTTGCGTGCATCGGGATTTTCGCCCACATTGCTGCACCGCAACCTGAGCTCGCGTGCTGCCGATCTTCTCGAGGGGGGTCTAAGCCGTGAAAAATAGTAAAATGGCTCAGGGTGTGTCGCAGGGATTTCGGAGCATATTTCCAGCATGATCGGCATGATCCTGGTTACCCACGGCAATCTTGCCGAGGAGTTTGTTAATGCCATGGTGCATGTCGTCGGCGATCAGGACGCCGTCGCGACCGTGTGCATTGGCCCCAACGACGACATGGAACGTCGCCGCAGCGAGATTGCGACCGCGATCAAGGATGTTGATCGCGGGCAGGGTGTGATCATCCTGACCGATCTGTTCGGCGGCACGCCGTCCAATCTCGCCATATCGCTGATGCAGGCCGGCAAGGTGGAGGTGATCGCGGGTATCAACCTGCCGATGCTGATCCGTCTGGCCAAGGCGCGCGATTGCATGGGCGTGCGCGAGGCGGCATCGGCCGCGCGCGATGCAGGGCGCAATTACATCACCATTGCATCTGAATACCTTGGCCAGGACGCATGATCGTGAGCAGCGAAAACGTAACGATCGTCAATCAGCGTGGACTTCATGCGCGAGCCAGCGCGAAGTTCGTCAGCTATGTCAGCGAACTGCCCGGAACCGTTGCCGTGCGCGTGTGCAAGGACGGGGTTGAGGCCGAAGGTGGTTCCATACTTGGACTTATGATGCTTGGCGCTGCCAAGGGCGATACCATCGAGATCAGCGCCAGCGGTGAAGGTGCCGATGAAGCGCTGGCCAAGCTGGCAGAGCTCGTCCGGGACGGCTTCGGCGAGGATTGAACCCGTGGCGTCACGCCGCACCATCACCGGTTTCTCCAACCCGCTGGTCAAGTATCTGCGCTCGTTGCGCGAGAAAAAGCACCGCAAGCGCGAAGGTGTGTTCCTGGCCGAAGGGCTGCGGCTGCTGACTGACGCGCGCGAATGCGGCATCCTCCCCTCCATACTCGTCATGGCAACTGGCCGAGAGCCGCATCCGCTGCTCGATGCGCTGGAAGACGCGGTCGCGGCGGCAGGCGGCGATGTGGTCGAAATGGACATCGACATTCTCGCCAAGGTCACCGGCAAGGACAATCCGCAGGCCGTTGCGGGTGTCTTTGCGGAGTTCGATACGTCTCTGGCCGCGCTGGATCGGGCCGCCGCGCCAATCTGGCTGGTGGCACAGGCACTGCGTGACCCGGGCAATCTGGGCACCATGCTCCGTACCGGTGACGCGGTGGGGGCAGGCGGCCTTATCCTGCTCGACGATTGCGCCGATCCCTTCTCGGTCGAAGCGGTGCGCGCCAGTATGGGAGCGGTCTTCACTCAGCGTCTGGCAATCGCTCGGTGGGACGAGTTCCTGCCGTGGTTGCGCGGCGGTCCGGGCCAACTGGTGGCCGCTTCGCTGCGCGATCCCACCGATTATCGGCAGGCGGCCTATGCGGCACCGTGCTTCCTGCTGATCGGCAACGAATCGCAGGGCCTTCCCGAAGCGTACGAGGCCGAATGCGATCTTCGCGTAACCATCCCGATGCTCGGCCGGGCCGACAGCCTCAACGCCGCCGTTGCAGGGGCCGTTCTGGCTTACGAAGCGCTCGCACATCTGGGGAAAAACTGACCCGCGTTCATCGCAGGACAAGGGTAGCGTGATATCGTCCTGGCCATGAAACGGGAACGCATCCCTATCATGGCCGTGGCCACTCTCATATTGGCGGCACTGTCAGCCTGTTCGGCCCAGGGCGATCATGTCGATCTGGCCGATACCACCTGGCGCTTCATCGAAATCGATGGAGCCCGCCCGGCCTCTTCGGACGCGCAACTGGTATTTGCCGACGACAGGCTTGGCGCCGATGTCGGCTGCAATGGCATTGGCGGACCGTGGCGGGTCGAAAACGACCGTCTGATTGCCGGGCCGCTCGAACAGCAAGCAGCACCGTGCGATGGCGCGGTCTGGGGGCAGGAGAAGGCGGTTGGTGCCTTGCTCGCTGCCGCCCCGATCTTCGATGTCGATGGAGACACGATGACTATCAAGTCGAGTGGCCACACCGCCGAACTTCGCCGCACGGATCATTCGGACGAAGGCTAGAGCGCGCGAACGCGCTCCGGCAAGCTTACTTGATCGGGCAGTCCGGCGAGAGGCGCATGTCGAGGTAGTTGTCGACCGAGCGCATCAGATCCGGCAATTCGTTCTCGAAAAAGTGATTGGCGCGGGGGATCTCGTCGTGGTGGATGGTGATGTGCTTTTGCGTGCGCAGCTTGTCGACCAGCTTCTGCACCGCGTTGGGCGTGACCACAGTGTCAGCCGTTCCCTGCACGATGATGCCCGAAGCCGGGCAAGGCGCGAGAAAGCTGAAGTCATACATGTTGGCCGGCGGAGCGACCGAGATGAAACCGCGAATTTCCGGGCGGCGCATCAGCAATTGCATGCCGATCAGCGCACCAAAGCTGGTGCCCGCGATCCACGTGGTCGTGGCTTCGGGGTGAATGGTCTGCACCCAGTCGAGCGCGGCGGCGGCGTCGGAAAGCTCACCGATGCCGTTGTCGAAGCTGCCCTGGCTGCGGCCCACACCGCGAAAGTTGAAGCGCAGGGTCGCGAAGCCGCGATTGACGAACGTCTTGTACATGTGCTGCGTGATGCGATCGTTCATAGTGCCGCCGGCCTGCGGGTGCGGATGAAGGATCATCGCAACTGGCGCGCGCGGGCGGCTGGCGGGCTGAAAACGGCCTTCGAGCCGGCCTTCGGGACCAGGGAAGATGACTGCGGGCATTTGCTTGTAACCTGACACTTGCTGAACCCGCCGCGCACCGGCTCGAGAATTCTCGTCGCCTGTCGTCCGGGGGTGTTTGGAAACCGAGATCGCTATATAGAAATCTCTACCTTGAAAACAACTTACAAAGCATGACCCCGAAATTGCTCTATCTGGACCACGCCGCAACGACACCTTTGCTGCCGCAGGCGCGCGATGCGCTGGTCGACGGATTTACGCTGTGGGCCAATCCGTCGAGTCCGCACAAAGCGGGCCGGGCTGCGCGTGCGGCGCTTGAAGACGCGCGCGAACGGTTCAAGGCGTTGCTGGGCTGGAGCGGAGAGGTGATCTTCACGTCCAGTGCCAGCGAGGCGCTCACGCTCGCCATCAAAGCCTCGAAACTGCCGCTGGCGGCCGTCTCGGCAGTAGAACACGAGGCGGTGCTGCGCCATGCGGCGGGCGTCAGGCGGCTTGAGGTGGATGCCTTGGGCCGCGTCGATCCTGCCGGTGCAGGGCTGGCCGGATTGGTCGCAGTCCAGCAGGTCAACAGCGAAACCGGCGTCGTGCAGCCGCTCGATAGCGTCGCAACGGCGGTGCGCGCTGCAGGAGGATGGTTGCTGGCTGACTGTGCACAAGGCGCCGGAAAGCTGGCCTTGCCCGATGCAGACATGATCGCGTTGGCGGCGCACAAGTTCGGCGGACCGATTGGCATCGGCGCGCTGCTGGTGCGCGATTGGGCCATGCTCGAACCCGGCGGCGGGCAGGAACGCGGCTATCGCGGCGGCACCGAAAACCTGCCGGGCGTGCTCGGCATGGTCGCGGCACTGGAAGCGGGATCGCAATGGCTGGGCGACGCTGCGCGGTTACGCGCGATGCTCGAAAGCGGGATCATCGCAGCGAGCGGGGAAATCATTGCGGCCAGTGCCGAGCGCTGCCCCACCATCGGCGCTTATCGCATGCAGGGGATGGCGGCGGCGGTGCAACTGATCCGTTTCGACGGCATGGGTATTGCGGTTTCGGCGGGAAGCGCTTGTTCCTCGGGCTCGCTGCGCACCAGCCACGTGCTTGCGGCGATGGGTCTGGACGAGAAGGCCGCTTCCGAGACGATCCGGGTCAGCATCGGTCGCGAGACCACTGAGGCGGATATCCGGCACTTCCTTGAAAACTGGCGCAAGATCGCGGCCAGCGCGCGGGCAGCGGCATGATCTATCTCGATTGTCAGGCGACCACGCCGCTTGCTCCGGAGGCGCGCGAGGCGATGCTGCCTTGGCTCGGCGGCCCGGACACCGCCGGGTTTGCCAATCCCCACAGCCCGCACCGCGCGGGGCGCGCTGCCGCCGCCGCGATCGAAGTCGCGCGCGACCAAGTGGCCCGGTTGCTGCCATCGGGTGGCCGGGTCATTTTCACCGGGAGCGCGACCGAAGCGATCAATCTGGCGATCCTCGGCACCCGGCCCGAGCGGATCGCGGTATCGGCGATTGAGCACGCCGCCGTGCTGGATACCGCATCCGCCAGCGGCGCAGATGTCGATGTGCTCGCGGTCGATGGCGAGGGTCTTGCGCCTGCGGATTGCCCGCTGGCCGATGGGACCAGTCTTGTCGCGGTGATGCAGGTCAACAACGAGATCGGCACGATCCAACCCGTGGATGCGATCGCCAAGCGGGCGCACGAAGTCGGCGCGCTGTTCCTCTGCGATGCGGTGCAGGGCGCCGGAAAGCTGGCTCCGCCCGCCGATGCGGACTTCATCGCAATGTCGGCGCACAAGCTTTATGGCCCCAAGGGCATCGGCGCGCTGTGGGTGCGCGATGGCGTTGACCTTGCGCCGCTGATCCACGGCGGCGGGCAGGAGGCGGGGTTACGCTCGGGTACGCTCAGCCCGGCGCTGTGCGCCGGTTTCGGCGCGGCGGCGGCACTAGCGGTTGACCGGATGTCCGACGACGCAGCGCATGTGAAGGGCCTGTGGCATGCTGCTCTTGCGCTGTTGCCCGACTGGAAGCTCAATGGCTCGACCGACCTGCGCTGGCACGGCAATCTCAACCTGCGGCGCGATGGCATCGACGTAGCGCGCCTGATGTCTGACCTGCGCGACGTCTGCTTTTCCGCTGGCTCGGCCTGCGCCAGCGGCTCGGGTCGTCCCAGCCACGTGCTGCGCGCAATCGGGTTAACCGATCGGCAGGCAAAATCTTCTATCCGTCTGGGATTCGGGAGATATACTGGTTACCAGGAACTGGAGGATGCCTGCGCGCGCATCGAGGCCGCCGCCGTGGCGCAGGGAGTATGAATTCGCAGTGGTGAGTATTGTTTTCGTCAATGCCGATGGCACTCGGCTCAATGTCGAGGCCGCTGATGGCACGCGCCTGCTCGAAATCGCGCAAGGTGCGGGTTTGCCACTCGAGGGAACGTGCGAAGGCCAGATGGCCTGCTCGACATGCCACGTCATCGTGGCGTCCGAGTGGTTCGCCAAGCTTCCCCCAGCCTCGATGGATGAGGAGGACATGCTCGACCTCGCCGCCGGGGTTTGCCGCACGAGCCGCCTGTCCTGCCAGATCGAACTCACGGCGGAAATGGACGGGCTGGAAGTGCGTATCCCGGGCGTTTCACGAGACATGCAGATCGACTGATTAAAAGATCGGCGGAAATATTGCCCTTGGCGGTTCCGCTTGGGCCTTCGGGTTGCTAGGGCCGCCCACGCATGGTCACCCGCAAAACCGATGACGAATCCGATCCGTTCGACGCGATTGTCGATGCGCCGTTCGATGCCGCGCTGTCGGAACGCTATCTGGTATATGCGCTGTCGACGATCACCGCGCGTTCGCTGCCCGATCTGCGCGATGGGCTGAAGCCGGTACACCGTCGCCTGCTCTGGGCGATGCGGCAGCTGAAACTGAACCCGACCGACGCCTACAAGAAATCTGCCCGCGTCGTCGGCGATGTGATCGGCAAGTATCACCCTCACGGCGATGCTTCGGTCTATGACGCGATGGTCCGCCTCGCGCAGGACTTCTCGCTGCGCTATCCGCTGGTGCAGGGGCAGGGCAACTTCGGCAATATCGACGGCGATAACGCGGCTGCCTACCGCTACACCGAAGCGCGGCTGACCAAGACCGCGATGCAGCTCATGTCCGGGCTGGACGAGGGCACGGTCAATTTCCACCCGACCTACAATGGCGAGGACGAAGAGCCGGAAATCTTCCCCGGCATCTTCCCCAATCTGCTGGCCAATGGCGCCACCGGCATCGCGGTGGGCATGGCGACCTCGATCCCCAGCCACAACGTGGCCGAGGTGATCGACGCCTCGCTGCTGTTGATCGACAATCCCCACGCCGAGCATGCCGACATCATGCAGGTGTTCAAGGGACCGGATTTCGCCACGGGCGGGCTAGTGGTCGACAGTCCCGAGGCGATCTCGCACGCTTACGACACCGGGAAGGGCTCGTTCCGCGTGCGCGCGCGCTTCTCCACGGGTCGCGACGGCGCGGACTGGGAGCCCACCGGGATCGAACGGCTTGGCGGCGGGCAGTGGCAACTCGTGGTCAGCGAAATCCCCTACATGGTGCCAAAGGGCAAGCTGATCGAGCAGATCGCCGGCCTGATCGCCGACCGCAAACTGCCGATCCTCGAAGACATTCGCGACGAGAGCGACGAGACCATCCGCCTCGTCTTCGTGCCCAAGAGCCGCAACATCGATCCCGATCTACTCAAGGAGAGCCTCTACCGGCTGAGCGATCTGGAAAGCCGCTTTTCGCTGAACCTCAACGTGCTCGACGCGGGACGGACGCCGGGCGTGCTGGGTATCAAGCTGCTGCTGCAGGAATGGATCAAGTCGCAGATCGACATCCTGATCCGACGCACGCAGCACCGGCTCGACAAGATCGCCGCGCGGCTCGAACTGGTCGGCGGTTACATTATCGCTTACCTCAATCTCGACCGGATCATCGAGATCATCCGCACCGAGGATGAGCCCAAGCCGGTGATGATGGCCGAGTTCAACCTGACCGACCGGCAGGCCGAAGCCATCCTCAACATGCGGCTGCGCAGCTTGCGCAAGCTGGAAGAGATGGAACTGCGGCAGGAACAGGAAAACCTGCTGAAGGAGCAGGCGGACCTTCAGGCGCTGCTCGAAAGCCCGGCGCGCCAGCGCACCCGGCTCAAGCGCGATCTGGCTAACCTGCGTAAGGACTATGCCGAGAGCACCGAGCTCGGTCGCCGCCGCACCACCATCGCGCAGGCCGCGCCGACGGTGGAATTCAGCATGGACGCGATGATCGAGAAGGAACCGGTGACGGTGATCCTCTCACAGCGCGGCTGGATACGCGGCGCGCGCGGTCACGTCCCGCTCGACGGCGATTTCAAGTTCAAGGATGGTGACGGGCCTGCCTATGCGATCCACGCGCAGACCACCGACAAGCTGCTGATCGCAATCGACAATGGTCGCTTCTACACGCTCGGCGCAGACAAGCTTCCCGGCGCGCGCGGCTTCGGCGAGCCAATCCGCACGATGGTGGACATCGATTCCGATGCGCAGATCGTCACGGTCATGATTTACCGGCCCAACGCGCAGCTGTTGCTGGCTTCGAACACCGGTCGCGGCTTCGCGGCCGAAGCCGGCGAGCTTCTGGCGGAAACCCGCAAGGGCCGCGCGGTCATGTCGACCAAGCCCGGCGTGAAGCTGTCGGTGGTTCGCGAGATCCCGCCAGAGCACGATCACATCGCGGTGGTGGGCGACAACCGCAAGCTGGTGATCTTCAGTCTGGAGGAACTGCCCATCCTCGCAAAGGGGCAGGGCGTCACGCTGCAACGCTATCGCGACGGCGGCATGGCGGATGCGATCACGCTCAAGCTGGAGGACGGCCTGTCATGGGCGATGGGCGGCGAAAGCGGCCGCACCCGCACCGAGAAGGACATGTTGCTGTGGAAGGTTGCTCGCGGTGCCGCAGGCAGATTGCCGCCGCAGGGCTTCCCGCGCGACAACAAGTTCTGATTCCCGCAATCCTTCGTCATTGCGAAGCCGCAGGCAATGACGATCAGGCCTTACGGTCGCTCCCTTGGATGGGCGTCGCGATAGACGTCCAGTAACGTTGCGGCATCAACCTTGGTGTAGATCTGCGTCGATCCCAAGCTGGCATGGCCGAGCAGTTCCTGCAGACTGCGCAAGTCCGCGCCGGCCCCGAGCAGATGCGTTGCGAAGCTATGGCGCAGCGCATGCGGCGTGGCGCTGGGGGGCAGGCCGAGCATGACTCGCGCGCGCGCCATCGCCTTTTGCACCATGCCCTGCGACAGCGCGCCGCCTTTTGCCCCGCGAAACAGAGCGGCCTCGCGTGAGATCGGCCAGGGACATTTGGCGAGGTAATCGCTCACGCCGTCCCGCACGATCGGCAGCACCGGCACGACCCGCTGCTTGCCGCCCTTGCCGGTAACGATCAGCGTCGGGCCAAGCGGCACCGCCGCCCCGGTCAGCGACAGCGCCTCGGCGATGCGCAAGCCAGCGCCATAGAGCAGCAGCAGCACGGCCCGGTCCCGCGCGCCGATCCATTCGACGGCGGCGTCCTCTTCTACCGAAACCATCAGGTTGATCGCCTCGTCGGGCGTGACCGGGCGCGGCAGCCCCTTCTTGACGCGCGGCCCGCGCATGCGTGGCGGTGCGCCGGCTTCCAGTCCCGCCTTGTCGCGGGCGAAAGCCAGGAAACCCTTGATGGCCGAGAGTTCGCGCGCGGCCGAGCTGTTGCCGATGCCGTCCGCGCGGCGCTCCGCAAGCTGTCCACGAATGTCTCCAGTGGTCAGGGCGGCAAGGCCAGCCCAGTCAGTCTCGCCGACCGTATCGAGCAGCCGCGCCGCCGTCGCGACATAGGCGCGAACGGTATGCGGACTGCGGCGTCGACCTTGCGCCAGATGATTGCCCCACGCTTCGAGCAGGTCGGCGCGGGTCATGCCGTCACGAGATCAGCGGGGACCAGTTCAGCTAGCAACCCGTCCAGCAGCGGCATGCCAGCCTCGGTCACACCGATCCTTTCGCCCTGCCGCCACACCAGACCTTGCGCTTGGTAGAAGCCGAGCTTCGCGGGGGCGCACAACGCATCCTCGGCAAGATCGAACCTGCGGGCCATCGCGGCAAGGTTGACGCCTTCGCCCAGCCTCAGGCCCATCAGCATTGCCTCGGCCGCCTGTTCCCGCACACCGAGCGGGCGATGTTCGGTAATGCCGTTGCCGCTGGTGTCCAGCGCTTCCAGCCAGTTCTCGGGTTTCTTGTGCCGCGTCGTCGCGACGCCGCCGCGCCGGCCATGTGCGCCAGGACCGATGCCGCAGTAGTCCTGATAGCGCCAATAGGTCAGATTGTGCCGGCTTTCCTCGCCGGGCCGAGCGTGGTTGCTGATCTCGTATGCGGGAAGACCGGCAGCGGCGGTCATTTCGCGGGTCAGCGTGAACAGGTCGGCAGCGGCATCCTCGTCGAGCGGTGCGAATTCGCCCTTGCGCACCATCGTCGCGAAGCGTGTGCCCGGCTCGATAGTAAGTTGATACAGCGACAAGTGCCCGGTGCCGAAACCCAGCGCCCGCGCCAGTTCGGCCTGCCACGCTTCGGCCGACTGCCCGGGCCGGGCGTAGATCAGATCGAACGACACCCGACTGAAGTGCCGCTGCGCCACCTCCAGCGCGTCCAGCCCCTCGCGCGCATCGTGGAGCCGCCCGAGGAAGCGCAGCGTGGCATCATCCATCGCCTGCAGGCCGAGCGAGACGCGATTGACGCCGGCCTGGGCCAGCGCTGCGTAGTTCGCAGACTCAACCGACGAGGGATTTCCCTCCAGCGTGATTTCGATGCCATCGGCGAAGCCCCACAGGCTTTCGGCCTCGTCCAGCAACCGGGCGACCAGCGCGGGCGGCATCAGTGATGGCGTGCCGCCGCCGAAGAAGATCGAATGCAGCGCTTCACCGCCCGCGACCTCGGCCTCATGGCGCATCTCTGCTAGAAGGGAGCGTTCCCACAGGGTGTTATCCACCCGGTCGCGGACATGGCTGTTGAAGTCGCAATAGGGGCACTTCGCGAGGCAGAACGGCCAGTGGATGTAAAGCGCGCGGGCCATTTTCGCAGTCTACCCTGCGAACTGGTCCTTCACCAGCTTTGCGAAGGCATCGGCGCGGTGGCTCATCCGGTGCTTCTCTTCCGACGGCAGCTCGGCGAACGTCACATCGTGGCCATGGGGCACGAACACCGGGTCATAGCCGAAGCCCATGGTGCCGCGTGGCGGCCAACTGAACGTGCCATCGACGCGGCCTTGATAGACCACACTGTCGCCATCCGGCCAAGCGATCGCCAGCACGCAGGAGAACCAGCACGCACGGTCCACATCGGGGCCGTGCTGGCTCAGCATGCCCTCGACCTTGCCCATCGCCATGTACCAGTCGCGGCCCGGTTCGCCCTCGAACCACTGCCGCTCGGCCCAATCGGCGGTGTACACACCGGGCCGTCCGCCTAGCGCCGCAACCGACAGGCCGCTGTCATCCGCCAGCGAAGGCAGTTGTGATGCCTTGGCGGCGGCATGCGCCTTGATCAGCGCGTTCTCGACGAAGGTCGTGCCGGTCTCGTCCGGCTCGGGCAAGCCGAGCGCGCCCGCCGAGATGCATTCCATCCCGTAGGGCGCCAGAAGATCGCCGATCTCCTTCAGCTTGCCGGCATTGTGTGTCGCAATGACGAGCCGCTTCGAATCCAGCTTGCGCATGGGGTGCCTTAGCGCCCCACCGCCGTCGCCTGCGCCGCGAAGATGCGATCGCAACCGATGCGGGCAAGGCGCAGCAGGCGCAGCAGGCTCTCCTCATCATAAGGCGCGCCTTCGGCAGTGGCCTGCGCCTCGGCGATAAGGCCGCCTTCGATCAGCACGAAGTTGGCATCGGCATCCGCGCCGCTGTCCTCGATGTAGTCGAGATCGAGCACCGGGGTGCCTTGATGGATGCCGCACGAGATCGCGGCGACGCGGCCGGTCAGCGGATCCTGGGTGATCTTGCCTTCGGCCATCAGCTTGTCGACGGCGAGGCGCAGGGCGACCCACGCGCCCGAGATTGACGCAGTGCGCGTGCCGCCATCGGCCTGGATCACGTCGCAATCGAGCACGATCTGGCGTTCGCCGAGCTTCTTCATGTCGCAGATCGCGCGCAGGCTACGGCCGATCAGCCGTTGGATCTCCTGCGTGCGGCCCGACTGCTTGCCCTTGGCGGCTTCACGCGAGCCGCGCGTGTGGGTGGCGCGGGGCAACATCGAGTATTCGGCCGTCACCCAGCCTTCGCCCTTGCCGCGCAGGAACGGCGGCACCTTTTCCTCGACCGAAGCGGTGACCAGCACCTTGGTATCACCGAACGAGATCAGCACCGAACCTTCGGCGTGCTTGGTAAATCCGGTCTGGATTTCGATGGTGCGCATTTCGTCGGGCGCACGGCCTGAAGGTCGCATGGGTGATCCTTTTGTAATGTTTGTTGCGATGATTGGCGCCGGCCCTATGCGCAGGGGCTTGAGGCCGCAAGCCTGATGCCTACAATTGGATGATATGCACACGCTTCCCATCACCGAATTGACCGATCGTGCGCGGGACGTGTTTCGTCTGGTGGTGGAAGGCTATCTCGAAACCGGGCTGCCGGTGGGATCGAAAACGCTGGCGGGCGGCGGTTTGCTGAGCCTTTCGTCGGCTTCGATACGATCGGTCCTGGCGGATCTGGAACGCGCGGGGCTGCTGGCAGCGCCACATACCAGCGCGGGCCGGATGCCGACCGAATCGGGGTTGCGCCTTTTCGTTGACGGCATGATGCAGGTTGCGCAGCCAACCGCGCAGGAACGCGCCGCGATCGAACAGCGGATGGCCGAGCCAGGACCGATTGAGGCGGCGCTGGAAGCGACGAGCGCGATCCTGTCCGATCTGTCAGCCTGCGCCGGCGTGGTGATGGTGCCGCGCCGTGAGCCGCGCCTGTCGCAATTGTCGCTGGTGCCCATATCGGACCGCAGAGCACTGGCGGTGCTGGTGGGACAGGACGGGGCAGTAGAAAACCGCATCGTCGAACTGACGGAACCGTTCCGCTCCGGCGTGCTGGAGGAGGCTTCCAACTACATCACCTCGCACCTTGCCGGACGAACGCTGCCGGAAGCGCTGCTGTCGGTCGAACTCGATATCGCCTCGGGCAAGTCGGCGCTCGATTCCGCCAGCCGCGATCTGGTTGCGCGCGGACTGGCGGTATGGAGCGAGGACGCCGCGCAGCGGCGGGTGCTGATCGTGCGCGGGCAAGCCAACCTGCTCGATGAAAACGCCTTGTCCGATATCGAACGTGTGCGTTCGCTGCTGGACGATCTGGAGAACAAGCAGTCCGTGGTCGAATTGCTCGATCTGGCGCGAGAGGCGCGTTCGGCGCGGATTTTCATCGGCTCGGAAAACCGGCTTTTTGCACTGTCCGGGTCCTCGGTGATAGCCTCGCCCTATCGCGACAGCACTGGCCGCGTGGTCGGTGTTGTCGGGGTTATCGGGCCGACCCGGTTGAATTATGCGCGCGTTGTCCCCATGGTGGACTTCACCGCCCAGAGCCTGGGCAAGCTCATCGGATAGCTGGAAAAAGAAAAGTCATGAATGACGAAAAGGTAAAGCCGCAGGACGATCCGGCGGTTGCTGAAGAACTCAAGGGCGTTCCCGAAGATATGATCGACAACGATGCGCCCGAAGCCGACGGCTCGGTCGCCAGCATCGGCGGAGAACTCGTTCGCCTGCAGGACGACCTGGCGAAAGCCAATCAGGACGTGCTCTACGCACGGGCAGAAACCCAGAACGTCCGTCGCCGCCTTGAAAAGGATATCGCCGACGCGCGCGCCTACGCCGCAACCGGCTTTGCCCGCGACATGCTTTCGGTAGCCGACAATCTATCGCGTGCGCTGGCGGCCATTCCGGCCGAACTCAAGGAAGACGAGAAACTCAAGGGTCTCGTGACCGGGATCGAGGCGACGGGCCGCGAGATCGACAAGGTGTTCAACGCCCACGGCATCACTCGCATCGCCGCCATGGGCATGCCGCTCGATCCTAACCAGCACCAGGCGATGATCGAACTGCCCTCGGACGATGTTGAGCCGGGGACGGTGATGCAGGAACTGCAGGCAGGCTACATGATCAAGGATCGCCTCTTGCGTCCCGCAATGGTGGCGGTGTCGAAGAAGCCGGACTGATTTTGCGTGCTTCAGGCTTGCCGTAAATCTTCGGCAAGCTTGCGCGCCGTTTGCGTGAGAGCGCGCATGCTCTCAAATGTAAACAGACGGGCGATCTGCGAGCCGCAGGTCGCCTGTTTTGCATTGATGAAGCAGGCTTTCTGGTCATCGCCGATCGCGGCCATGACCAGCTTTGCGTGGACGATATCGTTGCGTTGATCGATCAATTCGAAGATCGATTCAAGCAGTCCGTGGATCGTAGCAAGCCGAGCCTTCGGATAAGCGACTGAAACCTTCGCCTTTTGCAGCAACGCGATTCTCTGGCCGAGACACTCTGCCCCAAACCGGATCTGCGAAGCCATTAGGTGAGCTGCAACAGCCGCCTCGATCTCGGCGAAGGCGTCTATGCAGCGACTACGTTCGCGGTGAAAGGCGTCAGTGCCCGGCGTGGGCTTCATGTTCACGTGTGCATTCATGTCGATAGGCTAAAAAAATAACACTGTGATCGGGTTAACAGCGCCTGATGGTTTCGTGTCCACGATGGACCGAATTCAGCAACGCAACCGATCGCATGCCAACCCGTTGAATTTGCACCAGCACAACGGAGTTTACCCCCATGCGCAAGTTCATCCTGCCTCTCATTGCCGTCGGAGCGCTCTCGCTCGGTGGCTGTGCCAGTAATTACTCAGGTGAGGGCGCACTTGCCGGTGGCGCGCTAGGCGCGGGCGTAGGTCTCACCACCGGAGCCGACACGGGTACGGCAGCAGCCGTTGGCGCCGCAGCAGGCGCTGCAGTCGGTTCGCAGGTCCGCAAGGATGGTCGCCGGGATCGTGGCTGCTACCGCACTGACCGCAACGGCAACCGCTATTGGGATCGCCGCTGCTAATTCAACGATGCGGGCCGAACGGCAATATTCCCCGGTAGCTCTCCTGTGGGGGCGCACCGGGGATATGGTGCCCGTGCGATAGCAGGAATATGTGCCGCACGATTTCCGCTTGCTGCTCGATCCCGTATCGCTGCAGCGGCCAGCCGGGCTTGAGGCTGTATTCATAACAGCACAAGGGATGGCGCATCAGGGGCAGATACCAGCGACCTTTCTGCTGGGTCTGCCACACATGCGTCATTTCGTGGATGAACAGGCCCTGCAATGACAGGCCCGCATCGGCGAAATCATCGCAGTAAAGCTGCGAATGCGGGTGAAAATGAATATGCCCGGTCGGCGCCATCAGCGTGCTCACTGGCTGAAACGGAAACCACCGCCTTCGTTTTATCCTGACCGGCGCCGGATCGACGGCATCGCCAAAAACCGATCGAACCAGCGCGATCTCGCCAGTCGTCAAGGGCCGGTCTCCACCTGCCGGACATGACGCCGGCGTGTTGGTCGACAGTTCTGTCAGTTGCCGTCCCCGTGATCCATTCCAGCCATGGGTTCCGCACCGCCGATCGTATCGATCTTGACCGGCATCGACAGCTTGTCTCCGCCGGCGAACGTCAGCGTCATCTCGGTGGTGCCGCCCTTAGTCAGCGCGGCGTCGATATCGAACGCCATGACATGCAGCCCGCCTTGCTCGAATTTCACCGTTTTGCCCGGAGCCAGATCAACCGTATCTACGGGCGTCATCGTCGTACCTTCGCTCTTGTGCATTTCGGCCTTGCCGACACCTTCGATGTAAACTGCCGCCAATGCCGTCGGCTTAGCACCATCATTACGCACATTGAAGTAAGCTACCCCCGGGCGGCCGCTGATCGGAGGCAGCAGCAGCACGCCCTTGCTCGCCGCAATGCCGGGCTTGGCATCGGGCATCGCCTCGGTGCTGTCGGTCAGCGGAGCGGTGGTCTCCTCTTTCTGCTGACAGGCTGAAACCGCCACCAAGGCTGCGAGAACCAGGGACAGGCGAAGCGAGCTGACGGGATGGCGGGCGGGCTTCATGGCGAAAATCCTCGTGTCACGATATTGGAATCTGGCCGTGTCTAATGGCGCGTGCCGCCACTTGTGCCAAGCAAAACCCGCCCTATATCGCCCCCCGACGACATGGAACGTCACAGAGCCGACAAGCCGTCTCGCCGCGTAAACGGGAGGCGATCCGTGCGGTGTCAACCACGACGTGAGGAAATGGGGACAATGGGTAAAGTAATCGGTATCGACCTCGGCACGACCAATAGCTGCATCGCCGTAATGGATGGTGGCAAGCCCAAGGTTATCGAGAATTCCGAAGGCGCACGTACCACGCCTTCTATCGTCGCCTTCACCAAGGACGGCGAACGCCTGATCGGCCAGCCGGCAAAGCGCCAGGCGGTGACGAACGGCGACAACACGATTTTCGCGGTGAAGCGCCTGATCGGCCGCCGCTTTGACGATCCGGTGACCAAGAAGGACACCGAACTGGTTCCTTACACCATCGTCAAGGGCAAGAACGGCGACGCCTGGGTCAACGCTGGCGGTGAAGACTACAGCCCGTCGCAGATTTCGGCGTTCATCCTGCAGAAGATGAAGGAAACCGCCGAGAGCTATCTGGGCGAGACAGTCACGCAGGCGGTCATCACCGTCCCGGCCTACTTCAACGACGCACAGCGCCAGGCAACCAAGGACGCCGGCCAGATCGCCGGTCTTGAAGTGCTGCGCATCATCAACGAGCCGACTGCCGCTGCTCTCGCTTACGGGCTTGAGAAGCAGGACGGCAAGACCATCGCGGTCTACGACCTTGGCGGCGGCACGTTCGACGTTTCGGTGCTGGAAATCGGCGACGGCGTGTTCGAGGTTAAGTCGACCAACGGCGATACCTTCCTTGGTGGTGAGGACTTTGACTCCAAGCTGGTCGAATGGCTGGCGGACAAGTTCAAGGCCAAGGAAAACATGGACCTGAAGACCGACAAGCTCGCTCTTCAGCGCCTGAAGGAAGCTGCTGAAAAAGCCAAGATCGAACTGTCGTCCACCGCGACGACCGAGATCAACCTGCCGTTCATCACCGCCCGCATGGAAGGTGGCGCCACCACGCCGCTGCACCTCGTGGAGACGGTGACGCGCGCCGACCTTGAGAAGATGGTCGATGACCTGATCCGCCGCACGCTCGAACCGTGCCGCAAGGCTCTGTCCGATGCCGGCCTCTCGGCCAAGGACATCGATGACGTGGTTCTGGTCGGTGGCATGACCCGCATGCCCAAGGTCCGCGAAGTCGTGAAGGAGTTCTTCGGCAAGGAACCGCACACCGGCGTCAACCCGGACGAAGTCGTGGCCATGGGCGCGGCGATCCAGGCCGGCGTGCTGCAGGGTGACGTCAAGGACGTGCTGCTGCTCGACGTGACCCCGCTGTCGCTGGGCATCGAGA
>CAZCUS010000017.1:0-70388 GCA_964502105.1 uncultured Novosphingobium sp. | reverse complement strand
TCGGGCACGACCTGTGATACCAGACCACATGCCAGTGCCTCATGGGCGTCGATTGCGTCGCCGGTCAGCGCCATCTCCGCGGCTTTTGACCAACCGATCACGCGGGGCAGGAGCCAGGAGCCACCATCGCCCGCGATGAGCCCGATCTTGACGAAACTCTCCGCAAACCGGGCGCTCTCGCCAGCGATCCTGAGATCGCACATGCAGGTGAGATCGCAGCCTGCGCCGGCGGCGGCACCGTTGACTGCGGCGATCACCGGCACCTCCAGCGCCGCGAAGGCTAGCGGCAGGCGCTGAATACCACGTTTGTAGACCAGCCGCGTCGCGACGGCCGAGCCGGGGTTGAGGCTTCCGCCGGGCTTCATGTCGTTGATGTTGCCACCTGAGGAAAAGCCCTTGCCCTTACCGGTCAGGATTGCGACCCGCGCGGCCGGATCGGTATCCAGACGCGTCAGCGCCGCGAGCAGGGCTTCGATCGTCTCGGGGTCGGAGATCGGATTGCGCAATTCGGGACGATTGAGCGTTAGCGTGACGATGCCATCGCCGTCGGTCTCGTAGATCACCGGATCTGACACGTCGGATACTCTCCCGAATTTGCCTTGTGGACGCTTGCCCTGCCTTGCCGGGCGGCTCGGCGCAAGCCCCGGTGGGTGGGTGTGCTATGGTTCCTGCGGAGCCGGTACGTCAGGTCGGTTCGACTTCGACGGCGCCCTCGGCATTGCAGTCGATTTCGAACTTTTCGCCGGTCTGTTCCCCGGCGCACGGCACTTTCATGTAGGTCGCGCCGCCATCGGCCGAGATGACGAAATAGTCGGCATAATCGTTGCCCTTGTTCGTCCGGGCGAGCTGAAAGTCATGCACCACGACGTCGTTCGAGGCATACTGCTTGCTGATCAGCGCTGCCGCCTGTGCCATGATCGAAGGCTGGGCCGTCGTGCAGGTCCAGCTTGACGAGGATTGCGTCGCGCTGACGTTGCAGATCCGGGTTTCCTCGGTGTCCATGCCCTCGCCGGTGCGGCGGTCAACGATGACTTCGAACTTGCCCGGCTCCTTTAACGGATGGGCGTTGATCCAGGTCACTTTCCAATCGTCTTCCGTCATTTCCGTGCGGAGCTTGGATTTTACTTCCTCGGTAGTGGCGGGTTTGTCCGAGCAGGCGCTGGCCAGGAATGCCGCAGCGATGCCGGTTGCCAGTGCTATATACCTCATCGCATGCCCCCGTTTCGTCAGCGCCGAGATTGCGCCCCGAACGGCGCGGTGTCAAAGAGCGGGAAGGGGCGTCCGAAGCGGCCTCGGGATAAACCCCTGGCTTGGCCGCCCCTACGGTTGACTCGCAAATCCCCCCACCCTAAGGGGGCGGCGCCTTGGCGGGCGGCCGCTGTGCGTGTCGATCGTTCCACATTTTTGGGAGGACGACATGAACGATGAGCCAAACGCTCGAGACCCTGTCGGCGAGGACACGCGGATCGACGTGCTTAATGAGCGGCTGAAGGCTGCTCGGGAGCGCGAAGACAAGCGGGGGCAACCGGTTGCGGGCGCGGAAACGGACGAGAATTATCGTGCCGGTAACCGCGTTCTGGCCGATCTCATCGGGGGGATCGTGGGTGGCGCGTTCATCGGCTGGGTGATTGATCACTTCGCCGGAACGTCGCCCTGGGGTCTGTTGGTCATGATGTTCCTCGGAATATTCGTCGCCTTCAGGAACATTATCCGGATGTCGAACCGGCGCCCTGACTGATCCCCCAAGCCAAGGGGACCACAAGGGCGCTGTCGCGCATGCATAGGTAGTCGAAGAGGCTTAGACGTGGCAGCCGAAGCGGGCAAAGTCGATCCGATGCATCAGTTCACCATCGAACCCCTGTTCGGGACCGATGGCTGGCAGATCGCGGGTTATAATATTCCCTTTACCAATTCCGCGCTGTGGATGGTGTTCGCCGCCGTCGCCTTGCTGGTGTTCGTCGCCGGCGGCATGAAGCGCGAACTGGTCCCTGGCCGCTGGCAGATGGCGGTCGAAGGTTTCACCGGCTTCATCGACAGCATGCTGGCTGCCAACATCGGCCCGGCTGGCAAGAAGTACGTCCCTTATATCTTCTCGCTGTTCATGTTCATCCTGTTTGCCAATATTCTCGGCATGCTGCCGCTGGCGCTGGTCCCGGGCCTTCACCCGTTCACCTTTACCAGCCACTTCAGCGCTACCGGCGTACTGGCGATCCTGTCGTTCGCGATCGTGCTGATCGTCGGTTTCGGCAAGCACAAGCTTCACTTCTTCTCGCTGTTCATCCCGCACGGAACGCCGCTTCCGATGATCCCGCTGATCTTCGTGATCGAGCTGGTTTCGTTCCTTGTGCGCCCGTTCAGCCTCGGCCTGCGACTGTTCGTCGCGATGATGGCCGGTCACGTTCTGCTCGAAGTGCTTTCGGGCTTCGTCATCAACGGCATCAATGCCGGGATCGGCATCGGCCCGGTGGTCAGCATCCTCAGCTTCATCCTGATGATTGCGATCGTCGCGCTGGAACTGCTGGTCGCGGGCATTCAGGCTTATGTCTTTGCCCTGCTGACGTCGCTCTACCTGAACGACGCAGAAAATCTTCACTAAGACCCATCTTTATCATCACGTTTTTCTAGAAGGAGTTTTCAAATGGATCAGGAAGCAGCCAAGCTGATCGGCGCCGGTCTCGCAGCTATTGGTGCCGGCATGGCCGCCATCGGCGTGGGTAACGTCTTCGGTTCGTTCCTTGAGAGCGCGCTGCGCAACCCCGGCGCTGCCGACGGCCAGCAGGGCCGCCTGTTCATCGGCTTCGCAGCCGCAGAACTTCTCGGCCTGCTCTCGTTCGTCGTCGCGATGATCCTCATCTTCGTCGCCTAAACGAACTGCCAACCCTTTTCCGGCCGGGGGCGCGCGTGAAGCGGGCGTTCCGGCCGGGCGACAAGCTTCGGATTCCGACATGCCTCAAATAGCCCAGCTATCTGCGACATACGCCAGCCAGATCTTCTGGGTTCTGCTGGTCTTCGGCTTCATCTTCTTCGTCATCGGTCGGGGCATGGTCCCCAAGGTGATGCAGACGGTTGAAGCACGCGACAAGCAGATCGCGGACGATCTCTCAGCGGCGGAAGCCGCTCGCAAGTCGGCTGATGCCGAAGAAGAAGCCTGGCGCAAGCGCGAGAACGAAAACCGCGCGCAAGCGCAGGCGATCATCGCGCAGTCCAAGGCCGAAGCCGCGAAGGCGGCGGAAGTCCGGCTTGCCGAAGTCAGTGCCCGGCTGGACACCGTCATAGCCGAAGCCGATGCGCGCATCGCCGTTGCGCGCGATGGTGCCATGGCCGAGATCGAAACCGTTGCCAGCGAAGCCGCCAGCGATATCGTCTCGCGCATTGCCGGCATCACCGTGGACGGTTCTGCCGCCCGCACTGCCGTAAAGGATGCACTGGCTCATGGCTGAGGGAACCGTAGCGATGCCGCACGAGACCGCTGCCGAAGCGGCTCACGGCGGCCAGAGCCCGATCAAGACCGAGACGCTGGCTGACGGCGAGCACGTCATGCACATACCTGAACCCGCCGCTCTGGGCTTCGGTCCAGGGGGATGGGTCGCGCTGGCGATGGTTGTGCTGTTGGGCGTTGCATTCTGGAAGAAGGTTCCTGGCACGCTGACCAAGAATCTCGACAACTCGATTGCCGAGATCAAGAAGCAGCTCGACGAAGCGCGCAGCCTGCGCGCCGAGGCCGAAGCGCTTCGTAAGGAATATGCCGACAAGATCGCCAACGCCGAAAAGGATGCGGCGGGCATGCTGGAGCATGCACGGCACGAGGCTGCGGCGATCATCGCCAAGGCCGAAGCGGATACCACCGATGTAATCGGGCGCCGCGAAAAGATGGCGCAGGACAAGATCGGTGCCGCCGAACGTGCCGCTGTGGCCGATTTGCGCGCCAAGGCCGCCAACGCTGCCGCCGTTGCCGCACAGGGGCTGATCAAGGCCAATCACTCCGCCACCGCCGACAAGGCGTTGGTCGATCAGGCCATCGGTTCGATCTGAACCGCTCGTCTGCCGTGAACGTCAAGCCCCGCCACGTGCGGGGCTTTTCGTTTGTGGAGCAGGCGCGGCGTTGCCATGTGGCTGCTCAGCCGATCTCATCGATCCAGTCTGGCAAATCAGCCAGCCGCTGCAACTGGCGGTAGCAAGGGTGCTCTGCCGGCGGCGGTGCGTGCTCATGCACCCAGCCATTTTCCTGCGGGATAAAGGCGGCCCATGCCCCAGCCTGAAGCGCCGGAGTAACGTCAGACCGCATCGAATCTCCGGCCATGACGGTCTGCTGCGCTCCGACGCCATATTTCGCGAAGATCCGCTCGAAAGTGGCAGCGTTTTTGTCGCTGACGATTTCGATCCCGCCGAACAGGTCTCCCAGTCCCGATGCTGCCAGCTTGGCTTCCTGATGGAGCAGGTCGCCCTTGGTCACGAGCACGAGCCTTCCGCGATCGGACAGCGCCTCCAATGTCGCCTCGACATCGTCGAACAGTTGCACCGGATGCGCGAGCAACTCGCGCCCGGCGGCAAGGATGTCGCGCACCATCGCGGCATCCAGCGCATCGCCTGCCAGTTCGGTCGCGGCTTCGATCATCGAGAGCGTGAAGCCCTTCGCGCCGTAGCCGTACAGCGGCAAATTGCGCGCTTCGCAGATGTTCAGGAGATCACGCGCCACGTGGGCATCGGCGAACGGCTGCAGCATCGCCACCAGCGCCTCCTCGGTGGCGTTGAAATGGCGCATATTGTGCCACAGGGTATCATCGGCATCGAGGCAAATGAGCTGGATCGGCATCGGCGCGATGCTAACCGCAAAACACCGCCTGGCGCCAGATGGAATGTTGCACGGCAGCAAACCGGGTGCGACAGCGCCGGTGTGGCCTATCTCGTCTACATTGCTGCCGCGCTGGCCGAGATCGCCGGGTGCTTCGCCTTCTGGGCGTGGCTGCGACTGGGCAAACCGGTGTGGCTGCTGGTGCCTGGCATCGCCTCGCTATGTCTGTTCGCCTGGCTGCTGACGCTAATCGACCAGAACCAGGCCGGCCGCACGTACGCGGCCTATGGCGGGGTCTACATCGTCTCCGCGCTGATGTGGCTGTGGCTGGCCGAAGGCGTGAGGCCGGATCGCTGGGACATGCTTGGCGGCGCAGTATGCTTGCTCGGCGCAGCGATCATCCTGTGGGGGCCGCGAGCAGCCTAGAAGCTATCCTTCGCGCTGCGCAGTGCGGCGAAGGTAGCGACAGCGTCACCGCCGCCCCAGCGAGCCTGCAAGGCTGGATCATCGGCGCGCAGGAATGGGTTGGTCGCCAGTTCGCGATCGAGGCGGGTCGGCACCGTCGGAAGGTCTTGCGCGCGCTTATCCGCGATGTCGCGAGCATAGGCCGCAAGCTCGGCGTTGTCGGGGTCGGCATGCAGCGCGAAGCGGGCGTTCGATGTGGTGTATTCGTGCGCGCAATAGAGCATCGTGCGGGCGGGCAGGGCCTTGAGCCGCGACAGGCTGGCCCAGAACTGCGGCGGCGTACCCTCGAACATGCGACCGCAACCCAGCGCAAACAGCGAATCGCCAACGAAGGCCAAGCCTGCATCGGGCAAGTGGTAGGCGATGTGGCCCATGGTGTGACCGCCCACGTCGATTACCTGTGCCTCGTGGACGCCGAGCTTAACCGTGTCGCCATGGGTAACGGTGCGATCGACCGCCGCGATCTTTCCCGCCTCGGCGTGGGGCGCGATGACGATGCAGCCGGTTGCGTCCTTGATCGCCGCATTTCCGCCAGCATGGTCCGGGTGCCAGTGCGTGTTCCAGATCTGGGTTATGCTCCAGCCTTTGGCAGCGGCTTCACGCAAGTAGGCTTCCACGTCGGGCGTATCGATGCAGGCGGTTTCGCCGCTGTCGGTATCGTGGAGCAAAAAGCCGTAGTTGTCGGACAGGCAAGCGAACTGATGGACTTCGAGCGGCATCGCTAAGGCTCCTTTACGTTCTATCTAGTGCGTGATCCACTCACGTGGAAGCGGTACCGACCCACTCTCCCGCCCGACCTCCCCTAAGCGTATTCTGTTGGGACGTCGGGCGGGAGAGTGGGTCGGTACCGCACATCGATCGCCAAAGCAAAAGCCCGCCCGGATTGCTCCGGACGGGCTTTTTGTTTGCTGCGGGCCGGAAAAGACCGGCGCCGGGATCAGCGGTTCTTCAGCGCTTCGCCGAGGATGTCGCCGAGCGATGCGCCCGAATCCGACGAACCGTACTGCTCCACTGCTTCCTTCTCTTCGGCGAGCTGACGCGCCTTGACCGAGAAGTTGGGCTTCTTCGAACGATCGAAGCCCGTGACCATCGCATCGAGCTTCTGGCCGACCTGGAAGCGGTCGGGACGCTGCTCGTCGCGATCGCGGCCGAGGTCCGAACGCTTGATGAAGCCGGTTGCGCCGTCTTCGCCGGCCTGCACTTCGAGGCCGCCATCGCGGACTTCCAGAACGGTGACGGTGACGACTTCGTTGCGACGGAGCGAACCGGCGCTGCTGGCTTCGGCGCCACCAGCGGCAGGGGCCCCACGCTCAAGCTGCTTCATGCCGAGGCTGATGCGTTCCTTCTCGACATCGACGTCGAGAACCACGGCCGAAACCTGCTCACCCTTGCGGTGCAGGGCGAGGGCGTCTTCACCCGAGATGCCCCAGGCGATGTCGGACATGTGGACCATGCCGTCCACGTCGCCATCGAGGCCAATGAACAGGCCGAACTCGGTCGCGTTCTTGACTTCGCCTTCGACGGACGAACCCACCGGGTGCTTGTCGGCGAACTCTTCCCACGGGTTGCCCTGGGCCTGCTTGAGGCCGAGAGAGATGCGGCGCTTTTCCGAATCGACTTCGAGGACGATCACTTCGACTTCCTGCGAGGTCGAGACGATCTTGCCCGGGTGCACGTTCTTCTTGGTCCAGCTCATTTCCGAAACGTGGACAAGACCTTCGATACCGGCTTCCAGCTCCACGAAGGCGCCGTATTCGGTGATGTTGGTGACAGTGCCCGACAGCTTCGCGCCGACCGGATACTTGACCGATGCACCTTCCCACGGATCGCTCTCGAGCTGCTTCATGCCAAGGCTGATGCGCTGCGTGTCCTGGTTGATGCGGATGATCTGCACCTTCACGGTGTCGCCGATGGCGATCACTTCGCTCGGGTGGTTGACGCGCTTGTAGCTCATGTCGGTGACATGGAGCAGGCCGTCGATGCCGCCGAGGTCAACGAACGCACCGTAGTCGGTGATGTTCTTGACGACGCCCTCGATGACCTGGCCTTCGGACAGCTTGTCGATGAGTTCGCTGCGCTGTTCGGCGCGGGTCTCTTCCAGAACGGCGCGACGCGACACGACGATGTTGCCACGGCGGCGATCCATCTTGAGGATCTGGAACGGCTGCGGCACATCCATCAGCGGCTGCACGTCGCGAACCGGGCGGATATCGACCTGCGAGCCGGGCAGGAACGCCACGGCGCCGTCGAGGTCGACAGTGAAGCCACCCTTGACGCGGCCGAAGATCACGCCCTCGACGCGCTTGCCTTCACCGAACTCGCTTTCCAGCTTGTCCCATGCGGCTTCGCGGCGGGCGCGGTCACGGCTGAGCATGGCTTCGCCGTCAGAATTTTCAACGCGGTCGACGTAAACTTCGACTTCGTCACCGACCTTGAGGCCGTGATCGTCTTCGCCACGAGCGAATTCGCGCAAGGACACGCGGCCTTCGCTCTTGAGACCGACGTCGATGACGGCCTTGTCGTTTTCGATGGCGGTAACGGTGCCCTTGACGACGCGGCCTTCGAAGCCGTCATCGGCGGCGCCGCCGAACTGATCGTCGAGCATTTTCGCGAAATCGTCGCGAGTCGGATTGGCAACAGAAGCCATGTAGTTTGAATTCCCGTATCGTTCGATTTTTCCGGCCAGGCGGTTTTTCCGCCGGTCTTTTCACCGTTTGCCGCACCATGCGACCAACGGGGCTAAGGGCCGAACTGCCACGACAGCCGAATGCCGGTCGCGGCATCCATCGGGCCTTATGGCCGTCCGGACCGGCGGCGCTTAGGCGCGATGGGGCCGGATTGCAAGGGAAATGGGGGAATCGCTATCGGCCTTGCCGTGAAATGCGCCAGCGGTCAGCTCAACGCTTGGCCTCGACAATCGCAATCGCCGCCTTGATCGCGGCGTCCTTGTCCAGCAGCGAGGTGTCGAGCATTACCGCGTCGTCGGCGGGGCGTAGCGGGGCGGTGGCGCGGTTGCGGTCGCGCTCGTCGCGGGCGGCGAGATCGGCGGCGATGGCATCGCGGTCTGCCTCGCGGCCACGGCCCAGCATTTCGAGGAAACGACGCTCGGCGCGCGCGGTGACCGACGCGGTCACGAACAGCTTCACCGTTGCGTCGGGCGCGATGACGGTGCCGATGTCGCGCCCGTCGAGCACGGCGCCGCCGGGTTGCAGGGCAAAGGCGCGCTGGCGCTCGTACAGCGCCTGCCGCACCGCCGGGTGCGCCGACACGCGGCTGGCCAGCCCACCGCTATCCTCGGAACGCAGTTCAGGATCGCCGAGGAGGGTGTCGGGAAAATTGCAGGCGGCGAGGGCATCGCCTTGAAGATCGGGATTGCCACCGTTGATGGCGACCTGCCGCCCGACGGCGCGGTAGAGCAGACCGGTATCGAGATGCGGCAAGCCGAAATGGGCGGCGAGGGCCTGGGCGATGGTTCCCTTTCCCGAAGCGGTGGGGCCATCGACGGCGATAATCACGCCGAAGTCCCGTCTTGGGCCAACCCGTCCAGCATAGCCTCGAACACCGGGAAGCTGGTGGCGATCGGGCGGGTGTCGTCCACTTCCACGCCGTCGCGACTGGCCAGTCCGGCAACCGCCATGCTCATCGCGATGCGGTGATCGAGATGCGTTTCAATGGCTTCGGGGGTGCCTGGCAGAGGCTCCCCGCCGGTGCCGTGGATGACGAGGCCGTCCTCGTGCTCCTCGATCCGCGCGCCGGCTTCGGTCAGCGCGGCGGCCATCACGGCAAGGCGGTCCGATTCCTTGACGCGCAACTCGTCGAGGCCCGAGGTGGTGGTCGTGCCGCTGGCCAGCGCTGCGGCCACGAACAGCGCCGGGAATTCATCGATCATGCTCGGCGCTACGGCGGGGTCGACGTCGATCCCGGTCAGCGCCGAGTGGCGCACGAGCAGGTCCGCCACTGGCTCGCCGCCGACTTCGCGCCTGTCGCGTTCCTCGATATGGCCGCCCATCTGGCGCAGCACATCGATCAGCCCGGCGCGGGTGGGGTTGAGGCCGACGTTCTCGATAACGATCTCGCTGCCCGGCACGATCAGGGCGGCGACGATGAAGAACGCCGCCGAAGACGGATCGCCCGGCACATCGATGGTTTGCGGCCGCAGTTCGGCCTCGCCCCGGATGGTGATGACGCGGGTGCCGTCGGGCTCCACCGCCACGTCGAGTTCCGCCCCGAAGCCGCGCAGCATCCTCTCGGAATGATCGCGCGTCGGCACTGGTTCGATCACGGTCGTTTCGCCCGGGGTGTTCAGCCCGGCGAGCAGCACCGCGCTTTTGACCTGCGCCGAGGCGACCGGCAGGCGATAGGCGATGGGTACAGCGGGCGAGGCGCCGCGCAGGATCAGCGGCAGCCGGCCGCCCTCGCTGGCGGCGATCTGCGCGCCCATCTGGGAGAGCGGTTCGATCACGCGCGCCATTGGGCGCTTCGACAGACTGGCATCGCCAGTGAAACTCACGTTGATCGGATGGCTGGCGACAAGACCCATCAGCAGCCGGGTCGAAGTGCCGGAATTGCCCATCTCCAGCGGGCCTTGCGGCTGCAGCAGCGCACCGATGCCAACACCGTGCACGTGCCACTGGCCTTGTGCCATGCGCTCTACCGACGCACCCATCGCCCGCATCGCGGCGGCGGTGGCCAGCACATCCTCGCCTTCGAGCAGTCCGGTGATGCGGCTTTCGCCTACTGCGAGCGCAGACAGCATGATCGCGCGGTGGCTGATCGACTTGTCGCCCGGCACCCGGATTCGGCCTCGCAGCGCGCCGGTGGCATGGAAGCGGCGCGGCTTCATCGGCCTGGCTCAATCATCGAGGCGGCATCGTTGCTCAAGCGACTTTACTCCTTCATTCCGGTGTCCCCGGCGCGCGCGGGCTTTTGACAGCGCGCACAGCCTATGGCAAGGCGCGCGCCCTGATACGTGCCCCGGCCCGATTTCTGCGGCTTGATTTCTGGCGGGTGCATGACCATCACCTGTTTTTTCGCGCCTTGCCGCTTCGCGCCCGGCGCATAACGAGGATACTTCATGGCCAAGCCTGAATGGGGCACCAAGCACGGCTGCCCGAAATGCGGCACCCGTTTCTACGATCTGGGCAAGGATGACCCGGTGGCGTGCATCGAATGCGGCCACACCTGGCTGCCTGAGCCGGTGCTGAAATCCAAGCAGCCGGTCGCCTTCGAGGAAGTCCAGAAGAAGGAAGTCGAAGAGACCGAAGACGCCGATCTGGCCGAAGAGGATCTGGACATCGACGATGATGGCGATTCGCCGGACAACGATGTCGATCTTGGCGGTGACGACGATCTGGGCGTCCAGGGCGTCGGCAACGACGACGACAACAACGATACCTGATGTCATCAGGCCGGTTCCCCCGTCAGGGCGGCACCGGCCCGATCGTCCCAATCGGGTTTCGGGTTGGGCAGGTTGGCCGGAATGCCCAAATTTGTTCTTGCCAACCAGATGAGCCGCCACTAGATGGCGCGTCCCGGCCAGAAGGAACTCCTGATGGTCGGGGATGCAAGTCTCCCATAACTTGCATCGATAGAATGGTACGGGGCCTTAGCTCAGCTGGGAGAGCGCCTGCATGGCATGCAGGAGGTCAGCGGTTCGATCCCGCTAGGCTCCACCATTCGTTCGCATAGTGATATTTGCTCCCCGCCGATCGGTTTTCGACTGGGTGCAAATCTCACCGTGTCCCTTGAGCCGAGGCGAAAGCCAAAGTCTTCGGGGGGTGATTTATTCTACGCTGGCCGACGAGGTTTCGTCTGCCGGCGTTTTTGGCGTTATTGTGCCTTACAGGAGTGCAAGTGACCATGTTCGCCGGTAGCGACGACAGGAACCGCGATGTTTGATTCGCTTTCGGATCGTCTCGGCGGTGTGTTCGAAAAGCTGCGCGGGCGCGGCGCTCTCAAGGAACAGGATGTCCGCGATGCGATGCGCGAAGTGCGTATCGCGCTGCTGGAAGCCGATGTCGCGCTGCCGGTGGTCCGCCGCTTCATCGATCAGGTAACCGAGAAGGCCATCGGCCAGTCGGTCCTGCGTTCGGTCACGCCCGGCCAGCAGGTCGTCAAGATCGTCAACGACGCGCTGGTTGAGATGCTGGGCGGCGAGGATACGCCCGGTCTCGATTTGGTCGCCACGCCGCCGGTCGTGATCATGATGGTCGGCCTGCAGGGTTCGGGCAAGACCACCAGCACCGCCAAGCTTGCCCGTCTCCTGAAGGAGAAAGAAGGCAAGAAGGTGATGATGGCGTCGCTGGACGTCAATCGCCCGGCCGCGCAGGAACAGCTCAAGGTGCTGGGCGAGCAGGTCGGCGTCGCCACGCTGCCGATCATTTCGGGCCAGCAGCCGACCGAGATCGCCACCCGCGCGATGCAGTCGGCGAAGCTGCAGGCGGTGGATGTGCTGCTGCTCGATACCGCGGGCCGTCTCCACGTCGACCAGCAGTTGATGGACGAGATGAAGGCGGTTGCCGGCATCTCGACCCCACGCGAAACGCTGCTCGTCGTCGATGCGCTGACTGGCCAGGACGCAGTCAACGTCGCGCAGAGCTTCTCCGGTCAGGTTGACCTGACCGGTGTGATCCTCACCCGCATGGATGGCGACGCGCGCGGCGGCGCGGCGCTTTCGATGCGTGCCGTCACCGGCAAGCCGATCAAGTTCGCGGGCACCGGCGAAAAGCTCGACGCGATCGAGGTGTTTCATCCCACCCGCGTGGCCAACCGCATTCTCGGCATGGGCGATATCGTCTCGATGGTCGAGAAGGCCGCCGCGACCATCCAGGCCGACGAAGCCGAGCGCATGGCCGAGCGCATGGCGCAGGGCAAGTTCGACATGGACGACCTGCGCAGCCAGCTGCGCCAGATGCAGAAGATGGGCGGCCTCGGGATGCTTGCGGGCATGATGCCGGGCATGAAGAAGGCCAAGGCGGCGATGGCGCAATCGGGCATGGATGACCGGGTGTTGCTGCGCATGGACGCGATCATCGGTTCGATGACGCCCAAGGAGCGCGCCAACCCGGCGCTGCTCAACGCCAAGCGCAAGATTCGCGTCGCCAATGGCTCGGGCACGCAAGTGCAGGACGTCAACAAGCTGCTGAAGATGCACCTGGAGATGGCCAAGGCGATGAAGCAGATCAAGAAGATGGGCGGCATCAAGGGCCTTGGCGCGCTGTTCGGCAAGGGCGGCCTCGATGCTGCCATGCCGGGACTTGGCGGCCCGGGCGGCGGGGGGCTCCCCGGCTTGGGAGGCGGCGCTCCCGATCTTTCGAAATTTATGAAGAAGTAATCACAAGTCATTTAATTCAAGTAATTTTTAGGAAGGTAAAGCAATGGCAGTTTCAATCCGTCTGTCGCGCGGTGGCGCGAAGAAGCGTCCGTATTATCGCATCGTTGTGGCCGATGCCCGTTCGCCGCGCGACGGCAACTATCTGGAGCAGATCGGCACCTACAACCCGCTGCTCGCCAAGGATGACGAGAACCGCGTTCGCCTGACCGAAGACCGCGCCCGCTACTGGCTCGGCGTTGGCGCCCAGCCGACCGACCGCGTTGCCCGCCTGCTCGACAAGGCCGGCATCAAGGAGCGTGCGGCCACCAATAACCCGAACAAGGCCGAGCCGGGCAAGAAGGCCAAGGATCGCGCTGAAGATCGCGCAGCCAAGATCGCCGAGGCTGAAGAAGCTGCCGCAGCCGCCGCAGCCGCCGCGAAGGCCGCCGCTGAAGCCCCTGCCGAGGAACCGGCCGCTGAAGAACCGGCTACCGAAGAACCTGCTGCCGAAGCTCCGGCTGAAGAAGCCGCTGCCGAGGAAAAGGCTGAGGGTTAAGCCTTGGCTATCGACCGTCCCGTCACGCTCGCCGTCATTATCGGCGCTCACGGCGTGACGGGCGAGGTCCGCCTGAAGCTGTTCGGAGAAGGCGTGGCTGCGCTCAAGCGCTACCGCGCCTTCAACGATTCGAAGCTCTCGCTGGCCAAGCTCAAGGATGACGGGAAGGGCGGCGCGATCGCGCGCTTCGCCGAAGTGACCGATCGCAACGCCGCCGAGGCGCTGCGCGGCACTGAACTGACCGTGCCACGATCCAGCATGCCCGCACTGGAAGAAGGCGAATACTATCACGCCGATCTGATCGGGCTTCCCGCCGTATCCAGCGAAGGCGAAGCCTTGGGCACCTGCATCGCGGTGGAAAATTTCGGCGCAGGCGACGTGCTGGAAATCGAGCGCCCGCCGGTGGACGGCAAGCGCGGCAAGCGCTTCATGGTGCCGATGAACGCGCAGGCGGTTCCCGACTGGAACGGTGAGCGCCTCGTGATCGATACGGTTTACTGCCAGGATTGATCCGATCTTGCCAATCGGCGCGGCGCGCGTAAGCGCTGGCAACATGACTTTCAAAGCTACCGTGCTCACGCTCTATCCCGAGATGTTTCCCGGACCGCTGGGCGTATCGCTCGCCGGGCGGGCGCTGGAGGACCAAAAGTGGTCGCTGGAAGCGGTGCAGATCCGCGATTTCGCTACCGACAAGCACCGCACTGTCGATGACACCCCTGCAGGCGGCGGGGCGGGCATGGTGCTCAAAGCCGATGTCCTTGCTGCCGCAATCGATCATGCGCGCATCGCAGCGCCCGATTGCCCGGTGCTGGCGATGACCCCGCGCGGCAAGCCACTAACGCAGGCGCGGGTGCGCGATCTGGTGGCGGGGCCGGGCGTGACGATCCTGTGCGGTCGTTTCGAGGGGTTCGACGAGCGCATCTTTGCCGGTCGCGATGTCGAGGAGATCGCCGTGGGCGATGTCGTGCTGTCGGGCGGGGAACCGGCGGCGCTGCTGCTGCTCGACGCCTGCGTGCGCCTGCTGCCCGGCGTCATGGGCGCGACGGACAGTGGCACCGAGGAATCGTTTGAGAACGGGTTGCTGGAGTACCCGCAATATACCCGTCCGGCGGAATGGGAGGGGCAGGCGATTCCCGATGTGCTGCGTTCCGGCGATCACGCGAAGATCGCGGCATGGCGGCGGGAGCGGGCGGCGGAAGATACGAAACAGCGGCGGCCCGATCTGTGGGCGGCATGGAAGGCTTCTCAGTAGAAAGTTATGGGGTCGGCGCGGTCGTGCGGTGCTTAAGCAGGATCCACGGCACATGCGCGGAATCGAACTGCAACCGGCTGCGTTGCTGGGTGAACGGCGGCATGTGATCGCCGACGATGAGGATATCGGTCGGCGGAAAGTCCGGTCGCTCGATCTCGCGCACCAGCGCATCGGCAGTGTGGCCCCAGATCGAGAACAGACGGCAGATCATCGGAAAATCGCCGTCGAATTTCTCGCCAAGCCCCCGGCAATGCTCTGTGCCCAGTTCCTTGTTCTCGACGATGGGAAGGTGTGAATTGAGCGTCAGCCAGTAAACGAACTGCGGCTTGCTTGCCGATTGCAGTTGCTGGCGGATGAAACGCGGTACATCGCGGTCGCAGGCGCCGGGGAACACGTTGGGGCACAGGCTCGCCCCCCGATCGAGCATTTCCTGCCCGAAGATCATGCGCTTGAAGCCGATCAGCGGATACCAGTGGTCACGATCGAAGAACCCTGGCTGGAAGGCGTGATAGGCCGTCGTCTCATAGCCCTTGCGCGCCAGCATGGCGGGCAGGCAGCCGGGCTGCGGGCCTTCGATGGCGTCGTAGTTGCCCCAGTGGCCACACAGTTCGCGGATTTCGCCGCTGGTGGTCGATCCGAAATAAGCGGTCTCTCCGCGCGTCATCTCGTAGCGGTCGGCAAGTTCGGGGCGCATCCACATGGCATCGAGCTTGCCGCGCAGCGCCGGATCGCGCGGATCGCCCATCGCTTCGACGACGACGATCATGAGGTCGGTCTTGCCATCGGCGAGCGCGGCAAATCCGGTCTGGCTCGCGGCCGAGCTGAACGGCGCGCCATGGGCATCGCTGCGCGAGTAGGAACCCATCGCATCCTTTGACGCAGCATAGTCTCCGCCCGTCAGCGCCAGCGTCAGGCCGATGGCGGCGAGCAGCCACTTGGGCGCGCGGAACTGGCCCGGCTGGCGCAGCAGCCACAGTCCCGTGCCCAAAACCAGCAGCATCAGGCCGGCACCGGCGACATATTCGATCGAGGCTTGCGGGTTCATGTCGAACACCAGGCCGACGACCGAGAAGATCATCGTCACCGCCATGTTGAACATGCGCGCGATGAAACTGATGACGAGATAGGCCATCAGCGCGAGGAAGATGCCAGCGCGAACCGGGTAGTTCCACCGCCGCGCGATCAGCCCGACCAGCCCGCAGACAACCACCTCGGGATACCGCGGCGGGCCGCCCATCAGCGTGATCGCCAGGAAGGGAAGGTTGGGCAGTACCAGCCAGCAGGCGACCCAGTTGAGGAACGCACGCGCCTCCGCGCTCCAGCGGTGCGGCGTTGCGCCGGCGCCGGGCGTGTCGAGGGCGATAGTGTCTGGCATGGCAGTGTTCGACATGGGCCGCCTTTCGCGCCTTGCTGTGCACGAGGATGGTTAATCTTTGCTAAAGCAGAGATGCGAGATTTTGGAGATTCCGCTCAAAATTCGGAGCAGTATTGTCATCTGCTTTTAGCAAAATCCAGATGTCGGCTCTGCGGCGGAATAAGATTTAGCTGAGGCAGAAAAAATAAGGTGCAAAGTACCTCTTGCGCCGCGATACGCTTGGTAATCAGGCGACGGTCTGGTTCATCACGAGGGGGCAGGCATGAAGCGCTTTATTATTTGTGGAATTTTATTTGCAACGCCAGTCATGGCACAAGATCTGGCGCCAGCTACCGTCACTACCGCAGTGGTTTCCGCGCCTGTCGCAATAATTCAGTCGAATGCGACGCCAAATGTCCTTCGCGCTGGTGCCGAGGTTCCACTGGTTACTCGCGAAGAACTGACCACCAAGAAGAAAAGTTGAGGGTGGGGCAGCGGTTCCAGATGGCGGTATCCGGCGATGTTACGCAAAATGGTGTCGTCATCATTCCCTCGGGTACTCCGGCGATTGGTGAAATAACCGAAATCCGCAACAAGGGAATGTGGGGCAAGTCTGGCTACATCGGAGCGCGGGCGGTTTCGCTTAGACTCGGTGACCGCCATGTCCGTCTGACAGGAAACTTCGACGACAAGGGTATTACGGGCACGGGTGGCGTTATAGCTGCGGTTGTATTGATTCCGATAGCCGGATTTATCACTACGGGAACTAGCGCATTCATTGCTAGCGGGTCCGGCGTTAAGTCGTTTCTGGACGAGGATATCGCTTTCCAGACAGTGCCAGCAGCAGTGCCGACGCTACAGGTACCTATTTCTGCGGTAAAGCCTGCGGCAGTTGACGCAGACGTGCCGCCAACTCCCTGATTTCGTACTGCATCGGTCTCAGCAAAACTTTTTGCTGCTGCAGCGGAGGCTAAGATACTGGAGCGATCGAGGCGGTCCGCCGCCCCGTTCCCTCTTGCATTCGCGCCCTTGCTTGCGTATGGGCGCGCCTTCTAATTCACCTGCTCTTTTGGGGGCGGGCGCCAGAACCCTTGAAGTGCTGCGATCGGGGGGTTCGGCGAAGCGGTTTTTCCGTTCCGGCGGAATACGCGAAAATCGGTTATGCAGGCCATGCTTTCAGGAGCGCCATACCGGCGCTCGGGCGGGTCCTGCCTCTGGCGCGCGGCAACATAGTGAAGGACCAGGGTCTATGAACCTGATTCAGCAGATCGAAGCCGAGGAAATTGCCAAGGCCGCCAAGACTATCCCGACGTTCCGTCCGGGCGACACCGTTCGCGTCGGCGTGAAGGTCGTCGAAGGCACCCGCACCCGCGTCCAGAACTTCGAAGGCGTGTGCATCGCGCGTTCGAACCGTGGCATGGGTTCGAACTTCACCGTTCGCAAGATCAGCTTCGGCGAAGGCGTGGAGCGTGTTTTCCCGCTCTATTCGCCGAACATCGATTCGATCGAAGTCGTGCGTCGCGGTGTCGTGCGTCGTGCCAAGCTGTACTACCTGCGTGGCCGCACCGGTAAACGGGCTCGTATTGCCGAGCGCCGCGACATTAAGCCCGGCGCCGAAGCCGGTAAGAATTGACGGGAGACTGATCCCACAAGTTCAGTCACCTCAAACCAGTTCAAAGCGGCCGGCTCCCACTTACAGGAGACCGGCCGTTTTCTTATCAAGGGATACGTTAAATGGGTTATCGGGTAGCCGTCGTCGGCGCGACCGGGAATGTCGGTCGCGAAATGCTGAACATCCTTGCCGAGCGTGAATTCCCCGCCGACGAGATCGCGGCCATCGCCAGTTCGCGCTCCACCGGAACGCACGTCGAATACGGCGACACCGGCAAGATGCTCAAAGTGAAGAACATCGAGCATTTCGATTTCACCGGTTGGGATATCGCGCTGTTCGCGGTGGGTTCGGAAGCGACCAAGATCCACGCCCCGCGCGCGGCCTCGCAGGGGTGCGTCGTGATCGACAATTCGTCGCTCTACCGCATGGACCCCGACGTGCCGCTGATCGTGCCTGAGGTGAACCCCGATGCGATCGATGGCTACAAGGCGCGCAACATCATCGCCAACCCCAATTGCTCGACCGCGCAGATGGTCGTGGCGCTCAAGCCGCTGCACGATGCCGCGACGATCAAGCGCGTCGTCGTCTCGACCTACCAGTCGGTTTCCGGCGCGGGCAAGGCGGGCATGGACGAACTGTTCGAGCAAAGCCGCGCGATCTTCGTCAACGATCCGGTCGAGCCGCGCAAGTTCACCCGCCAGATCGCGTTCAACGTGATCCCGCACATCGATGTCTTCCTGGACGACGGTTCGACCAAGGAAGAGTGGAAGATGGTGGTCGAAACCAAGAAGATCCTCGATCCCAAGATCAAGGTGGTCGCCACTTGCGTGCGTGTGCCGGTGTTCGTCGGCCACTCGGAATCGCTGAACATCGAGTTCGAGAACGAGATCACCGCCGAACAGGCGCAGGATATCCTGCGCGAGGCCCCCGGCATCATGCTCGTCGACAAGCGCGAGGACGGCGGATACGTCACCCCGATCGAATGCGTAGGCGACGGCGCGACCTACATCAGCCGCGTGCGCGAGGACAGCACGGTCGAAAACGGCCTGGCGCTGTGGTGCGTTTCGGACAACCTGCGTAAGGGCGCCGCGCTGAACGCGGTGCAGATCGCGGAGCTGCTTGGCCGTCGCCACCTCAAGAAGGGCTGAGGCTTCCCCCGTCATCCAACTGCGGCTAGCCTCCGGCCATGACCAAGATCATGACCGGAGGCTGCCAGTGCGGCCGCATCCGATACACTGCCGCGTTAGAGAACGACGAGGCCTATCTGTGCCACTGCCGCATGTGCCAGCGCGCCACCGGGGGCTTTGCCGCCGCGTTCGTGCAAGTCGCGCGAGAGGTGGTTACATGGGAGACCGAGCCGGACTGGTATGACAGTTCCCCGATCGCTCGTCGGCCGTTCTGCTCGCATTGCGGGACGCCGTTAGGGTTCATGTTCAGCGACGGGGGCGGCATGGATCTGACGCTGGGCAGCTTCGATGATCCCTCGGACTTCGTCCCGGTTGCCCATGCGGGGGCGGAACGCATGCTCGCAGCGTGGTTCGATACCGGCGATCTGACACGCCACTACAGCGCGACCACCGACAGCGTAGCGAAGCGCTGGAAAGCGGCTGGACTGGAGGTTCCCGAGTGAGCGAAGTGACAAGCGAATTCCTCGAAGGCTTCGGCGGCGCAAAGCTGGCGGTGCATCGCATGGGTGCGGGACGACCGGTGCTGCTGCTGCACGGGCTGTTTTCCGATGCCAACGTCAACTGGATCAAGTTCGGCACCGCGCAGCGCCTGGTCGATGCTGGGTTCGAGGCGATCATGCCCGATCTGCGCGCACATGGTCAAAGCGATGCGCCGCACGATCCGGCGGCGTACCCCGAGGACGTGCTGGTCAAGGACGTGCTGGGGCTGGTCGATCAACTCGGCCTGACAGACTACGATCTCGGCGGGTTCTCGCTGGGTTCGCGCACGTCGGCGCGGGCTGTGCTGGCCGGGCTGACGCCGGGACGGCTGTTTCTGGGCGGCATGGGCTTGGAAGGGCTGGCCGGCTGGGAGCGTCGCAGCGCGTTCTTCATCGATGCGATCGACCGCTTCGATGACATCAAGCATGGGGATCGCGCCTATTTCGCCAAGTCTTTCATGCGCACGCAGAAGGTCGACCGGGTAGCGGCGCGGCTGCTCCTCGGATCGGTGGACGATACCTCGCCCGACGATCTGGCAGCGGTGACGATGCCGACCCTCGTGGTCTGTGGGGCCGATGATCAGGATAATGGCTCCGCCCCGCGACTGGCCGAAGCCTTGCCCGATGGGCGCTATGCCGAGATTCCGGGGACGCACATGACGTCGGTATCGCAGGCCGAGTTCGGCGAAGAGATTGCAGCGTTTCTAGCGGCTTGACCCAAGCGGGTGGCAGGGCCAATCATGCGCCATCCGAAAATCAGAACAACGGGGCCATCATGAAAATCCATCTCGTTTCGCTGGCAGCGCTCGCAGGAGCGCTTGCGGCAACCCCGGCGCTTGCCGAAGACACTGCGACAACCACTACCACCCAGACTGCCGATGAATTCGTCAAGCAGGCAGAGGCCACGCTCAACCAAAAGCTGATCGAGGGCGGGCAGGCCGAGTGGGTCTACCAGACCTATATTACCCAGGACACCGAGGCGATGACCGCGCGCGCTGGCGCGGATTTCACCGCGTTCACTGTCGATACTGCACTGGCCGCCGCCAAATACGCGACGCAGCCGGGCCTGAGCTATGACGTGAGCCGCAAGCTCAACCGCATGCGTACTGCCATCGTGCTGCCCGCGCCGACGACGCCGGGTGCCGCCGATGAACTCGCCGGGCTGACCGCCAAGATGCAGGGCGTCTACGGCAAGGGCAAGGGCACGCTGAAAGGTCAGCCGATCAACGGCAGCGACATCGAGGCGGCCATGGGCACCAACCGCAATCCTGAAGAACTGAAGGAGATGTGGACGAGCTGGCACGACAATGTCGGCACGCCGATGAAGCCCGACTATGCCCGCATGGTCACGCTGGCCAACGAGGGGGCCAAGGAGCTGGGCTATACCGATGCCGGTGCGTTGTGGCGTTCCAACTACGACATGAAGCCCGAAGAGTTCGAGGCGCTGACCGAGAAGCTGTGGCAGGAGGTCAAGCCGCTTTACGATCAACTCCACTGCTACACCCGCACCAAACTGAACGAGAAATACGGCGATGCGGTGCAGGCCAAGACCGGCCCGATCCGCGCCGATTTGCTCGGCAATATGTGGGCGCAGGAATGGGGCGGCATCTATGACATCGTCGCACCGGCCGGGGCAGGCGATCTTGGCTATGACGTCGGCGATCTGCTGACCGAAAAGGGCTATGACCCAATCAAGATGGTGAAGGCGGGCGAGGGCTTCTATTCCTCGCTTGGTTTCAAGGAACTGCCTGCAACGTTCTGGGAACGCTCACAATTCGTGAAGCCGCAGGATCGCGAAGTGGTGTGCCACGCTTCGGCTTGGGATCTGGATAACAAGGACGATCTGCGCATCAAGATGTGCATTAAGGTGAATGCCGACGACTTCACCACGATCCATCACGAACTGGGCCACAACTACTACCAGCGCGCCTATAACCAGCAGCCGACCTATTATCTCGACGGTGCCAACGACGGTTTCCACGAGGCAATCGGCGATACGATGGCGCTGTCGATCACGCCGCAATACCTCGTACAGATCGGACTTCTGGACAAGGCGAAGGTGCCCAGCGCGGACAAGGATACCGGTTTGCTGCTGCGTCAGGCGATGGACAAGGTTGCCTTCCTGCCATTCGGCCTGATGATTGATCGCTGGCGCTGGAAGGTGTTCGCCGGTGAAGTGACGTCTGACCAGTATCAGGTGGCCTGGACCGATATGCGCAAAGAATATCAGGGTATCGTGCCGCCGTCCGCCCGGCCTGCCGGTGCGTTCGATCCGGGCGGCAAGTATCACCTTGCCGCAGTTGTACCCTACACCCGCTACTTCCTGGCGCGGCTGCTGCAGTTCCAGTTCTACGAAGCAGCCTGCAAGCAGGCGGGCTGGAAGGGGCCGCTCCACCGTTGCAGCTTCTATGGCGACAAGAAGGTCGGCGAGAAGATGAACGCGATGCTCGAAATGGGCGCGTCAAAGCCTTGGCCCGACGCGCTACAGGCCTTCACCGGCAGCCGCGAGATGAGCGGCAAGCCGATGCTGCGCTACTTCGCACCGCTGCAGAAGTGGCTGCAAAAGCAGAACGCCGGGAAAACCTGCGGCTGGAAGTAAGCGAAAAAGAAGCTCTCTCCCCAGCGGGGAGAGAGCGCTTCGCTCATCTAAACGGCGGCTCGTTGAATGCGCGCAGTTTGCGGCTGTGGAGGCGGGCGCCTTCGGCGTGGAGCAGTTCGCACGTCTTCACGCCGATCTTGAGGTGCGCGCCGATGGCTTCCTCGTAGAAACGGTTAGCCTGACCCGGCAGCTTCAATTCGCCATGCAGCGGCTTATCGGAGACGCAGAGCAGAGTTCCGTAGGGTACGCGGAAGCGGTAGCCCTGTGCCGAGATCGTGGCGCTTTCCATATCGATGCCGATGGCGCGCGACTGGTTGAAGCGCTTTGCTGAATGCGAATAGCGCAGTTCCCAGTTGCGATCGTCGGTAGTCACGATGGTGCCGGTGCGCATCCGCTTCTTCAGGTCCATGCCGCCGGTGCCGCTGACCTCTTCCGCAGCCTTGGCCAGTGCCTGCTGCACCTCGGCGATGGCGGGCAAAGGAATTTCGGGCGGCAGCACGTGGTCCAGAACGTGATCGTCGCGCAGATAGGCATGGGCGAGCACATAGTCGCCGATCTTCTGGGAACTGCGCAGGCCGCCGCAGTGGCCGATCATCAGCCATGCTTCGGGGCGCAGCACGGCGAGATGGTCGGTGATCGTCTTTGCATTGGACGGGCCAACGCCGATATTGACCAGCGTGATGCCCGAACGATCCTCGCGCACCAAGTGGTAGGCTGGCATCTGGTGCCGCCGCCATGCCGTGTCGGACAGCCGGGCGCGGGCATTGTCGACCGGCGCATCAAGGAAGAGACCGCCTGCGCCCGAAAGCGCGACATAGCCCTCTGAGCCGACCTGCATCCCAGCCCAGTCGACGAATTCATCGACGTATCGGTGATAATTGGTGAACAGCACGTAGCGTTGAAAGTGGTCCGGGCTGGTGCCGGTGTAGTGCGCCAGCCGCGCAAGGCTGAAATCGGTGCGAAGCCCATCGAACAGGGCGAGCGGCAAATCCTCGACGCCGTTCACCTCGATCCCATCGGCGATCTCGTCGCCGATCATCGCCAGCTCGGTGGCGGGGAAGTGCGCGGCCAGGTCCTGCGGGGTCACTCCGCCGAGTGGTTGCCCATCGAGCACATAAGGGAAGGGAATTTCCTGCGCTGACGGAGTAACGTCTATTTCGATGTCATAATCGGCGGCGATCAGCCCAAGTTGCTCGGTGAGATAGTCCGCGAATAGATGCGGGCGGGTGATCGTGGTGCTGTAATTCCCGGTCATGTCCAGGCGACCGAAGGACCGGCTCGATTCCGGGCGATATTCGTGTCCCGAGTAGCGAATGCGCAGTTCCGGGTAAGTCCATGCCCGTTTCGCCCGCCGCTCTGCGGGAGGCAGTGTGCCATCCTTCACATAGGCGGTGATGTCTGCACGGAGGGTGGCGACGGCTTCGTCGTAAACGCGGACCAGTTCCGCGATGATCGTTTCTATCGTTTGCATCACCATTTATTGCGCGCACTATGTTGCATTGCAAGGACGAGTTGATGCGCTGCGGCGTTGGTGATGGTTGGTTGGAAAAGGAAAGGCCCCCGCTTCACGGGGAAGCGAGGGCCTGAATTCCTTGCGGCGTTGAAGTGCCGGGAGAAGCGAAAGCTCAGGCTTCCGGCTCTTCCTCGACTTCGTCGATCGCGATTTCGCCGGGTTCGGCGTTCGGGTCGTAAGCTTCGGTGAAGCCCGAGACGTCCTGTTCGAACATCGCGGCCATCACGTCCACGCCCTGCGACTGCAGATCGGCTTCGTCAGGCGAACGTGCAACGTTGACCTTGACGAGGACGGAGACTTCCGGGTGAAGGTTCACGCGGACGTCGAACACACCGATTGTCTTGATCGGGCGTTCCAGAACGATCATGTTCTTGCCCAGCTTCGCGTTGTCGGCGTTCAGCGCGTCAACGATGTCGCGCACCGAAACCGAACCATAAAGCTGGCCCGAGTTCGACGAAGCGCGGATCAGGACGACCTGCTTGCCTTCAACGTCCTTCGCATGCGCTTCCGCTTCGCCACGACGATCGGCGTTATCGGCCTCGATCTTCGCGCGGTTGGCTTCGAAGACCTTCTTGTTGGCGGCGTTGGCGCGCAGCGCCTTCTTGTTAGGCAGCAGATAGTTGCGTGCGTAACCGTCCTTGACGGAAACGACGTCACCAATCGCGCCGAGCTTCTCGACTCGTTCGAGGAGGATGATATCCATGGGTCTAGCCTCCCTTACTTGACGATGTAGGGCAGCAGGCCGATGTGCCGGGCGCGCTTGATCGCCTGACCCAGCTCACGCTGCTTTTTCGCCGAAACGGCGGTGATGCGGCTCGGGACGATCTTGCCACGCTCGGACATGAAGCCCTGCAGCAGACGCACGTCCTTGTAGTCGATCGGCGGCGCGTTCTTGCCCGAGAAGGGGCACGACTTGCGGCGGCGGAAAAATGCACGGGCCATGGATCAGGATCCTTCACGTTCGCGACGGCGAGTACGCTCGCGGTCGGTCTTGCGCATCATCACGGAAGGGCCGCCTTCATGCTCGTCGACGCGGACGGTCATCCAGCGGATAACGTCTTCGTTGATCGAGGTCTGACGCTCCAGCTCGGCGACAGTGGCGCCCGAAGCTTCGATGTTGAGCATCACGAAGTGCGCCTTGCGATTGCGCTTGATCTTGTAGGCGAGATTCTTGAGGCCCCAGGTCTCGGTCTTGAGGACCTTGCCTTCATGGCTCTCGACGATCTCGGTGGCGGTGGCGGCCAGGGTATCAACCTGGGCCTGGCTCAAATCCTGGCGTGCCAGGAAAACGTGCTCATAAAGCGGCACGGCAGCTTCCTTTTCTCTATTCAACCGATCGCTGGCTGATCCGCGGGATTGCGGGGCCCCTCCGGCTTTCTTCTCGCTCCGCGACGCCAATGGGCGACATGCGGAAGCGGCGGCTCATAGCGGAACGGGCAGTAAACGCAAGCCCGGTGCGGAAGCCGCTGAAGTCAGGATTTCCGATTTTACGCCATCGTCGTGACACTTATGTCCATTTGTGGCGTTCTGCATGCTCGGGCTGGGAAAAATTACGTATGACCAAGACACGATGACGCTACCGCAATGGCTGTCGATTGGCACCCTGGCGGGGATGATGGCCCTGTTTATCTGGGGGCGCTTCCGTTACGATGTGACCGCCGTGATCGCCTTGATGGCGGGTCTGGTGCTGGGCATCGTCAAACCGGCGGATGCGTTTTCCGGGTTCTCGGATGATATCGTCATCATCGTCGGATCGGCGCTGGTGCTGTCGGCATCGGTGCAACGTTCCGGGGTGATCGACCGCGCCCTGGCGCTTGTTTCGCATCGGCTGAAGCGGGTCAGCTCGCAACTTCTGCTGCTGACCACGTCGGTCGGTGTCGCATCCGGGCTGATCAAGAACGTGGGCGCGCTGGCGATCATGATGCCGGCAGCGGGACAACTCGCCCGGCGCAGCGGTTCCAGCCCATCGGTGTTCCTGATGCCCATGGCCTTTGCCTCGTTGCTCGGCGGGCTGACCACGCTGGTCGGCACATCGCCCAACATCATCGTCAGCCGCGTGCGCGAGGAGATGACGGGCGAACCGTTTCACATGTTCGATTACCTGCCGACCGGGCTTGGTCTGCTCATCGTCGGGCTGGTGTTCCTGCGCTTCGGCTATCGCCTGCTGCCAAGTGGCCGCCGGGCCGCGCCGATCATGGGTGAGGCGCTGAACATCTCCGGTTACGTTACCGAGGCGACGATTGGTCCGGATTCGGTGGCGAAGGATGAAACGGCGTCGCAATTCCTGGAGCGCAATCACCACGAGATCGAGATTACTGCCGTCTTGCGTGGCGGGATGAGCGGTGTCGTCCATCCCGATACATTCCTGCACGAGGGCGACGTGCTGATCCTTTCCGGCGAGCCCGATGCGCTGGAGCGGGTAATCGCGGGCGATCTTTTGCGTCCCACCGAGAAAGGCGACGATACTCCGCGCAAATCGGACGAGATCGGCATTATCGAGGGCGTGGTGACCGCGAGTTCGGCGCTGGTGGGGCGCACCGCCAGCCGTATGGGTCTGCAGCATCGCATGGGTGTGCGGCTTGTTGCGATTTCGCGCGCGGGCGAGCAATTGCGCAACAAGCCCGGTCGCATCCTGCTGCGCGCCGGCGATGTCATCGTGCTGCAGGGCGCGCTGCCGTTGATGCCGGAGCGGCTGTCGCAACTCGGCGTGCTGCCGCTGGCCGAGCGGTCGATCCGCCTTGGTTCGAATTCGCGCGGGTGGCTGGCCGTCATCATCCTGGCACTGGCCATGGCGGCAACGGCAACCGAACTGGTGCCGGTGGCGGTGGCATTTTTCTGTGCTGCCGCGCTGGTGGTGATCACCGGCGCGCTGCCGGTGAGCGAAGCCTACGACGCGGTCGAATGGCCGATCCTTGTCATGCTGGCAGCGTTGATCCCGGTCAGCGCCACGCTCCAGAGCACCGGCGCTTCCGATGTGATCGCGACCGGTCTTGCCCAGTTCGCCAGCGGGCTGCCGGCATGGGGAGCGGTGGCGCTGATTCTGGCGGCGGCAATGGCGGTGACGCCGTTCCTCAACAACGCGGCGACCGTGCTGGTGATGGCGCCGATCGCTGCGGTCTTCGCGAACGATCTGGGATATCGGCCAGAGGCGTTTCTGATTGCCACGGCGATCGGCGCTGGCTGCGACTTCCTCACCCCGATCGGGCACCAGTGCAATACGTTGGTGATGGGGCCGGGCGGCTATCGCTTCGGCGACTACGCCCGCCTTGGCGCGCCGCTTTCGGTGCTGGTGCTCCTCATCGCGACACCCTTGATTTTGTGGACCTGGCCGCTGCGATAATCGAAGCGGCCATTCAGCTCATCGCAAGAACCATGTTGCGCACTTGCGGATAGACCTGACGCTCCCAGCGTGAGCCCGAGAAGATGCCATAGTGTCCGGCACCCGGCTGCAAGTGATGGCGCTTCAGGTGCGGGCGCAGGCTGGAGCAAAGGAAATGGGCCGCCGCCGTTTGCCCCACGGCGCAGATATCGTCGCGCTCACCCTCTACCGTGAGCAGCGCGGTATGGCGGATCGCCCCGCAATCCACCTTGCGTCCCCGGTGCTCAAGCTCGCCGGTGGCGAGCAACGCGCGCTGGAACACCTTGTCGATGGTGTCGATGTAGAATTCTTCGGTGAGGTCGAGCACCGCAAGGTATTCCTCGTAGAACTCCTCGATCTTGGTGACTTCCTCGGTCTCCAGATCGGCGATGTGCTGGTAGAGCTGACGGAACTGGCCCAAATGCCGGCTGAGGTTCATCGACATGAAGGCGGTAAGCTGGATGAAGCCGGGATAGACCCGCCGACCGCCGCCCTGGTATCGCCACGGCACCGTCTGGATCAGGTTGTCCTCGAACCACGAGAGTTCCTGCTCGGTCGCCAGCTTGTTCACCACGGTAGGCGATTCGCGCGTGTCGATCGGCCCGCCCAGCAGCGACATGCTGCGCGGTTGGCACGGATCGTGATCTTGCGCCATCAGCGCCACGGCAGCCAGCACCGGGACGCAAGGCTGACACACCGCGAGCACATGCGATCCGGGGCCGAGTTCCTGCAGGAAATGAATGATGTAGTCGATGTACTCGTCCATACCGAAGCGCCCGGCGCTCAGCGGCACGTCACGGGCGTTGCGCCAATCCGTGATGTAGACGTCATGATCGTGCAGCAGCGTCTCGACCGTGTTGCGCAGCAGCGTGGCGAAGTGGCCGGAGAGAGGTGCCACGACCAGTACGCGGGGCTGGGGTACCGAAATATCGGCTTTGACGAAGTGCAGCATGTCACCGAACGGCAGGCTTACTGCCACTTCCTCGTGGACCGGCACCATCCTGTTGCCAGCCAGCACTTCGTCGATGGCAAATGGCGGACGCTTGTGCGTGATTTCCGAAGCCTGGAAGGTCTCGGCCAAGGCGAACATCCGGCGGGCCATCGGCAGCTTGGCCGCCCCGCCCAGCGCGTTGTCGCGAAACGATGTCGCCATGCGTACTGCAAAGCGCGCGGGAGCCTGAATATCACAGTAAGCCTGATAGGCCTGATACAGCATTAAGCGCCCCCTGTGGCCGGCTTGGCACCGGCAATTCCAGCGATTCGATGCATGATCATTATCGCCGCTGGATTAATGCTGCGCTGCATCATATGCCGATGCAAGTGAAACTGCCCGCAGGGACGCACTACATGGCAAAGGCATCAGGTTCGCAGGCTACTCTGACCATCTCCAGCAAGACGTATTCAGCCTGGTCGCTTCGCGGCTGGCTGATGTGCCGGCTCGCCGGTCTGGATGTGCAGGAGCGCACCGTCCCCAACGATGCGGCCAACCGCGCCGAACTGTTGCTGCTGTCGCCATCGGTGCTGGTGCCGCGCCTGACGCACGATGGGGCGAGCGTTTGGGATACACTGGCCATCGCCGAATATCTCAACGAGCAGTTTCCCGATGCAGGGCTGCTGCCTGACAATCTCATTGCCCGCGCGCACTGTCGTTCGATCTCGGGCGAAATCCATTCGGGCTTTACCAACTTGCGCTCGGCACTGCCGATGAACCTCAAGGTCAAGCACGAGAAGTTTCCGGTGTTTTCCGGTGCGCGGCCGGATATCGAGCGGATCGAGACGATCTGGCAGGATTGCCTGGATCGCTATGGCGGCCCGTTCCTGTTCGGCGCGAAGCCGACGATTGCCGATGCGATGTATGCGCCCGTGACACGGCGTTTCATCAGCTATGCCGTCGCGTTGTCGCCGGCTGCCAAGGCCTATTGCGATACGATCGCCGCATGGCCGCCGATGGCCGAATGGCTTGCCGCCGCACTGGCCGAGCCAGAGGAAATGGAAGAACTCGACGTCGAGTTCTGATCGTCCGCGCCGTCACCGTAACCCGCAAAACCCGGCGGAGCGCTGCTCCACCGAGTTTACGGGTAACGTACATGCTGGGACAGAGTTTAGCCGCGCAGCAGGGACATCACGTTCTGGACGCTCTGGTTCGCCTGGGCGATCATCGCGGTCGAAGCCTGGCTCAGGATCTGGGCCTTGGCCATGTTCGTGGTTTCCACCGAGTAGTCGGTGTCCTCGATCCGCGAACGCGAATCCGAGAGGTTGGCCACGTTGCTGGTGAGGTTGTTGATCGCCGATTCGAGGCGGTTCTGACCCGCACCGAGCGAAGCGCGCGATGCGTTGACATCGGCCAGCGCGAGATCGACGTTGTCGATGGTGGTGGCGGCCAGCGTAGAGGTGCTCACATCCAGTGCCGACGCGGAGATGGTCGTGCCGTCGATCGCGGTCGAGGTGAGCGAGATCGTGTCGCCGGAGTTGGCGCCGGTCTGGATCTCAAAGCTGACATCCGAACCCGACGTGGTCGAGAACAGCCCCAGGCCGTTGAATGTCGTGTTGCCCAGAACGTCGCTGACCTGATCGGTAAGCGCGGTAACTTCCGACTGCATGAAGCTGCGATCGGAATCGGTGTAGGTGCCCGAAACGGACTGGACAGCCAGTTCGCGGACGCGTTGCAGCATGTTCGCCACTTCGGTCAGAGCGCCTTCAGCGGTCTGCGCGAGCGAGATGCCGTCGTTTGAATTGCGGATTGCCTGGCTCATGCCGCGAGTCTGTGTCGTCATCGTGGTGGTGATGGCGAGGCCGGCGGCGTCGTCCTTGGCACTGTTGATTCGCTTGCCGGTCGACAGACGCTCCATCGCGGTGCCGAGCATCCTGTCGGCCTTGATAGAGGCATTCGTCGCACGAAGCGCACTCATATTGGTATTAATTACAGCCATGTCGTTTCCCCAGTTAAATCGATCGACATGCCGTTCCCTGAGCACACCGGTCAGACTGCAGAACGTCAGCCGCTTATCGTGATTAAGCCCTATGGTTAAAAAATATCGATCCAGACTGATCCGCTTCGGATTTCCGCCAATTTCGGGCCGTTGCGGGCGCTTAACCACTTGAACCGCGCTGCGATCCCCATCATGGCGTGACCAGCAACCGCTTCAGCCCGCGCAGTTCAGACCGGGTCGGACTGAAATTTTTTCGGCGGCTAACGCCAGATGCAAAGGACAGTGTCACCCATGCCATCCGGTCTCGTCGCCCTGCTGGACGATATCTCCATCATTGCCCGCGCTGCCGCCGCTTCGATCGACGATGTCGGTGCAGGGATCGCCAAAGCGGGCAGCAAGGCCGCGGGCGTGGTGATCGACGATGCGGCGGTCACGCCGTCCTACGTCACCAATTTCACGCCCGACCGCGAATTGCCGATCATCTGGAAGATCGCCAAGGGATCGATATTTAACAAGCTGATCATCCTGCTTCCAGTCGCCCTGTTGCTGAGTGAGTTCCTGCCGGTCGCGATCACATTCCTGCTGCTGGCGGGCGGGCTTTATCTCGCGTTCGAAGGCGCCGAGAAAGTGATCGAGAAATTCGGCGGGGAGAAGCACGGGGAAACCCTGGAAGATCCGATCTCGGACCCTGTAGCCTTTGAAAAAGCCCGTATTTCAGGCGCGGTTCGCACAGATTTCATCCTGTCGGCGGAGATCATGGCGATCTCGCTGGCCGAAGTGGCGGACGAGACGTTGGTGGCGCGCGCGATAATCCTCGCGCTGGTCGGGGTGGTCATTACCGTAGCGGTCTATGGGGCGGTGGCGCTGATCGTGAAGATGGACGACGTTGGCTTGCACCTCGCCAAGAAGGACAGCCAATCTTCGCAGAGCGTCGGGCGCTTTCTGCTGCGCGCGATGCCAGTGGTGCTCACGGTGCTCGCGCTTGTCGGCACGGTAGCGATGCTGTGGGTTGGTGGCGGCATCCTGTTGCACAGCCTGGAGGTGCTCGGGATGCCCGGCCCCGCGCATGTCGCCCATGCCATGCAGCACGCGGTGGAGCATGCGACCGGCGGGCTGGGAGGCGTCCTGGGCTGGCTGACCTATGCTGTTGCCTCCGCCGTGGTCGGGCTGATTGTCGGCGCGGTGATTGCCTATGTGATCCACGCCGTCATGGCGGCGCGCGGCAAGCACTGAATCAGGGCAGGGCGGCAAGGATCTCCGCCGCGAAGGTCGTCAGCGTGTCATCGCGGGCGCCCATCACGACAATGCGATCACCGGGCCGGGCGATCTCGACGATCCGCCGGCCGCAAGCGGCGCGCTCGGGAATATACTCAGCGCGTCCGCCGGCGGCTTCGATCCGATTGACGATACGCTCACTGCCTTCCGAGCGGTCCACCGTGCCGCCGAAGTAGACCGGGTCACACAGGATCGTCACGTCATCGCCGTTAAGTCGTGCGGCGAATACCTCGGCCAGTTCCGCACCCATCTGGCGCAGCGGGCCATAGCCATGCGGCTGGAAGAACGCGATCACGCGGCCTGTATGGGCTTTCAATGTTGCCAGCGTCGCCGAGACCTTGTCGGGGTTGTGACCGAAGTCGTCGATCACGGTCACGCCCGAGGCAGTGGTGCCCAGAATATCGAACCGGCGCGCAAGCCCGGCAAAACTGCCAAGCGCGGCAACGGCATCGCCCACCTGCACGCCGACCGCGCTGGCCCCGGCAATTGCGGCCAGTGCGTTATACAGGTTGTGGCGGCCCGGCTGCTTGAGTTCGAGCCGATGACTGGTGCCGTCGCGCCGGTCGATCACCGTCGCCGAAATTGCGGTTGGGGCTTCGACCACGCTGCCGGGCTCGACACCGATCATCGCCGTCTCGCTGACCACGCCGAAACTCACGAGTGCCTTGGCCCGGCCCGCCAGCGCAGCGGATTCGGCATCGTCGATATTGACCGCCGCGACATCCGCCGCCGCAAGAAAATCCCCGAAGAGTTGCCGCAGTTCCTCCAGGCTCTTGTGATCGAGGCTGACATTGCCGAGCACCGCCACGCTGGGGCGATACAGCGCGATAGAACCGTCGCTCTCGTCCACTTCCGAGACGAACGTATTGCCTTGGCCGATCCGCGCACTGGCAAACGGGGCATCGGGCCCGGCGAAGTTCTTCATCACCGCGCCGTTCATGATGGTGGGGTCGCGGCCTGTGGCGGTAAGGATCCAGCCGGTCATGCCGGTGACGGTCGACTTGCCGCTCGTGCCGCCGATGGCAATGCCTTGGGGCGCGGCGTTGAACAGTGTTGCTAACAACTGTGCACGGCTCATCCGCGCGCAGCCCAGGTCCCGGGCGCGCACCATCTCGGGCACGGTGTCTTCCACAGCGGCTGAGGCGACCAGCACTTGATCCGCCGAGGTAATGCCGCTCCCATCCTGCGGGAACAGCGCAAAGCCTTCGCTTTCCAGCCACGCGAACTTGCCCGCGCTGCGCCCCTGATCGCGGCTGCGGTCCGAGCCGGCGATGCGCGCGCCGTGACCTTTCAGGATCAGCGCAAGCGGCAGCATGCCCGATCCGCCGATGCCGCAAAAGAACCAGGGGTGATCGGTGAGCGAGGAGAGCGTCGTCATGCCTTCAGCGGTATTCGCAGACGCGCGCCAACTCAACCTCGGATCATGGCTTTGACGGGGATGGTGTAACCTTTAAGGTGACAACGATGACCCGTATCGCCGTTTGCGCCCCCTCGACTCCAATCACTCCGGCCGATGCCGACCGCGTCGTCGCGCTGGCGGCGGCAGAGTTTCCTGACCTCGATCTGCACATCCATCCGCAGTGTTTCGCCAGCGAGGGCCATTTTGCCGGAAGCGATGCCGCGCGGGCGGATGCCTTGGTGGAGTGCGCGAACGATCCCTCGTTCGATGCCGTGTGGTTCGCACGCGGCGGCTATGGTGCCTGCCGGATAGCCGAAGAAGCCATCGCGCGCTTTTCCGGCGCGGCCAAGACCAAGACGTGGCTGGGCTATTCGGATGCGGGTTACCTGCTCGGCGGCCTCTATCGTGAGCGGATTGGCCGCCCTGTCCATGCGCCGATGCTGGCGGACATACGCCGCAGCGATGGCGAAGCTGCGGTGCGGCGCACGCTGGGTTTCCTTGCGGGCGACCGGTCCGGCATCGAGCCGGCGCGTGACGGCCATCCGGTCGTCGCCTTCAACCTGATGACGCTGGCGATGCTGTGCGGCACGCGGCTGATGCCGGGGCTGGCCGGACATGTCGTCATGGTCGAGGAAGTTTCCGAGTATCTCTATGCTGTGGACCGGCTGTTCTTCCACCTCACCGCACATCTAGGCGGCATCGCGGGATTACGCCTCGGCCGCGTCAGCGACGTTCCCGAAAACGACAACCCATTTGGCGCCACGGCGGAAGAGATCGCCCGCGATTGGTGCGCCCGCCACGCCATTCCCTTTCTTGGCGAAGCCGATATCGGCCATGATGCAGCTAACCGGCTGGTACCATTCGGACTTGCGGAACCAGCCGAAGGGCAATAGTCCGCCGCGCCACGCCGGAAGGTAACGCGTGACGCTTTTATGGCGCTGCGGTCGATGTGCGCCGGCAACGGGAGTGGACGAGTTATGCGAGCGTTTGTGTTTCCGGGGCAGGGTAGCCAGAAAGTCGGCATGGGCGCCGATCTGGCCGATGCCAGCGCTGTTGCCCGCGCGGTATTCGAAGAAGTCGACGATGTGCTGGGCCAGAAACTGTCGCGCATCATGCGCGAAGGGCCGGAGGATCAACTGACTCTGACCGAGAACGCGCAACCTGCGATCATGGCCAACGCCATCGCCACGCTGCGCGTGCTGGAGCAGGAAGGCGGCATCACTATCGCCGACAAATGCGATTTCGTCGCGGGCCACAGCTTGGGCGAATATACCGCGCTATGTGCCGTGGGTGCGTTCAGCCTGGCCGACACCGCGCGCCTGCTGAAGCTGCGCGGGCAGTCGATGCAAGCGGCGGTTCCCGTCGGCATTGGCGCGATGGCCGCGCTGCTGGGTGCCGATATCGAAAAGGCGCAGGCGCTGGCCGATGCCGCGGCACAGGGCGAAGTCTGCTCGGTCGCCAACGATAACGATCCCGGCCAGGTTGTGCTGTCAGGCCATCTCGGCGCGATAGAGCGGGCCATTGCGCTGGTGAAAGAGCACGGCATCAAGCGCGGCATCGCCCTGCCGGTGTCGGCGCCGTTCCACTGTTCGCTGATGCAGCCCGCTGCCGACGCCATGGCCGAGGCGCTTGCCGCGACCCCGCCGGGGACACTGCGCTTGCCCTTGTTCGCCAACGTCACCGCCGCGATTGTGTCCGATCCTGCCGAGATCCAGCGCCTGCTGGTCGAACAGGTCACCGGCCGCGTCCGCTGGCGCGAAAGCGCGATCGCAATGAAAGCCGCCGGTGCGGAGCAGTTCGTTGAGTTCGGCGGCAAAGTCCTCGGCCCGATGATCAAACGCAGCGTCGACGAGGTGGAAGTCACCTCGGTGGTATCGATGGAAGACATCGAGGCGCTGGCCAAGTCCCTTTGAGCGCGGTTGACTTGCGGCGCCCCTGCGTCTCTGCGTGATTCAAAATTCGGAGTAAAACCATGTTCGATCTGCACGGAATGACCGCCCTCGTGACCGGAGCCTCGGGCGGGATCGGATCGTCGATCGCGCGCGCGCTGGCGGCGCAGGGCGCGCGGTTGGCGGTGTCCGGCTCCAACGCCACGAAGCTGCGGGCGTTTCGTGATGAACTCGACGAGCATACGCCCCAGACCGCTCAGGAAGTCGATCACGTTGCCATTACGTGCGACCTTTCGAATGCAGAAGACGTCGAAAAGCTGGTCCCGGCTGCGCTCGATTCGCTGGGCAAGATCGATATTCTGGTCAACAATGCCGGCATCACGCGCGACAACCTGGCGATGCGGATGAAGGACGAGGAGTGGGACTCGGTGATCCGGGTCAATCTTGAATCCGCCTTCCGCCTGATGCGGGCCGTTACCAAGCCGATGATGAAAGCGCGCTTTGGCCGGATCATCACGATAACGTCGGTAGTGGGCACCACCGGCAACCCCGGCCAGATGAACTACTGTGCATCGAAGGGTGGCCTCACCGCCATGTCCAAGAGCCTCGCGCAGGAAATTGCCAGCCGCAACGTTACGGTGAATTGCGTGGCGCCCGGCTTCATCCGCACTGCGATGACCGATGTGCTGCCCGATGCGCAGAAGGATGCGCTGAACGCGCGCATTCCGATGGGTCGCATGGGTGAGGGCGACGAGATCGGCTCGGCAGTGGTCTATCTCGCCTCCAAGGAAGCCGCCTACGTCACCGGCCAGACGATCCACGTCAACGGCGGGATGGTGATGATCTGACGGGCTTTGATTCGCGCCTCTCTGGCCAAACGACCAAAACCCCCGGGCTTATCCCCAGATTCGCCCCTGTTTGGGCACTTCATGCTTGCCGCATAAAGTCGCCGCGCTAGAGATGATGGTCCTAATTCCAGGGTAAAACCAACCCCCGGCCGACCCAGGGGGGAACATGAGGCTACCATGAAGGCCACGATTGAACGTTCCACTCTGCTGCGATGCCTGTCTCACGTTCAGTCCGTGGTTGAGCGGCGCAATACAATTCCGATTCTTTCGAACGTGCTGATCGAGGCGGCTTCGGGTGGCGCGCTCAGAATCATGGCGACCGACCTCGATCTTCAAGTGGTCGAGACGCTGAACGCAGTGTCGGTCGATGCGCCGGGCGCGATCACGGTTTCAGCGCACTTGCTGTTCGACATCGCCCGCAAGCTGCCGGAGGGCAGCCAGGTCAGCCTCGACGTGACCGATGGCCGCATGATCGTGAAGGCAGGTCGCAGCCGCTTCCAGTTGCCGACCCTGCCGCGCGACGATTTCCCGATGATCGCTGAGGGTGAACTGCCCACGAGCTTCGAGATTGCGGCGGCCACGCTGGCGCAACTGATCGACCGCACGCGCTTTGCGATCTCGACCGAGGAAACGCGCTATTATCTCAATGGCATCTTCCTTCACGTTTCGGACGAGGAACTGAAGGCGGCTGCGACCGATGGCCACCGGCTCGCTCGCTTCACGCTGCCCCGGCCCGATGGCGCGCAAGGCATGCCTGACGTGATCGTGCCGCGTAAATGCGTGGCCGAACTGCGCAAGCTGCTTGAGGAATCGCTGGATACGAACGTTCTGGTCGATCTCTCAGCCTCGAAGATCCGCTTCACCATGGGCGGTGAGAACGGCGTGGTGCTGACCAGCAAGCTGATCGACGGCACGTTCCCTGACTACACGCGCGTAATCCCCACGGGTAATGACAAGCTGCTGCGGATCGACCCCAAGAGCTTCTTCGAAGGCGTGGACCGCGTGGCCACGATCGCCACCGAAAAGACACGCGCGGTGAAGATGGCGCTCGAACCCGACCGGATCACGCTTTCGGTCACTTCACCCGACAACGGCACCGCGGCTGAGGAAGTTTCGGCGGAGTATTCCGCAGATGGCTTCGAGATCGGCTTCAACGCCAACTATCTCAAGGACATCCTTGGCCAGATGGAAGGCGATACCGTCGAACTGCATCTGGCCGATGCCGGTGCGCCAACGCTGATCCGCCAGGACGACAAGAGCCCGGCGCTCTATGTCCTGATGCCGATGCGGGTTTAGTAAACAGAACGGAGCCGGGCCGCACAAAGGCGGCCCGGAACTGGTTGCGTTAGCCTTTGCCGGCCGCCGCGATCATCTGTTCTACCAACGTGAACTTTTCGCGCGGGGCGCCGTCGCGTGCGTTGGCTATCTCGGCTTCCTCGATCTTCTTCCAGTCACGGAACGTGACGTACTGGATGCCGCGTTCATCAGCGAGTGTGTCGAAACCGGGGCGTCCGGCCTTGTTCGCGCCTTCGCCGATGTCTTCTGCGATCTTTTCGATGATGGCAAAACCGTCTGGCCGATTGGTGCCGATCGTGCCCGTCGGCCCGCGCCGCGCCCAGCCGACGCAGTAGAGGCCGGGCCCAATGCGACCTTCGACATTGGCGAAACGGCCGCCCTGTTCATCGAACGGAACGTCGGGAATCGGCGAGGTCTGATAGCCAATGCAAGCCACGACCAGCCCGGCTTCGATCTCGTAGGTTTCCCCCGTCCCGACCGCGCGACCGCCATCGAGTTTGGTGCGCTCGATCTCCACCCCCTCGACGCGCTCGGCTCCGATTATCGCCTTTGGTGCGGCGAAGAAGTCGAACTCGATACTGATCGGCGCAGCGGCTGGCTCTTTCGCGGCGAAGGCCCGCAGATGGGCGACCGACTTGCGTTGGCCGGGTTCCAGCGCGGCGTCTTCGGCTGCGTCCGGCAGGTCAGCTGAATCGACCACCGGGCTGGCGCGTCCAAGGTGGCCCAGTTCGCCCAGTTCCTTGGGAGTCATCGCGATCTGGTGCGGGCCACGACGACCCAGAATGACGATGCGTTTGATCCGGGAGGCCTGCAGCGTCTCAAGCGCATGGCCGACGATATCGCTTCCGGCGAATTCTTCGCGCGTTTTGGCGAGGATACGCGCAACGTCGAGGGCGACATTACCATTGCCGATCACCACTGCCGTGTCGTGCGAAAGATCAGGCGCAAGGTCGGTAAAGCCGGGATGGCCGTTGTACCAGCCAACGAACGCGGCACTGCCGAAAACGTTGGGCAGGTTCTCACCGGGCAGTCCCAGTTTGCGATCGTGCGGCGCGCCCGTGGCGAGGATGACCGCGTCATAAAGCTCGGTCAATTCCGCGATGGAGATGTCCCTGCCGACCATCACGTTGCCGACGAAACGAACGTTCTCGGTCAGCGCGGTCGCTTCGTAACGCCGCGACACGCCCTTGATCGACTGGTGATCGGGCGCCACGCCGAACCGGATCAGGCCGTAGGGAACCGGCAGGCTATCAAGGATATCGACGCGGACATCATCGCCCCAGGATTTCAGCGCGGCTTCGGCAGTGTAGTATCCGGCCGGTCCCGACCCCACGATAGCAATATGCCTCAACGGAATGTTCTCCCATGTGACCGGAGATTCCGGCTCGTTCCCCACGAGCAAACACGCATGGCTTGAGTCCCGCAAGAGAAATTACCTACGACCTCGTTTCATCGCCCTTAGCCGTCAAAATTCGGCGGAATTCCGCCCTGAAATGGGACGGGATGCGATAGCGTCGGATTGCGCGTAAGTGCTTAACCGTTTCGCAATCGCCACTAGTCCATGACCCCGCCATGGCGATATTCGGCAAGGGTGGCAGGCGCGACGACGCAGACACGGGAGTGAATCCCGTGCGCATGCGTCGGACGGATGCAGTCGCTTCCACTTGGCGCCCGAAATCCACCGATGTGGTTGCTGCCACCGGCATTGCCCGCAGCGCTGTCTCGCGGGGGCGTGGGCTGGCCCCGGCGCGCACGCATATCAGCGACCCGCTGCACTTCTTCGTTGCGCCCGAGTGGTACATGATCGCTCCGTGCCTTGCCATGGCACTGGCTTTCATGGCCGCCATCTCGATGTCGCTGCCCGATGCGATCTCAGGCACGATCGCGTGCGCCGCGATCATCATTGCCAGTCTGTCGCGATTCGCCACGAAGCATGAAGCGCGCCTCGATCCCAGAAGCTGGAACCGTTATCCGCTGATGCTGTTGTCGGTGTTTCTGCCGATGTTCCTGTTCGGCCTTGCCGCGTCGCACTGGACTGCCTGGTCCGGCGAAGTCACATGGGAAACGACGATTGCGATCCTCGGCGTGATCGGCCTGATCGGCACCGCTTTGCTCAACGGCCGGCTGACGTCGATCGTCAGCGCCTCGGTGGGGCTGTGGTTGGGCGTATCGATCTACGTCGGTTCGCTGGTCAGTCTGTCGCTCATGGTCACGGCAGGCGCCATCGGCCTGTTTCTGACGTTTCGCCATGCCCATCAGGTTACGATCGAGGCCATGCTCCGCGCCGATAACCAGCGCGAGCAGCGCCGGGCCGAGGACTTGCTGTCCGAGTACGAGCAGACCGGGCAGGGCTGGTTCTGGGAAACCGATCGCCGCGGGCAGATTTCGTATGTTTCGCCGCGCATTGCCGCACTGCTGGGCAAGTCGCAGGATGAGATGGAAGGGCGCGTGTTCACTGACATGTTCGTGCTCGATTCGCTCGAACAGGAGAGCGAACGCACGCTGGTGTTCCATCTCTCGACGCGGTCTTCATTCCATGATCTCGCGGTGCAGGCCGCGACGGACGAGGAAGAGGAGCGTTGGTGGTCGATTTCGGGCCGCCCGGTGCTCGACCAGTTCAACAATTTCTTGGGATTTCGGGGGTCGGGCACCGATCTGACCGAGACGCGCAAATCGCAGCGCCATGTCACCCAACTGGCTCGCTTCGATTCGCTTACCAAGCTGGCCAACCGTTTCCAGATGGCGGAATGGCTGGAAAAGATCCTGCAGGCCCCGCGTCTGGAAAACCGCAATTGCGCTGTGTTCTTGCTCGACCTCGACCGGTTCAAGCAAGTCAATGACACCATGGGGCATCCGGCGGGCGATGCTTTGCTCAAGCAGGTGGCGGATCGGTTGCGCAGCACCGTCGCCGATCTGGGCCGCGTCGGCCGGCTTGGCGGTGACGAATTTCAGGTTATACTGCCCGGGCCGACCCCGCGCGATACCTTGACCAATCTGGCGCGGCTGATCGTTGAGCACTTGTCCCAGCCTTATTCGATCGAGGGTAGCCGCGTAACCATCGGTGTGTCGATCGGCATTGCCTTGTGCCCCGATGACGGCATGACTTCAGAGGAAATCGTCCGGAATGCCGATCTTGCGCTTTATGCGGCCAAGGACGGCGGGCGCGGGCGGCATCATTTCTACGCCAAGGAACTCCACAGCGATGCCCAGGAGCGGCAGGAACTGGAGCAGGACTTGCGCGACGCCATCGCCAACGGCGGCCTTGAACTGCATTATCAGCCGCAAGTACGCACCACGACCGAAATGATTACCGGATTCGAAGCACTGCTGCGCTGGACCCACCCGGTCCATGGCAGTCTTTCGCCGGGGAAATTCATCTCGATCGCAGAGGATGCCGGCCTGATCGGTGCCATCGGCGAATGGGCGCTGCGCACCGCCTGTCACGATCTGGCCAAATGGCCCGATGAAGTGCGGATTGCGGTGAACGTATCGCCATTGCAGTTTGCCAACCCTTCGCTCCCCGCCATCGTCACGAGCGCAATTGCCGAGGCCGGAATCTCGCCGGAGCGCCTCGAACTGGAAATTACCGAGAGCGTCTTCCTCAATGACGATCAATCGACCGAGGCTATGTTCGCCGCGCTCAAGCGGGTTGGCGTCCGGCTGGCGCTTGATGATTTCGGCACCGGCTATTCCTCGCTCGGCTATTTGAAGAAGGCGCCGTTCGACAAGATCAAGATCGACCAGAGCTTCGTGCGCGGCGCGACCATGGAGGGCAGCCGCAATGGGGCGATCATCGCCTCCATCGTCAGCCTGGCCGAGGCGCTGGACATGGAGACTACGGCCGAAGGCGTCGAGACACTGGACGAGCTGGACCTTATTCGCAGGCTCGGCTGCAGCCATATCCAGGGCTACATCTACGAAAGGCCGCTGAGCGCCGAAGCTGCGACAAACCGGCTGCGCGATGGGCTTTCAGCCATCGCCAAGGGGCCGCGATCCGCGCGCGCGCCGCGCCAGACGATGCTGCGCAAAGTCGTACTCCAGCATGGCAGCCAGCGCTATGAGGGCACCATCCGCAATATCTCGCAGACCGGCGCCTTGATCGAGGGGCTGTGGAATGTCCCGCCCAACACGCCCTTCGGTATCCAGCTTGCCGAAAACCACGTGATCGAGGCCACCTCGCGCTGGTGCAAGGAAGACCGCATGGGCGTGGAATTTGCGCGCGCGCTCGATCTTGACGCAGCCGGCGCTGTCGCGGTCGCCGCGCCGCAACCACGCCGGGACAGGGCTGATTCGCCGATTCTCCGCCAAGCCGGCTGACACGGAAATGCAACCTTCAGCTTTGCCCTGCTGACAGCGCCAAGCGGCACTGCTAACGGCGCGGCATGACCGAACTCGCGAATATCCGCAATTTTTCCATCATTGCGCACATCGACCATGGCAAATCGACCCTAGCCGACCGCCTGATTCAGGCAACGGGGGGCCTTACTGATCGCGAAATGAGCGCTCAAGTCCTTGATAACATGGACATTGAGAAGGAGCGCGGGATCACCATCAAGGCGCAGACAGTGCGCCTCAACTACACCGCGAACAACGGCCAGACCTATGAGCTGAACCTGATGGACACGCCGGGCCACGTCGACTTCGCCTACGAAGTCAGCCGCAGCCTTGCCGCCTGCGAAGGCGCGCTGCTGGTGGTCGACGCGGCGCAGGGCGTCGAAGCGCAGACTTTGGCCAACGTTTATCAGTCGATCGAGCACGATCACGAAATCGTCCCGGTGATCAACAAGATCGATCTTCCTGCCGCCGAACCCGAGAAAGTTCGCGCCGAGATCGAGGACATCATCGGCATCGACGCCAGCGAGGCGGTGCTCGCCAGCGCCAAGTCCGGCATCGGCATTGCCGAGGTGCTGGAGGCGATCGTCAACAAGATCCCACCGCCGAAAGGCGAGCGCGACCAGCCGCTGACGGCGATGCTCGTCGATTCGTGGTACGATCCCTACCTGGGCGTCGTCATCCTCGTGCGCGTGATCGACGGGGTCATCAAGAAGGGCCTCTCCGTCAAGTTCATGCAGGGTGGCACCGAGCACCTGATCGACCGCGTCGGCTGCTTCACCCCCAAGCGCATCGACCTGCCCGAGCTTGGCCCCGGCGAGATCGGCTTCATCACCGCGCAGATCAAGGAAGTCGAGCAAGCCAAGGTCGGCGATACCATCACCACCGTGAAGGGCGGGGCGACCAAGGCACTGCCGGGCTACAAGGAAGTGCAGCCGGTGGTGTTCTGCGGGCTGTTCCCGGTCGACGCCGCCGACTTCGAGAAATTGCGCGATTCCATCGGCAAGCTGCGGCTTAACGATGCCTCGTTCACGTTCGAGACCGAGAGCAGCGCGGCGCTGGGTTTCGGTTTTCGCGCAGGGTTCCTTGGCCTGCTGCATTTGGAAATCATCCAGGAACGGCTAACGCGCGAATATGACCTGGATCTGATCACCACCGCGCCATCGGTGGTCTATCGCATCCAGCTCAACAAATCGCGGACCGACGATGCGCGTGAGCTCATGCTGCACAACCCGGCCGATTACCCCGATCCCAGCCGCATCGCCCAGATCGACGAGCCGTGGATCAAGGCGACGATCTATACGCCGGACGAGTATCTCGGCTCGATCCTCAAGCTGTGCCAGGACCGGCGCGGCGTTCAGGTCGACCTGACGTATGTCGGTGGCCGCGCGCAGGCGACTTACGAGTTGCCGCTCAACGAAGTCGTGTTCGATTTCTACGATCGCCTGAAGTCGATCAGCCGGGGCTATGCCAGCTTCGACTACGAGCAGATCGGCCTGCGCGAAGGCGATCTCGTGAAGATGAGCATTCTCGTCAACAACGAGCCGGTCGATGCCTTGTCGATGATCGTCCACCGCTCCGTCGCCGAGGCGCGCGGACGCCATATGTGCGAGAGGCTGAAGGATCTGATCCCGCGCCACTTGTTCAAGATCCCGATTCAGGCCGCGATCGGCGGCAAGGTTGTCGCCCGCGAAACGATTGCCGCGATGCGCAAGGACGTGACCGCCAAGTGCTATGGCGGCGACATCAGCCGCAAGAAGAAGCTTCTGGACAAGCAGAAGAAGGGCAAGGCCAAGATGCGCGAATATGGCAATGTCAGCATTCCCCAGGAAGCCTTCATCGCCGCGCTGAAGATGGGCGAGGAATGATACCGCGCGAGCATATCGGCACGGCGCACGTGCCCGATGGCGAGGAACTGCGCCTGTTCCGCCACGGCAAAGACTACATCATCGTGCTCGATCGCAACGAACTGATGAACTCGCGCATGAGCGGCTCGGAAGAGGCGTTGGCGACGATGTCCATCGAACGGATCGGCCAGCGCGACAAGCCTCGGCTGCTCATCGGCGGCTATGGCATGGGCTTTACCCTGCGCGCGGCATTGGCGGCGCTGGACCGCGATGCCAGCGTCACCGTTGCCGAACTGGTGCCCGAGATCATCGAATGGGCGCGGGGCTACATGGTGGACCTGACAGCGGGTTGCCTGGAAGATCCGCGCGTCAATCTGCTCGATGCCGATGTCGCCGACGTGATCGCCGATGCGCACGATTACTACGATGCGATCCTGCTCGATGTCGACAATGGCCCGGACGGACTGGTCCGCCATGCCAACAACCGGCTCTATTCCCGGCGCGGGTTGCAGAATGCTTCTATAGCATTGCGCCCCGGCGGCGTGCTGGCGATCTGGTCGGCGGCGCGCGATCCGGGATTCACGCGCAAGGTCAAGGATGCGGGCTTCGAGGTGGACGAAGTAAAAGTGCGCGCGCGCAGCAATGGCAAGGGCGGCCACCACTTCATCTGGTTTGCGCGCAAGGACTGAGGGCGACTGCCTCCCGCCTATGGCGTCAGATCGCCTCGCCGGCCGCGCGGCCGCTGGCCCAGGCCCACTGGAAGTTGTAGCCGCCCAGCCATCCGGTGACGTCCACCGCCTCGCCGATCACGTACAGCCCCGGCACTTTGTTCGCCATCATCGTCTGCGATGACAAGTCACCCGTGGAAATGCCGCCAGCGGTGACTTCGGCCTTGGAAAACCCCTCGGTGCCATTGGGCATGAAAGGCCAGTCGGCGAGTTGACCCTGTATCTGGCGCAAGACCTTGTCGGTCAGGCTGCCCAGTTCGCCCTCGGCACCCAGCCGTTCCAGCAGTGTGTCCGCCAACCGCTCAGGTAGCGCTGCCGCCAGTGCCCGGCGCAGGCTCAGGCGCGGCCTCTCGCGCTTTTCGGTCAGCAGCCAGTCGGGCGTGCTATCGGGCAGGAAGTTGACACCGATCGGCGTGCGGTGCTGCCAGTACGACGATATCTGCAGCATCGCCGGGCCGGACAGCCCGCGATGGGTGAACAGCGCCGCCTCGCGAAACCGCACCTTGTTCCAGCGCACCGTAACGTCGGTGGAAATGCCCGACAGCGACTGAAACAGCGCATCCTCGGCGCTGAGCGTGAAGGGCACCAATGCCGGGCGCGGCTGCACTACCGACAGGCCAAACCGGCGCGCGACATCATAGGCAAAGCCCGTCGCGCCCATTTGCGGGATCGATGGGCCGCCGGTTGCAAGAACCAGCGCGGGGGACTCCGCCACCTGTCCGTTGATCGTCACGCTGAACCGGCCATCGGCATGGACGATATCGGAGGCGGGATAGCCCAGCGCGATCTCAACCCCGGCGGCTGTGCATTCGCCAGTCAGCATCTCGACGATCTGCTTTGCCGAACCGTCGCAGAACAACTGGCCCAGCGTCTTTTCGTGCCAGGCGATGCCGTGGCGATCGACCAGCGCGATGAAATCCTGCGGGGAATAGCGGCGCAGCGCCGATTTGGCGAAGTGCGGGTTGGCCGAAAGATAGCGATCCGGGGCGGTGTGGACGTTGGTGAAGTTGCATCGTCCGCCGCCGGAGATCAGGATCTTCTTGCCAGGTTTTTCGGCATGATCGACCAGCAGCACCCGCCGCCCGCGCGCGCCTGCCGTCATCGCGCACATCATTCCCGCCGCGCCGGCACCCAGCACAATGGCGTCGAATTGGCGGGTGCCGCTCACTGCGCCAGCATGCTCTTGGCGACCGCTTCGGCCACCTTGATACCATCGATCGCGGCGGAGAGGATGCCGCCCGCATAGCCAGCACCTTCGCCGGCGGGAAACAGACGCGCCACGTTGAGGCTCTGAAGCTCGGCATCGCGCGTGATCCGCACGGGCGATGATGTGCGCGTCTCGACCCCGGTCATCACCACGTCCGGATGATCGTAGCGGGCAATCTGGCGGCCAAACACTGGCAGCGCCTCGCGGATCGCCTCCACGGCAAAAGCGGGGAGGCACTGCGACAGGTCGGTCATGGTCACGCCCGGCTTGTAGGACGGCGTGACTTCGCCAAGGTCGGTCGAAGGACGTCCGGCCAGGAAATCGCCGACTTTCTGACCGGGCGCGGAGTAGTTCGAGCCGCCCGCGACATAGGCCATCGCTTCCCAGTGGCGCTGCAGTTCGATGCCCGCCAGCGGTCCATCGGGATAATCACGCGCGGGATCGATGCCGACGACGAGGCCGGAGTTGGCGTTGAATTCGGCGCGCGAATACTGGCTCATGCCGTTGGTCACGACGCGGCCTTCCTCGGACGTTGCGGCAACCACGCGCCCACCGGGGCACATGCAGAAGCTATAGACCGTGCGCTGGTTGGCGCAGTGATGTGCAAGGCTGTAGGCGGCGGCGCCAAGGTCGGGATGGCCGGCACAATTGCCATAGCGCGCGCGATCGACCCAGCTTTGCGGATGCTCGATCCGCACGCCGATGGAGAACGGTTTTGCTTCCATGTAAACGCCGCGCCGGTGCAGCATCTCGAACGTGGCGCGCGCGCTGTGGCCTACCGCAAGCACGACGTGATCGGCCTCAAGGAAGCTGCCGTCCGCCAGATGCAGTCCGCGCAGGCTGTGACGGCCATCGGGCAAGGGCGTCAGTTCGATGTCATCGACTCGGGTCTGCCAGCGGTATTCGCCGCCCAGTTCCTCGATCGTGCGGCGCATGCTTTCGACCATGGTTACAAGGCGGAAAGTGCCGATGTGTGGGTGCGCTTCCCACAGGATATCGTCAGGCGCGCCGGCGCGGACGAACTCTTCCAGCACCTTGCGGCCAAGGAAGCGTGGGTCTTTCACCCGGCAGTAGAGCTTGCCGTCCGAGAACGTGCCCGCGCCGCCTTCGCCGAACTGGACGTTGGAATCGGGATTGAGTTCGGATCGGCGCCACAGGCCCCAGGTGTCCTTGGTGCGCTCGCGCACGACCTTGCCGCGATCCAGAATGATCGGGCGCAATCCCATCTGCGCCAGGATCAGCCCGGCGAACAGTCCACAAGGGCCCGCGCCGATGACCACCGGGCGGAGTCCTGACCAGCCTTCGGGCGCTTGTGCCACGAAGCGGTATTCCATGTCGGGTGTGGGGCGCACGTCCTTGTCGCCAGCAAAGCGGGCAAGCACTTCAGCTTCGTCCGCCAGATCGACGTCGACCGTGTAGACCAGCAGGATAGCGGTTCGCCGGCGCGCGTCGTTACCGCGTTTGAACACAGTAAATCCGCGCAGTGCCTCTGCCGCGACGCCAAGACGCGCGCAGATGGCGGCTGGGATCGCTTCGGGGGCATGATCGAGCGGCAGGGAAAGTCCGGACAGGCGAAGCATCCGGCGGCCTCTAGCGCATTCGTTTCAATCGGACGAGAGCCTCGTCCAGCGTGGAGAGAAAACGCGAGCGATCCGCCTTGGCGAACGGTGGCGGCCCCCCGATGATATCGCCGCCCGCTCGAAGGTCCGCCATGATCGCCCGGGTGGCTACCGCGCTGCCGATCGAAGCGGCGGTGAACGGCTTGCCGGTGGGTGAGATCACCGTGGCGCCTGCCTTGATGCAACGGTCGGCCAGCAGGATATCGGCGGTTATGCAGATAACCCCAGCCTGGGACCGCTCGGCGATCCAGTCATCAGCAGCGTCGAAGCCGTCGCTCACGATCACACGGTCGATCAGCGCGTGCTGGGGCACACGAAAAGGGCTGTTGCTGACGATCGTTACCGGAACGGCGTGACGCAGCGCGACCTTGTAGATTTCTTCCTTAACCGGGCAGGCATCGGCATCGACAAGGATGCGCAGCATTTACGGACGGGACCGATCGGGCTTGCCCTGCCAGCCCTGCTTCTTGCCGCCGCCGCGATGTCCGGCACCGCCGGCTGAAGCATGACGATGCGGCTTGGGCGGACGCGGACCGGCCTGGGTATATTCGCGGCGGGTGTGCTTGGCGGCTTCGCGCGGCGCACCGTCGACCGGCGTGATCTCCACGCCGTCGTCTTCCTCACCCGCAGTACGGCGCACGGCCGAGATGAAGCGCTCGGCAATGGCTGATGGCACTTCGAACAGGGTTTCGTTGGCGGCAATACGGATAGCGCCGATCTCGCCGCGTCCAAGGTGACCACGGCGGCACAGCAGCGGGAGAACCCAACGCGGGTCGGCATTCTGGCGGCGACCGACGTTGAGCTTGAACCAGGCGCTGCCCTCGAAGCCCGGACGCGGTGCGCGCGGAGCAGGGGGTGTGTCGCCGGCGAGCAGCTCTTCGGGCTCGGGCATCGATGCGCGGTGCGTTTGTATCAGCATCGCGGCGATGTCTTCGGGAGTGCGCTCGGCCAGCAACTGGGCGGCGAGGGCGCGATCTTCCTCGGTCGCTTCGACGGGTGCCATCAGCTTGGCCATCATACGCTCGCCATCGGCGGAGCGGATTTGCTCGGCTGACGGGGGCGTCGTCCACTCAGCCGCGATGCGCGCACCGCGCAGCATCGATTCGACGCGGCGGCGGCGCGGGTAAGGCACCAGAATGATCGCGGTGCCCTTCTTGCCGGCCCGACCGGTGCGGCCCGAGCGGTGCTGCAGGGTTTCGGCGTCACGCGGAATTTCCACGTGGACCACCAGCGACAGGCTGGGCAGATCGATGCCGCGCGCGGCGACGTCGGTCGCGACGCACACCTTGGCGCGGCGGTCACGCAGGGCCTGCAGCGCCTGATTGCGCTCGGACTGGCTGTGCTCGCCAGACAGCGCGACGACGGCAAAGCCGCGCTCGGTCAGGCTGGCGTGGAGATGGCGTACATTGTCACGCGTGGCGCAGAACAGCATTGCGGTATCGGCATCGTGGAAGCGCAGCAGATTGACCACCGCGTGCTCGATGTCGGATGGCGCGACTGCCATCGCCAGATAGCTGATGTCACCGTGCCCGCGATCTTCGCCGACAGTGGAGATGCGCAGCGCATCCTTCTGATACCGCGAGGCCAGCGCGACGATCGGCTTGGGCATCGTGGCCGAGAACAACAGCGTGCGGCGATCGTCGGGGGTGGCATCGAGAATTTCTTCCAGATCCTCGCGGAAGCCCATGTCGAGCATCTCGTCGGCTTCATCGAGCACGACGGCACACAGGCCCTGCAGTTCCAGCGCGCCGCGTTCCAAGTGATCGCGCAAGCGACCCGGCGTGCCCACGACGATCTGCGCACCCTGCGCCAAGGCGCGGCGCTCAAGCGAGGGGTTCATACCGCCGACGCAGGTCACGACCCGCGCGCCAGTGGCCTTGTAGAGCCATTCCAGTTCCCGGCTGACCTGCAATGCGAGTTCGCGCGTCGGTGCGATGACCAACGCCATCGGTACGTCCACCGGATGGATGCGGCCTTCGGGATCGAGCAATTCGGGCGCCATGGCCATGCCGAAAGCGACGGTCTTGCCCGATCCGGTCTGCGCCGAAACGATAAGGTCGCGCCCGGCAGCTTCGGGCTCCAGCACGGCGGCCTGGACCGGGGTGGGGGCATCGTAGCCACGCGCTGCGAGCGCTTCTGACAGAAGCGCGGGAAGTTTCTGGAAGGTCATTGTCTCTTGCTTGTTCTGGCCGCGGCCGAAATCGGCGGCGACGAGCCTGACGGCCCTGAAACATGCCCGATAGGCGCACCATCGGCACAGCGCAAGAGGCGGCGGGTCTCGCGGTGCATTCTGATCCGGTCGTTGGGCGGGGTGCCTGAAGTAAGGCGCGGCCAATTCCGACATCGTGAATGTTACGATGACTGGTCGCCGCCGCCTGAAGTCCAGCGCTTTTCGCTATCCCAAGTGCCGGTTTGGTATACCATCGCTTAACTGGATTGCGGGGGCAACGATGCGGACTTCTGATGGCCTGCGGGCGGCGGGCAGACATTCTGTCGCCATCGATGCTTCCCCTCGCATCGGGGAACCCGCTGCATGAGCCACGCCGCGCGTCTGGAGCGGACCGTTGGTATCGGCGGTTACGCCTTCGTGGCCTTCAACGCTGTAGTTGGCGCCGGGATCTTTGCGATGCCGGGATTGGTCGCGGGCGTGCTCGGGCCGGCGGCGATCATTGCCTATCTGGTGTGCATGGTGCTGGTCGGCTTGGTCGGGCTGTGCTTTGCCGAGGCTGGCAGCAGGGTGCCGGGAACCGGCGGGCTTTATGCCTATGCCGCTGCCGCGTTCGGTCCGGTTGTCGGTGGTGTTGCCGGAGCGCTGTTGTTGTTCGCCAACACAATTGCTTCTTCGGCGGCGCTGGCGCGGTTTTTCCTCGATTCACTCGCGGTGATCTGGCCGGCGGTCGAACAACCGGTATTCGGCATCGGTTTGCTGGCTGCCTTTTTCGCGGTGCTCGTCATGGTCAACATCGCCGGCACGCGCGATGGTGCCCGGCTGGCTACCGTGCTCAGCTTGGTCAAGCTTGCGCCGCTTGTGGTACTGGTGATCGCGAGCCTCTTCGTGCTGCGCCCGGCCAACCTAGCGTGGCAGGGCATTCCGCCGCTGGCCAGCATCGGCGAGGGCTCGCTGCTGCTGGTGCTGGCGTTCATCGGCATCGAGAGTGCGCTCAACATCAACGGCGAAACCCGCAACCCGGCACGGTCCATCCCTCGCGGGATTGCGCTGGCGCTGGCCATCGTCGGGGTTCTCTACATCTCGTTGCAGTTGTCGGCGCAAGGCGTGCTTGGCGCTGCGCTGACATCGTCGAAAACGCCGCTGGCCGATACCGCCGGGGTCGTATTCGGGCCTTGGGGTGCGCGAGCGCTGCTCATTGCCAGCATCGTTTCGGTGGGTGGCTACTTCGTCTCGGACCTGCTGGCATCGCCGCGCGTCGCCTTCGCGCTGGCCGAGGCGGGGCAGATGCCGCGCTGGCTGGCTTACGTCCATCCGCGCCACCACACGCCTGCCGTCGCGATCGTCGTCTACGCAGTCGCGGTGGTAGCGTTGACCGCGACGGGCTCATTCCGCCAGCTTGCGGTCATTGGCGTCTCGGGAACGCTGCTGCTCTATCTCATCGGTTGCCTTGGGGTTCTGCGGATGCGGGCGAAGGGGATCGCGGAAGCAGGCCCGCCGTTCATCGCGCCGGGCGGGCCTATCGTGCCACTCGCGGCATCGGGCATCATCGTGTGGCTGCTCTCGACGCTGACCTGGCCCGAACTGGGGGGGATGCTCGGCTTCGTCGTGTTCTTTGCGATTATCTACGCGATCCGGGAAGCGCGACGGTCCCAGCCGCGACCCGCGTAGCGAGGTGCTAGCCGTTTACGGCAGCGCGCGTCACCGGGTAGGCGAAGTTGGTAATCAATTCGGCAACGAGATTTGCCGCGACCGGGCGGCTGATCAGATAGCCCTGGATCAAGTTGCAGCCCTCGTCGCGCAGGGCTTCAAGGTGGGCCTGTTCCTCCACCCCCTCCGCCAGCGTTTCGATACCAAGTGCATCGGCCAGCGTGGTGATGGCGCGAATGATGGCCTTGGCGCTGCTGTCCGATCCCAGATCGCGCACGAAGCTCTGGTCGATCTTCAGCTTGTCGAACGGGAACGAGCGCAAGTAGCTGAGCGAGGAATAGCCGGTGCCGAAATCGTCCAGCGCGATGCGAATGCCGAGTGAGCGCAGCGAATGCAGCATCGTCAGCGTCTTCTCGACATTGCCGATAAAGATACTCTCGGTGATCTCCAGTTCCAGCCGATGCGGTTGCACGCCGGTTCTCGCGAGAGACTGCACGATCGTCTGCGCCAGCGTCGGGCTGGCGAACTGGCGGGGTGAGATGTTCACCGCCACCGAAATATCATCGGGCCAGTTTGCCGCCTGCGCGCAGGCCTCGCGCACCGCCCATTCGCCCATCTGCACGATCAGCCCGGTTTCCTCGGCGATCGGGATGAATTCCGCCGGGCTGATCGGCCCGCGCTCGGGGTGGGTCCAGCGCATCAGTGCTTCGAAACCCTTCAGACGTTGCTCGTCGAGGCTGTAAAGCGGCTGGAAGTGGAGCTCGAACGCACCGTCGCGCACGGCCTGACGCATATCGGCCTCGATGCGGCGGCGGCGACTGGCTTCTTCATCAAGCGATGGCTCGAAGAAATGATAGACGCTCTTGCCTTCGTTTTTCGCGCGATAAAGAGCCAGGTCAGCCGACTTCAACAGGTTGTCGCCGGTGGCGCCATCACCTGGGCCAATCGCGATGCCCATGCTGGCAGATATAGTGATCAGTCGACCTTCGATCTGCGCGTCTTTGCTGATGGCCTCGTGGAGCGCGCGCGCGATCGAGGCGCAATCGTCATTCGCCGTGAGGCCTGGAAGCAGGACGCCGAACTCGTCGCCACCAAAGCGCGCGACGGTGGCATCGGGGAACTGTTCTTGCAGCACCCCGGCGACATGGCGCAGCAGCCCATCACCGGTGGCGTGGCCCATCGTGTCGTTGATCGTCTTGAAATCGTCCAGGTCGATGTAGGCGACCATCGTGCGGCTCGTCTCCGACTGGCGGGAAACCGCGCGATCGAGACGTTCAAGGAAGAAGCGGCGGTTGGGCACGTTGGTCAGCCCGTCATGCAGCGCTGCGTGCGTGATCTGCCGTTCTCGCTCCTCGATCGCATCGACCATCGCGTTGAAGTTGGCTGCCAGCGTGGCCACCTCGGTCGTGCCACCGACCTCGACTTTGGACACTGTCCCTCGCGCATATCGCCGGGTCGCGTTGGACAACAAGCGCAAGGGCAGGGTTATGCTGTTGGCGAAACGCAAACTCAGCCATGCGCCCAGAGCGGCACCCGCCAAAGCGATCAGGATCAGGGAAAGACGCAGGGTGCGGAAGCCCTCCATCGCCCGTTCCAGCGAATAGCGCAGCACCAGCGTGGGCGTGATGCCGCGCTGCAGGCTGGGCACTTTCACCAGCCGGACAAGCTGCGTGTCGCTGCCTGCATCGATCTTGATCACGCGATCAGGCGCTGTGCCGCGCAGTGATGGCCCAAGCGTCTTTGCCTCTCGCAGTTCAGCCTGAATCGGCACCGCAGCGAGACGACCCAGTTCGGTCAGGTCTTGCTTGTCCATCGGCTGCGCCAACAGGAGCCAGCCGACCAGATCGGGCATCTCGATCGGCGCCGCGACAGCCAATGCAAGTTCGCCGTTGATCGAAACGATGCCACCCTCGACACCTTTATCCAGCATTGGAAGAATCGCATCGCCATCGAAGGCGCGCCTGCCCGTCGTGCTCGCACTGATGTCACCGTCGATCGAGATGACCGAAGCGGCGTGCGCGCCGGTGCGCTGGGCGAGGCTGTCGAGCGCGGATTTGATAGTCTGCCTGTCACCGGTGGCGAAAGCTTCGCGAAAGCCGAAATCGCGCGCGACGACATTGGCCGAGGTGCGCATCTGCCGTTCGCGGTTCAACACAAGGCGTTCGAACACGCGCGCGTTGGCCGCCATGTCACGCTCTGCCGCGCGTTCGGCGAACAGCGACAGGCCTGATCCCGCGACCAGGATCGTCGCAGCCATGACCACGGCGAGCAGGCCGATGAATAGCAGGGCTACCCGCGTCCGGAGCGTTCGCGATTGACGTCGCAGTAGGCGCAGCCGCGCGTGCATTGGCGTTAGCGCAGTTCGATCTGCAGTTTGCCGGGCCGATCGGCGGCGACTTTCAGGGTCTGCCGCAGTTCGCCATCCTTGCCCTTCAGGCGCGGGTGCCAGACGGTGACCTGATAGGTCCCAGCGCCCAGCCCGCCGATGCGGCCAAACCCGTTGGTGTCGGATCTGGCCGCGAACGGGGTGTTCACGACGCGGACGTAGGCCTTCATCTGATCATGGATGTTGCATCCCAGCGCCACCGTGCCGGGCACGGTAAAAGTCTGCGTGCGCGTCTGGTCGCGACCATAGAGGTCGATCTGGAAGCGCGCGTTCTTCGAAAAACTGTATATGCTGTGGCGTACGTTATCGAGGTTGGGAAACGCCACGCTGGCGCCGGCTGGCACGATCAGGGTGCCGGGCACGAACGTAAGGTTACGCTGACCCATCGCGTTCCTCCACGGGAACGTCACGCTTTGGCGGTTGCCCGCAGGCCGCGCAATTTCCACCACGGCGTCGCGCACCGGCACGCCGCGCTGGTCGACGATCTGGATGCTGATCTGCTGAGGGGCCGTGGCCGAGACGAAACCGAGGCAAGCGATAGCTGCTGCGACGCGCAGCGTGCGCTTCATCGTGTGGCGTGGTGACATGCCGCGCCTATGACCCGCGATCACCTAACAATTCGTCAAAATCATTAGGGAAATATCCTTGCAGCATAGGCGAAGCGCGTAGGTATTTGTCCTTTACCCTTCATCAATGCCTGATGGTTAACAGCGGCCTTCCAACGAACGATGGAGCGCATTCATGCGACAATTCCGTTGGCTCGGGTCCGCGAAATTTGCCTGTGCCGTACTGCCTGTAACCCTTGCCAGCGCGCCCGTCTGCGCGTCTGTCGACGAACTGTTCGACGATGGCAAGCTGATACTGACCAATGGCGTCAGCACGGTGGAAGGAACCGGCGGCGGAGGGCTGGCTACCTGGGCCACGATATCGGGCAAGGGCACCGACCGGTCGCTGGGCATATCGGGGCACGTCACGCTTATCGAACTGCCCGACTATGGCTTGCAGAGCCATGGCCTCGCGGTCGGCATCCATGATCGCTTCGAATTTGCCTATGCGCGGCAGAATTTCGACACGCGCAAAGTCGGTGCGGCACTGGGTCTGGGCAGGGGGTTCACGTTTAATCAGGACGTGTTTTCGGCCAAAGTGCGGCTTGTGGGCGATGTCGTGTATGGCGACCCGCTGTTGCCACAGATCAGCATAGGCGCGGAATACAAGCGCAACCTTGATGGTCCCGTGGTCCGGGCGGTCGGTGCCCGCAAGGACGAGGACGCCGAATTCACCATCAGCGCCACCAAGCTGTTTCTGGCGCAAAGCCTGCTGGTCAACACCACTTTCCGCCTGACTCGTGCAAACCAGTTCGGCCTGCTGGGATATGGCGGCAACAACAACGCTTCGCGTGAAGTGCAGTTCGAAGGCTCGCTGGCCTATATGCTGTCACCCCGGCTGGTGGTCGGCGGCGAGTATCGCACTAAGCCCGATAACCTTGCCATCGCCCGCGAAAGCGATGCGCATGACGTTTTCGTCGCCTATGCGCCAACCCGCAACGTGACGGTGACCGCCGCCTATGTCGATCTCGGCTCGATCGCCACCTTCGACAAACAGCGCGGCGGCTTCCTGTCGCTTCAGCTTGCCTACTGAAAAGGGCGCCAACAATGTCCGTTATTCTCTCGATACTGCTCGCAGCGCAGGCTGCCCCCGCCGTACCAGTTTCCGATGACACCCAGCAGGAGAGCGTCGACTGGGACAAGGAATTTGCCGTGCCTGAAAAGGTGCGGGACCCGGTAACCGGCGAGCTTGCGGTCGATCCTTATGAGCAATCGAACGCCAACGCGGGCGCAGCGCCTTTCACGGGCACCAGCATGGCCGAGGCCTTTGGCGGTCAGCCGGGCATCCGCAAGATTGCCGACCGCTTCGTCGAACTCAACATCAGCGACCCACGGATCAAGGCGATCTTCGCATCGCATGACATGATCCGCCTGCGCCGTACGCTGTTCGAGCAGTTCTGCTATATCCTCAACGCTGGCTGCACTTACACCGGGCGCGACATGGCATCGTCGCACAAGGGCCTTGGCACCACCCGCGCCGATCTCAACGCGCTGGTAGAGAATCTGCAGAAGGCGATGCGCGAGAACGACGTCGGCTTCGCCACCCAGAACCGATTCCTCGCCAAACTCGCGCCGATGAGCGGGGATGTGGTCGAGCGTTAAGCGCGCTCATTGCTTGCCCAACCCGCGTACATGGTCGGCCAGCGCCGGCAGGTCTTCCGGCGCTATCGGGTCGGGCGTCAGCTGCGGCATACCCATGGGTGGCTTGCGGAGCAGGGCGATCGTCTGTTCGACAGTGCGCTTGCTGGCTTCGTCTAGCAGTGCCGGGGCGGTGGCGCCCTGACCATTCGCGCCATGGCACGAGGCGCAGTGCGCCGCGTATTGGCTTGCCGGTGAGGGACGCGCCGCTGCCGGTGTCGCTGCAACGGCCTTCGGCGCTAGCCGCGCCAGCTTGGGCACTTGCATGTAAGGCTTGGCACCGGGCATGCTCACGACGTAGCGGGCAATCGCGGCCATCTGTGCATCGGTGACCATCGAACTGCGATAAGGCGGCATCGCACCTTTCGGGCTGCGCGAGTAAGCCATCACGTAATCGGCATCGAAGCCGCGCCCGGCCAGAGGCGGACCTGCCGTCATCCCGCCCGCGCCGGCATGGCCATGGCAGGCAAAGCAGCCGAACTTCTCGTAAAGCGCCTTGCCGCTTGGCGGTGTCGCCTTCTGCGCGCCGCCGCTGCCGGCCAGGAAAAACACGCTCGCAGCGCCCAGTGCGGTCAGTGCAATTGCGCGTACCATTATCGCGGCTCCATGATGACATCGAGCAAGGCTGGCTTGCCACTGCGCACCACAGCCATGGCGCGGCGGATCGCGGCATTGAGCTTGTTCGGATCGGAGATCGGACCTTCGGCCCACACGCCCATGCTGCGTGCCAGCTGGCTGTGATCAACTGGCGGATCGGTGATCGTGGTCCCTATGTCGAACCGGTCGATGCCCCGGTTGCGGCGGTTGGTCATGCGCTGGATGTGCATGATCTCCTGATGCCATGCGCGGTTGTTGTGCACGATGATCAGGACCGGCAAGTCATGGTGTGCCAGGCTCCACATCGCGGTGGGCAGCATCAGCAAGTCTCCGTCGCCCTGCAGGTTGATTGCGAAACGCCCGGCTTCCTTGTGCCCCAGTGCGGCACCGACGCAGGCACCGATGTTATAGCCAATGCCGTATCCGCCCGATCCGCCGATGTGGTGGTGCGGCTCGGTAAAATCCCACAATCGCAGTGGCCAGCCGCTTAGCATCAACGGGTCCGATACCAGTCCCCAGGGTTGCCCCTCGATCACTTCCCACAGCTCGACAGACAGCCGCGCAGTGGTGATGGGGTTTGAATCCCAGCCCAGCGCCGCCGCTTCCAGTGCATCCTTGCGCACCGTGGCGTGTTCCTGCCGCAAGGCAGCCTCGCGCCCCGCGATCGCCGTGTGGCGCTCGGGCGTGAGCCGGCTTTCGACGGCCGCGATGATCGCGGGAAGGCTAGCTTCCACATCCGCGCCGATGCTGAGATCGGCGGCATAGTAACGTTGCAGATCCTGCACATTGGGCTTGGGAAACAGCGCGGCGGTCCCGACCAGCGCGACTTTGGCGGACTGCGGAATCTTGCGCTTGGCGCTGCGTTCGGTGAGGTCGGAATAGGAATGCACCACGCCCCAAGGGTCGTTGAGTTCGAGCCCCAGCAACATGTCGCATTGGCTCAGCATGCGGCTGACATGCAGAGGGCGCTGCAGGTAGTGCGTGTTGGGCATGTTCATCCGGCCCGACTGGTCGATCACCGGCGCCTGCAGCAGTTCGGCGAGTTCGACGAGATGGTTCATGCCTGTCTTGGTGCGGATCGCCCTATCGACCACGATCATCGGCTTTTCCGCAGTGATCAGCATGTCGGCAAGACGGGTCAGGGCCGAGGGATCGGCGGCGGGCGGCGTGACGTTCGCGCGTGCCGGGATCGACAGCGCCTTGCGATCCTTGACGTTGTGTTCCTGCAAGTCGGCATCGGCCACCACCAGCACCGGCGCAAAAGGTGGCGTGCGGGCGAATTCGCAGGCCCGTATCGTGCTTTCGGCGAAGTGCTGGAGGCTAACCGGGGTATCATCCCACTTGATGAAATCACGCACCATCGAGCCGACGTCTTCGTGCGTGTGGGTCCATTCCACGCCGGGGCGGCGCTGCGTTACGTCGAGCACATTGGCTGCCAGCACCAGCATCGGCGCACGATCGCACCAGGCGTTGTAGATCGCCATGCTGGCGTGCTGCAGACCGACGTTGCTGTGGACGACACACGCCATCATCTCACCGGTAACTTTGGCATAGCCATGGGCGGCCGCCGCCGAGACTTCCTCGGACATGCACACGATGATGTCCGGGTCGGTATTTCCAGCGTAATTTATCAGCGATTCGTGCAAACCCCGGAAGGTAGACCCCGACATCAGCGCAACGTGGCGGATGCCTGCCGCGCGCAGCACATCGACCATGAAGTCCGACCCAGGATCGGCGATGAATTCCTGGGGCGATTCCATCCCGCCCCCCGCGCCGCCGGGCTCGACCGGATCGATCTCCGCGACCCGCAACCGAGGGGAGGGGCCGGGGGGCGCGGTGTCGGGGGATTTGCCGCCCCCGGCCTCCGCCCCTTCTGCCCCCGACGCTGCTAGCGGCGATGCCGCCACCGCAGCGCCGGCCAGAACCGAGCCCTTCAGGAATTTGCGCCGCTGCGGATCGATTGCCGTGGTCATGTCAGCGTCCTCAGAATTCGAAGCTGGCGCGGGCACCGACGCGGCGCTTTTCAGGCAGGGCGACGCGGATCAGGCTCTTGCTTGGCGGAGTTACGAAGCCCAGCGGATCGGTGCCGAAGAAGCCGGTCAAGGTCTGCTCGTTGAACAGGTTGGTGACGAAGCCTTCGAACGTCCATCCGGCGGTCTTCGCGCCGATGCGAACGTCGACACGATCATCGCGCCGCGAATAGGCGAGATTGGTATATTCAACATACTGGCGGCCCTGGTGGCGATAATCGACGCGGCCGAACACATCGACTGACGGGCTGACCGGCTGTTCGTAGCTGGTCGAGACGGTCCAGGTGGTTTTTGGCACGCCGTAGAGGCGGTTGCCGATCACATCGGTGTCCGCCGTGTACTGGCGGCATTCAAGGCAGACGAACTGCTTGATCTTGGAATCGTTGATCGCAAACGTACCGGAGATCTGGAGGCCGGGCAGCGGCGCTACATCAGCTTCGAGTTCGATACCCTTGAGATCTACCTTGCCAAGGTTCTGGGTCACGTTGATGCCGGTCAGCGTCGACTGGCCGGGGGGGAAGAAGAAGATCTGGCTGGTGATCTGGCCGTTGCTGTATTTGTCGTAATAGACCGAGGCCCGGATCGACGCCTTGTTGTTCCAGAACCGGGTCTTGACGCCCAGCTCATAGTTTTCGAGCCGCTCTTCCTCGAAGGCGACCGCGCCGCCGTTGGCAAAAATCTGTTCCTGCACGGCCAGTGGCTGCGCTGCGACGGATTCGTTGAAACCGCCCGGTCGGGTGCCGCGCGAGAACAGCGCGTACAGGATCGAATCGCGCGCAAACTGGTAGTCGAGCGAGAGGCGTGGGGAGAAGCTCTTGAATGTCTTCTTGAGCGGGACGCCCACGAACGGCGTGCCGTTGGAGCGGCTGAGCGTGTTCTGCTCTATCTTGTCCCATTGATACCGGCCTTCGGCAGAAAGCGTGAGTTCCGGCGTAATGTCGAAGTAAAGCGCACCGAACACCGCCGGCGTCGTTGGCTTGGCCACGCGAACCGTGCTGCCGAAGCCTATGCCAGACGTCGGATTCACGCCGTAGGTGTCGCCTCCGATGCTCCGGGCCTTGAAGTAGTTGGCACCCAGCAGGAAGCGCACCCGCCAGTCCTGCGGTGAGGCCAGGCGCACTTCCTGGCTGAAGTCTTCTGTCCGCATCAGGTTGGTCTGAAACCACCAGAGGTTAGCGAGACCACTTTGCGCCGCGAGCGGGTTGGGAGTGTTGCGGTAGTCGCGGAACAGCAGGTCAAAGGTCGCCTGGGTCTTGTCGGTGTGAAACGCGGTGATGGAACTCACGGTGAAATCCGAAACCGTCCAGTCCATCCGCAGGCTACCCTGTATCGTGCGGCGCTTCAGGCCGGCTTTCTCGTAAAACGTGGGATCGAACTCGGTGTAGAAGTCACGGATGTTGCCGAACATGGCATCATAGCTGAACTGATTGATTGTGTGATTAGCCGAGATCAGGTTCGCGGGCAGATTGCTGGGCAATGCACCGCAATACCACGGCCCCCAGGTGCCACCGAGATCGCAGTTGCGCTCGTCGCCCCGGATCGCGCCCTGCGCCGCCGGACCGTCGATATTGAGGCCGTAGGAGAAGGATGCCTTCACGCGCAGCGAGGATGTGGGCGTGAACAGCATCTGCATGCTGTAGGAATTGGACTCGCGGTCACCGAAAGTTTCGGTCGGCTCCGCGAAGTTCTTGTATTGGCCGCCGACTTTCTCATGGCTGGCGCCGAAGCGGAAGGCCAGCACGTCCTGAATTACCGGCACGTTGATCGAACCGGCGACGTTGTAGGAGCCATAGTCACCGATGCCTGCCTGGATGCGTCCGCCCCAGTCATTACCGGGATCCGTGGTGGTAAAACTGACCGCGCCGGTGAACGTGGAGCGTCCGAAATAAGCCGCCTGCGGTCCCTTGAGCACTTCGACGCGCGCCACATCGTTGATCGCCGGGATCTGGCCGTTGATGACTGGGGCACCGTCGACGAATACCAGGCCGCCCTGCGATGTCGGCGTCGAGTTGCCAAGATAGAGGCCGCGGAAGTTGATGTTGAAGTTCGAGCGATCGTTACGGCCCGAGGTCCCGCCAGATTGCTGGCGGAAGTTGAAGCCGGGCGCGATGCTCGAAAGATCGGCGAGTGAGCGGATGTTCTGCGCTTCCAGCGTCTGCGCGGAGAATGCGGAGAGCGCGAGCGGCACGGTTTCGAGCCGTTCCTCCATCTTGCGCGCGGTGACGGTGATTTCCTCAAGGCCGCCCCGTTCATCGGCCGCCGCTTCATCCGGCGTAGTAGACTGTGCATGCGCGCTCGAATTCGCGGCCATGCTGGCAATAAACAGCGCTCCCAGCGCGACGGTGCCATTGATATGCCCAAGATAGCGACGCTTTTTGTCGAAGATCATTGCTTCCCCCTGTTTTGCGAAAAAATCCCCCTGAGCGCCGCGCCATGATCCGGCACGCCACTTCGCAGGATGCACGGTCCCGCCTGCAAAACTCGCAAAAGCGATGCAGTTCAGGTCACCCCAAAGCGGAGTGCCAGGCACGGTAAATGCTTTAAAACGCCAACTTTCAGCCGCCGTTCGGGTCGTCGCGCAAACGAATATCGAAGCGCAACACCGATCTGGCTGATGCACAGAGAATGTCGAACTGCCGGTTCAGAAAAACCTTGTTCTGCATTGTGGCCACGGGGTGAACAACCGAGCAGGTATATTTGGTAATTGGACGTTCGCCCAATTTTGATCTGCGTGAGGTGCGCCGCTGATCTGGAAATACATGTAACGGAGTGATCAGAAGTCATATATTTCTGAATTGTTGCTGTTTTTAGGCGGCGCAGACTGTGGTTGTTCGGCTGCCGGATGATTTCGGATGAGTTCCGGCGTCAGCGTCGATCTCGTCGCTATGCCCGGTTCGTCCCAGGCTGCTGCTGTGGGACGGCACGACTGAGTGACGGGAAATCTGCAATGACCGACAGGCGCTTTGAACTTGTGCGCAATGCAACTGGTTTCGATCTCGCGCGGGCGGACGCCGCTGCCACGGCGCCGCGGCCCGGACCCGGTGAGATCGCTGTGCAAGTCCGCGCGGTGGCGCTGAATCGTCGCGATATCGCGATCCGCAACCTCAGCTACCCGGTGGGCGATGCCGACCGGTTCACGCCGTGCTCGGATGCATCAGGCGAAGTGATCGCGGTGGGCGAGGGCGTGACCGCGTGGAAGCCCGGTGACCGGGTTTGCTCGACATTTTTCCAGAACTGGGAATGCGGCAGGGTCACCGTGCCCGCAGCCATGTCGTCGCTGGGCGGGGGCCGTCGCGGCGTGCTGGCTGACCGGATCGTGATCGCGGAACACGGCGTGGTTGCCGCCCCCGCAGCATGGAGCCATGCCGAAGCGGCGAGCCTTGCTTGCGCCGGGGTGACGGCATGGACCGCGCTGATGACGCTGGGCCAGTTGCAGCGCGATGACTGGGTGCTGATAATCGGCACAGGCGGGGTCGCCCTGTTCGGGCTGCAGATTGCCGTGGCAGCCGGAGCGAAAGTGATCGTGCTGTCATCGAGCGACGAGAAGCTCGAACGCGCAGCCGCGCTGGGAGCCCAAGGCGGTATCAATTACGTCACGACGCCCGATTGGGTCGAAGCGGTTCGCGGCATCAGCGGCGGCGGCGTGCACCATGCGCTCGAACTTGGCGGGGCAGGCACGTTGGCTCGGACTCTGGCGTGCATGGCAATCGGCGGGCATGTCGCGCTGATCGGGGCGCTGGACGGGTTGGGCGGAGACATTCCGGCCGGTGCACTTGTCATGGCGGGATTGCGCGTCAGCGCGGTGCTGGTCGGCCCGCGATCGGCGCACCGCGAACTGATCGACTTCATGGTGCAGCACGATCTGCGCCCGATCATCGACAGTGAGCACAACTTTGAAAACGCCGAGGATGCCTATCGCCGCACGGCCGAAGGCGCATTCGGCAAAGTCGTCATCACGTTCTGATCTCAGGGAGATTTCCAATGCCCCATCCTGCATATCCCTCACTCGTCGATCGTGTCGTGATCATCACCGGCGGCGGTCGCGGCCTTGGTCAGGTCATGGCGCTGGCGCTGGTCGAAGCCGGTGCGAAAGTCGTCATCACGGGTGCGCGCGCCGGGCACGAACTCGACGATACCGTGGGCAAGGGAAATGCGCTGGGTGCCGGCGCAATCGCCGGGATGATCGCCGACGTGGCTGATCCGGTGGCCTGTGCGGCCGTCGTCCGCTTCGCCGAGGAGCGCTTCGGGCCGGTGAATGTGCTGGTGAACAATGCCGCCCGCGCGCCTGCCGAGCAGAACCTTGCCGAAAGTCCCGATGCGCGGCCGAAGTTCTGGGAAATGGATTACGGTGGCATCACCCGCATGCTGATGACGAATGTTGCCGGCGTGTGGGCGATGGCGCAGGCGGTGTTGCCCGGCATGATCGCGCTCGGTTCGGGCAAGATCGTCAACATCTCCACCTCCCGCCCGACGATGGTCAATCGCATCAGCGGCATCTACGGCCCGTGCAAGGCGGCGGTCGAGGCCAGCACCCGGGTGTGGGCGCAGGAACTTGCCGACACCGGGGTGACGGTCAACGTCTTCCTGCCGGGCGGTGCGGCCGATACCGCATTGATCCCCGGCCCGGTCGGCGGACGGGCCAAGCCGTTCGTACCGGGCAAGCAAGCGCCGGGCCGCGAGGGGTTTGTCGATGGCTTGCTCCCGCCGGAAATCATGGCCGCTCCCATCCTGTGGCTTGCTTCGGATTGCAGCGATGGCGTGTCTGGCCGGCGCTTTGTCGCGCGGGACTGGGATGCCGATCTGCAACCCGATGATGCGGCCAAGCGCGCGGAAGCGTCACGGATCGACTGGCCGCACGTGATATGACGTTAACCGCTTGATCTGCGAAAATAACCGCGGTTCGTCATGATTGCCGTGTAACAAATTCGGCAGTCGTCCGTTAGGGTGGCTGAACAAATTTGTATTCGTCCAATCATACGCTGCGGTTGCGGGGCTGCCCTTGGTTGCCGACTGCACGCGTTGGGGAAGGATGTCTCTCAATGCTAGGATTGCTGCCGTGCCGCAAAACCCGAATATCCCTGTTTCGCGCAGGACTGTCATGAAAGCTGGATCAGCGGGCATGGCGATCGCCGCAGTACCTGCCGGGAGCGCGGCCCTCGCCGAAATGCCCGGGAGCGCACCGCCATCTTCGCCGGTGCGTTTTGAAGTGAACGGCAAGCAGCACGAACTTCGCGTCGACAATCGCACCACTTTGCTCGACGCATTGCGAGAAAACCTGAAGCTGACCGGCACCAAGAAGGGCTGCGACCACGGGCAATGCGGTGCCTGCACAGTGACGGTCAATGGTGCGCGCATCAACGCGTGCCTCTCGCTCGCGGTCATGCACGATGGCGACAAGGTGACGACGATCGAAGGCCTTGGCACGCCCGATGACCTGCACCCCATGCAGCAGGCTTTCATCGAGCATGACGGCTACCAGTGCGGTTACTGCACACCGGGCCAGATCTGCTCGGCGGTCGCGGTGCTTGAAGAAATCATGGCGGGTATTCCGAGCCACGTCACCGAGGACATCACCGGCAAGATCGCGATGACGAATATGGAAATACGGGAGCGGATGAGCGGTAACATCTGCAGGTGCGGTGCCTATTCGAACATTGTCGAGGCCATGACGCAAGTCGCCGGAGAGCGCGCATGAGGCCCTTTACCTATGAGCGCGCGACGAGCGCGCAGGACGCAGCGGCCAAGGCTTTGGCCACGACCGGCGCGAAGTTCATTGCTGGTGGCACCAATCTGCTCGATCTGATGAAGCTGGAGATCGAGGCACCGGCCCATCTGATCGACGTCAATGGCACCGGGCTCGACACAATCGAGGATACTGCCGATGGCGGCCTGCGCATTGGTGCGCTCGTCACCAATACCGCGATGGCTTCACACCAGCGCGTGCGCCGCGATTATGGCCTGTTGACCCGCGCAACGGTTGCCGGTGCATCGGGCCAGCTGCGCAACAAGGCGACCACCGCTGGCAACCTGTTGCAGCGCACCCGTTGCCCCTATTTTTACGACACCAACTTGCCGTGCAACAAACGCAAGCCGGGCAGTGGCTGCGCCGCCATCGGTGGTTTCAGCCGCCAGTTGGGCGTGATCGGCACCAGCGAGGCCTGCATCGCCACCAACCCAAGCGACATGGCCATCGCCATGCGCGTGCTCGATGCGACAGTCGAAACGGTGAAGGCCGATGGGGCGACACGGGCGATACCGATAGCCGATTTCCACCGCCTTCCCGGCGATACGCCGCATCTGGAAACCGCACTGGAAAAGGGCGAATTCATCACCGCCGTGACGTTGCCCAAGCCGATCGGCGGCACGCATATCTATCACAAGGTGCGTGATCGTTCGTCCTATGCCTTTGCCGTGGTCTCGGTGGGCGTGGTAATTCAGGACGATGGCTCGGGCCGGGTCGCAGTGGGCGGAGTAGCGCCCAAACCCTGGCGTATCGAAGCTGCCGAAGCGGCGATGCCGCGCGGCGCGAAGCCTGTCGTGGAACGGCTGATGGCGGGTGCCAAGCCGACCGAACACAACGCCTTCAAGCTCACGCTGGTGGAACGCACGCTGGCTTCGATCATGGCGCAGGCGAAAGGTTAATCCGATGAAATTCGATACGCCCGCCGGGCAGAACCCTGTCGACCGCCTGCGCGTTGTCGGCAAGTCCACCTCACGCATCGACGGACCGCTGAAAACCACCGGGCAGGCGCCCTATGCCGCCGAACAGCACGAGGCGGTGCCCGATGCCGCGATCGGCTACATCGTTGGCGCGGGTATCGCCAAGGGCCGCATCACGTCGCTCGATATTTCGCGCGCAAAGGCGGCGCCAGGCGTTCTGGGAATCGTTACCTATCAAAACGCTGGAAAGCTGACGAAGGGCAAGAACAATACCGCACACCTGCTCGCTGGGCCCGATGTGCAGCATTACCATCAGGCGGTAGCCGTGGTGGTGGCAGAGACGTTGGAGCAGGCACGGCATGCAGCCGGTATGCTCAATATCGAATACGCCCGCAGCGATGGCGCCTACGATCTGGCGAAAGCGAAGCCCGATGCTGCCCCGTCCAAGGACGACGAGGACAGCAAGATCGGTGACTTTCCGGGAGCCTTCGCCAGCGCGCCGGTAAAGCTCGACGCGCAATACACGACGCCCGATCAAAGCCATGCGATGATGGAGCCGTTCGCGACCACTGCCCGTTGGGAAGGCGACAAGCTGACAGTCTGGACGTCGAACCAGATGGTCGCCTGGAGCAAGCGCGATCTGGTGACGACGCTGGGCGTGGATGCGGCCAACGTCCGGATGATCTCTCCTTACATCGGTGGTGGTTTTGGCGGAAAGCTGTTCCTGCGGGCCGATGCCTTGCTGGCAGCGCTTGGTGCGAAAGAGATCGGTCGACCGGTCAAGATCGCGATGCAACGTCCGCTAGTGGCCAACAATGGCACGCACCGTCCGGCAACCATCCAACGTGTGCGGCTCGGCGCCAACCGCGATGGCAAGCTGACCGCAATCGGCCACGAAAGCTGGAACGGCGATCTGCCTGGCGGCGAATTGGAAGTGGCCGTGCAGCAGACGCGGCTGCTCTATGCTGGCGAGAACCGCCTGACGACCATGCGGTTGGCGGTACTCGATCTGCCCGAAGGCAACGCGATGCGCGCGCCGGGTGAGGCGCCTGGCCTGATGGTGCTGGAACTGGCCATGGACGAGCTCGCCGAGAAGCTCGGCATGGACCCGGTGCAATTGCGCATCGTCAACGATACGCAGGTCGATCCCGAAAAGCCGGAACGTCCGTTCTCGCGCCGCCAACTGGTCGAATGCCTGAAGATCGGCGCGGAGAAATTCGGCTGGCAAGACCGGGTGGCCGAGCCGGGAAGCCGGCGTGATGGCCGTTGGCTGATCGGCATGGGTATGGCGGTGGGCTTCCGCAACAACATGAACATGAAGTCCGGTGCGCGGGTTCGGCTCAATCCAGCCGGCGAAGTGACGGTCGAAACCGACATGACCGATATCGGCACGGGCTCCTACACCATCATCGCCCAGACCGCCGCCGAAGTGATGGGCCTGCCGCTCGCCAAGGTGAAAGTACTACTGGGGGATTCAGACTTTCCGGTATCGGCGGGTTCGGGCGGGCAATGGGGTGCCAACTCCGCGACCGCCGGTGTCTATGCCGCCTGCATGAAGCTGCGCGAAACCATCGCGGCCAAGTTGGAGATGGATCCCGCCGCCGCCGATTTCACCGATGGCCACGTTCAGTCCGGTAATCGCCGCGAGCCGCTGGGAAAAGCGGCCGTATCGGGCGAGATCGTCGTCGAAGACACGATCGAATTCGGCGACCTTGCCAAGAAGGCGCAGCAATCGACATTCGCGGCACACTTTGTCGAGGTCGGCGTCGATGCCGCGACGGGCGAAGTGCGGATCCGCCGCATGCTCGCGGTTTGCGCGGCCGGGCGCATCCTCAATCCCAAGTCAGCGCGAAGCCAGGTGATCGGCGCGATGACGATGGGCGTGGGTGCGGCGCTGATGGAGGAACTGGCGGTCGACAAGCGCTTCGGCTTTTTCGTCAACCACGACCTTGCCGGATACGAAGTGCCGGTCCACGCCGACATTCCGCATCAGGACGTGATCTTCCTTGATGAAGTGGACGAAAACACGTCACCGATGAAAGCCAAGGGCGTGGGCGAACTCGGCTTGTGCGGTGTCGGCGCGGCGATCGCGAACGCTGTCTATAACGCCACCGGCGCGCGCGTTCGCGACTACCCTATTACGTTGGACAAGTATCTCGACCGGATGCCCGCGATCTGAACCACGTTCACCGGTCTGGAGGGCAGGGGCGCCGCCGGTAAGCTGGCGGTTCAGCCCTTGACTCTCCGGAAGGCCGGCCGTTCGCCGACGATCGCATCGATGACTTGCCCGACCTGCCATTCACTGTAGCCTGCCGAAATTGCCTGCTTCATCGCCGATGACGGCAGGGTATAGCCGTGGTGCCAAGCGAGCACGGCCAGCTTGCGCAGCGCTTCCAGTTTCTCGTCGGCCAGCATTGGCGAGGGCGGATTGGGCCCTAACACGAACCGCGAGAGCCACGACCGCTTGCGCTGCGGTCGCAGGCTGACCAGCCCGTCACTGCGGGCAAGTTCCACCACCCGCCATTCCAACTGGCTCAGCGGCGTTACAGCTTTTGCGGCAAGCGTCGCGGGAACGCGCGGGCCCATGACCGTCACGCCCGCAGTTTCGGAAAATTCGATGAACGCCATTTCGTTCGCTCCTGAATGGTATCCCCGGCGCGCGCCGATGGGAGGGGGACAAGGCGCGCACCGGGGATTTCCGGCGCAAGGTCGGCCGGAAAACTGGCAAAAGGTCAGCCGACATCGCGGCGCAGGGCACCGGCAACGAACGACAGATACTGGAGAATAGGACGAACGCCGGGAGGCGAAGCCAGGCTGTCAGTCGGTCAACATCGGCCCGTAACAGTTTTGCGCATTGGACCTCCGAGACTAAATCTGAAGATTGTTTGCTATCTTCTATACCAGGCGGTATATATTGAGACCGACCAACCCGTCAAGCATATTTCTGTACCGGCCGGTAAATTATGCACTGGCGACATGATAGCGCTCTATGCGCTTGGCCAACACGCAATCGCCGTGGTGACGATCCGATCCAGCGCTTCTCGCGTCGCGCCTGACCCGGCCTTGATTGACAGGCCCTGGAGCACCGTCATCAGATATGTCGCCAGCCCTTCGGGATCCGCATCGGCGGGCAGATCCCCTTCATCGCGTGCGCGCTCGAAGCGCTCCACTACCGCCCGTTCCGACGAGGTTCGCCGCGCGATCACTTCCTGGCGTATGGCCTCGGCCTCGGTTCCGCAGGCCACCGAACTGATCACTCCCAAACACCCCTGGGGGTCTGATTCGCCGCAGTGCGTCAGGATAGCACCGCGCAGCAGCGCCTCCGCCACGCCGCGCGCAGTGGGTGCCTGGAGGGCGATGCCGACGTAGCACAGCTTCTCGGTCTCATAGAGATCGAGCGCCTTGCGAAACAACGCTTCCTTGTTGCCAAAGCACGCATAAAGGCTGGGCTTGGTAATGCCCATCGCCTCGGTCAGCTCCGCCATGGAAGCGCCTTCATAACCACGCTGCCAGAACACCCGTAGCGCTGCAGTAAGCGCCACATCGGGATCAAACTCGCGCGGACGGCCTCGCGTGGTGGTACCAGAACATTCCATACCGTACGGTATATAGGTTGGTGTGGCGGCAGCGTCCAGTCCGGTAGCGGCCATCCGGCAAGTATCTTGGCGCGCCGTGTCCGATCCCGATGAAATTCGGGCCTAACCCTCTACAAGCAGCGACATTGCGACTGCGAAGCGGGCTTTGCCAACCTTAGGGCGGCGCATTTCTGACCCGTTTCGGCTACAGTCGGAACCCAGACGATACTGCAAAGGCGCATAATGCGGCCAGTCCCACGCCGAGCACGGCCTTCCAGCGTGACCATCGTGCATCTTCAGCGCCGCCACCGCCGCTGAAATGTCCGCGCCCCGTAATCATCGCGCCAGTGAGGTTCTGCCGGTGCCAGACCCGATAGAAAACAACGGCTGCCACATGCAAGGCGATCAGCGCCATCAGTACGTTGAACACCAGTTCGTGAAACTCTGCGGCGGTGCGGCCCTGATCGAAGCTGATGTAATCAGCCAGCGGGCCGGATTCGAGGCCATCTACGTCCACCGCGAACAGGCCTGCCGTGACCATGGCCGCAATCGTTAGCAGCAGCGCGATCACGCTCCAGCCGCCTAGCGGGTTGTGGCCGTCAGCCTCGGCGTGCGGGCGCTCGGCGAGCGCGCCGGTATAGGCCAGCACCTCCCCCGGACCGCGAACGAATTGGGAAAAGCGCGCCGTGCGGCTGCCTGCGAAGCCCCAGAATACGCGGAAGACGATCAGACCAAGGATGCCGAATCCCGACCAGCGATGCCATTCCATCTCGTGCTGTTCCGCGCTCCACCAGGAGAAAGCGATCAGCGCGACCAGCAGCCAGTGAAATACGCGAACGGGCAGATCCCAGATTTGCACGCGCTCTGTCGGTTTGGGCGATATTGGCATGGCGGGCGGCGCGTCAGTCGTCCGCGCGGAACTTGGTGTGGCACGCCTTGCACGCCGCGCCGACGGCTTTGTACTGCGCGCCGATTGCCGCGACATTGCCGCTGACGGTTGCCGCAACGAGTTTGTCGCTTTCTGCCACCAGTTTCTTCAACTGCGCGTCGAAAGTTCCGCGATCCTGCCAGATGGCGGGCAGGGCGTCTGTTTTTACGCCGGCCGAAGCGCCGCTGCCGTTGGGGAACAGGGGCATTTGTGCGCGGGACATCGCGGCAATCGTCTTGGCGGCGGTGGTCATCGCGGCCTTGTTCGATCCGCCGTTCTTCATCTCGTCATTGATCGCCTTCATGGCGCTGCCGATCTTCTTGTAATTCGCCTGGCGTGCCGCGATCGCGGCTTTGGGCGAGGGCGGGGCGGCGGCGGCCAGCGTTCCGGCTGCGGCAAGCGTCACACCGGCAGCGATCAGCAGGCCGAATTGGAGGGGTTTAGTGCATCGGAAGCGGATCATTCGAATTTCCCCGTAGATGAATGTCTTCCCCGGCACGTTCGCGATGCTCTGGGGCGATTGGTCGTAATCAGGCTTGAACCCTATCATTTCGGGTGAAGCCGACATGAATTTCTTTTGCAAAGACCTTGCGAAAGATCACCCGCACTTCAGTCAATCCGTTGTCACCCACGGCAGCGGCGGTGTGACCGCCCTTGTCCTTGATGTCCGTGCGCGCGCCGTGTTTTGCCAGCACTCGCAGCATGGCTTCCAGTTCCGGCTTGGCCCCATCGAAGAGAACCCAGTGCAGCGCGGTTTCGCCTTTGGCATCCACGGCGTTGACGTCGGGAGCAAGACCTAGCGCATAGTCGAGCGCTGCCGCACTGCCGCCTTTGGCGGCTGCCAGGACCACGTTGACGCCATTGTCCGCAACGAAGCGAGGATTGGCTCCCGCCGCGACGAGCAGTTTCATCGCTTCGGCCTTGCCGCTTTCGGCCGCAATTAGCAGCGGCGGCGTGGGGGGAATCGGCGGGGGCGGCACGCCGAAGTTCGCCTCGGTGACCCAGGTGATTTTTGACGGGCCGGTGAGGCCATTGGGATCTTCACCCTTGGCCAGCAGCAATTGGATCAGCGTGCTGTCACCGCCTGCCGCCGCCGCGTGCAGCAATTGGTTGCCGTGGCGGTCGCGCTCGGTGAGGTTCGCGCCGCGCTCGACCAGCAAGGCTGCGGCGGCATAATTGTGCTGGTAGACCGCGAGTTGCGCGGCGCTGGTGTTTTCCGGCCCGCGATAGGTTGGATCGGCCCCCGCCTTGAGCAGCACTTCGCTGGCAGCGGGCACCCCGCTTTTGATCGCGAAGAACAGTGGGGTGAAGCCGCCGCTCGACACGCGACTAACCTGTGCGCCAGCCTTGAGCAGCAACGCGATGGTGTCCGCCCGCCCCTTCGAGGCGGCCCACATCAGTGGGGTTTGTCCACGCGCATCGATGCTGTCGGGCTTGGCGCCCATCGCCAGCATGCGGGCGACAGCGTTGGCGGGGCCATAGCGCGCGCAGATGGCAATGGGGGTGGTCCCATCGGGCGTGGCGAAGGTCACATTGGCTTTGCGATCTAGCAATTTTGTGACGATTTCGCCGTCGCCAAGCTCGCAAGCGAGCGCCAGCGGGGTCACGCCTTCGACATCGAGGACATCGGTTTTCGCGCCTGCCGCAAGCAGCGTTTCGACCATTGCCAAGTTCTGCGTATTGATTGCCATGGCCAGCGGTGTCGCGCCGTAGGGCTGCGGTTGATTGGGATTGGCGCGCCGGGCAAGTGCTGCTTGCGCCGAAGCCAGATCGTTCGCCTTGATCGCACTGGCCAATGCGTCGTCGGCGGCGTTTCCGGACTGCTTCGCCAGCGCGGGGCTGAGCCAGGCCAGCGCGGCGGAGACCGCCATGAGGCGAACCCCGGCTTTACGCACTGGTCAGTTCCGTCAGCGGCGCGGTGCTGTCTCCAAACGAGGACAGCGGCACGTCCAGCACATTCAGCGCGGCCAGCAGCAGGTTCGACATCGTCGTTCCCTTGTCGACGCGAACGTGGCGATTGCCCTTCACCAGCCCGCCGGCGACGATGACCGGCAGATCCATGTGATCGTGGTCGTTGGGATCGCCGAAGGCGGAACCGCGCACCACCATGGTGCGATCGAGCAGCGAACCCTCGCCGTCCTTCGTCTCGCTCATTTTCTGCAGGTAATAAGCGAAATAGCGCATGTGGTAGTGGTTGATCCGCGCCAGCTTGACCATCTTGTCTCGATTGTTGCCATGGTGGCTGAGCAGCGCTCCAGGATCTCGTCCTTGGTCAGCCATGCTTCGAGCCAGAACGCGATCAG
>CAZCUS010000016.1:0-73114 GCA_964502105.1 uncultured Novosphingobium sp. | reverse complement strand
TGGTGGACGCACTTGGGCTCGAACCAAGGACCCGCTGATTAAGAGTCAGCTGCTCTACCAACTGAGCTATGCGTCCACACTTGCCTGCGTACCGGGTCTGAAGGACCCTTCCGATTCGCCGGAAGAGGGGTCCGTATAGCGGCTGATTTTCCTTTGAGAAGGGGAAATGCGAACTTTTTGATTGCGTCAGCGTTGCGGGATTATTGCGTTATCGTCGTGGCTTTTCAGCCCAGCCTGCTCGGGCGTGCGCGCCAGCGGTTTACGGCCATCAGAGTACCCACACAGATCATGTTGGTCATCATCGAGGAACCGCCGTGGCTCATGAACGGGAGCGGGATCCCAACTACCGGCGCCAGCCCCATTACCATCATCAAATTGATCGCGACGTAGAAGAATATGGTCGCGGTCATGCCCATCGCCAGCAGAGACGAGAAGCGGTCCGGGCTGCTGCGCGCCACGCGCAGGCCCCAGCCCAGCACGACGGCGAAAACCAAAAGCACGAAGATGCCCCCGACCATGCCCCATTCCTCGGCCATCGTCGCGAAGACGAAGTCGGTGTGTGCTTCGGGCAGATAGTCGAGGTGGCTTTGCGAGCCATTGCCGAAGCCCTTGCCGAACACGCCGCCTGACCCAATCGCGATCTTGGACTGGGTAATGTGATAGCCAGTTCCCAACGGATCGCTCTCGGGATCGAGGAAAGTCAGCACGCGGTTGCGCTGGTAGTCGTGTAACAGGGTGAAGAAAGCGATGGGGGCAATGACCATGCCCGCCGCGCCCGCTCCAACGAACCAGTAGAGCGGCAGGCCGGCAAGAAACATCACGATCACGCCGCCAAAGCAGATCGCCAATGCGGTGCCAAGATCGGGCTGCAGCATGACGAGAAGGGCGGGCAAGCCGACGAGCATCGCGGCCGGCACCAGTCCGCGCCAGCTTGCCGTCATGGTGGCGGGAAGCGTTTCGTAAAAGCGAGCGAGCACCAGTATGATCGCGGGCTTCATCAGTTCCGAGGGTTGCAATGTCATGAACCCGAGGTTGAGCCAGCGCTGGCTGCCGCCGCCGACCGCACCGAGCAGTTCGACGAAGACCAACAGCATCAAGATCCCGCCGTATGCGGGATAGGCTGCCCAGCGATACAGTTCACGCGGCAATCGCGAGAGGATGAGGGCGACACCCAGGAAGAACACGAAGCGATAGACGTGTGACGCTGCATAGGGCGTCAGGCTGCCGCCAGCGGCCGAATAGAGCACCGCCGCGCCGAGCGCGACCAGCGCAGACAGCGGGATCAGCACCTGCCAAGGCTGGCGGGCGATCGTTTCGGGGACGATCGAATTGCCGCTCATGGTGTGCCGCCAGTGCCGGGACCGCCGCCGGGCGGGGCCAGCGGGATCAACGGCGCATTATCTTGGCCGGAGGGCGCCGTGGCGGGCACTGCCGCCGGGCGAGCCTCGGGTGGCGCGGACGTACCAGGTTCAGGGCGAGGGGCCTGTGCGCCTTGGACCAGCGGTTGCGGCCGTTCCTGCGTATCCTCTGCCTCGCGCACGGTTTCCTGCTCCTGCGCGGCGGTAACTTTGGGAGCACTGTCGCCGTATTGCGCCTCGAAACTGCGGTAACGCTTTTCCAGACGTTCCTGCGCGGTGCCGCCCCAGTCCTTTTCGAAGCCGTGCAACACCTCGAGCGCTTTCTCGCGATCGAACAGATAGGTCATGACGTCGCGTGCGATCGGATATGCTGCGCCCGAACCGCCGCCATGCTCGACAATCACGGCGCAGGCGTAGCGCGGCTTGTCCGCCGGGGCGAAGCAGATGAAGTGGCCGTGGTCGCGGTACTTCCACGGCCCGGTCTTGCCGCTGCTGATGTGCAGGCCCACGACCTGGGCGGTGCCGGTCTTGCCCGCGAGTTTGACGTTCTCGATCGGCAATGCCGCGCGGCCTGCGGTCCCGGGGCCGTTGACCACGTCGGACATCGCCTGATGCACGTAGTTGAGATGCTCCTGCGATATCCCAAGCGAGGGGGCGTTCACCGGTTTGCTGGAGTGGATCAGGCGCGGCATCAGGATCTTGCCGCTGGCGATGCGGGCCGCCATCACCGCCTGCTGCAGCGGGTTCACCAGAAAGTAGCCCTGACCGATCGTGGCGTTCACCGTGTCGAAGACGGCCCAGTCTTTGTCATACTTGCGCTTCTTCCAGGCCGGATCGGGAACGGTGCCATAGGATTGGCCGACAACCGGAAGTTCAAACTCCGCGCCAAGGCCAAGGCGGTGCGCCATGGCCGCGATCTTGTCCATGCCCACCTTCTGGGCGAAGTGATAGAAATAGACGTCACAGCTCTGGTAGATGCCCTTGGCCATGTTCACGCTGCCGTGGCCCCGCCGGTTCCAGCAGTGGAACACCCGGTTGCCGACGCGCAAGCCGCCGCCGCAGTTCACTGACTCGTTGGGGTCCAGCCCCGCTTCCAGGAAGGCGAGCGCCACCATCGGCTTCACCGTCGATCCTGGCGGATAAAGCCCGCGCAGCACTTTGTTGCGCAAGGGCACGTGATCGTCCTCAGACAGCATCTTCCATTCGACGCGGCCGATTCCGTCGGAAAAGCTGTTGGGATCGAAACTGGGCATCGATGCCATGGCAAGGATATCGCCGTTCTGGCAATCCATGACCACCACCGCCCCCGATTCCGGGCCGATGCGGCGCGCGGCATAGTCCTGCAGCGGGCTGTCGATGGTGAGCTTGATCGGCTTGCCCGGCACGTCGTCGCGCGTCTCGAGATCGCGCACGATGCGCCCCCCGGCGGTCACCTCCACGCGGCGTGCGCCGGGCTTGCCGCGCAGGCGCTGTTCGAAGATCTTCTCCAGCCCGTCCTTGCCCACCTTGTACCCGGGCGTGACCAGCAGCGGATCCTTGTCCCTCTGGTACTCTTCCGCCGATGCCGCACCGACATAGCCCACCAGGTGACCCACGGCGCAGCCGGTGGAATAGAACCGGGAGAAGCCGCGCTGCGTCACCACGCCGGGCAGATCGGGCAGGCGCACGCTCACAGCGGCGAAGCGGTCCCAGTCAAGGCCGGTGGCGACTTCTACGGGTGCGAAGCCGTGGCTTTTTTCGATCTTGTCCCTGAGGTCGCGGATATCGACGGCAGTAAGCCGCAGCAGCGAACCCAGTTGTGCGAGCGTGCCCGCCTCGTCGCTCATCCGCTCGGGGATCACATCCACGCGGAAGTCGGCGCGGTTCGACGCCATCGGCACGCCGTTGCGATCGAGGATCCAACCCCGGCGCGGTGGGATCAGCGAGAGATTGACGCGATTGCTTTCCGATTCGAGCTCGTACTTCTCGTTTTGCGCAACCGCGAGATAGCCGAGCCGGGTGGCCAGCAACACGCCGATAGTCGCCTGCATGCCGCCGATCACAATGCTGCGCCGGTCGAAGCTGTTGCGTAGCGTCGCCATGCTGACATGGCGATTGCCGAGCAGTTTCATCGGAATTCCGGAAACGGCGTCAACCGGAAACGGTCGGCGGCGGCGACGAAGCGCCCGACCAGTGGGTAAGCGAGAATGGATAGCACGATCTGCGGCACGACGACTCGAAATGGGGTTGCGGCGCCCGTGAGATTGGCGAGCACCATGCTGAAAGCGATATAGGCGACGATCAATCCGATCGCTACCAGCCATTCGGTAAGGAAGCTGCGCCAGGGGAGTCGCGCTTCGATGATGTCCAGCACGATAGTGGCGATGGACCACAGCATCACTGCGGCGCCGAACGGCTGACCGCTGTAAAGATCATCGAACAGGCCCAGTGGCAGGCCAGCCCAGACGGGCATGAGGCCGGGGCGCAGTTGCCGCCATGCGGTGTAGACCAGAAACCCGAAGGCGGGCATCAGCGGTGCCGAGGCGATCATCAGCCACGTTGGCAGCAGGCTGGCCAGCATCACCGTCAACCACGGTATGCTGCGCGCGAACACGGGCGAGGGGGCGCGGTTGATCCGTTTGCGCGGGGCACGGTCCCGGTCGATCAGGGCGAGTGCTTTCGCCTTCATTGCGGGGCGGCTTCCTGTGTCGGCGCGGCTTCCGGAGGCGGCGCGGCCACCATCGGCGGAGGGGGTGCCCAGGTCTGCTCGACGATGACGTATTCGGTATCCGAAGGATTGCTGAGCACGCGCGCGATGGCGCCGTCCGTGGTCTTTTTCCACACTACGGCCAGCGGTGTTCCGGGCCTGTAGAGGCCGCCCGATCCCGACGTCACGAAGACGTCGCCGGGCTTGAGCGGATTGACGCCAAGATTGATCAGGCGGATCTGGATCGTGCCGTCCCCCACGCCTTGGGCAAAAGCGGGAACACTGTCCTTTGCCCGGCGCACGGGGACGAGGCTGGCTGTGTCTGTAACCAGCAGCACCCGCGACGTGGAACTGCCGACCTCGAGTACGCGCCCGACAAGGCCCATCGTTGATCGGATCGGCATGCCCTTGGTCACGCCCTCGTCGCGTCCAGCGCCCAGCGTGGCGAAACGGCGCGCGCTGGCTGAGGTCGAGCTGGTCAGGCGCGTTACCGCAACCGGGCGCGGGTCGGTGCCGGCAATGCCGAGAAGCTGTTTCAGTCGGCGGTTTTCCGCTGCCACAGCGTCTGCTTCGACCAGGCGCACTTTGGCTTCGGCCAGCTCGCGCTTGAGCTTGGCCTGCTGGCTGCCGGCCTCGAAAAAGCCGACAACGCTATCGATGAAACCCTTGCTTTCGGCTTTCCCTTTCGCCGTCAACGCTCCGCCCGGTTCGGCGGCATCAGCGGCGAAACCCCTCAAGCCTGAAAACAGGTCCGGGTTCATGATCGAGGCGATCAGCAGGGCGAGACCCAGCAGCGCGCCGAGCACCCCGGCGGCATAGCTGAAGAAGGTGGTATATTGCGCCCTGCGGGAATAGCCGGAGCGCCGGTTTGCGGGCGGCGCCATGTGCTAACTCTCCTTGCTGCGCGGTGCCCTCCAATCAAGGGCGGACCGCGCCGTCTCGAATATCAGGCGGTCATCAAAACGCCGCGATAGACCGGATCTTCCATCGCGCGTCCGGTGCCCAGCGCCACGCAGGACAGCGGATCTTCCGCTACGCTGACGGGAAGCCCGGTTTCTTCGCGCAGGTATTCGTCGAGGCCCTGGATCATCGCGCCGCCGCCGGTCAGGACGATGCCCTGATCGACAATGTCGGCGGCAAGTTCAGGTGCGGTATTCTCAAGCGCGATGCGCACGCCTTCGATGATCGCGCCAATCGGCTCGGACAGCGCTTCGGCGATGTTCGCCTGGCTGATAGTGATTTCCTTGGGCACGCCGTTGACCAGATCGCGACCCTTGATGTGGATCGTCTCACCGATGCCGTCAGCCGGGATCATGGCGATACCGTAGTCCTTCTTGATCCGTTCCGCCGTGGCGTCACCGATCAGGAGGTTGTGGTGGCGGCGAACGTACGACACGATGGCTTCGTCCATCTTGTCGCCGCCGACGCGCACGGAAGTGGTGTAGGCTAGGCCGCGCAGCGAAAGCACCGCGACTTCGGTCGTGCCGCCGCCGATATCGACCACCATGGAGCCGACCGGTTCGGTGACCGGCATGTCAGCGCCGATCGCGGCGGCCATCGGTTCGAGGATCAGGTAAACCTGGCTGGCGCCCGCGTTCGAGGCGGCATCGCGAATGGCGCGGCGCTCCACCGAGGTTGAGCCCGAGGGCACGCAGATCACGATCTCGGGGTAACGGAACAGGCTGCGCTTCCCATGGACCTTGCGGATGAAGTGCTTGATCATTTCCTCGGCGATTTCGATGTCGGCGATGACACCGTCACGCAAGGGGCGAATGGCTTCGATGCTGTCAGGCGTCTTGCCCATCATCATCTTCGCGTCCTCGCCGACGGCCTTGACCTTCTTGATGCCGTTGATCGTCTCGATCGCGACCACAGAGGGCTCATTCAGGACGATTCCGCGGTCCTGAACATAGACGAGCGTGTTGGCGGTACCGAGGTCGATCGCCATGTTCTGGGAGCCGAATTTGAAGAATCGCGACATGAACGATGCCATTTAAAAATCCGTAATGTATCCGGTACTTACCATGTTGATCTGGCAGGGTATGGCCGGCGAGTTGGCGTTGAAGGCGTGCCCTTAGCCCATGCTTGGGGCAAACGCCAAAAATTTGTGTCAAAATACACGTGGGTTTCGTCAGGCTCTGTCTCGAATTTACGACGCTTCGTCGCTAGGTCCTCAATCCATGCCTGAAATCCGCCGCCTTCCTGATGATCTCGTCAACCGGATAGCCGCCGGCGAAGTGGTCGAACGGCCCGCCTCGGCGCTCAAGGAGTTGCTTGAAAACGCCATCGATGCGGGGTCTTCCAGCATTTCCATACGCCTTGTTTCGGGCGGGCTGGACCTGATCGAACTGACCGACGACGGCTGCGGCATGTCGCCCGCAGAAATTGCGCTGGCGCTGGAGCGGCATGCCACCTCGAAGCTTCCCGACGATCGGATCGAGATGGTCGCCACGCTGGGCTTTCGCGGCGAGGCGTTGCCTTCGATCGCCAGCGTCGCGCGGCTGACAATCGAAAGCCGCCCGCACGGTGCGGGCGAAGGCTGGCGCCGCGTCGTCGATCATGGCGCGCTGGTGGATGACGGTCCCGCCGCTCTGCCACCGGGATCGCGTATCCGCGTCGAGGAGCTCTTTGGCAAAGTGCCGGCGCGGCGCAAATTCCTGCGCTCGCCGCGCTCCGAATATGCCGCTTGCTTTGATATCGTCCGCCGCCTGGCGATGGCGCGGCCCGAGATCGGCTTTACGCTGGAGCATGACGGCCGCCGGGTGCTGGCGGTGCAACCGCGCGAGGATGCAGCGGCGCGGGTCGCGAGGATCGTGGCGCGCGAACTGGCTGATGACGGCGTGGTGATCGAGGCTGAGCGCGGGTTGGCGCGGCTCACTGGCGTTGCCGGACTGCCGACCTTCAACCGTGGCGTCGCCGATCACCAATACCTGTTCGTCAACGGTCGACCGGTGAAGGACCGATTGCTGATCGGTGCGGTGCGCGGGGCCTATTCCGACATGCTGGCGCGCGATCGTCATGCCGTGCTGGCGTTGTTCCTTGAAATTCCCCCCGAAGACGTGGACGTCAATGTCCACCCCGCCAAGACCGAAGTGCGCTTTCGCGATCCCGCCTTCGTGCGCGGCTTTCTGGTCGGCGCGCTGCGGCATGCACTGGAAGGCGCGGGCCAGCGCAGCGCGCAGGCTCCCGCCGCGTCGGCGATGGGGAACTGGCAGGCCGAGCCGATAGCCCAGCGGCCCCAAGCACCAGGACTGGCGTCGCTGTTCGCGCGCGAACATTCCGCGCCGCAAGCCCGTGTGAGCGAGGCTGGCACTGCTTGGCGCTCTTACGAGGAACAGGTGATGGCGCCGCCCGCTGGCCGGGCCGAGGCGGCGGAGGACATCGCGGACGATGCGGCCCAGTTCCCGCTTGGCGTGGCGCGCGGGCAGGTGGCGGGCACGTATATCGTGGCCGAGGCGCAGGACGGCTTGGTCATCGTCGATCAGCACGCCGCGCACGAACGGCTCGTGCTCGAACGGCTCAAGGCGGCGGGCGCGGAAACCGCGATGGTGCGCAGCCAGGCACTGTTGTTGCCCGAAGTCGTCGAACTGGAGGAAACGGCTTGCGATGCGCTGGAAGACAAAGCGGCGGACCTAGCCCGTTATGGCCTTGCCATCGAGCGGTTCGGGCCCGGCGCGATGCTGGTGCGCGCGGTGCCTTCGGTGCTGGGTAAATCCGATGTCGCCGCGCTGGTGCAGGACATCGCCGACGATCTGGCCCAGAATGGCCATGCCCTGCTGCTCGGGGAACGTCTCGATCTGGTGCTGGCCACGATGGCCTGCCACGGTTCGGTCCGGGCGGGTCGGGCGCTCTCGGTTGCCGAGATGAACGCGCTGCTGCGCGAGATGGAGCGCACGCCGCGTTCGGGCCAATGCAACCATGGCCGACCTACGTGGGTTAAGCTGGCACACCAGGACATCGAGAAGCTCTTCGGGCGCAAGTGATGATAAGAACGATTACAGTGATTGCAGGGCTGTTGCTGCTGGCAGGCTGCGGCAAGGAGCCGCCGCCTGCCAAGGCCCCGGACGACGCGCGCGACATCGCCATGGTCAAACGGATGAACCAGGCGCCGTTCAAGCCGATCTTGCCTGAGCCGATTACCGCAGAGGACATGGCCCGCTACGATCTTGGCCGCGATGGCTGCAGTTTCCGCCGGGGCGACGATCCAGCGGCGGACCTATTGTTCATTACGCAGGATGATCGCGGCTACCTGAAGGTTGGCGGCAAGCTGCAGACGGTCGCTGCCAAGCAGGGCAGTGCGGAACTCCCTGCCGGCGCGCGATCGACTTACGTCGGGCTCGACAATTGGGTCGAACTGGTAGCGCAGGCCGGGTCGGGCGGGGTGGACGCGCCCGACCTCAGCGAATGGCCCAGCCGCATGGTCATCCACGACGCCCAGGAGCGCGTGGGCTTCGATGCACGCGGCATGGTGCGTTGCAAGGGTTGAGCTAGCTACCCAGCGAAAACCGCGCGAACAGGGTGTAGCCCCATGGATTGCGGCCATAGGCGGCATCCAGCGCGTTGGGTTTGGCATAGGCTGACAGCGACCCGCCAATCGCCAGCTCGAACGGGTCCAACCTTATCCGGCGGGCGTATCCGGCCTGTAGCTTGGTAACCCGGAAAGTCCGGTCGTGCAGGGGATCGTCATGGTCGGGGAACAGTTCGTCATTGGCTACATTCTCGATGCGACCGAACAGCGAGTTCGCGCTGTCGATGTTCCAGCTGGCCTCGCCCAGCAGCGCGGTGAGGGTCTTGCCCGGCACCCGGTCCTTGGCGCTGAAGGCGAGCATGGCAGACAAGCCTGACTTGCCGGTGTAACTCGCAGAGGCGGTGAAGCGGTTCTCGTCCTCGCGGATGTGGAGCGCCTCGGGTTCCTTGATCTGCGCATAGCTGGCCTGCACGGCCCATTCAGGCGACGGTGTCCAGCTTGCCCGGACTGACCAGGAATCGAGCTTGGGTGTCTCGATATTCCAGCGACGCTCATCCGGTTCCGCGCCACGAAACGCCGAGCCTTCAAGCTGCCAGCGCGTCGAAGTCAGGCCCGCCGTAACCACGCCATAGGTGATGTGGGTGGAATCGAACCAATGGTGCGTGATTGGCGGCTCCGGATTGTAGCGCGCCGATCCGCGCATCATGAAGGCGCTGGGGCCAAGCGCCGGCTCACCCACCGGGCCCCCATAGACGAAGGCTTGCGTGCCCGGCGCGATGTCGAAATCGGCGCGAACCGCCAGTTCCATGAACAGGTCGTGCGGGTGCTGGCGGTCGACCAGGGCGATGCCGTCGGCGGTCTCGCCGGTGGCGAACAGGTTGGGATAGCCGCGCGCGTCCATCGCCGGTTCGAGACTGAGCATCGAGCGGAACTGGAAGCGGCCGAATCCGGTGTCACGCTGCGCCATCAGCATCGCCATCGAGGTGACATAGCCCTTGTCATCACCGCGCGGGCCGGAGTGGTCGGTATATTGGGCAGAGGCGAAGCCATGTGCCATCAGCATCCAGTCACCCGCCATCGCGTGGAGACCGTGCATGCCGCCCTCGTTGGCGGGCAGTCGGGACGTGCCTGAGCCATTAGCCGGAGCAAGTACATCGCTCGCCCCGTGTGCCATTCCGGGCATGGCCTGGTGCGGCGCGGGTTCATCTGGCGCAGGGACGGCGCCGTGGTTCATCGTCGAGTGATCGTGCGGCATGTCCTGCGCGAGCGCGGGCGATGCCAGCGAAACGGCCCCGGCAAGCGCCGTGGCTAATCGTATGTGCATGGGATGTATCCTGAAAGCGTGGGGAGGTGGCGCGCGATTGCGCACCGCTCGCTGCGATCAGGTTCGGGGAGGGGGCGTTTCCGGCGCAGCGACGGTGGGCGCGAAAGCGGCGACCAACCGCGAGGCATGGCATTGCGGTGCCAGATCCGGACGCGCCAAAGCAGGCGTTTGCGCGGCCAGTGGCGTCACGCAGCCGATGCAGTCTTTTTGCGGCGGCTGCGGCTGGCGCTTTTCGGAATGGCCGGGATTGGCGTGATCCATGGCGACCTGGGTCATCCCCCCATGGCAATCGGTCGCCGTTGCCTGCCGGGCGACCTCCGGCAAGGAGCAATGCCCGGTCATCGCCATCGCTGGCGCGGCAAGGCAGCAGACCAGCAGGAAAAGGATGACCCGGCGAAACATCCCGGGGCCATATCGCATATCCGCCGAATATGCCACGTCAGCTCGCGTCGCGCGTGCGAACCATCGTCGCGGGGGTCATATGGAGCACCGGATCGCCGTTCTGGTTGAACGTCGTGACCCGGCTTCGCAGAATACCAAAACCGGGACGCGAGTCGCTGAGGCGCTTTTCGAGCAGTTCCATTTCGCAATTGAGCACATCCCCGGGGAAAACAGGGCGTGGCCAGCGCACTGCGTCGACCCCCAAAGCGCCCTGTTGGGCCCGTGGAGCGACTGCCATATCGGCCACGATCATCGCCATCGTCATCGAGCAGGTGTGCCACCCGCTGGCGGCAAGGCGGCCGAAATGCGTTTCTGCCGCGCCTTCGTCTGTCAGGTGGAAGGGCTGCGGATCGTATTTTCTGGCGAATTCCAGCACTTCCTCGCGCGTCACTTCATAACGACCGAAGCGCCGCGATGTGCCGGGAACCAGATCTTCGAAATAGAGCATGGCCGACGCCGAATCAGACGTTGAACTTGAAGTGCATCACGTCGCCGTCATGCACGACGTATTCCTTGCCTTCCTGCCGCAACTTGCCCGCTTCCTTGGCCGCGCTTTCACCGCCCAGACCGACGAAATCATCAAAGGCGATCGTCTCGGCGCGGATGAAGCCGCGCTGCATGTCCGAGTGGATCTCACCTGCGGCGTCAGGAGCCTTGGCGCCGTTGTGCACGGTCCAGGCGCGCGCTTCCTTCGGGCCGACGGTGAAGAAGGTCAGCAGATGGAGCAGTTCGTAACCGGCGCGGATGATCCGGGCGAGGCCGGTTTCATGCAGGCCCATTTCCTCCAGGAAAACCAGCCGGTCTTCGGGGTCCATGCCGACCAGTTCGGACTCGATCGCGGCGGAGACGATCACCGCGCTCGCGCCTTCGGCCGCTGCCTTCTCGAACACACGGGCCGAAAAGGCATTGCCCTCGGCTGCCGCGCCTTCCTCGACGTTGCAGACGTAAAGCACCGGCTTGGCCGTGATCAGCTGGGCCTGCGCGAATACGCGCGCTTCCTCTTCGTCGCGGGGGACGGTCAACCGCGCAGGCTTGCCTTCGCGCAGCAGTTCGAGCGCCTGGCCCAGCACGCTGGCGATGATCTTCGATTCCTTGTCGCCAGCGCTAGCGCGCTTGACGGCGGCGGGCACGCGCTTTTCCAGGCTTTCAAGATCGGACAGCAGCAGTTCGGTTTCCACCGTCTCTGCGTCGGCGATGGGATCGATCCGCTCATCGACGTGCTGGATATCGTCATCCTCGAAACAGCGCAGGACGTGGATGATAGCATCGACTTCGCGGATATTGCCGAGGAACTGGTTGCCCAGACCCTCGCCCTTCGACGCGCCGCGCACCAAGCCAGCGATATCGACGAAGCCAAGCTGCGTCGGGATGGTCTTGGCTGAGCCGGCGATTGCGGCCAGCTTGTCGAGGCGGGGATCGGGCACGCCGACCTGGCCGACGTTCGGTTCGATCGTGCAGAACGGATAGTTGGCCGCCTGCGCTGCCTGCGTCTCGGTGAGCGCATTGAACAAGGTCGACTTGCCGACGTTGGGCAGGCCGACGATCCCGCAACGGAAACCCATGGTAAACTCCTTCTGGCCTGCTCCCGCGCCGCGAAATCGGGCATGGAGATGCAAGCGCGCAATGTGCCAACGGCGCGCCCTTAGCTGTGATGCGACGGCTTGGCCAGTTCTGCCGGAAAACGGGCGTGCGGCTTCACGGAAATTTCAGCCATTTGTCCTAGCATCAAGGCCATGAAAACGCTTTCCCGACTGTCGATTCCGCTCGCTGCCGCCCTGCTTCTGGCCGGTTGTCAGGCGTCCCCGCAAGAACAGTTCGCCAAGGCGCAGGCTAGCTTCGTCGCCCGCGATTTCGCGGCCGCGCGCATTGCCGTGAGTGCCGCCCTGCAAGGCGATCCTGGCAACCGGGAGATGCTGATGCTGCTCGCACGGGCGCAGCTTGCCCTTGGCGACGCCGATGCGGCGCAGGCGGCGATTGACCGGCTGACGGCGGCAGGCGGCAGCGGCCCGGATGTCGACATGATGAAGGCCCGACTGGCGCTGTTGCAGAACCGCCCGGCGGACGCGCTCAAGCTCGCAGGCGGTAATTCTACCCCGCAGGGTTGGGCTATCCGTGCAGCGGCGCATCTCGGGTTGGGACAGACCGAACAGGCGGTGGATGCGTTCAGGCAGGGCATGCAGGCCGGTGACGATATCGGCCTCGTTACCGACTATGCACGCTATCTGCTGCAGACCGATCAGCCCGGTGAGGCAGCCCGGGTCTATGCACGGATGAAGGCGATGGCAGCGGGCGCCTATGAGACGCAAGTGCTCGCCGGCGATCTTGCAGTAGCGCGCGGCCAGACCGACGCGGCGATCGCGGCTTATCGCACGGTCACGAAGAACTTCCCCGACCGCGTCGATCCCTATCTCGCGCTGGCGAACCAGCTCGATGAGAAGGGGAAGCTGGATGACGCGATGGCTGAGCTCGCCATGGCGGAGAAGCTGGATTCTTCCCGGCCGGACGTTCAGTCGCTCAAGGTCCAGCTCCTTTCGGAAAAGGGAGATTGGGAGGAAATCCGCGATACGCTGCAGACGCAGCAAAGCTCGCTTGACCCCGGGTCAGGTCTCGGCATGACGTATGCAGAGGCCATGCTGCGTCTAGGCCACGCCGAGCAGGCGCGCGTGCTGTTTTCACGCGCCATGCTCGTCATTCCGAACAACCCTTATGCGCGCATGATGCTGGGCGAATCCCAGCTTGCCACCGGCGATGCGGCGAGTGCGTGGACGACGCTGAAGCCGCTGGCGCAGAGCACGCTGGCCGATGGCCGCATTCTGGAACTGGCCGAGAAGGCCGCGCGCGACTCTGGCGCGCCCGAGGCCGACGCGCTGCGCGCCCGGCTTGAGCCAAAGCGATTGAAAGCGATGCAGGCGCTGGCCCAGCAGGGACAGGCGGCGATGAACCGGGCCGACTGGAACGCCGCAGTCCCGATTTATGAGCGGCTGCTGGCCGGTGGTCCCGATCCGGAGGTGCTCAAACGGCTGGCGCTGGCTTCGAGCAAGCTTGGCCGCGCCGATGCGGCCATCGGCTATGCCGACAAGGCTTTGGCGCTGCAGCCTGCAAGTCCCGATTACTTGCACATGGCCGGTCTGGTGCGGCTGAATGCGCGCAAGGACCTGCCCGGCGCGGTGCGCTATCTGCAAGCGGCGGCGTCGACGGATCCGCGTAACGGGGTGCTCAAGCGCGATCTGGAAAAAGCGAAGGCCGCCGCCGGTTGATCCCGGCGACGGCCTGAATGCTGTAAGCCGCAAGCCGGTTAAGGCTTAGCGGCTCGTCTTGCGACGGCGGGCGACGGCGAGGCCGATCAGGCCCAGACCCATCATGCCCAGAACGCCCGGCTCCGGAACGGAGGTGCCGCCCGAGCTTCCGCCTGAGCTGCCGCCCGAAGTGGTCGAGGTGGTGGTGGTGCCCGACGGCGGCGGGGTGCCGCCCGAAGTCGTCGTGGTGCCACCCGAGGTCGAGGTGCTCGACGAAGTGGAACCGCATGACTTGCCGCCGCCCGAGTGGCCGCAGTTGCAATAGTGCGAGTGTGAGAACCACGAACCCGCAAAGGCAGGCGTGCTGGTGGCGAGCGTGGCTGCCGAGGCGAGCACAGCGGAAAGGACGATCTTGCGGTTCATGACGTTACCCCCGATTGGAAATGGCATGGTTGACATTGGTTGATGCAAACCAACGCAAACGGCGTGCCATTTACGGAATCCCTAACATGACAGTGGTTAACGGCCAGTAGCGGGCGCGCGGGTTGTAATCGTTTCCGACACCACCGGCAGGTAGTGCAGTAGCGTCAGTCCTGCAGGCGCAGCGCCACGTCGTTCATGAAGCGGGTATCGTCGCCGGCGGCGAGCAGTGGGGCCTCGGCGGAAATCGCGCCAAGCATATCGGCCAGCGGGTCCATTTCGGATTTGGCGAAGTTGCCCAGGACGTGCCCGGTAACGCGCTCTTTGTGGCCGGGGTGGCCAATGCCGAGGCGGATGCGGCGAAAGTCTGGACCGAGGTGCTGGTCGATCGAGCGCAGGCCATTGTGACCGGCGGTGCCGCCGCCGCGCTTCACCTTGACCTTGAACGGGGCGAGATCGAGTTCGTCATGGAACACGGTCAGCGCATCGGGCGCAAGCTTGTAGAAGCGCATAGCCTCGCCCACGGCGCGGCCGCTCTCGTTCATGAAAGTGGCGGGTTTGAGCAGCAGAACCTTGCTGCCGCCAATGCGGCCTTCCTGCGCCCAACCCAGGAATTTCTTTTGCACAGGGCCGAAGTCATGCACTTCCGCGATCGTATCGACCGCCATGAAGCCCACGTTGTGCCGGTGCAGCGCATATTGCTGGCCGGGATTGCCGAGGCCGACCCAGATTTGCATGTCGTGGCAAAGGAAGGCTCCTCCCGCCCCCGAAGCAGGGGCAGGAGGTAGCCGTTCCGATTACTCGCCGGCTTCTTCGTCGGTCGCTTCGCCATCGGAGCTCTTGAGCGCCGAAGGAGCAACGATCGTGGCGATGGTGAAATCGCGATCGGTGATCGCGCTGGTCGAACCCTCCGGCAGCTTGACGCTGCTGATGTGGATCGAATCGCCGATTTCGATGCCGGTGACGTCGATAGTGATCTCGTCGGGGATGCGGTTGCCGTCGCAAACCAGCTCAAGCTCGTGGCGCACGATGTTGAGCACGCCGCCGCGCTTCAGGCCCGGCGAACCCTCTTCGTTGATGAAGACGACCGGCACAGCGACTTCGACAGTCGAATTCTTGCCGATGCGGAGGAAGTCGACGTGGAGCGCACGATCGGAAACGGGGTGGAAAGCTACGTCCTTCGGCAGCGTCCGCACGGCCTTGCCGTCGATCTCGACCATGACGATCGAGTTCATGAAGTGGCCGGAGCCGAGCTGGCGAGCCAGTTCCTTGGCTTCGACGTGGATGGCCAGGGGTTCTTCCTTGCCGCCATAGATCACGGCGGGGACGCGGCCTTCGCGACGCAGTGCACGGGAGGCTCCCTTGCCAGCCCGTTCGCGCGTCTCGGCCGGCAGGGTAAGCGTATCGCTCATATCTCTACCTTTCGATGTGGTACAATCGTTCTTCCTCGTCACGCCTCCAGGGATGACCATGACGGGAAGCGCGCGCCCTTATCGATACCGGCGCTAAAAAGCAAGGCTTGCCCATTCCATTAGTGCAGGCGCGTGACGGTGAAGCCCTTTGCCTCCAGCATCGCGGGCAGCCCCTCGGGCCCGGCCATGTGTGCCGCGCCCACCGCTACAAACGGATGGCGGCCAGCGCGCATGGCTTGCGCGATGTGCGCGGTCCAGCGTTGGTTGCGCCCGGTGAACAGCACCGCGCGAAGGTCCGGATTGGCGAGAAGGCCTTCGCGGGTTTCGCGCTCGATCCGCGCCATGTCGCCGGTCAGCCACACGCGGGTCAGATCGTTGTCCTCGTTTTCCAAGGCATCGGGGTCGGTCACGACCGCGCCCAGCAGATCGCGTTGGTTGTTTTCCGGCAGGCCATCAAACAGCGCGAGCTGACCGCTGGCACCCTCCAGTTCGACCACTGGCCGGCCGTTCGCCAGCGCGATCACTGCCCGGTCGATACCGTTCTTCGCATTGGCATCGGGATTGGCGGCTTGTGCCAGCACCAGCGCCGCCGCCCAGGTCTCGACCGATCCAAAGCGTGCCTCGTCGATATTGTGGCGCTTTAGGAAATCGACCAACGCCCTGCGCCGTGCGGCGTCGATCCTGTCCGAAAGGGGCGGCAGGCCCGGCGTTGTTGCCAAACGTGCGAAGGTCTCGGAAACGGCGGACTCGTCGGCGATATTGGCGACTTCGACCATGATCTCGTCCGCCTCATCGAGCGCATTGGCCACCACCGGCGTGCGCCAGGCGATAGGATGGGCAGAAGCGTGGATCGTGCCGAACAGCCAGGCCTTTTCGCCTTGCGCCCCCTCGACCAGCCAGATCGCAGGATCGGCGGGCAGCGGCTCGCGCTTGCAGCCCGCCAGAGCGAGCGTGAAAACCAGTAGCAGCAGGGCGAAATGGCGACGAAGCATGGGCTTTGCGGAACGGGCGCGCCTACTGGACGCGCATCGCCTCGATCTTGGCGGCGGTCAGTTGCGCCTGCACGCTGTCTGGCCCGGCAAGATGCCCGGCGCCGACGGCGACGAAGACCTCGCCCGGCTCGTCGAGACGCTTGGCTATCCACTTTGCCCAGGTCCGGTTGCGGTTGGTGAGGAGCACTTCCATCAGTTCCGGCTCGGACTCGCCCTCGTTCATCAGCTTTGCCAGCGTATCGGCATCGCCTGTCTTCCATGCCTCGACCATGGCTTTGAGGTCGGTGCGGATCGTGGGCAACTGATCGAGCACTTCGCTGAGATACCGCTGTTGAACCGCAAGGGGCAGGGCGTCGAACAGGCCGATCTGGAACTCGGGCGTTTCCAGCCCTTCGTGCTTCGCGCCGCGTTCCTTGGCGATTGCGGCGAGTTTGGCATCGACCCCGTTGGAAGTTGCATAGCCTTCCTGCAGCAGTGGCAGCGTCGACAGTCCAACAGCGGCATACCAGATGTCGTATCGGTCGAAGATCGAGACCGGCACCTTCATCGCATCGAGCGCGACTTCGTATTTCGTGCGCTCTTCCGGCGGCATGAGGTCACGCAACGACTGGCCTTGCGGAAGCGTGGCGAAGCGACGGACAATCTCTTGCATCGCGCCCGAGCCCGGCTCGACGATTTCGGTCACCAGCTCATCCGAGTCATCGAGCGCGCTGGCAACGGGGCCGTTGAGCCAGTCGATCCCCGGCGGCAGCACGTGCACCGTTCCGAACAACCAGATCGTGGTGTCCTCGTCGGCGACCTTCCACAAGGCCGGGCGTGCCGGCTGTGCCAGCGGAGCAGCTTGTTCCGGCGGCGCGGTATCGACGGAATCGCGGGCGCACGCCGACGGTGCGAGCCACAGCATCAGAGACGCGGCGATCAGGGAAGCTAGGCGCGAAAGCAATTTCATGGCGCGCCTTATAATGATGCGACGGCATCCGTCGATGAACAAAGCCCTCGCGCGATCGCCTATATGTTGACCCTGCGGATGGGGTCCGCCAAACAAGATGCGATGCCTCAAAACCCCACCACTTTGCCTGCTGATCTCTCCGCTGCGCTCGTCCGCGCGCGTGCCGTGCTGGAGCGGGCCGACTGGCACGGGCTGGAAGGTGAGATTGCGCGCACAGGCGAGGAAGATCCGCTCGCTAACGTCGATGATCCCGACCTTGCTGCTGTTATCGCCGCCAAGATGGCCGACCGGCACGACACACCGCCTGATCGCATCGCCCAACCCGCTGAGGCGGCGCTGCTGGTTGCTCTCGATAAAGCGGAGCCAAGCATCGCAACGGCGCGGGTCCATGGCGATGGCGCGGCGGCGCTCGATGCGATTGTGCCATTGGCTGCGCCAGTGGAAGACCTTCTTGCCCAACTCGCGTTTGACCAAGACGACACCGTTACACAACGGCGACACTTCGAGTTGCTTGATAGATTCCTTGCTGCGGTGCACAATGCGCAAGCTATTCAAGCGGGGTAAGTCGCGCTAACGGGATTGGGATCTGCAAGCGCGTTTCAACTGTTCTGTTTTATATCAGATATTTACGCTGGGTTGCGTTGAGGTCCACCTCGCGCACCCACGTCATGGAGACTGGCGAAAATAATGAATCAACAGGTCTATACCTTCGGTGGCGATGCACGGCATGACGATCCGCGCACGCGTGACAAGGTCATTGTTGGCGGCAAGGGAGCCAATCTTGCAGAAATGGCCGGGATCGGCCTGCCGGTGCCGCCAGGCTTCACCATCACCACCGAGGAATGCGTGAAGTATCTGGCCGAAGGTTCGGACTTTACCGACGCGCTGCGTGCCGATGTGGCCGAAGCGCTCAAGCATATTGAAAAGACCGTGGGCAAGGCGTTCGGCGATGCCGCCGATCCGCTGCTGGTATCGGTCCGCTCAGGCGCGCGCGTCTCGATGCCGGGCATGATGGACACCGTCCTGAACCTTGGCCTCAATGACGCCACCGTCGAAGGCCTGGCCACGGTTTCGGGCGATGACCGGTTCGCGTGGGACAGCTACCGCCGGTTCATCCAGATGTATTCGGACGTGGTGCTGGGGATCGAGCATCACTTGTTCGAAGAGGCGCTGGAGATCGTCAAGGAAGATCACGGCTACCTCAACGACGTTGAACTGACCGCTGACGACTGGCGCAAGATCGTCGCGCAATACAAGACCATCGTCGAGGCCGAACTGGGCCGCCCGTTCCCGCAGGATGTGAACGAGCAGCTTTGGGGTGCGATTTCGGCGGTGTTCGATTCGTGGGATTCGGACCGTGCCAAAGTCTATCGCCGGTTGAACGACATTCCGGGCGATTGGGGCACCGCAGTGAACGTGCAGGCCATGGTGTTCGGCAACATGGGCGATACCTCCGCCACCGGCGTCGCATTCACCCGCGATCCCGCGACGGGCGAAAAGGCCTACTACGGAGAATGGCTGGTCAACGCGCAGGGCGAAGACGTGGTCGCGGGCATCCGCACGCCGCAGTACCTGACGCTGAAGGCGCGGGAAGCCGCAGGCGCCAAGCCGCTTTCGATGGAAGAGGCGATGCCTGCTGCCTACACCGAGCTGGCCGAGGTCTTCGAACTGCTCGAAAAGCACTACCGCGACATGCAGGACATCGAGTTCACGGTGGAGCGCGGCAAGCTGTGGATGCTGCAGACCCGTTCGGGCAAGCGCACCGCCAAGGCCGCGTTGAAAATGGCCGTCGACATGGTCGCCGAGGGCCTGATCGATGAGGCGACCGCGATCCGCCGGGTCGATCCCATGGCGCTCGACCAGTTGCTGCACCCCACGCTCGATCCCGAGGCACCGCGCGATATTCTGGGCAAAGGCCTTCCGGCCAGCCCCGGCGCGGCATCCGGCACGATCGTCCTCGATGCCGATACCGCCGAAAAGCACGCCGAACTGGGCGAAGCGGTGATCCTTGTCCGCATCGAGACATCGCCAGAGGACATTCATGGAATGCACGCGGCCAAGGGCATCCTGACTGCGCGTGGCGGCATGACCAGCCATGCTGCGGTAGTGGCGCGCGGCATGGGCCGTCCGTGCGTATCGGGCGCGTCCGGCGTGTCGATCAACATGAAAGACCGCACGCTGCGGATCGGCAACCGCGAGCTGAAGGAAGGTGACGTCATCACCCTCGACGGCGCTAGCGGTGAAATCATGCTGGGCGAAGTGCGCACTGTGGAGCCTGAACTCGCCGGCGATTTCGGCACGCTGATGGTCTGGGCCGACAAGCACCGCCGGATGAAAGTGCGCACCAATGCCGAAACGCCAGCGGATTGCCGCATGGCGCGCCAGTTTGGGGCCGAAGGCATCGGCCTGTGTCGCACCGAGCATATGTTCTTCGACGCGCAGCGCATCTCGGCCGTGCGCCAGATGATCCTGGCCGAGGACGAGGCCGGCCGCCGTGCCGCGCTGGAAAAGCTGCTACCCGAACAGCGCGCCGATTTCCGCGCTATTTTCGAGGTCATGGCCGGCCTTCCGGTTACGATCCGGTTGCTCGATCCGCCGCTGCACGAGTTCCTGCCGCACAGCGACGCCGAGTTCGCCGACCTGTCCGACACCATCGGCATCGGCGTGGAAACCCTGCGTCGCCGTGCTGACGAACTGCACGAGTTCAACCCGATGCTGGGCCATCGTGGTTGCCGCCTGGGTATCACCTTCCCCGAAATCTACGAGATGCAGGCGCGCGCCATTTTTGAGGCGGCCTGCGAAGTGGCGGAAGCATCCGGCGAAGCGCCGGTGCCCGAAGTCATGGTGCCACTGGTCGCGACCAAGCGCGAACTGCAGATCCTGCGCGTGCTGATCGACCGGGTTGCGGCGCAAGTCTTCGAGGAAAAAGGCCGCACGCTGGAATACCTCGTCGGCACGATGATCGAACTGCCCCGTGCCGCGTTGATGGCGGGCGAGATTGCCGAGGAAGGCTCATTCTTCTCGTTCGGCACCAACGACCTGACGCAGACCACGCTCGGCGTTTCGCGTGACGACGCCGCTCGCTTCCTCAGCCCCTATGTCGAAAAGGGCATTTATCCGCGCGATCCGTTCGTCACGCTCGATATCGATGGTGTGGGACAACTGGTCGCGATGGCTGCGGAACGGGGCAGGGCGACGCGCCCCGACCTCAAGCTGGGCATCTGCGGCGAACATGGCGGCGATCCGGCCTCGATCGCCTTCTGCGAGGCGCAGGGCCTCGATTACGTCAGCGCATCGCCCTATCGCGTGCCGATCGCACGGCTGGCGGCGGCGCAGGCGGCGCTGGGCTAAGGCTCAGCGCTTCCAGCCCGAGAGGGTGAGGATTTCGAATCGCTCCACGGTTCGGCCATCCTCACCTGCCTCGGCGAATGCGGCGCGGGCGTGATTCCGCATTTGACGCGACAATGCCGGGCCTGGATCGGCGAGCACGTTCGACAGGCCTTGCGCGCGCAGATCGCCCACCAACCGGTCGAGCGAGCGAAACCCGACATCGAGCGAGCGAATATCGACAACCGGATCGGCAAAGCCGGTGCGTTGCAGAAGCTGCGCACCGGCACGAACGTCGACTTGCGGATGCACGCGCGGCGCGGGCCGGTCGCCGTCGGTTGCGAGCATGATGGATCGCAGCACGTGCAGACTGCCCGCCCCCATTAAACTCGCCAGTAACAGCCCGCCCGGGGCGAGCGCGTTGCGCATATGGATCAGCGCGCCCGGCAGGTCGTTGACGGTATCGAGCGTGCCGAGGCTGGCGACCAGATCGAAGCCGCCTTGCGGATAGGGCATTTCCTCGACGAATCCGTGGGCCGGTTCGACTTGCTGGACCGTGCTGGCACTTGCCGCGAGCGCTTGTGACAGGGTGCCCGTGAAATCACCGATCACCAGCGCGGTGCCCGGCTCGACCCGCAGGAACGCCAGCCGTTCCAGCACATCCTCGATCATGTCTTCGATCAGATAGCGCGGCGCGTCGGGCTGCGTTTGCAGCGCCAGCATGCGGCGGCGCAGGGCAAGGCGGCGCGCGGCGGAGAAGATACGGGGCGGGGCTGGGGGCTGGGTCGCCATGGCGGCTCCCTGCCGCGTTCGCGATCCACGCGCAACCGCTTGCGGCGCGCCAACGATCCGATAGCATTGCCCGGTGTCGATTTCCCGTGCTCTTGCTCCCGTGGTGGACCTGGTGTTTCCGCCGCGATGCCCGCTGTGCGGTGCCGCCATCGCTGCGCAGACCGGGCTGTGCGGGGCCTGCTGGAGCGAACTGGCGATACCGGGAGAGCCGGCCTGTGGATCGTGCGGGCGGCCTTTCGGCGATGGCATTCCCGATGGCGCCACCTGCGCGCCGTGCATGGCCGATCCGCCGCGCCACCAGGGCATATTCGCCGCGACGCTGTATAACGATGCCTCGCGCAAGCTGGTGCTCGCGCTCAAGCACGGCAGGCGCATTGCGCTTGCGCCGATGATGGGGCGGCAGATGGCGGCGCGGTTACCGCCGCTCGATGCCGATACGCTGGTGGTGCCGGTGCCGCTGCATCGCTGGCGGCTGTGGCGGCGCGGCTATAACCAGGCGGCGTTGCTGGCGCAGGAGATCGCCCGGGCCTCGGGCTCCACGCTGCTGGTAGATGGGCTGGAGCGACGCAAGCCGACGCCGTCTCTGGGCGGGCTGGGCCGCAAGGCACGGCAACGCGCACTCTCGGGGGCCATCGTACCGAACCCGCGCCACCTCGCGCGGATCAAGGGCAAGCGCGTGCTGCTGGTGGACGACGTGCTGACCAGCGGCGCCACAAGCGATGCCTGCGTATCGGCCTTGAAGCGGGCCGGAGCCAGTTCCGTCACGATTGCCTGCTTCGCGCGGGTGCTGGACGAGGCGCTGCCTTTGGCGAGGTAGCGCCTTTGGGGAAGGGTCTAAGGCGCGCGCGATGACAAGAATTGGGTGGGGTCCGGACAGGCTGCTCTTAGGGATAATGGCATGAAAGCCGACCCTACTTTGATGCTCGCCGATCTATAACCATATGATCATGCCCACAATGGCCGCAGATTTTGCGCGGCCAAGGCGTATACCAAGCCCCGAGGCCTTTGTTGCTAACAAAGGGTGACAATCCGCAATCAGGGCAGCGGAATAAATAAATCATGACGGCACCGTGACTTAGCCAGAATACCGAAGCGATTGTCCATCCTGCTTTACCGTATGCATCTTCCAAAAGCGAAGCCCATACGGGGAAGGTGAAAAAAACCACCATCACCCAAGCCATGAACAACCGAGACCGTTTGTAAAGGGACATCTGGATAGTAGTGATTGAAATTATCGTGCTCCGCAATGTCGGCTTTTCAGCTGCATCCTGGATTGCTTGGACGGGCTGAAAAGTTGTCGCATCCTGACAGGCTGTTTTCGATTTTTGCCTGCAGATAGCTGACGTTCAAATTCGTCCCGCAGCCTCACCCGCCCAAAGTCCCGCCGCACAAACGAAAACGCCCGGAACCAAAGCTCCGGGCGTCCTCGTGACGAAACTTGTTGGGTCTTGCTCCGCAATTCAGCGACGCCCCTGTACGTCGCTTGACCCGATCCCTCATGTCTCGCGGCCAACCCAGCCTTGCGGCGGATCCCGGCCTGTCTTCCCTGAACCGTGGCGCTTGGTCGTGAGCACCTGTCTGGTCCGTTGCAGCCCCCCCGAGCTGCGAGGCCTAAATCTCGCGAAAGTGCCCCAAAGGAAAGGGCAATTGCTTAGGGGCTCGGATTTTGGTCTACGCCTGTGGTGATCCTGCAACATTTGCTTGTTTGCGGGACCAGTATCGGGACTTCCTATGGAGCAGAATTGATAATGGGTGACGTATCCACGGCTGAGCGGGAAGCAGGGACTGCTTTCCTGCCCAAGTTCGATTCGCAAGGCCTGCTGACCGGAATTGCGGTGGACGCCGAAACGAAGGAGATTCTGATGGTCGCCTTCATGAACGCCGAGGCGATCGCGAAGACGAGGGAAACCGGGCACGCGACGTTTTATTCACGCTCGCGCGAGGCGCTGTGGACCAAGGGCGAAACTTCGGGCCACGTGTTGGATGTCGAGGAAATCCGGGTCGATTGCGATCAGGATGCGCTGGTCATGATCGTCCGGCCGCGTGGCCCGGCCTGCCACACCGGGGCGCAAAGCTGTTTCTATCGCAAGCTGGAGGGAGACCACCTTCAAAGACTCCCCAAATGAGGCCATATGGGCGTCATAACAAAGGAGAGGTTCGCAATGGCAAATTACCGGGCGCCGGTGCGCGATGCGCGTTTCATCATCCATGACGTCCTGAAGATCGGTGACCATGCCGAACTGGACGGATTTTCCGGCGCCAGCGCCGACATCATCGATGCCGTGCTGGAAGAAGCCGGCAAGTTCGCCAGCGAAGTGCTCGCACCGCTGAACGCTTCGGGCGATCAGCAGGGTTGCACCCGCCACGCCGATGGATCGGTGGCTACGCCCGCCGGTTTCCGTGAGGCGCATGCGCAGTTCCGCGATTCGGGGTGGGGCACGCTGTCAGCTCCCGAGGAATTCGGCGGGCAGGGCATGCCGCATGTGCTTGGCTTTGCGGTTGAGGAATTCCTGTCTTCGGCGAACATGGCCTTCGCGATGTATCCCGGGCTGACCAACGGTGCGGTCGGCGCGCTGCTGGCCAAGGGATCGGACGAACTGCAGCAGCGCTATGTGCCCAAGATGGTGGCGAACGAATGGCTGGGCACGATGAACCTGACCGAGCCGCAATGCGGCACCGATCTGGGGCTTATCACGACTCGCGCCGAACCGCGCGGCGACGGCACGTTCGCGGTTACCGGCACCAAGATATTCATCTCCGCCGGCGAGCATGATCTGACGGAGAACATCATTCATCTGGTTCTCGCCCGCACGCCCGATGCGCCGCAGGGCACCAAGGGCATCTCGCTGTTCGTCGTGCCCAAGTTCATCGTGAACGCGGACGGCTCGCTCGGCGAACGCAATGCGGTTTCGTGTGGGGCGATCGAGCACAAGATGGGCATCCACGCGAACGCGACCTGCGTGATGAACTATGATGGCGCGACCGGGTGGCTCGTGGGCGAGGAAAACAAAGGCCTGGCCGCCATGTTCATCATGATGAACACCGCGCGGCTTGGCGTCGGCATGCAGGGGCTCTCGCAAGCGGAAGTGGCGTATCAGAACGGCGCGGCTTACGCGATCGACCGGCGGCAGGGCCGCGCGCTGACCGGAGCGGCGGAACCTGACCAGAAAGCCGATCCCTTGCTGGTCCACCCCGATGTGCGGCGCATGCTGATGGAGGCCAAGGCGTTCACCGAAGGCATGCGCGCGCTGTCGCTGTGGTGCGGGTTGCTGGTCGATCTGTCGCACAAGGCGGCGAGCGAGGAAGAGCGTCAGCGCGCGGACGATCTGGTCGAGCTGCTGACCCCGGTGATTAAGGGCTATGGCACCGACATGGGCTATACCACGGCAACGGCGATGCAGCAGATCTGGGGCGGGCATGGCTACATTGCCGAGAACGGCATGGAGCAGTTCGTGCGCGATGCGCGGATTGCGATGATCTATGAAGGCGCGAACGGCGTGCAGGCCATGGATCTGGTTGGCCGCAAGCTGGCGCGCCATGGCGGACGGGCCGTGCAGGCGCTGTTCGCGCTGGTCGACAGCGAGTGTCAGGCAGCTTCTGAAAACGGCGCTCTGGCCGAGATCGCCACACGCGTTGGCAAAACCAATGGCGAGCTCAAGGCGGCAACGATGTGGCTGGCGCAGAACGGGCTGGCCAATCCGGAGAACGCTGGCGCCGGGGCCTATGCCTACATGCACCTTGTGGGCGTGGTTTCGCTCGGTCTGATGTGGCTGCGGATGGCCTCGGCTGCGGTGGAGGGGCTGGGCACTGAAAGTGCGGATACCGCGTTCCTTGAAGCCAAGCTGGTCACTGCCCGCTTCTTCGCCGAGCGGTTCACGCCAGACGCAGGCGCGCTGCGGCGCAAGATCGAGGCGGGTTCCGGATCGATAATGGGCCTTCCGGCAGAAGCCTTCCTGCCTGCCTGAACCGCCAGCCGTGGGCTCTCAGGGTTGAACCGATTTGCGATTTCGGGCCATCCCTGGGGGGTGTCGTGTGGCCGCATCGGGGGTGGTGAGGGCTGACTATCGATCCAATATTGGTCGGGCAGGGGATGAAGTTCTGAAAAGGAAACGCCGATGACACTTCGTAAGAACCTTACCCGTGGCGCTGCTTTTGCGCTGATTGCTCCGCTGACGTTAGGCGTGGCTTATGCACAGGACTCGCAGATGAGCCCTGAAGCAGCACCGGCTGAAAACGCCGCTACGCCCGCCGCGACAATGGATACCAATGGCGACGGCAAGGCCGATGCCTGGGATCGTGACGCAAACGGTGTGGCCGATGCGTGGGATACCAATGGCGACGGCGCACCTGACGCCGTCGACGACAACGGTGATGGCAAGCCAGACGCTGCATCGCCGGGTTGATCCAGCGATTGATCGCTACAAGATCGGGGGGCCAAGTGCCCCCCTTTCCTTATCTGGCCAGAATTTCGTCGAATAGCGCCAGCATCGCCGACCAGCTTTGACGATCGGCGCTTTGATCGTATCCGATTGCAGCCATGCCACGGGCGTCGCTGCCGGGATCGGTGAAGCCATGCTTCACACCGCTGTAGCTATGGAAATGCCAGTTCGCCCCGGCGCGATCCATTTCTTCCCAGAACGCCATCACTTGCGTGCGCGGCACGAGGGGGTCGGCATCGCCGTGGCAGACGAGCAGGCGGGCCTTGATCGCACCGGGTTCGGCAAGGCGACCGGTTTCAAGCAGCCCGTGAAAACTGGCGGCGGCGAAGACATCTTGCCCATCGCGCGCCAGTTCCAGTGCCGCCTGCCCGCCCATGCAGTAGCCAATTGTCGCGATGGCCAGCCCCGCCGCCGCAGGGTGCGCACGCAGAGCATCTGCCCCAGCCGCCAGCCGTGCCCGGTAGAATGCGGTATCTGCGCGCAGAGCATTAGCCAGAGGGCGTGCCTCGTCCATGTCCTGCGGCGTTTCGCCATAGAAATCGGCGATCAGCACCACATAGCCGAGGTCTGCCAGCATGCGGGCGCGGCGTTCCATCGGTGCGTTGATATTGGCAATCGTCGGGAACAGCAGGATCGCGGCGCGCGGGGCGCTTGCTGGCTGCGCCAGTAACCCCGTCAACGCCACATCCCCGTGCCGATAGCTTACGGCTTTAAGCTCGCTCATTCGGGCAGGAAGTCCGGCACCGAGAGATAGCGCTCGCCGGTGTCGTAGTTGAAGCGCAGCACCCGGCTACCCGCAGGCAGTTCGGGAAGCTTTGCGGCGATGGCAGCGAGCGTGGCGCCCGAACTGATGCCCACCAGCATGCCTTCCTCGGACGCGCAGCGGCGTGCCATTTCCTTGGCGGCGGCAGGCTCGACCTGAATCGCGCCATCGATGGCCTGGGTGTGCAGGTTGCCGGGAATAAACCCTGCGCCGATGCCCTGGATCGGGTGCGGGCCGGGCTGTCCGCCGGAAATCACCGGGGACAAAGTGGGCTCCACCGCGAAGGCCTTCATTTCGGGCCAGACCTGCTTGAGCCGCTCGGCACAACCGGTGAGGTGGCCGCCGGTGCCGACGCCGGTAATCAGGGCATCGATTGGCGTGTCGGCAAAGTCGGCAAGGATCTCTTCTGCCGTGGTCTTGACGTGAATCGAGACGTTCGCCGGATTGTCGAATTGCTGCGGCATCCACGATCCCGGCGTTTCCGCGATGAGTTCGCGTGCGCGCTCGATCGCGCCCTTCATGCCTTTTTCGCGGGGCGTGAGGTCGAATGTCGCGCCATAGGCCAGCATCAGCCGGCGGCGCTCGATCGACATCGATTCGGGCATGACCAGCACGAGCTTGTAGCCCTTCACCGCCGCAACCATGGCCAGGCCGATGCCGGTATTGCCCGATGTCGGTTCGATGATCGTGCCGCCGGGCTTCAGGCTGCCATCGGCCTCGGCTGCTTCGATCATGGCAAGGCCGATGCGGTCCTTGATGGAACCGCCGGGATTGCCACGTTCGGATTTCACCCAGACCTCGTGGTCGGGGAACATGCGTGACAGCCGGATGTGCGGGGTTCGGCCGATGGTGGCGAGAATACTGTCTGCCTTCATGGTTCGGATTCCTTCTGGCGATACTGCGGAGCAAAGGTTCTTGCGCGGCGAATCTCGGGAAAGAGGTATGCCCACACGATGGTAACGAATATGGCGCCGGCGCCGCCGAAGACAACCGCCCCGGTTGCGCCAAGCAGTGCGGCGGCAAGGCCCGACTGCATTTCGCCCAGTTCGTTCGAGGCCGATATGGCTAGGCCCGAGATGGCGGAAACGCGGCCGCGCATGTTATCCGGCGTGTTGAGCTGGATCAGCGAACTGCGGATGAACACCGAAACCATGTCGGCCGCGCCGAGCAGGGCAAGGAAGCCCAACGACAACAGAAAGTTGCGCGAGAGACCGAACGCCAGCGTCATCGCTCCAAAGGCGGCCACCGATATCAGCATCTTCACGCCGACATTGTGTGTCAGCGGGCGGAACGAAAACGTCAGCGCCACCAGCGCCGCACCGATGGCGGGCGCAGCGCGCATCTGGCCCAGGCCCTCCGATCCGACATGCAGGATGTCCCGCGCGAAGATCGGTAGCAGCGCCGTCGCGCCGCCCAGAAGGACGGCGAAAAGGTCCAGCGAGACGCAGCCTAGCAGGAAGCGCTCGTTCCACAGGAAATGAAATCCTCCGACGATCTGCCTTATCGGATGGGTGCGTCGCTCTTCCTCGGGAACGCGCGGCATCTTGCCAATCGAAATGACTGAAATGACCGCCAGCACGATGAGGACGACTGCCGTCCAGTATGGCGTTGCCGGATGGTCGGCGAACAGGAAGCCGAAAGCCGCAGGTCCGGCAACGCTGCCGCCTTGCCAGGCGATCGAGTTAAGGGCGATGGCTTTGGGAATGAGGCTTGCCGGAACCACGTTCGGAGCAATGGCTCCCATGGCCGGGCCGACGAAGACACGCACGGCGCCATGCAAGGCCGCGCAGCCGAACAGCAAGGGCAGGCTGCGGACCTCCGACGCCGTGGTGATGGCAAGGCCCAGCGCCACCAGCAGATCGATGCACATCGCCAGCCCCGCTACGTGGCGCCTGTCGAAACGATCCGCGACCATGCCGGCTACCGGCGTCAGCAGGAACAGCGGCACGAACTGGGCAAGCCCGAGCAGGCCAAGCTGTAACGAGGCTTCAGCGATGCTCATGCCATAGTGGCCACGCGCAAGGTCGTAGAGCTGATAGCCGAGAATCACGACCATGCCGTTCGTCGCCACGACCGAGCACAGCCGGGCGAACAGGAACTTGCGATAATCGGCAATCAGCAGCGGGGAGGTGGGTTCGGTCACGACGCCGACATGGCAGCGCGCCGAAACATTGCCAACACTAGTCTGGAATTGTCCGCTGGCAGGAAATCTTCATTGGCAAGCGCCGCAACGCAATCGGCAAAAGCTTAGCGGCGGGCGCGGAGCCGCGGGTTTGGCTGCAGCACGTCGATCAGCTTCATGAAATCGTCGAACCGCACGATGCGTTCGAACTGAAAGCCGACGCGCTCCTCGTGTGACCAGATCAGGTGAGATTCGATGCGACCGATCACCGGGAATCGGATGGTGACGCGCTCGCCACGTTCCAGACCCGGCACGCCGACGGCCATGAAGCCCTGTGCCGACAGGTTGATGATTCGCAACTGCACATCACCAAGCTGGCGATGTTCGGCTATCACCTTGTAATCGATCGGATGACGGGCGGCGCGACGCTTGTCCGTTACCGTAAGCTGTGCGCCTGCACCCATGATTGAACCCAAGCCCTTGCCTCTGTGTGAGGAGGCAAGATGCAGGGTAATGACAAACATTCGGTAAACCCGGCAGCAAATTGCCGGAAATTTTTTGCCGGTTTTGCCGGATTGGCGGTTTCAGGCGGGCTGCAGGATGGCGTGGCGCTTCCGGCCGAGGCTGAGTTTACGGGTCGCCCCATCGTCCACGGTGATGAGGAAGGTAGGATCGGTAATGGCCTCGTCATCGATCCGCACTGCGCCTTCGCCAATCTTGCGCTTAGCCTCGCCGTTCGATGCGGTGAAGCCCACGGCAGTGCAGGCAGCCGCTAGCCGGATGCCTTCGGCGGGAACGCTCAGCGTCGGCAGGTCCTGCCCCAGTCCGCCGCCTTCGAACGTCAGCCTGGCGGTTTCGGCGGCAGTAACAGCGGCATCCTCGCCACGGCACAGCCGTGTGACCTCATTGGCCAAGACGGTCTTGGCGTCATTGATGGCCGCGCCTTCCAGGGCTTCGAGTCGCTCGATTTCATCCATCGGCAGGTCGGTAAACAGGCGCAGGAACTTGCCGACATCGCGGTCGTCGCAATTGCGCCAGTATTGCCAGAAATCGTATGAGGGGAGTTGGTCCTCGTTGAGCCAGACCGCACCGCTGGCGGTCTTGCCCATCTTGCCGCCATCGGCGGTGGTGAGCAGCGGCGTCGTCAGCCCAAACACTTCCGTGCTGTCCATCCGGCGCGCAAGTTCCACGCCGTTGACGATGTTACCCCACTGGTCGGACCCACCCATCTGCAGGCGAACGCCCATGTCCTGCGCGAGATGGCGGAAATCGTAGCCCTGCAGGATCATGTAGTTGAATTCGAGGAAGGTCATCGGCTGCTCGCGTTCGAGCCGCAGCTTGACCGAATCGAAGCTGAGCATGCGATTGACGGTGAAATGCGTGCCGACTTTCTGCAGCATTTCGATGTAGCCGATCTGGCCGAGCCAATCGTGGTTGTTGACCATGACCGCGTCAGTCGGGCCATCGCCGAAGGTCAGCAGGCGCGAGAAGATCGTGCGGATCGATGCGATGTTCGCCGCGATCGTCTCGTCGCTCAGCATCTTGCGGCTTTCGTCGCGTCCGGTGGGATCGCCAATCCTCGTGGTGCCGCCGCCCATCAGCACGATGGGCTTGTGCCCGGCCTGCTGGAGCCGCCGCAGCATCATGATCTGCACAAGCGAGCCGATGTGCAGCGATGGCGCTGTCGCATCGAAGCCGATATAGCCGGGGACGATCTGCTTCGCCGCAAGCGCATCGATGCCAGCCGCATCGGTGATCTGGTGGATGTAGCCGCGCTCATCGAGCGTGCGAAGCAGGGAGGAACTGTAAGTCATGGCGCCGGCGCGCCTAGCATGGAGTAGCGCGCTTGCAAACGCACACGCTGATATCGCACCTCGATTCTCCGCCGCTGGCGGCGCAGTCGGTATCCGGCCGAATCACGCCCGATGGCGAATGGCTGCGGCTGCGCTGGCGGATCGATGGCCCGTCGGCGCTGATCGCCCAGCCGTTCGCCGGGCGAGGGCGCGCTGATGGCCTGTGGCAGCACACCTGCTTCGAACTGTTCCTGCGCAAGCCGGGAGAGGACGCATATGTCGAGCTGAACCTGACGCCGTCCGAACGCTGGAATGCCTATGATTTCATCGGCTACCGCACCGGCATGGCCGAGCGGCCGATGCCCATCGAGCCTGTGTGTTCGCTGCGCGTCGGCACGGCGATGGCGATTTTCGATGCGGCGGTGCCGCTTTCCGGACTGCCGCCGCGCCCATGGCACGCGGCGATGTGCGCGGTGCTGGAGGAAGAAGGCGGCGTGCGCTCCTACTGGGCTCTCGCGCATACCGGCGAGAAGCCGGATTTCCACGATCCGGCTTGCTTCGTGATCGACGTTGCGGCACCGGCAGTCGTATGAAATTCGGCATCGATCGCCTGCTGGCGGACCCTGAACTGCGCAAGCCGCTGGTTGGCAAGCGCGTGGCGCTGGTTGCGCATCCCGCTTCCGTTACCGACGGTCTGGTCCATTCGCTCGACGCCCTGGCCGCGTGCCCTGACATCCGGCTCAGCGCCGCGTTCGGCCCGCAGCATGGGCTGAAGGGCGACAAGCAGGACAACATGGTCGAGACCGTGGACGAGACCGATCCGGTCTACGGCATCCCGGTGTTCAGCCTCTATGGCGAGGTCCGCCGTCCGGCTACGCAGATGATGGACCAGGCGGATGTGTTCCTGTTCGATCTGCAGGATCTGGGCTGCCGCATCTACACCTTCGTCACTACGCTGCTGTACCTGCTGGAAGCGGCGGCGGCGCAGGGCAAGAGCGTGTGGGTGCTGGATCGCCCCAATCCCGCTGGTCGACCGGTCGAAGGCACCACATTGCTGCCGGGGCAGGAGAGTTTCGTCGGCGCGGGGCCGATGCCGATGCGCCATGGCCTGACGCTGGGCGAGATGGGGCACTGGTTCATCCGCCAGTTCAAGCTGGATGTCGATTACCGCGTGATCGCGATGGATGGCTGGCAGCCCAACGATGCGCCCGGCTTTGGCTGGCCGCAGGACCGCATCTGGATCAACCCCAGCCCGAATGCCGCGAACCTCAACATGGCTCGGGCTTATGCCGGCACGGTAATGCTGGAAGGCACGACGTTGTCCGAAGGGCGCGGCACCACCCGCCCGCTCGAAGTGCTGTTCGGCGCGCCCGATGTCGATGCCAAAGCGGTGCTGGCCGAAATGCAGCGTGCGGCGCCGGACTTGTTGGTGGGCTGCGCGCTGCGCGAGTGCTGGTTCGAACCCACGTTTCACAAGCATGCGAAAACGCTGTGCAACGGCCTGATGATCCACGCCGAGGCCGGGTTCTACGATCATGCAGCGTTCCGCCCGTGGCGCTTGCAGGCACTGGCGTTCAAGGCAATCCGTAATCTGTGGCCTGACTATCCGATCTGGCGCGACTTCCCGTACGAATACGAGTTCGACCGCCTCGCTATCGACGTGATCAACGGCGGCCCGGCCTTGCGCGAATGGGTGGACGATCCGGCTGCGCAGGCGGGCGATCTCGATGCTATTGCCTCGCGGGACGAAGCGGCATGGCGCGCAGAGATTGCAGACCTGCTGCTATACTGAGCAGAAGTAATTCGACCCGCATCACACCAACCCTCCTCGTCATTGCGAGCGAAGCGACGCAATCCAGAGCAGTTCTGCGCCACTCTGGATTGCTGCAAGACCTTCGGTCGCTCGCAATGACGAAGAGGATTTGCAGGCCCGCTCGTGCTGAATGTGACGCGCCTCAGCCCTTCTTCCGCGTCAGTTCCCGCATCGCGTCATCCAGCCCGCCCAGCGTCAGCGGGAACATCGCGCCTTGCATCAGTTCGCGGATCATCTTGGTCGATTGTGAATAGTCCCACTGCCGCTCGGGCGTGGGATTGAGCCACACGGTGGCGGGATAGGTGTCACGCACCCGTTTGAGCCAGACCGCGCCGGCTTCCTCGTTCATGTGCTCCACCGATCCGCCGGGGTGGCTGACCTCGTAAGGGCTCATTGCCGCGTCGCCGACAAACACGACCTTGTAATCATGGCCGTACTTGTGGAGGATGTCCCAGGTCTTGTCCCGCTGCGACCAGCGGCGGCGGTTGTCCTTCCACACGCCTTCGTACAGGCAGTTATGGAAGTAGAAGAACTCCATATTCTTGAACTCGGCAGTGGCGGCGCTGAACAGTTCTTCCACCAGCGTGACGAACGGGTCCATCGATCCGCCCACGTCGAGGAATAGCAACACTTTAACCGCATTGTGTCGCTCTGGCCGCATCTTGAGATCGAGCCAACCCTGCTTCGCCGTGCCCTCGATCGTCGCATCAAGATCGAGTTCCTCGGCCGCACCCTCACGCGCGAAGCGGCGCAAGCGGCGCAGCGCCACCTTGATGTTGCGCGTGCCGAGTTCTTTCGTCGCGTCGAGATTGGCGAACTCGCGCTTTTCCCAGACCTTGATGGCGCGGCCATGCTGGCTCTTGCCGCCTATGCGGATTCCCTCGGGGTTGTAGCCCGAATGGCCGAACGGCGAGGTACCGTTGGTGCCGATCCATTTGTTGCCGCCCTGATGGCGCTTTTCCTGCTCCTCGAGCCGCTTTTTGAGCGTCTCCATGATCTCGTCCCAGGAACCCAGCGACTTGATCTTCTCCATCTCCTCCTCGGAGAAATAGCGCTCGGCCATCTTCTTGAGCCAGTCCTCGGGAATGTCGACCGGTGCCTGACCGTAATCGGAGAACACGCCCTTGAAGACCTTGTTGAAGACCTGGTCGAACCGGTCCAGCAGGCCCTCGTCCTTCACGAAAGTGGCGCGGGACAAGTAGTAGAACGCCTCTGGCGTCCGCTCGATCACCTCGCGGTCCAATGCTTCCAGCAGCACCAGATGCTCCTTAAACGAGGCCGGAATACCGGCAGCGCGCAGTTCATCGACAAAGTTGAAGAACATCGGCTCAGTCCTCAGCCGGTATGGCGGGAGCTGGTGGTTGCTGCGCGAACTGCTCCAGCGCCGGGTCGATCACCGCCCATTCCGGGGCATCGTCAGTCCAGATCGCGGCTTGCGGACGCAGTCCGTGGCCTTCATCCAGCAGGCCGAAGCGGAGCGTGCGGAATTGCGGGCGTGCAGATGATCGACCGAGCACCGGCGTGCCGCAATGCGCGCAGAACTCATGCGTGAGCAAATTGCCGCTGGCCGCGACGTAGCTGTTCTCGGCGCGCTCGCCGGAGATCGCTACCGCATCGGTGGGAAATATCGCGTTGTGCGTCGGCCCGCCGCCGGCGAGCTGCTGGCACTGCCGACACCAGCACTGGCGCGTGGTGACCGGTTCGGCACTGACGGTGACGTTCACCGCGCCGCATGCACATTTGCCGGTGTAGGTCATGCTCCCTCTCCCCGTCTGGGAGAGGGTTGGGGAGAGGGGGGAAGTTCACTCAGTACTTGCAAAATCATGGCCATCACTCCCTCGGGATTTCGCAGGACGTCAGAATTGCTGAACCGTATCACCTGCCACCCTTCCGCTTCCAGAAACCTTGTGCGGCGTTGGTCATACGCTTCCCGGCCAACATGCGTTTCTCCATCGAGTTCTATCGCAAACCGCTCCCGTCGCGCTGCAAAGTCGAGAACGAAAGGACCGATCGGAACCTGCCGTGTAAATTTCCAACCCTGCAGCCTGCGGGCGCGTAGTAGTTTCCACATCGCTTGTTCCGGCGGTGACATTCCCCGGCGCAGCTTCTTCGCGAAGGCAATGCCGCTTTGGTCCCTCGGTACGCGCAATCCGGCACCCCTCTCCCCGACCCTCTCCCCGGCGGGGAGAGGGAGATTTCGTCAGCTACCCCGGCGGGCCATGAAGGCCAGTCGCTCGAACATCATCACATCCTGCTCGTTCTTCAGCAGCGCGCCGTGCAGGGGCGGGATCGCCTTGGTGGCGTCCCGGTTCTGCAGCACCTCAAGCGGCATGTCCTCGTTCAGCAGCAGCTTGAGCCAATCGAGCAGTTCGCTGGTGGAGGGCTTCTTTTTCAGGCCTGGCACCTCGCGCAGTTCGTAGAACACTTCCATCGCCTTGGTGACGAGCATTTTCTGGATGCCGGGATAGTGCACATCAATGATCGCCTGCATTGTCTCGCGGTCCGGGAATTTGATGTAATGGAAGAAGCAGCGGCGCAGGAACGCGTCGGGCAATTCCTTCTCGTTGTTCGAAGTGATGACCACGATCGGACGCTCGCGGGCTTCCACGCGTTCGCCGGTCTCGTAGACGTCGAACGCCATGCGATCGAGTTCCTGCAACAGATCGTTGGGGAACTCGATGTCGGCCTTGTCGATCTCGTCGATCAGCAGGACCGACAGCTTATCGGACGTGAAGGCTTCCCACAGCTTGCCCTTGCGGATGTAGTTGCGGATATCGTGAACCCGCTCGTCGCCCAGCTGGCCATCGCGCAGACGGGCTACCGCATCGTATTCGTAGAGGCCCTGATGCGCCTTGGTGGTCGACTTGACGTTCCAGGTGATCAGCGGCGCGCCCAGCGATTGGGCGATTTCCTCGGCCAGAACGGTCTTGCCGGTGCCTGGTTCGCCCTTGATCAGCAGCGGACGGCGAAGCGTGACGGCGGCATTGACCGCAACCTTGAGATCGTCAGTGGCGACATAGTTGCTGGTGCCTTCGAAACGCTGCATGAAGTGGTCCTCGGTCATGTGCTTTGCCACAGCGGTAATTTGTGCGGCGCAGCGAAGCAAGCGCGCATCTCCTGCCCCCCGTCACACAGTGCCGAGTTGTTCATGACCATGGCGACGGCGTGGACACGCTTCTGCCAGCGATGCACAAGCCGAGCATGGGGCTGGAAGCGATCCGCGACGCAAGGTGGCTGAACAAGGGCAGGGCGCGCGGCTATCTGCTTTTGCTAGCGGTAATGAACGTGGCAACGCTGGTGTTCTTGCTTGCGACCTCGCGGGGCGGCGTGGACCGCAACGGCTTCCTGCTCGGCACCGATTTCCTGAGCTTTTGGACCGCAGGGCATATGCTCCACACGCACGGCGCGGTTTATGACATTGCCGCGCACACGGCGGCACAGCAGGCCTACTTCGCGCAGGAAGGCGCGTTCACCGCATTCTTCTATCCGCCCTCGTTCCTGCCGTTCTGCTATCCGCTGGGGTGGCTGGGGTACTTCCCCGCTCTGGCGCTGTGGTTGTGCCTGACGGGTGCGCTTTACGTGTTTGCCGCCAGCCGGTGGCTGCGCGAAACACCGACGGGCATCCCCGCGCTGGTGCTGCTGGCGGCATTCCCGCCGGTGCTGATCACGATCACGCATGGGCAGACATCGTTTCTCGTCGCGGGGCTGCTCGGGCTCGGCGCGTACCTGGTGCGCCGCTCGCCCTATGTCGCGGGGGCGCTGTTCGGGCTGGCGACGATCAAGCCGCAGTTCGGGTTGCTGATTCCAATCGTGCTGCTGCTGACCGGCGAATGGCGGGTCATCGCCGCCGCCGTGACTAGCGCGTTGGCGCTGGCGCTGCTGGCCACGGCGCTGTTCGGCATCGAGACATGGACCGCATGGTCGGCGATCAGCGGCGAGGCGCAGCGCGCGATGAACGAAGGCGCGGTCGGCTATGCCAAGATGATGAGCCCCTTCGCGGCCGCGATGCTGCTCGGCGCATCGTCGGGCACGGCCTATGCCCTTCAAGGCGTGGTGAGCGTGGCCGTGGCCGGAGCGATAGCCGCCGCAAGCTGGCGGCGCGCATACACCCCCGCGCTCGCCGCCCTGATGCTGGCAGGCGCGCCGCTGGTGACGCCATTCGTGCTCGATTACGACATGGTGCTGCTGGCGTTTCCGCTGATCTGGCTGGCGGGACAGGCCTTTGGCCCATGGGAAAAAGCCGCCCTCGCGCTGGCCTTTATCTCCCCGACCTTCGCAAGGCCGCTGGCGATGAACCTCGGCGTGCCGATCATGCCGCTGGTGCTGATCGCGCTGTTCGCAGTGCTGTGGCGGCGGGTGACGGCTCAGCCACCTTCTATGGCTGCGGGATCGCTCGCGGCGGGATCTGCACTGCCCTTGAGATAGCGGCGCAAAGCCCGAATCGGGCGTGACCGCCACAGCACGACAAGCAGCAGAACCAACACGAGCCACGGCAGCGCCACGCCAAGGCCAAGCAGGACGAACGACAGCATCGTCAGCATGCTTGCCCATGCCGTATGCATCGCATCGCCGAAGGGATCTCCGCCTAGCGTGAAGCCCTGAGACCCAGCGTAAGTGAACGTCATCGGCGTATTGGCGAGTTGTTCCTCGCCTGCGCTGCGCAGGTTCTTTTCGCCCGCGATCTGGTCACGCAGGGTCTGGGCCTGCAATTGCAGTTCGGCTCGCTCGCTGTCGCCCAGTCCGCCGGTCCCCAACCGCGCCTCGATGCGTTTCAGATCGCCTTCAAGATCAACGCTGCGCCGCTGCGAATCTGTGATCCGGGCGCCGACGTCCTCGCCCTCGATAGCGGCATCAACCAGTTTGCCCTCGGCGTTTTCGACTGCCGCAATGCCTTCCTTGCCAAACCGGCGTGCGAGTTCGGGGGCCAGCTTGAAGTCGAGCGAGGCGCGGACCTGGTCTTCGTCGATCAGTGAATAGTGCATGCCGGTGATGCGGCACCGCGTCGGTCCCAGCTTCTCGCAAGTTCCGGCGTGCTGTTCTTGAACGGCGGCGATGCTGTCGTCAGCCAGCACGAAGGCGTAACGATAATTGAAGGCAACGCCCGGCGCGGCGTTGGGCGCGATATCCGGCATGCGCGGCACGGCATTCATGGCTGGAGCAGCGGCCTGATCCTCGGACGTCTCGACAGTAGTAATCTGGGGGCCGCCACTTTGCTGGCTTTCCTCTGAGTGCTGCGAGGAACAGGCCGAAAGTAGGGCAGTCGAAAACAGTAGGGCCGCTGTCGCGGATGCAAGATTGCGGTGTTCGCTGGGACGCATATTGGCTCTCCCTTGGCACGGCCGGGGGACCGCGCGTCACGGTGCGAAGCGATTAATTCTACCGATTCGCTTGATTAATATGCGCGATGAAACGTGTATTGCGAACGACAAAGTGACAGGCAAAGCTGATTTTGTGGCGAAAATAAGGCGATCCGCCTCAAACGTGCTGATTGACGCTCGCGAAATCAGGCGTCGATCAGTTCCGGGTCGATCTCGCCAGCGCGGTTCTGGATGAACATGAAGCGGTGTTCGGGGTTGCGGCCCATCAGGCGGTCGACGAGGTCTTTCACTGCCGCGCGGCCCTCGTATTCGGGGGGCAGGGTGATGCGGATCAGTGAGCGGCTGTCGGGGCTCATTGTCGTTTCGCGCAGCTGGCCGGGGTTCATTTCGCCGAGACCCTTGAAGCGCCCGACTTCGACTTTCTTGCTCTTGAACACGGTCTTTTCCAGCTCGGCGCGATGCGCGTCGTCGCGGGCATAGGCCGAGGTCGATCCGCTGGTCAGACGATAGAGCGGCGGCTGCGCCAGGTAGAGATGCCCGCGCCGGACGATCTCGGTCATCTCCTGGAAAAAGAACGTCATCAGCAGCGTGGCGATATGCGCGCCATCGACATCGGCGTCGGTCATGATGATAACGCGGTCGTAGCGCAGGTTATCGGGATTGCAGTCCTTGCGGCTGCCGCAACCCAGCGCGAGCAGCAAGTCGGCGATCTCGCTGTTGGCGCGAATCTTGTCGGTCGTGGCGCTGGCGACGTTGAGGATCTTGCCACGGATCGGCAGGATTGCCTGCGTCTTGCGGTCACGCGCCTGCTTGGCCGATCCGCCCGCGCTGTCACCCTCGACGATGAACAGTTCGGTTTCGCCCTTGCCCTCGCCGGTGCAGTCGGTGAGCTTGCCGGGGAGGCGCAGCTTGCGCGCGCTGGTGGCGGTCTTGCGCTTGATCTCGCGCTCAGCCTTGCGGCGCAGACGCTCGTCCATGCGCTCCATGACATGGCCGAGTAGCGCCTTGCCGCGTTCCATGTTGTCGGCCAGGAAATGGTCGAAGTGATCGCGCACCGCGTTTTCCACCATGCGCGCGGCCTCGGGCGAGGTCAGGCGGTCCTTGGTCTGGCTCTGGAACTGGGGGTCGCGGATGAACACCGACAGCATGACTTCGCTGCCGGTGACGATATCCTCCGGCGTGATGTCCTTGGCCTTCTTTTGCCCCACCAGATCGGCAAAGGCGCGGATACCCTTGGTCAGCGCGGCACGCAGGCCTTGCTCATGCGTGCCGCCATCGGGCGTCGGGATGGTGTTGCAATACCACGAATAGGCGCCGTCCGAGTAGAGCGGCCAGGCGATGGCCCATTCAACGCGGCCCTGCTCGGTGCCGGGAAAGTCCTGCGATCCAGAGAAGAACTGCGTCGTAACGCATTCGCGGGTGCCGACCTGCTCGCGCAAGTGGTCGGCCAGTCCGCCGGGGAACTGGAACACGGCCTCGGCGGGCACTTCCTCGCTGACGAGCGAGGCGGCGCACTTCCAGCGGATTTCAACGCCAGCGAAGAGATAGGCCTTCGAGCGCACGAGACGGAACAGCCGAGCGGGCTTGAACTTCTGGTCGCCGAAAATCTCGGTATCGGGGATGAACGAAACCGAGGTGCCGCGCCGGTTCGGCGCCGCGCCCACGCGCTGCAGCGGGCCTTGCGCCAGCCCGCGCGAGAATTCCTGCGCGTAAAGCTCCTTGTTGCGCGCGACCTCGATCCGGGTGAGGCTCGACAGCGCGTTTACCACCGAGACGCCGACGCCGTGGAGGCCGCCCGAGGTAGCGTAGGCCTTGCCCGAGAACTTGCCGCCCGAGTGCAGCGTGGTCAGGATGACTTCGAGGGCTGACTTGCCCGGGTATTTCGGATGCTCGTCCACCGGGATGCCGCGCCCGTTGTCGGTGATTGTCAGCCGTCCCGCCGCGCCCGGTGCTTCCTCCAGCGTAACCTCGATACGATTGGCATGGCCGGCAACAGCCTCGTCCATCGCGTTGTCGAGCACTTCGGCGGCAAGGTGGTGCAGTGCCCGCTCGTCGGTGCCGCCGATATACATGCCGGGCCGCCGCCGGACAGGCTCCAGCCCCTCCAGAACTTCGATCGCGGAACCGTCATAGGTTTCGCCGCCAGCGGTGGGGAGTTTGTCGAACAGATCATCGGCCATGGCACGGCCTATACCGTGCCGGGAATCCGCGCGGCAAGCGGTGTCGGGAATATATCCGCAGTAGCCGCTATCCGGTTCAGCTTTGCTGAATGCAAGCCAATCGCGGATGCGATTGGCGCAGCAAACAAAAACTCAGCCGCCGAATCGCGTTGGCGCCGGGCTGACCGTCTGGACATTGCCCGACCCTACCTCACGCACTTCCAGCGCCCGCTCGATCACCCCGTCCGCGCCAAAGCGGAACGGACCGTCAAGGCCAAGGAAGCCGCTGCGGTCGAGCAAGTTGCGCATCGGGAAGTCGGAACCCGGCTTCCAATCGCGCGCCACGCGCAAGGACAGCAGCACCGCGTCGTAGCCGAGGGTCGCGATCCGATAGGGCTGTGCTCCGAAGCGCGAGCGGTAGCTCTTGCTGAACTGGCCGAACTTTCCGTCCGCCACTGTGGAATACCATGCGCCGGTCAGCGCCGGAGAGGCCGTGACGTCCTTCTCGCCGCTCCACAACTCGGTGCCGAGGATGCGCGGGGTGGCGGCGCTGGCGATCGGCTTCAACTGCATGGCCGCGCGGGCCGAGATGCTGCCGCCATCGGCGATCAAAACGGCATCATAACCGCCCTTGTCACGCAGGCGCTTGGCCGCACTGACTACCGAGGTGTTAGAGCGGTCATAGACTTCCATCGCCGAAACCGAACCGCCGCTCGCGCGCACGGCGGCAAGCAGGTCCTTCGATACCCGATCGCCATATTCGCCGCGCGGGACCAGCGCGGCATAGCTGCGGATGCCCTTGCTGCTGGCGTAGCCGACCGTGCGCTTGACCGATTGGCCGGGCAGGTTGCCCATGATGAACACGTCCTTCGATGCCGAGGTGGCATCGTTGGAAAACGAGATCAACGGCACTTTCGCAGCGCGAGCGGCGGTGGCAACGGCGGGAATGTCGTCAGACAGCAGCGGGCCAAGGATCAAGCGGTTGCCATCGGCCAGCGCGCGCTTGGCCGCTTCGCCAGCGCCGCCGGACGTGTCATAGGTGGTGACGCGCAGATTCTGGGCGTTGGTATCCAGAATCGCCATCGTCGCGGCATTGGCGATCGACTGGCCAACCGCTGAGTTGCCGCCGGTCATCGGCACCAGCAGCGCGACGCGGTGGCGGGCGGTGTCGGTGGGTAGGTTCGTGGTAGGCTCGGGCGTTGGCGCGGGGCCAGTCTCGACCGGCGGTGGGGCCTTGGGCACCATCGTACAGGCACCAAGCAGAGCCAGTGCGCTGACAGCCACCAGCTTGCGCCGGTCTATCCTGCGTTCGAAGATCACTTGCCGCTCCCGGGGTTGTTGCTTCATGGAATCCAATATGGACAATCATCTTTCGCCGGGCCTCTATCTGGTGGCAACCCCCATTGGCAATCTTGGTGATATTACCTTGCGCGCCATCGAGACTCTGCGTGGTGCTGCGGCGGTCGCTTGCGAGGATACGCGGGTGACCGGAAAGCTGCTGAATCACCTCGGCCTCAAGAAGCGGATGATTCGCTATGACGACTATGCCGACGCGGCGGATCGCGAACGGCTGCTGGCGATGATGCAGGAAAGCGCGGTGGCGCTGGTCAGCGATGCCGGCACACCGCTGGTGTCCGATCCGGGCTATCGTCTGGTCCGCGCTGCGCGGGAGTTGGGAATTGCCGTCACCAGTCTGCCGGGGGCCAGCGCGGCGACTGTGGCACTGACGCTTTCGGGCTTGCCGAACGATCGTTTCCTGTTCGCCGGGTTCCTGCCGAACAAGGCCAAGGGCCGCGAGGATACGTTGCGCGAACTGGCGACGGTGCCGGCAACGCTGATGTTCTATGAAACCGCACCGCGGCTGCTGGCTTCGCTGCAAGCCATCGCGGCGGTCCTGCCGGCGCGCGAAGTTGCGGTTGCGCGCGAACTGACCAAGAAGTTCGAGGAATGCCGCAGCGGCACGCCGGAGGATCTGACGAGCCACTACACCGCGCATCCGCCGAAGGGGGAAATCGTGCTGCTGATCGGACCGCCAGTCGCTCCGACAGCCGAATCGCTCGACCCCGACGCCTTGTTGCGCGAGGCTCTGGCGACGCTGAAGCCCTCGCAGGCAGCGGGGCAGGTTGCCAAGGCCACCGGGCTAGACCGCAAGATGCTCTACGAACGGGCGCTCGCGCTCAAGTGAGCCGGGAGCGGAAACGGGCCGAGGCGCGGGGACGACGCGGAGAGTCGCTGGCCGGCTGGTATCTGCGGCTGCATGGCTGGCGCATCCTTGCCCGGCGGGTGAAGACTCCGCGCGGCGAGATCGATCTGGTGGCCCGGCGGGGCAGGACCATCTGTTTCGTTGAGGTAAAGTGGCGCGCCAGTGCCACCGATCTTGATACCGCGATCGATGCCTGGCGCCTGCAGCGCGTCGCGGCGGCGGCCGAGGCAGCAGCGCCCCGTTTCGTGAAACCGGGAGACGACGCGCGAATCGATGTGCTGCTCATCGCGCCGTGGTGCTGGCCGCGCCGCATCGTCAATGCGTGGCAGGGTAGCTGAGCGCCGCAACTGATCGGGCACGTCTGGATTTCCGTTCGCGCCGTACCAAGTTACCGGTTAAGCCGCGCGCCGAACATCGCGCTCATACAGGAATTGGCATGACTCTACGCATCGCTGTCCAGATGGACCCGCTCGAAACCATCAACATCGCAGGCGATTCGTCGTTCGCGCTGATGCTGGCGGCGCAGGCGCGGGGGCATGAGCTGTTCCACTACGATGTCCGCTCGCTGGCTTATGACGCCAGCGTGGGGGTTGCCGGGACGCTGACCGCATGGGGCGCGCCGATCACCGTCCAACGGGTGCAGGGCGATCACTACAGCCGTGGCGAATTTCGCCTGATCGACCTCGTGCGCGATATCGATGTGATACTGATGCGGCAGGATCCGCCGTTCGATCTAGGCTACATCACTGCGACGCACTTGCTTGAGCGGCTGGAAGGGCAGACGCTGGTGGTCAACGATCCCGCATCCGTCCGCAATGCGCCCGAGAAGGTGTTCGTGCTCGATTACGCCCGGTTCATGCCGCCGACGTTCATCGCCCGGCGGATCGAGGATGTGCGGCGCTTCCATGCCGCGCATCCGGGCGATCTGGTGGTCAAGCCGCTGCATGGCAACGGCGGCAAGGCCGTGTTCCGCGTGCCGGCCGACGGCAGCAACCTTGGCGCGCTGACCGAACTGTTCGGACAGGTCTGGCCCGAGCCGTTCATGGTGCAACCGTTCCTGCCTTCGGTTTCGGAAGGCGACAAGCGTATCGTGCTGGTCGACGGTGAGTTCGCCGGGGCGATCAACCGCAAGCCGGGCGAGGGCGAGTTCCGCTCCAACCTCGCCGTGGGCGGTTCGGCCGAAGCGAGCGAACTGACCGCGCGTGAGGAAGAGATCTGCGCCGCGATGGGCCCCGAACTGAAGGCGCGCGGACTGGTCTTCGTCGGTATCGACGTGATCGGCGGCGAGTGGCTGACCGAGATCAACGTGACCTCGCCCACCGGCATCGTCGCAATTGACAAGTTCAATGGCAGCGATACCGGCGCGCGCATCTGGGATGCCATCGAGCGCCGTCACGCCGCGATGTAGGCGTTAGCTTTCGGGGACGGGCTGCGGGTTGTTGGGCACAAGGATAAGCGTCTTGCCCTCGACCCGCCAGCTCGCGAGCCGCGAGAGCAGGTTCATACCGATGATGTTGGCATCGCCGAGCCCCGGTGCAACCACCGCGTCGAGATCGCGGGCGACGACGTTACCGAAGCGCAGCTCCTCGATGGATGTCAGTTCGGCACGGATCGTACCGTTGGCGGTGCGCATCACGACCGATTGGGGAATGCTGCGTTCGCCAACCTGACCGGCCTTCGCCGTCTCGGGCGAGATCGCGGTCAGCGTCGCGCCGGTATCGACGAGGAAGCGCCGTTCGGTGCCATTGACCCGGGCGTTGAGCCAGAAGTGGCCGTCCCCGTCCATCTCGACGCGCGTTTCGCGACCTTCGACGCGCTGTGACGGCATGTCGAAAGCCGGCAGTGCCAGATCATTGCCCGTGGTGAAGCGCGTGACTTGCGCAATGGTCAGCAGCAGCGCGGCGACGAGACCGAGATTGCCGATACCCTGCAGCAGTCCACCCAGCATCGGCGCGGAACGGCGGAGCATACCGCCCAGCGTCGTCACGAAAACCGCGACGATCGCGAGCGACAGCAAGGGCTGTTCGGAAAGAAATTTAAGCAGGCCGGAGAAATCCATGTTTGCCGTTCATATCAGGGCCAAGCTTGCGGAATGCTGACCGATCCATCTGTCTATCTGATTCAATAGGGGAAAATGCGGCCTTCCATGCTCAGAAATCGCTGACAGGTTTGCCCCTATAGAAATGCGGTCCCTGGACACCCCGGTCTACATACCACGGGATACCCCCCGCCCGGCGGCGGATGGATCAGCCACCAAGCTCTTCGTCGAGCATGATCGCGATCCGTTCGTCGTCGGGAAAACCTTCGGCGATCCAGCGATCCTCTATGCGCAAAAGCATGCGCGCGACTTCCGGCCCGACACTGACGCCGCGTGCGACTATCGCGCCCCCCTTCAGAGCAAATCGCGGAATGTCCCAGCCTTCCAGGGAGGTGGGATCGCCGCCGGTCAACAGCAGCCTGTCGAGCGCCCCCTCGCGACCAAGGCGATAGGCCAGCGCACGGGGATCGCCGGCCTGGTCGCTGCGCGCGGCAGCGGTGGCCAGGCGCTTTTTCTGGGCGGAGGAGAGCCGGAAGCGTGCCGCAACGTCGATGGCAAGCTGGCGCTCGGGCGGAAGCAGCGCAGCAAGGCGGCGGATCGGGTCAGGGGCAATAGTGTAACGCTGTTCTTCCCGGATCAGCGCGGCGAGGCCCGCTGGAACCGCTTCAGGCAGGATCTGTTGCAGCACCCCCAGTTCTGCCATCCGTGCCACTGTCGGCGCGGGATCGGGCAGGCCCAGCAGATTGAGGCACTCCATGCCGATCCGTTCGCGCGACAGGCCCTTCAGCGTCGCGGCCAGTTCGCGGCAGGCTTCCTCCGCCTCGGGATCGGCCGGCTCAGAGCCGAACCGGGCTTGAAAGCGGAAGTAGCGCAAGATGCGCAAGTGATCCTCGCGGATTCGCTGGCGGGCATCGCCGATGAAACGCACTTTGCGGGCTTTGAGGTCGGCAAGCCCGCCGAACCAATCGAACACCTCGCGGGTGGCCGGATCGGCGTAAAGCGCGTTGATCGTGAAATCTCGGCGGGCGGCGTCCTCACGCCAGTCGGTCGCAAAAGCGACTGTCGCGCGGCGGCCATCGGTGCTGACGTCATGGCGCAGCGTGGTGATCTCCACCGGACCGCCCGGCGTAACCGCCGTCACCGTGCCATGCTCGATACCGGTGGGCACGTTGCGGATGCCTGCGGCATCGAGGCGGGCGATGACGTCGGCAGGCGGCAAAACCGTCGCGACGTCGATATCCTTCACTGTAATGCCCAGCAGCGTATCGCGTACCGCGCCGCCGACATAGCGCGCGTTGCCCAGCCCAAGTGCCGCCATCAGCGCGGCAAGATCGGCGCGCTGCGTCCAGTCAGCCTCGGGCAGGAAATCAGCCATGTCGTGGTATCAACCAATTCAGGCGCCGGGAGAGATTGCTCAGGATGGCACCGGTTACGCCCCAGATGCGGTGGCCCTGCCAGTCGATCTCGACGTAGCTGTGGATGCGGTTGTTCCAGTCCATCGTCTTGACCTGATGGTTGGCCGGATCGAGCACGAAATCAAGCGGCGCCTCGAACCACTGCGCGACTTCGGCCGGGTTGGGATAGATTTGCGTGTCAGGCGGGATGACGCCGACCACTGGCGTGATCCGATAGGCCGAGCCGGTGTGGTAGATGTCCGTCTCGCCGATCACCCGCACCTTTTCGGGAACGATGCCCAGTTCCTCATGCGCCTCGCGCAGCGCTGCCGTGACCGCATCCTCGCCCGGATCGATGCCGCCACCGGGAAAGGCGATCTGTCCGGCATGGGCGCGCATGGTCGATGGGCGATGGAGAAACAGCATCCCGGGCCGCTCGCGCTCGGTAATGGCTATCAGGACCGCAGCGGGGCGGAAAACCTCGATCTCGTCAATGCGCGGATCGATCCAGAGTTCGGGCGGCGCAGCGGCGTGCCCGTCCGCCAGCGCCTGGGAGACGCGGTCGAACAGCTTGGTCATGCAGGCGCGAGCGGGAATGTGACGCCCTGGCTTGTCACCGACAGGCCATCACCCGCCAGCGCGATCTCCGCCAATTGTGCCCAAGTGCTGCGATTGAGCCGCGCCTCGGTACCATGCCGCACAGCAAGATAGACCGCCGGTGTATCCGGGTTGCCGGCAACGCGGATCGGATGATCGAGCCCGGCGATTACCAGATCGTCGGTGTTGAGCCGGAAAGCCAGTGCGCCGCCGTCATCGCGCACGTCCGTCGCCACGAAGGCTGCGTCGTCTACCTCGATCGAGAGCTTCTGCGTGGGTGTGACCAACCAGTGCTGGCCATCGTCGTCACGCAGCAGCAGCGAGGCGAAGGCGCGGACCATCGCAGGCCGCCTGATCTCCCCGCCTTCGTGAAACCAGCGACCGTCCGCAGCGATTCGCATGTGGCTGTAGTCGATATGTTGAGGCGCCCATTGATCGAGCGGGGGAAGTTTGCGCGCTTCCACCATTGCCGCGATTTCGGCAAGGGACAGACCGGCTAGATCGGGTGGCGGCTCATAAGGCATGGCCAGCGCGATGCCAGATCACGTCAGCAGAGCCAAGGCCCCAGCGTCCCTTCAGCGGGCAACACCCCCGGATTGTCGCATCGCACCAGCAAGCGCGCCGGATCCCACTCGCCCGGCAACTGCCAGCCTTGTGTCGGTTCGGCAGTGAAGCCCCAGAAGCGACCGTAGTAATCCGCATCCCCGATCATCACCTGCGGCAGCGGCGCGCCGGGTTCGATGCAATTGAGGCTGGCGGAAACCAGCGCCTGGCCAAACCCGCGCTGTTGCTGATCCGGCATCACTGCGACCGGGCCGACCATGATCATCGGGTGCGGGCGGCCGTCAGGGTCCGTCAGCGCGACTGGCCAGCACTGGATCGTGCCGACCAGCATTTCGCTATCATCAAGCGCGGCGAAGCTCAGGGCAGGAAGCCAATCCATGCCCTCGCGCACCTTGTAGGCGGTGCGCAGATGGCGGTCCGAGCCGAACGCCTGATCGAGCACGCGCTCTACCAGAACGGGATCGACGTTATCGAGCGGGATGATGGTGGCTTCGGACATTGCCGCGGGCCGATAGGGTCCGCGCGACCGAATGTCGACCGGATTCACCGTTTTGCGGGAACCACCCTTAGCAATCGGCCAGCACCGCTCTCGTCTCCATCCTCCAGCAGCCAGACCTTGCCGTCAGGCCCCTGGTGAATATCGCGGATGCGGTGCTCGGTCGGATAGCGTGCGACTTCACGGGCCTGCTCGCCATCGATGGCGACGCGCACGACACCGGAAGGCGCCATCGCAGCGACCAGAACCTGACCCTTCCAGTCGGAAAACTCCTCGCCGCTGTAGAAGATGAAGTCGCCCGGCGCGATTACCGGGGTCCAGTTAACGGCGGGGGCGGCAAGATCAGGCCGGGTCGAACTGCGCGGGATCGGCTTGCCGTCGTAATGGTCGCCGCCCGACACAAGGGGCCAGCCGTAGTTCTGGCCCGGCTTGATCAGGTTGATCTCATCGCCACCCTTCGGGCCGTGCTCCAGATCCCACAGGCGGCCTTGAGCGTCGAACGCCAGGCCCAGCACGTTGCGGTGCCCGTAGCTCCAGATCTGGTCCGAAGGTGCGCCCTTGCCGGCAAAGGGGTTGCCGGGGGCAGGGGTGCCATCGGGCATAAGCCGGACGATCGTGCCCAGCGTGTTGGACAGATCCTGCGCAGGCGTCATTTTCTGGCGATCGCCAGAGCTGAGGAACAGATATTGGCCATCGGGCGAGAATGCGATGCGGTGCGAATAATGCCCGGCACCAGTCACTTTCGGCTGTTGGCGCCAGATCACCGACAGCCCTTCGAGCTTGCACGCCATCTTCGGATCGCAAACGATAGTGCCCCGGCCCACGACCGCACCGCGCGTGTCGCCTTCGCCTTGCTCGGCCCACGAGAGATACACCATGCGGCGATCGAACGCGTTGCCTTTCTGCCCGGGTGCCATCTTGACGTCACCCAGACCACCTTGGCCGACATAGGCCACCGTGGGCATGCCGCTCACTTCGTGCACAGTCCCGTCAGGCGTGAGGGCCTTGAGCGATCCGCGCCGTTCGGTAATGAGCATGACGCCGGTGCCGGCATCGACATCCATCGCCCATGGCTCGTCGAACTGCTTCACCACTTCGGTGCGGAACGGCGTGTCTGAGGACGAGGCGACATTATCCCCCGGCGCCGCGCTGGCGCAGCTTGCGAGAGCGAGGGGCATTGGCGATAGGAGCGTGAGCAATCGAAAGGCTGTCATGCCTCACTTAACGCAGATCAACGCATCTGGTGCCAGCCCTTTTGCGAGCCATTTTGAAGGTATCGTTATCGGTGTGGACGAAGCCGGTCGTGGCCCCCTTGCGGGGCCGGTCGTCGCGGCTGCCGTGGTCCTGTGCGAACGCCCGCCTGAGGGCTTGAACGATTCGAAAAAGCTCTCGGCCACCCGTCGCGGTGTGCTCGAAGACGCGATCAAGCGCGATTGTCGCTGGGCGGTGGGCGTCGTCGACGTTGACGGAATAGAACAGCTCAACATCTTCGGTGCGACAATGCTGGCGATGACGATCGCGGTGCGCGATCTGTGCCGGCAGCTGGACCGGGATCCCGCGCATGTCCTGATCGACGGCAACAAGACACCGGCTGGCAGATGTGAGGAATGGCGCTGGGCGGCGCGGGCAATCGTGGGCGGCGATGCGCTGGAACCGGCAATTTCCGCCGCCTCGATCATCGCCAAGGAGCACCGCGACCGCATGATGCGCGCGCTGGCCGATGAATTTCCGCACTACGGCTGGGACCGCAATGCAGGCTATGGAACGCCAGAGCATCTCGCGGCGCTGCGCCGCCATGGCGCGACACCCCACCACCGACGCAGCTTCGCCCCGGTCGCGCAACTGGAAATGGCGCTGTGAGCAAAGCGCGTGGCTAAAGGCTTCACCGCTGCCGATGTGCCTGACCTTTCGGGCAAGTGCTTCATGGTCACCGGCGCCAACACCGGGCTGGGGTTCGAGGCATCCCGCGTGATTGCCGCGCGCGGCGGCCGGGTGCTGATGGCATGCCGCAACGCGGACAAGGCCCACGCCGCCATGGCGCGCATTCGCGAGGAAACGCCCGCCGCCGACCTCGCTCTTCTACCGCTAGATCAAGTCGATCTCGAAAGTGTGCGGGCCTGCGCCGATTTGGCCCGACAGGAGCCGCGCATCGACGTTCTGCTCAATAACGCAGGCGTGATGTTCCCGCCGCTCGGGCGGACGAAGCAGGGGCATGAATTGCAGTGGGGTGTAAATCACCTCGCCACATTTGCGCTGACCGCGCTCATGCTACCCAAGCTGGCGCAGACTGCCGGATCGCGCGTGGTGACGACCGCCAGCCTCGCCCATCGTGGCGGCCGGTTCGACTGGGCCGACCTTGATGCGCACAAGAGCTACAACAAGATCCGGCGCTATTCGGCGAGCAAGCTGGCCAATCTGTTGCACGTGTTCGAACTCGACCGAAGATTGCGCGCGGCTGGCTTGCCGATCACGGCAGTTTGCTGCCACCCCGGTGTCGCCAGCACCGAACTCAGCCGCCATTCGCGCTTGTTCGGGGTGTTCTTTCCGCTGGCCGGCAAGGTGTTCAACACGCCCGTAACCGGGGCATGGCCATCGCTGCAGGCGGCGACGGCGCGCGATGTCGTGCCCGGGGGATATTATGGCCCGCAGCGTTTCGGCGGGCTAGCCGGGCCATCAGGCCTCGCGACGCGCGCATCGTCCGGGCGCGATCCGTCACTGGCGAAGCGGCTGTGGGACGTTTCGGTGGAGATGACCGGGATCGATCCTGGCCTGCCACCGCTCTGAACTTTATTTTCGCTTGAATCCCGGGCGGCGTACCCACCATATCTTGCGGCCAAGTGCCTGATCGGGAATCGATATCTTGTGCCGGACTCGTTCCGTTCTCCTGATCCGACGGTCATCTCCAGCGTGCGACTCGCCTGAATTCGGCGAGTCGTGACTTGACGGCGAGTCCTGAAAGACTCACCCTAGGCGCACGAACGAACGTCGGAGTGTGCATGGTACAAGTAGCAGTCAGGGAACGGACACGCGCACGCGCGCATGTCGCCATGCCGTCGCGCGAGGACTTGCCGCTCGGCCAGATCCTCGATGGCGACTGCATTGAGGCGATGCGCGGGCTGCCGACCAACTCGGTCGACATGATCTTCGCCGATCCGCCCTACAACCTGCAACTTGGCGGCGATCTTGCCCGGCCCGACGGTAGCCATGTCGATGCGGTGACGCAGGACTGGGACAAGTTCTCCAGTTTTGCCGCCTATGACGAATTCACCCGCGCCTGGCTGGCCGAGGCACGCCGGGTGCTGAAGCCCGAAGGCTCGATCTGGGTTATCGGCAGCTACCACAACATCTTCCGCGTCGGCGCGATCATGCAGGACATGGGGTTCTGGATTCTCAACGACATCGTCTGGCGCAAGGCGAACCCGATGCCCAACTTCAAGGGCACGCGGTTCACCAATGCGCACGAGACGCTGATCTGGGCCTCGATGGGCGAGAAGTCGCGCTACACATTCAACTACCGTGCGATGAAGACGCTGAACGACGAACTGCAGATGCGGTCAGACTGGGTGCTGCCGATCTGCGGCGGGCAAGAGCGTATTCGCAAGAACGGGACCAAGGCTCACCCGACGCAGAAGCCCGAGGCGCTGCTGTACCGCGTGATGCTGGCTACCACCAACAAGGGCGACGTTGTGCTCGATCCGTTCTTCGGCACCGGCACCACCGGTGCGGTGGCGCGGCGTCTTGGCCGTGACTGGATCGGCTGCGAGCGTGAACCGGCTTACCGCGATGTTGCGCGCGAACGCATCGACATGGCGCTGCCGCTGGACGAAAGTTCGCTCAAGACGATGCAGACCGGCAAATCGGCTCCCAAGGTGGCGTTCGGCCTGCTGGTCGAGACGGCCTGGATCGCACCCGGCACTCGACTGTTCGATCGCAAGAACCGCCACCAAGCGGTCGTGCGAGCGGACGGCTCGCTGGTTTCCGAGGCGGGCGATGGCTCGATCCATGGGCTAGGGGCGAAAGTGCAAGGCGCGCCATCGTGCAACGGTTGGACTTTCTGGCATCTGGAGCACGGGGGCGAAGTGAAGTCGCTCGATGCGATCCGTCAGCTTTACCTGCTGGCTACGGAGCCATGAACGGTTAAACCACTGGCGATGACCCGCTCCGTTTATTTTCGACCCATCGCCCTTGCCGAAAGCCCTCAGTCCGAGGAGGGAGAAGCGGTTCGCCTGGGCGGCGCGATGGTCTGGGCCAGCCGCTTTGCCCTGATCGTGCGCGAGGATGGGCGGGTACTATCGCGCCAGCGGGTTGGAGCGTCCGGGATGGCCGCTGCCATTGCAGCGCTGCCGTCCGATCTGGCGGTTGAGGGCGCGGCGCAGTGGGCCGCCTTGAAAACCGTTCATGCGCCGCTCCAGTGCGGTGGACGCACGATCCGGCTCGACCAGCCGCAGGTCATGGGCATCCTCAATGTCACGCCCGACAGTTTTTCCGATGGCGGCCAGTTCCTTGACGATCCCGAAGTCGCCAATGCCCATGCCGCTGCGATGCTGGAAGCGGGCGCGGCGATCATTGATGTTGGCGGCGAATCCACCCGGCCCGGCGCGGCAGCGGTTTGGGAGGGTGACGAACTCAAGCGCGTCATTCCCGCGATCGAGCGATTGGCGGCAATGGGCGCGGCCATCAGCACCGACACGCGCCGTGCGGCGGTGATGGAAGCCGCGCTGGCAGCCGGTGCGCATATTATCAACGACGTATCCGCACTGCGCTACGATCCGCGCAGCCTTGAACTGGCGGCGGCATCCAAAGCCCCAGTTGTGTTGATGCACGCGCCGGGTGATGGCGAAGACCTGCACGGCAGCACGGCTTACGGCGATGTGGTGCTGGACGTGTTCGACTGGCTGAAAGCGCGGCGCGACGCTGCTATCGCCGCGGGAATCGCGCGTGAGGTCATATTGCTCGATCCCGGCATTGGCTTCGGGAAGTCAGTGGCGGACAATCTCGCGTTGATGAACGCCTTGCCGCTGTTCCATGCGCTCGGCCAGCCGTTGCTTGTCGGTGCCAGCCGCAAGCGCATGATCGGCGCGCTGTCGAGCGAGGCGGCCGCGCACCAGCGCCTCGGCGGCTCGTTGACGCTGGCGCTAAAGGCGATGGAAGCCGGTGTGCATATGCTGCGAGTGCATGATGTGCCCGAGACGGTGCAGGCCGTTCGCGTTTGGCGCGGCCTGCGCGATGCGGCGCTGACCGATTTCGCGCAGATAGTGCACTAACGCTGCCGGCTATTTCTGGAGCCGTCTTTCGATCAGGCGGCGTTGTCGATGCCGAGTTCGCTCAGCTTGCGATACAGCGTTGAACGTCCGATCCCTAGCCGCCGTGCCACCTCGGTCATGCGACCGCGATAGAGCCCTATGGCAAGGCGAATCACATCGGCCTCGATCTCGTCGAGCGGGCGCAGGTTGCCGTCTGCCGTATAGAGCGTCACCCCGGCACTTTCGTGCATTTGTGTGGATGAATGGGCGGATGGCGTGGGGCCAAGTATGTTGAGAAGCTGTGGAAAGTCGTCCGAGGTCAGCGCGTCGCCGTCGCAGAACACCGCCGCACGAAACAGCACTGCCTGCAACTGGCGGACGTTGCCCGGCCAATCGTAGGCCGAAAGCAGCGACAGTGCGCCATCGGTGATGCCCAGTTCACGCAAGCCTGGTTGCTCGCCGATACGCGTCAGGAAGAAGCGGCACAGTGTCGAAATGTCACCCAGTCGCTCACGCAAGGGCGGCAGGCGCACGGTTACCGGCGAGAGCGCTTCAAACAGGTCGGGCAGGAACAGGCCATCGGCGACCAGTTCGTTCAGCGGCACGTTGCTCTGGGCAATTATGCGCACATCGATGCGAAAGCTGTAGCGCGCGCCGATTGGCCGCACGTCACTGCGCTGAAGCGATTCCAGCAGGCGTTCCTGGATTGCCAGAGGCATCCGGTCGATCTCGTCGAGCGCCAGCGTTGCGCCATCGCATTGCTGCAAGGCACCCACTTGCCGGTCGAACGCGCCGGGAAACGCGCTTTTCTCATGCCCGAACAGCACCGATTCGAGCGAATTGGTCGGGGTGTTGCCCACGTCCACGATCCGCAGCGGAAGTTTGGAGCGCGGGCTGGCGGCATGCATTGCGCGGATCAGCAATTCCTTGCCGGTACCGCTTTCGCCCTCGATCAGAACGGTGCCATGGCCGCGCGCCGCCTTGGCGGCAACGGCCAGCGCCTTGCGAAAGGTGGTGGCCGCCCCGATCATCGATTCGAAGTCGGGATTGGCCGGCATCTTTTCGGTCAGCGGTGCGAGTTCGTCGCGCGGGGCTTCGCGGATCGTCGCCATGCGCAGGGCCTGCATCAGCCGGTCGGGCGCAACTGGCTTGACCAGGTAGTCGGTGGCGCCCGCGCGCATCGCCTCCACCGCGAGCAGCGGCGAGGTGCTGGCAGTAAGCATCAGGATGGGTAGGGCAGGGCGGCGTGCCCTGAGTTCGGCGATCAGGGCGCAGGCGTCGTCACCGGGCACCCACTGGTCAAGAATGATGGCGCTGAGTTCCATCCCCTGGCGGGTGCCAAGGGTGGCGACGGCCGTTTCGGCGTCGCGTGCAATGATCGTGCGCCATCCCTCACGGGAAGCCAGCGCGGAGATCAACCGGCATTGTGCCGGTTCATCATCGATCAGCATCAGCAGGCGTTGGTCCAGCTCTGCCATCGTTAGCGTTTGCCCTTGGGTCCCCCTGCGAGTTCGAAGCGCCTGTTTAGAGGCAGGGGGTAAAGACCGGATTAAGGCTAACGGACTGATTGCAAATAGAGCCGGTGTCGATCCGGCGGGACAGGCGCCATTCCTCGCACTTTGATCAGTGGCAGGGGACTTGAGCGAACCGAATACGGCGGCTAGAGCAGCGCTTGCACCAAATTCAATAATTCGGGGATAGATTTGATGGCAACGGGCAACGATATGAAGTCGGCTAATGAAACGTACTCGGGTTTTATCGGGCTGCTGAAGTGGGGCACCATTCTTTCCGTGGCTGCCGCCGCGTTCGTCGTTTTTCTGATCGCTTGAGATAGTTATGCCGCAAGGCCAGCGGATCGCAGTTCTAAAAGAGCGCGCGATCGGGGAAACACGCGTAGCGGCTTCGCCGGAAACGGTGAAGAAGCTTGTCGCACTTGGCGCGACGGTGGCGATCGAATCGCAAGCGGGCGTAAGCGCGTCGATCTCGGATGACGAGTATCGTGCAGCCGGCGCCGAGATCGGCACCGCCGCCGATATGCTGTCCGGCGCAGATATCGTGTTCGGTGTGCAGGGGCCTGAGCCTTCGCTGCTTTCGGGCACGAAACCGGGTGCCTGGATCGTCGCCGGTCTCGATCCGTTCGGCCAGCGCGCCAGGGTCGATGCTTATGCGGCTGCCGGACTGGAAGCGCTGGCGATGGAATTCATGCCGCGCATTACGCGCGCGCAATCGATGGACATCCTGTCATCGCAGTCCAACCTTGCCGGATACAAGGCCGTGCTCGTAGCGGCGAACACCTATGGTCGGGCCTTCCCGATGATGATGACGGCCGCTGGGACGATCAGCGCCGCCAAGGCCTTCATCATGGGCGTAGGCGTTGCCGGACTTCAGGCAATCGCTACTGCCCGCCGTCTCGGCGCACAGGTCTCCGCCACCGACGTGCGCGCCGCGACCAAGGAGCAGATCCAGTCGCTTGGCGCCAAGCCGATCTTTGTCGAGAACGTCGCAGGCATCGAAGGCGAGGGCACTGGCGGCTATGCCACCGAAATGTCCGAGGAATATCAGAAGGCGCAGGCCGAACTGGTGTCCAGCCACATTTCCAAGCAGGACATCGTCATCACCACCGCGTTGATCCCCGGCCGCCCCGCACCGCGCCTGATCACAGACGCGCAAGTGGCGACGATGAAACCTGGCAGCGTGATCTTCGATCTCGCGGCCCCGCAGGGCGGCAATGTCGAAGGCTGCGTCGCCGACCAGATCGTTGAGCGTCACGGCGTCAAGATCATCGGTTATTCGAACACGCCGGCCCATCTGCCAGCGGACGCTTCGGCACTGTTTTCGCGCAACCTGTTCAATTTCGTCGCCGCCTTCTGGGACAAGGAAGTCGGTGGCCCGGTCCTCGATGAGGAAATCGGCCATGCGATCCGCCTGACGCAGGGCGGCAAGGTGGTTCACGAACGACTGCTGGGCTGAGGGGGCCGACCATGGACTTCATTTCGATCCTGAGCATTTTCGTGCTCGCCTGCTTTGTCGGGTACTACGTCGTCTGGTCTGTCACGCCGGCGTTGCACACGCCGCTGATGGCCGTCACCAACGCAATCTCGTCGGTCATCGTGGTCGGCGCTCTGGTCGCCGCTGCGGCTGCGGGTAGCCCGTCGGCCAAGTGGCTGGGCCTTGGCGCAGTGGTGCTGGCCTCGATCAATATCTTTGGCGGCTTTGCCGTGACCGCGCGCATGCTCGCGATGTACAAGAAGAAGGAGAAGAAGTGATGGAACACGTCACCGCCTCTCCGTGGGTCTCGCTGGCCTACCTCGTATCGGGCATCCTGTTCATTATCGCGCTGCGTGGACTTTCCAGTCCTGCAACCAGCCGGGCGGGTAACCGCTATGGCATGATCGGCATGACCATCGCGGTGGTCACAACGCTGCTTACGCACTCCATCGCCAGCTTGCCGGAAATTATCGTGGCGATCGCCATCGGTGGCGGCATCGGCTTCGTTATCGCCAAGAAGATCGCGATGACCGACATGCCGCAGCTTGTCGCGGCGTTCCACTCGCTGGTCGGTCTTGCAGCAGTGCTGGTCGGGCTTGCGGCCTACCTCAACCCCGATGCGTTCGGGATCATGCTGCCCGATGGCCAGATCAATCCGGTCAGCCGCATCGAACTGGGCCTTGGCATCGCCATCGGTGCGATCACCTTCTCCGGCTCGGTCATCGCTTTCCTCAAGCTCGCGGGCAAGATGAGCGGATCGCCCATCCTGCTGCCGGGCCGCCATGTGCTCAACCTTGGCACGCTGATCGCGATCGTCGGTCTTGTCGCTTACTTCACCCAGGACCAGTCGGTCTGGGTGATCGCGACGCTGACAGTGCTTGCCTTCATCATCGGCTTCCTGCTGATCGTGCCGATCGGCGGCGCGGACATGCCGGTCGTGGTCTCGATGCTCAATTCCTATTCGGGTTGGGCGGCAGCAGCGATGGGCTTCACGCTGCAGAACACCGCGATGATCGTGACCGGCGCGCTGGTGGGCTCGTCCGGCGCAATCCTCTCGTACATCATGTGCAAGGCCATGAACCGCAGCTTCATCTCGGTCATTGCTGGCGGCTTCGGAGCGGAAGCGGCTGCTGCCGGCGGCGCGGCGAAGGAACAGCGCCCATGGAAGCGCGGCTCCGCTGAAGACGCGGCCTACATGATGAAGGAAGCCGAAACCGTCATCATCATCCCCGGCTACGGCATGGCGGTATCGCAGGCCCAGCACGCGCTGCGCGAAATGGGCGACGTGCTCAAGAAGGCCGGCGTCAACGTCAAATACGCCATCCACCCGGTCGCAGGGCGCATGCCCGGGCACATGAACGTGCTGCTGGCCGAGGCCAACGTGCCTTATGATGAAGTGTTCGAACTGGAGGACATCAACAGCGAGTTCGCCCAGGCCGACGTCGCCTTCATCATCGGCGCGAACGACGTGGTGAACCCGGCGGCAAAGACCGACAAGTCCTCGCCGATCTATGGCATGCCCGTGTTCGACGTCGACAAGGCGAAGACGATCTTCTTCGTCAAGCGCTCGATGGGCGGTGTCGGCTATGCCGGTGTCGACAACGATGTGTTCTACATGGACCAGACGATGATGCTGCTGGCCGATGCCAAGAAGATGGTCGAGGATATCGTCAAGTCGCTGGCGCACTAGGTTGGGCTACCAAGGCTGAACGATGGCGCGGTTTCTGCTGCTCATCCTCATCGCAGGGGCAGGGTATTACCTGACCCTGGGCGGCGGCTTCCAGCGCTACGAGACCTATCGGGTCCACGCGGCGCTGGTCGACGCCGGGCTGTCCGACAAGCGCGCGGACTGCATGGCCCGGCGCATGGTCAAGCGGCTCTCGATGTTCCAGCTCCTCAAGCTGCAGAACTTCGAGGGCGAGAAGCATTCGCTGGGTGATTATCTTGCCGGCGTGCGCCGTGTCGGCGATTCCGAGGCGATTGCGGTGACAGCCAGTTCCGCCGCCTTGTGCGCAAGTGGTCTCGCCCGCTAGGAGGCTTGCCGAGCAAGACTGCGAAAGGACCCAAAGTTTGCGCAAGATCGGCCTGATCGGCGGCCTTAGCTGGTATTCGACGCGAACCTATTACGAGCACATCAACCGCGGGGTGCAGGCACGCACCAGCCCGGCGGCAAGCGCGCCCATGGTGATCGACAGCCTGGATTCCGCAAGCCTGATGCGGCTGTCCAACGCCGAGGACTGGAACCGCGCCAGCGAGATCCTGTCCGAATCCGCCCGCCGTCTCGAAGGCGCGGGCGCAACCGCGATCCTCATCGGCGCCAATTCGATGCACAAGGTGTTCGATGCCGTGGCCAGTTCCGTCTCGGTGCCGCTGCTGCACATCGCCGAATGCGTCGCCGAACGCATGGTTGAAAAGGGTGGGACCAAACGCGCGGCCCTCATCGGCACGCGCAACGTGATGCTTGATACGTTTTATCGCCAGAAGCTGATCGCCCGCGACATCGATCTTCTGCCGCCCAGCCTAGCCCGCGTGGAGACGCTGGACCGCATCATCTACGACGAGCTGATGCTGGGCAAGGCAACCCGCCAGTCCGAGCGGGAACTCAAGACGATCATCACCACGCTGGAGCAGGAGGGCGCCGAGGCCATCGTGCTGGGTTGCACCGAGCTGGAAATGATCGTCGACGTCGACGCCAACGTCCTCCCGATCTTCGACTGCACCCGCATTCACGCGGAGGCTGCGGTGGATTGGATCGTAGGACAGGGGTGACGCCATCGATCCTCCCCCATCGGGGGAGGTGGCAGCCCATAGGGCTGACGGAGGGGGAGCATTGCGCGACCATACGGATCAGGCGTTACACAATGGCAGACGGCTGCGATCGGAAATGTCGCTGCCGGAAGTCCTGCTTTGGCGCATCCTGCGAACCCGGCCGTCGGGCGTGAAGTTTCGCCGTCAGCATCCCGTTGGTGACTATGTCGCTGATTTCTATTGTGCGGAGCGTCGATTGATCGTGGAAATCGACGGCATTGCACACGATATGAGCGACAGGCTGGAGCGTGATGCCCGGCGCGATGAATGGATGCGAAGCTGCGGGATGGAAGTGATGAGAATTCCGGCGTCTGATGTGTTGCGCGACCCTGACGGCGTGGCGGCAGCGCTGGTCGGGCTGTGCGCAGCGCCGCCCCCTCCGTCAGTCGCTGCGCGCCTGCCACATCCCCCGGCGGGGGAGGATTCCGCGTGAACCTCGCCCCTTATGCCTCGGACCACACCCGATCACGCGGGCGGGAGTTTGCGCTGGAGAATGCGCTCGTGCGTGGGCCGCGTAGCGATTACCAGCGCGATCGCGACCGGATCATCCATTCGATCGCGTTCCGGCGACTGCGCTACAAGACGCAGGTGTTCATTGCCCCGGACGGCGATCACTACCGTGTCCGGCTGACCCACAGCCTGGAAGTCGCGCAGATCGCGCGCGTGATCGCCCGCACGCTGGGGATCGACGAGGACCTGACAGAAGCTCTGGCGCTGGCGCACGATATCGGCCACGCGCCGTTCGGGCATGCGGGTGAGGACGCGCTGGATGCAGCGCTCCACGCGCGCGGCGGGTTCGATCACAATGCCCATTGCCTGCGCACGCTGATGCGGATCGAGTCGCCGTACTGCGAGCATGACGGGTTAAACCTCACCTGGGAAACGCTTGAGGGGCTGGCCAAGCACAACGGCCCGGTGCTGGAGCCCAACTGGGCACTGGCAGGACTGAATGCTGCGTACGATTTCGATCTTGCGACCTGGCCCTCGCTCGAGGCGCAAGTGGCGTCGCTGTCCGATGACATCGCTTACGACAACCACGATATCGACGATGGCCTGCGTGCCGGTTTCCTCGATCTCGACGAGTTGCTCGCGCATCCCTTCGTCGCCGCGCACTGGGCTGCGGTGGAGCAGCGCTACCCCGACGCGCCGCGAAATCGCCAGTTGGCCGAACTGATCCGCAGCCAGATCGGTTTCATGGTCAACGACCTGATTGCCGAAACGCGCACGCGGCTCGTCGGGATCGACAGCGTCGAGGACATTCGCAGCGCTGGCCGCGCCACTGCGGCCTTCTCACCTGAAGTCGCCGAGGCGGAGCGGGGTTTCAAGAAGTTCATGTACGAGAAGCTCTATTATCACCCGGAACAGGTCGAGACCGCCCGCCGCGCCCGCGCCATCGTCGCGGAACTCTACGCCGCCTACTCGCAGGAGCCAGTGCTGATGGAGGAGGAATGGATCGACACCATGCCGCGCACCGAGCCCGACCGCAGCCGGCATATCGCCGACTACATCGCTGGGATGACCGACCGTTTCGCCATGACCTGCCACGAACGCATTTATGGCCGAACATCCGAGGGCCTGCGCAATGTCTGAACGGAACAGCGCGGCGTGACGGGCGGGTCGGTGAAGCGGGTATGCCTCGTCGGCGCGACGGGGCTGATCGGCTACAGTGTGATCGAGGAAGCGGTCGGCCGCAAAGACGTGCGGATTATTGGGTTGGCGCGGCGTGAGATCGCTTTGCCGGGCGGCGCGCGCATGGAACTGCTGGTGGCCGATACCGACGGCTGGGCCGAGGCGATCGCGGCGGCGAACGCCGAGGTGCTGGTCTGCACGCTGGGCACAACCATCCGGCGTGCCGGAAGCGAGGAGGCGTTCCGCGCGGTCGATCACGATCTCGTGCTTCAATGCGCCCGCGCGGCCCGCGAAGCCGGGATCGAGCGGATGATCACGGTATCTTCGGTTGGCGCGGATACCGGCAGCCGCAATTTCTACCTTCGCACCAAGGGCGAAGTCGAAACTGCGCTGGGCAAATGCGGCTTCAAGCGGCTCGATATCCTGCGACCCGGCCTGTTGCGCGGCGCGCGGGCCGAACACCGCCCGCTGGAAGGGCTGGGGCAGATCGTCGGCCCGGTGGCGGACCTGTTCCTGCATGGTGGCATGCGCCAGTATCGCTCGATCCGCGCCGCCACTGTCGCCCGCGCGATCCTGACGCTGACGCAGCAGAAAGTGGCTGGCCGCTTCGTCCATGATTTTGATGCGATTCAGCGCATCCTGCGGCGGGTCGGCGAATAAGCCGGTGCGTTGAAGCGCAGCGGGGTTTTGTTGCGCCGCAGCGGTTGACTCACGTGGGGCGCTCGCCCATTTTCCGGCATCGCTGACAGCGCGGGAGAGACCCGTCGATTCGCAAAACGAATTGCCGGGCGCCGAAGGAGCAACCGCCCCGGAATCTCTCAGGCAAAAGGACCGCGCAGCGTCGATAGCGATACTCTGGAAAGTGTCCCGCTCTACGGCGGGGCCGCCGACGGTGTAACCTTGCATCAGCCAGCTTTGGCGTTGCGAGGGAAAGCTCTCAGGCTTCCGTGACAGAGGGGGCACCTGAAGGGTGTGCCATGCTGTGCGGAGTTGTGTCTTGAGCGAAACTGTTTCTCTTGAATCTGACGACTCCGAATTTGAGCCGATCGCGCCGATGCTGCTGCCGCTGGATGGCTGGCACCGCACAGCGGGTGGCCGCATGGTCGAGTTCGCCGGCTATATGATGCCCGTGCAATACGAGGGCATCATCGCCGAACACCTCTGGACGCGGGAAAGCGCCGGGCTGTTCGATGTCAGCCACATGGGACAGCTGGTGATCTCGGGCGATGGCGTGGAAGCGGCGCTGGAAGGCGCGCTGCCGATCGACCTTTCGACGTTGAAGGCCGGTTCCGTGCGCTATTCGCTGCTGCTCGACGACGAGGGCGGGATTCTCGACGACCTGATGGTCTCGCGCTGGCCGGATGGGTTCTATCTCGTCGTCAACGGCGCGACCAAGTGGGACGACATCGGCACTTTGCGCGAGCTGTTGCCCGATGATGTGACGATCAATCACCTCGATGACCGCGCGCTGCTGGCGCTGCAGGGGCCGAAGGCGGTTGCCGCTCTGGAACGCCATGTCGAGGGTGAGGTGCCGTTGTCGGCGCTGACGTTCATGAAGGGTGCGCGCTTCACGCTGGGCGGCGTCGATGCCTGGATCAGCCGGTCGGGCTATACCGGCGAGGACGGGTTCGAAATCTCGATCCCCGGCGAGGCGGCCGAGCAGATCGCGCAGCTTCTGTGTGCAGAACCGGAAGTGAAGCCGATCGGGCTTGGCGCCCGGGATTCGCTGCGGCTTGAAGCCGGGCTGCCGCTGTACGGCCATGATCTGTCGCCTGAAACGAGCGCGGTCGATGCCGACCTCAAGTTCGCAATCAACAAGCGCCGCCGCAACGAAGGCGGCTTTCCGGGTGCGACGCGCGTGCTTCACGACCTTGAGGAGGGGACCGCCAAACGACGCATCGGCCTGGCGCTGGAAGGCCGTATGGCGGCGCGCGAGGGCGCCAAGGTCATGCTGGGAGATCAGGAGGTTGGCGTCGTCACCTCAGGCGGGTTCTCACCATCGCTGCAACGACCCATCGCCATGGCCTATGTCGATGCCGCACATGCAGAGGCCGGTACCGCGCTCACTATCGAAATGCGCGGCAAGCGGCTTGATGCCGTGGTCGTGCCCATGCCCTTCGTCCCCCACCGCTATCACCGTTGAGGAGCTGATCCCATGTCCCGCTATTTTTCCAAAGATCACGAATGGATCGAAATCGAAGGCGATGTCGGCACGGTCGGGATCACCGATTATGCGCAGAGCCAGCTTGGCGACATCACCTTCGTCGAACTGCCCGCGGAAGGTGCCGCCGTGGCCAAGGGCGATTCTGTATCGGTCGTCGATTCGGTGAAGGCTGCGTCTGACGTCTACGCGCCGGTCAGCGGTACGATCAGCGACACCAATGCGGCGCTGGGCGACGAGCCCGAACTGGTCAACAGCGACGCCGAAGTGTCGGGCTGGCTGTTCCGCGTGACACTGAGCGATCCCTCCGAGCTTGACGCGCTAATGGACCAGGCCGCCTACGACGCCTTCGTCGCGGGGCTCTGAACGGATGCGCTATCTCCCGCTGACCGATACCGACCGCGGCGAAATGCTGGCAGTGATCGGCGCTGCCTCGGTTGACGAACTGTTCGCCGACGTGCCCGCCGAGGCCCGCCTCGACGGGCCGATTGCCGGGCTACCGCTCCATGCCTCCGAAATGGCGGTGGAGCGCCACATGACCAGCCTTGCCGCGCGCAATCTCAGCGCAGGGAGTGCGCCGTTCTTCATCGGCGCGGGTGCTTATCGCCATCATGTTCCCGCCTCCGTCGATCACCTGATCCAGCGCGGCGAGTTCCTCACCGCCTACACGCCGTATCAGCCGGAGATCGCGCAAGGCACGCTGCAGGCGCTGTTCGAGTTCCAGACGCAGGTCGCGCGTCTGTTCGGCACCGACATTGCCAATGCCTCGTTGTATGACGGCTCGACCGGGTGCTGGGAAGCGATCCTGATGGCCGGGCGGATCACACGGCGGGACCGGGTTGTGCTGTCGGGCGGGCTGCATCCGCATTACGTCCAGACGGTCAAGACGATGGCTAAGTTCACACGCGACGTCATCGATGCTCGTCTGCCTGAACTTGATAGCGAACCTGATGATGCGGCGATAGGTGCTTCTATCAATGCTGAAACGGCCTGCGTTGTCGTGCAGTATCCCGATATCCTGGGGCGCATTCCCGATCTCGTCGCGATTGCCGAGGCGGCGCATGCCAAGGGTGCGCTGCTGATCGTTGTCGTCACCGAACCGGTGGCGCTGGGAATGATCGAGGCGCCAGGTCATCTCGGCGCCGACATCGTGGTCGGGGAAGGGCAGTCGCTTGGCGTCGGCCTGCAGTTCGGCGGGCCTTATCTCGGGCTGTTCGGCTGCCGCGAGAAGTTCGTGCGCCAGATGCCGGGCCGGGTGTGTGGGCAGACAGTCGATGCCGACGGCAAACGCGGCTTCGTGCTGACCCTCTCGACGCGCGAACAGCATATCCGCCGCGAGAAAGCGACCAGCAATATCTGCACGAATTCAGGGCTTTGTGCACTGGCGTTCAGTATTCACATGACTTTACTGGGAGGAGAGGGGTTGGCGCGGCTCGCGGCGATCAACCACGCCCGCGCGCAGCAGATGGTCGCGCGGCTGTCTAGGGTTCCCGGTGTTACCTGCCTCAATGACGTCTATTTCAACGAAGTCACGCTGCTGCTGCCGCGTGATGCGCGCGAAGTTGTACGCGAGCTTGCTGACCAGGGCGTTCTGGGCGGGGTATCGCTCGGCCGGCTCTATCCCGGTGAAGCGGCACTGAAGAGCGGACTGCTTGTGACCGCGACGGAGACCACGACGGACGAGGATATCGAGACCTTCGCCACCGAGCTTGAAGGAGTGCTGGCATGACCGCGATGAATGCATCGGGCTGGCGTCCCAGCATGGGGGAAAGCGGCAACGCGGGCGCAGTTCCAGCCACCAGCAGCGGCGATCGCGCCCTGATGCTCGAGGAATCGCTGAGCTTCGAGATCGGTGATGCGAGCAAATGCGGCGTCGATCTGGATGAGATCGCGGTCGCGCCGTTGGCTGGCCTGAGCAAGTTCCTGCGCAAGGCGGCTCCGGCGCTGCCCGGTTTGACCGAGCCCGAGACCGTCCGCCATTACACCCGACTGTCGCGGCAGAACTATGCGATCGACTTGGGCCCGTTTCCGCTGGGATCGTGCACGATGAAGCACAACCCGCGCCTGAACGAGAAGATCGCGCGGCTTCCCGGCTTTGCCGATATCCACCCGCTGCAGCCGCAGCAGACGGTGGAAGGCGCGCTTGAAGTCATCAACCAACTGGCGATGTGGCTGTGCACGCTCACCGGCATGCCCGGCGTGGCTATGGCGCCCAAGGCCGGTGCCCATGGCGAGCTGTGTGGGTTGCTGTGCATTCGCTCGGCACTGGAAGCGAAGGGCGACGCTCGCGAGGTCGTGCTCGTGCCAGAAAGTGCTCACGGCACCAACCCCGCCACGGCGGCCTTCGCCGGCTATCGCGTCGAAAACATCCCGGCGACAGCCGAAGGCCGCGTCGATTTTGCCGCGCTGCAAGCCCGGCTTGGGCCGGATGTCGCGGCGGTCATGATCACTAACCCGAACACCTGCGGTCTGTTCGAGCGTGACATGAAGCGGATTGCCGATGCCGTGCATGCGGTCGGCGCCTACGTCTATTGCGATGGCGCGAACTTCAACGCCATCGTTGGCCGCGTCCGCCCGGGCGATCTTGGCGTCGATGCCATGCACATCAACTTGCACAAGACGTTCTCCACGCCGCATGGCGGCGGCGGTCCGGGTTCTGGTCCGGTGGTGCTTTCGGAAGCGCTGTGTCCCTATGGGCCACTGCCGTTCACTGCGAAATATGCCGATGGCTCGATCCGGCTGATCGAGGAGGAGCATGCCGACGAGGATCATCCCGCCACCTTCGGTCGCATGAGTGCGTTTCACGGTCAGATGGGAATGTTCACCCGCGCGCTGACCTATATCCTCAGCCATGGCGCCGATGGCCTGCGTCAGGTCGCCGAGGACGCGGTGCTCAACGCCAACTATGTGCTGCGTTCTTGCGAAGATGTGTTGTCAGCGCCTTACGGTTATAGCGGTCCGTGCATGCATGAGGCCCTGTTCAGCGACGCGGGCTTGGCCGATCACTTTTCCACGCTCGACATCGCCAAGGGACTGATCGACGAAGGGTTCCACCCGATGACGGTCTATTTCCCGCTGGTGGTGCGCGGCGCGATGCTGGTGGAGCCAACCGAAACCGAGAGCAAGGCGGGGCTCGATCGTTTTATCGCCAGTCTGCGCAACGTCGCGGAACGGGCCAAAACGGGCGATGAAAGCCTGCATTCCGCGCCGCATTTCGCACCGCGGCGTCGTCTTGACGAGACGCTGGCAGCGCGCAAGCCTGTGCTGGTCTGGCAGGGCGATCCGGCGCCGGCAGGCAAGGCTGCTCTCAGCGAGGTCGGCGGAAGTTAGAGGTTAGCGATTTATCGGAGAAATAGTTGCCGCGCGGGTAGAAACTACCAGCGGTGCAGGGAGCATAGCAGCGCCCTACCCGCGCAGCACCATTGGTCTTAGCGACCGATCACATTGCGCGATCGGCGGCTTCACCAACGGATTCGACGTCCTGGCCTGCGCCCTTGACTGTGTTGCAAGCGGTGGCGCCAAGCGCGATGCTGCTAACTACGAGCGCCATCATGACTTTTTTGATCATCGCAGGAGTTCCTTTTTGAGCGGTGCCGATCGTACGACCAGCGCGATGAGACAAACACGTCAGGCAGGCCCATGTTCCCCGACAAACTCGGCGACATGGATTATTTTGGCTGTGACTGCTTTCCGGCATGGATTGCCGAGAAATTCCGCGATCAGTTCTCTTGGGCGAGGGGCGGTGTGCTGGCTTTATAGAGTTTGTGCTCGCGCCAGGTGATGATCATCCCGGCCGCAACGATCGCAGGGGCGCCAAGCCAGGTCGCGCCAGTGGGCAGCAGGTCCCAGAACAGCCAGCCATACAGCGTCGACCAGATCAGCGCAGTGTAGTCCATCACGACCACCGTCGCGACCTGTCCGTAGCGCAGCGCTGCGGTGAGCAGGAACTGCGCCATGGTGCCAGTGCCACCGAGAGCCAGAAGCAGCCCCCATTCCTCAAGATTGTGCGGCCGATAATACATCGGCATCAATGCGCCCATCATGATCGTGCCATAGACCGCGAACCAGAAGACGCACGACACCGGCTCTTCGGTCCGGGCAAGGTCACGGATCTGGAAGGTGACGATCGAGACCACCAGGCCTGCCCCTAGTCCCGCAGCTACTCCGAGCGGCGAAACGGCTTCATGGCCGGGATCGGCGATGATGAGCACGCCGATGAAGCCCAAGGCTACGGCAGTCCAGCGCCACGGGCCAACATGCTTTTGCAGCACCACCGCAGCGATCAGCACTGCAAACAAAGGGGTGCTGAACCCGAGCGTTGTCGCTTCGGCCAGAGGCAGCAGTATCGCGGCTGTCACATTGCAGAACAACGCCAGCGTTCCCGTCAGCGCGCGGCCGGCATGGCTGCCCATGCGGGCCGTGCGCAGCTTGCCCAGACCGCCGGTCGCGCCGAGCCATGCCAACAACAGCGGCACTGCGAAGGCCTGCCGCCAGAACATCAGTTCAGGCCCGGAGACACCCCTGTCACCAAGAAGTTTGACCAGCATGAACATCGTCGAGACCAGCACCATCGCTGCCGTTCTCAACGTGATGGCCAGCAACGGGCGATCGGTTGATTGCACATCCGGGCTTTAACCCGGCGCGCGTCCGAGGCAAAGGCCGCGAATGGACGACGATATCCTGATTCTCGTGATTCCCGGCGCAATCGCGGTGCTTGTCGCGGTTGTGGCGTGGATCGGCGATCGCCGCCGTTTTCGGCGCAAGGACATCGACCGCGTCGGCTTTATGCCCTGGACGCCGATCTTTTTCTGCGCGCTGCTCCTTGCCGTTGTCCTGCTAGGACTGGCGGCAAGGGCATGGCTGGCCGTTTAGAGGCAGGCCTCCAGATAGGCCTGGTCGAAGCCGAACTGACGCGCCTTTTCCAACGTGTAGGGCCGCAGGCCCGAGGGGCGAAACTCGCCAATGATCGTGCCATCGTCGGTTTCGTCAAGATACTCGAACTTGAAGAGTTCCTGGGTGACGATGACGTCGCCTTCCATGCCGATCACCTCGGTGATGTTGGTCGTGCGGCGCGAACCGTCGCGCAGGCGCTTTACCTGCACGATGAGATCGACCGATTCGGCGATCTGGCGGCTGATGGCTTCCTTCGGAATCTTGATGTCGCCCATCAGGATCATGTTTTCCATACGGCCCAGGCACTCGCGCGGGCTGTTGGCGTGAAGCGTACACATCGATCCGTCGTGGCCGGTGTTCATCGCGGCAAGCAGGTCGAAACACTCGGCGCCGCGAATTTCGCCCAGAATGATGCGGTCAGGGCGCATACGCAGGGCGTTCTTCACCAGATCGCCGATAGTGATGGCACCCTGGCCCTCGAGGTTCGGGGGGCGGGTTTCCAACGGTAGCCAGTGCGGCTGTTGCAAGCGCAGTTCGGCCGCGTCTTCGATGGTCAGCACGCGCTCGCCCGGATCGATCATCTTCGACAGCGCGTTGAGCATCGTCGTTTTGCCCGAACCGGTGCCGCCCGAGATCACGACGTTCATCCGGCAAGCGCCCGCAATCTTCAGCGCGGTGGCCATCTTCTCGCTCATCGAACCGAAGTCCTTGAGCATGTCGATGGTGATCGGCTTTTCGGAGAACTTACGAATCGAGATGGCAGTGCCGCGCAGCGACAGCGGCGGCACGATAACGTTGACGCGGCTGCCGTCCTTGAGGCGGGCGTCAGCCAGCGGCGTGGTCTGGTCGACACGGCGGCCGACCTGGTTGACGATGCGCTGGGCAATCTGGAACAGGTGCTGTTCGTCACGGAACTTGGTCGGGGCAATGATCAGCTTGCCCTTCTTTTCGATGTAGGTCTGGTCCGGCCCGTTGACCATGATATCGGTGATGTCCGGGTCATTCAGCAGTTCTTCCAGCGGCCCAAACCCCAGAAGCTCGTCAATCAGCACCTTTTCCAGAGCGAACTGCTCGCGGCGGTTGAAGGTGATCTTCAACTCGGCCAGCACTTCCATGATGATCGGGCGGAACTCTTCGGAGAGTTCGTCCTTCGTCAGGGTTGCGGCCGCTTCCGGATCGACGCGTTCGAGCAGGCGCGGCAACACCTGTTCCTTGATCTTGTGGATCGAGGCTTCGAAGCCGCCTTGCTCGTTGCTCTCGTGCACATGATTGACGCGATCGGCCAAGCGGGACATGGCATCGTCGCGCTGGTTCTTCGGGCCACCGGGTTCGGCCGCGCTGATCGGCGGAAACTGGTCGCCCCCGGGAACCGGTACAGTCGCAGGCGCCGGGGGGGCTGCGGCTTTATCGCCCGGCCCGCTCTTCAGGGGTTTGGCCACGCCGAAGGCCGGGCGTGCACCCTGACCCATGCCGCCAACACCGTTACGTCGCCCAAATGCGCTCATAGCGAACTCAACCTTCCTCGTGCGCATGTCACGTGCGCACTTGCTGCCATTCGAATTTGACCGATCATTAAGGTTGAAACTTTGATAACTTCCTAATGATGACAAGGGGATTTGGCAGCGCGGCGGACGGCGATGAACTGGATACCGCACAGGAAACAGTCTGCTGGCTTTGCGCAAGACCGCTGGGGCGCCGTGTCGAATGGCATCACCCTATCCCCAAAAGCCGGGGAGGGCGCGAGACCGTGCCACTGCATCCGATCTGCCACCGCACGCTGCATGTGACCTTCAGCAATGCCGAACTGGCCAAGATTGGAGACGATGCGGCGAAACTGCGGGCGAACGACGACATCGGAAAGTTCGTCCGATGGATAGCCGGCAAACCGCGGGACTTTCATGCCCGCACGGCGAAACGCAGCTAGACCTTACGAAGGCTAGACCTTGCGAAACGGACAGTCGCGCGCGTGATCGTTGACCATGCCGGCGGCTTGCATGAAGGCATAGGCGGTCGTCGCGCCGACGAATTTGAAACCCTTGGCTTTCAGGGCCTTGGACATGGCGAGCGAGGCTGGCGTGCTGGCGGGGATTGTCTCGCCGTCGCCTATTTGCGGTTGGCCGCCGACAAAATCCCACAGGAAGTCCGCGAAGTCTTCACCGCGCTCCGCCATGGCGAGATAGGCGCGAGCATTGCCGATGGTGGCCTCGATCTTCGCCCGCGCGCGGATGATGCCCGGATCGGCCATCAGCGCTTCAACCTTGTCCGGGCCATAACCGGCAACCTTGACGGGGTCGAACTGATCAAAGGCGCGGCGGAAACCGTCGCGGCGGTGAAGGATGGTGCGCCATGACAGCCCGGCCTGAAAGCCTTCGAGGATCAGCAGTTCCCATAAGGTCCGGCCGTCGCGGATCGGAATGCCCCACTCCGTGTCGTGATAAGCGGCCATGATCGGATCGCCCTCAGCCCAGGCACAGCGCGCGGTCATTTCAGATATTCCCCTTTTGTTCCAGTCATCTTCTTATCGTGGAACGCACGGAATGCAAAGAAAAAGGGCGCCGGTGAGGGCGCCCTTCGTCTGTCCGATGGTGTCGGCAATCAGCCGGTAACGTGCTCGGCCAGCACGGTCAGACCATTGGTGCTGACTTCGGCGAAACCGCCCTGGATCATGATCTCTTCAGGCGTGCCGTTCTCGGTCCGATAGACCTTCAGCGCGCCGTCGCGGATCGTCGACATGAAAGGCGCGTGGCCTTCCAGCACGCCGAACTCGCCTTCCGCACCGGGAACGACCACCATGTGGACGTCTTCGGAGCGAACGAGCTTCGCCGGCGTGACGAGTTCGAAATGCAGTGCCATGCCAAATACCCTTAAATCTTAAGCCTCTTCGGCCAGCTTCTTGGCCTTGGCGACCGCTTCGTCGATGCCGCCAACCATGTAGAACGCGGCTTCCGGAAGGTGGTCGTACTCGCCGTCGACGACAGCCTTGAACGACTTCACGGTGTCCTCGATCTGCACGAACTTGCCCGAGATGCCGGTGAAGACCTCGGCAACGTGGAACGGCTGCGACAGGAACTTCTGGATCTTGCGCGCGCGGGCAACGGTGAGCTTATCCTCTTCGGAAAGCTCGTCCATACCCAGAATGGCGATGATGTCCTGCAGCGACTTGTACTTCTGCAGGGTTTCCTGAACGCGGCGGGCGGTGTCGTAGTGCTCCTGACCGACTACGGCCGGGGTCAACACGCGCGAGGTCGAGTCGAGCGGATCGACTGCCGGGTAGATGCCCAGCTCGGAGATCGCGCGGTTCAGCGTGGTCGTTGCGTCCAAGTGGGCGAACGAAGCGGCCGGGGCAGGGTCGGTAAGATCGTCCGCGGGAACGTAGATCGCCTGCACCGAGGTGATCGAGCCCTTGTTGGTCGAGGTGATGCGCTCCTGCAGGGCGCCCATGTCGGTGGCCAGCGTCGGCTGGTAGCCCACCGCCGAAGGAATGCGGCCGAGCAGCGCCGACACTTCCGAGCCCGCCTGGGTGAAGCGGAAGATGTTGTCGACGAAGAACAGCACGTCCTGGCCTTCCTGGTCGCGGAAGTACTCGGCCATGGTCAGACCCGAGAGCGCGACGCGGGCACGGGCGCCCGGGGGCTCGTTCATCTGGCCGAACACCAGCGCCACCTTCGAACCTTCGGGGGTCGCATTGCCCTCGGCGTCCTTGGCGATAACGCCGGCGTCGAGGAACTCGTGGTACAGATCGTTACCCTCGCGGGTGCGCTCGCCGACGCCGGCGAACACCGAAACGCCGCCGTGGCCCTTGGCGATGTTGTTGATCAGTTCCTGGATGAGCACGGTCTTGCCCACGCCAGCGCCGCCGAACAGGCCGATCTTGCCGCCGCGCGCATAAGGCGCGATCAGGTCGATGACCTTGATGCCGGTGACGAGGATCGCCGCTTCGGTCGACTGATCGATGAACTCGGGCGCCTTGGCGTGGATCGGAGCGAACATGTCCGAACCGACCGGGCCGCGCTCGTCAATCGGCTCACCGATGACGTTGAGAATGCGGCCAAGCGTCTTGGGGCCAACCGGCACGGTGATCTGCGCGCCGGTGGACTTGACGTCCTGGCCGCGCGTCAGGCCGTCGGTCGCATCCATGGCGATGGTGCGGACGGTGTTCTCGCCAAGGTGCTGGGCGACTTCGAGAACCAGGCGGGTGCCGTTGTTATCGGTTTCCAGAGCGGTGAGAATCGACGGCAGTTCGCCTTCGAAGATCACGTCGACGACGGCGCCGATGACCTGGCTGATCTTGCCGGTCGTGACGGTGTTGAGCACGGGTGCGGTGGCCATTTTCGTTTCCTTGCCTTCAATCTTCAGCCAGCGCGCTGGCAGGTTTGCTTCTTGTAGTCCCAACGACCGCCGCCATCGAGACAACTATCAATTTCTAGCCACTCGCTTTGCCATAACCAGACAAGGCCAGCAGCGAAGAGCAAGAGCACAAGAAGCGCGCAGCCCTTCCATTTCTTCAACTACAGCGCTTCCGCGCCCGCAATAATCTCGATCAGTTCGGTCGTGATCGCGGCCTGGCGGCTGCGGTTGTATTGGATGGTCAGCGACTTGATGAGATCGCCAGCGTTACGCGTGGCGTTGTCCATCGCAGTCATCGACGCGCCCTGCTCGGACGCGTTGTTTTCCAGCAGCGCGCCGAAAATCTGCGTGCGCAAGTAGCGCGGCAGCAGGGCGGCGAGGATTTCCTCCTCGTCCGGCTCGTATTCGACGACCGCGCCGTTGTCGGCGGCAACCACACCCTTGGGGGCGGGAACCGGAATGATCTGCTGCTCGGTGGGGTCCTGCGTCAGCGCGTTCTTGAACTTGGAATAGAACAAGTGCGCGACGTCGAACTTGCCCTGCTCATAGAGCGCGACCAGTTCGTCGGCGATACGCTCGGCCTCGTTGTAGCCCGGCTCGCGAACGTCCGTAGTGTCGAACATCTGCACGACCGACTTCGGGTAGTTCCGGCGGATGACCGCGCGGCCCTTCTTGCCGACCAGATAGAACAGCACGGTCTTGCCAGCGGCTTCCAGCGCTTGCGCCTTGACCAGCGCGGCCTTGACGATGTTCGAGTTGAACGCGCCGGCCAGACCCTTGTCCGAGTTGGCGACGACGAGCAGGTGGACCTGATCGTTGCCGGTGCCGGCAAGGAGCTTGGGCGAATTCTCGCTGATCGTCACCTTGCTGGCGAGGCTCGCCATCACTTCGGCAAGACGCTCGGCATAGGGACGGCCAGCCTCGGCTGCCGCCTGCGCCTTGCGCAGCTTTGCCGCCGCGACCATCTGCTTGGCCTTGGTGATCTTCTGGGTCGACTTGACCGAGTTGATCCGACCTTTGAGTTCCTTAAGACTGGCCATACTTTACTCTCCGCTCGCCTTGCGGCTGGCGTTCCAGTTGAACAGGAAATTGCGTTGCTCGGCCCATGTCTGACCTTCAACGGTCTGCCCCTGCACACCGTCGCCCACAAGGCAGGCAGCGGTGTGATAGGGGCCGACGCCGTCGGTCGTGCGGAAACTGACGCAAGTCCTGCCGCGATCGGTCTTCCAGCGTCCCGCCTCGATGTCGCTCTCGTAGAACGAGCCGGCAACAGTGCCGTCGGCATTGAGGGTAAGGACCATGGGCTTGGTGTAGGGCTCGCCCGGATCGGTGGAAAGATCGACCGTCCACGCGCCGTTCAGCGCCGCCACATCGGCGGACGCTGAAACCGGCGAAAGCGCGGACAGCGCGATCGTTACCGAGGCGAGCGTGCGGATCACGCGAACTGCTTGCCGAACACGCCAAGTGCTTCGATCAGCTTGCCCTTGGGACCATCGCCGAGATCGCGGGTCTCGCGGATTTCGGTAAGGATCGCCGAGTGCTCCGAACGGATCCAGCTAAGCATCTCGGCTTCGTATTCGGTGACCTTGTCGGTCGGAATACCGTCGAGGAAGCCGTTGGTGCCGGCGAAGATCGACACGGTCTGCTCTTCGAACGACAGCGGCGAGAACTGCTTCTGCTTGAGCAGCTCAGTCAGGCGCGCACCGCGGTTGAGCAGCTTCTGCGTCGAGGCGTCGAGGTCGGAACCGAACTGGGCGAAGGCCGCCATTTCGCGGTACTGCGCCAGCTCCAGCTTTATCGAGCCCGACACCTTCTTCATCGCCTTGGTCTGCGCGGCCGAGCCGACGCGGCTGACCGAGAGACCGACGTTGATCGCCGGACGGATACCGGCGTTGAACAGGTCGGTTTCGAGGAAGATCTGGCCGTCGGTGATCGAGATCA
>CAZCUS010000015.1:23560-76270 GCA_964502105.1 uncultured Novosphingobium sp. | reverse complement strand
AACCAAACAACTTAACCAGCAAATACCGACGAGCCCAACGGGTGGCCGCGCGCGCTTCCATGCCCGACGGCTTTGGCCTAGAGCGCTTGGAACCGTTGGCGCAGATGGCTGGACTACCAGCCCGTCAGTCCAAATGGTGGCCCATCAATGTGAAAGCGCCTGCAGCGTGGAAAACTGAGCCCGTGGCCCGAGCTACGTCAGCGGACAGCAAAATGGAGCGGTGAGGGGAATCGAACCCCCGTATTCAGCTTGGGAAGCTGCTGCTCTACCATTGAGCTACACCCGCAATCGCTTGAAAATAAGCGATAGTATTCTGTGTTGTATCGCGCGGTTTATAGCCGCGCGATCATGACGCCTGCCGATTGCCACAAGGGTAGCGGTCTGGTCAACGTAAACTCGGTTCAGGCCACCGCGTCGTTGACTGGGCCTTATTCCTGGTCCTCGCCGCCGATGGCTTCGACGCCTTCACCGGGCATCAGCACGAACCGCCAGATCAAGGCGCCGATGGTGGCACCGATCAAAGGCGCCGCCCAGAACAGCCATAGCTGTGGCAAGGCTGCGGTTTCTGCGAACAACGCTACGCCGGTCGAACGGGCGGGATTGACCGAGGTGTTGGTCACCGGGATCGAGATCAGGTGAATCAACGTCAGTGCGAGCCCGATCGCGATCGGCGCAAAACCGGCTGCGGCCGCCTTGGAAGTCGCGCCCAGAATAACGATGAGGAACCCAGCGGTCAGGATCACTTCGATCAGTAGCGCAGCCTGCATGCTGTATCCGCCTGGCGACAGGTCGCCAAAGCCGTTCGACGCGAACCCGCCGGTGGCAAATTCGGCCTTGCCCGAAGCAATGGTGTAGAGCGCGGCGGCGGCGACGATTGCGCCGAGAACTTGGGCGATCCAGTAGGACGCCAGGTTCTTCCACGCGAACCGGTTGGCGATGGCGAGCCCGAGCGATACCGCAGGATTGAAATGGCCGCCCGATATGCCGCCCACGGCATAGGCCATGGTCAGGACAGTGAGGCCGAATGCCAGCGCCACGCCGGCAAAGCCGATCCCCAGTTCAGGAAACGCCGCTGCCAATACGGCCGAGCCACACCCGCCGAAGACCAGCCAGAACGTGCCGAAAAACTCGGCTGATAACTCTCTCATGCATGCTCCCCTCGATGCGGTATATCATTGTTGTTTTGTTCTGTTGGCCGTGCGGGCGGCGTGACGCGCGCTAGCCGGGTTTGCGCGGGTTAAGGATAATGTGCTTGGCATCACGCGCCGCGAGTTCCATCTCGGCATGCTCGCAGAACGCCTGTTCGTTGGTGGCCGCAATCGCCAATTGGGCGCCGAAGGCCATGCCAAAGCCCAACATCACCTGGCGTTCGCGCAGGTGCAGCGTATCCGAGTCCATTTCGAGCATCTTGCCCTTGTCGTCGTAGTAGATGATGTTCATCTCGTCTTCGAAGCGCTTGGTATCGGTTGTGAAGTTGGCACAGATCACGCCGATGGCCTGCTGGTGCGCCATGGCCTGGACCACATTGCGCTGGCCTTCATCGAGCCCGGCCTTTTCCATCGCTGCATTGTAGGCTTTCGATACCGTCAGATCCATGTGGACCAGGGTATCGGGCTCGGTCGCTGCGGCTTGCGCCTCGGGGATGAGGCCGTCAGGGTACGCGGCGACAGCGCCGAGTGCTGCGAGGCCGAGCATGCTGTTGCGGAAAAGCTGCGTCTTCATGGCTCAATACCCCCGGTTGTAAGGATCATAGCCGAACTCGCGGCTGGTCCATTCGGCCGAATAATAGCCCTTGCGATAGCACTGCCGCTGGCTGCGATAGCACACGACATTTTTGGCGGCGCTGTAGGTGTCGCCCCAGTTGCCGCGATAGTCGTTGCGATCATAATAGCTGCGGTTGTCGCGGCGCTCCCTGCGATTGCTCGCCGCAACCGCGGCAAGGCCGACGATGGCGAGCCCGATGGCAGCACCGGTTGCATTGTCCCGGTTCCGATGCCGGTGATGATCCCGCGCCGCGACGGGCGCGGGAAGCGTCAGGCTGGCGGCAAGCGCGCCGGCCAGCAGGCAACGTATCAGTGCCATGTGCAATCTCCTTCGAATGGAACCTGATGGTATGGATCATGACCCGTCTTGCCGGGTGCGCCCGCGCGTGGACGCCGCTGTTGGAATGCCGGACGCATCACCAGATCCGCACCCGCTTCTCGGGCGGCAGATACAAGGCGTTGTCCGGTTTGACGTTGAACGCATCGTACCAGGCGTCGACATTGCGAACGACGCCATTGGCCCGGGTCTCACCGGGGCTGTGCACGTCGGAAAGCACGCGTTGGCGCGCTTCCGCTTCGGTGATCAGGATGCGCCAGACCTGTGCCCAGGCCATGAAGAAGCGCTGGTCGCCGGTATAGCCGTCAATAACCGGTGCCTTGCCGCCCTGCTTGTCATCGACATATTGGCGATAGGCCGCGTAGGCGACGCTTAGTCCGCCCAGGTCGCCGATGTTTTCGCCCAGGTTCTGCCGGCCATTGACCTTGACGCCGGGCACCGCTTCGTACTGGTTGTATTGATCGACCAGCCCATTGGTGCGCTTCTCGAATTCGGCGCGCGTGGCCGGTGTCCACCAGTTTCGGATCTTGCCGTCGCCGTCGGATCGGCTGCCCTGATCGTCGAATGCGTGTCCGATTTCGTGCCCGATAACAGCGGCGGTCGAGCCGAAATTGACGGCTGGATCGGCATTCGGGTCGAAGAACGGTGCTTGCAGGATGCCGGCGGGGAAGGTGATAGAGTTCAAGTCCGGAGTATAGCCGGCATTGATTTCCTGCGGCGCGTAGGGGAACTCCCAGGTCCGTGTCCCCTCGGTCAATGTCTTAAGGCGGTCGGCGCGATTCCATTCCTGGATCCGTTTGAAATTGCCGGTCAGGTCATCCGCTTTGATCAAGACGGACGAGCGGTCGTGCCATTGATCCGGATAGCCGATGTAACTCGTGATCTTTCTGAGCTTGGTCAGCGCCTCGCCCCGGGTCGCATCGTCCATCCACGGATTTTTGGTGATCCGGTCGCGATAAGTGTCGCGCAGATAGCCGATCAGTTCCTGTACCTGGGCGCGGTCAGCCGCGCCAAAGTGCTTCGCGACGTAAATGCGGCCGAGCTCCTCGCCAAAGCCTCCGTTGACGGTCGACACTGTCTCGAGCTCTGCGGGACGGCGGGCCGAGATGCCCTTCAAGGCGGTCTGGTGGAAACCGAAATGCGCCTGTACCCAAGGTTCCGATAGCCTGTCCGCCCAGTTATCGAGCGTCTTGAACAGCAGATAGGATTGCAAGTCGGCGATCGGCGTTTCGGCGAACAGCTTGGCACTGTCGCGTACGGCGGTGTCAGTGGTAACCTTGAGCTTGGACTGGTTTTCGAAACGCATCTCGGCCAGCCAGACATCCCACGGATAGCCTGGCGCAAAGCTTTTAAGCGCGGCGGGCGTCATGACGTTATTCATGCGGACGACATCGCGCTGCTGTTCGGTCGTCCATTGTCGTTCTGCGACTTCGGTTTCGAAGGCGAGAACTTTCGCTGCGCGGGCCTCGGCATCGGTAATACCCGCGCGGCGAAAGCTCGCGGCGACATACTCCACGAAGGCCTTGCGGAAGGCCACGTAAGGTGCAGTCTGATCGAGATAATATTCACGCGCCGGCATGGTGAGACCGCTCGTGCCGACCATGACGATCTGGCGCTTGGGGTCCTCAGCGTCGGCGGTCACATCGCCGGTGATCACACTGTCCATCCACGGCCAGGCGAGGATTCTGGCAAGGGATGCGCGATCTTTGGCGCCGGAAATCGTTTTCAAATAGGAAGAAATCGGCGTGATCCCGAGCGCATTGCGCTTCGCGGTATCGGCGTGTGATCGATAGAAATCGGCGATTTGCTGCTCGGGCGTTCCCGTCTTATGCGTGCCGCCGCGTGTTTCGTTGATGATCGCCGATATCCGCTGCTCAGTCGACAGATAGGCCTCGGCGAAGGAATCGAAGTTAGGAAGGCCGTCCGGGATTTTCGATTTTTTCACCCAGCCTTCATTGACGTAGCGATAGAAGTCGTCGCCGGGCTTGACCGTTTTCGACAGGGCCGTGGCATCGACGCCCCACGTCCCAATGACAGCCTTGCGCTGTGCCACCTCGGCAGGCTTTGCCGGTTGAGCCTGCGCATACGCTGTTTGCGCTGCGAGTGCAGTAGCCAAGGCTAGCAGGTAACAGTGTCTTGTCGGTTGCATCCCGGCCCCCCGTCAGCCCCAAACAGTCAGTTATGCCGTCGGCTCAGTCACGGCAGGTGCGCGGTGAAACGCTTTCGAGTGAGACCACATATCCGTTGCGCGAATTGAGCACGAGGCACTGGCGCGACGCGGCGCGCCAATAGGTCATGTAACGGCCTTCGTCGGTCTTCTTGTTGTCGAGTTGCGTGAAGCCCCGGCTGGACAATTGCCCGGTGGCATAATTGCGCGCCTGCCCCTGCAAGTCGTTGTAATCGACATATTCGCTGTAACCGCCGCCATAGGAGTTGCCACCGCGATAGCTGGTCTCGTTGGCGCGTTCGCGAACGCCTGAATTGTATCCCCGGGAATAGGCGTCGCTGCGCGAATAGTTGTGGTAGGCCTGGTTGTAGAGGCCGTCGCGATGGCCGCGCTCAAAATCGGCGGTCCCGCGCTCGTCATAATCGTTGTCGCCGCGGTGGTGCGATTTGCTTGCCAGTGCGGCAATTCCGAGCAGCGCTACCGCACCCACTGCAATCGCAGCCGTCTTGTCGCCGGTGCCGCCCTTCTGGTTGCAATCGGCATTGGTGGTCGTTTTGATCGACTGGAAAGTGCCGTCGTACGTGACGACCTTGACGCATTCCTTGGTGTTGCCGTTCCACCAGTAGTTGATTTTGCTGTCGTCATCAGTGTGGCCGGAAATCCGGCTGAAGCCGCGGTACTCAAGTTGATTTTCGCCACCTGCGGCGCGCGAGCCTACCAGATCGCGCACCGATCCGGGGGTCTGGGCCTGACCGGATACCGGCGTCATCACCAGCGCAGTCGACAGCATGGTTGCGCATATAATCCTACCTTTGCCCATCATTCACCGCTCCTGCTGCCGAGTCCGAGTTCTGGCGTTCGCGCCAAGTCTCTCACAAACCGTGGCGCTAGCCTTTTGGCATTTGTCGCCACCGGCTGGGCATTTGGTGCCATCGGGTGGCAAAACCCTGCGTCGCGATCAGCTTGTCGCGCCAATAGTGATGGTGAAGTTCGCGGTTTCGTTGCGCCGGGCTGCATTGCGCATCAGATACAGATCGATCTTGTAGTCCCCCGAAGACGGAATGACGTCCTGGAAGGTGGTGCCCGATGTCGATCCGATGAACATCGCCTGCTCGGCACCCGGCGCGGTTACATTGAAATAGGTCGAAGCATTGCTGGTCACCAGTTTGACCTTCAACGTTTGCCCAGCGCGCAGATTGACCGTGAACAGCCGCGACTGGTCCCCCTTGATCGTACCCTTGATCGCCTTCGATGATGTGCCTTTGGCAAACTGGACTCGTTCCGCCTGGACGCCCGGTGCTTGGGCCGACGCCGCGAATGGCAAACAGACCGCTAGCGACGCCGCTGCAATGCGATGAAACAACTTCATGACTGTTCTCCCAGGTTGATCGTGGATGGGGCGGGCTTTCAGCTGTCGTTATGCCAGCCCCCGCGAACGCGCTCGTTTCGCACCAGCCACAGGCCATAGAGGAACAGCGGTGCGACCAGCATCACACCGGCAATGAGCTGGGCTTTCACCAGACCGGGCTGATCGATAACGGTGTCGGCGCCGCTTCCGGCGGCGAATATGCAGAAATCCCATATGCCGTGGATCAGCATGATCGGTATGATCGACCGCGTTCGGATGCGGATCGCCAGATAGGCGACCCCGCTCATGAAGGCGGTCAAGGCCTGGACGCCGGCCGCGCCCAGTTCGCCCGTGATAATTGCGTTGAAGATGTGCACCGACCCGAACGCCAGCGACACGAGCAAGAAGCCCGGCCAGAATGTCAGAACCTTGCGCACCGCCCCCCAGAGCACACCGCGAAAGGCCAACTCCTCGCTGAACCCCACCATCAAGGTGTTGATCAGCACTACCATCGCACTTGCGGGATCCATCTCGCCGGTCAGCAGGCCAAGTCCACCAAGCGCCACCAGATACAGCGCGGGCAGCCACAGCAGGCGCAGGGAAGATGCCGGCATCGGTCGGCGAAATCCCAGGTCGCGCCATCCCGCCAGCCAAGCAACCACCAGCAGCAGCAGCGCGGCGGCGGCAACGCCCCAGTTGACGTGCTTGGTCACCAACTCCTGCAAAGAAGTGTCCGAGGTCGCCTGCAGCGTGGCGCCCGTCAAAGTAATCGCGGCCCAAGCCGCCACTGCAATCAGCGCAAGAAAGAGACGGGGAAATTTGAAATGCATCAGCCTGCTTTCTTCGCTGCAAAGATACACAGAATAGTGATCACGATGATGATCACCGCTGCGGCCAACGTCGCACCGAGCGCGTTGGCAAAACCCACCAGCATGCTGGTTTGCAGCTTGCTGCGAAACCACAAGGACTGTTGCGCAAGATACCAGCACAGAGTCAGGAGACAGATCACCAGCGCAATCGAGCCACCCGCCGCGGCACCCGTGTGGCTGACTGCAAAAGCAAAGCCCACCAGCATGCTGATGGGAGCCGTGACAAAGCACTGGCTGTAGAACACTGGTCTCAGCGTGTCTCGATCAAGCGGGATGCGCAGCCGCTGCATCAGCCGCAGAGACATCACCAGTGGCAGCAGGCTGAAGATGAACACGCGGAAAATCAGCAGGTTCTGCGTATCGCGAAAGAATGCGGGCACGGCGCCCGCGTTGGGCGATGGCACGACCCGTTCGGCCAAGTGACTGACCAGAAGGCAAATCATCAGGAACAGCGGCGGGCTGAGTGTATCCTTGTATTGCTCGGACTGAACATCGCCCAGTTCGGTATCGGCATAGTCCATCATCCGCTGCGGGTGCCGGAAGGTCATCCACAAAGTCAGCGGGAAGAACACCAGCATCACCATCGCTTCGTAAAGCAGTTCTTCCAGCGATTTGAGAAGTCTCATGAAATCCATGCGGAGGTTCCTTGCATCTGCACCTCAAGGGTCAGTCGCCCTTCAGGAACACGTCAGGGATTTCATACCGCTCAGGGCCGATGGTCACGATCGTGGTATCGCCCGACCTTTGGCCCACAACCGGGAATTTGGCGGAGCCGTCGGCCTCGTTGGTGTTGGCACCGATCGCCTTGCCCGCCTTGTCGAAGATGAGCATCCGGCTGTTGACGCCATCGGGCCAATCGATGAACACCAGCGTCTGGCCACCCTCCTGGTTGCGCTTGACGCCGGCATCACACATCGTCGCTGCCATTCCCCGATAGCCCTGACAGCGCAGCTTCGCGGTCGCGTTGTAATCGGTGCCCGCGACCATCGCATCGCCCTGGCCATCGCCATCGCCCGGAACTGGGGGCATGACAGCCGGAACGGAAACGAGGGTCACGCCATCGATTGTTCTCAGTATCTTGCCGCCCAGCGCTTCGGCCTCTGCGGCGCTTGGGCATCCGACCAATGCTGCGCTGTCATCGAGGAAATCCACCGTGGCTGCGGATTCGCCGATACGGCGGCATGGCGAGCCGGGGTGCGGAAAGCCATCACCAAAGACCGGCAAGCTGTCAGGCCATTTAACCGACCCTTCTGCGGCGACTGCTGCTTCAGCTTTGGTATCAGTCGACTGCCGCGCAGTGTCGCTGCTGCAACCGGCCAGAAAGACTGCTCCCGCCCCAAATGCAGTCAGCCATGTCGTTCTGCCGATCCGGGGCATGTGTCCGGTCCTCCAACCCATTGGCTATCGCCGGGAAACTTCGCAAATAGCCAGCATTTGCATGACGTTGCTCTTGTGGGGCAGCGCAGTGCTCGCCGCCATTGTCATTACCCGCCACTATACAGACAAATGACGCCATCGCCGCAGATGAGGGCAGGCGAAAAATCATAGTTCGCAGCCTTCCCAATTCAGCACGGGGAGCTACCGGCTTTCCCGTAAATCCCTGAGCTTGCTTTGGAATAATCGAAGCTTTTTATCCTTAACCGTATCATTTCAATTTCTTTCAACCGTGGCTTGAGATAGCTTCGCGCGTCAGAACAGTCATCTGATGGCGGGGCAACAACGGCATGGCCAGTGTGACAGACAGGCAGCAATCGCGTTTGGCGGCAGCGAAACCGATAGCGGCTGTGGGCGCAGGACGTGCCGATGCTACTATGGCGATCACGATGCTCGGCTCCAAAGCGCAGGTCGAGGTGGCCACGGCGACAACGCTTCATTTTGGTCAGTGGCTCGGCTGGCCCGATTGGCTGCGCGATGGCACCAGCCTGCAAGGTTCCGGCCAGCTTCCCCGAACGCTCTCTTTGGCAGATGACCTGATCATCATTGGCAACATCATCGACAATGCCGACATCAGGGCACTGCTCGACCGGATGTTGACCGTTCCGCGACCGGTAATGGGCACCACCGGCATGCTGTCCTTGCTGCACGGGCCAGATCTGGGTGCTGCGCTGCGGATGATCGTCCGGGGGATGGCTGCCCAGAACCCTCATCTGATGATCCGTCTCGAAGAGACACCCGAACACTGTGCCATCGCCCTCAAGCCTGCATGGCCGATGGGGCCCTTGTTCGAATTCAGCGTGTTGACGGCGTTCGCCTTGCTTTACCGGTCGCTCGAAGCGCTCTCGTTTGCAGATCCTGCGGAGATTGCGCTCGAATCCAGCTTTTACGACAAGATCGGAATGAATCCCCTGCTGCACCGGTTTCGCTGCAGGATCGAACAGGCGACGGAATTCGAACGCTTACGCTTTCCGGCATCATGGCAGTCGATTGCCAATCCTGATTACGACCCGTTGCTATGGACCGTCGCCCAGACGAAAATCGCCGCGCTGGAGCAGTTTTTCGGTGAGCCCGAAGATGTCGCCCGCATCCGGTCGACCATCTCCGAAATGCTCACACAGGAACAGCGCGTCCCGCGGCTCAAGCAGATTTCGACCACGCAGCGGATTTCCAGTCGGACGATCGTGCGGCAGTTGGCCAGACACGGCAGCAGCTTTCACAAGCTGGTGGAGCAGGAGCGCCGCGCCCGCGCGGTACAACTGATCGCGGACCCCGCCATTTCGCTTTCGGCAACCGCGCAGTTGCTGGGCTTTACCGACGTTTCGAGTTTCAGCCGCTCGTTTCGCCAGTGGTTCGGCGATACGCCCGGCAACGTGCGCAAAGCCTATCTGAGCGGTGATCGCGCGCCTTGAAGGCGGCGAGTAAGGGAAGCACTTAGCCACAACGGGCTAAGCGGGTCATCGCAGCTCAACGCGTTTCGTGTCGTGACTGCCTGATCCCATGAATATCCGCTTCGCGGGGAGCGCGACCGGGTCGCTTGCCAAATGTTGCGGAGATCGGCGTGATCGGGGCATGAGCGAAACACTGCACGTCGGCGCGCGCCGCGAATTTGCGGAAAGCTGGCCGGTCGTGCTGGCCGCCGCGTTGGCGATAAGCGTCGGCATGACCGGGATCGGGTTCTATTCGCTCGGCCTGTTCGTGAAACCGCTACAGGAGGAGTTCGGCTGGAGCCGGGCTGCGGTATCGGGCGCGGCGACTTTCCAGCAGTTCGGCATCTTCCTGTCTGCCCCATTGGTGGGCAGGCTGGCGGATCGGATCGGTGCGCGCAAGATCGCGATCGCAAGCTATATCGCCACGCCCCTGGCCTTGGTGGCGCTGGCGCAGGCGGGGCCATCGGTGCCAGCCTGGTATGCCTTGTGGCTCATGGTCTCGCTCGCCGGTTGCGGCACGACGCCGGCGATCTGGGCGCGGGTGGTCTCGCTGCGGTTCGATAGCGCGCGGGGCCTCGCGCTGGGCCTGATGCTGGTGGGCACCGGCGTTGCCGCTGTGCTGGCACCGGCGCTGCTTGGCCCCGTCTTTGTCGACTATGGCTGGCGCAACGCAGTGCTGACGATGGCGGCAGTAACGCTAGCGATCGGCCTGCCGGTAAGCCTGCTGATGGGCCGAGAGCGGGTGGCGGATCCAGCGTTGCCGCCAAACGCGCGCGGGCATTTCGAGATGAACCGCGCCACCGCCATGCTCGTGGCCGTTGCGGTTCTGCTGGGCGCATTCGTGGCCGGCCTGATCGTCCACCTCGTGCCGATGCTGGTCGATCGAGGCGTGGATACGGGATCGGCGGCGCGGGTTGCCGCCACCGTCGGGGTGGCGGTACTGATCGCGCGCGTTGTCGTCGGTTACCTGTTCGACCGGTTCCATGCGCCTTACGTGGCAGCGCTGTTTCTGCTCTCGCCGGTGATCGCCAGCCTGATCCTGTGGGGCGGTGGTCCGGTGGTTCCCGCCGCGATGCTGCTGGGGCTGGCTGCCGGGGCGGAAGTGGACATGCTGGCCTATTTCACCAGCCGCTACGCCCACATGGAGAATTATGGCGCGACGTACGGCGTGATCCTGGGGCTGTTCTCGTTCGGCGCCGGCTGCGGGCCGTTGCTCTTCGGATTTTCCGTGGATTTTACTGGCAGCTATCAGTTTATCTTGCTGGTTTCGGCGCTGGTGCTGCTGGCGGTAGTGGGGATGATTGTCGCCCTGGGGCCTTATCGCCATGTAAAGGCGGCGGCGGTCCTGACCGCCAGTTGAACAACCCGCGCCGCGAGCGCGCCATTACCTTGGGGGCGGCATAGGCTTCGGGCCAGCCACTTGCGAGGACGCGATTATCATGCTGAAGCCGCTGATGAACCGGGACCGCGCAAGCGCCGCCTGCGCTGCGAAAGGTGTGGCCGCGCTGGTGCTGTCCGAACCGCTGAACATCTATCACGCAACCGGCTTCTGGCCGCAGACACTCGCGATGGGCCACCTCGGCAGTTCGCTCGCCGTCGTGCCAGCCGATCCTGCCGCGCCGGTGGCGCTGGTGACGCCGCAGTTCATCCATTACTTCATGGACGTGGGCGCACCGGATCTAGTGCAGCTTTGGCTTCACACCGCGCCGGGCGAGGACGGAGAGGCTGGGCCGCCCATCTATTTCGCGCCATCAGGCGATGGTGAGGTCGACCCGTTCGAGCGAGAGGCGCGCGGAGCTACCGATACACAACTGGCCGAGCGACCACCGCTGGCAAGCGCGGCGCAGGCGTTGCGTGGTGCACTGGGCGATGTGCTGGTGGGTGCGACGCTGGCGGCGGATGGCTTCATTCCGCAAGTGCTGCTGGGCGATGCCTTCGCCTTCGTCGCCGCCGAACCGCTGTTGCGCCGCGTCCGCATGGTCAAGTCGCCCGCCGAGATCGAACTGATGCGCCATGCCGCGCGTAACAATGCCGAGGCGGCTCGGCTTGCGGTGGCCACCGTCGGCATGGGCGACACCTATGAAGATTTGCGCCGTGCGTTCTTCGCCGAAGTCGGGCGCCGTGGGGGAATCCCGGCCTTCATGTCGATCGATGCTGCCGCTTATGCCAATCGCGATGGCACTATCCGCGAAGGGCGCTGCTTTTCCATCGACGCGGTCAGCGGTTTCGCGCGCTACCATGGCGATTATGGCCGCACCGTTATCGTCGGTGAGCCGCATCCGGCGCTGCGCCGCGCTGCCGAAGGCGCAATTGCGGCCAACGAGGCGGTCGCGGCGCGGCTGGGGCCGGGTCTGCGCTATTCCGAAGTCATGGCCATTGGCCGCGAAGCCATCGCCAACAAAGGCTTCGACATGATCACCCCATCAGCGCCGCACAGTGTTGGCCTGTTCCACACCGACGAGGCTTTCGAGGGCGATTCCCTCACGTTCGCCAAAGCCGATCACCTGATCGAGCCGGGCATGGTGCTCAGCGTCGATTGCCCGATCCTGCAGACCGACATGGGCGGCACCGTCCATCTTGAGGACATGTGGCTGATCACCGCCGATGGTTGCGAGCCGCTCAACGATATTTCCGAACCCTACATCCAGATCTGAGGCAAACCATGGCATCGCTTTATCTCGTACTCGACCTGATCAACGATCTCGTGACCGGTGACGGCCATCTGGTCGCCGAGATCGAACGGCGCGAAGTGCTTGCCCGCAGCGCCGCCGCCATTGCCAAAGCGCGCGCGGCAGGGGTTGCCATCGGTTATGTGCGCGTCGGCTTCGAGAGCGAGCGTGACAGGCCGCGCTGTTCGCCGTTGCTCGCGCCGCTGTATGATGCAGGCTATCTGCGCCTGGGTTCCAAGGGCACCGAAGTGCACCTCGCAGTCGCGCCGCAGGAAGGCGATCTCGATATCGTCAAGAACCGTGTCGGCGCATTCTGGGGCACCCGGCTCGATATGATCCTGCGTTCCAAGGGCATCGACAGGCTCTACGTTTCGGGCGTTTCGACCACCTATGCGGTGTCGTCCACCGTGCGCGAGGCGCATGACCGCGATCTCGACATCGTCATCATCGAGGATGCCTGCGCGGCGGTCAGCCAGAGCGAACACGAGGCCGTCATCGCCGCGCTGCGACCGCTGGCGGGAACGATCACGACCAGCGACGCGGTCGAATTTTCGTAAGGAGTATCGGGCGATGGCGGATGGACTGACCGGGGGCGGACTTCTCGCCGATATCCTGATCGAAAGCGGGGTCGACACTGTGTTCGCGCTGGCCGGGGCAGGGCACACGCATTTCCTGCTCCCCGCCGAGGATCGCGGCATGCGGATTGTCGGGACGCGGCACGAGAGTGGCGCGGTGGGCGCAGCGGATGGCTATGCCCGCGCGACAGGTGGCGTCGGCGTGGCGGCCATTATCGCGGAGCAGGGCCTCGCCAATGCGCAGACCGCGATCCAGACGGCCTATATGTATGGCTCGCCCGTGGTCGTTCTGGTGACGCGCTGGATCGATAGCTGGGTCGAGGCGGCGGGTGAGGTCGGCGTCGATCTGCACGCCACCGTCCTGCCGATCACCAAGTGGGCGCGCACTGTGCCGTCCGCTGCAAAGCTGGGCGAATACATGCGCACCGCGTTGCGGATCGCGCAGTCCGGACGGCCCGGGCCGGTGGTGCTGGTCGTACCGCAGAACCAGATGTCCGAGCCGGTTTCCACGCCTGCGAAATCACTCGCCCCGGAATTGCCCGAACGGGCGGCTGCCTCAGCCTCCGCCATGACGAAATTGACCGCGTTGCTTTCGCAGGCGAAGCGTCCAGCGGTGCTGGTCGATTCCGGATGCACCGGAGAAGTCGCCGGGGCGGCTCTGTCGCGGCTTTCTCGCGAGTTCGGGTTGCCGGTATTTTCCTACGGCGGCGGACGCGGGCTGGTGGCCGAAGACGACGCGGCAAGCGTGCTGCCATGGGCTTACGCGCAAGTGGCGTTGCCGGCATGCGACCTGTTGATCGTTGCGGGCGCCCAGCTCAACATGTGGTTCGGCTTTGGCCGTGCACCGCGCTTTCCCGATGACCTCAAGGTCGTGCAGATCGACACGACAGGCGAAGGTATCGCCCGAAATCGCGCGGTGGAACTGGGCATTGTCGCCGATCCGGGGATTGCGCTGGGGCAACTGGCCGATGCGCTGGCCGCATCGCGCGCGCGGTATTCGGGCGACTGGCTCGACGAGGCACTCGCGCCGCGCCGTGAGGCAGTGGGGCGGATCGCTTCGGGCGAAACGATCCACGCGCTCGATCTGGCGCGGGCGATCGAACGCCACCGGCCCCGCGACGGAATGTTCGCAGGCGATGGCGCGGATGTGCTCAACTGGAGCTACGGCGCGATCCGGATTGCCCGGCCCGGGGGCTACATGGACCATCACCCGATGGGGTCTATGGGCACCGGCCTGCCGCTCGCCATCGGCGCCGCCGCCGCCGAACTTGACCGCGCCGCCCGCGAAGGTTCGGACGCCGTGCCGGTCACGCTACTGACCGGCGACGGGGCATTCGGGTTTTTCCTTGCCGAGCTTGAGACAATCGGCCGCCATGCCCTGCCGCTGCGGATCGTCGTCGGGAATGACGCGCAGTGGGGCACCGAATACCATGGCCAGAAAATCGTCACCGGACGCTTCGTCAACACCCGCCTGTCGCCCGCGCGCTATGCACTGGTGGCGCAAGGACTGGGCATACCGGGGTCGTCGCTGGCTTCACCGGATGAACTGGATGAAGCGATGGCGGCGTTCTTTGCCGGTCCCGCGCCTGCGCTGATCGACGTGACGATCGATCAGGAAGCGGGGCTGGCGCTGAAGGCCGATCCGCTGGTGTCGTTCCTGATCTTCCGCGATCTTGCCCCGCCGGGGGGCTAACGCCTTATTTCCTCATTGCGAGCGTAGCGTTGTGGCCAGGCGGCGTTCCCCAATCACCCCCGCCTGGGCCTCGGCAATCCCAGGTTTTCGCGCAGCGTCTTGCCTTCGTAACCCTCCCGGTAGATCCCGTGCTTCTGCAGCAGTGGCACGATGTGATCGGCGATATCGGCAAAACCATCGGGCAGGGTCAGCGTCATCAGGTTGAAGCCGTCGATCACGCCCATCTCGAACCATTCGATCATGCGGCCAGCGATCTGCTCCGGCGTGCCGATCAACTGGAACTGGCGCCAGTGGTTGCCGTAGGAGGTACACAGCTCGCGGACTGACAGGCGGCGGCCATTTTCCTCCAGCATCATGCCTGCCGCCGCCGCATTGGCACGCACGTCTGCGGTATCTGGTGGCGGTGCGTCGAATTCCAGCGACATCAGGTCAATGCTGCGCAGGAACGGCTGGAGGAAACGCTTGGCGGTGGTTTCGTCCACCGCATCGCGCGCGTTGAGCAGCTTGCGCTGCGCTTCCTCTTCGGTGCCGCCTACCACGACATAGACGCCGGGCATGAACAGCAAGTCGTCAGGATTGCGCCCGGCCCGCGCGGCGCGGGCGCGCACGTCTTCGCGGAAGGCGCGGTTGCCCTCTGGCGTGTGCTTGTTGTTGAAGATGAGGTCGGAAGTGCGCGCGGCGAGTTCCAGACCGTCTTCGGATTGTCCCGCCTGGCACAGCACCGGATGCCCCTGCGGCGGGCGCGGCGCGTTGAGCGGACCGGCGACGCGGAATTCGTTGCCCGCGTGGTTCAGCAGGTGCATCTTGCTTGCATCGTAGAATTGCCCGCTGGCCTTGTCGCGGGTGAAGGCGTCATCGTCCCAGCTGTCCCACAGGCCCTTCACGACATCGACGAATTCATTGGCGCGCACATAGCGGTCGCTGCTCTGGCGCTGGTCGAGCAGGCCGAAGTTTGCGGCTTCCGAAGGCGATTTCGAGGTGACGACGTTCCACCCCGCGCGACCGCCGCTCAAGTGATCGAGCGAGGCGAGCAGCCGGGCCACCAGATAGGGGTGGTAATAGGTGGTCGATGCAGTCGCCATCAGGCCGATGTGCTTGGTCGTCACCGCCAGCGCCGAGAGCAGCGTGAACGGTTCATAGCACACGGTATTGCCGATACGGTCGGCGGCATCCATGCCCGTCAGCCAGTGATTCATCGCCACATTGTCGGCAATGAAGATCGCGTCGAACAACCCGCGCTCGGACGCCTCGGCGATCTGTCGGTGCCATTCGAAATCGAGATAGCCCTCGGTCGTCACCCCCGGTTGGCGCCAGCCCAAGGGGCCGCTGTGGGGGAACGCGCTGAGGTGCAGTCTGCGGGCAGGCTTGGTCATCGCTGGGCTTTCCTGAATCGGGCAATATCGCATCCTGACCAGCGCGTAGCCCGCGTCACGTCCGGACCGCGATCTCTTCACCTAACGGACAGTGTGGGCGTTGCGTTAGGCGGTATCCGCGCCGTCGTTATGGTCCCGCCATCGGCAGTGACGGGAGATTTGCGGGCATGGTTATCGAACCCATTCAGGAAGCGGTGGTCAGCACATTCGATATCGAACGGCTCGCCGCGCCGCTGGTCGAGGCTTGCGGATACGTTCGTGTTGAACTGCCCGATGCTCCGCCAGAGCAATTCGCCGCATGGCATGTCCCCGCCGATTGCACACGGATCGAGCAGGCGCTGCTGGTGCCGCCCGCCAGCGAGAAAGGACGCGGCGCGATCCGGCTGATCAAATTCCACGGCGTCGAACAGAAAGTCATGCGCTCCAGCCAGCGCACTTGGGACACCGGCGGCATTTTCGATGTCGACATGTTCTCCGATGATGTCGATGCCGTTTATCGCCGCCTGCAGCGCTTCGGCTGGACCGCGTTCGGTGAGCCGGTCAATTACAGCGAAGCGCATTTCTCGGTGCGGCAGGTTGTCGCGGTGGGGCCGGACGGTCTCGTCCTGGCGATCATCCAGCGCTACAGCCCGGTGGTTCCGGGGCTCGACCCTTCGGGTATGCTCTCACCGGTGTTCAATTCCACGCAGATGGTCGCCGATTTTGAGACGACTGCGGCGTTCTACGTCGATACGCTGGGCTGGGAAAGCCGTCTCGATTTCATGGTCGAAGGCGTGGCCGAGCCGGGAGCGGACGTGCTGGGCCTGCCGCTGCCCTATGCGGAATCAGCGATGCGCCGCGTGGCGATGTTCAACCCGCCGGGACCGTCCGAGGGCGGCGTCGAACTGATCCAGAACCAGAGCATGCACGGACGCCAATGCGCCGCCGACTGCGCCGCGCCGAACGTCGGCATCCTGTGCCTGCGCTTCGAGGTAGCCGACGCTGCGGCTTATGCAGCCGAGATCGTGGGCCGGGGCGGTGCGCTTTACACCGAACCGACAGCGCTGGAGATCGCGCCTTACGGAAGCGCAACGCTGTTCTCGGTGCGCGCGCCGGAGGGGGCGATTATCGAGTTCTATAGCGTTTGAGGAGTGGTGCAAATTCTTTTAAGCCCCTGTCGAACTTCCGTTTTCGCTTAGGAATAGGTTTCGGTGGCGTCGTTGTCCGTCATCAGTGTCTGGTCTCAAGCCCTGTTCCAACCGCTTCTCGTTCAATGCGGCCAATAGCAGTGATCTCATCACCCCGATAAATTGGCAGGGCCGCTAGCCGATTGGCGGCTCTGCGGCGCAAATCATGACCGATCACGTTTTCACGCTCCAACAGGGCGATTACCTGAACGTCCTCATGAGCTTCGTGGAGTGCTAGCATCTGCAAATAAATCGCGTCGTTCACACGTTGAGGCGACGAGCCAAAGAACAGTGCGACGGGGTCTCTGCCAGTTGATCGTATGACCATGTCCGGAATGGTATCGGAAAGAGAAGGACTGACGGGAGTATCTTGTTCAACCGTAGCCCTGCCTTCCAGTCTTGCAATGATCTGCGCTGCCGCATCCTCTTTGAATGTGCTTGTAACCCTGTCCTTTGTAAGGAGCAGGAAGTCATTGATACGGAGCATAAACGAAAGGAAGCGCATCGCCGCTTTCGGCAGGTCAACTTCGCGTAAGGCGTCGGTATGCAGTAGCATTTCATCTTCGTCGAATTCGACGCCATGACTGTCCAGCAATGCACTGAAGGCATCCGATCGAGTCTCTGTGCTGAAATCGACACCCGATGCCTCCAAGAATGGAATCGTCGATCCATCATCCTCCACCCGATATACGTCGGGGCGCGTCTTATCACGCACGATATAGAACGCGACGGAATCGCCGTCATCGCGGCGGAATGTGGTCGTGACTGCATAGCCGACCGGAACATCGGTCAGCTTCAAGTCACCGCAGAACGCTTGGCAGAGCGCCTCTTTCACCAAAACATATCCTTCGCCTCAAGCCTGAAGAATCGCACGGTTTCATCCCAAAGCCAAGGTTTTAAACCGCCATACCCATCTCGCTTGAAGTCGATCCGACTGTGCTTTGAACGCGCCGCAGGAAGCCGTTTTACCCACGGCCCGTGCACGACCGTCCCAGAGGGCGCAGCATCAATATCATTCTCATCGCCGCACAGAGTGTGCAGATGCCAACCCGTCTCATAATCGGCGTGATATTCGTAACAGCAAAGAACTGTCGTATCGCGCGCTCCGCGCAAACCAAGGTGGGCGCGGGCTATGCTCTTGTCCTCACAAAGGAGAAGCCGCACTACGAATTTTCTCCCCGCGCAGTCAAATTCAGCGAACCGCCATTCCCAGGCCGTGCCAAATGACCAAGCTTTCTTACCAGCCTTTGACAGCGGGAACTTTGATTTCGGAGCTTTGCCGCAACCCCAGTCAGAAACTGAGAGATTGGTCTTTTCCCCCGCGATGACATCCTGAACCCTCATCGCGCATGAGTGCGAAATTCCAGAATTGTCGTCAAGCCGCTAGCTCAAGTATATAATTACCGAAATGCCGCCTAGTCCCCCTCAGAATGAGGCTTGGAGTAGCGCCCATTAACAATCGATTTCGCTATGCTAAGGCCATAGCGAACTATTCCCTAGTTGGTCTGCACCCTCAATCCGCTGCCGAACTGATCGCATTGCTGATCGCGGTGGCTGTTGCTTTCAACTTGTCCATATAGCGGCTCACGGCGGCTTCCTGCGTCATCGCGCTGGCGAAGAAGATCAGGGTCAGGGCCGCTTCGAATGTGCCGCGTCGGTAGATCGGCACGGCGATCGCGGAGGTCCGGCCAGGGTTGAGGTTGTAGCGGCCCCAGGCTGTCAGCGCGTAACCGCGCTCGCGGATCAGGTTGAGCGTTGCCCGGGTGGGGAAATGGGCGAGGGATTCCTCGCCCGCATCGGTTTCGCGCATCCAGCGGATGACTTCCTCAACCGTGTCGTCGGATGCCAGTGCAAGAAACAGGTGGCCCGAAGCCGCCTCGACCAGCGGAAAGGTGAAGCCGGGCGGATAGTGCTCGAAGGTCAACGTGGTTTCGGCGTGGGTGGAATCGCGCAGCACCATGTTCATGCCCACCGGGCTGGTGATCGATACCGGCCAGCCTACCGCCTTGGTCAGGTCCTCCAGATAGGGTCGTGACAGGGTGACCAGTTCGTTGTGCGGCCGGTAACCGACCGACAGTTCCTGAACCAGCGCGGTCGGCCGGTAGAACTTGCGCGCGGGCTCGCGCTCGATCAGCCCTTCGTGAATCAGCGTGCGCACCAGTCGGAAGGCGGTGGGATAGGAAAGCCCGGTCGCGCGGGCGATGGACATCATGTTGAGCGCACCGTGGCGATTGATCGCCCGCAGCACCGAGATCGACCGGCTTACAGTCCGAATGGGGACTTTATCGTCCATCGTGTGTCGGCATACTCCTGTCCGGCATTTGGCGTTCGGGCAGACCCTGCATCATCGCGAGCGATGCTGTCCAGTTTATGCTGCAATGCCGCGCGATGCGGCAAGGCGATCGACATATGCGGCAAAGCTGCTCGGTTCTCGCCCTAGAAGCCAGCGCAACACGTTGGCATTGCCGCGAAACCCGTGGTGATCGTAATGGCGGTTCATCTTCAATGCCCGGCTGACCCGCTCCGCCGGGACGCCCGATGCGGCCATGCGCTCGGCCTGCACTTCGGGCGCAACCCGGATGGCGGTCACATCGCGGCCCAGCCTGCGGGCAAGGATCGCTGCCATGTCTTGCTGGCTGAGCGGCTGCGGCCCGGCCAGCTCGTATGTCGCGAAGCGGTGGCCGGGGTCGACAGTGACCAGCGCGACCACCTCGGCCAGATCCGCCAGATCGACCACACTGAAACCCAGCGCAGTATAGAACGGCATAGCGTGTTCGCCCTTCGTTACGACCTCGTTCCAGATACCCTCAAGGTGCTGTATGTAGCGGCAGGGCTGGAGGATGGTATAGTCCAGACCACTGCCGACGACATGGGCTTCGGCCAACAATTTCAGCCGGTGGTGCTCCACATCCTGCCGGATCGGGTGCATCACCGAATAGTAGATGAAATCCCGCGCGCCGACGGCCTTGGCGGCATCGAGCATTGCGCAAGTCTGTTCGACCTCGTTGGGATGCATCGGCGGGCCGATGTGGACGAACGCGGCACATCCCGCAGCAGCCGCGACGAGACTGTCGGTGTCGTCGAGATCGCCGAGCACGGCAATTGCACCTAGCGCCTCGATCGCGGTCGCTTTTTCCTGACTGCGGACCAGTCCGTGAACCGTGCGCCCGTGCCGTATCAGCGCGGCGATGACGGCCTGGCCGGTCCTTCCCGCAGCGCCGCTGACGAAAACCGGGCCACCCGTCACGTGACGGCGTTCGCGGCGCGGAAACCGGCGATCATCGATGTCTGCATCAGAAAATTGCGCGCACGACCGGGGTCCGCCGCGACTTCTGCCAGTTCGCGCTCGCGCGCCAGCTTCTTCTGGGGGTCGCTCTCTTCGAGATTGCGCTTGTTCTGGATCGTCATCGTCTGGAGATACTCCTCCGCGCCGAACCGCCGCTGCCGGTCGAACAGGTCGAGCAGGCTTTCGGGCGCTTCGCCGGCGATGACCTTGGCGAGCTTTTCCGCCAGATTGTGCGCGTCGTGAATGCCGAAGTTCATGCCCATTCCGCCCAGCGGATTGTTGACATGCGCGGCATCGCCGATCAGCGCCACCCGGCCTTTGCGGAACGATGAGGCAACGCGCTGGTGCACGTTGTAGACGTTGACGTGGACGACATCGAACGGCACCGGCTCGGGCACGAAACGGGCAACCCGCGCATGGGCGGCGGCGAAGTCCCGGATCACGGTTTCCTCATCGTCATCCTCGTGCATCGGGAACACCGAGCGCCAGAGGCCGCCGGGCCGGTCGCCGGGGACCTGGAACACCGCGCACCATTCCTCGGGGTCAGCCACATAGTTCGACACGGCGAAACCGCGCGCGGCGAAATCGTAGTTCGTCGTGATGACGAGAAACCGCTCGCGAAACGTGAAGCCCTTGAAATCGATGCCCTGGCTCTTTCGCACAAGGCTGCGGCCACCGTCGGCGCCGATCAGCCAGCCGGCTTCCATTTCGCCGAGGTTGGTGCCGATCAAGACCGAATCCGCGCGCTGCTCGACCGATTCAATCGCGGTTTCAAACTGCATGCGCACGCATGCACGCGTGGCCAGCTTCTCGCTGAGGATCTCGACGAGCTTGTGCTGCTCGCATTGAAGGCGAAAGGGATATTTCGTCTCGCTCGCCAGCAGCGACAGGTCGAATGCGGCAACGAGGCCCTTCTTGCGATCGCGGTTTTGCCACACGGGCGAGATGATGCCGCGTTCCATCAGCGCATCGGTGACGCCGCTTGGTTCGAGCAGTTCCAAAGTGGGTGGGTGAAACGTCGCCGCGCGCGGATCGCGCGAGGGTTCGGTGCCGCGTTCGATGACGGTGACCGGGATGCCATGGTCGCTGATGAACAGCGCGGCGGCAAGTCCGCTCGGCCCGGCGCCGGCGATGATGACCTCGTGTCGGGACATGCTCAGAACTCTTCGAGAATGCGACCGTGGCCCTCGACCTTGTCGTCGAGACCTAGCGCCCTCAGCGCGTGCCAATACGTGATTGCGTTCATCGACAGCACGGGTTTGCCCAGCCAGCGCTCGGCCTCGGCAGCGACCGCCATGCCGGCAAGGTTGGTGCCGACTTGCAAAATCGCGTCGACATCGTCCCCGTCGAGTTCGAGGAAGGCGCTACGCACTTCTTGCGGCTGGACATGCGCGATCAGCCGGGGGGAGGCGCATTTCAGGCCGGTCAGGCGCACGACCTCGAAGCCGGCTTCCTCCAGATACTGGCGCACCATCTCGTCGCCGCGCGGCTGGTGCGGTGTCAGCACTGCGATCCGCTTGGCGCCAAAGGCGTTGAGCGCGGCGGCAGCGGCGGTCGATCCCATGGAAATGCCGACGCCCGATTGTTCGCGCAGCGATGCCTCCAGTTCCTCGGCAGCCTTCACGCCGCCCCAGAAGGCTTCCAGCGCGACGCCCATGACCAGGTGTGCGGGATCGCAGGTCATGACTTGCGCGATCGCGTCGCTAATCCCTGCGCGCATGGCCGCAACGTGTTCCATGAACACTTGCTCGCTCACCAGCTTGCGCTCCTCGATGTGAACGCGCGCGACGTGATTGGTCACGCCTTTGGGCCGCAATGCTTCGCATTCGGGCTGGACCGTCGTATTCGTGGACGGCATCACGATGCCGACCTTGGCCCTCCAACCGAGACTGTCCAAAACTTGCCTCCATACCCTTAGACTACGCCGCGCAGGTTAGGCGCAGACGCCGGCTATCGGGCGCGTGACAAGCTGCTTTATCCGTCCCGTGAACACGACCACCTTGGGCGGGAGCGTCACGGGCCTTTCATAATAGCCTCTGTTCAGCGCACGAACATTCAGTGAGGTATGATCCCGATGTCGGACACCGCCCTAACCGCCCGGCAATATGGAATGGCGCCGCAACAAAGCGAATATGCGCGCGGCTGGCGGGCGTTGGTGGCATCGGCGCTGGGCATCGGGCTCGGCATGTCGCCATTGTTCATGTTTACCTCGGGTGTGTTCGCGGTCGCGCTGGAAGCGGAATTCGGCTGGTCGCGGGGGCAGATACTGGGTGCGGCGCTGTTCGATACGCTGTCGGTGATGGTGATCGGGCCAATGGTGGGCCGCCTGAACGACAAGATCGGTGCGAGGCCGGTCGCGATCGTCTCCTGCCTTGGCATCGGTTTGCTGACGATGGCGCTGGCGCTGACCACCTCGAACATCTGGACCTTCTACGCGATCTACGCGGCGCGTTCGGCGCTGTCGCTCGGCACGCTACCGCCTACATTCGCCAAGGTCATCAACGCCTGGTTCGACAAGAAGCGCGGCATGGCGCTTGGCATCGCGCTATGTACCACCGGCGTTTCGGGCATGCTGCTGCCGCCCTATGTGCAGGCGATTATCGGCGAGTTCGGCTGGCGGGCGGCCTATGTCGCACTCGGCGCGCTGCCGCTGCTGATCGCATTGCCTGCCATCCTGTTCCTGCTGCCCAAGGGCGGCCCGCCGATCGATACCTCGCTGCCGGCCGATGTTGTCGCCAGCAAACTCGCCGCCGACAATGAAGGCCTGAATGTGGGCGAGGCGCTACGCGGCTATCGCTTCTGGCTGATGGCGGCGCTCGCTATCGCGGCGGGGCTGGGGCTGGGCGGTATCCTCAGCAACCTTGTGCCACTGCTCGTGGATCGCGGCTTCACCCCGGCCTCTGCAGCGGCGCAGCTTAGCCTTTACGGCTTTGTCATCATCGTCGGGCGGCTGGTATCGGGCTGGCTGCTCGACCGGTTCTGGGCACCTGTCATCGGTTGCACGTTCCTGATCACGCCCGCCATCGGCATGCTGCTGCTGGCAAGCGGCGCCGATACAGTCATGGTGGTGTCGATCTCGGTCGTGCTGATCGCCCTGTCATCGGGCGCCGAGTTCGATCTCGTTGCGTTTCTCACCAGCCGTTACTTTGGTCGCAAGAACTTCTCGGCGCTCTACGCCGTGCAGTACGCCAGCTTCGGGCTTGGCGCGGGCATGGCGCCGGCGATCTTCGGGAGCGTGTACGATCAGGCGCAATCCTACGCGCCGATCCTCTATGTCGCGGCGGTGTTGTTCGCAGTGAGCGCGGCGGCGATCCTTACGCTGGGGCGGTATCCGAAGTTTGGCCCCGAAGGGCACGCGGCGCACTGAGCGCGAGGCAATCTCGAACTTAGAGCGTCGCGAGGAAGCCCTCGAGGGCCGCCGCTAAGCCTTCGGGATCGGATGCGGCGGGAAAGTTGTCGCCGCCGGTCATTGCGGTTGCGGCATTCGGGAACAGCGCGGTCGCGCGGTCGAACGAGGCGTGGAAGAAATCGCCCGGCGTCGTCAGCAGCAGCGTTGGTGCGCTAACATCGGCCACGCGCGGGGCGGTATCGTGGTGGGCTACGGCCATGTAGGCCTGTGGGCGCGCGCGCCAGGCACGTAGCAGATCGGCGACGGAATCCTGCAGGATCGCCAGGTCGCAATCGGGGTTGTGCTTTGCCCCGTATCCCCAGTTGACCAGCAAGTGACTGCCGTCGCGCACCGGGCGGATCGGCTCCTGATAGCCGGCGATGAAATCTTCGCGTTCCTGCGGGGTCATGAATACCGGACCGGCAAGCATCAGCGAAAGCACGCGCTCTGGCGCGCGCGCGGCGATCTCGATGGCGAGGCTGGCGCCGGTATGATGGCCGAAGAGGTGAAATGGGCCGTCGCACAACGCGTCGATGGCCGCGATCATTTGGGTGGCATAGGCTTCAAGCGTAGGCCAGCCGTCCGGATCGTAAGAGCCGCCAAAACCGGGCGTGTCGAGCGCGATCAGCGGGTTAGGAACGGACAAGACCTGCAGCAGCGGGTTATAGGTCTTGGCTGACAGCGCGGTCTGGTGAAGGAAAACGACCGGCGGGCCTTCACCCTCGACCAGATGGCAGTGGATCTGGCCCTCAGGGATATCGACATAAGCCTTACGGATTGAACGCATGCGGTCTTGCCTCCCAGATGGCGGACACAAAAAATCCGGCGGAGCATGGAAGCTCCGCCGGATCGGATTGCAACTTAGAACGAGTAACGAACCGTGCCGAGAATCGTGCGCGCCTCGATTGCGATCTGCGGGTTGATCACCGAGAAGCCGAAGCCAGTCTGCGGCGCGACCTTGTTGGTCAGGTTCTTGCCCGAGACCAGCACGGTGACCGGACCGACTTCATAGTTCACGTAGCCGTTCAGGATCTCGCGCGGACGCACGAAGCCAATTGGCGCGTTGTCAGCGGTCGAGAAATACGCGTCGGTCTTGCGGAAGTCGGCGCCGAGGCCAAACTTGCCCGGACCCACATCGACGTTGTAGTCGGCACCGACAGTGAACTGGTAGTCCGGCAGTGACGGTGGCGTGTTGGCGAGCAGCGCGGCGTTGGTCGAGCTGGAGCCGGTGTACTTGCCGTCATTGAGCGCGCCGTTACCGTAAACGGTCAGGCCGGGGAACACCATCCATGACACTTCGGCTTCGATACCCTTGATCGTCATGTCGTAGTTCACGATCAGGAACGAGCCGTCCTGATTGTTCTGGGTCTGCTGGCGATCCTTGATGTCATTCCAGAACCCAGCAAGGTTAATGCGCACCGTGTTGTTGAACAGCGTGGTCTTCAAGCCGACTTCATAAGCGGTGGTGACCTGCGGCCTGAACGCCTGGGCAAGCTGCCCATTATTGCCCGCCAGACCATTATAACCGCCCGACTTGAAGCCTTGGCTGTAAGAAGCGTAGGCCAGGATGTCCGGGGTAATCTTGAAGTCGATGCCCGCCTTCGGTGTGAACTTCTTGAACGTGTTGCTCAGGTTCAGGAACGTCACGTTGTCAACGGTGCAGGTTGGCCCGGCGCAGATCCCGCCAAGCATGTCCTTGTCTTCAATCGTGTATCGGCCCGCGAGGATCAGCGAAAGCGCGTCGGTCACATGCAGGGTGCCTTGCGCATAGCCGGCATAAGCATCGGTCGTGGGCTGATAGTTAAGCGTCGTGCGCCCGCCGAGCGTCTGCGTTTCCGCTTTCTGCGTCGCTTCCTCGAAGAAGTAGTAGAGACCAGCCACGTAGTCGAACACATCGCCGATGGTACCGGCGGCCTGCAATTCCTGGCTGAACTGCGACTGTTTCGAGTTCATCTCGCGGACGAAGAGACCAACTGGTGTGGTTGATGGCGGCAGGAACGGGGGAATGAGCGACGGGGGGACACCACCTGAAAGATCAGCCAGCCAGCCTTCCTTCATTTTCGAATAGCCGGTGATCGAGGTCAGTTCGCCGCCCGGATACTCGGCCGACATGTGCAGCCGGCCGCCATACTGCTTCGCGTTGCTGAAGGCATCGACGGGCGAGAGAACCCGGCGATACGAGCCGGAGATCGGCACGCGCGTGATCCCGTCAGGCCCGGCAACGGTGTTGACCACATACTGGCCATCGGACTCGCTGTTGTTGTAGAAACCGGTCAGGCGTGCGTTGATAATGCTCCCGACATAGGCGAGATCGACCTGGCCGCCTTCGAAACTGTTGGCGCCGACCTTCCTGTCTTGCGTGACGTTGAACTGGGCGCCGCCGTCACGTGCGCGAACCAGGCCGCTGGCGGACAGGCGCCATGTGCCCGTTTCGTCGAGCGGGGAGGAGATATAGGCCTTGGCGCGGCGCTCTTTCCAGGTGCCATAACCGAGTTCCACGAAGCCCTCGAAATCAGCGCTCGGGCCCTTGGTGATGAAGTTCACGGCACCGGCCGACGAGTTCCGGCCGTAAAGCACGCCCTGCGGGCCGCGCAGCACTTCGACGCGGTCAAGCACGGCCATATCGATCGACCCGCCTGAGAGGCGAGGCTGGTAGATGTCGTCGACGTAGATCGCGACTTCCGATTCCGACATCACGAAACCGCCGTCGGTGATGCCGCCGCCGCGGATATAGGGCTTGAGGCTGGTCGTGCCGCCGGTGCCGGTGTCGAACTGGACGTTGGGAGCGACGCGGTTGAGGTCAGTCGCAGTGTTGATGTTCTTGCGGACGATGTCCTCGCTGCTCACGGCGGTGACGCTGACGGGAACGTCCTGCAGGTTCTGGTCTGTGCGCTGGGCGGTGACGATGATGTCCTGGAAGCCACCGGTTTCATCGGCGGTCTGGGCCTGGGCGGTGCCGCACATCGCGATTGCGATGATGGCGCCGAAAGATCCGTAGCGGGTAATGCTCATAGCCTGGTGTCCCTCATTGTTGCTCCCCGAGTTCGGGCCGCTTCCGCTCTCTCGTGTTCGGTAACGGGTGGTCGGAGCCTATCGTGGGGCGCCTCGCCGAATATCTGCATTGCAGCATTTGGTCGGCGTGCGGACAGCGCAGGTTGGAGCGGTGTGTCTTTGGGGAGACAAAATGCGCGCGCGCTGTCGCTGATGACGCTGCGCACGGGGTTCGCTGTGCGCGCAGCCGTCGTAGAAACCTCTTTTATGTCAGTAAGATGATGGATCAGCTCAAGGGCTGACGCACTGCGTCCCTTTCGCCAGGATCGGAGTTTTGCGCAAACCATTCGGCTATCCGACTGCCGGTCATAAAGCATGTGTCGTCACGAGCCTGCAGCAAATCGAGCATTCGCTCCAGCCAGACGAATCGATGCGGCACTGCAATAAGGTGCGGATGCAGCCCAAGCGTGATGATGCGCGGAGAATGCTCGAGTTCGCCCTCGAAGGTTTCAAGCGTGTTGACAAGGCGATGATACATTTCCGCCGAACTGTGCTTTTCCACGGCATAAATGACGCTGTCATTGATTTCCAGCGAGTAGGGCACACCCACCATCGGACCATGCGTGGTGCGCATCCATACCGGAAGGTCATCCAACACCCAGTCGCAGCAATACTGGATGCCCTCTGCCGCGAGAAGATCGAGCGTGTCATGCGTCTGGCGCAGGCCGGGGCCAAGCCAGCCGGCGACCGGCTTGCCGGTGAACGCTGCGATCTTGCCGATGGCTTCGCGCAGCAGATCGGCTTCGCTTGCCTCTGCGGTGATCGCCTTCTGGTGCAGCCCGTGACCCATGAACTCCCAGCCGGCCTCGACCACGGCTTCGGCCAGCGAGGGATAATTGTCGATCACGCTGGCATTGAACGCGCACGTCACCGGCAGACCGCGCCGGCCGAGCGTTTCGAACAGGCGCGGCATGCCGCAGCGCATGCCGTATTCGGCCCAGGAAAAGTTAGGCACGTCGGGGATCGCCTCGGCCCCGTGCGGCGCCGGCAGCAGCTTGCGCGGCATAGCATGATCGAACCGCCAGTTCTCGATGTTGACCACGATGTGGACGATCAGCCGGCCTTCCACCGGCGGCGCCAGCGGTTTGCGCTTCGAGGCCAGAACATACGGGACGCGCGGATTGGTCGACACGGATCAGATCCCCTTGGTAGCGCCGCCGTCCGGGGTCAGCGAGGTTCCTACCAGCATATCGGCTGCGTCCGACAGCATCATCGCGGCGAGCTTGCCGATCTCGTCGGCCTCCGCGATGCGTCCGAGCGGCTGGGAGGCAAGCAGGCGCGCCTCGATATCGGCTTCGGCTTCGCCATTTGCCGCCGAAAAGCGCGAGAGCATCCCGCTCCACCGGTCGGTGCGCGTCGGCCCCGGATTGAGCGCATTGATGCGAATGCCCTGCGGCGCGACAACATCGGCAAGGCCACGGATCACGGCGAGGCAGGCGGCATTGGCGGCCGAGCCGGGCAGCATCGCGCCATTCGGCTGATGGCCGTTGTTGCCCACGATCACGACGATGCGGCCGAACCCGGCCTCGGCCATCGGCGGCACCAGCGCCCTGATCGCGCGGACCATGCCAAGGAATTTCAGCTCCAGCGCATCGCTCCACACCTTGTCGTCCAGCGACAGGAAATCGCCGCCCTGCGCCGCGCCCGCGCTGATCACGGCCAGGTCGATGCGGCCCATTGCCGCGAGTGCCTCGGCTACGGCGGCTTCCGCTGCGCCGGGGGTCGTCAGATCTGCCGCAAGGCCTATGGTGCAGGGCAGCCGGGCGACAATGTCCTGCGTTGCGTCGACATTACGCCCGGTAACGGCAAGGCGCACACCTTCGCCATGCAACGCTTCGGCACTTGCCGCGCCAATGCCCCGGCTGCCGCCAAAGACAAGTGCGGTGCGACCATCCAGCCCGAGGTTCATATGCCAGCAGCCTTGAACGCGCCCCAGTCCGTCAGCGCGATGATCTGGCCACCGTCCTCGGCGGTCTCGAGCGACCAGACGAAATCGAAAAGTCTCTGTTGGCGTGCCTCTTCGAGCAGACCCGAAGCGTTGTCGGCGAACTTGCCCTCAAGCTCGATTTCGGACAACGGATTGTCCGGCCCGCCCCGATAGGCTTCGTTGGCCCACCGCTCAAACGTGCGGCCATCCTTGAGCTTGACCTCGACGCGCGAGCGGATCTTGTCCCAGCCCATCGCGTCGATTTCCTCGCTGTGGTTGGTCTCGATGCGATGCTGCATCGCCTGGCAGGCGTCGGAGCTGACGAATTCGTCGGTGAACTCGTCCTTGCCGCAGCGGCCGCGCAGCGCGATCGCGGCGAGCAGGAAGGCGAACGAGAATTTGCCCTCCAGTTCGGTCTTGGCGATGCGGAAGCGGATCGGGCCGAGCACGTTGAACCCCGCGTGGAGCGTGATCGCCTCGATATCGTCGGGCGCGATGCCTTCTTCGCGCAGGAGGAACAGCAGCGCGTCCATGCTCGGGTGGGTGAGCACGCCCGAGGGGTAGGGTTTGATGCTGACACCGGGGTTGACCATTGTGAACGGCGCGCCGAACTTGTTTGCCACCAGTTCCGGTTCGCCGCCCGGTCCGGCGATGGTGAGATAGCCCCACTTGCCGTCGAGCGCCTCGGTATTGGCACTGAAACCTTCGCGGGCGAGCAACGCGGCGGTGACGCCGTTCTCAGCGGCGCGGCCCACATGGAACGGCTTGGTCATCGTGCCGAAGTTGGCGCGAATGCCCGCCGAGCATGAGGCGGCGATACCGATGGCGCGCGCGGTTGCGTCCTTGTCCAGCCCGAGCAGGCGGCATGCGGCGGCGGTGGCAGCGAACGCGCCGATGGTGCCGCTGGTGTGGAACCCACGCATGTAGTGGTCAGGGTTGATCGCCTCAGCGATTTTGCAGCCGACTTCGAAGCCGGTGGCGAAAGCATCGAGGAACCGCGCGCCGTTGACCGGGGCGCCCTCGGTCTGTGCGATATAGTCGGTGAGCGCGAGCGTAGCGGCCAGCGGCGGCATCGTCGGGTGCATCAGCAAACCATAAGGGCGGCCCGGTCCTTCGGCGAGCTGGGTATCGTCCCAATCCATCGCGTGGCCGGCGGTGCCGATCCACAACGCGGCAAGATGCGGCGGAAAGCGCAGGTCGGCGGAACCCAGCGGGCGGCTCTGACCCGCGCCGCCAGTTGCCGTGATGTAGCGCGCCAGCGGTGCCATGCCGGGCTGCTGGCTGCCGCCGAGCGATACCGCAAGGCCATCGAGCACGCAGCGGCGCGCAAGCCTCAAGTGCTCACCGGTCGGTACGTCCGGAGCGGGACGGCAGATGAAATCGACGACGGCGGCGGTAAGCGATGTTTGGTTCATGAAGGATCCCAGATGGCAAGAATTTCATCGACAGACGGAGTCACGCCGAACCGGTGCCGCACGTTATTCAGCGCGGCCTGGTGCAAGCTCTCGTTCCACGAGGCGCAGCTTTCGGGCGGCACGGCGACGGCGTAACCCAGTTCGAAGCCGGCACGGAACGTGGTCTCGACGCAGACATTGGTGGACACGCCGGTGACCACGATGGTCCGCACCCCTTGGGCGCGCAGCAGAAGATCGAGGTTCGTTGCGGTGAACGCGCTGTAGCGGTGCTTACGGATTTCCAGTTCGCCCGCGATAGGCGCAAGTTCATCGACGAACTTCGCGCCCTCGGTCTCGGCGATACACAAATCGGGGGCTGAAACAGTGGAGGCGCGGCGCTTCCACAGCCACGTTTCGGAATCGCTGCCGTGATGGGGCAGGGTCCAGAAGCCGACATGGGCCACGGCTGCACCGCTTTTGCGCGCACCTGCCAGCAGCCTGGAGATCTGCGGGATTGCGCGGTTGGCTGGGCCAAGATCGCGCCCGGCGCGTTCGGCACCGAAACCCGGCGTGCAGAAATCCTTCTGCATGTCGACGATCAGCAACGCGGTATGCTCCGGCGCGATCTGCTCGGCCAAGCTGTCCATCATGGGGCGAATGGCGCCGGTTCCCTTCCGCTGCGATTGGTCTAGCCTTCGTCATAAGCCCAGGCGCGATTTGGCGCGGTGCGCAGGCATTTGCTGTTCGCCAGGTGAATAGCCATGGGTGGTCGCGGTGTGGGCGGGCAGGGCGATGCCTATCCAGCCGATCGGCAAAAGGGAGACCCCAGCGTGACGCAATCGCTTTCCGGTATCACGGTCGTATCGCTCGAACAGGCGGTCGCCGCGCCGCTGTGCACCGCGCGGCTGGCCGACGCGGGCGCGCGCGTGATCAAGGTGGAGCGCGGCGAGGGCGATTTCGCGCGCAGCTACGACCATGTGGTCAATGGCGAGAGCGCCTATTTCGTCTGGCTCAATCGCGGCAAGGAATCGCTGGTCGCCGATCTGAAGGACCCTGCGGATCTCGCCTTGGTTCTGGCGATGATCGATAGCGCCGATGTGTTCGTGCAGAACCTCGCGCCCGGCGCGGCGGCGCGGCTGGGTCTGGGCGTGGAGGTTTTGCGCGCGCGCAATCCGCGCCTGATCTGCTGCTCGATTTCGGGCTATGGCGAGGAGGGCCCGTATCGCGATGCCAAGGCCTATGACTTGCTGGTGCAGGCCGAGGCGGGGCTGGCCGCCATCACCGGCACGCCCGAAGCGCCGGGGCGGGTCGGCGTCTCGATCGCCGATATCGCCTGTGGCACCAATGCTTATGCCGCGATCCTCGACGCGCTGCTGCTGCGTAAGCGGACCGGCGAGGGGGCAAGCCTTGCCGTTTCGCTGTTCGACAGTCTGGCGGAATGGATGGCGGTGCCGCTGTTGCATCACGACTATGCCGGGATCGCGCCGAAGCGGGTGGGCATCGCGCACCCTTCGATTGCGCCCTACGGCACCTATCCCAGCGGTGATGGCGGCGCGATCGTGCTGGCGGTTCAGAACGAGCGCGAGTGGGCGAACTTCTGCGAATTCGTGCTGGAGCAGCCGGAGGTGGCGACCGACCCGCGCTTCGCCGGCAACGCCGCGCGCTGTGCCAACCGGCCGGCGCTGGACGCTGTTATCGGCGAGGCGCTGAAGGAGATTGATGTGACGCAGTTCGCGGCTCGGCTGGATCGCGCGCGCGTTGCCTATGGGCGGTTGAACGAAGTTGCCGGGTTGTCCGCCCACCCCCAACTGCGCCGCGTGGAAGTGGCAACGCCGCACGGGCCGGCGCGCATCCCCGCGCCGCCCGCGATCCGCGATGGTGAGCGTGCGCCCGCGCTAGGCGGTGTGCCGGGGCTTGGGGAGCATGGTGCGGCGCTCAGGGCGGAGTTCGGCGGCTAGGCCTAAATCTCGTCATTGCGAGCGTAGCGAAGCAATCCAGGGCGGTTTGCGCGACTCTGGATTGCTTCGTCGGCTTTGCCTCCTCGCGATGACGAGGCTTGGGGCCGCGGGAGAGGGCTTTGCCGTTACCTCAAAACGAACGCGGCATGCCCAGTATATGCTCGCCGACATAGGACAGCACCAGGTTCGTGCTGATCGGCGCGACCTGATAGAGGCGGGTTTCGCGGAACTTGCGTTCGATGTCATATTCCGATGCGAAGCCGAAGCCGCCGAAGGTCTGCATGCATGCGTTCGCCGCTTCCCATGAGGCCTTGGCGGCAAGATGCTTCGCCATGTTGGCTTCCGCGCCGCAGGGTTTGTGCGCATCAAACAGTTCGCAGGCGCGAAACCGCATGAGATCGGCCGCGCGCACTTCCATATAGGCTTCGGCGATGGGGAACTGCACGCCCTGATTCTGGCCGATGGGCCGCCCGAACACCACGCGCTCGCCGGCATAGGCGGATGCCCGGTCGACGAACCAGTATCCGTCACCGATACATTCCGCCGCGATCAGCGTGCGCTCCGCGTTCAGCCCGTCGAGGATGTAGCGGAAGCCTTTGCCTTCCTCGCCGATCAGGTTCTCGGCGGGGATTTCCAGATTCTCGAAGAACAGCTCGTTAGTCTCGTGGTTGACCATGTTCTCGATCGGGCGAACGGTCATGCCGTTGGCCATGGCATGCTTCACGTCGACGATGAAGATCGAAAGCCCGTCCGCCTTGCGCTTGACCTGATCGGCCGGAGTCGTGCGCGCCAGCAGGATCATCAGGTCGGTATGGAGCACGCGGCTGATCCAGACCTTCTGCCCGTTGACCACGTAGCGATCACCGTTGCGCACGGCGGTCGTCTTGAGCTGGGTGGTGTCGGTGCCGGTGGTCGGCTCGGTTACGGCCATCGATTGCAGACGCAGTTCGCCCGATGCGATTTTCGGCAGATAGAACTGCTTCTGCGCGTCCGACCCGTGCCGCACCAGCGTGCCCATGTTGTACATCTGGCCATGGCAGGCACCCGCATTGCCGCCGTTGCGATTGATCTCTTCCATGATCACCGAAGCCTCGGCCAGCCCCAGCCCCGCCCCGCCGTATTCCTCGGGAATCAGCGCGGCGAGCCAGCCGTCCCGTACCAGCGCGTCGACGAAGGCGTCGGGATATGCCTTCTCGGCATCGACCTTGCGAAAATACTCGTCGGGGAACTCCCGGCACAGGCCGCGCAGCGCCTCGCGGATGGACATGTGTGGGTCGTTCGGGTCGAGCGTCGCCATGGGTCTGGCCCTGTTCCTTGTGCTTTCAACGGGTGTCTTGCCTGTCCTGCCAGCGCGACGGGGGCTGCCATAGCACGGGCGATATCGTGTCCACGAGGCGAACAGGCGATGAACCTGCACGATGCGCTATCGGCTGTGTATTCTACGCTTTGTCCGTTGGACTTTCAGGAGGGACGAAACGTGGAACGGGTCATTATCGCAGGCGGCGGAATTGCAGGATTGACGGCGGCGCTCGCCTTTCAAAAGCAGGGCGTCGAAGTGCGCCTGTTCGAGCAGGCTGATGAATTCGCCGAAGTCGGCGCGGGCATCACGCTTTCGCAGCCCGCGAGCCGCGGCCTGTTCGCACTCGGCCTGCGCGACATCATCGAGAAAGTGGCGGATATACCTGCGCGTGCAGGCGCATACGATTTCGCGACGGGCGAGCGTGAGGCGGGTCCAGACCTGATGCAGGCGGCGCGCGATGCTGGCGAGATTCCCTATTTCTATCAAATTCACCGCGCAGACCTGCACAAGATCCTTGTCGATGCGGTCAACGCGATGGACCCCCAGACGATCTCGCTGAACAAGCGCGTCGTCGATCTGTCGCAGGATGCGAACAGTGCCACCGCGAAATTCCAGGACGGCACCACGGCCACAGGCGACGTGCTGCTTGGCGCGGACGGCATTAACTCGGCGGTCCGTACCATCCTGTTCGGCCCGGAGAACCCGCGCTTTACCGGGCAGGTCGCCTATCGCTTCCTGGTTCCGGTGTCGGACGTCTCCGAGTACCTCAACCACGGTGCCTCGGTGAAGTATTCGGGCGTCGGCAAAACACTGCTGCGCTACATCATCCGCCACGGCACGCTGGTGAACGGCGTCGGTTTCGTGCCGACGGATTCGTGGACGAACGAGGGCTGGTCGACCCCTGTCGAGCCGGAGGAAATGCTGGAGAAATTCTCGGGCGCGAACCCGGAACTGCTCGAACTGCTGAAGCGCGCACCGATCGAGGGCACCCGCAAATGGGCGCTGTTCGATCGCGACCCGATAGAGCAGTGGGTCGTTGGCCGCGTTGGGCTGATGGGCGATGGCGCCCATCCGATGCTGCCGTTCCTGGGGCTTGGTGCGGCGATGGGCATCGAAGATGCCATTGTCGCTGCGCGCGCGCTGACATCGAGCCTGCCTGCGACCGAGGCGCTCAAGGTTTACGAAGCCACGCGCAAGGATCGCGCCAATGGCGTCCTGCTGGCGTCGCGCAAGCAGGGCTTGCTTGACCAGAGCGGCGGCGTGGCCACCGCGCGTCCGACCGATCACTTGCAGTTGATGTCCTACGATCCCGCGACCGTGCCGCTGGCGGCTTGAAGCGAAGTTGAAACTCAAAACTCGTCATTGCGAGCGTAGCGAAGCAATCCAGTGCAGTTAACGCCGACTCTGGATTGCTTCACTGCCGTTGGCAGCTCGCAATGACGATGGTTTTTTAGAAGCGCCTTAGCCCGCCTGCGTCACCAGCCAGGCCTTGACCGCATCGGCCCATTCTTCGGGCTGCTGATCGACAATGTCGATCCCGCCGCCGGTCAGCTCGGCATAAGCGAAGTCCGGGCGAATCGCGCGGGTGCGCTGCGCTAGATCGTAGATCACGTCGCCGGTGTTGGTGAGGATCAGCGTCGGCATGGAAACGCGCGCGATGCTGGCGGCGTGGTCATACGTGTAAGCCGCATAGTGCCCGTGCCAGAAGGGCGCGGTCGCGCCGTAAGCCATGATCACGTACTCGCTGATGCGGTTGGGCGAAATCGAGCCCTTGGCCAGCATCTCGCGCCTTTCGGACAGATACGCCAGATGTTCACCGCCGGGCTTCGGCCCCATGCCGCGTTCGCGCGGGTGTCCGGTGTCCAGCCATTCCTGCCGCTCCGCCTCGGTGATCGGCAGCGGACCGTTGAGCACGAGCGAGGAAACCCGATCCGGCCAGCGCAGCGCGACTTCGGTGGCGACGAGCGCGCCGGTGTGATGGCCAAGCAGGTGCGCGCTCTCCAGTCCCAAGGCATCGAGCACGGGCGCAACGCATTGCGCGTAGTTCTCGACGCCCGGCATGCCACTTTGCAGGTCAGTGCCGCCAAATCCGGGCATGTCGATGCCGATGGCGCGCACGCCGCGCCGTGACAGCGGCTCATACACGTTGTCGAACTGGCGCGAATCCATTGGTGCCTGATGCAGCAGCACGAGCGGCGTCCCTTCGCCCATTTCGCGGTAATGCACCTGCCCGAAGGTGGCGTCGGCATAGCCGCGCCGGGGTATCGCGCTCACGCCAGCACCTCGCGGCCAAGGCGACGGCCAAAGGTGATCGCTGAAGATACGATCGAACCGCTGAGGAAGCCAAGGCCAAGGAAGCCTATGCCAATCGCCTCGCCTGCCGCGTAAAGCCCTTCGATAACGCTGCCATCGGCGCGCACTGCGGCAAGATCATCGTTCACCCGCACGCCGGGGTAGGAACTGATCGCATAGCCATAGTGCCGGACCGCGTAGAACGGACCTTTGCCCAGGGCCATCGGCAGATGCTCACGGCCAAACATGTCGCTGCCGACTGCCTGACCCTGATTGTAGAACGCGATGGTCTGTTCGAGCGCAGCGGCGGGCATGCCCATCGCATCGGCCAGTTCCGCCACCGTATCGCAGCGCAGGTAATCGCTGTCGGGGCCGGAGAATTTCTCCTCGATCTTTTCGGGCGTAAACTTGAGCAGTGGCGGCGCGCTTTCGACCACGCCGTGGTCATAGACAACCCAGAACCCCCAGTCGGTCTGGCGCTTGATCGCCATTTCGCGCGCGAAGATATGCGGCTCGTCCTCGCGCATGAAGCGCTCGCCCTCAAGGTTGACGTAGATTTCCCAAGGCTGCCGGATGGCGGGCAGCATCGTTGAATGGATCCACGCCGAGGGAGGCCCGCCTATATCGCGCACCGCGCCGAAATTGGGCAGGACATGATCCTCGAACCAGGTTGTCCCGCCGATAGCACGCACCGCATCGATGCCGTCGCCGACAGCGGTGGGAATGCCGTAGCGCAGCGGGGACAGGCCGTGGAATTCTTTCCAGTGGCGCTCGCTGCTGCTGAAGCCGCCAGCGGTCAGGATCACTGCTTTGGCCGACAGTTCGATTTCGCCGCCGGCTTTCGCAGCGCGGATGCCGGTCACGGCGCCGCCGCTGGTGAGTAAGCCGGTGAAGCGGGTTTCGGTCAATACTTCGAGCTTTGCGCCCCCTGCGACCGCCTTGGCTACGGCGTCCTTATAGGCTGCGACCACGCCAAGCCCGAGATCCTTGCTGCGATAGGTGCGCGGCGCGGAATAGAGATCGTGCTCGTGCGCATAGACGGCCGTGTCGGGATCGGCGGTCCAGCCGATGGAGAGCAACCATTCGATGCTGCTTGCGGCGTCCTCGGTCCAGCGCTTGACTAGCGGTGCGTAACCGGTCCCGTGGTTGATCCGCAGGTAATCGGCATAATGCGCCTCAGCCGAATCTTCGATGCCGTTGCGTGCCTGTATCGAGGTGCCGCCCGCGCTGATCGACGCGGTCGAGAGGTGCAGCGTGCCGCCGATGTCATCGCGCGCCTCGACCAGCGCGACACTGAGCCCTCGCGCTGCCGCTTCCAGTGCGGCGGGAACGCCGGCCGTGCCTGCGCCGACGACGATAAGATCATAATTCTGCATGTCGGTCTTTCCGGTTCAGTAAGGCGGGGGGCGGGTCAGCTGCCCGACGTATCGAGCTGCTTGTCATTCGCGCCGCCGGTGCGGCCAAGCGCGGCGAATGTGCGGGAAATGAAGAGATCGCGTTCCTGCGTCCACGCTGCCTTGTCTTCGGGCGAGGGCTGGTAGGCTTCGATATCGGCGGTAGAAACTCCTGCCTTTTCCAGCACCTTCTCCATCACGAACATCCGGCGGCGCAGCGACCAGAACTCCGCGCCAAGCGCGATGACGACATGCGTCAGGTTGTCGGTCACCTGATCGGGGAAGATCGCGATGTTGTCAGAATCCGATGGGATGAAGCCGTCGGAAGCCGGCGAGGGGCGGGGGCTGGTGGGGACGTCTGTCATGGTTCGTGAAAGCCTTTGCTCACGCGGCGCGCAAAGCCATGCGCGCGGGGGCAGTGAAGGGGCGGGAGGGGCGCCTGTGACGCTCCCTCCCCGATTGCGACCCGAGCGGGCTATTCCGGCTTGCGGGCGAGATAGACGCCGATGCCCCAGTGGCGGCTTTCGCCCTTCTCGACTTCGAAGCCCACGCTGCGCAGCGTTTCGAGGAAGTCCGAATGCACGAAATCGTGCGACCAGCGCTCGGCGTTATAGACGTGGTCGATATACCGCATGAACCGGCGATACGGCTCTTTCGGGATGGCGTCGCCAGTATGGAAGTCGGTCACGTCGAACACGCCGCCGGGGCGCAGGACGCGAAATGCCTCGGCGCAGATCGCCTTGGCCGCGTCCTGCGGAACTTCGTGGAACAGGATATAGGCGGTTACGAGATCGACGCTGTTGTCGGCAAACTTGGTATCTTCGGCCAGACGCTGCGCGAAGTGGACCGGTACGCCCAGGTCCACCGCCCGCTGGTGGGCATAGCGCACCAGCGGCCCCCCGACATCGAGGCCCCAGACTTCGGCATCGGGGAACCGCTCGGCCAGCGCGACGGTGAGTCGTGCGATGCCGCAACCCAGATCGACCACGCGCTCGACCTTGCCGTCGCGTGGCAGTTCGACTGACTTGGCCAGTGCGATATGGAACTGATCGTCGTCGTTCTCGCCCTTGTAGAAGGCGTTGGTGCCATAGTGATAGAGCAGTCCGGCAAAGTCGTTGCCGGTGTAACCACCCGGCTGCAGGTGGATTTCGTGCTTGGCGTAGTCAGGGATATCCATCCCGGTGTTCAGTTCGAGCGAACCGGGGCCGGCGTCATCAGTGGCCTCGAACTCGGCAAGGTAGGTATCCGAATGCTGCTCGAAATGATCGAGCACGCGCCGCCACATCAGTTGCTGACTGGACAGCCAGGCGCGAATGCGGGTGCCGATAACCGGGTCGTCATGCAGTGCATCGCGAAAGCTGCCCATTGGAGATTCGGTATCGTTGAGACGCAGATCGTCAAGGATCGCCGTGGCCCGCGTCTGGGCGACGCGATCGAGCGTACCATAAGTGAAGCCGCGAAAGCCGACCACGAAGTCCTGATAGCTTTCCACGTCGAGGCTTCGGACCCGGCGGTTGCGTTCGGTAAATCCACGGTCATGCAGCATGGGCAAACCTTTCAGTCAGGGGACTCGAAGGGGCGGGCGCTTCAGCCATTATGACGGCTTGTCCAGAAACGCGCAGATATGTGTGGCGATCTGTGCGGGGGTTGCGCCAAGCGGATAGAGCATGCTCTCGGCGTTTGGCATCATCTCTGAAACCCTGGGCAGGTCATGGCGCAAGGGGTCCCATGACTGGCAGGAGAGCATCACCGGATGCGTCACCTGCGCAATCGCTGCGGGCACGTCGTAGGAAAAAGCAGCGCGATACGCGCAGTGATAGGTTTCGAGCGCCTTCATCACATCGACGATCATAGGATGCATGAATTCCATGTCCGGCGCGCCGCGCCCGGTCAGGTGATCGCCGTCCTTCTTGTAGTAGGGATAGAAGATCATCATGTCGCGGCAGAACTGGTAAACCCACGCAAGGTAGCCGCCGTGATCGTCGGGCTTCATCTCGGGCGCGTAGTTGGCCAGGAGGTCCGGGCGATCCGCCTCGTCGATCACCATCAGTCCGTCGAGAACGAGGTGGCTCACGCGGTCAGGATGCGCGATGCCCAGTTGCAGGCCAATCATCGCGCCGGTGTGGGTGCCGTAGTAGTCGATCTTGTCGATCTGGAGGGCATCCATCACCCGCACGACGCAGTCCGCATAATAGGCGATATCGGTATCGCGGCGCGCTGGCGGGTCGGAATCACCGTTGCCCAGCATGTCGGGCGCGATGGTGAAGCGGTTCGCGCCCATCGCTGCGACCAGCGGTGCCAGACCGCGCGAGCTGCCCGGACCCGAGTGGGCGAGGTAAACCGGCAGAGTGTTGGCTGATTGCGTACCGGCATGGCGATAATGCACCAGCCCTTCGGCAAGGCGAACGAAGGCGCGATCAACGAGAACTTCGCCGCTCATTCCGATGGCTCCGTGATCGCATCGAGCGCGGCGACATGCTCGGGCTGCAGCATCAGATCGGCGGCGGGCAGGTTCTCGTCGAGCTGAGCGGGCCGGCTGATGCCGAACAGCACCGAGGCCACAGTGGGCCGCTGCATCGTCCAGGCCAGCGCGACATGGGCGGGCGGCACGCCGTATTCAGCGGCAAGTTCGCGCAGCAGGTCAACCACGTCATGGCCATGTTCGATCTCGAATTTGGGCGACATGTTGAAGGTTGCGCGGCGGCTGCCGGCTGGTGCTTCCTTGTTGCGTTCATACTTGCCGCTGAGGAACCCGCCGGCCAGCGCCGAATAGACGATGAGGCCAAGCCCGGTCGCCTTGGCCAGAGGCACCAGTTCGCGCTCTACCTGACGGCCCAGCAGCGAATAGTAAATCTGGTTGGCGGCGATCGGCGCATAGCCCATCTTCTCACCGATGCCCTGCATCCGCGCGGTCATCCACGCTGGCCAGTTCGATACCGCGACGTAACGCACCTTGCCCGAGGTCACGAGGTGTTCAAACGCGCGCGCGGTTTCCTCCAGCGGCGTTTCCGGGTCGAACTGGTGCGCATAGTAGAGGTCGATCCAGTCGGTGCCCATCCGCTTCAGGCTGTTCTCGCACTCGCGGATGATGTGGCGGGCCGACAGGCCGCGGTCGAGCGTGGAGGGGCCGACCGGCAAGCCGCACTTGGTCGCCAGCACCACTTCGCCGCGCCGCGCCCCCAGCGCCTTGCCGAGCAGTTCCTCGGACTGGCCCGAAACATATTTGTTGGACGTATCGAACAAGGTGATGCCCGCATCGATGGCCTTGCCGACGATAGTTTCGGCTGCTTGAAGGTCGATGTTCTTAACGAGGCCGGGAAGTGTCTCGCCGACGCCGAGTGATCCTGCGCCGAAGCCGAGTTTGGAAACCACGAGTCCTGAAGTGCCGAGTCTGCCGTATTGCACGTAGCTTGTCCCCATCCTTGCCATGTCCGCGTGTCCCGCGGTCGAAGCAGGCAGACTATCGGCTGGTCCGTTGGACGCGCCGATGTTCTGCCGAGTGGTCACTACGTGATCACCGGGTGTCTTGAGCCTGCGTGGATCGCCTTGCTCGACATAGCCTTTGCATCCGAGCCGCGTTTTGCGGAATTCGCGCGCTGGAGAACGGAATGACGCAGGACAAGCAGTACCGGATCGGTCCCATCCTGCTGTCACCCGGCATAACCCGGCGGGAAGTCTTCATCTTCCTGGGCGTGACCGGCATCGCTTCCACCATCACCGCGTTTCTCGGCGTAATGCTGCCGTTCGTGTACAACGAGGTCATCGGCGTGCCGACTGGCGAGCAGGGGCGGCTGGCGGGCCAGTTGATGACCGCGCAGCAGATCGCGGTGATCATCTTCGTCGGGCTGTCCGGCGCACTGGCTGACCGGATCGGGCGCAAGGTGCTGCTGGTCACAGCGCTGCTGGGCTTCAGCTTCAGTGCCTTGGTCTATCCGTTGCTGCCCAGCGTGCTGGCGCTTTTCGGCTTGCAGATCCTGTATGGCATCTTTTCCACGTTCCACACCGCCAGCGGGCCGACCAAGTTCTTCGATTACCCCGACAACGGCTCGCGCGGGAAATTCATGGCGATGGTCATGATCTGGATGGCGATCCTCGTCGCCGTGCTGATTGGCGGCGTCGGCGCGAACCTGCCCGGCTGGTTCCGCAGCGCAGGGGCCAACGCGTTGGAGGCCGGAACGTGGACGCTGTGGCTAACCGGCGGTGTCGGCCTTGTTGTCGCGCTGTTGGGCTCCCTGTTCCTGATGAGAGACCGGCCCGCACCGGGCGCGGTCAGCGGGGCCGGGCTGCGCGGGATGTTATTGTCGTTCAGGGAGGTGATGCGAACCGCCAAGGGCAACCGCAACTTCGCGATGCTCATCGTCAGTTCTTTCGTCGTGCGAACCGACGACGCAGTGCTGACCTCGTTCTTGGCGCTGTGGGTCACGATCCAGGGCGCTCGTGAGGGCGTGGACACGGTGGATGCGGTGAAGATCGCCGCTACGCTGCTGGCGATTATCCGCATCATGCACCTGATCATTCCGCCGATCCTGGGTACGATCCTTGATCGGATGGACCGCGCGAAGCTCTATATGCTGTCGATCTTTTGCGTCGGGCTGGTTTTCGTCAGCGCGCCGCTGGTGACCAGCGTCCAGGGGTGGCAGATCTATGCCTACGCCGTGTTCGTCGGCATCGTTGAGGCAAGCCAGACGATCTGCCAGCAGGCGTTCTTCGGGCAGGAAGCACCGGCGCATCTGCGTGGGACTTCTTATGGGCTGCTTGCGATATTCGGCACTGCCAGCGTGGTGGTGACCTCAATCGTCGCCGGTTATCTGTTCGATGCGATGGGGCCGACCGCGCCGTTCGTGCTGATCGGATTGCTGCACCTCATCGCCGTGCTGGCCTGCCTGGCGGTCATGGCAAAAATGGGCCCAACCGCCAGTGCGCGCTGATTTCGTATTGGGTGCGCCCGGTTCAGCGAGCGCCGAACCGGGAGCGCTTCAGGGCAGATCGATCAGCCGCATTTCCACCGTGCCCGCGCCTTCGCGCAGGTTGGCGCCGGCCTTGTATTCGGGTGACTGCGCATAGGCACGCGCGGCTTCGGCCGTGGGAAACTTCAGGACGATGACGCGCTGGTCGGGGTCGATATCGCCTTCCAGCACTTCGGTGATCTTGCCACGGACGAGGTACTCCCCGCCGTGCTTTTCGCTCAGGCCGGCAATGGCCTTTTGATATTCGCCAAAGGGCGCGGGGTCGGTGACGGTTACGGTGGCGACGATATAGGCTGGCAAGATGTGTCTCCCTGACAATGGCTGGCGGTGCCCACTGGATAGCCTCGCCACCGGGCAAGCGGACGCGATGGCGAGCAATATCTCCGTCAGCCGGTCATTGTCGATGTTTGGCTATCGGACAATGGCTTGCCAATTGCTTGTGCGCGAGTGACACTCTCGCTCGATCGACAGGCTGGCAGGAAAAGCTGGCGTTTTCACAGCGGGAGAGTGGCGAACGAAGAAGTGGGGGCTTCATGACCGACGGCGAGAACAGTCTCTGGAATGCAGATCTGGCGCCGACCACGCCCGAGCAGCGCAACTGGCGCTGGTATCACTTCGCGGCGCTGTGGGTGGGCATGATCGTTGCCGTGCCGACATGGATGCTCGCGGCTGGCCTGATAGAGCAGGGCATGTCGGTGGGGCAAGCGGCCGGCGCGGTGCTGCTGGGCAATATCATAATCCTCATTCCGATGCTGCTGATCGGCCACCCCGGCACCCGTTACGGCGTGCCTTTCGCGGTGCTGGTGCGCACATCCTTCGGCACAATCGGCGCGCGGGTTCCGGCGCTGGCGCGCGCATTGGTCGCATGCGGCTGGTATGGCATCCAGACCTGGATCGGCGGCGAAGCGCTGCTGACGCTGCTGGGCATCTTTCTGGGCATGGACTTGCGCGGAGAGCGCTTGCCGGGGCTGGGCATCGGCATCGGCCAGTTCCTCGCGTTCCTTGCGTTCTGGGCGGTGCAACTGCTGTTCGTGCGCAAGGGCCTGCTGACGATCAGGCGGCTGGAAACGTGGACCGCGCCGCTCAAGCTGCTGGCGTGCGCGGGTCTGCTGTGGTGGGCGGTAAGCGCGGCGGGCGGCCTTGGGCCGATATTCCTGTCCCCCTCTGCCTTTGAGCCGGGCGGCGCGAAGGAGGGGCAGTTCTGGTCTGTGTTCCTGCCCTCGCTGACCGCGCTGGTCGGCTTCTGGGGCACGCTGGCACTTAACATTCCCGATTTCACGCGATTTGCCCGCACCCAGCGCGATCAGGTAATCGGCCAGACGCTGGGCCTGCCGCCGACGATGGGCCTGATTGCGCTGATCAGCGTGATGACGACATCGGCCACGGTGGTGATCTATGGCGAGGCGATCTGGGATCCGGTGCAGCTTGCGGGCACGTTGTCAGGGCCGTTCGTGCTAGTGGGGCTGCTGGTCATCGCGGTCGATACAGTATCGTGCAACATCGCGGCCAATCTGGTGTGCGCGGCCTATGACTTCGCCTCGCTCAGCCCCTCGCGCATTTCCTACCGCACCGGCGCGCTGATCACGGCGCTGATCGGCCTGTTCATGATGCCGTGGAAGCTGCTGGAAACGACCGACGGATACATTTTCACCTGGCTGACCGGATATGGCGCGCTGCTGGGGCCAATCGCGGGCATCCTGGTGGCCGATTACTGGATCGTGCGGCGCACCCGGCTGAACGTCGACGCGCTGTATGAGGCAGAAGGCGAATACCACTACCGCAGCGGCTGGAACCCGGCGGCTTTCATCGCGCTGGCGCTGGGCATTGCGCCCAACTTTCCCGGTTTCCTGCGGATCTCGCTGCCCGGCACGTTCGGCGGAATCAGCGAGGTGTGGGCCGATATCTACACTTACGCCTGGTTTGTCGGCGTCGCGGTGGCGCTGGTGAGCTATGCCGCCCTGATGCGGCCCAGTGTGCGCACATTGGTGCCATCGCCAGCATGACCGCAGGGCGGAGGTTGCTCCCCCACCGATTTTGCGCCGCAACATTTGCGGCAATCATAAGACGTCGATTTTCGGCGCGAACACGGCAGGTGTAAATGGCTGGTAGCAGAGCGAAAGTCCCCTTCGGCACCGTTGTCGGTTACGGCATGGGCCAGATGGGCGCGCAGATTTTCCGCGATACCCCGGCGGTCCTGCTGCCGATCTTCATGACGACGATGCTGGGCGTGCCCGCGTGGATGGCCGGCCTTGCCATCCTTATTCCCAAGCTGTGGGTGATCGTCTGCGATCCGTTGGTCGGCGTCTGGTCCGACCGGTTGAAGCCGATGCGCGGGCGCACGCCGTTCCTGTTTTACGGGGCGATCCTGACAAGCATCGGCTTTGTCAGTCTGTTCGCGATTACCGACTACGGCAGCCCATGGCTGGCAGCGGGCGCGATCTGCGTGATCTTCCTGCTCGCCTCGACCGGGTTCAGCCTTTACTCGGTGCCCTATCTTGCCATCGCTTCGGAACTCTCGTCCGACCGGCACGAACGCACGCGTATTCTGGCGTTCCGCATGGCCGCCACAATCGGCGGTGTCATCCTTGGCGTCGGCGTGGCGCAGCCGCTGGTCTTCGCTCTTGGTGGCGGCGCAGCGGGCTGGCAGACGATGGCCGTGGTGTTCGCGGTGATCTGCCTCGTCTCGATGTTGATCCCCGCCTTCGCGCTGCGCAAAACCAAAATGCTGGAAAGCGATGCCGTGCCTGCCGGACTCTTCCAGCAGATGCGCCCGGTGCTGGACAACAAGCCCTATCTCACGCTGCTGGCAACCGCCTTCATCCAAGGGATCGGCCAAGCATCGGGTTATACTGTGATCGGGTTTTACTACCTCTACGCGCTGGGCGAAGTCAGCCTGATCCCCAAGTTCATCATCGTCATGTCAGTTGGCAGCACGATCAGCCAGCCGACGTTTTTCTACTTGTCCAAATGGTTCGGCAAAGAACGGGTGTACTGGGTTTCGTCGATCCTGTGGACGCTCATCACGATCACCTGGTTCTTCGTTCATTCGGGCAGTCCGGTCTTGTTCGAACTGCCGCTGCTGGGCGCGGTTACCGAGCAGGGCGGGCTCGTGCTGGTGCGCGGATTTTTCCTCGGCATCGTCAACACCGGGTTCCTGCTGCTCTCGTTCTCGATGCTGACCGACACCATCGAATACCAGCGCCGCAAGACCGGCGTTGCCAACGAAGGCGTGTTTTCGGGGCTGTGGTCGGCGGCGGAGAAACTGGCGTTCGCTCTCGGGCCGTTGATCGCGGGTTTCGTGATGAGCCTTTACGGCTTCGAATCCTCGAACCACGGCGCCATCGCGCAATCCGAGGATGCCGTAGTGGGGATCAAGCTGCTCTACTCGTTCATCCCGGTGACGACACAGGTACTCAGCCTGATCGTGTTCTCGCGCTACCGCCTGGATTCGAGCGAGATCGGCGATCTGGCCGACCCGGATGCCGGCGTCGAAGCGATCGAGGCATCCGAGGCCGGGCTGAAAGGCTGAGCTGCCTCGGGTGCGGGCTTACAGAAGTTTCGTCATGGCGAGCGCAGCGAAGCAGTCCAGGACGGTTTTAACCGCTCTGGACTGCCGCGCGGCTTCGCCGCTCGCCATGATGAGGAGAAGGAAGCGAACTTCCCTCGCAATCAGAAGTCGAGCGCGCCAGGGTTCAGCAGACCGTCGGGATCAAGCTCCGCCTTGATCGCGCGCAACAGCGCCAATGCACCCGGATCGCGATTGCGGTTGTAGGGATAGAGCTTGCCCACCTGAAAATGCGCCGCGCCATGGGCGTGCATCAGATCGATGATGTGGTTGCGCACTTCTTCCACCAGCGCCGCGCCAGCGGGATTGGCCGGATAACGTGGCAGGCCCGCGAGATAGCCCGGCTCCATCATGCGATGGTGATATTCGGTCAGCTCGTCCTGCCAGTAGAGCGCCGGCTCGTAGAGGAAGATCCCCGATCCGATCGACGAGAACATCGCGCCGATGGTGGCTTTCTTCGCGGCCATTTCGTCACGTTTGCTGGCGACGTAATCGGTGAAGGCGGCGTGGAAGGCGTCGACCCTGGAATGCGGCAGCAGTCCATGCAGCGGCACCCAGCGCTCTCCTGCCGGGCCAAGCATGTTGTGCAGCGGCTGGAACGGGATCGCCTGCACCACCGTAGGCACCGAATTGGCGATCTCGCGCCCGTGCTGCAGCGCGACCTTGCGCACCGCGTCCAGCTTGGCGCGCGCTTCCACCGCCGAGAAACCGTCGCAGATGAAATGCGCGGCATAGGGGGCTGACGCCAGCACACGAGTGCCGGCTGCGGCCATGCGGGTCAGGCTGCGGATACCGGCGATGGGGTTGGGCGAGCTGCGCCACACACCTTTGGCGACCGTCAGCATTGAGCCGGTATCCTGCTTGGCGATTTGGCCCTGTGACAGCGCGAGATCGAGACCGAAGCTCTTCTCTTCGATCTTCATTCCCGCAACCGTCGACATCGCCGCGTGCAGCGCCGCAAAGGTCGGGAACGCGAACGAGGCCATCTCGTGCCGGGGGCGGCGCTGCAGCAGGCGCAGCGTAATGCCGGTCTTGATGCCCAGCGTGCCGGAATCGCCCAGGAACAGCCCCGCCAGATCCGGCCCGTAGTTGCGGAAGCGCCCACCCAGTGCGGCGTTTCCGGTGGTGCCGGTGCGGATGATATCGCCGCGCGGAGTCAGCACATCGACCGCGACCACGCTGTCAGCCGAAATGCCGTTGGCGTTGCTGCCGTGGCCGTTGGCGTTCTGGCTGATCGTGCCGCCGACGCTGGCGGCAAGGCCGCTGAATGTGCCAACGAACGGCACTTTCAGCCCGCGCTTCGCCAGTTCCGCGTCGAGCGCCTGCCAAGTCATCGCGGGCTCGACGGTGACGGTCATGTCCTTCTCGTCGATCGAGATGATCCGGTTCAGACCCGATGTGTCGATGACGATACTGTCGTCGCTGCGGGGCAGATGGGCGTCGGTATAGGACGCGCCGCCGCCGCGAACGTGGATCGCCAGCTTCCCCCCCGCCGCCGCGACGACCACCTCGCGGAGTTCCTCCACCGAAGTCGGGCGGAACACGCCGCGCGGTGTGGCGTGGCTGCGATAGACGTCCGAGGCGAAGAAGTGGTTCTCGCTGGCGGGTAGCAGGCTGGCGGCCCGTTCGAGCGCAGGGGGCAGTGCGGTCATGGCTTTTGCCCGATCAGCACTTCCCAGCCGCCGCCGGGGGCATATTCGCCCGCCTTGAATTTGCGGTCGGCGACTTTGCCTGCCGCGTCCTGGCCATAGCCCTTGGCGGCGTTGTCGGCATAGGCCTGGATCACCATCGGCGCGGTATCGAAGCGGACTGTCTCAGGGTCGAAACCCGCTTTCGTTGCCAGCGCAACCTGGTCCATCTCGCGCATCGCGCCCCAGAAGGGCTCGTTGTTATAGTAGGTTTCGTTGTCGAGGATGAATTGCGTCAACGGGTCCATCAGGTTGAACGGCGGCAGATCGCAATGGATCATCCAGCCGCCGGGCTTCAGCACACGGAAACTTTCGTCGAAGATCTTCGGCATCGCCTTGCCCGACGTCTCGTGCAGCATGATGTGGCTGACGACGAGATCGAAGTAGCCGTCCTCGAACGTCGTCTCCTCCGCGTTCATCTGCGCGAAGTTCACGTCAAAGCCCAGGGCACCGGCGCGGGCGTGGGCATAGCGCACCATCGGTTCGCCCACGTCGATCGCCCAGATTTCCGCGTCGGGGAACATCTCGGCATAAGGCAGTGTCGAATGGCCGACCGTGCAGCCCATGTCGAGGATGCGCCTGGGCTGGAAGTCGGGCAGGTTTTTCCTGATGTAGTTGCAGACCGACCGGCCCTTGCCATCATTGAATGGCCCGCCGTAGCCCATCGCATAGAGATAGACCCCGCGTTCGTAGAGCGCGCCGGCGGCGAAATGATCCGGGTCCGCCAGCGAAGCATAGCCGCCGGGCATGCAGTGGATGTCGAGCGCGGTGATATAGCGCGGCACCGCGAAATTCTCGGGGATGCGCAGTTCGCCCTTGTTTCCGTTCTGCGTCTTCACTTCGCCGCTCAGGCGATCCCAGTCGTTTTCGACCGAATCGATTACCGAGTTCCACAACAGTTCCTGCGCGGTGCGATTGGCGGCAGCGTAGGACTGGAAGTAGGGCTCCTGCTTCATCGCCTTGCGCACGTCGTGGCGGCTTTTCAGGTCAACGCCGGCCGATTGCGATTGCGCCGAGGTCTTGGCGAACAGCGGCGTGAGGCCGGGCAGCACTTCGCGCTGGATGAAGCCCCGCAGGCCCTTGGCGAAGTTCTGGCGGCTGCGTTCATCATGCGTCGATCGCACCAGTACCGGATGATCCGCCTGCTGAAAGGTGTTAAGCATCCTGCGCCTCCGCGACTTTCCTGGCAGCCGCGTTGAGGAAGCCGGTGACGATATCGGCCCAGGCCTCGGTCTGCTGGTCGACGATGTCCACGCCGCCGCCCTCAAGGCAGGCGAACGCGAAGTCGGGACGCATCTGGTGCACTTCCAGCGCATGCGGATAGATCGAATCGCCGGTGTTGGTGAGGATCAGCGTCGGCTGGGTGATCAGCGGCAGGCGCGGTGCCAGATCGTACATATAGGCTGCATGGTGCCCGTACCAGAATTCGCCGCGACCGGTCAGCGCGTGGATCACATAATCGCTGAGCCGCGCTGGAGCGACTTCGCCGTGGGCAAGGCGGTCGCGAATGTCGAACAGTTCGACCATGTGACCGGCGTGTTCGCGCGCGGCGTAGTTCTTTTCCCACGGATGCAGCGTCTTGAGGAAATTCGCGCGGTCTTCTTCCGTCACCAGCAGCGGGCCGTTGAGGATCAGCGCGGTGATCCGGTCAGGGTGCGCGATGGCGGCTTCGTTGGCCGCGATCGTGCCGGTGTGGTGGCCGAGCAGCGCGGTCTTCTCGATGCCCAGCGCGTCGAGCACGGGCAGCACGATCTGCGCATAGTCTGTGGCATAGGGGGTGTGCGGCGTGGGGTCCGATCCACCAAAACCCGGCATGTCGATGCCGATGGCCATGAAGCCGCGGGCGGCCAGCGGTTCATACGCGTTGTCGAACTGGCCCGAATGCGCCGGTGCCTGATGGATCATCACCAGAGGAGCGCCATCGCCGTGGACCTGGAAATGGATCTGGCCGAACGGACCGTCGACGTATTGGCGGCGCGGCCAGGCGGCTCTTTTGGCTTCGGTCATCAGATATCTCCCGTGGCGACTTTTTCGATGGTGCCGAGATAGCTCTCGTCACTGTACTTGTTTTCCAACTCGGACCGGCGTTGCTGCGAAAGGTAGAAGAGACGACCGTAGAAGGTCTGCAGCGCCTGTTCGCGTGCCTTCAGCACGTCTTCGTCAGGCTCGAACGTCTCGATCTCGGCGGCAAGATCTACACCCCGCAGCGCCATCACGCGCTCTGCGGTATCGACCCGCTCACGCAGGACAGATAATTCCTGCGCCAGCACCATCACCATCGACATCACTTCATCGACGCCTTCAGTGGGGAAGAATTCCGGGCGCTTGCCGCGCACGGTGCGGGGCAATTTGGGCTTCTCGCTCATGCGGCTTTCTCGCTTTCGAGGGCATCCAGCGCGCCAAGCACATCGCTGAGCGGCGCCACGTCGGCGTATTTGTAGGCCATGTCGAACAGGTTCACGGCATGCGCGACCGGGCTGCGGTCGTAGACGCACTCTTCTGGCACGGTGACGCGGAAGTTGTACGCGAATGCATCGACCACGCTGCCGCGCACGCAGCCGCTGGTCGTGCAGCCGGTCACGACCACGCTGTCGCAGCCAAGATCGATCAGATAGCTGGCGAGCGGGGTGCCGAAGAACGCGCTGGGATGCTTTTTGGGCAGCAGGATATCGCCTTCGACCGGGGCGACTTCCGCGACGAAGCGATAACCTTCCGCCGGAATTGTCATCAGTTCGGGCACCTTGGCGGCAAGGCGGCCCTGGTCGAAGCTCTCCTTGGGCGCGACATGCGGGTAAAGCACCGGCAGGCCCTTTTCGCGGAACTTCGCGAGCAGCGGCGCAATGTGGCGCACCGCTTCCCAGCCGGTATCGCCACAGCTGGTCTTGAACTCCTCGATCGCCCCCCAGAACGGCGCTTCGCGCGTGCCGATGGTGCGATACTGGACATCAATGATCAGCAGTGCCGGGCGCTTGCCCAGGCCGCCGGGCCGACCGAAGCCGGCAGCGCGATAGCGGCGTTCTTCCTCTTCGCTGACTATGCCCGTCCAGGGGCGGGCAGGGTTGGCCGGGATCATCCTTCGTAGACCTTGCGCAGGGCGTCCCATTCATTGGTGCGCACCATGCGCTGGCGTTCGGCGAAGCCGGCCAAGCTGTCCTTGACGTTCTCCAGCGTGCCATCGGTGAGCAATCCGCCAAGCACTTTCTGCATTCCGGCGACTGACGCCTGCAGGGCGGCATTGGCATAGAGCACCAGATTATAGCCCATCGCCTCAAACTCTTCGGCGGAAAAAGCGGGGGTCTTGCCGCCGTAAACCACATTGACGAGGTGCGGCAGGCTGTTGCGCTTTGGCGCATCGCGCAGTTCTTCCTCGGTAGTCAGCGCCTCGACGAAGAGGATGTCCGCACCCGCCTCGGCATAGCGGGCGGCGCGTTCGATGGCGGCTTCATAGCCCTCGACTGCCTTTGCATCGGTGCGGGCCATGATCAGCGTGTTTTCGTCACGCCGGGCATCGACGGCCGCCTTAATCTTGCCGATCATCTCTTCGGTCGGGGCGACGTCCTTGCCGTCGAAGTGACCGCAGCGCTTGGGGAATACCTGATCCTCGATCTGGATCGCGGCGGCACCGGCGGCTTCCAGCCTGCGCACCGCATGGTAGCAGTTCACCGAGTTGCCGTAGCCGGTATCCGCATCGACCACGAGCGGCAGGTCCACCGCGCCCGCGATCCGTTCCACCGCCTGCGCCATGTCCGACAGGTTGAGAATGCCGATGTCAGGCAGGCCCAGTTCGGTGTTCGCCACGCCTGCGCCGGTCACATAAAGCGCCTGAAAGCCGATGTCGGCCGCGACGCATGCCGCCAGCGGATTGGCCACACCGGGCAGCAGGATCGCCTTGCCCGACAGCACGCTCTGTTTGAATTCCAGTCTGGTCATCACCACTCCATTTTCACCGGATAGCTATCGGGCAGGTCTCTTCTGGCGAGTCGGCAAGGGTGGGTTATCCGGCTGGCGGCTAGGTCTTCCGCTCACGCCACACGTCATCTCCTACGCGCGCATACGGGTTGCAGGAGATGGGATACCGGCATGACCCAGGACAACAAAACGCGGGTTGAAATCCTGACAGGCTTCCTTGGCAGCGGGAAGACCACGCTGCTCAACCGCATGCTGGGCAGCGGCGCGTTCAACGATACCGCCGTCGTGGTCAACGAGCTGGGCGAGATCGGACTCGATCACTTGCTGGTGGCGGAGCGATCCGATCAGGTGGCGCTGCTCGAAGGCGGTTGCTTGTGCTGCGCGGTGGTGGATTCGCTGCCCGAGACGCTGCTGGAACTGTGCCGCCAGCGCGCCGGCGGTGATGTCCCCGCATTCCGCCGCATCGTGATCGAGACCACGGGGCTGGCCGATCCCGGTCCGATCGTCGATGTGGTCCGCAACAGTCCCTTGCTCGCGCACTTCCTGCGGCCAGGGCTGGTCGTGACCGCACTCGATATGCTCGACTGGGAGCCGGTGCTGGCGCGCCACCCGGAAGCGATGCACCAGCTTCTGCTGGCTGATCGGCTGGTGCTGACCAAGCTGGACTTGCGCGATCCGCTCGGCGACGCCGAACGCGGTAAGATTGCGGTGCTCAATCCCCTTGCCGAAGTGACAACCGCGCAGGCTATTCTGGACGATCCGGCGTTGCTGTTCGCACCGCTCGCGATCGCGCCGCCTCCGCGTGAAGTCACCCACGGCCAGGCACACCACTCACACAACATCGCCGCCTGGAGCTTCACGATCGACCGTGCCAGCCGGGCAGGGCTGGCCGCTTTCGCCAAGGCGCTGGAACACCGGCTGGGCGATGCGCTGCTACGCTGCAAGGGGCTGGTCACTGTCGGCGCGCGGCGTGTGCTGGTGCAGGGCGTGCGCCGCCGCTTCGCGTTCGATGACGCCGGCCCCGCCGATACCGAACATCCATCCCATCTGACCTGCATCGTTCAGGGGCGCCAGCGGGCGGAGGTCGAGGACCTGCTTCCCTGGCTGTCCGTCGCCGAAGGCACGATGCCACCCACGCGTGAGGAAATCGCATGAGCCAGTTCGACCTTGTCATCGCCAACGGAACTGTAGTCGATCCGCTAACCGGCATCGCGCCGGGCGACATCGCCATCAACGATGGCAGGATCGCCGCTCGCTTGCCTGCCGGCAGCGGTGCGCAAGGCAAAGAGGTGATCGACGCTGGCGGGCTGCATGTGTTTCCCGGCCTGATCGACACGCACGTTCACTTCGGCTTTGGCGAGCCTATCACGGAATACACGACCGAGACGGTTTATGCGGCGCAGGGCGGGTTCACTTCCGTGCTGGGGTATTTCCTGTCGAGCGAGTCCTACAAGGACATCTTCGATGCGGAATATGCGCATGCAGCCGCGCGTTCACATGTCGATTTCGGCTTCCACTTCTCGGTCGCAAGCGAGCGTCATATCGAGGAGATGGACGATTATGTCCGCCAATACGGCGTCACCTCGTTCAAGTACTTCATGAACTTCAAAGGCGAGGAAGGCCGCTATCTGGGGCTGGACGGCACCGATGACGGCTATTTCCATGCGCTGCTGGAAAAGGCCGCGGCGCTTGGCGAAGTGACCATCGTTGTCCACACCGAGAACATCGAACTGGTCAACCGCTTCCGCCGCCAGAGCATTTCCTCAG
>CAZCUS010000015.1:8955-23550 GCA_964502105.1 uncultured Novosphingobium sp. | reverse complement strand
CGGCTCCACCCTGAAGGACTGGAACCTCTCCAAGCCCGCGATCACCGAGGCCGAAAGCACGATCCGCGCGCTGTATTTTGCCGAGAAGCTCGGCGCGCGGATCTACATTCCGCACATCAGCACGCGCATGGCGCTCGACGAGGTGCGCTTCTGGCGCAGCCGCTATGACAAGGTGACGGTCGAGACTTGCCCGCAATACCTGACGCATGATTGGGACGCCGATATCGGCAGCATCGGCAAGGCGAACCCGCCGTTTCGCAGCCCCGACGATGTCGCCGCGATGTGGGAGGGACTAGCCGATGGCGCAATCGATGTCGTCGCCTCCGACCATGTGCCACGCAAGCGCGCCACCAAGGAAAAGCCGGTCTGGACCGCCTCGCAGGGCTTCCCCGGCACTGCCACCATCCTGCCGGTGCTGCTCGACCAAGGCTATCACAAGGGCCGGCTGTCGCTGGAACGCATCGCGGACCTGCTGACACGTCGTCCGGCGGAGACTTTCGCCATGCACGGCAAGGGCTCGCTTGCCCCCGGTGCCGATGGCGACGTGACGCTGGTTGATCTGGGCCGTGAACGCACCGTGGTGCCGGAAGAGCTTGGTTCCTATTCGGACTACAGCCTGTACGAAGGCTGGAACCTGACGGGCTGGCCGGTGCGCACGATCCTGCGCGGGCAGACTACCATGCACGACGGTGTGATCACCGGCGCGGGCGGATACGGTCGCTATCTGGCCCGGTCCCGGACGGCGCCGACTGCCGCGACCCTATCCGCCGGGTGAAGAGAGATGGTCGCCAGTTGAACATTCGCACCGGCCCCTTTGCCAAAATGGCGGGCGCAGTGCTTGCTGCGGATGCGTAAAGAACCAAAGTGCGGAGTAGATCCAGATGACCTATCGGTTGGGTGTGGACGTTGGCGGGACGTTCACCGACCTTTTGCTGCTTGATCAGGCGAGTGGGTCGTTCTGGCGTCACAAGACGCCGTCGACGCCGCATGACAGCTCGGAGGGTATTCTCAACGGGGTGAACGCGATCTGTGAGAGCGCGGGGATTACGCCTGCCGATATCGAGTTCTTCCTGCATGGTACTACGGTTGCGACCAACGCCGTGCTCGAAGGCAAGGGCAGCCGGGTCGGGCTGGTGGTGAGCGAGGGCTATCGCCAGGTCATGCAGATCGCGCGTTCGTTCGTTCCCGGCGGGCTTGCCGGCTGGATCGTCTGGCCCAAGCCCGAACCGCTGGCCGCGCTGGAGGATACTTTCGAGATCAAGGGCCGCATGGATGCGCATGGCAACGAACTGCGCCCGGCTGACGACGACGATATCCGCGCCGTGCTGGAAAAGCTGAAGGCACAGGGCGTCGAGGCGCTGACCGTCAGCCTGATGAACGGCTATCTCAACGGCGCGCACGAAAAGCGCGTGGGTGAACTGGCAGCCGAGATCCTGCCCGGTATTCCGGTGTCCCTCAGCCATGTCGTGCTGCCCGAGATGCAGGAATACGAACGCACGCTGACCACCGTCGCCAACGCGGCGGTACGCCCGGTGGTTGGCAAATATGTGCGCAACTTGCGCGACAAGCTGCGCGGCGCCGAGATGAACGGATCGCTCTCGCTGTTGCGTTCGGACGGCGGCCTGATGTCTTCGGAAAAGTCCGAGGAGCATCCGGTGGCGCTGCTGATGAGCGGGCCGGCGGGCGGCGTCACGGGCGCGCTGTGGGTCGGCAAGAACGCCGGCATCCGCAATATCCTGACGCTCGATGTCGGCGGCACCTCGACCGACGTGGCGCTGATCGAAAACCTTGAGGCGCGCCGGGTGCGCACCACTGAAGTCGGCCACCTGTCGGTGCGCGCTTCGGCGCTCGACGTGAAGACGGTCGGCGCGGGTGGCGGCTCGATCGCCTATGTTCCCGAACTGACCGGCGCGCTGCGCGTTGGTCCGCAATCGGCGGGCGCGGTGCCAGGGCCGGTGGCTTACGGCAAGGGCGGCACGCTGCCGACCGTGACCGACGCCAACGTCGTGCTCGGCTATCTGCCCGAGAACCTTCTGGGCGGGGCGTTCAAGCTCGATCGCGAAGGCGCCAAGGCGGCGGTGCAGACCATCGCCGACAAGCTGGGCATTGGCCTGATGGAGGCCGCGCGCGGCATCATCGATATCGTCAATGAGAACATGTTCGGCGCGCTGCGCATGATCTCGGTGCAGCAAGGCTACGATCCGCGCCACTTCGCGCTGATGGGCTTTGGCGGCGCCGGTCCGCTGCATGTCAACGCAGTCGCGCGGCTGATGGGAAGCTGGCCTGCGGTCTCGCCGGTCAGCCCGGGCGTGCTGTGCGCGCTGGGCGATGCCACCACGCGGATGCGGACGGAAACCGCGCGCTCGTTCTCCAAGCGCTTCTCCGAAACCGAGGAAGCCGAAGTCATCGCGCTGCTGGAGGAAATGGCCGCGCAGACCCGCGCTGAACTGACCGCCGAGGGTATCGCGCAAAGCGATGTCACGGTGCAGTTCGAACTCGATGTGCGCTATGAAGGCCAGGCCTTCGAAGTGCCGCTCTCGATCGATCCCGATACGCTCAAGGCCGATGGCCTGGCCGGCGTAAAGGCACGCTTCGATACCGAGCACGAGCGATTGTTCACCTTCAATATGGATACCGAGCACGAACTGGTGAACCTGCGCGCGGTCGCGCTCGGGCCGCTGCTCGAACTGGCGGCGCTGCGCCTGCCCGAAGGCAATGGCGATCCGAGCGAGGCCAGGGTCCGCGACCATGAGCTGTGGTTCAACGGTGCGATGGCGCCTGCCGCGATCTACGACCGTTCGAAGCTGAAGGCCGGCGATGTCATCCCCGGCCCGGCGATCGTGACCGAGATGGACTCGACGACGCTGATCGAAGGCGATTGCGTCGGCACTGTCGACGCTGTCGGCAATATCCTCATCAACCTGGCCTGAAGGAGCGAATCCCATGCCCGCACGGATCATCCAGGCTAACGACAAGCCATTCAACACCGTCGAGATCGACCCCGTCACGCTTGAAGTCATCGAGAACGCATTGCGCAACGCGCGTATCGAGATGGACGCCACGCTGGTGCGCACCGCGATGTCGCCCGGCATCCGCGAACAGGGCGATGCCTTCCCGCTAATCGCCGACCACCAGGGCCGCATGATCGTCGGCCAGTTCGGCAGCTACATCGGCCCGTTCCTTGATGGTTATGAAGGCACGGTCGAGGATGGCGACATGATCTTCCTGTCCGACCCCTATTCGGTCGGCGGCGCGATCAGCCACTGCAACGACTGGTTGGTGCTGCTGCCCGTGTTCAAGGACGGCCGCCTGATCGCCTACACCTCTATGTTTGGCCACCAGTCCGATATCGGCGGCATGGTCCCGGGATCGATGCCGATCCATGCTACGGAAATCTTCCAGGAAGGGGTGCGCATCCCGCCGGTGAAGATCTGGAAGAAGGGCGAATACAACGAGGACCTGATCAACCTGATCATGCACCAGTCGCGCACGCCCGCGTGGTGCCGTGCAGACCTGAATGCCCTGATCGCCTCCTGCCGCGTCGCCGCCAACCGCGTGGTCGAGATGGCGGCGCGCTTTGGCGACGATGTGTTCGTTTCCGCCACCGACCTGCTGCTCGATCGCAACTACCGCGCGATGAAGCAGCTGATCGAAAGCTCGATCGGCGAGGAGAAAGTCAGCTTCGAGGATTACATCTGCGACGACGGCATGGGTTACGGCCCGTACAAGATCAAATGCACGATGTGGCGCGAGAATGGCCGCGTGGTGCTCGATTTCGATGGCACCGATCCGCAGTCGAAAGCCTCGATCAACATGTTCCTCAACGAGAACATGATGCGCATGTTCTTCGGCATCTACATGATCATGGTGTTCGATCCGCAGATCCTGTTCAACGATGGCTATTACCCGCTGATCGATGTGCGCATCCCGGAAGGATCGCTGCTCAAGCCCAAGTTCCCCGCTGCGCTTTCGGGGCGCACCCACGTGCTGGGTCGCCTGTTCGATATTCTGGGCGGGTTGCTTGGCCAGAAGACGCCGGAATTCCTCAACGCTGCGGGCTTTTCCTCGTCGCCGCACTTGTTCTATGCGGGCACCGACAAGGACGGGAAGTGGTTCCAGCTGTTCCAGATCGGCTTCGGCGGCATTCCCGGCCGTCCGCTGGGCGATGGGCCGGACGGGCACTCGCTGTTCCCCGGCTTCACCAACGTGCCGAACGAGTTCCTCGAACGCTATTTCCCGCTGGTGATCGAAAAGTACGAGACCGTCGCCGATTCGGGCGGCGCCGGCCTGCATCGCGGCGGCAACGGCATCAACATGGTCTACCGCTTCCTTGAGCCGGGCGTGATCGCGATCCATGATGATCGCTGGTTCGTGCCGCCCTGGGGCGTCAACGGCGGCCTGCCCGGCGCGCGGGCGCGCAAGGTGCTGGTCAAGGCCGATGGCACCGAGATCGTCGTGGGCAACAAGCTGGAGGATTATCCGGTCGAGGCGGGCGATGTGCTGCACTTCATCACCTGGGGTGGCGGCGGCTGGGGCGATCCGCTCGATCGCGATCCGGCGCTGCTGGCGAAGGAACTGAAGCAGGGCCTCGTGACGGCGCAAGGCGCAAAGGACTACGGCGTTATTCTCGTCGATGGCGAGGTCGATGCCGCCGCCACCGAAGCGTTGCGGGCGAAGATGCGCGCCGAGCGCGGCGACGTGTCGGTGTTCAACTTCGGTCCCGACATCGATACGCTGCGCGCCACCTGCGAGGCCGAGACAGGCCTCCCCGCGCCCGTCGCACCCAAGTGGGCGCATGTCACGCTGGCCGAGGCGGCGGAATGAGCGACCTGCTCGACGACTACAACCGCGGCGGCTTTGGCGGGGCTTTGCGGCCCGGCAAGAAGCCGGCGCTGTTGCTGGTCGACGTGGTGATGGCCTACCTGACGCCCGACTGCCCGCTCTACTCGCCGCGCTTCGAAATCGCACTCGCCTCGTGCGAGCGACTGACGGCGGCAGCGCGCAGCGCGGGCGTGCCGGTGATCTTCACCAACGTGGTCTACCGCGCGGGCGGGGCCGATGGCGGGCTGTTCTACAAGAAAGTGCCGGCGCTCGAGTCCTTCCTCGAAGGCTCGCCGCTGGGCTATTTTCCGCCGAGCATGCAGCCCGAGCCGGGCGATGTCGTGGTCACCAAGCAATATGCCTCGGCGTTCTTCGGAACCTCGCTGGCCTCGACGCTGACCGCGATGGGCATCGACACGCTGTTCCTGACCGGGTTCTCAACCTCAGGCTGCGTGCGCGCCTCGGCGCTGGACGCGCTGCAGCACGGCTTTGTGCCGCTGGTCGTCGCCGAAGCCTGCGGCGACCGCGACGAACGCCCCCACGAAAGCAACCTGTTCGACCTCTCCAAGAAATACGCCGAAGTCATCGGCGAAGACCACGCCATCGCGCTGATGCGCTGATAACAATTGTGGTCGCAGGAGGAGCGCCGGTGGCCTTGGCTGCCGGCGTTTCTTTTGGGCTGCGAATTGCATGTGTTTAGAAATGAGCGCGCGTCGAATGTCCAAATTCGTCCACTAGCGGACACTCGTCGATTGCGGCACACATGCGCGATGAGGAAAATTTGCTTGCCTGCGCTGCTGGTCGCTTCTGTGGTCATCGCCAACCCTTCGTTCTCGCAAGAACGCGCTGCTTCATACTCAGGCGACCAGAAGCGGTTCCTTTCTGTGGCGCAAAGGCTAGAAGCAGCGCCGCTCGACCCGCGACTTCGAGCTGATCGTGCATGGGCGATGCAATGGCTGATAAATGCTCCCGACGTTTCGGTAACAGCTTGCCTCGATCCGCTAGGCGGCATGTCCATGAAGAGTTTTGATCATGGCACCGACATAATCGCGCAATACACCCTTTCGATGGCTGCCTTCATCATCAGGCACCCCGAGCTTAAGAATGATGTAGCTGCTCAGCAGATAGCGGGCGTTGAGAGCGCGTTGAGAGCTTATGAAGTGATGCGAGATGCAAATGCGTCTTCCAAGTCGCCACCGCTCGAAAATCTACTTGAGACGCAGCGTCGCGGCGAGCTTCCGAACGTCGTTCGCAAAGCCTACTTACAGTGCGATGCCCGGCCAAACGCTGAGCAGTCTTCTACGAACGCTTCAACCGAAGGGGTTGTGTGGGAGAAAATCTGGGACCAGCTGGGAGTAGCGATCTTCTACGCTGACAGAAACAGCATAGCCGGGACAAACGGAGTCCGGTCACTCACTACAAGGGCCCGATATCGAGAGCCTCTTCCCGAGGGCTACATATCTGAGCGCATCCGGGTCGAGGAGTTTGACTGCCAACAACATCGCTCTCGCGTTCGGCGATCTATAATTTTCGGAAATGATGGCCGTGCGCCGCAGATGGTTGAGTGGACTGCCGAGGAAGCTGGGTGGACGGGTACCGAAGCCGGATCATTAGGCGGGACGAAGGAAAGCCTCGCCTGCGCGGCTAACTCAAAGTAGATTGCTTCTTGGCCCCCTAACGTCCGTTTTCCACCAATCTCAGTCAATCGTGCACCGAAACGGCCCCGCCAAACTCAAAATCGGATAATCTGCCGGATCGCTTCGCCGCGATCCATCGCGTCGAGCATTTCGTTGAGATCGTCGAGTTTGTGCAGCGACGTAATCAGTTTCTCCACCGGAAGCTTCCCCGCCTGCCACAGCGCGATGTAGCGCGGGATGTCGCGGGCCGGGATCGCCGAGCCCATGTACGAGCCGATCAGCGTCTTGCCGTCCGCCACCAGTGACAGCGCGGAGATATCGAGCTTCTGGTCTGGCGGGGGCAGGCCGACCGTGACGATGCGGCTGCCGCGCCGTCCCGCCTTGTAGGCCTCGCCCAGCACGCGGGCATTGCCTACGGTTTCGATCACCACGTCCGCGCCGCCGGCTGGCAGGTTCGCGGAGATGGCATCGGCCAGCCCGTCCGGGGTGACGCCGACGGCACCCAGTTCGATGGCCTTGTCGATCTTGCTCTGCGCCAGATCGACGCCGATGACTTTGGCCGCACCACTCGCCAGCGCGCCCATCAGCGCGGCCAGGCCGACCCCGCCGAGGCCGAACACGATCACCGTCTCGCCCGGCTGAATCTTCGCCGAATTGATCGCCGCGCCAACGCCGGTCAGCACCGCGCAGCCAAACACGGCGGCGACTTCGGGCGGAATGTCGGACGCGACTTTCACCGTTGAGCGCTGGTCAACCACCACGTGCGTCGCGAAGCACGAAACGCCGAGGTGATGGTGCACATCATGGCCGCATTCGTGCAGGCGGAAACCGCCGCCGATCAGTTCGCCCACACCGTTGGCCTTGGCAGCAGGTGCGCAAAGATAGCCTTCGCCCGAAAGGCACGCCGCGCACCGCCCGCATGATGGCAGGAACACCAGGACCACCCGGTCGCCCTCGGCCAGTCCATCGACCCCGGGGCCGGTGACCTCGACGATGCCGGTGCCTTCGTGGCCCAGCGCCATCGGCATCGGCCGCACGCGGTCTCCATTTACCACTGACAGGTCGGAGTGGCACAGGCCCGCTGCCTCGATCCGCACGAGGACTTCGCCCGGCCCGGGCGGATCGAGATCCAGCTCGGCCATCCGCAGCGGCTTGCTCTGCGCATAAGGGCGGGCATTGCCGCCCGATTGTTCAAGAACCGCAGACCGGGTCGTCTTCGTCATGCTTACTTCGCCCACTTCTTGTCGAACGCCCATACTTCCTCGAAGCCGACGAGCGAGCAGAATTCCTTGAAGTCGAACAGCGGCGGCTGCGTGGGTTCGCCGTTGCCGGTATCGCGCAGCAGGTTCAGCGCCTGCTCCATCGCGGCGGCGGAAACCAGGCTGGTGAGCGAAGGGTAGATCGAGAAGGCAAAGCCGATTTCGGCGAATTCCTTGGCGTTCAGCGGCGGGGTGACGCCGCCGTTGGCGACGTTGACCATGATCGGCTTGTCGAATGTCTCGCAAACCTTGCGCATTTCTTCCTCGGTGGTGATCGCCTCGGGGAAGAGGATGTCAGCGCCGGCCTTGTCATAGGCTTCGAGACGGCGCAGCGTCTCGTCCAGGCCATAGGTCTGGTAGGCATCGGTGCGCGCGATGATCAGCATGTTCTCACGCGCTTCGGCGGCCACCTTGATCTTGTCGACCATATCTTCGGTGGCGACGACGCGCTTGCCGGGGGTGTGGCCGCACTTCTTGGGGAATTCCTGATCCTCAAGCTGGATCGCCGAGATGCCGGCGGCTTCGTAACCCTTCACCGTGTGGTGCACGTTGAGCAAGCCGCCAAAGCCAGTATCGGCATCCGCGATCAGTGCCGAGGAGATCGTCTTCTTCACAGTCGCCATGCGATCGAGCATTTGGGTGTAGGTGACGATGCCGGTGTCGGGCAGGCCATAGGCCGAGGCGGTGGTCCAGTAGCCGCTGCCGTAGACGATATCGAAGCCCGCGCGCTCCGCCATCAGCGCGGCGATCATGTCGTGCACGCCGGGAACGACGAAGAATTCCTTCGAGGCGAGACGGTCTTTCAGGCGGGTATCGGTCATGCTGTGTGGTCCTCGGTCCAGAGCCAGGGCGCGCTTGCCCGCTGGCGTGTTTCGAATTGAGCAATATCGGAAGCATGCTGGGCAAGCATGCGGGTGGTGGTGTTCCAGCCTTCGAGCACGAGTTCGCGGTCGTTGCCGGGAATCGTGAACGGCACCGAGGTTGCGCCGAATGCGACGGTGCATTCGCGCAGGTCCACGGTCAGGGTTTCACCCTCAGCCGCAGCGGCGTGGATAGCGTCGATTTGGGCCGGGTCGACGGCGGCGGCGATAAGCCCGTTGTTGGCGCAGTTGGTGCGGAAGATCTCGCCGAACGAGGGTGCTATGATCGCCTTGAGGCCAAACCCGGCGAGCGACCACACCGCATGCTCGCGGCTCGATCCGCAGCCGAAGTTGCTGCCGGCGACCAGGATCGGCGGTGACCCGGCGGCTGCGTAGCCTTCGGTGATCCCTGGCCGGTCGTTAAATGCGAAGCGGCCCAGCCCACGCTTTTCCGTGTGGAGCAGGAAGCGCGCGGGGAAAATGACATCGGTGTCGATGTCTTCCGCCGGGAAGGAGAACGCGCCGCCGGTGACGATCTGGACGCCGCTCATGCCACAGGCTCGTTGCGCACATCGACCAGTTCGCCCGCCAGCGCGGCGGCGGCCACCATGGCCGGGTTGGCCAGATGCGTGCGCGCGCCCGCGCCTTGGCGGCCTTCGAAATTGCGGTTGGAGGTGGAGATGCAGCGCTTGCCTTCGGGCACGCGATCCCCGTTCATCGCGACACAGAGCGAGCAACCCGCATTGTGCCATTCGAACCCGGCTTCGAGGAACAGGCGGTCCAGCCCTTCGGCTTCGGCCTGCTGCTTGATCCGGGTCGATCCCGGCACGACCAGCGCGGTCACGCCTTGCGCCACCTTGCGTCCCCGGATGACGGCAGCGGCGGCGCGCAAGTCCTCAATCCGGCTGTTGGTGCAACTGCCGATGAATGCGAAATCGACGGGCAACCCGGCGAGCGGCTGCCCGGCAGTGAGGCCCATGTAATCGAGCACCTGGCGCGGCGCATCGGGCACTACGCCATCGATGGACACGACCTGATCGGGCGAGGTGCCGTAGCTGACTTGCGGCGCGATGGCGCTGGCATCAATGGAAACTTCCCTGTCGAACGCGGCATCGCGCGAGTGCAGCGTGCGCCAGTGGGCGAGGGCGTGGTCCCACATTGCGCCCTTGGGCGCGCGCGGGCGACCTTCGAGGTAGGCAAAAGTGGTATCGTCCGGCGCGACCATGCCGACGCGCGACCCCGCCTCGATCGCCATGTTGCACAAGGTCATGCGCGCTTCCATCGACGCGCTTTCAACCGCCGCTCCGGTGAATTCGATAGCGTAACCCGTGCCGCCCGACGCGCCGATCTGGCCGATCAGTGCCAGGATCATGTCCTTGGTCGTGATGTGCGGAGAAAGCGTGCCCGAATAACTGACGCGCAAGTTGCGCGCCTTGGTTTGCCAAAGGCACTGCGTGGCCATCACCGTGCCGCACTCGCTCGCGCCGATGCCGAACGCGAGCGCGCCGAATGCGCCGTGGGTGGCGGTGTGGCTGTCGCCGCAGACGAAGGTCAGGCCCGGCTGGGTAAAGCCCTGTTCGGGCGACATGACATGGACGATGCCCTGGCGCGGATCGGTCAGCGAAATCAGCTCGATGCCGTATTCCCGGCAGTTCGATTCGAGCAGCGCGACTTGCTTGCGCGCCAGTTCCTCGCGGATCGCGCCGCTGCGCTCGCGAGTCGGCACTGCGTGGTCAGGCACGGCAAGCTGCGTCGCGGGCCGATGCACGCGCAGATCATTTTCGTGCAGCAGTTCGAACGATTGCGGCGTGCTGACTTCGTGCAGCAGGTGCCGATCGATATAGAGCAGGTCGCGTCCTTGCGGCCCGGCCACGACGACATGGTCCTGCCACAGGCGATCATACAGCGTGGGCGGCGGATTTTCAGGCATGGATGAACCCATGGAACCGGCTTGAGCGGGCGTCGACTTCGCGGGGCGGCGTGTCCGCTATACGGATAACGCTTCCGCTAAAGCCATCAGGCGTGGCGCGCTTCCGCCGTGGCGACGCTGCGTGCGAACATGGGGACCAGGCACAGGCTGACCAGAAAGAACGCGATCGGGATGATCGAGTAATTCAGCAGGATGCCATGCAGCGCACCGGCGCCCTGCGCGATGGCCCCGCCTTTCGAGGACTGGAAGCCGCTAAGGCTCAGCACGGTCCCGGCGACCACCGGACCCAGCGCGAAAGCCAGCTTTTCCGATGCCGACCACAGCCCGGCATAGCTGCCTTCCAGCGCTGCGCCGGCTTCTTCCTCGCCAAGATAGACCGTGTCGGTGAACAGCGCAGTGACGAGCATGATGAAGCCGGCGTTGGTCATGCCGATCAATCCGCCGCGCACCACGACAAGCACTTCCTGCAACGTCGTTGCACCAACGAGCGGCAGCACGAGATTCTGGCCCGCGCCCCAGTCAATCGCGAACCAGCTCAGCGTGATGCCGCACCACACCAGGCACAGCCAGACGAACAGGCGCAGCTTTCCGGTCTTGCGCGAAAGCCGGAGCCAGACCGGCTGCATCAGGATGCCGATGCCCGACATCACGAAAATGAAGATGGGCAGGAGTTCGATCCGGCCGACGAGGTAGATGAATACCATGGCCAGCACCGTGTATTGGCAGGCGGTGGCGATCGTCTGGATAAAGTGGATGATCGTGAGTTGGCGGAACGGGCGGTTGCGCCACGCGGCGGCGAACTGCTGCTTCAGCGACGGCGGGACCGTGACCGGCCCCTGACGGGCCTTGAGCACGGGATGCAGCGTGATCGCGCTGCCCAGCATGGTGGCAAAGCAGATGATCCCGAACAGTGCCGCCATTGCGCTCCAGCCTGCGGCACCACCGCCGAACCAGAACACCGCAGGCTGCGCGAAACCGACACCAACGATGATGCCGATCGAGGTGAACACCAGGCGATAGACGATGAGCTTGGTACGCTCATACGGGTCGCGCGAAAGCACCGCCGCGATGGCAAGGTAAGGGACGGAAAATGCGCTGAAGCCCGTCATGGCGAGCAGAAACAGGAAGCTGACCGCAGCAGCGGCGATCATCGGGTCATCGAACCCGGTGAAAGTGAACAGTGCAAAGAAGCCGATCCCCGTGGAGATTGCCCCTGCAACAAGGAATGGGGTGCGCCCGATGGTTCCGGCTCGCCGGTCCGACCATGCGCCCATCAGCGGGTCGCAGAAGATGACCCAGATCTTGGGCAGCAAAATCACAAGCCCGCCAATCCAGGCCGGAATCCCGAGCATCGTGGTCATGAAAACCGGAAGCAGGGCGGCGGGAATGTCGCGAAACATCTGCGCGCCGGTCTGACCGATGCCGTAACGCAGCATGATGCTGGTTGAAAGCGGCGGACGGTCGCTCTGCGGAAGCGCGCTGGACTGAAGCAAAGGCACGTAACTCCTTACGAGACTATGCCTGCATCGTGTCATGCGATTGGGGTTCATGACAGCTTGGTGTCCGGGGCATCCGCACAACGGCCAAAGCTACCGCTCAGCAGCCATTTTCGGAATTTTCGGAAAAAATGACCGCACAGCGGATAGTCAACAATTCGCCTGACGGATATACGCCGGGAAAAATTACACTTCGAAGTCATGAGGAGTCGGAGAAAACTCTAACAAGTCGGGGTAGAAAACTATGGAAAGAGGTGTTCCGATCCGTTCGGTTTGCCGTGCGATTTCGATACTTCAGGAAATCAACCAGATGGGTTCGCTGACGATGATGCAAATCTCGAAGCGGGGCCGCATCCCTTACCCGACCGCCTGCCGCATTGTGCAGACGTTGATCCACGAAGGCTTGATCGAGCAGGAGCCGGCTCGCAAGTTCTACCGTCCCACGGCACTGGTCCAGTCCCTCTCGCAGGGCTTCCAGGCCGACAGCCTGCTGGTCGAACGCGGTCGCAGGCATATTCGCCAGCTCACCCAGAAGATCGGCTGGCCGGTCTCGCTCACGGTTCGCATCGGCACCCACATGGTGGTGCGCGATTCGACCCATGCCGACACCTCACTCACGTTCGAGCGGTATTATCCGGGCTTCCGCCTGCCGCTGATGGACTGCGCATCGGGCCGCGTCTGCCTGGCCCACATGGGGCCGGAGGAACTCGACAAGGTGATGAACTGGGTTTCGCTCGTTGGTGCCGAGGAAGAGGACATGACCGCCTACGTTTCGGTCAACACACTCAACAAGATCCGCGAAGAGGGCTATGCCGCCATCGGCTGGGGCCAGCATAACCTGACCCCCGGCAAGACCTCTTCGATCGCGGTGCCGATCTTCCGCGAAGGCAAGTTCGAAGCAGCACTGACGCTGATCTACTTTGCCGCTGCGATGAAGCAGGGTGAAGCGGTGGAGCGTTACATCGACGATCTGCGCCAGACTGCCGAACTGGTTTCACAGGAAATGGCCGTGCATGACTACGAGGTCGACCTCGAAGCGATGGAAGGCCTCGTGCTGAACTGAGCCGGTTGCCCGGTTTACGAAAGTCTGCGTTGCGCTGAAACGAAGCCCCCCGAACGCAGTGCGCCGGGGGGTTTTTGTTTTTGCCGGTGATGGAGTTCAGACGATCTCCGCTGCCCGCTCCAGGCTTTTGAACATGGCCTGTTCCAGAATGTAGGCGTGGCGCCTGGCCGGATCTTTTTCCAGTGCTTCCAGCACGCTTTCGCGCGCTGCAGTGGTATCCTCGAACGCCGCCTTGTTGGCGATGGTTTGCGCCTGGACGAACTCCTTGGTGACGGTTCGCCGCTGGCGGTCATAGAGGTCGAGCAGGGCGTCTTGATCACCGCCATCAAGGATCACTTGGGTGAGCTTGTCAGCCAGATTGACCGCGTCGTGGATTCCGGAGTTCATGCCGAACCCGCCGAGCGGATTGTTGAGGTGTGCAGCGTCTCCGGCCAGGATAACGCGGCCCCTGCGGAATGACTGTGCGACCCGCTGGTGCACCCGGTAACAGGTGCGATGCGCTGTCTCGATGGGCACGTTGGCACCAAGCAGTTCGGCAAACACCGCATCCTTGCGCTCGTCACTGGTGACTTCCGCGTTGGACAGGCCGTCCTTAACGGGAACCAGTACGCGCCACAGCCCCGGAACGCGCAGCAGCACGCACCAGAACGGGTCGCCGGTCACGTAATTGACTTCCTGAAGCCAGGGCAGGTGCTGCTCGATGGGATAGGCGGTCGACAGCGTCAGGAATGTTTCGGGATAAGTGAACCCGTCGAACCCGATACCGAGCCATTTGCGAACGGTCGAATTGCCGCCATCGGCGCCGATCAGATAGTCCGCGTGATACAACTGGATGTCGATCGGCGTTTCAACCGCTACCTGAATCCCGTTGGCACCCTGTTCGATATTGGCGATGCGATGCGAGAACAGCACTTCGGCGTGGTCCATCGCATCCAGCTTTTCCGCGATCAGGCGGGTGATCTTGAACTGCTCGCACTGCAGGCGATAGGGGAACGGCGTGACGTCCGCGATCTCGCTCATGTCGAGTTGGAAGGAACGGCCGCTGGTGCGGTTGCTGTATTGATAGACCGGTGCGCGCAGACCCTGTTCTTCCAGCGTTTCACGCAGACCAAGGGTTTCGAGCATCTCCAACGTGGGCGGATGCAGTGTCGATGCACGCATGTCCTCAAGGCACGTCGGCGCTTCTTCCAGAACCCTGACCGAGATGCCTTTGAGAGCCAGCGAATAGGCGAGCACCATTCCCACCGGACCACCACCGGCAATCAATACTCGCGAGCGCGATTTGTCGAATAAGTGCTGCAATTGGTCCCCCAAACGGCAATATCGATCGGGTCAGCGACCCGAACGCAACAATCGAAAACTGTGCGAAGGACCCCGCCGGGATGGTCGAACCGACTGTCCCGGCCTTGCTTCCAAACAGAAGAAGGCGTTCATGCGGAGTTCCTCGCTGATCGTTGAATAGGCATTCCGCTCAAGTCGTAATGTCGTGATTGCGTGCCTGACCGCGCTGCGAATATTCGGAGCACCTG
>CAZCUS010000015.1:0-8945 GCA_964502105.1 uncultured Novosphingobium sp. | reverse complement strand
CACCCAAGCGACTGTCCGCTGTGCAAGAAGCCGGGGCGATCGCATCACATGGAGAATGACATGTTCCTTCAGCCCGAACCGAAGCATCCGGCGGTTTCAGCCCTGCTGAACGAGCCGATGAAAGGGCGCATGCTGATTGGCGGGCAATGGTGCGCAGCTACCGGCGGCGCGATGATCGACAGTATCGATCCCGCCACGGGCAAAGTTGTCGGCCTCGTGCCCGATGCGACGGCTGCGGATATCGACGCTGCCGTGGCGGCTGCCCGCGCGGCGCAGCCTGGCTGGGCGGCGACGCCGCCGGCCGAGCGCGCGCGTATCCTGTGGCGCATCGCCGATCTGATCGAGGCCAACATCGACGAGTTGTCGGAACTGGAAGCGCTCGATCAGGGCAAGCCGCTATATGTCGCGCGCTGGGCCGAAGTGCCGGGCGCTGCAGGGCAGTTCCGCTTCTTCGCGGGGCAGGCGATGGCTATCGAGGGCACGACGATCACTCCGTCGATCACTTATCAGCCGGAAGGCAAGGAAATGCGCGCCTGGACACTGCGCGAGCCGGTCGGCGTCGTTGCCGCGATCGTGCCGTGGAACTCGCCGCTGGTGTTGGCCTCGATGAAGCTCGCCCCGGCGTTGGCTGCCGGTTGCACCATCGTGCTCAAGCCCGCCGAGGATACCTCGCTCAGCGCGATGCGGCTGGGGGAACTGATGATCGAGGCCGGTGTGCCGGCTGGCGTCCTCAACATCGTTACCGGGCGCGGCGCGACAGCGGGCGCCGCGCTGGCCGCGCACAACGATGTCGACAAGGTGGCCTTCACCGGCAGCACTGCGACGGGCCGCGCCGTGCTCGATGCCTCGAAGGGCAATCTCAAGCGCGTCTCGCTGGAGCTTGGCGGCAAGTCGCCAGTGATCCTTATGGGCGATGCCGATCTCGGCCTTGCGATTCCTGGTGCGGCCAACGCGATCTTCTTCAACGGTGGGCAGGTCTGTGTGGCCGGATCGCGCGCCTATGTGCATGCATCGATACACGATCAGGTGGTCGAAGGCCTTTCCGCCTACGCGGGCGGCATGGCGCTGGGCCATGGCCTTAACGCCGCGACCCAGATGGGGCCGCTGGTCTCGCTGCGTCAGGCCGAGCGTGTCGGCGGCTTTATCGAAGGGGCAAAGGCGCAAGGCGCCGAAGTCGTGTCGGGCGGCGAGCGCCTTGGTCCGGCGGGCACCTTCATCAGCCCCACGGTGATCGCGGGCGTGAAGCAGGACATGGACATCGTGCGCGAGGAAGTGTTCGGCCCGGTACTGGCCGTGCAGAAATTCGATGACTTCGACGAGGTCGTCGCCGCCGCGAACGACAGCGTTTATGGCCTTGCCGCCAGTGTCTGGACCGAATCGCTGTCAAACGCGCATCGCATGTCTTCACGGATCAAGGCGGGCACGGTGTGGATCAACTGCCACCTGATGTACGACGCCAGCCTGCCGATCGGCGGCATGAAGCAATCGGGTTATGGCCGCGACAGCGGGCGCGAGGCGCTCAACAATTACCTTGAGACCAAGACCGTCTGCGCTGTTGTTTAGGAATGGCGCCGGTTGCCGAAATGCTCGCGTTGCCTATCTCGAGCAAGGCGGGCGCCAGGACCGGCGCGGCGACCCGGTGGTTGGTAAAGGGCCAAGGGGCATCAGGCCGCGCTATCCGATAAGCGGTCACAGGCGGACGGCGAGGCGACGGACTGGAGGCCAGGCGACTATGAACGGCACCAAGAATCCATTCGGCGAGACATTGGGGAACTGACGATGCTCAATACCTTCCAGCAGACTTTCCATGCGATGCTGCCAACGCCGACGCCTGAAGAGGCATCGCGCCAGGAATTCGCCAAGAGTCTCAAGCACTTCGTCCAGCAGGGCCTGCTGCCGGGGCTCTATCCCGTATATCAGGGCCGCGCCGCGCCGCGCTTCGAGAAGCAGGTGGGCCGCGCGCCGACCGATCGCCACGATATCCGCAAGGCGATGGTGACCGACCCCTATTTCCGCCACTACGCGGCGGTGAACCGCATCAGCCAGGAACTGCTGTGGGACAGCGTGATCGACAGCGTTGAGCGCGAAGAGGAACTGCTGGGCAAAAGCGCCGAGGAAATGTCTGCCCGCAACAAGGGCAAGCTGGTGATTCCCGAAAACTTCGAAGTGCCCCGCTATGTCAGTGCGCTCGACATCCACTGCATGCCGGGCGGCTATGCCGGGGATGAGGGCGATGCCGAGGACGTGTCGCTCGGCGTGCTCTACGACCGCGGGGTCTATATCTATTCGATGGGCTATACCGGCCCGTACAACGACGACATGGGTCGCTCGGCCTGCAACTATATCAAGCGCAATCTCAAGGGCTTCGAGCCGAAGCGTATCCTCGACATGGGTTGTACTGTCGGTCACTCGACGCTGCCTTATGCCGAACTGTTCCCCGATGCCGAAATCTGGGGCATCGACGTGGGCGGGCCGATGGTACGCTATGCGCATGCCCGTGCCGGCGCCTTGGGCTTCGATCTCAACTTCGCGCAGATGAACGCGGAGAAGACCGATTTCGAGGACGGCTATTTCGATCTCGTCGTCAGCCACATCCTGCTGCACGAAACCTCGGGCAAGGCGATGCCGAAGATCTTCGAGGAGAGTTTTCGGCTGCTGCGTCCCGGCGGCTGGATGATCCATGCCGATCTGCCGCCATTCGACCTGATGGACCCGTTCACTCAGTTCATTCTGGATAACGAAACTTACTACAACAACGAGCCGTTCTGGGGCGCGATGCGCGATCTCGATCAGGTGGAACTGGCGCGCAAGGCCGGCTTCGATCCGGCGACGATCCGCTTTGACACCGCGCCGATGGCGATGATGGAATATGCCGGCGCCGGCTATTCGGAAGAAGCCGCAGCCGATGTCGCCGATCGTGAATTCACCGCCGGCGAATTCGCGCCAGGCGGGGGCTGGGAAGTGCTGATTGCACAAAAGGGAGGCAGCGCGGCATGAAGCGCGATTCACGGGGCAAGCGTCCGGGGTTCTATGAGGAACCGGCGCTCGATCAGATGATGTCGATGTTGATCGTGCTGGCGGGCGAAGTCTCGGTCCTGGCCGACCAGCTAGATTCGACCCAGCGCGTACTGGCAAAGCACGGCATCGATGCAGCGGGCGAGATCGCCACGCTGGAACTCGATGCCGAGGCGCTGGAAGCGCGCGAAGCACGCCGTCAGGCCATGCTGGAGCGCATGTTCTACCTGATCCGCAAGGAAGCGGCGGAACTGACCAAAAGCGAGACCACCGAAGGCTATAACGCCGCGCTCGAAGAAATCGCCCAAGGATGACCGACCCCAAGGACTGGCAAGCGGCGCTGACGCAGATCGTCGGCGCCGACGCGCTCGTCACCGATCCGGCTCGCGTGGCCTATTTCGCGACCGATGTGTATCGGGCGCAAGCCATGCCCCCCGCCGTCGTCCGTCCCGGCACGGTCGAGGAATTGCAGGCGGTCATCAAGCTACTGGCCGAAGCGAAACTGCGCTTCACGGTGCGCGGTGGGGGTGCCTCCTACACCGACGGCTATAACGCGCAGGACGGCGGGCATTTGTTGCTCGATCTCGGCCGGCTCGACCGGATCGTCGAGATCGATGAGTTCGGCGGCTATGTAACAGTCGAGGCGGGTGTCACCTGGGCGACGCTGTCGGACGTGCTGGGCGCAAAGGGCCTGCGCACGCCTTTTCGCGGGCCTTTCTCTGGCCTTGCCGCGACCATCGGCGGCTCGATGTCGCAGAACTCGATCAGCCACGGTTCGGGCGCTTATGGCATCTCGGCCGAATCCGCGCTGGCATTCGACGTGGTGCTGGCGGACGGCAGCCTGCTGCGCACCGGATCGGGCGCGGCCGGGCTGAAGCCTTTCGCGCGCCACTACGGTCCCGATCTCACGGGGCTGTTCACCGGCGATTGCGGCGTGTTCGGGATCAAGGCACGGATAACGTTGCCGCTGATCCGCCATCGCCCGGCACACCGGGTCATCTCGTTCTCGTTCCCTGATTTTGCCAGCATGCACGAATCGATGCGCCGCATCGCGATCGAGCGGATCGAGGATTCGCACTTCGCGCTCGATGCCGCGCTGTCGCAAGGGCAGATCGCGCGGCAGGACCGGGCCGGCAACACACTGGGCATGGCACTGTCGATCCTGCGCAGTTCGCCCTCGCTGGTGCAGGGACTGAAGCAGGTCGCCGCCGCCGGAGCGCTGGCGCGCCGACAGATCGGCAAGGCCGCTTTCATGACGCACTACATCGTCGAGGGTTTCGACGATGCCGAGTGCAAGGCGCGGCTTCACCAGTTGCGCAAGCTTACCGCCGATCTTGGCAGCGAAATTGCCGCAACAGTTCCTGCCGTGGTGCGTGGCATGCTGTTCGCGCCGCTGTTCAACACGCTTGGCCCTAGCGGTGAGCGGTGGGTGCCGCTTCACGGCGTGTTCGCGCATCAGGATACGGCACCGTTCCACGAGGCGCTGACCCGTTTCTATGCCGAGCGTGCCGACACAATGAAAGCGCACGGCGTGTGGGGCGGGGGCATGTTCTCTACCGTGGGCAGCAGCGGCTTCCTCTACGAGATTGCGCTATACTGGCCCGACGAACAGACCGCCTATCATGAGACATCGATCCCGGCGGATTACCTTGCCAACTTGCCCAAATTTCCGGCCAACCCGGCAGCGCGCGAGTTCGTGCACCGATTGAAGGGCGAACTGATCGACCTCTACGATTCGCACGGCGCGGTGCATTTTCAGCTTGGCCGCGCTTATCCCTATGCGGGCCGCATTGCGCCGGTACCGGCAGCGCTGGTGAACGCGATCAAGTCGGCGCTCGATCCGCAAGGCGTGATCGCGCCGGGCGTGCTGGGGCTGTAAGGGCCATGGAAAATCCTCCCCCATCGGGGGAGGGGGACCGCCGCGCAGCGGTGGTGGTGGGGGCCTTTGCACATCCCCCTCCGTCAGCCCTGCGGGCTGCCACCTCCCCCGATGAGGAGGATTACGTGGGTCAGTTCGCTTCCACGTAACTCAGTTCGGACCCCGTCCGCTCCTGCTCGGCCGGATCGTTCTCGACCAGGTTGATGAACACATCGTCGCAATCGCGCAGGCAGACTTCAAGCTGCGCGCGGTGCTCCATCGCGAAGACCTGCGGTTCGGGCGCATATGTCGCGCCCAGTTCACGCAGTTGCGTCATCGTGCCCATGATGTCGCGCACATAGAACACCAGCGTCACCTCACCGATGCGCGCCGGTCCGCGAGCAGGGGGAATTTCTTCGTCCGTTGTACCGTCCGCCAGTTTGAACAGGCCGACCATGCCGAAGTTGGGGCCGGGGCGCTTGAGAATGCGGATCTCGAACGGGCGCGGATCGTCAAAGCCGATGATCGCGGTGGCGGAAGGATGATCCAGCTTGCCCTCGAAATAGACTTCGGTGAGGCCGATGGCGTTGTAGAACTTCGTCGAGCGTTCCAGATCGCGCACGAAGATCGTCGCGCGGATCAGCGCCGAGGACGGGTGCAGGGCTGGTTCGGTTGCGGACATGGCCATTTTCCTAAGGCGTGATGGCGGTTGCGACCGGATCGTATTCATGGATAGCCGGATCGAGGAAAGGCGGCGGTGCGTCCTTGTCCCAATCGCCGACGAGTTCGAACGCCCTGGCTTGCGCGCGCGAGGCGGCGTGGATCGTTATCGCGCGGGGAATGCGTGCCTGCTCAAATGCCGCGAAGGCCTCCTGCGGCGGATAGGTCGCCAGCGCACGGTCGAGCACAACCGCGTCCTCGATGGCCAGGCCCGCACCGAATGCCAGGAAAGGCAGCACAGGATGCGCGGCATCGCCCATCAGCAGCGCGCGGCCCTTGCTCCAGTTGGGCGTCACGGGCCGGTCGAACAGGCCCCAGCGAAACAGTTCGTCCTCGCGTGCCATGGCGATCAAAGCCTGTGCATCCGGATGGGCATCGGCAAAGATCGCAGCCAGCGCCTTGGGATCGCCCGGCTCGCTCCAGCCCTCCGAGGCCCATTCGTCGGAGCGGGTGATCGCAACGCAGTTAAGCTGCGTGCCCTGACCCATCGTGTAGCAGGTGAGGCTGCCGCGCGGGCCGGCAGTAATCGACGCGCCAAAGCCATCGGTCAGTGACGCGGCCGCTTCCAGCGGTAGAATGAAGCGCCACGCGATGTGGCCGGTGAAGCTGGGTGGCCCATCCCCAAACAACGCGGCACGTACGCCCGAGCGCGCGCCATCGGCACCGATGAGAATGTCGCTGGTCAGGCTCTCGCCGTTTTCGAACCGGGCGGTTGCCGTGTCGTCGCCGGTCTCGACGCCGACCAGCGTTTGGCCCAGCCGCACTTCGACCCTGCCGGATGCCAGCACCTGTTCCATCAGCAGCGACTGCAGATCGGCGCGCGCCACGCGGCGCACGTCCCACAAATGCGCCGCGGCGTCTTCGCGGCTGGTGATGGGTCGGCCGGTGCTCCAGTCGCGCAGGATTGCCGGGTCCGGCGGCTCGGCCAGCGCGTCGATAGCCTCCCCAAGACCGAGGTAGCCAAGGCCGGTGCGTGCGCTCGATGCGATGGTCAGCCCCGCGCCGACGGCTTGCATGACCGGCGAGCGTTCGCAGACGATCACATCGATCCCGCGCCGCGCGCAGCCAAGGGCAATGGAGAGGCCGGCGATCCCCGCGCCGATGATGGTAACTTGCGTCATGCTGCGAAGAATTGGCCACGGGCCGGAACGAAGCCAGTGCGGGCGGGGGACTGGCCGACAGGTGATCAATCCCCTTCCTGAACCCTTGCCCGGCTGGCCTCCGGCTCGGACAAGGGGCGCGCAAGTTGCGACGCGCGGTGACCGCGCAAACTCGGAACCATCGCAGCTTTGGTTGCAGGGGATATAGCATCATGACAGACTCGCTTGGTTATCGCATGAAGTTCGCCGTTGTGGCGCCGTCCACCAACACCAGTGTGCAGCCCGAATATGACGACATGCGGCCACGCGGCGTGACCAATCATTTCGAGCGGATTTCGATCCCAGACACCAAGGTCAGTTCCGACGATGGTTTCATGGAAATGCTGAACAACATCCGTAACGCGACGATGGATTCGATCGACGTCGCGATGTCGATGGACCCCGGCTGCCTGATCATGGGCATGTCCGCCGAAACCTTCTGGGACGGCGCGGAGGGCGCGGAACGCCTGCACCAGCGCGTGCTGGAGCGGACCGGCGGCGTGCCGGTCATCATGGGATCAACCGCTGTCGATGCCGCGATCAAGGCCTATGGCAACATCAAAAAGATCGGCATCATCACGCCCTACATGCCGGTGGGCGACAACAACGTGCGCAAGTTCTTCGAGGATCAGGGCTACGAAGTCGTCGCGCTCAAGGGCCTGATGTCGCCCTCGCCGATGATGATCGCGCACGAGAGCAAGCAGACGCTGAAGCGCGCCGCGCTGGAAGTGTCCGAAGGGGTCGATGCGATCATCCAGTGCGGCACCAACCTGGCATTCGGGCAGGTTGCGGCGATGGCCGAATTCTGGCTGGAAAAGCCGGTGATTGCGATCAATACCGCGACCTACTGGCACGCCCTGCGCACGATGGGCATCAACGACCAGATGGATGGACTGGGCCGCCTGCTCAGCGAGTTCTGATGACAAGCCCTGCTTCGTCATTGCCAGTGTAGCTTCGCCTCCTCGCAATGACGAAGTAGGATAATGGCAGCGGCCATCCACCGAATTACCCGGAGTTTTTGAGCATGATGGAATACGACTACGTCCCCATTTCGCAGCGCAAGCCCCTGAAATGGCCAGGCGGCGCCAAGGTGGCGCTGTTGCTCACGTTCAATCTCGAAACCTGGGATCTGACGAAGGACACCGACAAGCCCTATTATGCGGGCGGCCCGGCGATCCTGCCTGACATCCTGCCGGGTCATACGCCTGATTTTCCCAACTACACCTGGCGCGAATACGGCCAGCGGGTTGGCATCTGGCGGCTGATCGAGCTGTTCGACGAACTGGGCGTGAAAGCGACCTGTACCACCAATGCCGTGACGTTCGAACGTCGCAAAGCGATGACCGATGCCGTGCTGGAACGGGGCTGGGAACTGCTGGCGCACAATTGGGAGCAGGGCGAACTGCTGACCAATTTCGCGCTGGACCCGGCCAAGGAGCGCGAAGTCGTCCAGCGCACGCTCGACGCGTTTGAAAAGCATGTTGGCCGCAAGTCGCTCGGCTGGCTCTCTTCCAGCCTGCGCGGCACGTTGCAGACGCCCGAAATCCTCGTCGAGAATGGCTGCACGTTCTACTGCGACATCATGAACGACGATCAGCCCTATCTGATCCGCACGCCGGCCGGGCCGATCGTCTCGGTGCCGTATTCGAACGAAATCAACGATTTCACCTTCATCACCCGCAAGAATTTCACCACCGACCAGTTCCGCGATGCACTGATCGAGGAGCTTGACGTGCTGCATGCCGAAGGCGCGAAGTCGGGCCGGATCATGAACGTCGGCCTGCATCCGCATGTCGCCGGGCGCGCGCACCGCGTGCGGGCGATCCGTGAGTTCATCGAACACGCCAAGTCGCTCGACGGCGTGTGGTGGGCGACCCGCGAGGAAATCGCGGCGTGGTATCTCGAAAACCACGAGAGCCACATCGAAGGGCAACTCGGCTGAGCCGGATTTGCGGGACTGAGGGAAAAAGAAAAATGGCACAGGCACGGCGCCATGCGGGCGAAATCGTCTACGGACATGCTGACGGCATCAAGGGGCGCGAGCGCTTCGATATCGACGTTCGCGCCGATGGCCGCACCATCCATTCCTATTGCGAGATGGTCGAAGGTCACCTCACCCGCGATGCCAGCTGGACGCTGGATGCGTACCACCGCCCGGTCGAGGGGCATGTTCGCGTGGTCAACGATGGGCATCTGGTGGGCAGCAGCTGGTA
>CAZCUS010000014.1:70259-96972 GCA_964502105.1 uncultured Novosphingobium sp. | reverse complement strand
TACGAGGCAAGCGGCGTGCCGGAGGACTGGGCGCTCGAAGACATCCACATGACCGCCGAGAGCCGGCTGGCCGAACTGATCGGGCCGGTCGCGGGGCGTCTCCACACCGCACGCAGCCGCAACGATCAGGTGGCGACCGACTTCCGCCTGTGGGTTCGCGATGCCATGGATGAGGCCGATGCCGGGCTGGAACTGCTGCAAAAGGCGCTGGTGACGCGGGCGGGCGAGCATGCCGATTCGATCATGCCCGGCTTTACCCACTTGCAGACTGCGCAGCCGGTGACGCTGGGCCACCACCTGATGGCCTATTACGAAATGACTGCGCGCGATCGCTCGCGCTTCGCCGATGCGCGCAAGCGGCTCGATCGCTGTCCGCTTGGCGCGGCGGCGCTGGCCGGAACCGGCTTTCCCATCGATCGGGAAATGACGGCGCAGGCGCTGGGCTTCTCCGCGCCGACCGCTAACAGCCTCGATTCGGTGTCCGACCGCGATTTTGCGCTCGACTATCTGATGGCCGCGAGCCAGTGCGCGCTGCACCTGTCGCGACTGGCCGAGGAATTCATCATCTGGGCCAGCCAGCCATTCGGCTTCGTCGCGCTGCCGGATTCGCTGTCCACCGGCAGTTCGATCATGCCGCAGAAGAAGAACCCCGACGCAGCCGAACTGGTGCGCGGCCATTCCGGGCGGATCACCGGCTGCCTCGTCTCGTTGATGATGACGATGAAAGGCCTGCCGCTGGCCTATTCCAAGGACATGCAGGACGACAAACCGCCGGTGTTCGAGGCGGCCAGTCTGCTGGCGCTGTCCATCGCGGCGATGACCGGGATGGTCGCCGATACGCGCTTCCGTACCGACCGGATGCGCGCCGCTGCCGAACTCGGCTATGCCACTGCCACCGATCTGGCCGACTGGCTGGTGCGAGAGGGCGACATTCCTTTCCGCGAGGCCCACCACATCACCGGCAGCGCGGTGAAGCTGGCCGAGAGTCGCAGCATCGCGCTGGACCAATTGCCGCTCGAAGACCTCAAGGCCATCGACAGCCGCATCGATGACCGCGTATTCTCCGCGCTCTCGGTGGAAGCATCGGTCGCCGCGCGCAGCAGCCACGGCGGCACCGCGCCCGATCAGGTGCGAAAGCGGGTTGCCGAAGCGCGTGAAGTGCTCGGTCTGGAGTGATGAATATGCGCAAGATTGCCGCTGGATTGCTGATCACCGGCGTCGCCGTGGGCCTTGCCGGCTGCGGTGAGAAAAAAGCGCTGGCGCTGCGCCCTGACCAGACCCAGCCGCCCGCGCCCTATGGCAGCGAGCAGCGCCCGGGCGCGGTCGAACTGCTCGATCCGCCGACACTGGCGATCCCGCAACGCAGCGTCGAACTGCGTACCCGCTCCGAACGCCGTGAGGATGACGCGTTCGATCTACCGCCTCCCGAATAAGGCCCCTTATGGACCACTTTGAACTCAAGAACGGCGAGCTTCACGCCGAGGACGTGCCGCTTGCGCGCATCGCCGAAGCGGTCGGTACGCCGGTCTACGTCTATTCGCGCGCGACGCTGGCCCGCCACGCCCGCGTGTTTCGCGAAGCGCTGTCGGCGTTGCCAAGCGTGCACATTGCTTTCGCGGTGAAATCGAACCCCAACCTGGCCGTGCTGCGCCTGCTGGCCAAGGAAGGGTACGGCGCCGACGTGGTGTCCGCCGGAGAAATGCACCGCGCGCTGGCGGCTGGAATTCCAGGTTCGGACATCGTATTCTCGGGCGTCGGCAAGACCAAGCGCGAGATGGCCGAAGCGCTCGACGCCGGGCTGGGGCAGTTCAACCTCGAAAGCGAGGAAGAGGGCGTCGAGCTGGCGGAAATCGCGGCGGCGCGCGGGCAAGTGGCGGTTGCGACGTTGCGGGTGAATCCCGATGTCGATGCGCGCACCCATGCCAAGATCTCGACCGGCAAGGCCGAGAACAAGTTCGGCGTTTCCTACGATTCTGCTGCCGCGATCTATGCGCGGCTTTCGGCGCTGCCGGGCCTGACGATGCGTGGCCTTGCAGTGCACATCGGCAGCCAGATCACCGACCTCGAACCGTCGCGACAGGCCTTCACCAAGATGGGCGACTTGATGCGCGCGATCCGCGAGCAGGGCCTTTCGGTCACGCACATGGACCTCGGCGGCGGGCTGGGCGTTCCGTACAAGGCGGACGATGTGTTGCCCGGCCCGGCGGACTACGGCGCGATGGTGGCTGAAGCGACGCAAGACTGGGACGTGACCGTGATGTTCGAACCGGGCCGCGTCATCACCGGCAACTCGGGCGTGCTGGTTACCGAAGTCATCCGGGTGAAGCCGGGCGCGATCAATCCTTTCGTGGTGGTCGATGCAGCGATGAACGACCTTGCCCGCCCGGCGATGTATGATGCCTGGCACGATTTCGCGGCGGTGCGCCCCGGCGGCACACGCATGACGGCGAACATCGTCGGTCCGATCTGCGAAAGTTCGGACACTTTCGCCATGGCGCGCGATATCGACGCAGTGGCGGCAGGCGATCTGGCGATCTTCCGCACCGCCGGTGCCTATGGCGCGACGATGGCCAACACCTACAACAGCCGCGCACTGGTTCCCGAAGTGATGGTCGATGGCGAGAAGTGGGCGGTCGTTGCCGACCGCATCGAGCCGGCGACGATCCTCGCGGCTGAGCAGGTGCCGGAGTGGCTGGCGTAACATGATCGAAAACCTGCCCCTGTTCCACCGCATCGCCGGGCAACCGGTGATCGTGCTGGGCGCAGGGGAGGCAGCCGAGGCGAAACGCCGCCTTGTCGAACGTGCTGGCGGTCTGGTGATCGACGACCTTCAGGAAGGCATCGACAAAGGCGCGCGGCTGGCGTTTGTCGCCCACGACGATGAAGTTTGCGCGCAGGCCGATGCGTTGCGCCTGCGCTGCGCCGGATTGCTGGTGAACGCGACCGATCGTCCCGAACTGTGCGACTTTACAGTGCCCTCGATTCTCGACAGGTCGCCGGTGCTGGTTGCCATCGGCACGGGTGGTGCATCGGCGGGGCTGGCGAAAGCGCTGCGCCTGCGCCTTGAGACGCTTTTGCCGCAATCGCTGGGGCGCTTGGCCGATGCCTTGTCGCAAGCCCGCGCCGCGATGCGGACTCGCTGGCCCGATGCCGGGGCCCGCCGCCGCGCGCTGGATGTCGCACTGGGGCAGGGTGGCGCGCTTGATCCGCTCGAAGCTGGCAGTGCCGGGCGGGTGCCCGCATGGCTGGGCGAAGGTTCGGACGGTGTTGCAGATGCCGTCGTCGAAATCGTGCTGACGAGCGATGATCCTGAAGACCTGACCTTGCGTCAGGCGCGGTTGCTCGGTTCGGCTGACTGCATCGTCTACGAGCCGGGAAACCCCGACGAAATATTGGACCGCGCCCGCGCCGATGCGGTGCGAATCGCCATTGCGACAGGCGAAATGCCCCATGACCGTGTGGGGCTGGTCATCATTCTGCGCCGCTAAAACGACCCGCCGGCAAGCGCGTCGATCGCGGCTTGCAGGATCACCGCCGCTGCCGCCGAATCGATTCGCGTCGCGCGTTTGGCGCGGCTCATGTCCTGATCGATCAACCCACGTTCGGCGCTGGTGGTCGACCAACGCTCATCCCACAGCAGGATCGGCAGACCCAGCACTGAAAGGTTGCGCGCATAGGCCCGGCTCGATTGCGAGCGCGGACCTTCGCTGCCGTCCATGTTGATCGGCAGGCCGATGACGATGCCCTTGATGCCGCGTTCCACCACCAGCGCTTCGATCAGCGCCTTGTCCGCGCCGAACTTGCCGCGCTTCAGCGTCTTGCCGGGTGAGGCGATGCACCAATTGGCGTCGCAGAACGCAGTGCCGATGGTCTGCGTGCCCAGGTCGAGCGCGATCAGTCCGCCGCCATCGGGCAGGGCGTCGCGGTATTCAAGGGCGCTGGTGGTGATCACGGTACCGGCGTCCACGCCCCGGCCCGGCGCGCGAAATCGGCGCGCAGGTTCGCCCAGAACAGCGGGATATCATAGAGGTGGTAATTGTTGCCAGGCAGCACGTAACTGCCCATCTTCAGGTCTGGCGGCGCGCCGATGTGCAGGAAATGATCCTGCCCGCAGGCCGCCGGAACCACGCCGGGAGTCAGTTCGCCCTCCTGCATCTGGGCGTCGGGAACCAGCGTGCCCAGGTTCGCTTTGGCATCGGCGAGACCGGGCATGCCCCCGTTCAGCGGATTGGTGCACAGGAACGCGCTGTTGTTTACCGCCTTACGGTCGAGGCCGGGCCGGCGGGCATAGGCGCGCAGCAGCATCTCGGTTTCGGCTGGATCGGCAACGGTCAGCCAGCTCATCACGCAGCCCGCCTGATCGGGCGCGGTGCAGGCGGGAAGGCCCATCGCTGGCAGGTCATGCTCCAGCGAGATCGGCCAGCCGATGGCATAAGCGGCGATCACCCGACCGGCGAGCGGCGTTCCCGCCACACGGTCACGCATCAGGCGGCGCAGCAGGAATGCGCCCTGGCTGTGACCGGCCAGCACGATAGGCTTGGCCGGATCGACGCGGGCCAGGAAATAGTCGAACGCCTGCAGCACATCGCCATAGGCCAGGTCGAGCGCCTTGGTGGCTTCCGCCGCGTCGGTCAGGAAAGCGCCGACCGCTGCTTGCCGATAGCGCGGCGCCCACACTTGCGCGGCGCGGCCAAACGGGCTGGCCATGCCCTTGACGAACAGCGCGGCACGGTCGCGCGAGACCGGATCGGTGAGCGAGGCGTTCCAGCTTTCCCGCGTGATGTGGCTGGTAGGGTGAATGAAGAAAACCGCCGCGTCGATCGCTGGACCCGATTCGGGCGCCATCCCCTGCGGTCGCCATTTCGCAAGGTTCTTCGCGCCGAAATCGGGCCGCGCCACCCACATGGCCGGATCGATGAACGCATCTTGCGGCAGGCGCGACTGTGCGGAGAATTCCGCCGAGGGCACGAAGGCCAACTCGGTCAAGTCCTCGGCATACATCTTCAGGCCGATCAGCGTCGCGAGCGCCAGAACGATCAGAATAGCCATGCCATACAGGAATTTGCGGGCCATTTCTCAGCTCGATTCTGGTTCTGGTTCGGCGTCTTGCGCCTCGACTATCTGTGCTTCGGCGTGTGCATCAGGATCGATACCCGCCGCGGTGAATTCATGGCGTTTCGCGCCGCGTTCCAGCCAGACCTTGATCATCGCCACCATCGGATCGGCCAGTGCGAGCCCGAGGATACCGAACAGGACACCCATGATGAGCTGGGCGGCCAGCACCAGCGCGGGAGGCAGGTCGGCGGTTTTGCGGGCAATGATCGGCACGATCACATAGCCATCGACGACCTGGACGACGACGTAGACGATGATCGTGAAGATGCCCATGTCAACACCGCCCGAGAAGCCGACGGTGATCATGATGAGGCCCGAGATCGGCGCGCCGATGTTGGGCAGGAATGCCAGCAATCCGGTGATCAGACCCAGCAGCGCGGCCATCGGCACACCATAGATCTGCAGCATGATCCATGTCGCGATGCCCTCCACCGTCATGCCGATCAGGCGACCGAACAGCAGGCGCCGCAAGGTGGAGCCCATCTTCTGCGCGGTGCCTTCGAAGAAGGCGCGGCGATCCGCCGGCAGCATCCACGCAACGCCGCGGCGATACAGCTGCGGCTCGAGCGCGAAGTAGATGCCGAGCACAAGGATCAGGAACAGCGTGGTGAATGCGCCGATAATCCCGCCCACCGCGCGGGTGACCTGGCCGATCCCGCCCATCGCCTGCTGCACGAGTTGCTGGACGTTGCCGATCTTCAGGTTGATGCCGTGCTGGCTCAGCCACGCCAGACTGCGGAAGAACTGGGCCTCGATCGTGGCCGGAAGCTCCGCTGCCTGCTGCGTGATCTGAGATCCGGCGAATTGCGCAATCCAGGCCAGGAACAATACTGTCGCCAGCAGAACGATGGCGACTCGCAGTCCGCGACCCAACGGCATTACCCGTCCCAGCAGCCGCGCCCCGCCATCGATCAGCGCGGCGAACACCACGCCGCCGAAGATCACGAGCAGCGATTGCGAGAGCAGGATGGCTAGCGCCAGCAGGCCGGCCATGCCGAGCCACACGGTCGCGCGGCGCACTTCCTTGCGAATCATCGGGTCCGAGATATCGGTTGGCCCGGCGCGGTGCAGCGCGGGAACCTCCTCGGCTTCGCTCATCGCCCGGATGGCTCGATGGCAGTCTGCTCGATTGGTGGGCGCAGGCTGGTCCAGGAACGACCGCTACGCAGCGCCGACCACCAGGTCAGCGGGTTGAGGGTCTGGCTGCCGTCGAGCGAGAATGTCGTGAATTCCGCCCGACCGCCGATGTCCGAAAGCGGCACGGGGCCGCCAAGACCATTGTGGTCGAGCGACTCGCGCCCGTCGGCGGAGTGATCGCGATTGTCGCCCATCAGAAACACATGGCCTTCGGGAACAGCAACTTCGGCAAAATGGTCAAGATCCTGATCGCGATGGTCGATGATCCGGTAACTCGCGCCGTTGGGCAGGGTTTCGCGCAGAATCGGCAATTCGCAAACTTCACGGCCAGAGGGCATGCGGACCTTGAGGCCGGGAAATGTAAATTCGTCGCAAGGCTGGCTAGGATCGACGGCGAGCATGAGGTCCGGCTCCACGCGCTGCGGCACCGGCTTGCCATTGAGGATGATCTGGCCGTCGCGCACCGCGATCCGGTCGCCGGGCAGGGCGACAACGCGCTTGATCAAGTCGTCGCGGCGATTGCGCGGCACGACGATGACGATGTCGCCATACTGCGGCGTTGCGCCCATGAACCGCCCGGTGCCGCGCGGCAGCAGGTGAAAGCTCATCGACGACCAGTTCCAGCCATAGGGATATTTGCTGACGACGAGGCGATCGCCCACCAAAAGGTTGGGCATCATCGAGATCGACGGAATGTAGAACGGTTTGGCGATCAGGCTGTGGAACCCCAGAACCGCAAGCAACATCAGAACAAGCCCACGTATTTCCTTGATCCAGTTGATCTTTTCGTCCTCAGCGGGTTTGCTTGGCTGAGAAATCCGCGCGGCTTCGCTCTGTGATTCGGTCATGATGTTTCCAGCGGCCTCGCTTCGATGATGACGAAGGCCTGCGCCCATGGGTGGTCGTCTGTGAGCGTAAGGTGAATCACGGTTTCGTGGCCCTGCGGCGTCATTGCCGCAACGCGTTCCGCCGCGCCGCCGGTCAGCGCCAGCGTCGGCGCGCCGCTGCGCGCGTTGACCACGCCGATATCCTTCATGAACACACCCGCGCGAAATCCGGTGCCGACTGCCTTGGAAAACGCCTCCTTCGCGGCGAAGCGCTTGGCCAGCGTGCCTGCGATGGTATGCGGACGCTTGGCGGCCTTCGCGCGCTCGACTTCGGTGAAGACGCGGTTGAGAAAGCGCACCCCAAAACGATCCAGCGATGACTGGATGCGATCGATACTACACAGGTCAGAGCCAAGGCCGATGATCATCGCGCTTCATCCATCAGGTCGCGCATCCGCTTCACGCTGAATTCCAGCCCGCAGAATATCGCCTCGCCGATCAGATAGTGCCCGATGTTCAGTTCCGCGAGTTGCGGGATCGCGGCGACGGGCTGGACATTCTCGTAGGTAAGCCCGTGGCCGGCATGCGGTTCGATGCCGTTCTTGGCGGCGAGTGCGGCCATGTCGGCGATGCGGCGCAGTTCCACCGCAACGTCCTCGCCGGTTGCGTGAGCATATTCGCCGGTATGGATCTCGACCACCGGAGCGCCGAGTCGCACTGCTGCTTCGATCTGACGCGGGTCGGGCGCGATGAACAGGCTGACGCGGATGCCGGCATCACTGAGCCGCGCAACAATCGGTGCGAGCTGGTTGTGCAGTCCGGCCGCATCCAGTCCGCCTTCGGTCGTCCGCTCTTCACGCTTTTCCGGGACGATGCAGGCGGCATGGGGGGCATGGCGCAGGGCAATCTCGACCATTTCGTCGGTTGCTGCCATCTCCAGGTTGAGCGGCAGCCCGGTAGCTGATTGCACGCGGGCAAGATCCTCGTCGCGGATATGACGTCGGTCTTCGCGCAGATGCACGGTGATGCCGTCGCCGCCCGCCCGTGCGACAATCTCTGCGGCGCGTGCGGGATCAGGATGATCGCCGCCGCGCGCGTTGCGGATGGTTGCCACGTGGTCGATATTGACGCCAAGGCGCAGGCGACCGGGTTCGGGAAGGGAAGTCACAGGCACTGTCCGATCAGGCTTTTAAACAGGTATCTACAGCTGCGCGCGGCTTCCGGGCTTCACCGCCGGAGTTCCGGCCAGCTCGGGCGGAAGCTCGTCTGCCGCGTAAGTCGGGAAGTTGATAGCCACGAGCGGGAAGTACGGCACGCCAAGATCGATCGATCCCGCCGAACGATCGACCAGCGACGCTGCGGCGATCACTTGTCCGCCCGCTGCCTCGATCGCCTTGATCGCCTCGCGTGACGATTTGCCCGTGGTCACCACGTCTTCGACCATCAGGACTTTCTCGCCCGGCTCAAGCGAGAAGCCGCGCCGAAGCTCAAACACGCCTTCGGGTCTTTCTACGAACATGGCATCGACTTGCAGCGCGCGGCCCATCTCCTGACCGATGATGACGCCGCCCATTGCCGGGGACACCACCTTGTCGATCGCGCGGCGGATATCGTGCGGCAGTGCCGCCGCCAGCGCCACCGCCAGCCGGCCGGCACGCTCGGGATTCATCAGCACGCGGGCGCATTGCAGATAGTGCGCGCTGTGGCGGCCGGACGAGAGCAGAAAGTGCCCTTCGAGCAGTGCCTTGCTGGCGCGAAATTCGGCGAGGACCTCTTCCTCGGTCATTGTAAACGTGTTCCTTCCGGGCGATTTTCAAGCGAAATGATAGGGCTGCACGCGATAAGTGCCCAAAAATTCCCCTAGAGGCGCTTGAGACGCGCCGCAAGCGCGCGTATAGGCCCGGCGCGAGGGGGATTTTATCCTCACAATCGGGGTGCGTTTCGGGGCAAAGATTCCCGTGCGCCGTCAAGGGAAACGGAAGCGCGAAAACGATGAAATTCGGCGATACAGCACGTGCCGCTAACAGGGCATTGAAAGCCCTGGGGCTGACTCTGGCCTTGGTCCTGGCGCCAACGGCGGTGCTCGCCGCAGCGCCCGCAACGGTGGCTCCGGCTCCGGTCGCGGCCACTTCCGAAGCAACTGTGCCTGCCGGCGCAACGGCAGTGGATGCCGCTGCAGCCGCGACACCTGCTGCTGCGCCCGCCGGTTCCTACACACCGATGACACCGACTCCGGGCATCGGGATGCCGGTCGATGGCGGAATGGGGTTGCAGAAGCAGTTCTCGCCGCTCGGTGAATACGGTCACTGGATGCACGACGTCGTGCTGCTGCCGCTCATCGTCATCATCAGCATCTTCGTGCTGGTTCTGCTGGCCTGGGTGGTCGTGCGTTATAACGCCAAGGCCAACCCGGTCGCTTCGAAGACCAGCCATAACACGATGATCGAAGTCATCTGGACGCTGGTTCCGGTGCTGATCCTGATCGGTATCGCGGTTCCCTCGATCGACTTGCTCGCCAAGCAGTTCAAGCCCGCTCCGGCCGAGGCGCTGACGATCAAGATCACCGGCAACCAGTGGTTCTGGACGTATGGCTATCCCGACAACGGCGAGTTCGAAGTGGTGTCGAACATGCTGAACATTCCCGGCTCGCCGACCATCAACAACGGTATCCGCGAAGTTGGTTCGCAGCCCTGGGACGGCCCTTCGCACCTTGAGGTCGACAACCGCATGGTTGTCCCCGTGGGTGAGCCGATCCGCCTGCAGATCACCGCTGCCGACGTGATCCACTCGTTCGCCGTGCCATCGCTGTGGTTCAAGCTTGACGCTGTTCCGGGCCGCATCAACGAGAAGGTCCTCTTCGTTGAAAAGCCGGGCGTCTACTATGGTCAGTGCTCGGAACTGTGTGGTGCCAAGCACGGCTACATGCCGATCGCGGTAGAGGCACTGCCCCGCGCTCAATACAACGCCTGGGTGCTGACGCACGCGGGTGCCGTGATCGACGGGCAGAAGAAGCCGGCGGCCGCTCCCGCGCCTGCCGCTGCTGCACCTGCCGCCGACGCGGAAGCCGGCGCGGCGCCTGACGCCGAAGCCACCGCAGCGCCCGCCGCCTAAGCCCGACATCGCAGACACAGGTCCCCAGATCATGGCAACCACCGCAGAACACTTCCAGGCCCACGGCGACGACCACGGGCACGAGCATGACCATGACCACAAGCCGGCGTTTTTCGCTCGCTGGTTCATGTCGACCAACCATAAAGACATCGGTACGATGTACCTGATCTTCGCGATTTTCGCGGGGATCATCGGTGGCGCTTTCTCGGGCATGATGCGCGTGGAACTGGCCGAGCCGGGCATCCAGTATCTGGATACCTTCGCCCGCTGGTTTGGCGCGACCAATCCGGATTTCAACTCCACGCTGCACACCTGGAACGTCCTGATTACGGCCCACGGCCTGATCATGGTGTTCTTCATGGTCATGCCGGCGATCATCGGTGGCTTCGGCAACTGGTTCGTGCCGCTCATGATCGGCGCACCCGACATGGCCTTCCCGCGCATGAACAACATTTCGTTCTGGCTGACGGTCGCAGGCTTCATCTCTCTGCTGTGCTCGGCCTTCGTTCCGGGCGGTCTGGGTAACGGTGCGGGCACCGGCTGGACAGTCTACGCCCCGCTGTCGACGTATGGCTCGACTGGTCCTGCGGTCGACTTCGGCATCTTCGCGCTGCACCTTGCCGGTGCCGCCTCGATCATGGGCGCGATCAACTTCATCACCACGATCTTCAACATGCGCGCGCCTGGCATGACGATCCACAAGATGCCGCTGTTCGTGTGGTCGGTGCTGGTCACCGCATTCCTGCTGCTGCTGTCGCTGCCGGTTCTCGCCGCTGCGATCACCATGCTGCTGACCGACCGCAACTTCGGCACGACCTTCTTCGATCCCGCCGGCGGCGGCGATCCGGTCCTTTACCAGCACTTGTTCTGGTTCTTCGGCCACCCCGAAGTGTACATCATGATTCTGCCGGGCTTCGGCATTGTCAGCCAGATCATCTCGACCTTCAGCCGCAAGCCGGTGTTCGGTTATCTCGGCATGGCCTACGCCATGGTCGCGATCGGCGTCGTCGGCTTCATCGTGTGGGCGCACCACATGTTCACCGTCGGCATGAGCGTGAACCTGAAGATGTACTTCACCGCAGCGACGATGGTCATCGCGGTCCCGACGGGCATCAAGATCTTCTCGTGGATCGCCACGATGTGGGGCGGCTCGATCACCTTCAAGAGCCCGATGGTCTGGGCGATGGGCTTCATCTTCCTGTTCACCGTCGGCGGTGTAACGGGCGTCGTCCTCGCCAACGGTGGTGTCGATGACGTGCTGCACGACACGTACTACGTGGTTGGCCACTTCCACTACGTGCTGTCGCTCGGCGCGGTGACCGCTCTGTTCGCCGGGTTCTACTACTGGTTCCCGAAGATGAGCGGCCGGATGCACTCCGAACTGCTGTCCCACCTGCATTTCTGGGTGTTCTTCGTCGGCGTGAACATGATCTTCTTCCCGATGCACTTCCTCGGGCTGCAGGGCATGCCGCGTCGCTATCCGGATTACGCCGAGGCGTATCACTTCTGGAACCAGATCGCGACCGACGGCTATATGGTCATGGCCGCGTCGATGGTGATCTGGTTCATCAACATCGCCTACGCTTTCACTGCCGGTAAGAAGGCCGAGGGCAACTACTGGGGCGAAGGCGCAACGACGCTGGAATGGACGCTGTCCAGCCCGCCGCCGTTCCACCAATTCGAAACCCTGCCGGTGATTGAGGCTAACTCGCATCACTGATGCACGCGCTGCCCGGCGTGACGGGCAGGCACAGCAATCCGGGGCCTCGCAAGAGTGCCCCGGTTTTGTGTCTGTCAATCACGGCACAGGGGTGTAGGATCACCAAATTGCAAATGACTGCCAAACGATGACCGCGACGAGTGCTCAGCATATCCCGGCCGACTGGCGCGATTTTTTCGCGCTGACCAAGCCGCGGGTCATGAGCCTGGTGATTTTCACCGGGTTGTGCGGACTGCTGGCTGCGCCAGAACGTATCCCGCCGGTTCTCGCGTTCACCGCGATCCTGTGCATCGCGGTCGGCGCCGGCGGGGCTGCCGCACTCAACCAGTGGTGGGAAGCTGATCTCGATGCCGGGATGAAGCGCACAGCCGCCCGGCCGCTGCCCACCGGCAAGATCGGTCGCACCGATGCGCGCGATTTCGGTATGGGGCTATCGGCCGGATCGGTTCTGCTGATGGGCTTTGCCATCGGCTGGCTGGCGGCGGGGATCCTTGCCGTCTCGATTGTCTATTACGCGGTGGTCTACACGATCTGGTTGAAGCCGCGCACGCCGCAGAACATCGTGATCGGTGGCGGCGCGGGCGCATTCCCTCCGCTCATCGGCTGGGTTGCGGCGACCGGCGATATCACGCTGATGCCAGTCGTGCTGTTCGCCATCATCTTCTTCTGGACCCCTCCGCACTTCTGGGCGCTCGCGCTGTTCGTGCAGAGTGACTACGCCAAGGTCGGCATTCCGATGCTGCCGGTGGTGGCGGGAGAAAAAGTTACGCGCCGCCAGATCCTGATCTACTCGGTGCTGCTGTTGCCGCTCAGCGTGGTTCCCTGGTGGATCGGTGGGGCGGGCGTGATCTACGGCGTCAGCGCGTTCGCGCTGTCGCTGGTTTTCCTGGCGATGGCGCTGCGGGTTGGCCTGCGTGAACGCACCGGCCCGGACGATGCGATGAAGCCCGAGAAGCAGCTTTTTGCCTATTCCGTGCTTTACCTTTTCGCGCTTTTCGCAGCGCTGGTGATCGATCGGATGGTGATATTGTGAGCAAGCTACCAGAATCGAACGTTGACGTTGACGTTGCGCGGATCCGCCGCAGCCGCAATCGCGTCGTGGCGCTGTTGCTGTTCGCGTTTGTTATCCTGGTCTACTTCATTTCCATCGCGAAAATGACCTGAGCCCACGATGCACGCCAGCGTTCCTACCCATTCGGCCACCGTTGCGAAGCGCAACAGGCGTGTTGGCCTGATCGCGCTGTCGTTCGCGGGCGGCATGCTGGGGCTGGGCTTTGCCTCGGTGCCGCTTTACCGCATGTTCTGCCAGGTCACGGGTTTCAACGGCACGACGCAGCGCGTGGACGAGGCAAAGGCGGCAACGGTTTCAGTTGCGGACCGTATGATGTCGATCCGCTTCGACGGCAATGTCGAGCGCGGTATGCCGTGGGAGTTCAAGCCACTGCAGATCACCGACAATGTTTCGATCGGCGCGCGTGACATGGCCCTTTTCTGGGCAAAAAATTCATCCGACCACGCGATCACCGGTACGGCGACGTTCAACGTCGAGCCGGCCTATGTCGGAAAGTACTTCAACAAGATTCAGTGCTTCTGCTTTACCGAGCAGACGCTTGAGCCTGGGCAGGAAATTCGTATGCCCGTGCTCTACTATGTCGACCCGGCGATCCTCAACGATCCCGAGGCGAAAGACGTCGAGCAGATCACCTTGAGCTATACGTTCCACCCCACTGCGGACAGCGGCGCAAATGCACTGGACCGCACAGGGTCCGGGGGTTAAGGGGCGGCACGGGCAACCATTCGCGGCGTGAAGGCCGCATGCATTCGAGAGACGGGGACGAAGGCACCATGGCCGGAACCAAGACGCACGATTACCATATTCTTCCGCCAGACATCGTCCCGCTGCTGACGACGATCGGTGCGCTGACTTTCACCACGGGTATGGTGCTATACATGCACGACATGCCCGGCGGTCATTTCGTGCCGTGGATCGGCATGGCGCTTCTGCTTGCCTCGATGTTCGCGTGGTTTTCCAAGATCGTGAAAGAAGCGCACGCAGGCGATCACACGCCAGTGGTGCAACTTCACCAGCGCTACGGCATGATCCTGTTCATCGCCTCCGAAGTGATGTTCTTCGTCGGCTGGTTCTGGGCGTTCTTCGACTTCTCGCTGTTCCCCTCGACGATCGCCGAATCGGTCGGTGGCCAGTGGCCGCCCAAGAGCATCGAAGCGGTGATGGACGCATTCGACCTGCCCCTGCTCAACACGCTGATCCTGCTGTGCTCCGGCACGACCGTCACCTGGGCGCATCACTCGCTGATCCACGGTGACCGGGATGGCCTGAAGAAGGGCCTTTGGGCGACGATCCTGCTCGGCATTCTGTTCAGCGCGATTCAGGCTTACGAATACGCCAACGCGCCCTTCGCTTTCGGTGTGAACACCTATGGTTCGGCCTTCTACATGGCGACCGGGTTCCACGGCTTCCACGTCATCGTCGGCACGATCATGCTGATTGTCTGCCTGGTGCGTGCCTACAAGGGTGATTTCACCCCGCGCCAGCACTTCGGTTTCGAGGCGGCAGCATGGTACTGGCACTTCGTCGACGTGGTGTGGCTGTTCCTGTTCATCGCAGTCTATGTCTGGGGTGGCTGGGGCTATCCGATTCACTGATGGATCAGGCTGCGGGATGACCAACGCCGAACACGACACGAAAGGGCAGCCGAGCATCGCCTCGGCTGCCCTTTTCGGCCTTTGCCCGCGCTGCTCGGCGCGCACGCTGTTTGATGGCGTGGCCAGGTTCGCGCCGCGCTGCCGCGCCTGCGACCTCGATTACACGCGCTTCAATGTCGGCGACGGACCGGCCGCCTTCCTGACCTTGATCATCGGGGCGGTTGTCGCCGGCCTGGCCATCTGGGTGCAGATTGCCTTCGAGCCGCCGTTCTGGGTCCACATACTGCTGTGGGTGCCGCTGACCTCGCTGGCGGTCGTCATGGGCCTGCGTGCGGGCAAGGCGGCACTTCTTGCGATCGAATACCGCCGCGATGCGGGCGAAGGTCGCCAGGAGCAACCATGACTCGCAAAATACCGGTTCTTCCCACGCTACTGGTGCTGATCGCAGTGACCGTGATGATCGCGCTCGGCTTCTGGCAGTTGCAGCGCATGCACGAGAAAGAACTGCTGCTGGCTGATTACGCGAACGCGGGCCGCGATTCGACCGAAGTTCCCTGGCCCAGCGAGTCGCGAGTCGATGAGCGCGTGCTGTATCGCCATTCGCGTGTCCTGTGCGGCAAGGTGGTCGCGCGCAGCAGTATCCCCGGCCACAACGCCCAAGGTCAGTCGGGTATGGCGCAAGTCGTCGATTGCGCGCTGGCCGATGGCACCGTTGCCCGCGTAGTTCTGGGCTGGTCGCTCGAGCCGGTGGCGGGACAGGGCTGGCAGGGCGGCTTGGTGCGCGGTGTGCTGGCGCCGGGGCCGCGCCTCGTCGCCGATCCGCCGCTTGCCGGGTTGCAGCCCAACGCGGTGCCCGATGCTTCCGGAGTGCCGAACAATCACCTGGCCTATGCGGTGCAGTGGTTCTTCTTCGCGGCCACCGCGCTGGTGATTTATGCGCTGGCGCTGCGCAAGCGCGCCAGTCCCCGCGACCCTGATTGAGTCGCGGGAGAGGCGGTTATCTCAGAACGTCTGGGTGAGATTGAAGCCCACGACTCCGCCCATCAGGGCCAGCGTGACCCATGACGCGGCGCGAGCCAATTTCACGTCGTCCCGCGCGATCTGCCGAATCGCAAAATAGTGCAGGGCGCCCATGGCGACCTTGGTGGCGATGACCATCTCGGCCTTGGGCCGGCGGCCATAGATCGGATTGACCTCACGGCAGGTTGGACGTTCGGTGCAGGCGATGGTCAGGCCTGCGTCAATGGCATTGAACACCTGAAATGCGATCGCAGTCGCCAGAATGTCCCGCGGCATGCGAAACCGCTGGTTGTCGCGCGGGCTGGCCAGCGCTGGCGCGGCGGTGCCCGCGTCAATTTCCGAAAGGATGGCAACTAGCTGCGGCCCGGCTTGCGAGGTTTCCATCGCAGCCGGCAGGATGGCGGCGGCTCGCGCACTTGATGGAGCAAGGTATGTTTCGGCGCCAAGTGGCGGTGCAGTGATTTCCTCAAGTCTAAAGTTGTCTACCCGTGAAATAATCGGAACGTCCGTGATGATATCAGAGCTATGGGTATCGGCGGCATCGGCTGACATGGAATAACCAGCAGCAGACAGAACCAACAGAAGAATATAGGTTCGGCAAGTGATGATCAGAAAATTCAATACATTCATAAAATAGTGCCCCCGCATCTATGTGGAGCGGGAGTTGTATTGATAATTATTGATTTGGAAAAACCCCACAGGATCGGCGGTTTGGGCTGAAATGGCGATATAAAGCAATTAATTTCAATAGCTTATCTATCGATTGCTGGGTGATTTAATCCCAGAGCAACTCCCACCGTATCCGACATTTGATTGGACCTGCTTCCGGCGATGCCATGCTAAGCTGTTGAACAGGCGAATTTCCCTGCGTCGCCGGATCAAATCCAAAACCGAGATTGTAATTCGCCGGTCTCTCCCGTCGGAAGCGATTGCCAGCGCGCGCGCGCAAGGCTAACCGCGCTGGCGCAATGGAATATCTCAGCACACGGGGTAGCGCGCAGGCGCTCGATTTCGAAGGCGCCACGCTCGCCGGTCTTGCGCCAGATGGCGGCCTGTTCGTGCCGCGCGAATGGCCGCGCTTTACCGAGGCGGAAATCGCCGCGATGGCGGGCCTGCCTTATGCCGAACTGGCGGCAAAGGTCATGGCGCCGTTTGTCGGCGACAGCCTGACGCAGGAGCGCCTGCTAGAGTTGTGCCGCGCCGCCTATGGCCGGTTCGCGCACAAGGCCGTGACGCCGCTCAAGCAGTTCGACGAGCAGCAGTGGCTGCTGGAACTGTTCCATGGCCCGACTCTCGCGTTCAAGGACGTGGCGCTGCAATTGCTCGGCCTGCTGTTCGAGGAGTTCCTCGGTCGGTCGGACCGCAATCTGACCATCGTCGGCGCCACCAGCGGCGATACCGGCTCGGCGGCGATCGATGCAGTGGCGGGCCGCGCCAAAGTCGATATCTTCATGATCCATCCGCATGGCCGGGTGAGCGATGTACAGCGCCGGCAGATGACCACGGTGCTGGCGCCCAACGTCCACAACATCGCTATCGATGGCAGCTTCGACGATGCGCAGGCGATGGTGAAGCGCATGTTCAACGATCGCGCGATGACCGACAGGTTTTCCATCGGTGCGGTCAATTCGATCAACTGGGCGCGGCTGATGGCGCAAGTGGTCTATTACTTCGCAGCGGGCGTGCAACTGGGCGCGCCGTATCGCCAGGTGGCGTTCTCGGTGCCGACGGGCAATTTCGGCGATATCTTCGCCGGCTATGTCGCGGCGCAGATGGGCCTGCCGGTGGCGAAGCTGATCGTTGCCACCAACGTCAACGATATCCTGCATCGCGCGCTATCGACCGGCGATTATTCGCAAAGCACCGTAACGCCGACTGCTGCGCCGTCGATGGACATCCAGGTGTCCTCCAACTTCGAGCGACTTCTGTTCGACCTTGGCGGTCGTGACGGCGGGGCGATGGCCGCGCAAATGGCCGGGTTCGAGGCGAGCAAGGCCATGCAACTCACCAATGCGCAGCGGCAAGGTGCATCGGCGCTGTTCTCCAGCGCTCGCGCCGATCCGGGCGATATGAGCGATGCGATTCGCTGGGCTTGGGAGAATTGCGGCGAGTTGATCGATCCACACACCGCTTGCGGGCTGCATGCCGCGCGGGCGGCAGGTATCGAGGCGGGCATTCCCGTGGTCACGCTGGCTACCGCGCACCCGGCCAAGTTCCGCGACGCGGTTGAACGCGCCACTGGCCAGCGCCCGTCACTGCCAGCGCGCGTGGGCAACCTGTTCGAGCGCGAGGAACGCTGCGTGGAACTGCCGGGCGAGTACGATGCCGTGGCCGCCTACGTGGCCGGGCACGCAAGTCCGAAGGTCTGACGGGCTTTCCCTTGTGGCCGAACTCGATCCCCAATCGCTGATCCTGACTGGCGAAGGCTGGTCGGATTACGGGCTGGTCGATTCGGGTCATGGCCGCAAGCTTGAGCGCTATGGCCCCTATCGCTTCATCCGGCCCGAGCCGCAGGCGATGTGGTCGCCGCGTCTCGCCGAGTGGGACGCGCATGGCGAGTTCGTTCCCGGCTCCGATGAAGATGGCGGCGGCAGGTGGCATTTCGACAAGCAGGTGCCCGCCGATGGCTGGCCGCTGGCATGGCGCGAGGTGAAGTTCACCGCTCAGTGCACCCCGTTCCGCCACCTCGGCTTCTTTCCCGATATGGCCCCGGTGTGGGACTGGATGCGCGGGCTGCTCGATGGTCGCGACGATGCCTCCACGCTCAACTTGTTCGGCTACACCGGTGTCGGCACGCTGGCGCTGAGCGGGTCGGGACCAGTCACCCACGTCGATGCCTCGAAAAAATCGGTGGCGCAGGCGCGTGAGAACGCGGCGCTTTCGGGCATGGCCGATCGCCCTGTGCGCTGGCTGATCGACGATGCAGCCAAGTTCACCGCGCGCGAAGTGCGGCGCGAAAAGCGCTACGACGGGATCATCCTCGATCCGCCGAAGTTCGGGCGTGGGCCGACCGGAGAGACTTGGCGTCTGGAAGAGCATTTGCCCGGTCTCGTAAGCGATTGCCGGCGGCTGCTTGATGCCGACAGTCGCTTCCTGTTCCTGACCGTCTACGCGGTGCGCATGTCCTCGCTCTCGCTGGGTGGGCTGCTGGCGGAGGTGTTTGCCGGCCTTCCCGGCACGATCGAGCATGGCGAACTGGCGGTGCGCGAGGAAGGCGAGGGCGGTCGTCTGCTGCCCACCGCGATCTTCGCACGCTGGCGCAACGACGGAAAATAACGCGCGCTCCGTCAGCGTGACGCACTACTGAAACATTGCCCATTCATGACGCCCACCTGACAAGGAGTTGGGTGTGGACACAGTAATGCGGACCGAAGGTGTTGCTGCGGCATATGACCGCTGGGCACCTGTCTATGATCTCGTTTTCGGCAATGTCTTCAAGTCCGGGCGCCAGCAATCGATTGAAGTGGCGGAAGCTGTCGGCGGGCGCGTGCTTGAAGTTGGCGTTGGCACCGGCATCTCGCTGCCGCTCTATGATCGACGCCTGAAGCTCACCGGCATCGACATCGCCGACGCCATGCTCGACAAGGCGCGTGACCGGGTGCGCGAGGCCAAGCTCGATAACGTAGAGCAACTCGCGGTGATGGACGCCGAGCATCTGCTGTTCGAAGATGACAGCTTCGACGTGGTGGTGGCGCAGTACGTCGTTACCGCCGTACCCGATCCGGAAGCCGCGCTCGACGAGTTCGTGCGCGTGCTCAAGCCCGGCGGCGAGATCGTCATCACCACCCGCATCGGTGCCGAAAAGGGCATGCGCGGCGGGATCGAGAAGGCTCTGATGCCGATCACCAGCCGCCTTGGTTGGCGCACCGAATTTTCGCTTAGCCGTTACGAGGCCTGGGCGCGCACGAACCCGCGCGTGACTTTGATCGAGCATCGGCCGCTGCCGCCGCTCGGCCACTTCTCGCTGCTTCGTTACGGCAAATTGCCTGCCTGAACCCTTCTAGCTTAAGAGTTGCCAGACCCATGGGACAGAAGATCGCTAGCTTCCGTGATACCCTGCGTGAACAGCGTTGGGACGATCACCGTTACTACCACCACAACCTGATCAACCAGAGCCTGCACTTCATCAGCGCGATCACATTCCTGACCGCCTATGTGCTGGTCTGGCACGATCCGGCGCTGGCGGCGCTGCTGGCCTGGGGCGTGGCGATGACCAGTCGCCAGGCCGGGCACTTCTTCTTCGAGCCGCATGACTACGATACCGTCAACGATTGCAGCCATGAGTACAAGGAAGAGATCAAGGTTGGTTACAACCTTGCTCGCAAGGTCGTGCTGATGGGTCTGTGGGCGGTCAGCCCGATGCTGCTGGTAGTTGATCCGACGCTGTTCGGCATGTTCGAGGCGCATCAGGGCTTTGCCGAATTCGCCCGTCACACGGGTCTGATGTGGCTCGCCTTGGGCGTCGGCGGTCTGTTGTTCCGCGTGGTCCACCTGTTCTTCATCCGCGATGTCGAGACCGGGCTTGTGTGGGGCACCAAGATCCTCACCGATCCGTTCAACGATTTCCGCCTTTACTGCCGTGCGCCAGCCCAGTTGGTTCGCGCCGGGCTGGACCGTCGCTCCGACGCGAAGCTGGGCTGATATCCGATTATCGCTCCTCGTCATTGCGAGGAGGCAAAGCCGACGAAGCAATCCAGAGCAGCGGGAGCCGCCCTGGATTGCTTCGCTTCGCTCGCAATGACGAACGGAAGTCCGGCTCAATTATTCCGGCTGAACCGGGTGCCGAGGAATTCCTTCACCAGTCGCTTGCGCAGCTTCGGCGCGGCATCGCCGTCACCGGTCCACCACCAGCCGTCGCTCTTCATGGCCCTGGCGGCGCGGACGAAGCGCTCGGTCACTTCGGCGAAATCGGCATCGCTGTAGGCAAGGCTGAAGATGAAGCGGCCCGATCCCACCCAGCTCAGCGCCAGTCCTTCGGCGCGCAGATAATACTGGAGCATCCAGTGATAGCGCGAAGCCTGAGGATACCAGACCGTCCAGATCGTCGAAAGATCGGCAACGCGCACCGGCACATCTTCGTCCGCCAGCCGCTGATTGAGCGTAGCGGCGCGTTCGTCCCAGATCGCGTCGAGATCGTTGTGAAGCGCTCGCCCCTCCGGCGTTTCCATGTGCCGCAGAAACGCATCCATCGCGCCCATCACATAAGGGTGCGAATTGAACGTGCCGCGCGCGAAGCAGATGTCGGCGGGGCGATCCTCACGGTAGCGCTTCATCAGGTCGGCCCGGCCGCACAGCACGCCGACCGGCAGTCCGCCGCCCAGCGTCTTGCCGTAAGTGACCATGTCCGGCGTGACGCCGAAATACTCGCAGGCACCATGCGGGGCGAGGCGGAAGCCGGTGAACACCTCGTCCATGATCAGCACCACGCCCGCCGCGCGGCAGGTCTTTGCCAGACGCGCGAGCCACGCGGTATAATCCTCGCGGCTGACGCGCCCGTCGCTTCGTCCGCTGACCAGCGTCGAATCGCCCGGCGCGTTGCGGTTGGGGTGCAGCGCCTGCAACGGGTTCACCAGGACGCAGGCGATGTTGTGCCGGCTGGCGATGACTTTGAGGCTCTGCTCGCTCATGTCGGCCAGCGTATAGGTATGATCGGCCGGGATCGGATTGCCGACGCCGGGCTGCACATCGCCCCACCAGCCATGATAGGCGCCGGCAAAGCGCACCAGATGCGTCTTGCCCGTGTGATAGCGTGCCAGCCGCACCGCCTGCATCACCGCTTCGGTGCCCGACATGTGGAACGACACGGCATCGAGGCCGGAGATCGCCTGCAGGCGCCGCACATTGTCCGCCACCAGCGGATGCAGACCGGCCAGCGTCGGGCCGAGCTTCGCGGTGTTCGTCTCGCCCTCGGCCACCAGCTTGCGGTAGGTGTCCACGCCGAGCAAGTTGACGCCGTAGGAGCCAGTGAGATCGTAGAACACGTTGCCGTCGAGATCGGTCAGCGTCACGCCTTTCGATGCTTCGTAGAAGTTTCCGGCGGAAAGATGCTCGCGCACGACCGGGCTGAACTGGAAGGGCACGCGGTACGCGCTGGTAAAGGCGATGTCGGGGATGCCGTCGCGGATCGCGGCGGTATAGGCAGCGGTCTTGGCGAAGCGCTCGGCGTAGAGCGCGGACAGGCGCATGAACCCGGCTTCGCGCTGTGCGGCAACGGCATCGGGTGCATCGTCGGCGCGGAAGAAAGCCGCGCGGTCGAACGCATAGTTCGGCACCAGCCCGGCAATCCGCTTGGCCATCCGCGAATGGCCCGCCAGCGAGCGATGCTTGGCGCGCGACAGTTGCAGGCGGGTGCGCGCCTTCTCGACGAGCAGCACCGATCCAGCCGCTCCGAGAAATCCGACCAGCAACGATTTTTTGTTCAAGACCAACATCCTTCAGCACAGCAGAGCACCCGCAGATGACCCTTCGTTCCGCCCTCGGTCGCATCGGCGCGCAGGAGGATCTGAATTTCCTCCTGACCAACCGCATTCCCCGCCATGCGCTCACCCGCTTCATGGGGTGGTTCAGCAAAGTGGAGCTGCCGCCGGTGCGCGATGCTTCGATCGCCCTATGGCGCTTGTTTTGTGACGTTGATCTGACAGATGCCGCCGAATCCCGCTTTGCCAGTCTGCATGCGGCCTTCATCCGCACTCTGAAGCCCGGCGCGCGCACGGTCGATGCCGATCCCGCGGTTCTGGCCAGCCCCAGTGACGGCATCGTCGGCGCGTTCGGCCGCGTGGAGCAGGGCATGGCGCTGCAGATCAAGGGCATGCCCTATGCCCTGGCCGAACTGCTGGTCGATCCGGCCGAAGCGGAGGCCTTCCGCGATGGCTGGTATCTGACGCTGCGGCTGACGGCGGGGATGTATCACCGCTTCCATGCGCCGCATGACCTGACCGTGGAGCAGGTGCGTTATATTTCGGGCGACACCTGGAACGTAAACCCCATCGCACTCAAGCGCGTGGAGAGATTGTTTTGCCGCAATGAGCGCGCGCCGATCGCGGTGCGGCTGGGGCAGGGCGGACATCGGCTGATACTGGTCCCGGTCGCCGCAGTTCTGGTGGCAAGTATCCGGCTGCCGTGGCTGGACGCAGTGCGCAATGTGCGCTCGGGCGGGGAGGGCGTGCGCGCCAGCGGTGCGCGCTTCGCCAAGGGTGATGAAATGGGCTGGTTCGAGCATGGATCGACGATCGTGGTGCTCGCCCCGCCGGGTTTCGCCCCGGCACCGGGCATCGTCGAAGGTCAGGCCATCCGCATGGGCGAGCCGCTGATGCGCTTGCCGCAACTGCTGGACTAAATCGCCCTGAAATGCCAAGCGCGGGGCTCCTAACCGAATGGAAACGTGATCCTTGGCCGATAGTCTCATTCTTGAAGTCGCCGATTTCGAAATCGACGTCCTGACCGGGATCTACTCCGAGGAAACCGGCAAACCGCAGCCACTGCGTTTCACGATTGCGGTACGGATGAAGCCGATCGCGCATTACGCACCCGACACGCCGCTGTCGGCCAGCAAGAACTACATGGACCTGAAGTTCGCCGCCTCCGAAGCGTTTCCGCCGGGCCTGCATTTCAAGCTGATCGAGGCAGTGGCCGATCACGTATGCGAGACGCTGTTCCTGCAGGACGACCGGATTGAGGCCGTCACGGTGAAGATCGTCAAACTGGCGATATCCGAAGCCGGTGAGAGGATCGGCATGACGCTGTCGCGCGAGCGCCGCTGATGCAGATGATCCGCGTGGAACTCCTTCCCGAATCGCCACTCGGTTCGGCAGCGGCATTTCATGCGGATTGGCTGGCAAAGGCACAAGCGATGCTGGCCGCCGGGGACGACCTGTTGCTGATATTCCCTCTCGCCGATCACACACACCGGGGTTGGCGGCTCTCGGTGGTCCAGTCGCTGGCGCGCGAACATGCGCCGCTGCGGGTCAATGCAGTGGAGAGTGACGAGGAAACCGCGATAGCCGCCACGTGTGTCTGGCTGACGAACGCGCCGGGGGTAACGGGACAATATTTGCCATTGGATGGCACCGGGGCGGGGCTGATGCTATAACAGTCTGATGGCCAAGCTCGCACCCCTTGTCGACCAATTCCAGCGCAGGATCAGTTACCTGCGTCTTTCGGTTACCGACCGTTGCGATTTGCGCTGCAGTTACTGCATGACCGAGCGGATGACCTTCCTGCCCAAGAAGGATGTGCTGACGCTCGACGAACTGCACGGACTGGCGCTTGGCTTCATCGACCGTGGCATCACCAAGCTGCGGCTGACCGGCGGCGAGCCGCTGGTGCGGCGGGACATGGTCGAGCTGGTCCACGCCATCGGGCGGAAGCTGGGCGATGGCCTCGAAGAACTGACCATGACCACCAACGGCACGCAGCTGTCGCGCTTTGCCGACGACCTATTCGCAGCCGGCCTGCGGCGGATCAACGTTTCGCTCGATACCCTCGACCGCGAGACCTTCGCGAAGCTGGCGCGGCGCGATTCGCTGCCGCAAGTGCTCGAAGGGCTGGCCGCGGCGAAAGAAGCCGGGCTTAAGATAAAGATCAACACCGTCGCGCTGAAGGCCCTCAACGAGGCGGAAATCCCCGATCTCATCGGCTGGGCGCATAGCCAGGGTTTCGAACTGACGCTGATCGAGGTCATGCCCCTGGGCGAGGTCGAGGAAGACCGCTTCGATCATTATCTGCCGCTGACCGCAGTGCAAGACAGGCTGGAGCAGCGCTGGACGCTGACGCCCAGCGAACATCGCAGCGGCGGTCCGGCACGCTATTTCGATGTGGCGGAAACCGGCGGGCGGCTGGGTCTGATCACGCCGCTGACCAACAACTTCTGCGATGGCTGCAACCGGATTCGGGTGACGGCGACCGGGCAACTCTTCGCCTGTCTCGGCGGAACCGAGCAAGTCGATTTGCGCGCGGCACTGCGTTCCGACGATCCCGACGCGCGGCTGGCCGATGCGCTCGATCTGGCAATGCGGATCAAGCCCGCGCGGCACAATTTCGCGATCGACCGCCATGGCCAGGCGCCCGCGCTTTCGCGGCATATGTCGATGACCGGCGGATAACGTGCCGCTGAAGTTGGTGTTTCTGGGTCGGCTGGAAGATCTGGCTGGCGGCGCCGAGCGCGAGGTTGCGGCAGCCCCCACGCTTGACGCGGTGCTGGCCGGTCTTGAACCTGATCTTGCCGCCGCGCTTGGCGCCGATCGCATCAGGTTGGCCATCAACGGCACGCTGGTGACGGATCGCGATGCAATGGCGCTGGCAGATGGCGACGAGATCGCATTCCTGCCGCCGGTGAGCGGCGGCTGACGTGAGCGACGTGCGTCTGCTGACTGCCGGCTTCGATCCCGCAGTCGAACTTTCCGCATTCACGGCCGCGCACCCGCAGGCGGGCGGCGTCGTCAGCTTCTTGGGGCAGGTTCGCGAGGGCGGCGGGGTCGAGGCGCTGGAATTGCGGCATTACGATCCGATCACGCTGCCTGCCATGCAGCAACTCGCCGCCCGCGTCCGGGACCGCTGGTCGCTCGATGGCCTGCTGGTGATTCACCGCAGCGGTGAGATGCTTGCCGGCGATCCAATCGTTCTGGTAGCGGCAGCCTCGCGCCACCGCCGCGACTCTTTCGCTGCCGCCGACTTCGCGATGGACCACCTCAAATCCGAGAGCTGGTTCTGGAAACGCGAGAAGGTGGCCGGTGCGTGGCGCTGGATCGAACCGCGCACGCAGGATTTCGATGATCTGAAACGCTGGGAATAGCGCGATTTGATCCGGATCAAGGCGCGCCCGCGCGATTCGCTCCAAGGCTTGCTCAAGCCAGGGAGGTCACAGCATGTCAGAGCATTTTTCTCCGCAGGAACTGCAACAGCGCGCGCTTGTCGTCGAAGCTCCGGCTCGGACGCAAGTTGATCGCAACTTCGGTCTGCCTACGGGCATCTATGCTGCTACCGTGGGCCTCTATTTGGCCTTTATCGCGACCATGGCGGGATTGTTTCTCAACCCTGGATTGGTGATCCCTATGGTGATCTTCGCTGGTTTCATCGTGATGGCCTTCGGCCTGGCGGGAAGCTGGGCAACGATGAAGCCCGACAATTCGACGCGCCCGCTGACCTGGGGTCAGATGGCGAGCCAGGGCATCGACACGCTGAGCGGCCGGCTTTCGGCCCACGAGGCGGCGGTGCAGGTGCTCACGCTTCCAGTGCTGATCGTCGGCTGGGGGCTGGCCATTGCCGTGATCGTGGCGCTGAACTGAGCGGAAATCAGATCGAACGCGGCACGCGATCAGCGCAAGCGTGAGCCCAGGCTGTCGAGCGTCGCGTTCTCTTCGTCCACCATCGCCTCTACTTTTGCCAGCGCGGAAGCAATCGCTTCCGCGCTTGGCGTTTCGGCCACCGAATCGGCGTATCGCTGTGCGACATAGATCTGGTCGAGTTCGGCCAGCGCGGTAACGGCGCTGCTTCGCAACGATATGAGATCGGCGATCGCGACTTGCGCGGCGATCCAGCTTTCAGAAGCAACACCGGACCCGCGCGCACGCGATACCGCGCTCTGGGCACCGCCGCGCTTGGCGACGAAGCCGGCATGGGCCTTGTTCGCAGCTTCAACGAAACCGGCGAGTCGGGCCCGGAGATCGGCGCTTGCCGGGGGCAGCACCGGAGCGGGCGTAACCTCTCCGGGGGCTGGCTGGCCGCTGCCTGCGACGCGCTCGACATCGCGCAGCGCGAGCGAGGGATAAGTCCCGCCCGATGCACAGGCACTCAGCAGGACAGGGGCTAACAAGAAGGCAAAACGGGCGTTGGCACGGTGCATGAACGGTGCCATAGCATGGTCGCAACGGATCGCGAGCCGGATTTGGTCAAGGGCGCTACTGCCACCCACTGAAATCGCGATCTGACCGGACTCCTCGGTTGACAGATTATGGGTGTTCGATTAACGGCACCTCTCTTTCCGGCCCCCGTGCCTGCACGGGGCGTCCGGCGCGTCGCCCGCAGGCAAATCCGGTCCGTATTTCGGTGCTCCGGCTTGCAATGGCCGTGGCAGTTTGTTTCGGCCCGGTTTCGGGCATTGATTTAGGTAGGACACCAT
>CAZCUS010000014.1:0-70249 GCA_964502105.1 uncultured Novosphingobium sp. | reverse complement strand
GCGGCCGGGGTGGCAGAAACAGAAGCTTTGACAGGTAAGGGCACCATGTTCGCAGTAGTGCGCACGGGCGGCAAGCAGTATCGGGTTGCCGCCGGAGACAAGATCGCGGTTGAAAAGCTGGCTGGTGAAGCCGGTGAGACGATCACCCTGGGCGACGTTCTGCTTGCGGGCAGTGACGGCGAAATCGCTGACGCGGCGGGTATCACGGTTGCGGCCGAGATTATCGCGCAGGCCAAGAGCGAAAAGGTGATCGTTTTCAAGAAGCGCCGCCGCCATAACTATCGCCGCAAGGCCGGTCATCGCCAGCAGTTGACGCTGCTGCGCATCCTCTCCGTCGGTGGGGAAGAGAAGAAGACTGCAGCCAAGTCGAAGAAGGCCGCCGTCGAAGCAGCGCCTGCTGCCGACGCCGAATAAGATCTGGAGTAACACGAGATGGCACATAAGAAAGCTGGCGGTTCCTCGCGCAACGGTCGCGACTCAGCAGGCCGTCGCCTCGGCGTAAAGAAGTTCGGCGGCCAGGAAGTCGTCGGCGGCAACATCATCATTCGCCAGCGTGGCACCCGCGTGTATCCGGGCGTCAACGTTGGTATTGGCAAGGACCACACGCTGTTCGCGCTTTCGGGCGGTCGCGTGCGTTTCCACGCTGGCAAGCTCGGCCGTAAATATGTGTCGGTCGATGCCATGGCGGAAGCCGCCGAATAATCGGATGGACTCGATAAGGGCCATCCACCGGGATGGCCCCGCCGGGCGCGACAGCTTCCGGCCAGCATAAGGGAGAGGGCCAGAGCCCGCTCCCTTTTTTATTGTCTCCCTCGTTCACTGCGGCAGTTGCGCGGAACTTGTTTCGCGAAGTTAACTTGCTGCCATGACAGTGTAATCCGCCCCGGCTAGCCGGCCGGTGCGGGGCCGACGAGTGGAGGTATTCGCATGTTTGTCCGTAGCCAAAGACTGTTCTTGCGTCCGGGCTTTCCGGAGGATTGGCAGGAACTCCACACCGTAATCGCGGATGAGGGTATCGTGCGCAATCTCGCCAATGCGCCCTGGCCCTATACGCCCGATGACGCGCGTGGTTTCGTGGAGATTCCGCAGGAAAGACTGCTGCCGCGCTTCCTCACCACGCTGCCCGGCGCCTGGGGTGCGCGCATCGTCGGCGGCGTCGGGTTGTCGGCACAGGGAAGCGATGTCGAACTGGGCTATTGGGTCGCCCGCCAGCACTGGGGGCAGGGCCTTGCTTCGGAGGCAGCAAGCGCGGTCCTGCGCATAGCGCCGATGCTCGGCCACCGCCGGATCATTGCCAGCCATTTCGTCGATAATCCCGCCTCGGGCCGGGTTTTGCGCAAGCTGGGGTTCTATCCCACGGGTCGTATCGTCGAAAGGCTCAGCAAGGGTCGCGCCGCGCCCGCGCCGACCGTGGAATATGCGATCAGCCTCAGCAGCCCTTGCGACGGCGATCCGTTCAACACGGGCGGGAACGACGACGATGGGATGAGCATCGCGGCCTGACGACGCCACCCATTTTCGCGCGCCGCACGGAGCGATCGTTCCAACGCTATTTTCGTGCAAGTCCTGCCCGGAAGTGGCATGTTCGCTGTGCGGGACAAGGATGGTGACAAGCATGTTCATCCGCACGGAGAGATTGTTTCTCAGGCCGGCCTGGCCCGAGGATATCGATGAGTTGCTGGTCGTCGTTCGCGACGATGCCGTGGCCCGCAATATCGCGCTCCCTCCCCTGTCTGACCCGCCGCATGAGATGCGCGATTTCCTCACCCATTCGCGCGAGGACAGGCTGCCCAATTTCTTCATGTACCGCCGCGCCGCTGATGGCGCGAAGCTTGTGGGCGGCATCGGTCTGGGCCGCGACGGCGACGACATTGAACTCGACTACTGGATCGCCCGTGAGCATCGCGGGAACGGCTATGCTGCCGAGGCACTCGAGGCGGTGCTGGAGCAGGCGCAGCTGATGGGTCACACCCGGGTCATCGCCAGCCCTTTTGCCGATAATGAAGCCTCGGGCCGTGTGCTTGAAGAGGCCGGCTTCATAGCCACGGGCGAAACCCGCTCTCGGTTCAGCGCCTGGCGCGGAAAAGAAGCCCCGGCGCGGCTCTATGTCGCGGTACTGGCTGGCAAGGCATTGCACTCGATGCGCCAGGCCATGCGCAGCGTCAGCCAGACCGGGATGCCGGCCTGAAGTCGCTCACTCCGGATTCGGCGCCAGCGCTGGTGCCATCCATTGTGGCGCTTGAGCAACGTCGATATCTTCGATCCGCAGGTGATCGACTGCCAGCCCGAGATCGGGGTAGGCAGCGCGCTGGCGCTTCTCGTTCGAAGTGGCGAGCGGCACGACGACGAGGCGGCGATTGACCTTTTGCCGCCAGTTCATCCGCGCGGTATTCTCCTGCCCGACATAGCAGCCCTTGGTGAAGCTCACGCCATTGAGTTCCGCTGCGTTGCATTCCAGCCAGAGCGTGGCGTCCTGCCCCAGTTCCGCCTGCCCTTCGGCAACGCCAAGCGACAGGCGGTGCGCGCGCCACTCGGCATCGGCGCTTTGGTCGGCAGGATCTGCCTTTGCGATCCAGCGTTCGCCTAGCGCGGACAGGCGGGGGTCGGCGGCAGCGCCGTCGCCGCTGTGCGGGCGCCAGTGGATCGCCACGCTGTCATCGCGGACAATGTCGATCGCGCGGCGCAGACGATAGAGCGAGAGGCGGCGGACCAGCAGATCGGCCACCGCCGCCTCGCAATCGATCAGCAGGCCATCACCGGCCGGCCAGACCAGAAAATCGAACAGGGCTTTGCCTTGCGCGCTGAGCAGCGCGGTCCAGACCGGCAGCACGCCTTTGACGTCGCTAGTGACCAAGCCCTGCAGAAATTCCGCGACATCCTCGCCACTGCCCCCGCGGGGGGTGAGACGAATGGCGGTGCGATCGAACAGGCGGGTTGCAGTCATCTGCGCAAAGTGGGGGCTGGTCCGCGCCTTGGCAATCGCACGGTCAGGCGAAATTGGCCGGACAGGCTGCCAGCCGCTCGCGCATGGCATCGAGCACCCAGATCGCGGCGGGGCCGGGCGGGGCATCCTTTCGCCACAGCGCAAACAGCGTGTAGCTCATGGCGGGACGTTCAGGCAGCGACAGTTCGACCAGCGCGCCGCTCGCCAGATCGGCATGCACCATGTGGCGCGGCATCGAACCCCAGCCGATGCCCTGCTTGAGCAGCGCATGCTTCGCGCCAAGGTCCGCCAGCCGCCACGAGCGCGGGCTGAACACCGAGAAATCGCGGCCGGCGGTGAGGGGGGACCGGTCAGTCAGGACAAGCTGCAAGTGCTTGCGCGCTTCTCCGGCGGCGATTCGCTCCATCTGTGCCAGCGGATGACCGGGCGCGGCGACTGGCACCAGTTCTACGGCGCCGACGGCCTCGCGATCGAGTTCGGGCAGGTCGAGGATGTCCGGTCCGGCGAAACCGAGCGTCGCGCGCCGCTCCAGCACCAGCGACGCGATTGCGCCCAAAGCTTCAACGTGCAGCCGCAGGCCGACGCTGGGATACATGACCTGGAAGTCGCGCAGCAGGTGCGCCAGCGCATCGTCGGGCACCATGACGTCTACCGCGAGCGAGAGCTCTGCCTCTAGCCCCTGTCGCAGACTTCGCACTTTGGCGAGGAGGGCATCGACATCGTCGGACACCGCGCGCGCTTCGGACAGCAGCGCGGAACCGGCGACGGTCAATTGCGGACGGCGCGATCCCTCGCGGTCGAACAGGCGCACATCGAGTTGCGCCTCCAGTTGGGTCACCGCGTAACTGATCACCGAGATCGCGCGGCCCAGCTTCCTTGCCGCACTGTTGAAGCTGCCTTCCTCAACCACGGTGAGGAAAACGCGCAAGTGATCCAGACTGGGAGGGACGATATCGACCATTCAGCTTTCTTGAATATCTTGGCCTATTTTATCTCAATTATCCGATAGGACCGCAAGCGCTATCTACGGGTCATCGAAACCGACCACAGCGGTCCACAGGCCGCCAGGGAGTTATCAGACATGATCGAACTTCGCCCTTTCAACACGCTTGGCGCCGCCAACCACGGCTGGCTCGATGCGCACCACCACTTCTCCTTCGCCGGCTATCACGATCCCGCGCGCACCAATTGGGGCCGCATCCGAGTGTGGAACGATGACAGGATTGCCGCCAAGTCAGGCTTTCCGACGCACCCGCACAACGACATGGAAATCGTTACCTATGTCCGCACCGGCGCTATCACCCACCGTGACAGCCTGGGCAACGAAGGCCGCACCGAAGCGGGTGACGTTCAGGTGATGAGCGCGGGCACCGGCATCCAGCATTCCGAATTCAACCTGGAAGACGAGGACACCACGCTGTTCCAGATCTGGATCCTGCCTGACGAGCGCGGCGAAAAGCCGAGCTGGGGTGCCCGTCCGTTCCCGAAGGAAAGCCGCGAGGGCCACTTCGTGACGCTGGCGTCGGGTATCGATGGTGATGCCGATGTCCTGCCGATCCGTGCCGATGCCCGCGTTCTAGGTGCGACGGTGAAGGCCGGTGAAAGCGTCACCTATCAGACCGAAGCCGGTCGCCATTCCTACCTCGTTCCCGCCAAAGGAAAGATCAGGGTAGGCGATGTCGAGGCAAATGCCCGCGACGGGGTTGCCATAACCGGGCTCGACACCATTACCGTAACGGCGATCGAGGATGCCGAACTCGTCCTCGTCGATGCTGCCTGATTTCCGATCACTGAAAGGATCACGTGATGACCGAACGTAACGAAGCCAATCCCAAGATCGAGAAGCTGCTGGTTGAACGCTGGTCGCCCCGCTCTTTCGACGGCAGCGACATCCCTGACGCGGATCTGGACGTAATCTTCGAGGCCGGCGGATGGGCACCTTCTGCCTACAACGCCCAGCCCTGGACGTTCCTTTATGCCAAGCGCGGCGATGCCAACTGGGATCGCTTCCTCTCGCTGCTGGTCGAATTCAACCAGAGCTGGGCGAAGGATGCATCGGTGCTGGTGTTCGTCGTCTCGGACACGATGATGCGCAATCCCAAGGGCGATTCGCCTAACCACAGCCACAGCTTCGATGCCGGCGCGGCATGGGTGCAGATGGCGCTGCAGGCGACGGCGATGGGGTACCACGCCCATGGCATGAGCGGGATTGAATTCGACAAGGCCCCGGCCGAGCTCGGCATCCCCGACGATCACCGGCTGGAAGCAGCTTTCGTGATCGGCAAGCAGGCGCCCAAGGAAAACCTTCCCGAGTATCTGCAAGAGCGCGAAGCGCCCAGCGAGCGCAAGCCGGTGAGCGAATTCACCAAGGCGGGCAACTTCGCCTGATCTTAAGCGCCCCGCCTGAAGATGGCCTGATCCGCATTCCCCCCGCGCGGATCGGGCCATTTTTCTATTCGGCGGTATCTTCCAGTCGCGCCAGTGCACGTTTGCGGCGCAGGATCTTGATCGAGATCCAGCAGGCCGGCGCGATCAGGGCGGCGATGCCGAACCCCAGCCAGAACACGTCGCTGAGTGCACCATTGCCGTTCATCAGCTTTTGCAACGGTCCCCAGCAGAACCACAGCGCGACAATCCACATCAGTGCGCACGTGTAGACCGCAAACCGCTGTTCCAGCACGATGCCAAGGTCCGACAGGCCTGTGTTGCTTTTGCCGCTCTTGCTCCCCGAGACCTCGCGAAAGCGTTGCACCTCGGCCTCGGCATCGAGGCGGCCCATGCGTTCCTGCTCAACCTGGTGGCGCAGCGATACCAGTTCGCGCGCATTGCCAGCCAGTTCGGCGGCGCGGGCATTGGCGGCATCGGCGTGTTCGGTGAGTTCCGCTTCCAGCGTGGCGCGTCGGGCCTTTTCGTTTGCCAGTTGCTTGCGCATGTCAGGCATCGCGCGCTCGACAATGCCGTCGATCACGCCGCCCGCCAGCGGGTCGGACGAGAAACGGGTGAGCCAGCGCTTCCATTCGTCGAGCGTGCCGACTTTGGTCAGGCGGGCATATTCCGCCAGTCCAGGCCTGCCGATCAATCCGCCAAGCCGCGCCAGCATGCCCAGCCAAGCGGGGTGCTCGGTGCCCTCGGCGCTTTCGGGCAGGAGTTCGGCCTGTATCGAGGAGAATTCGAGGGGCAGCGCGCAGGCGCCGATCTGTATCGCGATCAGGCGGTCGCGAACCTTGCCGGTCCGGGCTTCGTTACGCACCCAATCGGATTCGACCGAGTCGTCGGACCATAGCACCAGCAGCGCCTTGGCCGCCTCGATCTCGCGCTCGATTTCACGGTCCCACGAAGCGCCAGCGCCGATCCCGGCATCCGACCAGACGTCGATGCCCAATGCTTCCAGCGCATTGCGGATCGCCGTGCAGCGATCGCGATCCTTGCGCGAATAGCTGATGAAAATGTCCGCCATGCGCGTTCTCCCCGCTTCCGGCCTCCGGGGTAGCCGGGTTGCCTTGGTCCGGTCAAACCCGGCGGGGGGTGGAGGCGCTAAAACTTCAGCTTCACGTCCACCATCACCCGATTACTGGGCGCGCCGCCGATCATCTTGCTTTCGACATGCGCGCCAAGGTTCACGCTGTCGCTCAGCGCGATTTCGCCGGGCGGCGGCTGGCCGGGCAGGGCGGGAAGCGGGCGCAGGCGCTGTTTCTCGGGGTCGGGCGCGCACACTACGATCTCGCCCGTACGCGGCGGCCAGCAGCGCGGCTTGATCGCGTGAAAGTCCCGCCCGGAAGCGGGCGTTGCGATTTCGGCCAGATCGAACCGCGCCATGGCTGGCTGGGTCAGTTCGATGGAGGGGGGCGGCAGATCCGGCATGGCCTCGGCTTAAACCCCATGATCTCGACGATTTGAGGGCAAGGCATGTTGCGTTCATAGCCCCCATGCAAAAGGCCGACATCGCTGCCGGCCCTTCACGCTATACCGCTGCGGCGAGTGTCAGTCTTCCGTCACCGTGCGCGAGGTGAGGGTGTCCGCCATCAGGCTGGCGAGGAATTCCTTTTCCTCTTGCAGGCGCTCGATCGCCGGACGCTGGCCGGGCAGCCAGTCGGGAGTCAGCAGCATCGCAAGCTCGGTCGCGCGGGTGAGGCACAGCCACGTCACCTGCTCGCCATATGTGAGCGTTACCCGGCTGATCTTTTCGAATTCCAGATCGACATAGCGCAGCTGATCGACAAAGTGGCGACCCTGACCGACATTGTCGGGGCGGGGGCCGGACTTCTTGACGGCGATCTGCCAATGGCGGCGCTCCTCAAGGCAGCGCTCGGTCATACCCGGCAGATTGACGACGGTGATCGGTTCGAGGCTTTCCTCATCGTAGACAACGACGCGCATGTTCGGAAATTCCTTTCGAGCACCAACATAGGATCACCATTAGCTTCGCTCAATGGGCCTTTCGGTGAAATGAACGAACCTTCGGGCGGTCAGCGCATTGTTCCTGAGGGCTGACATCGCGCCGGGGCGGGTGCAATGCAGACCCAAGCGATTCGTGCGCCAAGCGAAAGGGTATCCGAAAATGACTGCCAACAGCCCAGAACTCGTGCTCGCAGGCGGGCTGGTACACACGCCGTCCGGCGCGTTCCACGGCGATGTGGCTGTGCGCGACGGACGGATTGTCGGCATCGGCAGCTATCCCGATGCAGCGCGGCGGATCGATTGCACAGGCCTCGATGTATTGCCTGGCGTGATCGACAGCCAGGTCCACTTTCGCGAGCCGGGCCTGGAGCACAAGGAAGACCTCGAAACCGGCAGCCGCGCGGCGGTGATGGGCGGCGTGACCGCCGTGTTCGAGATGCCCAATACCTCGCCCAACACCGATTCGGTCATGCGCGTGCACGACAAGCTGGAGCGGGCACATCACCGGATGTTTTGCGATCACGCCTTCTATGTCGGCGCAACGTCCGACAACGCGGCGGACCTTGCCGAACTGGAGCGGATTCCCGGCACGGCGGGGGTGAAGATCTTCATGGGCGCTTCAACCGGCAGCCTGCTGGTGGCCGAGGACGAGGCGCTGGCGCGGGTTCTGGCGAGCGGGCGCCGACGCGTAGCCATCCACGCCGAGGACGAAGCACGGATGAACGCACGCAAGGACATGCGGGTGGAAGGCGATCCCTCCTCGCATCCGGTCTGGCGCGACGATGAAAGCGCGATCCTGGCGACCCGGCGCATCCTGCGGCTGGCGCGCGAAGCCCGCCGCCCGATCCATGTGCTGCACATAACCACGCCTGCCGAACTCGAACTGCTGAGCCAGCATCGCGATATCGCGACCTGCGAGGTCACGCCCCAGCATCTGACGCTTGCGGCTGAAGCGGCCTATCCGGCGATTGGCACGTTCGCGCAGATGAACCCGCCGATCCGCTCCGCCGCCCACCGCGATGGCTTGTGGCACTGGCTTAACCAGGGCGTGCCCGATGTCCTGGGTTCGGATCACGCGCCGCATACGCGCGAGGAGAAGGCCAAGCCCTATCCCGCCAGCCCCAGCGGCATGCCCGGTGTGCAGACGCTGGTGCCGCTGATGCTCGATCACGTGGCCAAGGGCCGCATGACGCTGGAGCGGTTGATCGACATGACCAGTTCCGGCGTGCAGCGCGTGTTCGGGCTGGTCGGCAAGGGAAGGATCGCGGCGGGATACGATGCCGATTTCACCGTGGTTGATCGCAAGGGCAGCTTCACCGTGACCGAGGACTGGAACGAAAGCCGCTGCGGCTGGATGCCTTATACCGGCATGGAACTGGAGGGCCGCGTCATCGGAACGATCGTGCGTGGGCATATCGCGATGTGGGAAAGCCAGCTTGCCAACGAAGCGCAGGGCGAACCGCTGCGATTCGCTTCGGCGCTGTGAGGGATTGAGACCTAGCCTCAGGCTGCTGGATTGGGCTCCACCCGTCTGCGTGATGCGAGCAGGTCTACGCTGAAGACGGCAATTGCTGCCCAGATGAAGCCGAAACAGACCAGTTGCACCATGCTGAGCGGTTCGCCGAAAACGGTGAGGCCAAGGATGAATACAATGGTCGGCCCGAGAAACTGGATGAAGCCGAGCGTCGAATAGGGTAGCCGCCGCGCGGCTACGGCAAACAGCAGCAGCGGGATACCGGTGACCAGTCCGGCCAGCGACAGCAGCAGGCTTTGCTCCCAGGAATGCGCGATGCTGGACCCTTCCGGCGTCGCCGCCTGCCACAGCACCAGTGCAAGTCCTGGCAAAGTCAGGATCATTGTCTCGATCGTCAGGCCGGGCAGCGATTCGACCGGGGCCAGCTTGCGCACCAGCCCGTAGCTCGCGAATGTGGTGGCAAGCGCCATGCTGATCCACAGCATGTCGAGCGCGCCCCACGCCAGCACCAGCACGCCAACGCCCGCCAGCGCGACCGCGATCCATTGGGGTCGGGACAGGCGTTCGCGCAGGAATACCGTGCCAGCCAGCACGTTCATCAAGGGGTTGATATAATACCCCAGACTCGTCGCGAAAACGTAGCCCTTCTGAATTGCTATGACGAATACCAGCCAGTTCGTTCCGATGAGTGCCGCACTTACCGTCAAGGCGGCGACGGCACGGCGATCGCGCAGTGCCAGCCACACTTTGCCGAACTCGCGACGAAGGCTGACGATGACGAGGCAAACGGGAATGGTGAACAGCACTCGCCAACCCACCAGTTCCAGCGGCGGAATATTCCGCATCATGTGGAAATAAAGCGGGATCAGACCCCACAGGAGATATGTGCAGACTGCGTAAGGCAGGCCGCTGGGTGGTTTCTCGGGCTCGGTCTTCATGATCTGGCAAACTCCGGCGCCGCTTTAGGGTCGCAACGGGAGCGCAGCAAGGCACGGCTCGTCGGCCAAAATCACTCGCTTCGTCGAAAGTACGAATTCTGACGATGATGTTGCCGTCCGTTCAGCTTCGGCGGTCTATTTCTGAATGGGTCGGCGGGATCTGGCCCCGGGTCCGCCACTTAGGAGAATGGTGATGAACAAGTTTTTCAAGGCATCGGCAATCGCAGCCGCGACTGCCAGTATCGCTACCGCGCTTCCGGCCACCGCGATCACGCTGGAAGGCAATTCGGCCCATGTCGCATCGAGCGCGTACACTGCGCCCGGCGCCGAGGAAGCTTACAACCAGTACCGCGACCGCTACGATCGTCGCTATGATGATCGTCGTTATGACGACCGCCGCTACAATGATCGTCGCGGTTATCGCGACGAGCGGGTCTATCGCAACACGCGCACCTGGCGCGGTAACGACGGCCGCTATCACTGCCGCAAGCAGAACGGAACCACCGGTCTGATCATTGGCGGTGCGGCTGGTGCTTTGCTGGGCCGTGAGATCGACGGCGGACGTGACCGTACACTTGGCACGATCCTTGGTGCCGGCGCCGGCGCGCTGCTGGGCCGCGAGGTCGATCGCGGTGGATCGCGTTGCCGCTAAACCTCTGACACGAATCCGGACTTCCCTGGCCTGACGGCGACGGACAGGGGGGCACGGCACGGCGGCACACTGTGTCTGACGTGACGGGAGGGCGCTTTCACCGGGTGGTGGAAGCGCCCTTTGCCGTGTCCGTCTGACCGATTGCGACGGCTGGCTTATCCGCCGGTGAAGTTCAGACCGTCCGTCCTCACGTTGATACCGGCGTAAAAGAACCGGCCGATGAAGCTGACCGGGGTGTTGCGCGAACCGATGGCGGGCTGTTTGTTTGTCACGTTATTCGCGCCGAGGAAGAACGTCGCGCGATCGTCTCTGGTGTTCCACGCGAGGCGAATGTCGTGCGTGAAGACCGATTTGAACTTGAGGTATTCCGGCGCAACGATGTCGGGCTCGGCGGCGATCACGTCACGCTCGTAGCGAAGCTGGCTGCCGACGTAGTTGAGGCCGTAGTTCACCTCGAAGTTGGCAAGGCTCCAAGTCACGTCGGCGGTGCCGACCCACTTGGGTGATCCGGTCTCGCCGCGATCGTTATCGACGATACCGCCGTTGGCCGGCAGGAACTCGAGATTGTCGAGATAACCGACCGTACCCTGCAGCGCGAACGAACCGGCGTTGCCGGCGTCGATCTTGTACGCCACCGTCATGTCCGCCCCGGAGGTCTTGAAGAACGCCACGTTCTGCGGCTGCAGCAGGTAGCTGGTCACGTATCCATCATCGGTGGAGCGCGTGATGTTGTTGCAGAACACATTGTCCAGCGTTGGCGAATCGACGCAGAACTCGGCGGTTTCCTGAAGCGTGGCCGTGTTCACCGCGTTCTTGAGACGGATGTCGTACCAGTCGAACGTGATCGCGAGTCGCGGCGCGAAGCTGGGGCGCAGGACCACGCCCGCCGTCCAGGTGCGCGCCTTTTCCGGGCCAAGCGCGATATTGCCGGTGCTGCGGCCCGGCAGGGTCGCGCTCGACGCGGGGCTGGAGTCGAAGTCGAAATCGTCGAAATTGACGCCAAGCCCTTCGATCAGCGCGCGGCAGTTCGCTGCGCGGAACGAGGTGCCCTGACTGATGTTCACCGGGCTGCACGGGTCCCTCAGGCTGGCGAATGTACCCGATTGCGGCGAGAACAGCTCGGTAATGTTCGGCGCGCGCACCGCTTCCGAATAGCTGCCCCGGAATGTCACATCCTTGATCGGCGCATACGTGCCGTCGACCTTCCAGGTCGTGGTCGATCCGATCGTCGAGTAATCGGAGAAGCGGATGGCCGCGCCGAATTCGAGGCGGTGGGCCAGCGGCATGTCGGCGAAGAGCGGCACGCGCAATTCACCGAACGCTTCCTTGACGTTGAACTGGCCCTTTTCACCGCCGAGCAGTGCGAGATCCTTGAGGACGCTGGTGTTGGGATCATAGTCGACCGCCGTCGTGGCGATCGTATCGGGCTGGAAGTTGCTCGCTTCCTTGCGGTATTCGCCGCCGAGCGCGAAGCCGACCGGGCCGCCCGGCAGTTCGAAGAACTGGCCGAAATCGCCTGAGACGTAGCCCGAAACGACATGCTGGGTCAGCTTGTAGCGGTTCTTCAGGTCGACGCTGATGAAATCGAGCGCGGCTTGGCTGGCAACGCCTTCGCCAAAGATGTTGAGTGGCCGGCAGGTGCCGTCGCCCGGCGTGAACGTCTGGCCACCGGCACCGAAGTTGATCGGATTGATCGGGTCGTTCGGCGCCAGATCGCTGCGGCAGACGATATTGCCGTTGGGCGTGCCGGTAAGGAACTGGCCCTGGTCCACTGCGTCGAGCGCGGCGAAGAACCGGTCGGTCAGGCGCTGGTTCGGGCTATAGAAGGTCGTGCGGTTTTCGCCGTAGACATAGCTGACGTCGAATCGCGCATGTGGCGAAATGTCGCCTTCGAACCCGAATACGCCGCGATAGAGGCTGCGGTTCACGCGTTCATCGCGGGTGCCGAAGTCGAAGTTGTCGCGGCTGTAGAGCACGCCATCCGGCAGGCCGAAATCTGCGAGGTTGCCTTCCGTGATCGCCGCGCGGATCGAAGCCGGAATGTACGGATTTTCGGCCGACATATAATTGAAGAAGTCGAACGAGGGTTGCGAGATCGTGAAAGCGCGCGAACGGACGTATTTGCCTTCGGCATACATCCGGATCGACGGTGTGATCTCGAAGCTCGTCAGCACATTGACATTGTGCGAGGCGATGCGCGACTGAAGATCGCCCTGGTAATAGGAAATCGGCGTGTTGGAGCCGCCTTGGGCAAGAAAGCCTGACTGGGGCAGGAAAAGGCCCCGGTCGTAAGGCTGGCCGCCGCCACGGAATTGGGGCAACTGGCTGGTATCGACGATCACCGCACCATCGCGCGAACTGTCGGAATAACCGATGTATTGCAGCGGAATGCGGTCCGGCTTGGCCGGATCGTCGGGAAGGTCGTCGGGGTTGCGCACGAAGCTGAAGGAATCGGGGCGACCGCTCTTGCGAGCGGTGGCGCCGACACGGCCATCGCGGCGATACTCATAGGACACCGTGAAGTTGCCCCGCCCATCCGCGAAATTCTTGCCCAGCGTCGCGCTGGCGAAAGAATTGGGTGCGTCTCCATACGTGGAGATGCCGTTCTGCAGGCGGATATCGGCGCCTTCGAAATCGCGCTTCATGATGAAGTTGACCACGCCCGAGACGCCATCCGCGCCATAGATCGCCGAGACGCCGCCGGTCAGCACGTCAACACGATCGATCAGCGCGACTGGGATGGTGTTGATATCGACGGCGGCTTCGCCCGCCACGCCCGCGACGTGACGGCGGCCGTTGACCAGCACCAGCGTGCGGTTCACGCCAAGGTTGCGAAGATCGAGCAGGTTGGCACCCGCCGCGCCGAACCGCGCCTGCGAGCCAGCAGCGTCGAAGTTTGTCTCCGAATTGAACAACGCCGGGGTCTGCGCCAGCAGCGAGGTGATATTGTTCAGGCCAGAGTTCTGGATCGTCTTTTCGGTGACGGTCACGACCGGATTGGGGTTATCGAGTTGTGGTGAGGCGATGCGCGAGCCGGTGACGACGATTGCGTCTTCGGCGGCTTCATCTGCCGGTACGGTCTGGGCGAAAGCCGTGCCCGATGCGCCGAAAGCGGCGATGGCAAGGCAGGTGGAGCCGAACAAGGCGGCCCGGTTCAATGTTCTGGTCAATGTCTTGTTCCCTGTTTCAGAATTGTCCGCAGCGCCGCCTCGATAGGCAATTCTGCTGACATTATGGCCGAGTTCGTCCCAAATCCGTGCCGGTATCATTCTGTTCTTATTAGGAATGAGCACAATTTGCGCTCCATCCTTGCCGCAGCAAGAGGCAATCCGTGGCTAGGAGAACTTGGTTTATATTCTGTTGCCATCGGGCAACTCGTAGTCACTGTGGTGTGCTTTTGCGGCCAGCCGTTTGCGCGCGCTCCGGATGCAGCGTTCCGCCCTCAGTGTTGACCACCGGCCACCAGCCATTTAACCGGGTGCTTAATCGTGTAGGCAAATACAGCGATGCCAGATCGCGCCGCGGGACCGCCAGATAATACAGTGCAACCGGAGGACACCTGAATGAACCTCGACAGTAACGTTTCCGCCGTCGTAACCGGCGCTGCATCGGGCCTCGGCGCGGCAACCGCGCGCGCGTTGGCCGCCAAGGGTGTGCGGGTTGCGGTGTTCGATTTGCAGGTTGAAAAGGGCGAGGCGATCGCCAAGGAAATCGGCGGCGTGTTCTGCAAGGCCAACGTGACTGATGATGCCAGCATCGATGCCGCGTTTGCCAAGGCGCGCGAAGCCCACGGGCAAGAGCGCATTCTCATCAATTGCGCAGGGACCGCCAACGCGATCAAGACAGTCAGCCGCGACAGGGAAACCGGCGCAATTCGCGAGTTCCCGATGGATGCGTTCAAATTCATCATCGAATTGAACCTGATCGGCACGTTTCGGTGCATTACCAAGTCAGCTGCCGGCATGCTGACGCTCGATCCAATCGACGAGTCTGGTGAGCGCGGCGCCATCGTCAACACCGCGTCGGTTGCCGCTGAAGATGGCCAGATCGGGCAGGCGGCCTATTCCGCCTCTAAGGGTGGCGTCGTCGGCATGACCCTGCCGATCGCGCGAGATCTGATGAATGAGGGCATTCGCGTCAACACCATCCTTCCGGGCATTTTCGAAACGCCGCTGATGAATGCTCTGCCCGAAAAGGCGCGTATGGCCCTGTCCGAGTCGGTGCCGTTCCCCAAGCGCCTGGGCCGGCCCGACGAATATGCCAAGCTGGCGCTCTTCATGATCGAAACGGCTTACATGAACGGCGAGGATGTTCGCCTTGACGGTTCCATCCGCATGCCGCCGCGTTGAGGACAAGGTGCCAGGCGCGATGTCGGTAGCTCAGATTTCCGCGCCTCCCGGCGCCCGCGCGCTGCTGCTCGATACTGCGAGCGCAATCATGCGCGATGGCGATATCGTCGATATCTCACTGTCGGAACTGAGCCTGCGGTCGGGCCTCAACTCGGCTTTGGTGAAGTATTACTTCGGCAACAAGGCGGGGCTGCTGAAGGCTTTGCTCGATCGTGACTGGCAAGCCATCGTCACCAGCGTCGACGCGCTGGTCGCCAAGGATGAATGGGACCCCGAGGCAAAGCTGCGGCGGCATATCTCCAAGGTGATCGATACCTTCTACGCCGTGCCGTACCTCAATCGCCTCACCATGCGGCTGGTGCGTGAGAGTGACGATGCCGAGGCCAAGCGAATCGCCGAGTTGTACCTGTCGCCCATCTACCGCGCGTATGAGCAGCTTATCGGTGATGGCGTGAAAGTCGGGGCCTTTCGCCCTGTCGACCCCCAGCTGTTTTACTTCACCCTTACTGGCGCAGTCGACAGGTTCTTTTCTGCGCGATTGGTGATGAAGTATTGCTTCAATACGGATACGCTCACCGAACAGTTGCGGGACCGCTATCGCGAACACACGATCGACATCATCATGGCAGGTATCCTTGCAGACTGAACCCACCAGAAGCTGGCACATCGGGGTCATCGGCGGATCGGGTCTGGCAGGCGGCATCGCGTTGGACGATGCGCAGGAAATCGCGGTCAACAGCCCGTTCGGCGCGCCATCGGGACCAGTGACGACCGGCAAGCTGGGCAGCGTGCGCTTTACCTTCATCGCCCGCCACGGCGCCGGGCATCGCATTGCGCCGAGCGACATAAACTACCGCGCCAACATTGACGTGCTCAAGCGCTGCGGGGTCAGCGATGTGCTGGCGCTGTCGGCGATCGGTTCGCTGCGCGAGGACATGGCGCCGGGATCGTTCGTGGTGGTCGATCAGTTCATCGACCGCACCACGGGCCGCGAGAACAGCTTCTTCGGGCCAGGGTTGGTGGCGCATGTCAGCCTCGCCGATCCGGTCTGCGCACGGTTGTCGGGACTGGTGGCAAGTGCCGCAAGTCACGCCGGCGCGCAGGTCCATCCTGCTGGATGCTACGTGGCGATAGACGGCCCGCAATTCTCCACCCGTGCGGAAAGCCTCCTCTATCGTGCGTGGGGAGCCGATGTCATCGGCATGACTGCGATGCCCGAGGCGCGCCTCACGCGCGAAGCAGAACTGCCTTACGCGCTGCTGGGCATGGTGACCGACTGGGATAGCTGGCGCCAGGATGTTGCCGGCGTCGCCACCGCCGATATCCTGGCGGTGCTCCACGCCAACGCCGCCTTGGCACGCGACACCCTGCGCGCGCTGGCGGCGAACCTGCCGGAGCGGCGCACGCCAAGCCCGATCGACCGCGCGCTGGACGGCGCGATCATCACCGCACCCGACGCGCGCGATCCGGTGGCAATGGCGCGGCTCGATGCCGTGGCGGGCCGGATTTTCGGCGAGCAGGAATAGAAAACCCCGCACGGCGCGAACCGGCGGGGTCTCTCCTCTAGCTTTTAATCGCTGCCGATCAGCTTGGCGGGCCGCCGGGTCCGTCGCCCGCGAAGGCGTCGGAGATCGAGCAGGCCGCCGGGCCAAGAATGACGATGAACAACACCGGCAGGATGAACAGGATCAGCGGCACGGTCATGATCGCGGGCAGGCGCGCAGCTTTTTCCTCCGCGCGCATCATGCGCTCGTTGCGGAATTCGGCGGACAGCACCCGCAGTGCAGAGGCCAATGGCGTGCCGTAGCGTTCGGTCTGGATCATCGTTGTGACCACGCCCTTCACCGAATCGAGTTTCACGCGATAGGCGAGGTTCTCGAAGGCCATGCGGCGCTGGGTAAGGAAGGCGAGTTCGATCGAGGTCAGCGAGAATTCGTCGCCCAGTTCGGGATAGGCGCGGCCCAGTTCGCGCGCGACGCGATCGAACGCGGCATCCACGGTCAGGCCGGCTTCGGCGCAGATCACCAGGAGATCGAGCGCGTCAGGCAGGCCCTTGCGGATTGCGTCCGTGCGCTTGGTGATAAGGTTGCCGATGAACAGGTCGGGCGCCTTGTACGCGGCGATCAGTGCCACCATCAGGGCCGCAGCCTTCTTGTTGCCGCTCCATTCGGGAAAATACTGCACGTAATAGAGCATGAAGGCGACAAACAGGCCGATGGCGATCGGCAGGACGAGACGGCCGAAAACGACTGCGACGGCCCATTCCTTGCGGCGGATGCCGGCCTGCGCGAGCTTCTGCTCGATCTGCTTGATCTGGCTGTCCTGCAGGACCTTGAGGCTCGAAAGCGCCTCGGTCATCTTGTCGGTGGTGTCGTTGCGGCGAACGATGCTGGCGCGCTTGCGCGCGGTGGTAACGATGCCGGCCTTCAGCTGTTCGCGGCGCTCGTTCAGCACCTTCACGCGCCGCACCATCGGATCCCGTACGGTGACGGCGGCATAGATCGCGAATACCACAGCTGCGGCGGCAATGCCGATCAGCACGGTGCCGACGAAGATAACGTCGACGCCGAAAAGCGTGGGTCCGGTCGGTTGGTTCAACATGGTGTCAGCCTATCCCGATCAGATTTCAAAACTGACCATCTTGGCCATAATGAAGGCGCCGATGCTCATCCAGGTGAGCCCGCCAAGCCCGGTAATGATCAAGCGTTCGTCGCTGAAGAATCCCGCGAGATACTTCGGATTGATCCACCAGATCATGCCAAAGACGATGAACGGCAGGGCGCCGACGATGTAGGCCGAAGCTTTGGACTCGGAACTCATCGCGCGGATCTTGAGCTTCATCTGCGCGCGCTTGCGCAGCACGTCGGCCAGATTGGCCAGCGTTTCAGCAAGGTTGCCACCGGTCTCGCGCTGGATCGCCAGGGTGATGCAGAAGAAGTTGAATTCAGGCATGTTGAGACGGTCTGCGGTTTCCTGCAGTGCGTCTTCCATGGTCTTGCCGATCTTGATGCGTTCGGTGACCAGCTTGAACTCTTCGCCCACTGGTCCCGGCACTTCGCTGGCGACGACGCCGAGCGTTTCGGTGACGGGCAGGCCCGAGCGCAAGCCGCGCACGAGCAGTTCGATCGCATCGGGAAATTTGGTCGTGAAGGTATTCGCCCGCTTGTTGATGAAGAAACCGACCGCCATGTGCGGCAGTCCAGCGCCGAACAGCAGCCCGATAACCAGCGCCAGCACCAATGCTCCCGATTTCAGGAAAATCAGGATGGCGATGGCCAGCGTGATACCAAGCGAGGTGTAGAGATACTGCGATACGGTCCATTTCTTGCCGGTGCGGTGCAGGCGCAGCGCCAGCGCCTGGACCCGTGAGCCGGAACCCGCAATGGAGTGCAAGCGCGGTTTGCGCGCCGCCACGGCCTTGCGCATCTGCGCTTCGACCCGATCTATCGCGCTTTGCGAATGGCGATAGCGCACTGCCTGCAGGCGGCGCGATGCTTCCTTTGCCGGTGACGGTCCGGCGATCAGGCTGTAGCCCAGCACCAACACCCCCATGAAGGCTGCTGCCAGCACGAAAACCTGAAGGAAGCTCATCGCCGTCATCGGGGTTCTTTCCTAAACTCAGCCATTCGATCCGGACCGTGTCGGCCCGACCATTCAGCCCGCCTTGGCGGGAGCGGCTTTCGCACTGTCTTTTTTCGCGGCTTTCTTGGGCAGCATTGCCTTCAGATCGAACTTGCCAAGCAGCGACTTCTTGCCGCTGGCAACCGGGGCTTCAGCGGCATCGTGGCGGGCCAGCACCATCTTGGCGACATCGCGAATTGCGCCGCCGGCCTTGCTGGCACGATTGGCGTCAGCAAAAGTCTGACCCAGCTTGGCCGCGTTGCTGGCCGCCTTGATGTCGTAAGGCACCACAAGATCGACGCGCGTTTCGATCGATGCCTCGAAGTCGGCGCGCGAGATCTCGGCGAGGGCCGGTTGCACCTTGTTGGCGACGACGATGGACTGCACGTGCGGGGCATTGCTCTTGAGCCACGACAGGATGCGGATCGAATCGCGTGCCGACGCCAGCGTCAGTTCGGTAACGACCACCGCCACGTTCACGTCGTTCATCAGTTGCGGGAAGTTGATCAGCATGTTGCGTGGCATGTCGATCACGGTCATTTCGAACGCCTGGCGGAATTCTTCCTCCAGTTGCACGAACGCCGCGCCATCGGTCATCAACGGCGTGTTGATCGGCGCTTCGGCCGAGAGGATCGCAAGGTTATCGTTGGCGCGGATCATCGCGCGTTCGATGAACAGCCCATCGATGCGGCTCGGGTTCTCGATCGCGTCAGTCAGACCACGGCCCGGTTCGAGATCGAGCGAAAGCGCGCCGGTGCCGAAATGGATGTCGAGGTCGAGCAACGCCGTCGGCAGGCCATTGTCGGCGCTGAACAGCCAGGCGAGCGAAGTCGCCAGCGTCGATGCGCCAACGCCGCCGCGCGTGCCGATGACGGCAGTCGAGACGTGCTGCTTGACGCCCGCAGCATCAGCGTTCTTGGGAGCCGCGAACACCGCTTGGGCCTGCGAAAGCGAATCGCGCACCTGCGCCGGGTTAAGCGGCTTGAGCAGGTAGTCGTGGATGCCGCTGGCAATGAGATCGCGATACAGGCGCACGTCGTTGACCTGGCCGACGGCGACCACGATGGTCCCCGGTTCGCAGACTTCTGCAAGTGCGTTGATGTCATTCAACGGATCACCGCTTTCCGACAAGTCGACCAGCAGGATGTTGGGGCTTGCGGTGATCGACAGCGACTGGACGGCATTGCGCAGGCCGCCCTTGTTGCACTTCTCGGGCTGCCAGCCCATTTCGATCGCGAGCGGTCGCAGGACGTCGAGCGAGGCTTCGTCGCACAGGTAGGCGGCGAACTGGTCGCGACCGTTCTGCGGACCGGATTTCCAGGGTGCGTTCATGGCTTAGTTTCCTCCCCCGACACCGGCGGAACTGCTGCTGGACTTGAGACTTTCGCCGGTGGGCTCGGCCTTGCGATAGCGGTCGATCGCTTTCGACGAACTCATCACCACCGTGTCGCCGACGCCGCTTGCGCCGTGAAGCAGGTGTTCGGGATTGGCGACCATGGCGGCAAGATTGCTGTTGGTCGCGCAGCCGTAATTGGTGCTCGTGGCGTTAGCCAGATTGGCGTCCGCATTCGCGCTCCAGTCCGGGCAGCCCGGCACGGTCGCCTTGCTGCGCGTGATGACGACGCGGGTCGTGCCGGCTTCGACATATCCCGGGGTGACGGGCGCCTGATCGCTGACAAGGATGCCGTAGCGGCCAGCGAGAACCTCGATCGCGCCGCGCGTAGCACTGCTGCCCACCGGATCGTCGATCGAGATGCGATCACCGTATTTCAGATCCATCGCATCGAGCCAGCCGGAAAGGCGGCGCTGCTCGGGATAGGACAGGCCGCCGCCGCCGGTATTGACGTCGAGCGTGTAGTTCACGCGTTCAACAACCGGTTCGTGCACGCTGTAAAGTGTGCGGTTGGTGGGCATGCCGCCGCAGCCTGAAACGAGCAGACCCAGCGAGACCGCCAGGGCGGCGCCCGCGAGCTTCGGCGAGACGATCGGAGCAAATGTCTTCATGGTCTTCACCTTCCTCAATTCAGGTCAAAGCCGGGCGCGGCGTCGGCGCTGGCGGTGCGTTTGACTTTCTTCGACTTTTTCGGCTTGCCGGCACCATCCGCCGCACCAATTGAAGGCGTGGCATTCGGCGCAGGTGCTGCGGTTGGCATCGGGCGGGTTTTGCCCACCGTGCCGTCGGTGGCCATGTTGCCGAGCAGACGTTGCAGCTCGTTCGCAGCCTTGAAACCGTCGGTCGGTAGCTGGATGTCGTTGGCGTCGACCGGGTTGACGAGATAGGGCGTCACCACGATCACCAGTTCACTCTCGCCCTTGCGGTAGTTGGTCGAGCGGAACAGCGATCCCAGGATCGGCAGGTCGCCGGCACCGGGAGTCTTTTCGATAGTGTTCTGCGAGGTGTTGCTCATCAGACCGGCAATCATGAAGCTCTGGCCCGAGCCGAGTTCAATGGTCGTTTCCGCCCGGCGGATCGTCAATGCCGGGATCTGGAAGCCGTTGAACGTCACCGCGCCTTGGCTCGAAAGTTCGGAAACTTCCGGCCGAACCCGCAGCGAGATCCGGCCATTGGCCAGCACCGTGGGCGCATAGGACAGGCTGACGCCGTATTTCTTGTATTCGATCGCCGTGGCGCCAAGGCCCTGGCTGATCGGGATCGGATATTCACCACCCGCAAGGAACTCGGCACTCTCGCCCGAGAGCGCAGTCAGATTGGGCTGCGACAGAGTGGTCACCAGACCAACCGTCTCGCCCAGATCGAGCGCGCCGAGCAGATCGATGCCGGCCAGCTTGCCGGCAAGGCCAAGGGTGGAGGTGCCCTCAACCGGGTTGAACTTGTACTGCGTGCCGCCGGTGATGAACTGGCCAGTCTGCGGATTGAACGGCAGGCTGAGCGAGCCAGCCGGCAGGCCATAGAGTGACGAGGCGTCAAGCGTCGGCAGGCCGGCGGTCGGGAAGGCCCCGATGGTGCCGGCAGCCCGGCCCCGCGACAGGCCGAAGGTGAAGCCCCCGGTCAGGTCGCGCGTGATCAGATTCGAGCCAATCTCCCGCACCAGCGAGCGGCTGACTTCAGCAAAGCGGACCTGCAGGTTGACCTGCAACGGCGTAGCGTTGCGCAGCCGGCTGATGACGTTCGATTCCTTGCCGACATAGGCCTGGACCAGTCGTTCCGCTTCGGCGGCGTCTTCGGGAGACGCTACGGTTCCGGTGAGCAGGAAGGTGTTGGTGCCCATCGTCGAAACGCCGATGCGGGCATCCGGCATTGCGAGGCGCAGCATCGAATCTACGCTGTCGAGGTTCGAACCGACGCGGATATTCGCCGACCACACCACGTCGCCGGCGCCGTTGCTGGCATAAACCGTCGTGGTTCCCCCGCTTTTGCCGAACACGTAGAACTGGCTTGCCGACTTGACCTGGACGTCCGCGATCTCGTCATTGGCGACGAATACGTCCGCCATGGTGCCGGGAACGTTGATCAATTGGCCGTTGCCGATTGAAAGCGAAATATCCTGCGCCGGGCGGATCACCGATTGCGCGGCGGCCGGGGTGGCGTTGATGCCCGCCAGCGCCGCGCTGGCGCAAGCCGCACTCAGCAATGTCTTGAGAAGACGGGATTTCATATTCGTACCCTTCATGGGAATGAAATGCGTGTCGGTGCGGGTGGCCATCAGTTTTTCCCTACCGGTTCTTCCGAGGTCGCCTTTCCGCGGGTCACGCGGACAACAGGACCGGACGGGGCAGGCGCTGCGGCTGGCGCAGCACCGTAGCTGCGAGGCGCAACGGCGGCGGAGCGGGCGTAAGCGGTAAGCGCCTTGGCTGCGGCCTGTTCCGAGGTCATCGGGCGGCTCGAACGCTGGAAGCGCGAAACGTCACCGCCGGTAACGTAAGTGGTGGCGCCCTCCACGGGGCGGCTGGCGGCCTGACGCAGGAGCTTTTCTTCCTCCTGCTTGGACGCACCTTCGGGCAACTTGAAGTCACCGCTGGCCAAAACCTGATCGAGCTGGCCCTGACTGTCAGCAAGCGAACGCAGCGACAGGCTGAGCGTGCCGATGGTCTGCGCGACGGCTACCTTTTCGGCGATGCGGGGCGTGACTTCGAGCGTGACGGTGCGGAAGGCGTGAACCACGGTCTTGCCTTCGACAGTCTCGGATTCGGTCGACTGGTCGGTAGCGAGCACACGCAAGTTGCGCAGGATCGTTTCGGAAGCCTTGAGCGCGTCGTCATCCGCGCCCTTGACCGACTGGGTCAGGACGAGATCGACGCGGTCGCCCGGAAACACGAAGCCACCGACACCGGTCTTGGCCGATACGGGGATGGTGACAGCGCGCATGCCTGGGCCGAGCGCGGCAGCCAGGAAGCCACGATCGCCCGGAGCGACGAGCGCGCCCTGCGTCACTGGCTGTCCGGCCGTGATGGGAAAGCGCACGACGGTGCCGAGCATCTTCGTCATGTCAGCTTCGCCATCGATGAAGTAGGCGTCCTTTACGAGTTCCTTGGGCCAGTCCTGGAAGGACACGGAATCGGCCGAGATGATCGTGCCGACGGGCAAGGCGCGCTGGGCGACCAGCACCTTGGGGCCTTTCGGCTCCGCCTGAACCGCCATTGCCGCAGGCGTGGATGCCCCCATCCACAGCGTGCGAGCCGCGAAGGCCGCCCCAGTCGCAACGACCAGCGCTACAATCAAGAGCAGCAGCTTCTTCTTATCCATGGCTAGATCAGCCCCCTAGAAACATCGAGTTCAATGACGCAAACTGAAGCAAATTGGTTAAAATCCAGTTCATCCAAGACCTGGTGTGGCAGGAACAACGTAAATGTACCGATCCGCCATCACCCATAGGGCGGCGATCGAAATCGCGACGCCATAAGGAATGGGCAGCCGGGTTTTCTGCCTGCGCATCATGTGGCGCATGCCGAAGAAGAAGATCGCCGCGACCAGCACGCCGACGGTCCACAGCAACCATACCGCCGGCAGAACATGCCTGACGGCGTCGATGGCAGACCCGGTGATGATCGGCCGACCCGTGCCCAGTGCGAAAGTTGCGGATGCCGCGAAGGCGACCCATGCGGTTGCCGCTACCATGGCGATGCCATCGCGCAGGCCTTCGCCCGGCACGCGCCGCATATTGAAGGCAGCCGCCGCGATCGAGGCGCCGCCGCCAACAACGGCCATCATGATGACCAGCAGCAGAAACGCATCGGGTACGAACCACAGCGCCAGCGCGGTAAGTAGCTTCACGTCGCCGCCGCCCATCTGGCGCAGCGTGAACAGGACACAGGCGACAGCAAACGTGGCGGCAGCCAGTCCGATCTGGAAGGCTACCCCGGTCCAGTCCAGTCCGGTCGATAGCCAGAACAGCGGCGCGCCCAGCGCAACCGCAAGGTTCAGCCAGTTGTCGATCTGCCTACGCTTGAGATCGGTAAAGGACGCGACAAGCAGCGCTGTTGCCAACGCCGCAAGCAATGCATACGTGAAAGGTCCGCCTTGCATCTTTATGGAATTCCCCTGATCGGGGCCTGATCTATCCCGTATCACTTACCAAATAGTAACCAACCCGCAGGGGCCTCGTTCAGCTCGTGAACCCGTCCGACAGTATTGACCCCGCTGCGCCTGGCAGTCTGCTGGATCGCCGGGCCATCCCGGCCGAAGCGGTCGAGAGCTTCTGGCACGCAGCAGACGGCCATGCGATCCGGCGGATCGACTGGCCGGCATCGCCCGTCGCGAGCCGGGGCGCACTGCTGTTCCTGCCGGGACGCGGCGACTGTTATGAGAAGTATCTCGAAACGCTGGATCACTGGCACCGCCAGGGTTGGCGAGTAACGTCCATCGACTTACGCGGGCAAGCCTTGTCCGGCCGGCTGGGGGCGGATGCCACTACCGGCCATGTCGAAGACTTCGGCAGTTGGGTCGAAGATCTGGCGCACTTCTGGAAGCTCTGGCGCGAAGATACGCCCGCGCCGCATGTGCTGGTCGCGCATTCCATGGGCGGACATATCGCGCTGCGGGCGGTGGCCGAGCGCAAGATCGATCCGGCGGCGCTGGTGCTGACCGCCCCGATGCTGGGGATGCTGCCGCAGTGGATGCCTACCGCGCTGCTCGCCCCGCTGTCGCGCCTGATAGTCCGGCTGGGCGATCCGCGTCGTCCGGCATGGAAATCGAGCGAGAAGCCCGGGGCGCTGCCGAAGGAGCGCGACGAACTGCTGACCCATGATGCCGAGCGCTATGCCGATGAAGGCTTCTGGCGCCAATCGCGCCCGGAACTGGCGATGGGGCCGGCAAGCTGGGGCTGGATTGCGGCCGCGATAAGCTCGATCCGTGTCCTGGAGCGTCCCGGCGTGCTGGAAGCGATCGCTACGCCAGTGCTGATCCTTGCTACCCGCGCCGATCGGCTGGTTTCGTATCTCGCGGCGCGCCGTGCGGCGCAGCGCTTGCCGCGCGGAGAACTTGTCAGCTTCGGCGAGGAAGCGCGCCATGAATTGCTGCGCGAGGAAGATTCGGTGCGTGACGGGGTGATCGCCGCGATCGATGGCTTCCTAGCCCGCGTGGCGCCAGCCTGAGCGTAATGGAACACCACTACGATATCGCCATCGTCGGCGCGGGCATGGCTGGCGCGTCACTGGCGGCGGCCATAGCGGGCAGGGCCAGCGTAGTCGTGCTCGAAGCAGAGGATCGCCCCGGCTACCACACTACCGGTCGCTCCGCCGCGTTCTGGACCGAAAGCTATGGCGGGCCGGGCGTTCAGCCGCTGACGACTGCGTCTGGACCGATGCTTCACAAGCTCGGTATGCTGACACCGCGCTCCGCGCTGACAATCGGCCGCACGGACCAGCGCGGCGAGGTCGAGGCGTTCGCATCGCGGTTTGCTGCGCTGGGCGTAGAAACCGTCTGGCTCGAGCGCGAAGGGCTCGCAGGGCTGATACCCGGCTTACGCGCAGGCTGGACCTGCGGCGTGCTGGAACCGACTTGCTGCGATATCGACGTGGCACGGCTGCACCAGCATTACCTCGCGCTTGCCGTGCAGCATGGCGTGGCGGTGGAATGCCGCGCCGCGCTTGCGTCGGCCCGGCGCGAGCGTGGCGGCTGGGCGCTGACGCTCAAGGATGGCCGCGAGGTTCGCTGTTCCATTCTGGTCGATGCCGCCGGCGCCTGGGCCGATCCGGTTGCGGCCATGGCCGGCGCGCTGCCGCTCGGCATTGCGCCCTATCGTCGCACGATCGCGCAGCTTTCGGTGACGCCGGACGTGCGCGAGGACTTGCCGCTGGTTCTCGACATCGCGGAACGGTTCTATTTCAAGCCCGACGCTAGCCGCCTCTGGCTCAGCCCGCACGATGAAACGCCAAGTCCGCCCTGCGATGCCGCGGCCGAGGAAATCGATGTGGCTACCGCGATCGACCGTCTGCAGCAGGTCGTGGACTGGCAAGTGCAGCGCGTTGAGCATCGCTGGGCCGGCCTGCGCAGCTTCGCGCCCGACCGGTTGCCGGTCTATGGCTTCGATCCGGTGCAGCCGGGCTTTTTCTGGTTTGCCGGGCAGGGCGGCTTCGGCATCCAGACCGCACCCGCTGCCGCCGAACTTGCCGCGCGGCTGTTACTGAGCGAGCCAGCGGGCGCGATCGATCCCGCGCTTTACGCACCTGGCCGATTTTCCTGAGGGAATTCCCGTAGTAAGGTCTGACTGTGGTTCCCGGATCGATTCGAGAACCTGCACGAAAGGATATCGCGATGGCCCACCGCTTTGAAATCCGTCAGAACAAGAAGGGCGAATATGTCGCCTACTTTTGCCACAACTCCGAAACGATGTTCTGGACCGAAGGCTATGCGAGCAAGGCCAGCGCGAAAAATGCGATCGAATCGATCCTGAAGAACGGGCCGGGCGCGGAAGTGGTGGATACCACCGCCGCGTAACGAGCGTTGCATTCAGCGTCGGGCAATTGCCTCGGCTGCGTCGCTGGCCAGCCGGTCAACCCGCTCGTTTTCCGTGTGCCCGTTGTGGCCCTTGACCCATTGCCAGTTGATATTGTGGCGCAGGGCCTCGGCGATCAGTTCGTGCCACAAGTCGGCATTGCGCACCGGCTGCTTGCTGGCGTTGACCCAACCCTTTTTCTGCCAGCCGTGGACCCACTTGGTCATACCATCGATCACGTACTTGCTGTCGGAATAGACGGTCACTTCGCAAGGCTCGATCAAGGCGTGCAGGCCTTTGATGACCGCCGTCATCTCCATGCGGTTGTTGGTAGTGGCGGGGTCCGAGCCGGACAGCTCCTTTTCGTGGTTGCCCATGCGCAGCAAAGTGCCCCAGCCACCTGGACCCGGGTTGCCCTTGCACGCACCGTCAGCAAATATTTCGACCTGTTTCACCATCTTACTCGGATCAGTCTTCGTTTTTGAACACATTTGCATTGCAGGGCTGGGCATAGAACTCAACCCTGCGGGCAAATGCCATGGGATCCTTCGGCGTCACCAGCGCATCTTCCGGCGTATTGAGCCAGTCGTAGGCGCGGGTCGCCAGAAACCGCATAGACGCGCCCCGCGCCAGTACTGGTAGCGCAGAACGCTCGGAATTGGAGATAGGTCGCACCGCCTCGTAACCTGCCAGAAGCGCTTGCGACAGATCGGGGCGGAAGCGGGCTCCATCATGGCTGAAGCACCACGCTGCGTGGGTTACGGCAATGTCGTAGGCGATCACATCGGTGCAGGCGAAATAGAAGTCGATCAGACCGGTGACGCTTTCCCCCAGCATCAGCACATTGTCGGGGAACAGGTCCGCATGGATCACGCCGCGCGGCAAGTCAGTCGGCCATTGGGCGGCCAGCGATTTCTGTTCGCGTGCGACGATCATCGCAAGTTCCGGATGGATCGAGGACAATCCCTCGGCACCGCAGGCATCTAGCAAGGCTTTCCAGCCCGGCAGCGCCAGCGAATTCTCCCGCGTCTGCGCGAAATCGGCGGCAGCGATGTGGATCTGCGCCAAGGCCGCGCCCACCGCATGCGCCTGTCCGGCGGTAGGCTCATCCACCGATACGCCGGGCAGGAACTCGATCAGCGCGAGTGCCTTGCCCTCGTGCATGCGATAAGCGCGGTTGTCGCTGTCATGGATCGTGCGCGGCACCGGGCAGCCGCGTTCCGCCAGGTGATCCAGCAGCCCGAGGAAAAACGGCAGATCGCCCGTTTCAACCCGGCTTTCGTAAACCGTGAGAATATAGCGGACCGGCTTTTCTTCGGCGCGCTGCGCCTCGATCAGCCAGTTGCTGTTGGAGACGCCCTCGGCGATGCCTTTGGCGGACACCAGCGTGCCGACGTTGAACTGCGCGATGATCGCCGCCATCGTTTCGGCGCCGAGCTTGGTATAGACTGCCATGACCGGGAACTCAGGGGACGAGTTGGCGGGGCAGCTTGAAGGTGATCCGCTCACGCGCAGTCACAACTTCTTCGGTTTCGACAGTACGCAAGGTGCGCAGGCGCGCCAGCACTTCCTCAACCAGCGCTTCGGGCGCGGAGGCACCAGCGGTGAGCCCCAGCGTATCGACGCCGCTCAGCCATTCGGCATCGATCTCGTCGGCGCGCTGGATCAGCCGTGCTGTCGCACCGCTGCGCTCGGCCACTTCGACCAGCCGCAGCGAGTTCGAACTGTTGGGCGCCCCGATCACCAGCACCAGTTGGCAGAGGGGGGCGATCTCCTTGACCGCCGCCTGCCGGTTCGACGTGGCATAGCAGATGTCTTCGGCCTTGGGCGCGACAACTTCGGGAAATCGCGTGGTGATCGCGTCGATCATCGCGGCGGTATCGTCCACCGAGAGCGTCGTCTGCGACAGATACGACAGCGGAGTGTCGACCGGGAAATCGAGTGCCGCAACGTCCTCTAGTGTCTCGACCAGCGTCATGTTGCCCTCTGGCACCTGGCCGAATGTGCCGATGACTTCAGGATGGCCGGCGTGGCCGATGAACAGGATGTGCCGTCCCGCCTTGATCTGCCGCTCGGCCTCGCGATGCACCTTGCTGACCAGCGGACAGGTCGCGTCGAGCCATTCCAGCCCGCGCGCGGTCGCCTTGGCCGGGACTGCCTTGGGCACGCCGTGGGCACTGAAGATGACCGGCACGCCATCGGGCACTTCGTCGAGCGATTCGACGAACACCGCGCCCTTGGCCCTCAGGCCATCGACGACGAAGCGGTTATGCACGATCTCGTGCCGCACGTAGACCGGTGGGCCATAAAGCGCGATTGCACGCTCGACGATCTCGATGGCACGGTCGACCCCGGCGCAAAAGCCGCGCGGCGCGGCGATGAGGATTCGGAGCGAGTGCTGTTCGACAGGAAAGGGCGCGTTCATCTTGCGGGCTCTAGCGCTTTGCCGCGCGCCTCGCTAGGGCAAGCGCGAGCAGACCCGAGGATGTGAGAATGAATGCACGCCGCCTGACTGGAACCGTCCTTTGCACCGCCGCAGTACTTGCCGGGCTCGGCGGATGCCGTTCGAAGGGCGAAATCGTGCTGGACGAAGGCGTAGGCATCACTGCCGTGCGCAGCAAATGCCCGGCTGTCGGCATTCCCGACTATACCGGCGACGTCACCCAGTTCCGCGTTCCGGGCGTCAAGACGGCGGATAACATCGACGTTGTCGCGGTGATGACCAACGTGCGGTCGCAGTGCAACGATGGCGGAGACAAGGTGTTCGCCACCGTTTCGTTCGATGTTCTTGCCCGTCGCACCGATACCAGCGGAGCGCGTCAGATCACGCTGCCCTATTTCGTCACCGTCCTGCAGGGCGGCACCACTGTCGCCACCAAGCGAGTCGGCAACGTCACGATCGATTTCGCCGCCGGGCAGGATCGCGCGCAGGGACGTGCCCAGGGTTCGGCCTATATCGACCAGAACGCTGCCACGCTGCCGCAGGAAATTCGCGACCGGATCACCCGCAGGCGCAAGGCTGGCGATCTCGATGCTGCGGTTGACCCCTTGGCAGAGCCGGATGTGAAGGCGGCTGTCGCACGCGCGACCTTCGAACTGCTCGTGGGCTTCCAGTTGGACGATTCGCAGCTCGCCTACAACGCTACGCGCTGATTTCTCCCGCCGGGTCGCGATTCTGCATAGCCTGCATGATCGCGCCTTGCGCGGATGCGGCCATGGTCTTGCGGTTTTCCAGTTGGGCGCCGGCAAGTTCGGGCAGGATATGCACGGTCAGCTGCAGCGGTGTGAGTCCGGCGAGTACCCGCAGGAAGTTGGCCGTCCCCGGTTCTTCGCCGACCCAGGCGATATCAGCAGTTTCTGGCCCGTAATCGAGCCAGATCGGATAAATCGCAACGCCGGGCGGGACCGGGGTCAGCGCTGACAGCAGCGAAGATTTGAACGCCAGCAGGCTGGTGCCGTCACTCGTGGTGCCTTCGGGAAACAGCGTAAGCGCACCGCCATCATCGATCGCCGCGCCAATCTGTTCGATCTGGGCAGCCACGCTGGTGCGATCGTGGCGGGCGATGAACACAGTGCGGTTCATCTCGCACAGCCGGCGCAAGGCGCCGATGTCAGCCAGTCCGTCATGGGCAATGAAAGCCGATCCGGCCACGTGCGCCAGTGCTGGAATGTCGAGCCAGCTGACATGATTGGCAAGCAGAAACGCCGAACCGCGCGGGCGCTGCCCGACTACGGTGATGCGCAAACCGCTAAACGCACCGACAAGTGCGAGGAAAGCGCGCGACGCCGGATTGTGGCGCACGAACGGTTTCAGCAGATAATACAACGGCACACACACCGCGAGCGCAATCAGCATCGCTGCCATGCGCAGCGCCACGACCGGCCAACGCCACAACGCTACCGGCTGCCCGGCGCGTGTCATCCGTTATTTTCGCCGTCTCCCCGGTCGAGTCGTACGCCGAAAAGCTCCATCCGGTGATCGACCAGGCGGAAGCCGAGTTTCTCGGCAATCTGGCGCTGCAGCGATTCCAGTTCGGGATCGACGAATTCGATCACATTGCCGGTTTCCACGTCGATCATGTGATCGTGGTGCGCTTCGGGCGCGGCTTCATAGCGCGCGCGACCGTCACCAAAATCGTGTCGATCGAGAATGCCGGCCTCCTCGAACAGGCGCACGGTACGATAGACCGTCGCGATCGAGATGCCGGCATCGATTGCCGTTGCCCGCGCGTGGAGTTTTTCCACGTCGGGATGATCGGTGCTTTCGGAAAGGACGCGCGCGATCACCCGTCGTTGTTCGGTGATCCGCAGTCCGCGCTCGGCGCAAAGGGCTTCGATGTCGATCGGTTGGTGCACTATCGCCCCTGTGGTTAAAATAATGGCCGCGTCCGCCAACCTAGGCGGACACGGCCTTAATCACAACCATGCCTGAGCGTTGTCTTCAGGCATGTGTTGTCATGCGGTAACCTCAGGCAGCCGCTTTGGGCTTGCGACCACGGCGGACGTTGGGCTTGCGCCCCAGACCGATCTTCTTGGCAAGCTCGCGACGCTTTTCGGCATAGTTGGGGGCAACCATCGGATAGTCCGCAGGCAGGTTCCAGCGCTGACGATAGTCGTCCGGGGTCATGTTATAGTGAGTCATGAGGTGACGCTTGAGCATCTTCAGCTTCTTGCCGTCCTCAAGGCAGACGATGTAGTCTGGCTTGACCGAAGCGCGGATCGAAACCGCTGGCTCAGGCTTTTCTTTCTCAACGACTACGGCAACGCCGAGGCCGGCAAGCGCGCCGTAAACATTTGTAATGAGCGAGGGCAGATCCTCAAGCGGAACGTTATTGTTGCTGACGTGTGCCGCGACGATGTCTGAAGTCAGCGTGATCAACGTCTCGCTCATATCAGTTTCGATGTTATCCATATTGCTGGCCTTCTCTGTGCATTCTTTTTGATGATTATTGCGACCACCGGGGGAGGTGACTTTGCAACCCATTGAGTGTTGCATGAGGCGCGTTTAGCTAATTCAATTCGAATTACAAGTTCAGAATGGCCGAATGCGCGAAGTCATCCACATTCGTAAACGAAGATGAACGTGTGAGTCAGGAATCTGCGTCGAGTTCACGGGCAAAGGTAATGCCATTCAGGCGGTTACCATCGCGAGTGCGGTAGTAGTCTCGCCTTTCGCCAATCGCTTCGAACCCGCAAGAAACATAAAGAAGGCCAGCCGGATTGCCTTCACGCATCTCGAGCAACATACGCTTCGATCCGTGTTTGCGGGCCTGACTGAACACCGCATCAAGCATTTTTCGGCCATACCCGAGCCGGCGATACTTTGGCCGAACAGCAAACAGCAGAAGTTCTTCTTCGTCATAACCTTGCCGTGACAGAGCAAAACCGGCAATTTCTGGACAATCGTGCGGTTCTGCAGTGCCAGGTAAAATGATGCGGCCTTCCGGCGCGATCAGCAAGTAATGGCAATTGCCGATGACCAGTGCATCCTCGATCTGCCGGCGCGTCCATGCTTCGCCGAAAGCCGGGTCGAACGCGTCCTCCATAACGGACATCAGATGGTCGATGTCGTCCATACGCGCGGTCAGGCTGTCGCCCCGGGAAGCCGGGCATCGGGTTCGCGCCCGTAGAGAGGGGCAATTTCCGCCAACAGCGATGACACCGGCAACGCGCCGAAGCTGCGCGCATCGGGAAGCATCACTACAGCACGGCCAATGCCACGCGCCGATACCAGCGCTTCGGACTGACTGCCTGCGACGAGGAGTTCCCGCGTTTCCGCCGCTGCCACCTGCGGCGATAGCGAGGCAAGGGGACGATCTGCGGCACCCTGCGCGTCAAAACCCTGTACGAACCACTCGCCGTGGCCGCCAGTCATCGCCACGGCTAAAGGCTGGCCACCTTCCTGCGCACGGGACATGGCAGCGACAAGCGCCAGGGTTGGATAGCCAATGACTTCGACCTGCCAGGCAAACCCCAGCGCGCGCGCAGCGGCAAGGCCCACGCGAACGCCGGTGAAGCTGCCCGGGCCGAGCGCCACGGCAATACGCTGGGCCCGACCGTTTTCCGGAAGGCGAGAGATCATTGGCACAAGTTGTTCAGCGTGCCCACGACCGAGCAGCCGATATTCGCCGGCAATCATCGTCGCATCGTCGAATAAGGCAACCGAACAAGCCTCGGTCGCGCTGTCGATCACCAAAGTCCGCATGGCCCTCCGCCGCGGTCAGTAAAACTCAGGCCGCTCGCACTTCGACCACTTCGGGGACGTAATGCTTGAGCAGCCCCTCGATGCCTTGCTTGAGCGTGGCGCTGGAAGACGGACAGCCCGAGCATGCACCCTGCATCGACAGGTAGACGACACCTTCGCGGAAACCGCGGTAAACGATATCGCCACCATCATTGGCGACGGCAGGGCGCACGCGGGTTTCTATCAGGTCCTTGATCTGCGCGACGATATCGGCCTGTTCCGGATCTTCGCCGAAGTCCTCGTCATCTGCCGGGACCGCAATCCCTGCGGCATCTCCGCCTGCGAACAGAGGGGCATCGGAAGCAAAGTGATCCAGCAGGATCCCGACGACCTGCGGCTTGAGATAGCCCCAGTCGACGCCTTGCGCAGCCGTGACGGAAATGAATTCCTGACCGAAAAACACGCCGGTGACATCGCCCAGATCGAACAGTGCTTCGGCGAGCGGCGAGGCGACCGCGCTTTCGGGATCGGCAAATTCGCGGGTGCCTGCGCTCATTACCTGCCGGCCTGGCAGGAACTTCAGCGTCGAGGGGTTGGGCGTGACTTCGGTTTCTATGAACATGTGTCGGATTTAGGTGATGTTGGGACCGGGTCAAGGGCGCGGACGGCCGGGAGTTCCTATGATGGCACGAAGGTGGGCTATTCACTGGCCCTTAAGGAGCGGCCACCCTATATCCCGCCGATGCAAAATACCTCGCGCGCCGTCGCTTCGCTCGCCTGCCTCCTTCTTGTCACGCAGACACCGCTCCAGCCGGCAATGGCGCAGTCTGCGCCGGCGCAACCGGGCAAGGTGCAAGTGCCGTGGCTTTACAAGGACAGCGACGTCCCGCCCGATCGCGAGTGGAACTTCGGCGAACTGCCAAACGGCCTGCGCTATGCCACGCGCTCCAACGGGGTGCCGCCGGGCCAGGTCTCGATCCGCATCAGGGTGGATGCCGGCTCACTGTACGAGACCGACTCCGAACGCGGTTATGCGCACTATCTGGAGCACCTGCTGTTCCGACAGTCGAAGTATATCGCCGAAGGTTCGGCGATTTCGACCTTCCAGCGCCTTGGCGCCTCTTTCGGTAGCGACACCAATGCCGAGACGACGACGACGCAGACGGTCTACAAGCTCGATCTCCCGGACGCGACGCCGACTTCCCTGGACGAGACGTTCAAGCTGCTTTCGGGCATGGTGACGGCACCGACGCTGAGCGCGTCCAATCTCAAGTCTGACCTGCCCATCGTGCTGGCCGAAATGCGCGAGCGCGGCGGTGCCGCCAAGCGGGTGCAGGATGCGATGCAGAAGGTGTTCTACGCCGGGCAGCCGCTCGCGGAACGTTCGCCCATCGGCACGATCGAGACATTGCAGGGCGCGACACCGAAGTCAGTCCGCGCCTTTTACGAGCGCTGGTATCGGCCGCAGAACGTCACGGTGATCGTGGCCGGCGATGCCGATCCGGCTGCTCTGGCGGAATACGTGAAGAAGTGGTTCGGCGGCTGGAAAGTGCCCGGCAAGCTGGTCAAGGCCCCCAGCTTCGGCGATCCCGTCGCTCCCGTTGGCGCCGATCCGGCAAACCCGGTGGGGCAGGCGCAAGTGCTTGTCGAACCCGACCTGCCCGCTTCGCTGAATTATGCGATTTTGCGGCCCTGGCGCAAAGTGAACGATACGATCGTTTATAATCAGGGCCTGATGGTGGATGCAGTTGCGCAAGCGATCATCAACCGCCGGCTGGAATCCAAGGCGCGGATGGGCGGCAGCTACCTGACCGCGCAAGTCAACCAGAGCGACGTCGCCCGATCGGCTGACGCCACATTTGTAGCGGTGACGCCGCTGGGTGAAGACTGGAAAGCCGCGATACACGATGTGCGGGCCGTCATTGCCGACGCGGTGATGACGCCGCCGACGCAAGAGGAAATCGATCGCGAAGCCGCCGAGCTTGATGTTGCGTTCCAGGTGCCGGTCGAGCAGCGCCGCCTGTTGCCCGGATCGAAGCTGGCTGACGATCTGGTCAACGCTCTCGATATTCGTGAGACTGTGGCTGCGCCTGACACGGTGCTGCAAATTTTTCGCGATTCCAAGCCGCGGTTCACGCCAGCGGGGGTCCTCAAACACACACAGCAGTTGTTCACCGGCACCGTGACACGCGCTGTGTTTATCGAGCCTAGGGGCGGCAGCGCGACCGAAGCCAGCGTGCGTCAGGCCTTGATCGATCCGGTGAAGCCCGACGACGAAGTGCGCCTTGCCGGCAAGCCGCTGTCGTTCGAGGGCCTGCCGGCTATCGGTGAGCCGGGCCGGGTCGCGTCAGTGGCTGGAACCGGTCTGCTCAATATCGAGCAGGTCGAATTTGCCAATGGTGTCAAAGTCCTGCTGTGGCCGGTTCAGGAAGAGCCGGGCCGCGTCATGGTCAAGGTTCGTTTCGGCGGCGGCTATCGCGAGATCAAGCCAGAGGACGCGCCCTATGTGACGCTGGGCGAGATGGCCTTGGTCGGTTCGGGTCTTGCGACGATGGGCCAGGAGGAACTCGATCGCATCGCCACGGGCCGAAAGATGGGCTTCGATTTCAACGTGAAGGATGCCTCGTTCGAGTTCTCGGCAGAGACGCGCCCCGCCGACCTTGCCGATCAGCTATATTTGTTCGCCGCCAAGCTGGGACTGCCACGCTGGGACGCCAATCCGGTGCTGCGTGCCAAGGCCGCGGCGAAGATCCAGTACGAGGCATTTTCAACCTCGCCGCAGGGCGTTCTCAACCGAGACCTGCAGTTCTATCAGCGCGGCAAGGACAAGCGCTTCGAAACGCCGACCCCCGCCCAGATCGACCAGACCACGCCTGAAGGCTTCAAGCGCGTATGGAGCGAGGCGCTCGCCAGCGGGCCGGTGGAAGTGCAGATCTTTGGCGATTTCGACAAGACCGCCGCGATTGCCGCATTGCAGAAGACCTTCGGCGCGCTGAAGACCCGCCAGCCCGCACCGCCGAGCGCCACTTCGGCCGAGATCCGGGGGCCGGTTGCGTCGGACACGCCGTTCGTGCTGACCCATCGCGGCGATGCCGATCAGGCGGCTGCGATCATCTCGTGGCCGACCGGCGGCGGATCGATCGGCATTCCTGAGTCGCGCCAGCTCGAAATATTGACGCAGATTTTCACCAACCGCCTGATGAATGCGGTGCGCGAGAAGCTGGGTGTCAGCTATGCGCCCTATGTGTTTTCAAGCTGGCCGGTCGATCTCAAGGCCGGTGGTTCGATCACGGCCATGGCGCAGCTTTCGCCCAGCGGTGTGCCGGTGTTCTTCCAGACTGCCGACGAGATCGCGCAGGATCTCGTCAACAACCCGCCGACTGCCGATGAACTGGCGCTGGTGATCGAGCCCCTGCGCCAACAGATTTCGCGCGCCGCTTCCAGTTCAGCGTTCTTCATGGGGCAGATCGAGGGCGCTACCAGCGATCCTTCGCGCATCTCCACTGTCCGTTCGATCCTGACCGATTACACGCAGACCACGCCTGAAAAGATGCAGGCGCTGGCCGTGCGCTATCTTGGCAAGGACAATAGCTGGCGGCTTGAAGTGGTGCCGGAGACGAAAACAGCCGGAGCCGGCGCGCTCAGCAAGTGAGGCGCTGCCGATCACGCTGATCGGACAATCCGGCTCACTGTGACTTTGCAAAGCGCGCGGCTTGCGGGTATGGCGCGCGCCTTACATTCGACCGGGCGACATGCATCTTGCATGCGCGGCCGTGCCATCGGGAGTTGAAAGACGTGGCGAGCAACTGGACACCGGATAGCTGGAAGGCGCACGAAGCGCGCCATCTGCCGGCCTACGGCGATGTGGAACAACTGGGCGCGGTAGAGGCCACGCTCGCGAAGTTTCCCCCGCTGGTCTTTGCCGGTGAAGCCCGCGCGCTCAAGGCCGATCTTGCCGAAGTGGCCGAAGGCCGCGGTTTCCTGCTGCAGGGCGGTGACTGTGCCGAGAGCTTCGCCGAATTCAGCGCCGATAATATCCGCGATACTTTCCGCGTATTGCTGCAGATGGCCGTAGTGCTGACTTTCGCCAGCAAGCAGCCGGTGGTGAAAGTCGGCCGGATGGCAGGCCAGTTCGCCAAGCCGCGCTCAGCGCCGACCGAGACCATCGGCGGCGTCGAGATGCCCAGCTACTTCGGCGACATCATCAATGGCATCGAAGGCGACAGCGAAACGCGGCGCAACGATCCCGAGCGGATGCTACGTGCCTATTCGCAATCTTCGGCGACGCTGAACCTGCTGCGTGCCTTCGCCACCGGCGGCTACGCCAACCTGCGCCAGGTGCACCAGTGGACGATGGAACACATCGGCCGCAGCCCCTGGGGCACGCGCTTCTCGGAAATGGCTGACCGGATCAGCGAAGCGCTGGACTTCATGGCAGCCTGCGGGGTCGATCCGCATTCGGTGCCGCAGTTGCAGCGCACTGATTTCTACACCAGCCACGAGGCCTTGTTGCTGCAGTACGAGCAGGCGCTGACCCGCCGCGACTCGCTGACCGGCGACTGGTACGATTGCTCGGCCCACATGCTGTGGATCGGTGACCGCACCCGTTTTGATGGGTCGGCGCATGTCGAATTCCTGCGCGGCGTGGGCAACCCGATCGGGATGAAGTGCGGCCCCAGCCTTGAACCGGACGCCCTGCTGCGCATGCTCGACACGCTGAACCCGTCCCGCGAGGCCGGTCGCATGACGCTCATCAGCCGCTTCGGCCACGACAAGGTGGAAGACGGCCTGCCGAAGTTGGTGCGCGCCGTGAAGCGCGAAGGTCACAAGGTCGTGTGGTCGTGCGATCCGATGCACGGCAACGTCATCAAGACCGACACCGGTTTCAAGACGCGTCCGTTCGAGCGCATCCTGGCCGAAGTGCGCGGCTTCTTCGCGGTTCACCGCGCCGAGGGCACGCACGCCGGCGGCATCCACATCGAGATGACCGGGCAGGACGTGACCGAATGCACCGGCGGTGCCATCGCCATCACCGACGAGGCGCTGGCCGATCGCTATCACACGCATTGCGACCCGCGCCTCAATGGCGCGCAGTCGATCGAGCTCGCGTTCATGATGGCCGACATGCTCAACCTTGAGGCGACCGAGCGACACAAGCAGGCCGCCTGAGCCGAAATAACGGGTTCGCTCCAAGGGGGCGGACCCGAACCGGCACCCGAATTCCTGTCATTGGGTATAATTAACACACGAGGGGGAGCCACGCTCCCGCTCGCGAGTTACCTTGTCCATGACAGGATTGGCGATTCGACGGGGGCAGGCCCTGGTGCTTGAGGGGCAGCAGTTTCACGACATCAGAAAGTTGAGCGAGGCGCTGGCCGCGCCGCTTTCCGATGCCGATGCCACAGTGCAATCGATGCCCGATGCCTCACCAGCCAAGTGGCACCTTGCGCATACCACGTGGTTCTTCGAAACCTTTCTGCTGCGCGATCATCTGCCCGGATATCGGCTGCATGACGAGAAGTGGCCGTTCCTGTTCAATTCTTATTACGAGGCAGAGGGCCCACGCCATACGCGCGCCGATCGCGGCCTGCTGACGCGGCCATCGCTTGACGAAGTGCTGGCCTACCGCGCGCATGTCGATGCGGCGATGGAGCCGCTGTTGGAGCGGCCCGAACTGTTGCCGTTCATAGAACTCGGCATGGCGCATGAGCAGCAGCACCAGGAACTGCTGCTGACAGACATCAAGCACGCCTTTTCCCGCAATCCGCTCGGCCCAGCCTATGCGCCGCAGCCGCGTAACAATCGCGCGCAGCCGCGTGAGATGGGCTGGCGAACACATCCCGGCGGGATCGTCGAGACTGGCCATGATGGCGATGGCTTCGCGTTCGACAACGAAGGCCCGCGCCATCGGGTCTTGCTGGAAGCGTTTGCGCTGGCGGATCGGCTGATTACCAACCGCGAGTGGGGCGAATTCACCGCCGACGGTGGATACCGCACCGCATCGCTATGGCTGTCCGACGGATGGAGCCGGGTGCAGCAGGAATGCCACGAAAGTCCGTTATACTGGCGCGATGGCGCTGAATTCACTTTGGGTGGCTGGCGCGATCGCGATCCCGATGCCCCGGTCACGCACATCTCGTATTACGAAGCCGATGCCTTTGCGAGCTGGTCAGGCTGGCGCTTGCCCACTGAATTCGAGTGGGAAGCAATTGCCGCACGAGATCAGGCGGATGGCGGCAACCAGCTTGACGATGCCGGCCCGGTGCACCCCCACGGTTCAGACGGGATGTTCGGCGATTGCTGGCAGTGGACTCGCTCGGCCTATCTTCCGTTCCCCCGGTTTCGCGCGGCTGAAGGCGCAATCGGCGAATACAACGGCAAGTTCATGAGCGGCCAGTTCGTGCTCAAGGGTGCCAGCTGCGCAACGCCGCGCGGTCATTCACGCGCCAGTTACCGCAACTTCTTCTACCCCCATCAGCGCTGGCAGTTCACGGGCCTGCGTCTTGCAAAGGACCTGTGAACATGGCTTCGGTAGCAAGACGGCATGACCCCGATTTTTCGCGCTCGGAGCTGCAGGCCGAGTTCCAGCAGGACGTGCTGGCGGGGCTGGCACAGGAGCGCAAGGCGATCCCGGCACGCTGGTTCTACGATATGCGCGGCAGCCAGCTGTTCGAAGCGATCACATCGCTGCCCGAGTATTACCCGACGCGCACTGAGATCGAGATCCTGAGCGAACAGGGCGCGGCGCTGGCGCAAGCGATCGGGCGGCACCGCGTAGTCGTCGAATTTGGCGCGGGCAGCGCGACCAAGACGCCGCTCCTGTTCGATGCGATCGCGCCCAGCGCTTACGTGCCGGTCGATATCTCGGGCGATTTCCTGCGCGAGTCGTGCCAGGTCCTGGCGCGGCAGTATCCTTCGCTGCCGATCTTCCCGATCGAAGCCGATTTCAATCGTCCCGTGCCGATCCCTAGCGAACTCGATGGGCGCGAACTGCTCGGCTTTTTCCCCGGTTCGACCATCGGCAATCTTGAGCCGCGCGGCGCCGTGGACCTGCTGCGCGGGATGCGGGCGACGCTGGGCGATCAGGGCCTGCTGCTGATTGGCATGGACCTGATCAAATCGCGGGATACGCTGATCGCCGCTTATGACGACGCCGCAGGCGTAACCGCCGATTTCAACCTCAACCTCGCGCGGCGGATCAACAGTGAGCTCGACGGCACGATCCCGCTCGACCTGCTGCGCCACCGCGCCGTGTGGAACGATACGCGTGCGCGGATCGAGATGCACATTGAGGCCGTTTGCGACATCAACTTCCACGTCAGCGGCCGTGCTTTCAGCATGTCGGCTGGCGAGACCATTCACACCGAGAACAGCCACAAATACGATGAACGCGCGGCCAGCATGCTCCTGCTCGCTGGCGGCTGGGAACCGCAGCAATATTTCACCGATCGTGCTGGTCGGTTCATGGTCGTGCTGGCGAGTGCGATGGAGAACCGCATAAGCGCGTAGGCATCGCGCGCATATCCGTTAGACTTGTGTCCGTCCTCAATATTCCATATCTTGTGGACAACGAGGTGATCCGATGTCCAAAACAATGACTCTCAACGTCCGGGTCAGCGGCGCGCTTGGCGATTTTGTGGCGGCCAACGTTGGCGACGCTGGCAGCTACGAGAATGTCAGCGAATATGTTCGCGACCTTATCCGAAGGGACAAGGAGCGGGTTGAGCGCGAACATCTGGCGCGTCTCAAGGCTGAATTGACTGTCGCGTTTGCAGCGCCAGAGAGCGACTACGCGCCGCTCGATGCTGATGCGATCATGGCTCGCAATCGCCGCAGTTGAGCTAGATGGCCAGCTATCGCGTTCAGCATGCCGCCGGTCGGCGGATCGACGATATTTACATTTATACCCGCGACACTTGGGGCCCGGAAAAGGCTGAACAATATGTTCGCGGCCTATTCGCGCGTTTCGAAGACATTGCCGAACGCCGCGTCGCTTGGCGCGAAATCCCGCGCGATCTTGGCGTCGCGGGCTTCTATTGCCGCTATGAGCACCACTTCATTTATTGGCGGGATCTATCCGATGGAGCTGTCGGCATCGTGACGGTGCTGCATGAGCGCATGCATCAGATCGATCGCTTCCGGGACGACGCGCCGAATTGATCCATCTGAAAAAGTTGGCTGGGGCGGCAGGATTCGAACCTGCGAATGCCGGTACCAAAAACCGGTGCCTTACCACTTGGCGACGCCCCAACGCGTTGGGGGCGCCTAGCGGCAAAATTCGCTGCTGGAAAGGGGTCTTGCCGCCCGAACGATTAGTAACGGCAATCGCTACGGCATAACTGCGTCGATGTCGGCCGCGCTGTGGCGTTCCGGTACCCAGCCATCAGCCTTTCGGTTGACCTTGCTGCCACGCTGGATGCCGCGCCGCGTCTCCATGTCGCCGGCCCAGCGCGCGACGTTTTGATAGCTCGGTATCTCGAGGAAGGTGTTCGCATCGCCATAGGCCGCGCCGCTGACGAAGGCACCCAGCCAGGCATAATTGGCGATATCGGCGATGGTGAAGGTGTGGCCCGCCAGAAACGGCGACTCCGCCAGGCGGCGGTCAGCGACGTCGAAGATTCGCTTGGTTTCCATCGCATAGCGATTGATCGGATATTCGAATTTCTGCGGTGCATAGGCATAGAAGTGGCCGAAGCCGCCGCCCAGGACCGGCGCGGTCGCCATCTGCCACATCAGCCATGACAGGCACTCGGCGCGGCCCTTGGCGTCGGTGGGAATGAACGCGCCGAATTTCTCGGCAAGATGCATCAGGATCGCGCCGGATTCGAACACGCGGAACGGTTCGTCGCCTGAGCAATCGAGCAGGGCAGGGATCTTGGAGTTGGGGTTGATCGCGACGAATTCGGAGCCGAACTGGTCGGCATCCGAAATCTGGATAAGCCATGCGTCGTATTCGGCGTCCGAATAGCCTGCGTCGAGCAGCTCTTCGAACATCATCGTCACCTTCTGCCCGTTCGGCGTACCGAGCGAGTAGAGCTGGAATGGATGCTCGCCGCGCGGCAGCGCCTTGTCATGCGTGGCACCGGCGATCGGGCGATTGATGTGCGCAAAGGCGCCGCCGTTTTCCTTGTCCCAGGTCCAGACCTTGGGCGGCGTATATTCGGCGTCGGCCATGAGCATGCTTTCCTTTCAGAGCGCGGTTGGTGGCTTGCCGCCATCACGCCCCTAGGTAGGCCTGCAAAGCGCAGCGACAAGACTGGCCGCGTGCCGGATTGCCCCTAGTCGAGTTTGACCACCCAGCCATGCGTATCCGGCAGTTCGCCGCGCTGGAGGCCGACCAATCGATCTTTCAGGCGTTGGGTAAGCTGGCCAGGGCCGCCCGAACCGATCACGAACTCGACATCGCGACCAGCGACCTTGCCCACCGGGGTGACCACGGCGGCAGTGCCGCAGGCGAATGTTTCGACCAGCTTGCCGGACGCTGCGTCCTCTCGCCATTGGTCGAGGCTGTAGCGGCCTTCAACCACGGTCAGCCCCTCGTCGCGGGCCATGGCCATGATACTGTCGCGGGTGATGCCGGGCAGGATCGTGCCGGTCAGTTCAGGGGTCAGCATCGTGCCGTCGTCGAACACGAAATAAAGGTTCATGCCGCCCAGTTCCTCGATCCACTTGCGTTCGACCGCATCGAGGAAGACGACCTGATCGTGGCCGCGCGCGATCGCTTCGCCTTGCGGCACCAGGCTGGCGGCGTAATTGCCGCCGCACTTGGCGGCGCCGGTGCCACCGGGAGCAGCGCGGGCATAATCGCTCACCCAGATCGAGACTGCTGGGGCGCCCGACTTGAAGTAATTGCCGGCGGGGCTGGCAATGACGAGGAACTTGTATTGCTTGGCCGGGCGCACGCCGAGGAAAGCCTCGGTGGCGATCATGAACGGGCGAAGATAAAGCGAGCCGCCGTCCACCGCGGGAAACCAGTCGCGATCGGCGTTGACGATCTGCTTCACCGCTTCGACGAACAGGTTTTCAGGCAGGGCGGGCATGGCAAGCCGCTCGGCCGATTGGTTGAAGCGAGCGGCGTTGGCCTCGGGCCGGAACAGGGCGATCGTACCATCTTTCTGGCGATACGCCTTCAATCCCTCGAAGATTTCCTGCGCATAGTGCAGCACGGCGGCGGCGGGATCGAGCGCGATCGGCACGCGCGGGCCGATCGTGGCATCGTGCCATGTGCCGATGCCGTCTGGACCTTCGCTCCAGTCGATGGATACCATGTGGTCCGAGAAGTTCGTGCCGAAGCCGGGGTTCGCCAGTATCTCTGCACGACGCTCTGGGCTGGTCGGCGCGGGATGGGGCAGGGTAGTGAATTGCAGGCCGGCATCGGCGAGGGTCGCCATCGAACACATCCTTCAGTTTGAAAACGAGCCGCGCCGTTGAACTAAAATTACGTCTACATCAATATAAAAGAAATTTTGCGTCGCGACATTTCTGTCTTAGCACGACGACAGGGGCTGTAAAATCTCTGTGGCGTTGGGCGGAGAAAATGTGAGGCGTCGGCGCCGACATTGCGGCAACGGCACAAATGAGAAGGGCCGCCCCGGCAAACCGGTGCGGCCCTTCGCATGGTCAGCGGCCGGAAGTGCCGCCAGCGAAACCTTTATCGCCTGAACTTATTCAGCGATAATGCCTCGCTACGGATATAACCGACCTCTGTGCTGAACCATGAGACATCGGATCACCTCCTTTCGCGCTGTTGAGCCAAATCGCCGCTTTCGCGGCTGGGGCGGGCTGCTTCGGGATCTCCCTCCGCCGCTCCGGCCTTGATGGATTTCTGTCCCATTCCGCAGTGCACAACAAGTCTTGCAAAGAATTATTTTGCCGTCAGTATAACCGCTTCGCGTCGCCGGGCCGCTCTAGAGAGAGGCCGGGCGGACACGCTCCCCGATCAAAATAGCAGGCGGCGGATTACCTAGCGGCAATCTTCCAGCACGCGGCTGACTTCGGGCCAGCTGGGAATATAGAGCGGGGCAAGGCCAGCCGTCTCGACCGCGAAGCGGCCACGGCTGAACGCCATTGCATCGAGCAGCGGATCGCGGGCATTGAGCGTCACCGCGATTCCCGGCGTCGATCCGGCCTGCACAGTGCCAGTCAGCGGGCGAATCACGGTTTCGGTCAATACCGTCATCGGCACCTGCCCGTTGCCAGATCCCGCGCGCCACAGCGTGACCGTGCGTTCCGGCAGATTGCATCGCATCACGAACTGGCCGCCGGCAAAGCTGGAGGTTGAGCGGCCACCCGCCATGCTCCACGACCAGTCCCCCGGCGTGATGGGAACATCGCGCCAGTTGCCGCTGGCGCGCGGCGGCGCGGGGGCGGCATTCGGAGTCTGCGACGGTGCAGGAGCCGGCACGATTCGCCGTTCGGAACATCCAGCCAGCACGAGCGACGCCGCCAGCGCGGCTAGCAGGGGGGCGATATAAACAGGTTTGCGCGCAATTGCCTTCATCGCGCCGGTATGGGATCAGTCGCCGCCCATCACAAGACCGCATTCCCATGACCGACGCTGCAAAACCCCGCCCCGCCGAAAAGGCGCGCCCGCCAGACAAGATCAGGGTCGATCAGTTGCTGGTCGATCGTGGCCACGCCGAAAGCCGCACCCGCGCGCAGGCCCTGATCTTGGCAGGACTGGTGTTCTCGGGCGAGAGCAAGATCGCCAAGGCGGGGCAAACGCTACGGGCCGATGCGCCGCTGGAAGTGCGCGGGCGCGATCATCCCTGGGTTTCTCGCGGGGGCATCAAGCTGGCGCATGCGATCGAACACTTCGGGCTGGACCCGGCGGGCGTTACCGCGATGGACATCGGCAGTTCGACCGGCGGCTTCACTGACGTGCTGCTGACCAACGGGGCCGTGCGCGTGTTTGCTGTCGATTCGGGCACGAACCAACTTGCGTGGAAGCTGCGGCAGGACCCGCGCGTCACGGTGCTGGAAAAGACCAGCGCACGCATCCTCACGTCGGAGCTGATCGATGCCCCGTGCGGCTGGGTGGTGTGCGACGCGAGCTTTATCGGTCTTGCCAAAGTGCTGGATGTCCCGCTGCGTCTGGCCGCACCCGATTGCCGACTGGTGGCGTTGATCAAGCCGCAGTTCGAGGTGGGGCGCGGCGAGGTCGGCAAGGGCGGCGTCGTGCGCGATTCCGCGCTGCACCAGCGCGTTTGCGACGAGGTTAGCGACTGGCTGCAGGGGGCGGGCTGGACCATCCAGGGCATCGTCGAAAGTCCGATAAAGGGACCGGAAGGCAACGTCGAATTTCTCATCTCGGCACACCGGGGCCAAACATGACCATGCGTGACGATTGCGTGTTTGCCCGCATGGGGCCAGAAATGCGTATCTTTACGTGATTCGGGAGACCGCGCGGGAATGAATGTGATTGCCTCTTCAGGCCAGCTGCGCGCGTCGTTGCTGCGCTGGGCACTTGTTCTGGTTCCTTCCACCCTCTTGCTGGGCCTCCTTTCGGGGCGCCTTGCGGGCAGCGGACCTGACAGCGCGTGGTTCATGGCTTTGGTGAAGCCGGCCGCCTATCCGCCGCCGGCTGCATTTGGCATCGTCTGGTCAATTCTCTATGTGTTGATGGGCATCGCCTGCGCCATGGTCGCATCGGCGCGCGGCGCGCCGGGGCGTGGCCCGGCGCTGGCGGCATTCGTGGTGCAGTTCGTGCTGAACCTGGCCTGGTCGCCGCTGTTCTTCGCAGCGCACATGCTCACCGGGTCTCTGATCCTGATCGTGCTGATCGACATAGCCGTCGCGACGACGATTGTGCTGTTCCACAGGGTCAGGCCCGTAGCAGCCTATCTTTTGATACCGTATCTGCTGTGGGTGCTTTTTGCGACATACCTCAACTGGGCCTTCCTTGACGCGAACCCTACGCTGGATGGCGTGGAGGTGAGCGGGGCGGTTCAGCGCATCGAATTCTGATCATGCATTTTGCTCTCTTGCCGCGACGCGCAGTTCGTACCATCTAACGCGCATGCAAAGCGAAAACCCCATCCTCGCCGACTTCGTCAAGGTCATGAACAGCGCTGCCGGCACGCTTGCCGGAATGGGTCGCGAAGCCCGCGATTCGGCGCGCGAACGGTTCAAGGAAATGATGGGTGACATGGACTTCGTCAGCCGCGAGGAATTCGAGGCGGTGAAGGAAATGGCAGCCCGCGCCCGCGAGGAGGCCGACACGCTGAAGCAGCGGCTGGCCGATCTCGAAGCGCGGATGCCGCCCAAGACCTGATCGCAGCGACAGTGCGCTTGTCGGTTTCGCGGCGAGCGTGCAGGTGAGCGCGATGCAATTTCGCGCCTCCGCCATCGTCTGCGCCTCGCGGCCCCATGGCGAGAATGCCGTGATCGTCCGCCTTCTCACCCATGACTACGGCATGGTTGCTGGCTTTGTGGCGGGCGGACGTGGGCGCGAAATGCGCCCGGTACTGATACCCGGCAATCGCGTGGATGCCGAATTGCGCTCCCGCTCCGCGACTCAACTGCCCTATGCCCGGCTCGAACTGCTCGAAAGCCGCGGGCCGTGGCTGACCGAGCCTCTACCGGCCGCCGCCATCACATGGGTGACCGCGCTTGCCGCAGCCACGCTGCCCGAACACCAGCCGGTCCCCTCTTTGCACGATGCGCTGGCGGGGTTGCTCGAAGCGATCTGCGTGGCGCCATCGGCGCGGGGCTGGGCACTGCCGCTGCTTTCGTATGAAGTGCTGACCTTGCGCGAACTCGGCTATGGAGTGCCCGTGGCTCGTCCGGTGGATACCGAATGGTCGATGATCCTCGAAACCTTCGATCAACTTGGTGTGCATGTGGAACGCTACCTGCTTGCCGATCGGCGAAGCGATGTTATGGCGGCGCGCGCCATGCTGCGGGAGCGGCTGGCACGGATCTGAAGCCAGGATTGGACACGGGAAAACGATGCGCATCGCGGTTTTTGCAGGGGACGGGATCGGAACGGAAGTAACCGAACAGGCGGTGCGAGTGCTAAAAGCACTCGATCTGCCGGGTCTGGAACTGATCGAAGGCGATGTCGGCGGAGCCGCGTATCGCAAGCACGGCCATCCGCTGCCCCCCGAAACGCTGGAAATCGCGCGCTCGTGCCAGGCAATCCTGTTCGGCGCGGTCGGCGATTTTGACTGCGACCATCTGGAACGCCACCTTCGCCCCGAGCAGGCCATCCTGGGCCTGCGCAAGGAACTGGGCCTGTTTGCCAACCTTCGCCCGGCAACGGTGTTCAAGGGTCTGGAAGACCTCACCACGCTGCGCCCCGAAGTGGCCGAGAAGATCGACCTGCTGATCGTGCGCGAACTCAATGGCGACGTCTATTTTGGCGAGAAGGGCATGCGCGTTCTCGATGACGGGCGGCGTCAGGGCTACGATATCATGTCCTATGCCGAGGATGAGGTGCGCCGCATTGCGCGCACCGGCTTCACTGCCGCGATGGGCCGCAAGAAGAAGCTATGCTCGGTCGACAAGGCCAACGTGCTGGAAACCTCGCAACTTTGGCGCGACGTGGTGATCGAGGTTTCGGCCGAGTTCCCCGAAGTCGAGCTTTCCCACATGTATGTCGATAACGCGGCGATGCAGCTGGTGAAGAATCCCGGTCAGTTCGACGTCATCGTCACCGGCAACCTGTTCGGCGATATCCTTTCGGATCAGGCGAGCATGTGCGTCGGCTCGATCGGGCTGCTCGCGTCTGCCTCGCTGGCGGAAGGCACTTATGGCCTGTACGAGCCGATCCACGGCAGCGCGCCCGATATTGCCGGCAAGGGCCTGGCCAATCCGATGGCGACGATCCTTTCGGCGGCCATGCTGCTGCGTCACAGCTTTGGGCTTGAGGCCGAAGCGGCGCGGATCGAGGCGGCGGTATCGAAGGCGCTTGGCAGCGGTGTGCGCGGCGGCGATCTGGGCGGCAGCGCCGGCACGCGAGAAATCGGCGACGCGGTCCTTGCGGCGCTGTAATCGCAGCGCTGTAATTGGCGGGCGTTGGCGCTAAATGTCTTCTTCAGAAAGTCCAGATATTGCGCGGGGAATGAACATTACACGTTCCGATCTTGCTGAAGCGGTGAATGCCGTTGCTCGACCGCTGGAACTGGCGGTCGTGCTGCCCACGTTCAACGAGCGCAATAACCTTGCCTCGATGATGGACCGTCTCGACGCTGCCCTGCAGGGGCTGGCATGGGAAGTCATTGTCGTGGATGACAACAGCCCGGACGGCACGTCCGACGAGGCGCGGGCGATCTCGCTGCGCGATCCGCGCCTGCGGGTCATCCAGCGTATCGGCCGCCGCGGCCTTGCTTCGGCGGCGATCGAGGGCATGTGCTCCACCGCTGCCCCGCTCGTCGCGGTGATGGATGCCGATCACCAGCACGATCCCAAGCTGCTGCCGGGCATGGTGCAGGCGATCAACTCCGGCGAATACGACGTCGCCTACGCATCCCGGTTTTGTGAGGGCGCCAGTACCGAAGCATGGAACCGGCCTGACCGCGTCAAGGCGTCGGGCCTGGCCAATGCCATCGCCCGCAAGGTGACCGGCGTTACTTTGTCCGATCCGATGAGCGGCTATTTCATGCTGCGCAGCGACATCCTTCGCGCCGATGCGCACCGCCTTTCAGGCGTGGGCTTCAAGATTCTTCTCGATATTCTTGCTACTGTGGAGACCCCGTTGCGCGTTAAGGAATTCCCGCTTGCGTTTGCCGCCCGTGCCGAAGGGGAAAGCAAGCTTGACCGCACGGTCGTGTTCGAATTTCTGGTCGGCCTTTACGACAAGTGGCTCGGCCGTATCATTCCGACGCGCTTTGCACTGTTCGGCACGATCGGCGCGCTTGGCGTCGTCGTGCATATGGCGGTACTCGCGTCGTTCCTCGGTATTTTTGGCGGAACGCCGATCCGGGGGCAACTCGTCTCCGCGTTTGAAGTTGGCCAGACGGTCGCGGCCATCGTTGCGATGACGTTCAACTTTTTCCTCAACAATTCCCTGACTTATGCCGACAAGCGGCTCACGGGCTTCGTGCCGCTGCTGCGCGGCTGGGCAAAATTCGGGCTGACCTGCGGCATCGGCCTGACCGCCAACGTCGGCGTCGCGGCGATCCTGGTGCGCTACGGAATTCACGAATACCCGGCTGCGCTGACCGGCATCGTGATCGCATCGGTGTGGAATTTTGCGCTGTCGTCAAAGTTCGTCTGGGGCAAATACTGACAGCTGGTCTAGCGCCAGCTGTCGAGCCACATCCAGCGGGTATAGGACTGCTTCCCGCCCTCCAGCGGCGCCCCCGAAATGATCGGATAGAAGAACGCCGCCATTCCCAGCGCCAGTGCGATCGTTGCCGGCGTTAGCCAGCGCCAGCGGTCCTGGCGCTGCCACAATACGTCGAGCGCCAGTCCGAGGCAGGCCATCAGGAAGGCGCCGGGCAGCAGATAGTGGTGATAGAACTGGATGGGCTTCCCGTTCACCGCCCAGATGCCCAGGCACACCGCATAGAGCAGCACGAACGCACCAGCATCGCGGCGCTGGCGGAATAATGCCGCCCAAGCACACCACAGCAGCGCGGGCAGACCGACCAGCATCGTGAACGGATTGCCGATCAGAACGATGCCGCTCTGGCAGCCGTCTATTTCCTTGTAAAGAAACCAGATCGCCCGCCAGTTCGCGACCCACTCGTACCAGACACTGCGATAGGGATGCAGGCGGCGCACGCTGTCCTGCAGTTCCAGCATGTAGCGATGCTGCTCGATGAAGCCGAACATCGTCAGCGGGTGATTTTGCGTCTCGTAGAACAGCGCGGGTGCGAACGTGATCCAGTAGACGATCAGCGGAAACAGCCCGAGCCACCACGCCGCCTCGATCAGCGAAATGCCCGGCAGCGGCCCGGCACCGCGCTGGCCGATCACACGCCAGCCGGTCTCGCGCCAGCGCAGCCACAGGAACGCCAGCCCCGGCATCATCATCGCGGGGGCAATGCTCCACTTAGCGCCGAGCGATAGTCCGAATGCCACCCCGGATGCCGCAAGCCGCCAGCGAGCGCCCCGCATCGGGTGACGCAGCGCAGCGGCAAATTGCCACAATCCCACCATGCCCAGCCCGGCCTCGACCATGTCGAGCATCGCGATCCGGCTCATGATGAACCACATGAAATTCGTTGCCAGCAGCACGGTCGCGGCAAGCGTCGCCACACGGCGTCCGCTCGCGCACCAGACGAGGCGGCTGAACGCGAACAGCCCCATCGTGCCGAACACCAGCGAGGGCAGCCGCCAGGCGAAAGGCGTATCGCCAAGCAGCCAGATCGAGGCGGCGATCATCTCCTTGCCGAACAGCGGATGTTCGCGGTTCGCTGGCACCAGTTCCAGCAGCTTTTGCGCCGCCGGCACGTAATGCACCTCGTCGAAATACAGGAATGTTGGAAATGCCAGGCGGAAGGCGGCAATGCCCAGGAACGCCAAGGTAACGAGCAGGCACCAGCCCCACGGATCGCGTTCGGTTCTTGGGTTGTGCTGCATGCGACGCGCGGGATAGCACGACAGTGCGGCGCCGCAAGCTGCGAAAAGCGCGCCGCCCGCTTGCGCATGGCTCTGGCCGAAAGTAGAGCCAGCGCATGAAACGCACGACCGGACAAGATCGCAGCAAGACCACGCAATGGCGCCCCGCAACCCGGGCCGTTCGCGGGGGCACTTGGCGCTCGGAACAGGGGGAGACCAGCGAGGCGCTGTTCCTTACCTCGGGCTATGCCTACGACGATGCGGCAACCGTCGCCGCGCGCTTCGCCGGCGAGCAGGATGGCATGACCTATTCACGCCTGCAGAATCCGACCGTGGCGATGCTGGAAGAGCGGATTGCGCTGCTGGAAGGCGCCGAGGCCTGCCGCACGCAAGCTTCCGGCATGGCGGCGATGACGGCGGCGCTGCTGTGCCAGCTCAGCGCAGGCGACCACATGGTTTCGGCCCGGGCAGCGTTTGGATCATGCCGCTGGCTGGGCGATCACCTGCTGCCGCGTTTCGGCATCGAGGTGACCGTAGTCGATGCTTGCGACGAAGCGGCATGGGAAGCGGCGATCCGACCCAACACCAAGGTGTTCTTCTTCGAGACCCCGGCGAACCCGACGATGGACATCGCCGACATCCGCGCGATCTGCGATATTGCGCGCGCGCATGGCATCACCACCGTGGTCGACAATGCTTTCTGTACCGCAGCGCTCCAACGTCCTCTGGAGTTCGGCGCCGATGTCGTCGCCTATTCGGCCACCAAGCTGATGGACGGGCAAGGCCGCGTTCTGGCCGGAGCCGTGTGCGGCACCGAGGAATTCATCAACGACAAGCTGCTGCCCTTCCAGCGCAACACCGGGCCAAACCTGTCGCCGTTCAATGCCTGGGTGGTGCTCAAGGGCTTGGAGACGCTCGATCTGCGGGCCCGTCGCCAGAGCGAGAACGCGCTCAAGGTCGGCAAGTTCGTCGAGAGCCGGGTGCCGGTAATCCTGCATCCGTGGCTCGATAGCCATCCGCGCCAGGCCTTGGCGAAGCAGCAGATGGACGATTGCGGGCCGATCTTCAGCATGATCCTCGATGGTGGGCGGGCGCAGGCGCATGCCCTGCTCGACGCGCTGGAGCTGATCGACATTTCCAACAACATCGGCGATTCGCGCTCGCTGATGTGTCATCCCGCATCGACGACACATCACAACATGGGTCCGGAAGGCCGCGCGGCCATGGGAATTTCAGAGGGCATGTTGCGTATCAACATCGGCCTGGAGGATCCCGACGACCTGATCGAGGACCTCGATCAGGCGCTTGGCAAGGCCGGTTTGTAATCTTGACCGGGGCAGCAGCAGATGCCGCGGCTCTGCTTGCTGCGATCGTCGCATCGACGGATGACGCCATCGTCGGCAAGAGCCTGGATGGCCGCATCCTGAGCTGGAACCACGCGGCGGAGACGATCTTCGGCTATTCCGCCGATGAAATCATCGGCTGCAACGTGCGGATGCTGATCCCGCCTGACCGGCAGATCGAGGAAGATACCATCGTTGCCAGCATCATGCGGGGCGAGCGGGTGCCGACCTTCGAGACGGTGCGCCTGCACAAGGACGGCAGCGCGGTCAACGTCGCGGTTACCGTGTCGCCAGTGCTGGACCCGCAAGGGCGCGTTGTTGCCGCAAGCAAGATCGCGCGCGACATCACCGCGCAGAAGCAGGTCGAGAACCAGTTGCGAGAGAGCGAGCAACGCCTGCGCCTCCTGGCTGACAACATCGCGCAACTGGCCTGGATCGCCGACCGCGAGGCGTCGATCGTGTGGTACAACAAGCGCTGGTTCGACTACACCGGCAGAACCTTCGAGGACATGAAAAACTGGGGCTGGACGGGCGTCCATCACCCCGATCATATCGACCGCGTGACGCTCAAGGTGCGGGATTGCTGGGCCAGCGGCGAGGACTGGGAGGATACTTTCCCGTTGCGCGGGGCCGACGGAGAATACCGCTGGTTCCTGTCGCGCGCGGTGCCGATTCGCGACGATGAAGGCAAGATCTTGTGCTGGTTCGGCACCAACACCGACGTCACCGAAATGCGCGATGCCGAGCAGCGGATCGAACTGCTGCTGCAGGAGGTGAATCACCGCTCCAAGAACATGCTCGCCATCGTCCAGTCGCTGGCGCGGCGGGGTAATGATGAAAATGGCGATTACGTCGATCGGCTTGAAAGGCGCATTCAGGCGCTGGCGGCCAATCAGGACGTTCTGGTCAAGCGCGCGTGGTCGCGCGTGCCGGTTGAAGAGATGGTACGGGCGCAGCTGCGCTTTCTGGGCGACAGCATGAATCAGGTAACGCTGACCGGCCCGGATGTGCTGCTTTCGCCGGGTTCGGCTGAGGCGCTGGCCATGGCGATGCACGAGATGGCGACCAATGCGCTGAAGTATGGCGCGCTGTCTAACCCGCGCGGGCACGTTCAGATCAGCTGGGACATCGTGCCCGACGAGGGTGCAGATGACACGGTGGACGAGCCAGGCAGCGCCTTTGCGATTGTCTGGGAGGAAAGCGATGGTCCGCCGGTGGTTGAACCGGAACGCAAGGGCTTTGGCTCACGAATCATCGTCGATGTTCCTCGCGTCAAGCTCAGCGCGGCAGTTTCCATCGCGTATCCGCCAACCGGGTTCCGCTGGTCGCTGCGTTGCGCCACCTCCGGGATTTCCTGAGTGCTCGGCGCGTTCGGGCAGATTGTGTCAGTAAGCCAATGGTGTTGTGAGGGGCAGGTTTAGTCGCTAGGCTTTTATACGTGATGAAGGAACTGTTCCAACATACCGCCATAACCGATGGCCTGATCGTTCGGGTCGCGGTGAATTTTCTGCCCGAACAGTCGCGAATCGAGGCGGGTAAGTGGTATTGGGTCTATCACATTCGCATCGAGAACGAATCCGGCCGGACCGTGCAACTGCTGAAGCGGCACTGGCGGATAACCGATGGCCGCGGCGCGGTCAGCCTGATCGAGGGCGACGGCGTGGTTGGCGAACAGCCGATGATCGCGCCGGGAAGAAGCCATGACTATGTCTCGGGCTGTCCGCTCACCACGCCGCACGGCAGCATGGAAGGGCACTACACCTTCCGCAGCGAAAACGGCACACTGGTGACGGCATCGATTCCGTTCTTTCCGTTGGCGGCCCCGGCAACCGCTGGCTGATCAGGCATTGCTGCATCGGTGCGGCAAAAGCATTGCTGATCCGCGTCCATCGCCATAGGGAAGCGGGATGAAGCGCACGCATCTGCCTCTCAACGCCCTGCGCGTGTTCGACGCGGCCGCACGGCATCTGTCGTTCACGCGGGCGGCAGACGAACTTGCCGTAACCCCAGCCGCTGTTGGCCAACAGATCCGCGCGCTTGAGGATCTTCTTGGCGTTGTCCTGTTTCGCCGCACCAGCAAGGGCCTTGAACTCACTGACGAGGCGGGGGCAGGGCTTGAAGCACTGCGCACCGGGTTCCTGCATTTCGAAGATGCGGTACAGGTCATGCAGGCGGGCCAGTCGAGCTACGTCTACACGATTGCCGCCCCGCGCGAATTCTTCGCAGCATGGCTCGCGCCGCGTCTGGCCGAATACCGGCGTCAGAATCCGACTGTGCGCTTCGTGCTGGTCGATGGGGAACTGACCGATTTCACCGAAGCCAACCTCGATCTCGCGGTGCGCTGGACCGAAGGCCCCGGCGATCTCGAAGGCATCGCGCTCGGCGCGGCCGAGCGAGTCACCGTCGGCACGGGCGATTGGATCGGCTGGCGCGGGGATCCAGCACCGGCGGGTGAGGGCGATGACGTCAAGCCGCCGATCATGGTGGGCGACGCCGGGCAGGCGCTGGCCGCTGCTATAGCAGGGCTTGGCCGCGCGCGCGTTCCGGCGCTGCTGGTCGAGCAGCTTGGCGCCGGCAACGAAGGTTTGGAAATCGGCAAACCGGAATCATGCCGCCGAGGTTACTGGCTGGTTGCTCCGCTGCCGCAGTGGCGGCAGAAGAAAGTGCGTGAACTCGTCGGTGTGCTTACTGCGGGGGCCTGAACAAGCACCACCTTCGGCGTATCGTGATAGGCCGTGTCATCGGCCAAGCGCACGAAATCGTTAACGCGCGTCGCCCTGAATGGAGCTTTTTAATGGTTTACGAACGCATCCTCTATTCCATCGAAGATGGCGTCGCGCGGATCTCTCTGAACGATCCCAAGACCATGAACGGCGTAACCGAAGCAGTCGGCCATGAACTTGTCGATGCGCTTGACCGTGCATCGAAGGATGCGCGAGCGGTGTTGATCACGGGTGAGGGCAAGGCATTCTGCTCCGGTGCGAACCTGGCTGACGCCGTCGCCATGCTCGATGATCCCATGCGCGATGTCGGCGGTCAGCTTGCCCGCGCGTTCAATCCCGTGCTTTCTGCGATCAAACAGATGGATCAGCCGGTCATTACCGCCGTGCGCGGGGCGGCGGTTGGCTACGGCGCGGGCCTCGCGGCGGCTGGCGATATCGTGATGTTGTCGGACACCGCCTATTTTTTCTGTGCTTTCCGGCACGTCGGCCTCGTGCCCGATGGCGGCTTGAGCTATCTGCTCAGCCGGGCCGTCGGCCGGGTTCGCGCGATGCAACTGATGCTGCTGGGTGAAAAGCTGCCGGCCGAAAAGGCGCTCGACTGGGGCCTTGCCACCATGGTCGTGTCCGATGCCGAACTGGACGACAAGGCAGCGGCGATGGCGCGTGAACTGGCGACCGGCGCGCGTTCGCTAGGCCTGATCAAGCGCATGGCATGGGACGCACTCGACGCCAGTTTCGAAACCTCGCTCGATATCGAAAGGCGCAATCAGCGTGAAGCGGGCCGTACCGAGGATTTCGTAGAAGGCGTCCGCGCGTTTGGGGAGAAGCGTAAGCCGCAGTTCAAGGGGCGCTGATCGGCTTCACCCATTCACCGGGGCGGCCGAACCACGCACGTTGAGACGCGGGACGAACTGCGGCGGTGCGAACGGCGCGGGGCCGCGTATCACCAGCCAGGCGGCTGCCTCTCGCGCCATTTGCGCCCATGGCACCTGCACGGATGACAGCGCCGGCGTGAGCTGCTCGGCAAGGGGTGTATCGTCAAAGCCGATCACGGACAGGTCCGCCGGGACGCTGACTTGCTTTTCCGCCGCAGCGCGAAGCACGCCGGCCGCCATCAGATCGTTGCAAGCAATGATCGCGGTCGGTCTCGGGCTGACTTCAAGCAGGAGGCGCCCTGCTTCCAGACCGGAATCGAGCGTGTTGTCGCCATTGGCAACGAGCGCCGGACCGCGATCTAGCGCGAATTCAGCCATTGCGTCGTAATAGCCGAGCGCCCGCTCACGCGCTTCCCGCAAGTCTTCAGGGCCGGTGATAAGGCCGATCCGGGTGTGCCCGGCATTGACCAGCGCGCGCACGGTGTCCGCCATCGCTGCGCGATCGTCGGCGGCGATGCATTGCGCATCGCCATCCACCAGCGTTCCCAGACGGACATAGCGCAAGCCTGCTGTCTGGCAGAGCGAGGCGATACGTGGGTTTTCGCAAAGAGGGGGGGCGATCAGCACGCCCGCCGGCTTGCTGCGATGGATGAAGCCGGCAAGCTGGGCCTCGGGCACTTTGTCGAGCAGGCGCGGGACAAGCAGGAAATCGGTACCGCGCAATGCTTGCGTCACCCCGCGCTCGATCGCGGGCATGAGCGGCGTCGCCGTGCCATCGTGAACCAGCGCGATCACCGGATTGAGGTCGGTGCCGGCGGTGCTGCCCTTTGCCTGCGCAGGGCGGGGAAAGTCGTTGGATGCGATAGTCGACACTATTGCGACATGCCGTTTCCCGTGGCCGTTGTCCAAAACAACATATAGCCAATTTGGCGGAAAAGTGGCTCTAAAATGGCGTGGTCCCCCAATGCGACCGCTCTACTAGCGCCAGCAAGTCTTTAGACAACAAGGCAGATTGATGGCCCCGCCGGGTTCGCAACGACATTACGGGATGGACTGGCTGCGGATCGGCGCTTTCGGGTTGCTTATCCTGTTCCATGTCGGACTGATGTTCGCGCCGTGGAATTTCCCGAAAGAGATCCGCCCCGATTTCGAATGGGTGATGGTGCCGCTGGTGTTCACCAATGCCTGGCGGCTGTCCTTGCTGTTCGCGATATCGGGCTATGCCAGCGCTTCGCTGCTGGCGCGCGACAACAAGATCGTCGATTTCCTCAAAAGCCGGCTGGTGCGGCTGGGCATCCCGCTGCTGTTCGGCATCGCTTTCATCACCTCGCCCCAGTCCTACGCCGAACTGACTCGCAACCACGGTTACGAACACGGCTTCGGTTACTTCCTTCTGCACGATTACTTCTCGTTCCAGCAGATCGACGGCGTAACGGTGCCGGCCTGGATCCACTTGTGGTTCGTCGGCTATTTGCTGGCCTATACTTTCGTGCTGGGCGCGTTCTGGGCCCTGCCGGCGGACGTGCGGAGCACCCTGCGCGGCATGGGGGAGAAGGTGTTGGCCACGGCCTGGCTCATTCCGATTGGCATCGTCGCGGTGTTTCTGGCGCGACTGCTGCCGCCGGGTTGGAGCGACACGCACGCCTTTTTCGATGATGGCGCGGCACATGCGGTCTATTTGCCGACCTTCCTGTTCGGGGCGCTGCTCCGCAGGTCGGAGCAACTGCGCTTGGCAATCCTGAGGCAGTGGCCGGTTGCGCTCGCACTTGGCCTGGTGGCCTACGCAATCGTGGCGGTGCTTCAGTTCCGATACGTCAACACCGCGCGCATGCCGGTCGAATTGTATTGGTCGTTTTTGATGGCGCGCGCAGTCCAGTCCTGGGGCATGATTATCGCGCTGTTCGGCATCGCCGAACGCTACTGGAACCGCGATGGCGCATGGCGCGCGACGCTCGCGGAGGCGGTCTTCCCTTTCTACATCGTGCACCAGACAATTGTGATCCTGGTCGGCTTCTGGATTTCGCAGTTCGCACTTGGCGCGCCGGTCGAGTTCCTGATCCTGATTGCCGCGGCCGTGGTTGGATGCTGGGCATTCTACCTTATCGGCCGTGAGATCGGCCCGCTTCGTCCGCTGATCGGTTTGACCCGTCACAAGCGCGTTCGTGCCACGCGCGGTGCGGCGGTCCCGGCGGAGTAGATGCGTTCAGGCGGTGATGAACCGCGCGATATCCTGGGCGATCTGCTCGGGCTGTTCGAAAGTCAGCATGTGACCGGCATCAGCATAGTCGATACGCGTCACAGGTGGGGCTGCGCCGATGAGATCGGCGATTCCCAGGAAATCCGGCATGTCCAGCTTGCCGGTCAGCAACAGCGTCGGAACCGACAACGAAGCCAGCCGGTCGGCATCGGGCGCTTGCGGACGTTGATCGTCGCGAACCCATTGCTTGCCGGGGAAGGCGTCGATCGAACGGCGCAGCATCTCGCCGGCCAGCCCGTCGCGGGTTGTTTCGAACAGGGGGTGCTGCCACCACAGGGAGCGGGCCTGATCGAAGTCTCCAGCCCGCGCTGCCCGGCCCATGGCTTTCCATAGCGCGACCCATTCCTCGCTCCACGGCCAGCCGACCATCAAGGGGCTTACCAGCACCAGTCGCCGCACGCGGTCGGGGTGGCTCAACGCGAAATTCAGCGCCGTCGCCCCGCCCAGCGACATGCCGCAGATGTCGACCTGGTCCAGTCCAAGCGCATCCAGCAGGTTCAGCAGGTCGTCCGCGTGGGAAAACGATACTTCGTCCGGTCCGGTCGATTCGCCGAAGCCCCGCTGGTCGTAAGAAACAAGGGGAAGGCTGGCGGGCAAGGCCTTGCGCACCGCTGTCCAGTCTTGCCGGGATCCGCTGAACCCGTGGATCAGCACGAGCGGATGCCGACCATCGGTCTCGCTACGCTCACCGATCAGTTGCGCACCGTCGCTTGCAATGGCGAACCCGTCAGCCATGTCTTCAGATTACCTCGGCAAAGCCGCCGTAGCGACCGCGATGGAATAGCATCGGATCAACCTCGCGCGTGGCTTCGAGGCGGAGCACTTCGCCCAGCACGAACCAGTGATCGCCCGCCTCTGTCACCGAATAGAGCTTGCACTCGATGCAGGCGATAGCGTTGGCGATCACCGGAAGCTTGTGATCGGAGATGGCGTATTCCACGCCGACCCACTTGTCCTCGCCCTTGGCAGAAACGGCGCGGCAGATGTCCTTCTGGTCGCTGCCAAGGACATTGACGCAGAAGTGGCCGGCCGCCTCGATCCGCGGCCAGGAAGTGGACTTCTTGTCCGGGAAGAATCCGACCAGTGGTGGATCCAGCGATACCGACGTGAAGCTGCCCACCACCATGCCAGTCGGACGGTCGACATCGTCCAGCGCGCTGACCACGCAGACGCCAGTGGGATAGGCGGACAGCACTTGTCGGAAGGCTGCCGGGTCGATGGTGGTCTGGGTCAAGCGGGTGTTCCTCCGGACGGTTCGTGTCTGGTCTGTTGCAGGTGTCGCTATGGCCCACAGAGCCGCATGCACACAACGCTTCTTTGGTTGAATTTTTTGCAATAGGCGCGAGTTTAACTGTGCGATTAAAGAGGTTGCGAGCGACCTGCGAAACGTGCAGTGGTCGCGTTGGAGTAGGACTGCTTGAGGTTGCGCGGCGCGTTCGATGCTGCGCCGGCCGATCGCCAGCCGCATCGAAAGGGATTGTGCCCATGGCCACCGTTGAAGACATCGCCCCCGTGACATCCGAAACCACCATTGCCGATGAAGTCGCGGCGCTCGTCGCGCGCTCGCGCAAGGCCCAGGCGCAGATCGAGAACGCTACGCAGGAACAGGTCGATACCTGGATCCGCGGCATGGTCTACGCTGTGTGCAAGCCTGGCATGGACGAGGAAATCGCGCGCGAGACAGTCGAGGAAACGCAGCTCGGCAATTACGAGGGCAAGTTCAAGAAGATCTCGGTCAAGACCCGCGCCACGCTGTATGACATCATCGACGACAAGTCGGTCGGCGTGATCGAGGAAGATGCCGCTCGCAACATCGTCAAGATCGCCAAGCCTGTGGGCGTGATCGGTGCGCTCAGCCCGTCGACCAACCCCGAAGCGACCCCGGTGATCAAGGCGATCAGCGCCGTGAAGGGTCGCAACTCGATCATTATCTGCCCGCACCCGCGCGCCAAGTTCATCAACGCCAAGATCTGCAACCTGATGCGCGATGCGCTGGTGAAGATGGGCGCCCCGGCCGATCTCGTTATCCCGGTCGAGCAGCCTTCGGTCGAAAAGACCAACGAAGTGATGAAGCAGTGCGACCGTATTCTTGCCACCGGCGGCACGCCGATGGTCAAGGCCGCCTATAGCTCGGGCACACCCGCGCTTGGCGTGGGTGTCGGCAACGCGGTCATCACCGTGGACGACACCGCTGATCTCGATGACGCGGCGAACAAGATCCTGCTGTCCAAGACGCTGGATTATGCAGCCTCGTGTTCGTCGGACAACAGCGTGATCCTGCTGGACGCGATCTATGACAAGATGCTCGCCAAGCTGCAGGAAAAGGGCGGCCTCGTCCTCAACCCCGAGCAGAAGGCCAAGCTGCAGAACGCGATCTGGGAAGATGGCGAGCACATCAACGCCAAGGTCGTGGCGCAGTCACCAAAGTTCATCGCCGACTATGCCGGCTTCGAAATTCCCGAAGCAACCACGTTCTTCATCGTGCCCGAAACCGGCTACGGTAAGGACTACCTGTTCTCGGGCGAGAAGATGACCGTGACCATGGCGCTGTACCGCGCCAAGGACATCGAGCACGCCATCGAACTGACGAATGCGATCCAGGGTTACCAGGGTCAGGGTCACTCTTGCGGCATCTACTCAACCAGCGACGAGAACATCCTCAAGGTTGCTTTCGGCACGAAGACCAGCCGCGTCATGGTCAACCAGCCGCAATCAGCCTCGAACTCGGGCAACGTGTGGAACGGCATGCGCCAGACCTTCTCGCTCGGTTGCGGTTCGTGGGGCGGAAATGGCACCAACAACAACGTAACGTGGCGCGATCTGATCAACGAGACCTGGGTCTCGAAGCCGCTGCCGCAGCACAAGGTGATTCCGTCGGACGACGAACTGTTCGGCAAGGACATTATCGCCCTCGTCGGCTAACCCCCTCGAATACCCGGCAAGGGGCTGTGCGAATGTGTCGCCTGGCCCCGTCCGGACTAGAGAGGAAATCTGTCTATGCGCCCCATCGCCCTGATTGCCATGACCTCCGCCGCGCTGATGGTTGGTGCCTGCTCCCAGGAACCGGAAGCGCCGTCCGCGATCGAGACCAGCGAGCCGGCGGTTGAAGAGACGGCGGAAGCCGCGGCAAAACCCGTCAATTCCGACTTTGACAGACCAGTCGAGATCGTGGCGCAGGATGCCGTGCCCGATGCGATGCATGGCCGATGGGGCCTCGTTGCGCTCGATTGCACCAGCACTCTGGGCGATGCGAAGGGGCTGATGACGGTCGGTCCGCGTGACATCAAATTCTACGAATCCGTTGCCAAGATCGGCATGGTCAACGGCGCGACCCGCAACCACATTCGCGCAGCCTTCACTTTCTCGGGTGAGGGGCAGACCTGGACGCAAGATGTCGTCCTCGACCTGCGCGAGGACGGCAAGACGCTCGTCCGCCGTGACTACGGGCCGGACGCGATGCCGGGGCCGCTAGAATATACCCGCTGCCAGTAAATCAAAAAGAGACCGGGGGATCATGACAGACCAGTTTTCACTGACCGAAGACCAGCTTGCGATACAGGAAACCGCGCGCAAGTTCACCGCTGACCGGATCACGCCCTTTGCGGCGGAGTGGGACGAGAAGTGCCACTATCCGGTGGACGTGTGGAAGGCCGCCGGTGAACTGGGTTTCGGCGGCATCTACGTGTCGGAAGAGGGCGGCGGCATCGGTCTCGGGCGGCTTGAGGCGGCATTGATCATGGAGGCCATGGCTTATGGCTGCCCGTCCACCAGCGCCTACATCTCGATCCACAACATGGGCGCCTGGATGATCGATACGTTCGGTGATCAGCAGCTCAAGGATCGTTACCTTTCCGATCTGGTGATGATGGAGAAGATCGCCTCCTATTGCCTGACCGAGCCGGGATCTGGATCGGACGCGGCGGCGCTCAAAACAAGCGCGCGGCTGGATGGCGATGCTTATGTGCTGAACGGCACCAAGCAGTTCATCTCGGGCGGCGGCGTCAATGATATCTATCTCGTCATGGCGCGTACCGGCGAGCACAAGTCGCGCGGGGTCTCGTGCTTCGTGGTCGACAAGGACACGCCCGGCGTCAGCTTTGGTGCGCCGGAAAAGAAGCTGGGCTGGAATTCTTCCCCCACCGCGCAAGTGATATTCGAGGATGCCCGCATCCCGGTCGAAAACCGGGTCGGCGCAGAGGGCGACGGCTTCAAATTCGCGATGGCCGGGCTCGATGGCGGTCGCATCAATATCGGCGCCTGCTCGCTGGGCGGGGCGCAGCGCTGCCTCGACGAGGCAGTTCAGTATACCAAGGACCGCAAGCAGTTCGATCAGCCGATCGCCGAATTCCAGAACACCCAGTTCATGCTTGCCGACATGGCGACCGATCTCGAAGCCGCGCGCGCGCTGCTGTATATAGCGGCGGTCAAAGTCACCACCGGCGCGCCGGACAAGACGCGCTTCTCGGCCATGGCCAAGCGTTTGGCCACAGACAGCGGATCGCAGATCGTCAACGATGCCCTGCAGTTGTTCGGCGGCTACGGCTATCTCAAGGACTATCCGATCGAGCGGTTCTGGCGGGACCTTCGGGTCCATTCGATCCTCGAAGGCACCAACCAGGTGATGCGCATGATCATTGGCCGGGATCTGATCAAGTGATGAGCGTTGAACACATGAGTGGCGAACTTCTTACCCGACGCGCCGGGATTGCCGGCTATCTTACGCTGAACCGGCCCAAGGCAATTCACGCGCTGACACATGACATGTGCAAGGCGATGATCGCGGCGCTTTCCGAATGGCAGGACGATCCCGAGATCAAGGCAATAATCGTCGAACACAGCGAGGGCCGCGGCTTCTGCTCCGGCGGAGACATCAACTTGCTGCGCCACTCGGCACTCAACGATGGCGGGAAGGCCGGGCAGGCGTTCTTCTTCGACGAGTACCGGCTGAACAACCAGCTGTTCACCTATGACAAGCCGATAGTCGCGTTCATGGACGGGATCACGATGGGCGGCGGCGTCGGCATCTCGCAGCCCGCCAAGTATCGCGTCGCCACGGAGAACACGCGCTTTGCCATGCCCGAAACCGGTATTGGCTTGTTCCCCGATGTCGGCGGCGGTTGGTACCTGTCGCGGCTCGATGGCCGCATCGGGCAGTTTCTCGCGCTGACCGGCGCGCGGCTTGACGGTGCGGAATGTCTCTGGGCGGGTCTTGCCACCCATTACCTGCCGGCCGAGGCAATCGCCGAGGCCAAGGCACGGATAGAGGCCGGGCACGAGATCGGCGGCGTGCTGTCGGCGCTGGCGGTAACGCCGCCCGAGCCGAAGATCGCCGCGAACGCCGCTCTGATCCGCAAACATTTCGCTTTCGACACCCTCGAAGAGGTCATCGCCTCGCTCGAGAGCGATGACGGCGAATGGGCGGCCAAGGAATTGGCGACGCTGCGCACCAAAAGCCCGCAGTCTTGCAAGGTTTCGCTGCGTCAGCTTGCCGAATCCGCCAAGCTCGCCACCTTTGCCGACAACATGGCGATGGAATATCGCCTTGGCTCTCGCGTGCTGATCCTGCCTGACTTCGCGGAAGGCGTGCGCGCCGTCATCGTTGACAAGGATCAGGCGCCGAAATGGAATCCCGCGACACCCGATGGGGTAACGCAGGCATCACTGGACGCGATGTTCGCGCCGCTCCCCCCGGAAGAGGAATGGAAGCCGCTATGAGCTATGAAACGATTCTGGTCGAAACGAAGGGTGCCGTCACCCTTATCACACTGAACCGCCCGCAGGCGCTGAACGCGCTGAACACGACCGTCCTGACCGAACTGACGCAAGCGTTCGCAGCCTATGAGGCCGATGCATCGCAGCTGTGCGCGGTGCTGACCGGTTCGGGCGACAAGGCCTTCGCCGCCGGCGCGGATATCAAGCAGATGTCCGACAAATCGGCGGTCGATTTCTACAAGGAAGATTTCTTCTCCGGCTGGCAGAGCGACATCGTGCGCAAGGTGCGCAAGCCGTGGATCGCTGCGGTGAATGGCTTTGCCCTGGGCGGCGGTTGCGAACTGGCAATGATGGCCGATTTCATCATCGCTGCCGATACCGCGAAGTTCGGCCAGCCCGAAATCAAGCTGGGCGTCGCGCCGGGCATGGGCGGCTCGCAGCGGCTGACCAAGGCAGTGGGCAAGGCCAAGGCGATGGAAATGTGCCTTACCGGTCGCATGATGGGCGCCGAGGAAGCCGAACGCTCAGGCCTCGTCTCGCGCATCGTGCCGCTGGCCGATCTGCTTGCAGACGCGCTGAAGACCGCCGAGACCATCGCTTCGATGCCGCCGCTTGCCGCGATGATGAACAAGGAAATGGTCAACGTCGCGTTCGAGACAACTTTGGAGCAGGGCCTCGTTGCCGAGCGCCGCATGTTCCAGATTCTCGTGGCGACCGAAGACAAGCAGGAAGGCATGGCCGCCTTTGTCGAAAAGCGCGCCGGCAACTGGAAGGGCAAGTAATTCCATGAAGATCGCATTCATCGGCCTTGGCAACATGGGCGGCGGCATGGCCGCGAATCTGGTCAAGGCCGGGCACGAAGTGCAGGCTTTCGATCTTTCGGCCGACGCCGTGGCGCGCGCTGTGGAGCAGGGCTGCACCGCGTTCGGCACCGTAGCGGAAGCTGTGGAAGGCGTGGACGCGGTCGTCTCGATGTTGCCCAACGGCGGCATTGTGAAGGGCGTCTATACCGCCGACGTGATCGGTAAGGCTCCCAAGGGCGCGCTGTTCCTCGATTGCTCGACGATCGACGTCACCACCGCGCGCGAAGTTGCCGCGCTGGCCGAAGCTGCGGGCTATGCGATGCTCGACGCACCGGTGTCAGGCGGCATCGCGGCGGCCAACGGCGGTACGCTGACCTTCATGTGCGGCGGTACTGACGAGGCTTTCGAGCGGGCGAAGGCAGTGCTCGACCCGATGGCCAAGGCGGTGATCCATGCCGGTGCTATCGGTAGCGGCCAGGTTGCCAAGATGTGCAACAACATGCTGCTGGCCATCCACATGATCGGCACGTGCGAGGCGCTGGCGCTGGCCGACAAAGCCGGGCTGGATCCCCAGAAGTTCTTCGAGATCAGCTCGAAATCGACCGGCTATAACTGGTCGCTAAACGACTATACGCCGGCGCCCGGCGTCGGTGCCACCAGTCCGGCGGACAATGGTTATCAGGGCGGTTTCGCCTCGGCGCTGATGCTCAAGGATCTGCGTCTCGCCATGCAGGGCGCGGAAGCCGCCGAAGCCACCGTGCCACTCGGTGAGCATGCGACCAAGATCTATGAGGCGTTTGTCGAAGCTGGCGGCGGCGGCAAGGACTTCGGCGCGATCTTCACCACGCTGTGAGTTACATCCTCCCCGAGCTTGCTTGGGGAGGAAGCCACGGCCTTAGAGCAGCGTCGGCCCCAGCAGCATCAGCATCTTGACGTCGATGGCGTAGCCTTCGTCCCGCCAGCCCGCGATGGCATCGGAAATGCCGGACAGCGGCACGCGGTGGACCACGATGTCCTCGCCGGCCACGCCGCCGCCTGCGCCAACTTTGGTCAGCCCCTTCGCACGTAGCAAGGTAAAGCTCTCGCTGACCATGCCGGGTGACGACCAGAACTCTCCCACCACTTCCATCCGCTCGGCGCGGTAGCCGGTTTCTTCCTCAAGCTCGCGCGCGCCAGCGTTGGCGGGATCCTCGCCGGTCTTGTCGTCATCATCGCCCACCAGCCCAGCCGGCAATTCGATGCAGCGGCGGCCAAGCGGCACGCGATACTGGTCGACCAGCAGCACGTGACCGTCATCGACCGCAAGGATGACGGCGGCCTGGATACCGCGCGCACGGCTGACGTATTCCCACTTGCCGCGCTTGCGAGTGGTGATGAACTTGCCCTGCCACATCACTTCATCGGGGGCGTCGAAATCCTCGCTCATACTTCGATCAGCCGGTCGGGCAGTTCGTTCCGATCATCCTCGGCGCGGGGGAAATTCTCCGCCAGGATCACGCCCACCTGTTCGATGGCGGCGATCATGCCATTGGCGATGTGGCCCTGCTTGAGTTCGCCCAGCATCGCCGCCATCGCATCGCCCCATACCTCGGCCGGAACCTTGGCGGCGATGCTCGCGTCCGCGAGGATCTCGGCGCGGTGTTCCCGCATGGACAGGTAGATGAGGATGCCGGTGCGGCCATGGGTGCGGCTTTCGGCGCCAATGCGGAAAGCGCGGATCGCCCGGGCGTGAACACGGGCGGTTTTTACGCGTCCGGGGATCAGGAAAAAGCGTAGCGGCATCCAAAGTTGCAGTAGCAGCATGCCGCCAAACTTCAGCGCCGCGACCATCGCTGCCAGGAAAAACAGATCGCGCGGGGTCCATTCGATGATCCAACCGCCAGCGATCCATTCGTAAATGTGGAGATAGAAGTCGGGCGCGATGGCCATGGCGCACAATGCGACCAACGCCGTGATCGCCGCCCAGACCAGCGCGACGTCGAAATAGCCGTCCGACCGGTCGGCCAGAATGGTCACGATTTCGCCGGCGGTGCCGCTTTCTGCTTTCGATACAGCAGCGCTGACCCTGCGGTGATCGTCTTCGTTCAGATAGATCGGGGTTGCCATCGTGCCTCTCCTACCAGCCGCCGCTCGCGCCGCCGCCGCCGAAGCTGCCGCCGCCGCCGGAGAAGCCACCACCACCGCCGAAACCACCGCCGCCACTGGAGCTGCCGCCACGCGCCATGGCATCCAGCACGCTCCACAACACCACGGTGCCCACGCCGCTGCTACCGCGGTGCTTGCGTCCACCCCCTAGCGATCGCAGGATCGGCAGGATCACGAACAGGAACATGAAGAAGAGGAAGATCAGCACCGGGAAAATGCTGCTGCCTTCGGGCGCGGTATCCGCCTGCTTCGCGATCGCTTGCGCCTGATCGGCTGGCAGGCTCAACTGCTTGGCGATCGCGTCGGCGCCAGCTTCGATGCCGCCGGGCATGTCACCCGCCTTGAAGCGCGGAATGATGTCGTTGTTGACGATCATCGACGAGAGCCCGTCGGTGAGGATCGGCTCCATCCCGTAGCCGACCTCGATCCGCACTTTGCGCTCAGCCGGCGCGACGATCAGCAGAACGCCATCGTTGCGCTCCTTGTCGCCGATGCCCCAGGCGCGGCCCAACTGATAGCCGTAGTCGGAGATGTCATAGCCCTGCAGGCTGGGCAGCGTCGCGATCACCAACTGGCGTTGCGATTGCTGCTCCAGCGCTTGCAGCTTCGCGTTCAATCGCGCTTCCATGTCATCTGGGATGACATTGGCGGCATCGACGACACGGCCCGTCAGCTTGGGAAATTGCGGCCCGGTCTGCGCACTCGCAGGTGGTGCGAGCAGCAGTGCCAGGGCGAGCAAAAGCGCTGCGAAAACAGCGCTGATGCGCGACCACACGGGCACAGGGAATGGCATGGGTGGGGACATGGTGGGGATCGCCTTTCCGTGCGATCCTTACATCTTGCCTTCCAGGCTTGGCGCGGCCTCAGCACCCGGCGTTACCGACTTGTAAGGCACAAGCGGATCAGCTCCGCGCATGGTTGCGCCGATCATCGACGGGAAAGTGCGAACTTCGGTGTTATACTCCTGCACCGCGCCGTTGTAGTCGCGAATGGCGATGCGGATGCGGTTCTCCTGACCTTCCAGCTGGCTTTGCAGCATCTGGTAATTCGTGATCGATTTGAGATCCGGATACTGCTCGACGCTGACCAGCAGGCGGCTGAGGCTGGAACCAAGCTGCGACTGTGCGGCCTGGAACTGTTCCATCTTGGCAGGATCGCCCAGATCGTCGGCCGACAACTGAATGCTGGTTGCCTTCGCGCGCGCTTCCACCACGCCGGTCAGGATGTCCTTTTCCTGGTCCGCTGCGCCCTTGGCGACAGCGGCGAGGTTGGGCACCAGATTGGCGCGCTCCTGGAATGCGGCTTCCACGTCGGCCCACTTGGCCTTTGCCGCTTCCTGCTTGGTCGGGACCGAATTGAACCCGCAACCGGCCAGCGACAGCGCGGCGGCGGTGATGAGCAGATAGCGGCCGGCCATTTTACGGGCAGGGCGAGCGGCAAACGGAACGGGCATGCAGCAATCCTCCATTGGGAACGGCGAACGCCGTTCCTCCTCCATCACGTTAGATAGCAGTGGCAGGGGCGGGTTCAAGCGAGCCTGAGCGGTTTGACAGCTTGTTCGGCGAATTCGGCTGTGGCACCGAGGGTCAATTGATTGAGGGGGGTTAACCATGTTGCAGGAATTCAAGACATTTATCTCGCGCGGCAACGTGCTCGATCTCGCCGTAGGCGTGATCATCGGCGCAGCGTTTGGCAAAATCGTTACGTCGCTGACGGAAAGCGTGATCATGCCGATAGTCGGATGGGTCACCGGCGGTATGGATTTTACCAACCTTTTCGTCGTTCTTGGACCCATCCCGGCCTCGTTTACCGGTGATCGCACGAATTATGCCGCGCTCAAGGAAGCAGGGGTGGCGATGATCGGCTATGGTGATTTCCTCACCCAGCTCGTCAATTTCCTGATCCTGGCATGGGTGATCTTCCTGATCGTCAAGGCTGCCAACAAAGCCAACCCGCCCGCTGAAGCCGCACCTGCCGGCCCCAGTGAAACGGACTTGCTGGCCGAGATCCGCGACGAACTGAAAAGGCGCCCGGTCTGACGGGCGAAAATTTAAATCTGGGAAGAGTGGGGCGTTTCTGTTGCCAGGTACGCCCCGAACCCCTGGAGTCCGCTTCTGTTGCCCGGTGGGCCCGAACCGCGTTCTAACTTTGTAACTTCGGGCCGTTAAGCCCTAGAATTACGCTGCGAGAGCAAGTGCTTCGTTATCGTTGGCACTTATGAGTTTTGAGCCTTGGTACGGGTTACTCAGCCCGGACGAAAACATCGCTTTTCAACACACGTCGATCCTAGTTCGGCCCCGTCAACACCCCCGGAAACCGGGGTTCTTGGTGGAGCCGCCGGGTACTGCCCCCGGGTCCGCTGCATCTATTGCACGCTGCAATTTATCGTCATATCCGACCGAAGCCGGCACCGACCCATATAGGGGCTTTGCGATTAATGTGAAGTGAGCGCGTGTCGCGCTTGCCGTTCAGACAGAATCGCGGCTGTCGATCGTCGCGGGCAGCGCCGTGGCTGCCTTCTCATGGCGCAGGCAGTCGAGGATCTTGCCACCGGCCATGAACACCGCGCCGGTCGTGGCGAGGAACAGCAGCTTGCCACCCATGCCTGGAAACCGGTCGATATAGGCACTGCCGCGCTCAACCGCGCCAAGCGCCAGCGCATATATGATCAGGAACGCCTCAAGGCGAGTCTTGATAACGAAGAGGCGACCAATTTTACCCAGCATTCCCATTCTCTTATAACGCTAACCCAACAGCAACGATCGTGCCAACCGGGGGTTTCCGCCAAACCCTGCTGTTAACAGTCTGTTATCTGTAAATGGATCCGACAAGCCCCTTTTGGACGGCTGTGTGTCCCATTGTGGCAAGGTGTTGCCTTGGCCGCGAGGTTGCGCCATAGGCGCGGCTCCTTCCCCAGGGCATGTTGGTGAAACTTCAGCCAGCGCTATCGACGCGCGTGGCGCAATTGGTGCGAGGCGAAATGACGAACAGGGTTGAACGGGCAGGGTTGCAGGTCGATGCGGCCTTGGCGAACTTCATCGACAATGAGGTCCTTACGGGCATCGCGATGGACGCCGCAGCGTTCTGGAACGGCTTAGCCGCGCTGTTGGCAAAGCATGCACCGGTGAACGCTGCGCTGCTGGCCAAGCGCGATTCGCTGCAGGCCGCTATAGATGCATGGCATGTGGACCGTGCCGGCAAGCCGCTCGATCAAGTTGAATATCAGGCCTTCCTGCGCGAAATCGGCTATCTCGTGCCTGAGCCCGGCGAGTTCTCCGTGACCACGCAGAACGTCGATGCCGAGATCGCAACGATGGCTGGCCCGCAACTCGTGGTGCCGGTGCTCAACGCCCGCTTCCTGCTCAATGCCGCCAATGCGCGCTGGGGCAGCCTGTATGACGCGCTTTACGGCACCGACGCACTCGATGCTGCTCCGGCCCAACCCGGCGGCTATGACACGGTGCGCGGCGCGGCGGTCATCGCCCGTGCGCGCCAGTTCCTCGACGAGAATTTGCCCGGCTGGGAAGCAGCACTGACGGGCGGCGAATGCCCCTATCCGTTCGCCACCAAGGACGGCGGCGTGCTGTTCATGAAGAACGGGTTGCATGTCGAACTGGTGATCGATCGCAGTCACCCGATCGGCAAGGACGATCCGCTGGGAATCGCCGACGTCATCCTCGAAGCGGCGCTGACCACGATTGTCGATCTGGAAGATTCGGTTGCCGCTGTCGATGCCGAGGACAAGCTGGCCGCCTATCGCAACTGGCTGGGCGTGATCCGGGGCGATCTGACCGATACGTTCGACAAGGGCGGCCAGTCGCTGACCCGCGACATCGCCGAGCCTCAAATATTTCCTCGAGGAACTGAAGCTCAACATGGGGTGCAGCTGGGCCACGGGGACCCCCAGCTCTCGCAGCGGAGCCAGCACCTCGGGTGACAAGGCGCCGGAGGCGTGTAGCACTGCTCTCAAGCCCCCCGCCCAAGGGGCCCTGGCTAGCTCCGCGCCGAGCAACGGGATGCGTGCATCGCGCACCGCGAGCAGAATCACGTCGGCATCCGAGGATCTCGGCAGTCCCTTGCGGTCGGCCCGCATTCGAACCTCGAAGGTCCCGTTTGAAGAGGCTGCGGCGTCCTTGATTGCGGCCTGGAAGTTCTTGCCGAGCTTCCCCGCACCGATGATCAGCAACCTCATCGATAGAGCGCTTCCTTTGCGATGGTCGCGCGTACGCACCGGGGCAAGAGCCACGAGAGTTCAGCCGCCGCATCCGCGGCGGAGTCGCGCGCAGCCAAGAGCTCACGTATCCGCGTGGATGAAACATCCGGCAGCACCGGCGGCGGCGCATCGCTGCGGGAGTAGCCTACGCGCCCGAGGACGATCGGCGGAGCCAACGCGCACACCTCGTCCCAAGCATGCCACTTGTGGCTATC
>CAZCUS010000013.1:0-108251 GCA_964502105.1 uncultured Novosphingobium sp. | reverse complement strand
GCACGCTGCCCGCGCACAGCCGCTGCTTCCTGATCCGCCAGTCCGATGCCTCGGTAGTGGTGCGGCTCGACCTGTCGGGCATGCCTGAAGTTCTGGCGCTGCTGTCTGGCCGCGAGAGCACGGTGCGCAAGCTCGACACGTTGCGCGAACGCTATGGCGATGCGCCCTCGGCATGGTATCCGGTGCTGACCGGCGCCAACTGGCCCGGTGACGCCGAGGACGGCGCCATCTGGACCGAGGCGGCCGAGTAATGAGCGCTTGCGAACAGCTTTCGGCCGAAGCCTCCGCCGGCGTCGGCCCGGCACTGCGCGCGGTCGATTGCCTTGCCGGCGAGATGACCACGGCCGCGTTCGGCCGCCTGTTCGGCGAGAGCGGGGCGATGGCCCCGGTGCTGACCATCCTTTTGACGCTCTACATCGCCTTCTTCGCGATCTCGCTGCTCACCGGGCGTTCAACGCTGGGCATTTCCGCGCTGACCCCGCGAATGCTGACGCTGGGGCTGGTGCTGACTTTCGCGACGAGCTGGATCGCCTATCAGGGTGTAATGTGGAACATCGCGGTCGGCGGGCCGGACTGGATCGCCGGCATTTTGATGGGCGCCGAGGGATCGGCAACGCAGCTTTTCGGTGACCGCATCGACATCGTATTCAACGCCATTGCCGAAGTCGCGGCAAACAGCGGTGGCGGAACGGCCGGAGCCGCAGGCGCACCAGCGGGCGGCGCTGAGGGCATGTTCACACCTGCCAGCGTCATGTGGCTGGGCGCGCTGATGCTGCTGCTCGGTACGGTTGGCGTATTGCTTACCGCGCGGATCGCGCTGGCAGTGCTGATGGCGCTGGGTCCGATCTTCGTTGTCATGGCGCTGTTCAACGGTACGCGCGGGCTGACCGCCGGCTGGCTGCGGGGTGTCGCGTTGACCGCAATTACACCGCTGTTCGTCGTGCTTGGCGGCGGCATCACGCTCGAACTTCTGGTGCCGATCATCCAGGCGCTGACGCAGACGGCGGGCGAGATCGATGGCCGCGCGGCGATGGCGCTGTTCCTGGTTGCGGCGGTGCACATGGCGCTCATGTCCATGGTGCTGAAGGTCGCGGGAACCTTGGTCTCGCAGTGGACCGTGTTCGGGCTGGCCAGCAGCGAAAAGGTCAAATCCGGCGGCACCAACATGGCCGCCTACGCCCCAACCAGCAGCTATGCCGCCGGGCCGATGGCCCCAGCGTCGAGTGGCGGTGAGGCAGCAGCACCGCGCCGGGCCGCCGTCGTCACCGCAGCCTCGATGGCGGCGATGACCGACCAGAGCCATGCGGCGGATTCGGGCGCGCGCGGCGGGGACCGTCGCACGGTGGTGACTCAGGTCGCGGGCGGCGGTATCGAGCCGCTGGCAACACGGGGCGGATCGCGGGCGCGGGGCATCGGCAGCCGCTTTCGCAGCGCTTCGAATGACACTGGCATACGCCAGTCCAAGGAGATTGTACGATGACACGCGGCACATTCCTCGCCGCCGCCGCCACACTGCTGGCGATTGCTTCCCCCGCTCATGCCGACGACCGTCTGACCAAGCGCCTCTACAGCGAGAACGAAGTCGTCAAGATCGACGGCAAGCTCGGCGTCCAGGCAACCGTCGTGTTCGGCGACACCGAATCGATCGAGAATGTCGCGGTCGGCGATTCGCAGGCCTGGCAGATCACGCCGAACAAGCGGGCCAACCTGCTGTTCGTGAAGCCGCTCGAAGCCGGCGCGCGCACCAACATGACGGTGGTGACCGACAAGCACACCTATTTCTTCGATCTCGTCGCTTCGGCCAAGGCACGGCCGCTGTATATGCTGCGCTTCACCTATCCCGAGGTGAAGACCCCCGAAGTCGATCTCGCCAGCCTGACCGCGGCAGAGCGCGCGGCGCTGGCCGCCGACCCGTCGAGGAACCCGGTTGACCCCGCGTTGCTGAACTTTTCGTGGAAGCGGATCGGTGACGGGAAGATCCAGCCGTCGCGCATCTACGACGATGGCAACATGACCTACCTGCTGTGGAACGACAAGCAGGCGATCCCGGCGATCCTGGTGATGAACGAGAAGGGCGACGAAGGCCCGGTCAATTATTCGGTGCGCGGAGATACCATCGTGATCGACGATGTCCCCCAGACCATCCTGCTGCGCTCCGGCAAGGCCAAGGCCACGCTGGTGAACGGGCGCACGACACCTTTGCCGGCTGCAGCGATGCCACCGGCGGCCTTGCCGCCAGCCGCAGCCTCTTTCGATGCCGCCGCCAGCGCCGCCGCGCTGACCGCCGCCAGCCCATCGCAGGGCGTCGCGGCCTGGGATATCTCCGCTACTACCGAGAAGAAGGACTGATCCATGGCCCCGAATTCAGCCTTTCGCGAACGCACCGATGCTGCGGAAAACACGGATCCGCGTGAGGGGCAGGGCGCCGAGATCATCGATCTCGCCACCCGCAACGTGCTGCCGCGCGTTACCCAGCGCAAGAAGGCCGACGGCTTCGGCATGGTGGCCGGCGTCCTGATCGTTGCTGCGCTCGGTGGCGTTACGCTGTGGAGCATGGACGCGGCGCGCAATGGACCCGTCGAAGCGCCGCCTGCCCCCGCCCCTGCTGCACCGGTTCCGGGCAGTCCGGTGGTGGCTCCGCCGCCGGTCAATGCCGCCCAGCCGCAGCCGGCCCCGCTTTCCGCACCCGCGCCGCAGCCGGTTCTGGCCGCGCCCCCGCAGGTGCAGAGCGCCCTTGCTCCGGCATCCAATCCTTTCGCCAGCCCGACCGTCGTGTTCGATATCGGGGGCACACCTGTTGCTGTCGCAGTTCCTGGCGCGGCCGCTGACGGCAAGGCCGTTGCAGGCTCCAACGATGAATTCGCCTCACGCGTCGGCGGCGTCGGCGGAACGGGTTCTGCCATGGCCAGCCGCTCGTTCGATCCGGCGACGACTGTGACGCAGGGCACACTCATTCCCGCCGTGCTGGAAACGGCGATCGATACCGACGTTCCGGGCTATGTCCGCGCCATCGTCAGCACCGATGTCCGCAGCTTCGATGGCAAGCGCGTGCTCGTCCCGCGTTCGTCGCGCCTGATCGGTCAGTACAAGAGCGGGCTTTCCGCCGGGCAGAAGCGCGCTTACGTCATCTGGACGCGCCTGATCCGTCCCGATGGCGCCTCGGTCAACATCGCTTCTCCCGCGATCGCGTTCGGCGGCGAAACCGGCCTGCCCGGCAAGGTCAACAGCCACTTCTTCGAGCGGTTCGGCTCGGCCATGCTGCTTTCGGTGGTTGGCGGGCTGTCGTCGCTGGTCGGCAACTCCGGCTCCAGCGTGATCGTCGCGGGCAGCGGCCAGTCTGCCGCAGCGGCGGCGGTCCAACAGGGAGGAACGGTCGGCCCGACGATCCGCGTGCGGCAGGGCGAGCCGATCCGCGTGTTCACCGCCAAGGATCTCGACTTCTCCAAGGTGTCGTGAGCCGTGTCGGCGGACGTGCTTCCTCTCCAGCCCGGCTCCGGCCCGGCGATCAAGGCGCTTTCCCCTAGTCCGATGCCCGGCTCCCGTAGTGTTTATCTCGACGCCTATCTCGCGCCCCTGCGCCCGTGGCTGGAGCGTGAGAGCGTAACCGAAATTCTCGTCAATCGGCCCGGCGAAGTCTGGATCGAGGACGCGAACGAACCCGGCATGCAGTGCATCCAGGTGCGCGAGATGGACAACCAGTTGCTCCAGCGGCTGGCCGAACAGGTCGCGCGTATCAGCCATCAGGGGATCAACCGGGAGCATCCGCTGCTCGCCGCGACGTTGCCTGCCTATGCCGGTCAGGGCGGCGCGCGTATCCAGCTTGTCGGCCCGCCCGCGACCCGCGCGAACTGGGCGCTGGCGATCCGTCGCCACCGCCTGCTCGACTTGCCGCTGGATGCCTATGATCGCGGCCCGATCGTGCCGCCCGCCGAAGTGCCGATGCCCAATGCCATGGCCGAGCCGATCGCCTATCTGCGCGACGCGATCCGTCGCCGCCGCACGATTCTCATCTCGGGCGGCACCTCGACCGGCAAGACCACGTTCCTGAATGCGATGCTGCGCGAGATTCCCGATCACGAGCGGGTCGTTCTGGTGGAGGACACCGCCGAGTTGCGCTTGCCCGGTGCGAACGGCGTCGGCCTGATCGCGGTGAAGGGCGAACTGGGCGAGGCCAAGGTTTCCGCCAACGACCTGTTGCAGGCAGCGCTGCGCCTGCGTCCCGATCGCATCGTGCTGGGTGAGTTGCGCGGCAACGAAACGGTCAGCTTCCTGCGCGCGATCAACACTGGGCACCCCGGCTCATTCTCGACGGTGCACGCCAATACGCCGCGCGGCGCGCTGGAACAGATCGCGCTGATGTCGATGCAGACCGGCATCGGCCTGACCCGCGCGGAGACGCTGGAATACGCCGCCTCGGTGATCGACATCGTCGTCCAGCTTGATCGCGCGGGCGGCAAGCGCGGCATTTCGGCGATATCGGAAAGTCTTGCACTGGTCGGGTAATTTCGGATTGCAGAAAGCTCAGTCTGGCGGGTCCATAAGCCGTTCCGGCTGAGGAAGCTGTTTGCCTGCCGCGCAACTTGGCCTAAGTGCCGCTGCCATGCCGATCACCTTGCTATCCGACCTTGCCGACGCTTCCGCTTGCCCCCGCATCGTGGTGAAGGTTGGCTCGTCGCTGCTGGTCGCGCCCGATGGCGTGCGGCGGCGATGGCTGGGCGAACTGGTAGCGGAACTGGCGGAGGCCCGGCGGCGCGGGCAGCAGGTCATCGTGGTATCCTCGGGCGCGATCGCGCTGGGCGCGGCGCGACTCGGGCTGGAAAAGGGCGGACGCGGAAGCCTTGCCGATGCGCAGGCCGCAGCTGCGGTCGGCCAGATCGCGCTGTCCAGCCTGTGGGCCGAGTTTCTGGGCGAATGCGGCTATCCGGCAGCGCAGATGCTGTTGACGCTGGAGGATCTGGAAGACCGGCGGCGCTACCTCAATGCCACGGCCACGCTGACCCGGCTGCTCGATGCCGGTGCGGTGCCGGTGATCAACGAGAACGATTCGGTCGCGACACAGGAAATCCGCTTTGGCGATAACGACCGGCTCGCCGCGCGCGTCGCGCAGGCGGTGCAGGCCAGCGCGGTGCTGCTGCTGTCCGATGTCGATGGCCTCTACGACCGCGATCCCCGCCAGCCCGGCGCGAAATTGCTGCCGCAGGTACGCGGCGTCACGCCGGAAATCCACGCGATGGCCAGCGGCGCATCCGGCTCGGGCATGGGCTCGGGCGGCATGACCTCGAAGTTGCAGGCGGCGCAGATTGCCGAACTGGCGGGCATCTCGCTGGCGATCATCAACGGCACCCGCGAAAATCCGATCTCGCATGCACTGGGCACTGGCACCGGCACGCTGTTCCTGCCCCGCCGCAAGGCTGGTGCGCGTAAGGCCTGGTTGGGCGGGCGCTTGCGGTTGAAGGGCATATTGCTGGTCGATCCCGGCGCGGAGGCGGCGCTTGCGCGTGGGTCCAGCTTGCTGGCCAAGGGCATCACCGGGGTCGATGGCGTGTTCGAACGCGGCGATCCGGTCGCCATCGTTGGCGCGAGCGGAGCCGTCGTCGCGCATGGCCTGGCCGAATACGGATCGGGCGAGTGCGCCGCGATCATGGGCCGCCATTCTAACGAGCACGCCGATCTGCTCGGCTATGCGCCGCGCTCGGCGGTGATCCACCGTGATCAGCTGGTGCTGAAATGACGATCGCGCTGACTGGTGGGACCGGCTTTGTCGGCAAGGCAGTGGTCGATCAGGCGCTGACCACGGGGCATAGCCTCGCCGCGCTGGCGCGCCAGCCGCAGGAGCCGCGCGACGGGATAACCTGGGTGCCGGGCGACTTGGCCGACCGCAAGGCATTGGCCACGCTGGTGCGCGGGTGTGACGCCGTGGTTCACGTGGCCGGTGTGGTCAACGCGCCCGACCCGCAGGGGTTCGAAGCGGGCAATGTCATGGGCACGATGAACCTTATCGAGACCGCACTGGCCGAAGGCGTGCGGCGCTTCGTGTTCGTATCCTCGCTGTCTGCGCGCGAGCCGGGACTCTCGGCTTATGGCGCCTCGAAAGCGCGAGCCGAGAAACTCGTGATGGCCAGCGGACTTGACTGGACGATCGTGCGTCCGCCCGCGATCTTCGGGCCGAACGACCGCGAGATGCTCGACCTGTTCCGGGCTGCCAAGTGGGGCTTTGTGCCGGTGCCGGCGCAAGGCCGTGCCTCGGTGATCCACGTTGCCGATCTCGCGCGACTGCTACTGGCTCTGGCCGACGCTGATGCGGGAATGGAGACCGTGGGGGCGATTTATGAGCCGGACGATGGCAGGCTGGGCGGCTGGGGCCACCACGATCTGGCGCAGGCGATCGGCGGGGCAGTGGGCCGTAAGCCGCGCATATTCGGTCTGTCTCGTGCAACGATGGAGCGCGCCGCAAAGTTGGACGGCATGTTGCGCGGGCCGCGCGCCAAGATGACGCTCGATCGTGCCGCCTATTTCAGCCATCCCGACTGGATCGTCAGCCTCGGTGCAAAAGTGCCCTCTGCGTTGTGGACGCCGCGCGTCGATACGCGCGAGGGCTTGCGTGCGACGGCAGCTTGGTATCGCAGCGCCGGGTGGTTGTAGTGGTGCGTCCCATTTCGGGTTGAAGGCGTTGGCAGGGAGCCATTTGTCGTTCGTCGATTGGCCGGCGCGTTCCTGATGATCGACTGACATTCATTTACGCTGGTTTGGCACATTCTTTTTGACGGCATCGGGTCTCCGGCGGGGACGGGTGGAGGGGCAATGCTGAAGTTTGGCCGCGTGGCGGCCCTTATGGCTGGGGCCGGGCTGGGTGCGCCCGCTGCGCTGGCGCAGGAAGTGCCGGAACCGGTCGAGATCACGCCGGAAGGCACGGTGACGGCCAAGGTCACGACCGAAACGCGCACCGCTTATGCGCCGGCAGATTTTGAGCGGTTCGCGCCGCGCAACGCATGGGACATGCTGAGCCGCGTACCGGGTTTCTCGGTGCGCGACAGCGACCAGCAGCGCGGGCTGGGTCAGGCGACGGGTAATGTCCTGCTCAACGGGACACGGCCCTCCAACAAGTCGGACGATCTGTTCACCCAGTTGAGCCGTATCCCTATCAACAATGTCGAACGGATCGAGGTTATCGACGGCGCTACCCTCGATATCCCCGGACTGTCGGGACAAGTGGCCAACATCGTTTACAAGGCCGGTGGCCTGTCCGGTCAGTTTACCTGGGAGGGCCGTGTCCGCGCGCACTACGCTGACGATCTCTACACCAAGGGTGATGTCTCGATCAGCGGCACTTTGGGCAAAGTGCAATATGAATTCGGCCTCAACAATGCCGACGCGCGGCGCAGTTCTGCCGGCGGGCCGACCCTGATCTATGGGCCGGACGGCCAAGTGATCGAGCGTCGCCATGACGTTTGGACCGCGAACTACGACGCCCCGAAAGCGACGACGCGGCTGACCATAGATGGCCCGGGCACTTCGATCGGGCACTTCGCCGCGCATTATCAGCGCAACTGGGACTATTACCGCGAGACCAGCCGGCGGTCAGGCTCTCCTACGTTGCCTGACCGCGTTCGGCGCATCCGCGAGGATTTCCATACGCGAAACTGGGAAGTCAGCGGTGACTACGAGTTTGCGCTCGGGCCGGGCCGGCTCAAGGTGATCGGCCTGATGAACGCCAGTGACGAGCCTTATGTTGAGGAAGTGATCGACCGGCCGCTCGACGGCTCGCTGGCCAGCGGTGATCGTTTTGCCCAGACGGGGGATCTACGTGAGAAAATCGCGCGCGGCGAATATACCTGGAAGATGCTTGGGGGTGACTGGCAGGTCTCAGCCGAGGCAGCGTTCAATACGCTCGACAACGTGTCCTCGCTGGCCGAGTTCGATCCCGCTTCGGAGGATTTCATAGAGATCGACTTCCCGGAGGGATCGGGCGGCGTGAAAGAGGATCGCTATGAAGCGATGCTCAGCTTCGGGCGGCCGATCAGCAAGACGCTGTCGTTCCAGATCACGGCCGGAGCCGAGAAATCGACGATCAGCCAGACGGGACCGGGCGGCATCACCCGCACCTTCACCCGTCCCAAAGGCACGATGTCGCTGGCCTGGAAACCCAATGCCGGGTTCGATTTGTCCGTGAAACTGCAGCGCCGCGTGCTGCAGCTCGATTTCTACGATTTCCTCGCCAATGTCTCGCTTGACGACGGCAACCAGAATTCCTCGAACGCCGATCTGCGGCCGCAGCAGGACTGGTCGTTGACCGCCGAGGCCAACAAGCGGCTGGGTAAGTGGGGATCGACCAAACTGATCCTGATCTATCGCGACGTCGAGGACCGGGTGGACATCATCCCCGTCGGCAATGGTGAGGCTGTCGGCAACATCGCCAAGGCCAAGGCGGGGGCGATCGACTGGTACGCGACGCTGGAACTTGCGGCACTTGGCTGGAAGGGGGCCCGGCTTGATACGCACGTGCTGTTCCAGAAATCCAGCCTGCGCGATCCGTTTACCGGCGAGAGCCGCAACTGGAACGAATTTCTGAACCGCTTGGCCGAAGTGAATCTGCGCCACGATATTCCGGGCGGAGACTGGGCCTGGGGCGCCAGCTATTACCACGAGCACATCCAGTCGACGTTTCGCCGCAACCAGCAGGATCGCGTCTGGGAAGGCCCGGCCTTCGTCAGCGCCTTTGTCGAGAACAAGGATGTGTTCGGCCTGACGGTACGCGCCGGGATCAACAACATCCTCAATGCCCGGGCACGTCGCGAGCGCACGGTCTATTCAGGACTGCGCGAGGCGTCGCCGATAGCGTTCCGCGAAAGCCGCAACCGGTTGATCGGGCCGAGTTTCCTGCTGTCGGTGAAGGGGACCTTTTGATTGCTGCTAAGGCCCTGACGGATGTCAGGGCCGCACTATACAAAAATTCAAAAAACCGGATCGTATCCCGGCGGAAGGTCGGGGGTGCCGTCATCCTGTCCGGGGACATGGATGCCGCATTCGGTCTTGTCCCAGCCCTTCCAGCGGCCCGAGCGCGCGTCTTCGCCTTCGGCGACCTTGCTGGTGCAGGGCATGCAGCCGATCGAGGGATAGCCTTCCGCCACCAGCGGGTGCGGCGGCAAGTCATGCTCTTCGATGTAGGCGGCAAGACGTTCGGGCGACCAGTCGATCAGGGGGTTGATCTTGAGGCGGCCCTGCGCGTCCGTGTTGTCGATCTCGAAGCGAGGCAGATTGGCCCGCGTCGCTGCCTGGAAAGACTTGCGTCCGGTGAAAGTAGCGTCGAATCCGGCCAGCGCCTTGGCCAGCGGTTTCACCTTGCGGATTTCGCAGCAGCCATCGGGATCGTAGGACCAGCGCAGCCCGCTCTCGTCCTTCTTGGCCAGTTCGGCCTCGTCAGGCGTCAGGTTGCGCAAATCGGTCAGCCCCAGCCGCTCGACCAGCAGGTCGCGATAGCCCAGCGTTTCGGGGAAGTGCTTGCCGGTTTCGAGAAACAGCACCGGCACGTTCGGGTTCACGCGGCTGATCAGATGCAGGAGCACCGCACTTTCCGCACCGAAGCTGGAAACCGCCGCGACATCGCCAGCCATGCCTTCGCGCAGCAGCGTTTCAAGCATTTCAAGCGTGTCGGTGCCCCGGAACAGACGGTTCAGCCGCACGGCATCAGCCTCGGTGAAGCGAGGTCCGGTGTCGATACGGTCGCGGGTGCGCTCTTCGATGCGACGGGATTCAAGCATGAGTTTGGAGCCTTAACCTTGGTGGCGCTTGGCCCAGATGGGCTGGCGACCGTCACCGGTTGCCTGATAGACGTTGTCCCAGCGGTTGAACGCCGCTTCGGCATCAGCCGGGTCGAGCGGTTTCTGCGGGGCGAAAGCATCGAAGCCGCAGCGGCGCATCGGTAGCAACTGGTCGATGAGCACATCGCCAACCGCGCGCAGTTCACCGTCATAGCCCGCTTCGCGCAGCACGCGCGCCGCCGAATAGCCGCGCCCGTCGGTCCAGGTCGGGAAGTTCACCTCGATCAGCCGCAGCCGGTCGAGATGCGGCAGCAGTTCGCGGGCATCCTCGCCCGGTTCGAGCCGCACGGCGGTGGCGTTGGTCTGGTCGGCGAAAGCGTCGACCGTCACAGCGGGGTCGTTGACCGCTTCGTCATCGCGAAAGCGGAACTGGACATCAACCATAGAGAGCCTCCTTGAACGGAGCCATGCCGATACGGCGATAAGTATCGAGGAAGCGCTCGCCCTCCTGCTTCTGGGCAAGATAGACTTCGGTGGCCTTCTCGACAGCATCGACGATGCCGTCCTCGTTGAAGCCGGGACCGGTGATCTGGCCGAGCGAAGTATCCGCGCCTTCCGAACCGCCGAGCAGCAGCTGGTAGTTCTCGACGCCCTTGCGGTCGACACCCAGGATGCCGATGTGGCCCGCGTGGTGATGACCGCAAGCGTTGATACAGCCCGAGATCTTCAGCTTCATCTCGCCGATGGCGTCCTGCCGGTCCTGCGCCGCGAAACGCTCGGAAATCTTCTGCGCCACCGGGATCGAGCGGGCATTGGCCAGGCTGCAATAATCGAGGCCGGGGCAGGCGATGATATCGCCGATCCGGTCAAGATTGGCAGTGCCGAGACCCGCTTCCTCCAGCTTTTGCCAAAGCGCGTAGAGGTCCGCTTTCTTTACGTGCGCAAAGACGATGTTCTGCGCATGGGTGACGCGCAGTTCGTCAAAGCTGTATTCGGCGGCAAGGTCGGCCATCAGGCGGATCTGGTCCGCCGTGGCATCGCCCGGAATGCCGCCGACCGGCTTCAGGCTGACGGTCGCAATGACGTAGCCCGCCTGCTTGTGGGCATGCGTGTTGCGTTCCACCCAGAGGCGGAAATCGGGATCCGAAAGATCGAGTTCGTCGGACAGGCCGGTTTCGAACGCGGGATCGAGGAAGTACTGCTTGATCCGCTCCAGCTCGGCGATCGGGGGTTCGACGCCCTGATCCAGCATATGGGCGAATTCTTCCTCGACCTGGCGAGTGTATTCGTCCTTGCCGAGTTCATGGACGAGGATCTTGATCCGCGCCTTGTACTTGTTATCGCGGCGGCCATAGCGGTTGTAGACCCGCAGGCACGCTTCCGAATACGTGATGAGCTGATCCAGCGGCACGAATTCGCGAACCATCGGGCCGATCATCGGCGTGCGGCCCATGCCGCCGCCGACATAGAACTGCGCGCCGATTTCGCCGGCGTCGTTGCGCACCATCTTGATGCCGATGTCATGCAGGCGCATCGCCGCGCGATCGACTTCGCCGGCGATCACCGCGATCTTGAACTTGCGCGGCAGGGTCAGGAACTCCGGGTGGAAGCTCGACCACTGGCGCAGCAGTTCCGCGTAAGGGCGCGGATCGACGATCTCGTCGGCGGCGGCCCCGGCATACTGGTCCGAACTGATATTGCGGATGCAGTTTCCGCTGGTCTGGATCGCGTGCATCTCCACCGTCGCCAGGTCGGCGAGGATATCGGGCGTGTCTTCCAGCTTGATCCAGTTGTACTGGATGTTCTGCCGCGTGGTGAAGTGGCCATAACCGCGATCATACTTGTCGGCGATATCGCCCAGCATGCGCATCTGCGCGCTGGACAGCGTGCCATAAGGCACCGCGACGCGCAGCATGTAGGCGTGAAGCTGAAGGTAAAGACCATTCTGCAAGCGCAGCGGGCGGAACTGCTCCTCGGTCAGCGCACCGTCGAGACGGCGGCGCACCTGATCGCGGAATTCCTCGACGCGGGTATCGACCATCTGCTGGTCGTATTGGTCATACTTGTACATCAGATCACCCAGTTCACGGCTTCGGGGTCGGCGGGCTTGAGCGTGAGATCCACGCGCACGGTCGGGCCAAGCGCGCGGATACGGTCCTTGATATGCGCGGGCCGCACGCCTCCGTCGGTCTTTTCACCATCTATCACATAGGCGGCGAACACGCGCTGCGCGGCTTCCTCCCGCGCGATCAGGTTCGCGCCCTGATCGGCGACATCGACCGCATCGTTCACGTGAAGCGACCAGCCTTCGCCGTCCCACCACGTTACCGCGCCCGTCTTCAGGTCATTGCCCGTCAAAATCTTCACTTCACAGCCTCCAGCGCGATGGCGCGCAGCATTGTATCCGGTTCCGCCGCGACATCGCCGATGACGATCAGCGCGGGGCTTTTCACGCCCGCGCTGTTAATGAGATCGGGCAATCCCGCAAGAGGAGCGCGCAGCACGCGCATCGCATCGCGCGTGGCGTTTTCGATCACCGCGACCGGGGCATCGGGAGCCAGCCCGTCCGCCATCAGCCTTTCAGCGATGGATGCCGCCGTGGCGACGCCCATGAAGATCACCAGTGTGCGGCCCTTGCCGGCCAGTCCGGCCCAGTCCTGCTCGCTCAGGCCCTTGCACTGGCCTGCCACGAACGTGACGATCGACGAATGGTCGCGGTGAGTCAGCGGAATTTGCGCCGCCGCCGCAGCGCCCAGCGCCGAACTGATACCGGGCACGACTTGAACCGGCACGCCGGCGGCGCGGCAGGTTTCAGCTTCCTCGCCGCCACGGCCGAAGATGAACGGATCGCCGCCCTTCAAGCGCACGACATCGCTTCCCGCCAGCGCCTCTCGCACCAGCAGTGCATTGATATCGTCCTGCGCCATCGTGTGGCGCGACCGGCTCTTGGCGACAGAAACAAGTTTCGCGCCGGGATGCGCCATGGCCAGGATCGCGGGGTCGACCAGCCCATCGTGGACGATCAGCTCCGCACCCATGATCAGCTTCGCCGCGCGCAGCGTCAGCAGATCGGGATCGCCGGGGCCAGCGCCCACAAGGTGGACGGTGCCTGGGGTTGGGGCGGTTCGTTGCATGGTTGCCGAGATGGCGGCATTGCCCCGCAGATGCCAGCCAGAATGCCTTTGGCAGGGATAAGCCGATCTTTAGCCGCGACTATTCGGGAGGCTTCGGCGGCTCTGGCGGCGGCGGCTCAGCCCGCAGAGCGGCGATCAGATCGCGGAACGCGGCACTGTCGCGCAAGCTGACGTCGCGCTGGGGGAAGGGGATTTCGATGTTGTTTTCCCGGAACAGCACCCACAGCTTCTTGAGCACATCGGACCGCACGTTGCCGACGCCTTCCTCGGGGTCGGTGATCCAGCACTGGATGTTGAATTTCAAATCGAAATCGCCGTAGGAATCGAGCCATACCGTTGGCGGCGGCGTGGACAGGATGCGCGGGACAGACCGCGCAGCCTCCAGCATCAGTTCCTCGGCCCTTGCGATGTCGGAGCGGTAGCCGATCCCCACCGGCACCTGGATCCGCACGTTGCGCGACGAATACGACCAGTTCTCCACCTGATTGATCATCAGGTTCTCGTTCGGAATCAGGTATTCCTTCTGGTCCCGCGTGGTGAGCGAAACCGCGCGGATGCCAATGCGACGGATCTGGCCGAAGGTATATTGCCCGCTCTGGTCGGCGATGGCGATCACGTCGCCGGGCTTTATCGACTTGTCGAGCAGCAGGATGATGCCGGCGATCAGGTTGCCGAAAGTCTTCTGCAGGCCGAAGCCGATGGCGAGGCCGAAGGCGCCGGAAAAGACCGTCAGCGCGGTCAGGTCGACGCCCAGCACATCGATGCCGATCAGGATCGCCATGCCCCAGACAGCAAGGCTGATGATCTTTTCCGCCAGCAATTGCTGCGTCTGGTCGAGACGGGACATCCTGCGCACGGTCTTGTTGGCCAGCCGGCTGAGCGCCCAGGCACCGGCAATCACCGCAACGATCACCAGGATGACGACCAGCATGTCCCACAGCGACACGCGGGTGTGGCCAATCTGGAGCGCAAGCTCGTCGAGCGTATCGACAATGCCGCCCATCGCCTCGCTGCGCGACGATACCGCGTCCTTGATACCGTCCGCGCCCGTTACCGGTACATCGGCGCCCGCGCTCATCGCGGCGCGCCCACGGCGGCCAGCGCCTGATCGAGATCGGCAATCAGGTCGGGCGCATCCTCAAGGCCGATGGACAGGCGCACGCCGTAGCGATCGCCGGCATCCAGACCCGCAGGCGGCCAAGCCATGACGCTACGCAGCGAAGCGGGATCGACCGGCACTGCCAGGCTTTCGAAACCGCCCCAGCTATAGCCGATACCGAACAGGCGCAGCGCGTCGATGAAGCTATCGCGGCGGGCACGGTCACCGCCCCGGAATACGAAGCTGAACAGCCCGCAGCCGCCGGAGAAATCGCGCGCCCAGATATCGTGACCGGGCGCGCCGGGCAGCATCGGGCACAGGACTTGCGCCACTTGTGCGTGCCCGGACAGCCATTCGGCAACCTCCAGCGCGCTGGCGGCCTCCCGCTTCAGCCGCAGATCGAGCGTGCGCAATCCGCGCAAGGCCAGCGCCGCGTCATCGGGCGAGACGACGATGCCCAGCCCCTGCGCCCGTTTGCGCAGCGCTTGGTAAAGGTCAGGCCCGGCGCTGGCGCTGCCCATCATCAGGTCCGAATGGCCGCCGACATGCTTGGTCAGCGCCATGACTGCAATGTCGATGCCGTTTGCCAGCGCGGGAAATCCGGTCGGCCCCGCCCAGGTATTGTCGAGCACCGAGATCGCGCTGTGATTGCGGGCGATCGCCGCCAGCGCGGGGACATCGGGCACTTCCATCGTCAGGCTGCCGGGGGTTTCCAGCAGCACTGCCTTGGTGCGTTCATCGAACAGCGCTTCGAAGGCGCCATGGTCGAACGGATCGAAGAAGCGCGTCTCGATACCGAAGTCCGCCAGCAGTCCCGTGCCCATCGAGCGGCTGGGGTCATAGGCGTTGTCGGTCATTAGCAGGACATCGCCCGGCCGCAGGATCGCCAGCAGCGCGCCGGCAATGGCGGAGACGCCCGAAGGGTAGAGGATCGTCCCTGCCGCACCCGGTTCCAGCGCAGTCAAGGCATCGGCCAGCGCCCATTGCGTCGGCGCACCGCGCCGGCCGTAGAAAAAGCGACCATCGGCATTGTGCCTCGGCCCTTCGGCGAGCGCGGCCATATTCTCATAGAGATGCGTGCTGGCGCGCCACACGGGTGGGTTGACCACCGCGCCGGTCCATTCGGGACGCCGGCCCGCCCCGACGAGGCGGGTGGAAATGCCAAGGTCGCTGTCTTCGCTGTCGCTCATGCCGGCAGGACTAACCGGCGATGCCAGCCGGGTCGAGAGCCAACCAGCGCGCGGTCTCGATCTCGCGCGCGGCGAGCGGTGTGACAAGCTTGGCGCCATCGAGCTGAATCGGCAGAAGCGGCTCTTGCGGTGTGGCGCCGGGCGGGCCGACGGTGAACACGCGGCGCGCCTCGAAGCCATCGCTGCCGGTAACATGAAGGCGGGCGAGGGGGACGAAGAAATGGGCCCCGCTTTTGCGGATGATCGGGATCGCATCGAGCGGCAGGCGCAAGTCGCCGGTGAACGACAGCGGACCTTCGGCGGGCGCACCGGCGATTACGTCATGAACGCATTCCATCGCGGCCGGATCGGGCAGCAATTGGGTACGGCTGTCCACCGATGCGTGCGCGCCGATCATGTCGGCGAACACGCGCAATGGGCCGGCAGTGGCGGGCCCGGACAAGTCGATCCGGTATTTCAGCGTCGCATAGACCAGCGAGATGCGCAGCGACTCGGGCGTGAACAGCAGCGCCAAGTCTTCGCTGCCGGCGGCCTGGGGCAAGGCGACGGCGGGAACCGGACTAGGCGGGCGGGGCTGAGCTGGCTTCTTGCTCAGCACGGCTGGTGCGCTCGGCGCTGGCTCGGTGATGGGCGTGTATTCCGCATCCTCGACGGGAGGCGCATTGCGACCGCGTCGGCGAAGCGCCAAGATTCCGCCTGCCACGACCAGAGCGGCAACAAGGCCGGCGATCCACGGCAGCCAGTTCGTTCCGGCAACCGGGGTGACGGTCTCCTCTTGCGTGGGCGCAGGGGAAGGTGCGGGTGCTGTCGCGATCGGTGCCGGGAGCGGCGCGGTGTCGGTGGCCGGGAACGGCGTCTCACTGGGTGTCGCCGATGGCGCTGCTGTTTGCGGTTGAGCCGGCTGGCTGGCGGTCGGTCGCGGGCGCTGCGCCGGAGCGGGGGATGCCGCGGAAGATGGCGTGGGCGACGGTGCCGGCGGCAAGACTATGACCGGCGGCGAGGCGGTGGGCGCGGAGCTGGGCCGGGTCGCGATAGGGTTTTCAGGGTCGGCCGGTCCCGCCGGAGCCGGAGACCGCGAGGGCGTTGGGCTTGGCGGCGGCGGCAAACGATAGTCGCTGACGCTGCCGCCGTCCTGCGCATGGGCAGCGTCGCCCGCGACGAATGCCGCAGCGAGTGCGATCGCCAGCGCGCTGAAACCCACGTGGCTCAATATCTTGCGGATTGCCCTCATATTTCGTTCAGGTTCCTTGGCGCGGCCATCTGAACGGCAACTTAATTGACGATCGGAACCGCGCTCACTTGTGTCACGCGCCCGATAGCGCCATTTCGCCATCATGAGCGAACAATCTTCCATGCCGCTGCATCTCGGCCAGCAAAGCGCGATGCCCGCCTCTCCGCAAGAGGCGGTGCTCGACTACGTTCCCAATCCGCGTGCCGGCACGCTATATCTGGTGCGCTTCGCCGCGCCGGAATTCACATCGTTGTGCCCGGTGACCGGCCAACCCGATTTTGCCCATCTGGTGATCGACTACGCGCCGGGCGAGACCATCGTCGAATCGAAAAGCCTCAAGCTGTTTCTCGGCTCGTTCCGCAACCACAACGGGTTCCATGAAGACGTCACGGTCGGGATTGGCCAGCGGCTGTGGAACGAAATGCAGCCGCGCTGGCTGCGCATCGGCGGATACTGGTATCCGCGCGGCGGAATCCCGATCGACGTATTCTGGCAATCGGGCACCGTGCCTGAGGGGCTATGGGTGCCGGACCAGGGCGTGCAGGGATATCGCGGGCGAGGGTAAGCGGAACCATCCGACCGCGCCAAACCGTTCGTGCCGAGCGCAGTCGAGACACCCCTCGACTTCGCTCGGGGCGAACGGAACGTGGCATGGGTTCCGGCTTAAAGCTCAGTTGGCCAGTGCAAACGCCCTTGCGTGCTTCGTAAGGTCGACGGTGCCTTTGCCCAGACGGGCCAGTTGGCCGCTGGTCAGGCACTGCGCGAAAACAGTCGGCGCGTCTGCCGACATGGCGATGTCGCTGCCCAAGGCGCTGTCAGTGGCGGCAAGGCATTCCGAGCGCGTTTCGTAGCTCTGCACCGGCGATGCGATCCGTTCACAGGCTGTGCCATCATCGGAACAGCCAAACAGGGCCAGGGCAAACATCAAACCGCTCATGTGTCGTCTCCGTTCAATGGAGAAACGTCTAGGCGGCGATTCGTATCCCGTCGGTGGCAAAACGCACACGAAAGCGCAAAAAAAATGACTCGCTCGCTGCCAGCGCGCTGACGGAAGAGCCATAGATGTCGTCTATGACACAGCGACGCGTCTTTCAATTTTCGTTCACCGCCCGAACCCGTTAGAACGAACCGGGCCAGCCGATAAGAACGAGATGAGGACACCATGCGCGCCACCCCCGATTTCGATTTCGCCCTGGGCGAGAATGCGGCGATGATCCGCGACACCACTGCGCGGTTCGCCGATGACAAGATTGCGCCGCTGGCCGCCCGGATCGACGCCGAGGACTGGTTCCCCCGCGAGCTGTGGCCAGCCATGGGCGAGCTTGGGCTGCACGGCCTTACCGTTGAGGAAGAGTGGGGCGGCATCGGGCTGGGCTATCTGGAGCACGTGATCGCGGTAGAGGAAGTGAGCCGCGTCTCTGCCTCGGTCGGTCTCAGCTATGGCGCGCATTCGAACTTGTGCGTCAACCAGATCCGCCGCTGGGGCAATGACGAGCAGAAGGCGAAGTATCTTCCGCCGCTCATCTCGGGCGAGCATGTCGGCAGTCTGGCGATGTCCGAGGTTGGCGCGGGCTCCGACGTGGTCAGCATGAAGCTCAAGGCGGATGCGGTCGCAGGCGGATTCCGGCTCAACGGCACCAAGTTCTGGATCACCAACGGCACCGTTGCCGATACGCTGGTGGTCTATGCCAAGACCGGCGATGGTGCGAAGGGCATGACCGCGTTCCTGATCGAAAAGGGTTTCGCCGGTTTCTCGATCGGCCAGAAGATCGACAAGATGGGCATGCGCGGCTCGCCCACCTGCGAACTGGTGTTCGATGACTGCTTTGTGCCGGAAGAGAACGTGATGGGGCCGCTGCATGGCGGCGTTGGCGTGCTGATGAGCGGCCTCGACTACGAGCGCGTGGTGCTGGCCGGATTGCAGCTTGGCATCATGCAGGGCTGTCTCGATACGGTCATCCCCTATGTCCGCGAGCGCAAGCAGTTCGGCAGGCCGATCGGCGCGTTTCAACTGATGCAGGCCAAGATCGCCGACATGTACGTCGCGCTGCAATCGGCGCGAGCCTATGTCTATGCGGTCGCAAAGGCGTGTGACGCCGGCCAGACCACGCGGTTCGACGCAGCGGGCGCGATCCTGCTGGCGAGCGAGAACGCGTTCCGTGTCTCGGGTGAGGCGGTGCAGGCGCTGGGCGGTGCGGGTTACACTAAGGACTGGCCGGTCGAACGCTATTTGCGCGACGCCAAGCTTCTCGACATCGGCGCCGGCACTAACGAAATCCGCCGTATGCTGATTGGCCGCGAACTCATCGGCGCCAATTGATCGACAGGTGGATTCTGCCGGCTTTTTGCTTCGCTTCGAATGGCATTATAGTCACACTGAAGGATCAAACTCGTTGCACATGCGTTTAAACCGGCATGTGCAATTCGATCTGGGTCGCAAAACCGGATCAGGAGTAGGTCATTTTGGGTGCCGTAGAAAAACGCCGTGCTGGCCAGGCAGGTCAGTCCGGTTCGGAGTTTTCCCGTCGTTCGCGCGGGCGCCCCAAGTCGGGTGAAGTCGAAGCGATCAGGCGGGATCTGTTCACCGCCGCCGCTGAGCAGTTTCTGGCCAACGGGTTCGTCGGGACGTCGATGGCAGACATCGTGGCTGCCGCTGGCATGTCGAAGACAACGCTCTACGCGCGCTTTGCTTCGAAAGAGGATCTGTTTCGCGCGCTGATGGCGCAGCTGGCCGAGCAGCGGTTCCCGCCGATCCCTTCCCTTATCGAAGAGCATCCCGATGCGCCGCTCGACCAGGTTCTGCGGGACTTTGCTGAACGGGCTTTCGCCGCCGCGTTAACCCCGGACTGGAAGCTGTTTGACCGATTCATCATCAGCGAGGGCGCGCGCTTTCCAAAATTGATACGCGATTCGGTTGGCTGGCGGCATGAAGTCATCGCAATGATGGCGGAATACATAAAGTTCTGCGCGGACCGCGACGGGATCGGTTGCCGGGATCCGGACAGCGTGGCGCGGGTTTATTTGATGGCCTTGCGCGGGTTTATCTCCGAGGCAAATTCCGCCGGACGATCAGTATCCGCCAAGGAACGCCGCGAAGTGGCATCGCAGACCGTTCGCCTGCTGATGGTGAACCGTGGGGACTGGTAAAGCGGATGGGGTGTGGGGCGGAAAAGGTGGCATGGGTATCCGGCGCCCGGCGGCGATTTATTTGCCGCACTGCACAATGACGCTTGCTGCATCGCCGTGCTGTGCTAGCCATGGTCGCGAGAGGGGAGTCCGGTCTTACTTCGGACCAGCGTTGAGCGGCCTGTGCCGACCGCTGCGATAAGGGGAAGCACCGGCTCTGGGAGGCGGTAACCGTAGCCGGCAGAGTGCATCCGTCACTCGCGGCGAATTGAAGGAGTTCGCCCGTGGCAACCCAGACCGACACCGCCAGCCCATCCGCCATCGACGAGCTTATCGTCGATGTGCTGCGCCACCGTGTTGGCAAGGATGAGCGCGCCGCCAAGCCGCATGACTGGTATACCGCCACGATCCTGGCGCTGCGCGATGCGATCATCGATACCTGGATGGAGTCGACACGCCGCACGTACGACGATGGCGGCAAGCGGGTCTACTACCTCTCGATGGAATTCCTGATCGGTCGCCTGCTGCGCGATGCGCTGTCGAACATGGGCATGACCAAGGAGATGTCGGTCGCATTGCGCGCGCATGGCCTCGATCTGGCCGCGCTCGAAGAGATGGAGCCGGATGCGGCGCTGGGCAACGGTGGCCTGGGCCGCCTTGCCGCCTGCTTCATGGAAAGCCTCGCGACGCTGGACATTCCGGCATACGGCTATGGCATCCGCTACGTGAACGGCATGTTCCGCCAGCGCATCGACGACGGCTGGCAGGTCGAACTGCCGGAAACCTGGCTGGCACACGGCAACCCGTGGGAGTTTGAGCGGCTGGAAAGCTCCTACCGCATCGGCTTTGGTGGTGAGGTGATCGCCGAGGGTGACGGCGTAGTGTGGAAGCCGGCCGAGGAAGTGGAGGCCATCGCAGTCGATACCCCGGTCGTGGGCTGGCGCGGCAAGCGGGTGAACACGCTGCGGCTGTGGACCGCTGCCGCACTCGATCCGATCAAGCTCGATGCGTTCAACGCAGGCGACCACATCGGCGCGCTGGCCGATCAGGTGCGCGCCGACAGTCTGGTGCGCGTGCTTTATCCGGCGGATTCGAACGCCGCCGGGCAGGAGCTGCGTTTGCGGCAGGAGTTCTTCTTCTCCGCCGCCTCCATCCAGGACATCGTGCGCCGCCACGTCCAGTACGAAGGCGATGTGCGCACGCTGCCCGACAAGGCGGCGATCCAGCTTAACGACACGCATCCCTCGGTCGCGGTCGCTGAACTGATGCGACTGTTGGTCGATGAGCACGGGCTGGAGTTCAACGAAGCCTGGGCGATCACGCAAAAGACGATCAGCTACACCAACCATACGCTGCTGCCCGAAGCCCTGGAATCCTGGCCACTGCCGCTGTTCGAGCGGTTGCTGCCGCGTCACATGCAGATCATCTACGCCATCAACAGCCGCGTGCTGCGCGAGGCGCGCAAGGCTGGGCTGAATGATGCCGCGATCGCGGCAATTTCGCTAATCGACGAAGGCGGCGAGCGGCGGGTGCGCATGGCCAACCTCGCCTTTGCCGGGGCGCATTCTGTCAACGGCGTGGCAGCGCTGCACACCGACCTGATGAAGGTCACCGTGTTCAAGGACATGCACGCTCTTTATCCAACGCGGATCAACAACAAGACCAACGGTGTCACTCCGCGCCGCTGGCTGCAGCAGTGCAATCCCGGTCTGACCTCGACGATCAAGGATGCGATCGGCGATGCCTTTCTTGATGATGCGACCAAGCTGAGCGATCTCAACGCGATGGCCGGCGATGCCATGCTGGGTGAGCGCATCGCCGAAGTGAAGCGCACCAACAAAGTGGCGCTGTCGGACCATATCAAGAAGACGATGGGCATTCGCCTCGATCCCGACGCGATGTTCGACGTGCAGATCAAGCGTATCCATGAATACAAGCGCCAGTTGCTCAACCTGATCGAGACCGTGGCGCTCTACGACCAGATCCGCAGCCATCCCGAACGGGACTGGGTGCCGCGCGTGAAGATCTTCGGCGGCAAGGCCGCGCCGAGCTATCACAACGCCAAGCTGGTCATCAAACTGGCGAACGACATCGCCCGGCGGGTCAACTCCGATCCCGCGGTGGGCGGCCTGCTCAAGGTCGTTTACGTGCCCAATTACAATGTCAGCTATGCCGAGCGGATCATCCCGGCGGCGGACCTTTCCGAGCAGATCTCGACGGCGGGCATGGAAGCCTCGGGCACCGGCAACATGAAGTTCGCGATGAATGGCGCGCTCACCATCGGCACGCTCGACGGCGCCAACATCGAGATCAAGGATCACGTGGGCGACGCCAATATCGAGATATTCGGCCTGACGGCAGACGAAGTGGCGGCCCGCCGCGCCGATGGATACGTGCCGCGCGAAGTGATCGAAGGGTCGCGTGAGCTTAGCCAGGCGCTTTCGGCCATTTCATCGGGGGTATTCTCGCCCGATGACAAGACCCGCTACACAGGCCTGATGGACGGGATCTATGAACACGACTGGTTCATGGTCGCCGCCGATTTCGACAGCTACACCGCTGCACAGCGCAATATCGACAAGCGCTGGGAAGACTCCGCCGGGTGGCGCGAAGCGGCAATCCGTAACATTGCCAATGTAGGCTGGTTCTCTTCCGATCGTACGATCAGCGAATATGCGCGAGAAATCTGGAAAGTCATGTGAAGCCACCGCCGGGCGCGATCCAAGCACTGTTTGAAGGTACACACGCAGATCCGTTTTCGCTTCTGGGGGTGCATCGCGCACCCGACGGATGTTTCGCGCGCGCGATCCTGCCCGGTGCCGAGCAAGTGGAGGTGTTCTCGCTCGACGGCGTGCTGCTTGGCCAACTGGAGCCGGTCGATCCCCCCGGATTGTTTGAAGGCACACTGACCGGCGATCCTCAGGCGGTCCGCTATCGCTGTACGGCGGGTGAGCATGACTGGCTGGTCACCGATCCCTTCAGTTTCGGCCCGGTGCTGGGGCCCGTCGATGACCTGCTGATCGCGCAGGGAACGCATTTCCGGTTGTTCGACAAGCTGGGCGCGCATCTCATCCGGCACGAAGGCGCCAGCGGCGTGCATTTCGCGGTCTGGGCGCCCAACGCACGGCTGGTCAGTCTGGTCGGCGATTTCAATGATTGGGACGCTCGCCGCCATCCGATGCGCAACCGCAAGGACATCGGCGTCTGGGAAATCTTCATCCCGGATATTGGCGATTATCGCGCTTACAAGTTCCACATCGTCGCGGCCGACGGAACCGTGCTGCCGCTCAAGGCCGATCCTTTTGCTTTCGCTGCGGAACTGCGGCCGCAGACCGCTTCGATGACGATGCAGATCGGCAAGGACGACTGGGGTGATGCCGCGCACCGCGCGCACTGGGCCTCGATCGATCCGCGCCGCGCGCCGATCTCGATCTACGAGGTCCATGCCGGATCGTGGCGGCGGGACCGCTTCGGCTGGTTCCTGCCATGGGATGAATTGGCCGACCAGCTTATCCCCTATGTGGTCGACATGGGCTTTACCCATATCGAGCTGCTCCCGATTTCCGAACATCCCTACGATCCGTCCTGGGGCTACCAGGCAACGGGTCTTTACGCGCCAACCGCTCGCTTCGGCGAAGCGGCCGGGTTCGCCCGCTTCGTCGATGGTGCCCACCGCGCTGGGATCGGCGTGCTGATCGATTGGGTGCCGGCCCATTTCCCTACCGATGAACATGGTCTCGCCAGGTTCGACGGAACCGCGCTCTATGAGCATGAGGACCCCAGGCTGGGCTTCCAGCCCGACTGGAACACGCTGATTTATAATTTCGGGCGGCGCGAGGTAGCGAGCTTTCTCGTCAACAACGCGCTGTTCTGGGCCGAGCAGTACCATGTCGACGGGTTGCGCGTCGATGCTGTCGCATCGATGCTCTACCGTGACTACTCGCGCAAGGAAGGGGAGTGGATCCCCAACGACGAGGGCGGGCGCGAGAACTGGGAGGCGGTGGAATTCCTGCGCGCCACCAATCGCGCAGTCTATGGCACGCATCCCGGCTTCATCACCGTGGCCGAGGAATCGACATCATGGCCCGGTGTTACCCAGCCTGCGCACGAGGGCGGCGCTGCGACGAACCTGGGCTTCGGGTTCAAGTGGAACATGGGCTTCATGCACGACACGCTGGCTTATATGAGCCGCGATCCGGTGCATCGCCCGTTCCATCACAACGAGATCACTTTCGGGCTGACGTATGCTTTCAGCGAGAATTTCGTCCTGCCGCTGAGCCATGACGAGGTGGTCCACGGCAAGGGTTCGCTGCTGGGCAAGATGAGCGGCGATGACTGGCAACAGTTTGCCAACTTGCGCGCTTATTATGCCATGATGTGGGGCTATCCGGGCAAGAAGCTGCTGTTCATGGGCCAGGAGTTCGCCCAGCGCCGCGAATGGAACGAGGCCGTCGCGCTCGACTGGGAACTGCTCGATGCCCCGGCGCATGAGGGTGTTCGCAATCTCGTGCGCGACCTCAATCATCTCTACCGCGGCAAGCCCGCGCTGCATGCGCGCGACTGCGAAGGCGAGGGCTTCGAATGGCTGATCGTCGATGACAGCGCCAATTCGGTGTTCGCCTGGGTGCGCAAGGCACCGGACAGTGCGCCTATTGCGGTGATCGCCAATATGTCCCCCGTACCGCGCCCGGACTACCGCGTGCCGTTACCGTTCGACGGGGCGTGGCGAGAGATTCTCAACAGCGATTCCGTCTATTACGGCGGTAGCGGTCAGGGCAATCTGGGGCAGGTGCGCGCGTCAGAAGGCAGCGCGGGCGTCACATTGCCGCCCTTGGCAACTGTCATGCTGGAATACGCAGGATAATCAGGAGAGCCAGGATGAGGAAGCAGGTAGGACAACCGCTGGCGCGTGAAGCGATGGCTTATGTCCTGGCGGGTGGCCGCGGCAGCCGTCTGTATGAATTGACCGACAATCGCGCCAAGCCCGCAGTCTATTTTGGCGGCAAGGCGCGGATCATCGATTTCGCGCTGTCCAACGCGATCAATTCCGGCATCCGCCGCATCGGCGTGGCGACGCAGTACAAGGCGCACTCGCTGATCCGGCACATGCAGCGCGCGTGGAACTTCATGCGCCCCGAACGTAACGAAAGCTTCGATATCCTGCCCGCCTCCCAGCGCATTTCCGAAATGCTCTGGTACGAAGGCACGGCTGACGCGGTGTACCAGAACATCGACATCATCGAAGCGCATGCGCCCAAATACATGGTCATCCTGGCGGGCGATCACGTCTACAAGATGGACTACGAATTGATGCTGCAGCAGCACGTCAATTCGGGTGCGGATGTGACGGTCGGCTGTCTCGTCGTGCCGCGGATGGAGGCGACCGGCTTTGGCGTGATGGCGGTGGATGACAACGACCGCATCACCGCGTTTGTCGAAAAGCCCGCCGATCCCCCGGGCATTCCCGGCGATCAGGACATGGCGCTGGCCTCGATGGGGATTTACGTTTTCGACACGCAGTTCCTGTTTGAAGAACTGCGCCGCGATGCCGCCGATCCGAATTCCAAGCGCGATTTCGGTGGTGACATCATCCCCTACCTGGTCAAGCACGGCAAGGCGCAGGCGCACCGCTTCACCGATAGCTGCATTCGTGCGGCCGACGAGATCGGTGAGTACTGGCGTGACGTCGGCACGGTCGATGCCTATTTCGAGGCCAGCCTCGACTTGACCGACACCGTGCCCAAGCTCGATCTCTATGATCGCGACTGGCCGATCTGGTCCGACGCGGTGGTATCTGCCCCGGCGAAGTTCGTGCACGATCAGGACGGGCGGCGCGGGATGGCGATCTCGTCGCTGGTCTCGAACGACTGCATCGTATCGGGCGCGACCGCGCGGCGCAGCCTGCTGTGCACCGGGGTGAAGATGGGCAGCTATTCCAGCGTCAACGAGGCAGTGATCCTGCCGTATTGCAACATCGGCCGTAACGCGCACCTTTCGAAGGTGATCATCGATTCGGGCGTGCGCATCCCGGAAGGGCTGATCGTGGGTGAAGATCCCGCACTCGACGCTATCCGGTTCCGCCGCACCGACAGCGGCGTGTGCCTTATCACCAAGCCGATGATTGACCGCCTCACCGTCTAGTCACACAACCTCCTGCATGCCCCTTCGCGTATTGTCCGTCGCATCCGAAGCCGTCCCGCTGGTCAAAACCGGCGGACTGGCTGATGTCGCCGGCGCATTGCCGGGCGCGGTTGCGGGGCACGGCATAGAGATGACAACGCTGTTGCCGGGATATCCTGCGGTGCTGCGCGCGATCGGGAAAAGCCGGGCGGTCCACACCTGGGATTCGCTGCTGGGCGAACCTGCGCGGCTGCTTGCGGGCAAGATCGACGAACACCCGCTGCTGGTGCTGGACGCACCGGGATACTTCACGCGTGATGGAAGCCCCTATGCCGACAGTACGGGGCATGACTGGGGCGACAACTGGCGCCGGTTCGCAGCGTTCAGCCGGGCGGCGGCGGATGTCGCGCTGGGGGTCGGCAAGCGCAAGCCTTTCAATCTGCTGCACGCGCATGATTGGCAGGCGGGACTAGCGCCGGCCTATCTGTGCTATGCCGCCGGTGAGCGCCGCGTGCCGAGCGTGCAGACCGTGCACAACATGGCGTTTCAGGGTTATTGCGAGGCGGCGGTGTTTCCGGCGCTGGGCCTGCCAGCCATGGCCTGGTCGGTCGATGGCGTGGAATATCACGGCGGCATCAGCATGCTCAAAGCCGGGCTGACCTCGGCCAACCTCATCACCACTGTCAGCCCGACCTACGCCGGGGAAATTCGCAGCGGCGAGTTCGGCATGGGCATGGAAGGACTTATCATCGCGCGTGGCAACGATGTGCGCGGCGTGCTCAACGGCATCGATACGGCGCTGTGGAATCCGGCCACCGATCCAGCGATTGCCGCGACCTATGGCATGCGCACCCTTGCGCGCCGCATGGCCAACAAGCGCGCGCTAGAGAGCGAGTTCGCACTGGAGCCGGGAGACGGCCCGCTGTTCATCGCGATAACGCGGCTGACCTGGCAGAAGGGCATGGATGTGCTGATCGAGGTGATCGACCACCTCGTCGGGATCGGCGGGCGGCTGGCGCTGCTGGGTTCCGGCGACCCGCGTCTGGAGGCGGGGCTGCATGCGGCAGCGGCGCGGCATCCGGGGCGCGTGGCGATCCGCATCGGCTATGACGAGGACCTGTCGCATCGGATGCAGGCGGGCGGCGATGCCATTCTGGTGCCGTCGCGCTTCGAACCCTGCGGCCTGACCCAGCTTTACGGGCTGGCCTATGGCTGCGTGCCCATCGTCGCGCGGACCGGCGGGCTTGCCGATACCGTGATCGATGCCAATCCGGCAGCTCTGGCGGCGGGCGTCGCTACCGGCATCCAGCATGCCGCCGTCAGCTACGACAGCCTCACCGCCGCGCTCAATCGCGCGGTCGCGCTCTACGCAGACCGACCCGAATGGGAGCGCTTGCAGCGCAACGGAATGAAATGTGATTTCTCCTGGGCCGCCAGCGGCAAGACATACGCTGACCTCTACCGGTCGCTAACGGGATGAGCGGTACGCTGGGCGCTCATGTCTGCAAGGGCGTGACCCGGTTTGCCGTGCGTGCCCCGCTGGCCAGTGCGCTTTGGCTTTGCCTGTTCGATGCGGCGGATGCGGAAATCCGCCATGCTATGACGCGCAGCGGCGACGTTTGGGTGCTGGAACTGCCCGGGGAACTGGCGGGCACCCGTTACGGCTATCGGGCCGAGGGGGACTGGGCGCCCGAGCACGGACTGTGGTTCGATCCGGCCAAACTGCTGGTCGATCCCTATGCCGTCACGCTCGATCGGCGCTTCGTGCAGGATCCGCGCCTTGGTCTGTTCGGCGTCGAGACCGCCGACATCGTGCCCAAGGCGATCGTGCCGCTCCCGGTTCCGCCGTCTCAGCCGGCGCCGCCCCGCTTCACACGCGGCGGCCTGATCTACGAACTCAACGTGCGCGCCTTCACCATGCTGCACCCCGATGTGCCCGAGGAATTGCGTGGAACAGTCGCCGCGTTGCGCCATCCTGCAGTGATCGCGCATTTTCGCAGGCTGCATGTCAGCTCGATTGAACTGATGCCGGTGGTCGCCTGGGTGGACGAGCGCCACCTGATCCCGCTCGGCCTGGTCAATGCTTGGGGCTATAATCCGGTGGCGATGATGGCGCTCGATCCGGGCCTGTGTCCGGGTGGGGTCGCCGAACTGCGCGATACCGTCGCGGCGCTGCATGATGCAGGGATCGGCGTGATCCTTGACCTCGTGTTCAACCACACCGGTGAAAGCGATCTGGGCGGCGGCGTGCTGTCGCTGCGCGGGCTGGACAACGCCGCCTATGCCCATGCGCCCGATGGCTCGCTGATCAACGACACCGGCACCGGTAACACGCTCGATTTCGCCAATCCCGCCGTCCGTGCCTTGACGGTGGCCAGCTTGCGCCATTTCGTCGCGGCCTGCGGCATCGACGGTTTCCGCTTTGACCTTGCGACCATTCTTGCACGCGGGCCGGGCTTTGCCGACGATGCGCCGATTTTCGCCGAGATAGCCGCTGATCCGTTGCTGGCGGATCGGGTGATGATTGCCGAACCATGGGACATTGGGCCGGGCGGCTACCAGCTTGGCCGTTTTCCGCCGAACTGGCTGGAATGGAACGACCGCTATCGCGACGATGTGCGCCGCTTCTGGGCCGGGCAGGCCGGCATCGCGGTGCTGGCGACGCGCATTGCCGGCTCGTCGGATGTGTTCGGCCAACAAGCCTGCCGCTCGGTCAATTTCCTCGCCGCGCATGACGGGTTCACGCTGGCCGACACGGTTGCCTACACGCAGCGCTGCAACTGGGCCAACGGCGAGGACAATCGCGATGGGCATGGCGAGAACTTCTCGTGGAACAACGGCGTCGAGGGACCAAGCGATGATCCCGCCGTTCTAGCCGCCCGCAGTGCCGATCTGCGCGCGCTGCTCGGCACGCTGTTCCTCTCCACCGGCACGATCATGCTCACCGCCGGGGACGAGTTCGGCCGCACGCAGCAGGGCAACAACAACGCCTATGCACAGGACAACGCCATCGGCTGGATCGACTGGGCCGGGCGCGACAGGATGCTGGAGGAATATACCGCCAGCCTCGCCGCCTTCCGCGCGGGCCGCATCCATTTGTTCGCGGATTTCCCCGAAGATGGCGCCTGGCTGACACCCGAGGGCGAATTGATGACCATCGCCGACTGGGAAAATCCGCAAGCCACCGGGCTTGGCTGGTGGTCGAGCGATGCCGCCGCACCGCGCCGCTTCCTTATCGATCGCACTGGCCGCTGCGCGATTCAGGACGCTGGCGGGAAGCCCCCTACGGTGCGGTAACCCAGCCCGCCGACGATAGGCTCATCAGCCACGGATCTCGGAAAGCCGCCGTTCCCACGCCAGCGCATGGCCGACGATGGTTTCGAGATCGGCGTATTTCGGTACCCATGGCAGGGTCGCCTTGATCCGGCGATTGTCCGAGATCAGCGAATCGGGATCGCCCGCGCGGCGCTCTTCCATGCGGCGCTCGATCGTATTGTTGGTCACGCGGTCCACGGCATCGAGCACTTCCAGCACCGAAAAGCCGCGTCCGTAACCGCAGTTCATCGTCAGCGAGCGCGATGGGTCGCCGATCAGTGCTTCAAGCGCGAGGACATGCGCCGCCGCCAGATCGGACACGTGGATATAATCGCGCACGCCAGTGCCATCGGGCGTGTCGTAATCGGTGCCGAACACACCGACGTGGCTGCGCTTGCCCAGCGCCGCTTCCACCGCGACCTTGATCAAGTGAGTGGCTCCGGCGGTCGATTGCCCGGTCCGCGCCTGCGGGTCCGCGCCCGCGACGTTGAAGTATCGTAGTGCGCAGTAGTTGATCGGATGGGCCTGCGCGGTATCCGCCAGCATCGTCTCGGTCATCAGCTTCGACATGCCGTAGGGATTGATCGGCAGCTTCGGGCTGTCCTCGGTCACGGGCGAGACTTCGGGGATGCCGTATGTCGCCGCGGTCGAGCTGAAGATGAAGTGCGGCACGCCCGCCGTCACCGCAGCGGCGATCAGCGCGCGGCTCTTGGCGGTGTTGTTGTGGTAGTATTTCAACGGGTTCTCGACCGATTCCGGCACGATGATCGACCCGGCGAAATGCATCACCGCCTTGCAGCCCTGCTCGGCAAAGATGCGCGCCAGCAGTTCACCGTCCTCGATATCGCCCTCATACAAAGGCACGCCCTCGGGGATGGCAAAGCGGAAACCGGTGGTAAGGTTGTCGATCACGCAAACCGGCCAGCCGCCATCAACGAGCGCGAGCACGGCATGGCTGCCGATATAGCCGGCGCCGCCGGTTACGAGCACGGGTACTTTGTCGGTCATCAATGTCGCCACCATCTGTTCTGTGTCCGGCTCGCGAGTAGCGCACCGAGCGTTGATTTGGTGCTAACTGTATGGTCGAAAATGCAATGGATCGCGCATCAGGAAAGCAGAAGCTTGGTGCCGGAAACGGCCAGCATGATGGACAGGGCGATCCGCACATAGCCATCGTTGATGCGCCCCGCCACGAGCGAACCGACGATGATGCCCGGGATCGAACCGATCAGCAGCTTGAGCAGCAAGGCCCAGTCGACATTGCCGAACCAAGTGTGGCCGATTGCCGCAACCAGCGCGAGCGGTACGGCATGGATGATGTCGGTGCCGACGATCGACCGGGTGTCCAGCCGCAGCGGATACAGGAACATCAGCATCACGGCGACAAGCGCCCCGGCGCCGACCGAGGTCAGGGTGACGAGGCAGCCCACCATCGCGCCGCCGATAACGGTCGCCAGCATCTGGTGCGACCGCAGCCTTGGCCCAAGCTGCGTGCGCGCCACCCGCATCCAGCGCTGGAGCCGATCCTTCATCGGACTGAGAACGGCTGTCATCAACAGCGCCACGCCGAGCAGTTTCATCAGCATGTCGGATTCAAGCTTGCCGTCCTGGGCATGCCCCAGCCAGAACAGCGTAGCGACCGCTGCGGGAAGGCTGCCCAGCGCCAGGATACCGGCGATGCACCAATTCGGCGATCCGAAATGGCGGTGCATGAAACCGCCAACGGTCTTGGTGATTGCGGCGAACCACAGATCGCTGCCGATCGCGACGGCGGGGGAGAACCCGAAGAACAGGATGAGGATGGGCGCCATCAGCGAGCCACCGCCCACCCCGGTCAGACCGACCAGGAAGCCGACGAAGGCTCCAGCGATGGCATAGGCAAAATCCATGCGGCTCAGTTCCGGAAGAAAATGATGATGTCGCCGCAGCAAGCGAAAGGCATCGCACCTAGAAACATAGAAACCGTGCCGTCGCAAGCGCGACCTTGGCTCCTCGGTCCGGATGATGTGGCCGGCAGCCCTTGGCCAGCATGTGCGATCGCGGTATAACCCGTTCTGGATGTATTGGGCTTGTGCGAATCTCGCCCGATCACATGGTTGGCGTGGAGTCCGCATTGATCACTAGCTTGCTTCCGCATTCCACCACCCCAGGCAACAGCCCGTAATCGCGAGTATTCCGTTATCCCTGGCACCGCGAAGCGGCGCGTCACCATCAGGATCGAAGCCAAGATGTCAGAAACGGACGTGCGACCGGCTGTCGACGTGATTATTCCGGTTTGGAACAGACCGGACGATATTCGCATCTGCCTCACCGCCATTGCCGCGCAGACCTATCCTGCCGCGCTGATGAACGTGATGGTGGTGGACAACGGCTCTACCGACGACACCCCCGAAGTGGTGCGCGGGTTTCCCTGGGCAAAATTGATCAGCGAACCGACGCCCGGTTCGTACAGCGCGCGCAATGCCGGCATCCGGCAAGGTAGCGCGCCGTTCGTTGCCTTCACTGATTCGGACTGCATTCCAGAGCCGGACTGGCTGGAAAAGGGCATCGCCATGCTGCTTCGCCATCCCGAGGCGGGCGTGGTGGGCGGCAACATCCGCTTGTTCCAGCCAGGCGAGAATGCCGACCCATTGATCGCCGATTACGAGCACCTACACGCACTCAACCAGCAGCGCATGACCAGCGCCAACGGCTGCATGACCGCAAACTGGATGAGCCCGCGCGCGGTGCTGGAAGAAATGGGCGGATTCAACAGCACGCTGAAATCGACAGCGGATTCCGAGCTGGCCAATCGTATCGGCAAGTCACGCCCGATCATCTACGCGGCCGACGCGGTGGTTCTGCATCCCGCGCGCGCCACACGCGCCGAGCTTTACCGCAAGGAGCGGCGCACGATCGGTGGCCGCTGGCAAAAGTACACGGCCAACTCGGCGGCGAAATGGCGGCGCATGGAGCAGGACGAGCCGGACGACTACGTGCTCGCAACTGGCGAAACGACCGAAGTGCGCACTTTCGTGGAGTGGGCATTCGAGGACGTGGGCATCACCATCCGCTGGGAAGGCGAGGGGGTGGATGAACGCGGCTACTGCGCTGACACCGGGCGCTGCCTCGTCGAAATCGATCCGCGCTATTTCCGCCCCACCGAAGTGGAACTGCTTATCGGTGACCCGTCCAAGGCACACCAGAAGCTGGGCTGGCGCCACGAGACGTCGGTGCGCGAACTGGCCCGCGAAATGGTAGAGGCAGATCTGCTTATCATGGCGGATGCCACGATCGCTCGCGATAGCTGAGGTGGCCGCCTATCCCGGCCTTTGCCAGGAGCGTCTCCTGATGCAGTAACTGTGTTGACCGAATAGAATCATGACCGGTGCGACCCGACCGCGGGAGTTTCCATGGCGCAACTGTTCTCCGATCTGAAGCGCACCGCGCATCGGATCAATCGCAAGTTATCGTCGACGATCGGCGGGGCGATGCACTTTCGCGGCCTTGGCCCATTCCGCCCGATCTTTGGCGACGGGGAGTTTGAGCGGATCTACCATGTCCATTCCCGCAAGACGGCCGGAACTTCGGTGAACCAGATGTTCCTGGCGCTGTCCCAGCCCGATGACGTCAACGCGCTGTATGCCGCGCTTGCACGGCCGCCCTACAACGTCGGGTCAGGCGAATGGCGGTTTTCGGCTTGGACAGCGACCGCGCTCAAGCATCCGCAGTTCCATTACGGCTTCAGTCACGTGCCCCTCTGGCAACTGGACCTGCCGCCTCGCACATTCCGCTTTACCGTGCTGCGCGATCCGGGGGCCCGGGTTCGCTCGCTCTACGACATGCTGGCGGGCTACCGGGATACGCAATCGCGCCATCCCGATCATCAGCCGCAGATCGAGTGGGTCAAGGATGGGTTCGCGGGCTTTCTTGAACGGGCGCCAAAAGCCGAGCTTCTCGGCCAGCTTTCGATGTTCTCGAAGAAGCTCGATCCGCAGGAAGGGCTCGATGCTGTTGGTGAACTGGAAATGATCGTGGCTCTCGAAAAGCTGGAGCCGGCACTGAAACTGATGGGTTCGCGTTTCGGATTGCCGCTATACGCCCAGCACACGCGGGCGGCCACGCAGCGCTACACGCCAACGCCGGAAGAACTGCGGCGGCTGCGCGCGCTTCTGGCGCCCGAGCAGTGGTTCTACGAACGCGCACTGATGCTGCATGAAGGTCAGCCGGATGACCGGGAATCGGAGTTTGCACAAACCGCATGACCTACTCACTCACTGGAAAGCGGATATTCGTCGCGGGGCATCGCGGCATGGTCGGCTCGGCCATCTCGCGTCGGCTGGAGGGGGAAAATTGCACTGTCCTGACCGCCGGGCGTGCGGAACTCGACCTGATGGATCAGGCCTCAGTGCGGGCGTGGTTCGCTCGCGAGAAGCCGGATGCCGTGTTCCTGGCCGCTGCGAAAGTGGGTGGCATCCTGGCCAACGACAGCTTTCCGGCAGATTTCCTCTATGACAACCTGATGATCGAGGCGAACGTCATCGAAGCCTCGTTCCGCAGCGGGGTCGGCAAGCTGATGTTCCTCGGTTCCTCGTGCATCTATCCCAAGTTCGCCGAACAGCCGATCCGCGAGGATTCGCTACTGACCGGCGCGCTGGAACCGACCAATGAATGGTATGCGGTCGCCAAGATCGCCGGGATCAAGCTGTGCCAGGCCTATCGCCGCCAGCATGGGTGTGATTACATCTCGGCGATGCCGACCAACCTTTACGGCCCCGGCGACAACTTCGACCCGCAATCGAGCCACGTCCTGCCCGCGCTGATCCGCAAGGCGCACGAAGCGCGCGAGGCGGGTGCCGACAGCATGACGATCTGGGGCACCGGCGCGCCGCGCCGCGAATTCCTGCATGTCGACGATCTGGCCGATGCCTGCGTGTTCCTGATGCAAACCTACAGCGACGATAGCCATGTCAACGTCGGATCGGGCAGCGATATTGCCATCCGCGATCTGGCCGAACTCGTGGGCAAGGTCGTTGGCTTCACCGGCGCCATCGTCACCGATCCGAGCAAGCCCGACGGCACGCCGCGCAAGCTGATGGACAACGCGATGCTGGCAGGCATGGGGTGGTCGCCACGGATTGCGTTGGAGGACGGTATCGCGGGCGCCTATCAGGCTTTCCTGGCCGGCGAGGGGCGTAACGTCTGATCGATCAGGAACCCGGCGGGGCGTAATCTTCCGGCCATAGCTCCGTACCGGCGGCTTGCCGCCGGGCTATCTCGGCAGCGGTTTCGCTAGCGCGGCGCGTTCTTGCCTTCGGGCTGGCATGGCCCCCGGTGGTGCCGAGGAAATCGAGGGGATGGCTGTCGCCATAACGCGCCCAGAATGTCGCGGCGGCCCCGGCATCGTATCCCGCCCGTGCCATCAGGTATTGACCGATCACATCCGCGCGCGCCTCGCGGCCGCCTGCCGGACCAGGCCCCCCGCGCTCGGGATCGCGGTAGACCACATGCGCCAGTTCGTGTGCGAGAGTGACCGCAAGCTCTGCGTCATTGGCAGTAGCAGCCACGATGCCCGATTGCAGCGTAACGATCCTGCCGTCGGTCGCGGCGTCCCAACCCTTGCCGCCGGTGACTTGGAATTGCACCGCGCAGCCGGAATCGGGGCGAAAGCTGAGCGTTTGTTGAGTGCCATCGCGACGAAGCACGGCGAGTTCGAGCATATCGTCCGCCATCGCCTCGTCCAACCGCGCGTTGAGCGTTTCGACAGGGCCATAGTCCGCCTTTGCCGCTTTGGGCGAGTCTAGCGCTGCGCCGTCGACTTTCAGCAGGATGTCGCCGCTGTGCAGCCCGGCCCGCTCGGCGGGGGAGCCATCGATTACCGCAGCAATGCCGAAACCGGAGGACAAGCCAGCGACTTCGCGAAGGTCTGCGCGATATTCGGGCGCGTATTGTGATGGGCTATGAACGAGGAAACCCGGCAGTGGCGCCGTGCGCGGGCACAGATCGCGATTGGCGATGGCGAGCCGGTAGCCGACTCGGGCAACGGCAGCGTCCTGCGCGATCAGCGATCGCAGCATCTCCTGGTGCGTATTGGGTTCAGCACTTGCAGCCTGAGCTGTTGCTGGGATGCAGGCCAGCGCTGCCAGTATCGTCCACTGGCGCCACGCGATCATCGATCTGGTCGTGATATCAACCGCAGTTGAAGTGGTTGACGATCTTGCGGTCGAGCGGATCCTTGAACCGGGCAACGCTGCGTCCATCCCCTTGCGGGGTGGCCGTGGCAGGGAAAGGGCCAACCGCGCCGATCCACAGCGCGAAGTCGCCGAGAACGGGCACGCCGGAATCTGCAAAAATATCGCAGCCGATATCGTCAAGACCCGAAATCATAACCGACGCAGTCACTTCAGCGCCGATGCACTCGCCATAGATGGCCATTTGAAACCCGATCCGTGCCGCACGCGGCACCACCAACAATCCATTCCAGATCCGCTGACCTCCGCCACCGAACCGTTTGAGGGGTCGCCCGCTCTCCCGGGCAACCTAAACGACATAGATTATAGTATGGTTGCAGGCGAGATAAGATTTTATGACCGACGGACAATAAATCACTGCCGGGATCGTCGATTGCGCGATGGCACTACGCGTTCAGGAAACTTTTTCCTTTCCAAACAGGGTTTTAAGGAAATTTCCCTGCCATTGCACCACGCTCTCCTCGCGTACGGAACGCAGCAGCGCCTGATGTCGGCGCTGGCGTTCGGCCAGCGGCATCGCCAGCGCATGCTTGATCGCCTCGCTTACTTCGTCGGCACTGTGCGGGTTTACCAGAACCGCTTCCGTCAGCTGCAACGCCGCTCCGGCGAACTGTGACAGGATCAGCACGCCGGGATCTTCCGCGTCCTGAGCGGCGACGTATTCCTTGGCGACGAGGTTCATCCCGTCACGCAGCGGTGTGACGAGACCGATGTCGGATGCGCGATAAAAACCGGCCAATTCGTCGCGCGGGTAGCCCCGGTTGACGTAACGGATCGGCACCCATCCCACATCGGCATGCGCACCGTTTATGTGGCCGGCCTTGCGTTCCAGGTCGCGACGGATCTTCTGGTAGCTGGCCACCAGCTCGCGTGATGGCGGGGCGATCTGCAGCAGGATCACATCCTTGGCCATGTCAGGATTGTCGGTCAGGAACCGGCCGAACGAATCGAAGCGTTCGCCAAGGCCCTTGGAATAGTCGAGGCGATCCACGCCGATCAGCATCTTGCGGCCACGGGCGCTGTTGCGCAGCTTGTCGTAAGCGCTCTGGGCAACCGGGCCGGCGGCTTCCTCGACGAATTCGTCGAAGTCGATGCCGATGGGGAAGGCCTGCGCTTTCACATGGCGGCCTTGATAGTCGATCGAACCGTCAGGATTGATCGGAAGACCCATTTCCTTCTCGACGTAGTGCAGGAAACTGTCGAGCCACTCATGGGTCTGGAAACCGATCAGGTCGTATTCGAGCATCGAGGCGACGAGCCGCTCGTGATAGGGGAGCGAGACCAACAACCGGGTCGGCGGCCACGGCGTATGCAGGAATATGCCGATGCGGTTGTTCACGCCCTTGCCGCGCAGGATCGAACCGAGCGGCAGCAAGTGGTAATCGTGCACCCAGACGAGGTCATCCGGCTCGATCAGCGGTAGCAGGCTGTCAGCGAAGCGCTCGTTCACCCGCTCATAGCCCTCGCCGAAATTGCGATCGTATTCGGTCAGATCGATGCGGTAGTGGAACAGCGGCCACAGCGTGCGATTGGCATAGCCGTTGTAATATTCTTCGATATCCTGCGGTTCCAGGTCGATCGTCGCGGTGGTGATGCCGTCGTTGCGCTGCATGTCGAGGTGGCCGGTGAATTCTTCCACTTCCTGCCCTGACCAGCCGAACCACACGCCGCGATGCTCGTTGAGCGCTGCGTTCAGAGCGACGGCCAGCCCGCCCTGCGCACCCTTTGCGCCCAGCGGATTTGGCACCGAAACCCGGTTCGAAACCACAATCAGCCTGCTCATGTCTTGCCCCTTCAGCGCCAGTCGCGCCACGATCGTGACAGCTGACCGGCACAGTTGATGATACCAACCAGCGAATAGGTCTGCGGAAAGTTCCCCCAAAGCTCGCCGGTTTCAAAATCCATGTCCTCGGAAAGGAGGCCCGATTTGGTTCGATGTGCGAGCATCGCGGCAAATAGGGTGCGTGCTTCCTCGTCCCGGCCGTCGAGATGCAGCGCTTCGATCAGCCAGAACGTGCAGATGTTGAAAGCGGTTTCGGGCAGGCCGAAATCGTCCTCAGCGGCGTAGCGCAGCATGTGCTCGCCGCGCCGCAGCGTTTTCTCCACCGCTTTCAGGGTAGCCTGAAAGCGCGGATCGTCAGCCTTTACGAAGCGCAGTTCGACCATCTGCAAAAGGCTGGCGTCAAGCTCACTGCCGCCGAAGCTGGCGGCATAGTGCCCGCCCTCCTGAAACCATGCGTTCAGGTCAACATTGGTGCGAATGGTATCTGCCCGCAGACGCCACAGCTCTGCCCGATCAGACAGCCCTAGGTGCTCGGCGGCGTTGGCCAGCCGATCACACGCCGCCCAGCTCATCACCGTTGAATAGGTGTGAACCGCCGTCCGGGTGCGCAATTCCCACAAGCCGGCGTCGGGCTGGTCGTGCAGCTTCCACGCCATCTCGCCGACTTTTTCCAGGCTGGTGAAGTCGCCCGCATTGCCCATGCGAAACAGGCGCTGGTCGAGGAACGCCTGGATATTGGGGATGATGATCTGGCCGTAGCAGTCGTTCTGTATCTGATAATAGGCGGCATTGCCGATCCGCACCGGCCCCATGCCGCGATATCCGGCGAGGGCGTCAGCCTCCCATTCGATGATCTCGCTGGCTCCGCTGACCGAATACAGCGGCTGGATAACGCCCTCCTTGGAATCGTCGACGATGTTGCGGAGATAGGCGAGGTACTTTTCCAGCACGTCGAGCGCGCCGAGACCGTTGAGGGCCTGCACCGTGTAATAGGCATCGCGGATCCAGCAGTAGCGGTAATCCCAATTGCGTTGGGAGTTCGGCGCTTCCGGGATCGAGGTGGTGAGTGCGGCGACGATCGCGCCGGTTTCCTCGTGCTGGCAAAGCTTGAGCGTGATTGCGGCGCGGATCACGGCGTTCTGCCATTCCATCGGCGTGGCGAGGCCGCGAACCCATTGTCGCCAGTAGCTCTGGGTCTGCTGGAGCATCGCTTCCATTTCGCGCCCGACATTGCCGACGAAGGGCTCGTCGGGGCCGAGATAGAAATGCAGTGGGGTCTCCAGCCGGAAGAAGCGCTCATCGAGCACATAGCCCACCGGGGCGTCGGTGGTGAGGCGCAGCGCGTGGCGTTCGTTAAGATAGCGGATGTGGTTGGTGCCGTGGGTGATCGGCGCTTGCACTGAGCCATATCCAGTCATCGGCGTCAGCAGCACACGCAGGCGCGGCGAGCCCGACACTGGTCGAACGATCCGCGCAAACGAGACGGGTCGGAACATCCGGCCAGACTGTTCGAAGCGCGGGCAGAAGTCGATCACGTCAACCTTTCCGCCGTTTGCATCTTCCAGCCGGGTCCGCAGGATCGGGGTGTTGCGCAGGTATTCCTGCTCAACCTTCACCTGATCCTCGAGCATGAAGCGCCAGGTGCCGAGTTCCTGGCCGCCTTCGCCGCGCAGCAGCGAGCAGAATGTCGGATCGCCATCGACGCGTGGGACGCAGCCCCAGACGATCCCGCCTTCCTCGTCGATCAGTCCGCTGACCTGACAATTGCCGATCGGCCAGAGTTCGAGCGTGCTCACAGTGCGTTCTCCTCGACCAGCGCTCCAAGCCAGGCATGAACCTGCGCAACGCCGTCAAGGCGCCAGAGCGCGGCGGTCTCGCGCATCGGCCCTACGAGCACACCGCCGCCGCCGAATTCAGTAACGACCGCAAAGGCGTCCTCGTCGGTCATGTCGTCCCCGGCAAACAGCGGCAGACTATCGGCGAATGCGGGCAGGCTCATAAAGCGTCTGGCGGCACTGCCCTTGTCGGAGCCGGGCATCACCAGTTCGAACACCATCTTGCCGCTTTTCAGCGCCACCCCCGCATTGCGAGCGATCTCTCGCGTGACATCCAGGATGCGATCCCGCGCTTCCGGACGGTCACGATAATGGATTGCGACGCTGTACGGCTTGCTCTCCACCAGCAGCCCGCCCAGTTCTTCAGCCAAATCACTGACCTGCTGGACAATGTCCGGCGCAATGGGGTGAGCCAGCGCGATCGGCTCTGCTGCACCGGCTTCGCGGAATTCTCCGCCATGTGATCCCGCCACGGCGATGCGGAGCGGGCCGAGATGCTGCTCAAGCTGGGAAAGCGATCGCCCGCTGATGATCGCCATCCGCCCATCAAGCCGATCTGCGACTTGCGCGAGCAGTAGACCCAGCCCCGAAATTACCGACACTTCATCAGGATGCGGGGCTATTTCGGTAAGCGTGCCGTCGAAGTCGAGAAACAGGGCGTTACCGGCAACAAGCGGTGGCGGCGGGGCGAGGGTGGCGCCGCCGAAGGATGTTTCGGGTGTGAGCATCATATGAACAATAATGCACGGATCGCGATGAAGTGCCCTTCTGCGATTGAATTGCCAAACGGTCCTGCCGTATCGCGTGCACAAGCAACCGCTGTCGGAGACGAGCGAGCAACGATGGCCAGTTTTTATTTCACATTGCTGGCGGTGCTGCTGTCCGGGATCGGCGCGCGCGATCAGGTCACCGTCGCTGGATTGGTGCTGCGGCAAGGCGCGCGGCCCGGTGTGCTGATCATCGCGGCGCTGATAAGCGCGGCTACCGGTGTGGCGGCGGCGTGGGCTTCGACTTACGTGGCGCCGATGCTGGGGCCACAGGCGCGACCGATCTTCGCTGCAATCGCATTGGGGCTGGCCGGACTGGAATCGATGATCTTCGCACCGCGCACCCGGCCGAAGGAGCCGACACATTCGCTCGGCGCGCTGGGCATCGTGCTGGTGGCGCATCAGTTGACCGATGCGGCGCGGTTTCTCATCTTCGGCATCGCGGTGGGCACCGGCGCCGCGATCCCGGCGGGAATGGCGGGCGTTCTGGGCGGCGTGGTGCTGGTTGCGGCGGGCTGGGCGCTGCCGGCGCTGGTGACATCGCCGCAGGCAAGGGTCGTCCGCAGGGTAGTCGGCGCGCTGCTGCTGATGGCCGCTGTCATCGTCGTCGCACGTATGCGGGGAATACTGTGATCGGGAAAATCAAATGAACCACCTCTTCCTATTAGGGGTTTCCATCCCGATGTTATGCTCATTGAAAAGAGGGACCAGACCATGACAACCAAGGACAACGCCAACGGGGCGCTGATCGACAGTCTCAACGGGCTGCTGGCGGACACATTCGCGCTCTATATGAAGACTAAGAACTTCCATTGGCACGTGCGCGGGCCGCAGTTCCATGATCTGCACTTGCTGTTCGATGCCCACGCCACCGAAATTTTTGCATTGACCGATCTCATCGCCGAACGCGTGCGCAAGCTGGGCGGGGCTACGCTCACCTCGCCGAGCGCGATTGCGAAAAAGACGCAGATCAAACCGCAGGACGATACCTCGATCGACGCCATGGCGATGGTCAAGGAACTGTTCGCCGATAACCAGACCTATGTCGCCAAGCTTCGTGAAGTTAAGGCGGCTGCCGGTGAGGCCGGAGACAACGCGACCGACGGCATTGTCGATGACTGGACCGATCAGGCCGAACAGCGCGCCTGGTTCCTGCGCGAGATCGCTGCCTGATAAAGCCTCCCCACGGCCATCGCGGCCTGCTAGTCTGTCCGCGATGGCCGAGATCGAAATCATTCCTGATGCTGACGATGCGGCGATTGCCGCTTGGCTGGACGGGCGCATAGCCGACGCGCTGGAAGGAACGGCAGGCAATATCGCGATCAGCGTGCCTGGTGGCTCGACGCCGTTTCCGATCCTGAGCCTGCTTGCCGAAACGCCCAACGATTGGGCGCGGGTGTCAGTGTGGCCAGGAGACGACCGCATCGTCGCGGAAGATAATCCAGCCAGCAATGTCGGGCGTATCCGGGAAAGGCTTGAGCCTGCCGGTGCGAGTATCGTGCCACTGTCGGAAGCAGCCTCACCTCCGCATTTCGCCGTCGTGTGGCTGGGCATGGGCGGCGATGGCCACATCGCGTCGCTGTTCCCCAACACAGATCCGCAAATCGATGATCCATCGCGGATCCGCCGCATCACGCCTGATCCCCTGCCGCCCGAGGCACCGTTCGATCGCTTGACCCTGACGATCCCCGCGCTGCTCGACAGCGACGAGATCGTCTTCGTCATTCGCGGCGCCGAAAAGCGCGCGCTGTTCGAAGCGGCGGCTGCCGGGCGCAATGACCTGCCGGTTGCGCGCCTGCTGGCGGCAGCAACGCAACGGGTCACATGCTTCACCTGATCCCGCGACCGCTGCATCGCGTGCTCTACCGCGTCGCCTTCGTGCTGCGCATGGCCTATTGGCGGATCGCGCGGCCCACCGTTATCGGCTGCCGGATCATCGCTCTGGATGCGCAGGACCGGGTCCTGCTGGTCCGCCAGACCTACGGTAGGCAGAAATGGCAGGCTCCTAGCGGCGGCATGGCCAGCGGCGAGGATCCGCTCGAAACAGCATCGCGCGAACTGGTCGAGGAAACCGGTTGCACCTTGGCCCAGGCGCGCGCGGTCAAGCAGGTTGTGGAACATCCGCAAGGCGCGAACAACGTGGTTCACGTCGTCGTTGGCCGGGTGGTCGGCATGCCGACGCCCGATCACCGCGAAGTGCGCGAAGCGGCTTTTTTCGCGTTGGACGCGTTGCCGGCCAATATTTCGCCAAGAACGGCAAGCGGCCTGCACGAATGGGTCGGCGCGTGGAAGGGCAGCGCGCCATCTGCGTGACTTGGTGACGAATGGGGGCCGGACGCTGCGGTCAAAGCAGCGAAAGCTGGCCGTCAGCTCCGGAACCCTCATCGCGCTCCACCCCATCCAGCGCCGAGAGCGTCAGGCCCATCAACCGGATCGGCTGGGGCAGCGGCATCGCATCGGCCAGCAGGGCATGGCCTATGCGGGCGAATTCGTCCTTGCCCGAAATCCGGTGCGGCAGTGATTGCGCGCGGGTGATGGTGCGGAAATCGGCGTAGCGCAGTTTCATCGTAACCGTGCGGCCCTGCGCGTCGGCGCGGGCTATGCGTTCCCAGACGACGTCGATGATGTGGTCCATCGTTTCGCGCAGCGCATCCGCATCCTTGATGTCCTCGAAGAACGTGCGCTCACCGCCCACCGATTTGCGCGGGCGGTTCGCGCGCACTTGCCGCAAGTCGACGCCGCGCGCGGCGCGAAACAGGTATTCGGCGAAGCTTCCGAAGTGCTGTCTCAGAAATGCGAGATCCTTGCCCCTCAGGTCGGCGCCGGTCTCGATGCCAAGGCGGGCCATTTTCTCGGCGCCGCGCGGGCCAACCCCGTGGAACCGCCGCACCGGCAGCCCGGCGACGAATTGCGCGCCTTCACCGGGGCGGATCACGCACAGGCCATCGGGCTTGTTCTGGTCGCTGGCAAGCTTGGCGAGGAACTTATTGTAGGACACGCCGGCGCTGGCGGTCAGCCCAGTCTCCTCGCGAATGCGGCGGCGTATGGCCTCGGCGATGCGTGTCGCGGAACCGATTCCGTGGATGTCCTCGGTCACGTCGAGATAGGCTTCGTCCAATGAGAGCGGTTCGACGTGCGGGGTGTAGTGCCGGAAGATCGCCCGGATCGTGTCAGACACCGACTTGTAAACATCGAAGCGCGGCTTGCGAAAAATCAGGTCAGGACACAACCGCACCGCGCGGCTGGAGGGCATCGCGGAACGCACGCCGAACTTGCGCGCCTCGTAACTCGCTGCCGCCACGACCCCGCGCCCGGACGAGCCGCCAACTGCCACCGGCAAGCCCCGGATCGAAGGGTCGTCGCGCTGTTCGACGCTGGCATAGAACGCATCCATGTCGACATGGATGATCTTGCGCAGTCCGGCATCTTCGTCGCCGAATTCTGATGCTGCTTTGGCACTGCCAACGCTTTCGCTGAACCGTTCAGGAGCGCCGGAATGATCACGGAGCGGGGACATGCCAGCTTGATAGTCTTACCCCATGCAAAAAGCGCCATTGTCTTGAAACGGGCGGTCGCTTTTTTCCGCATCAGGCATAGCCACTTTGCTTCCATTGCTCCATGAGCCCGCCTTAATGCTTCCCCCCGAAACTGCCGCCCCGCGCTTTGCGATGAGCAACGTCGAGTTCATCGGACTCATGGCCGGGCTGCAAGCGCTACAAGCGCTGGCGATCGACGTGATGCTGCCCGCGCTGGGGGTGATTTCACGCGATCTTGCCTTGACCAACCCCAACGACCGCCAGCTCATCATTGGCGTGTTCCTGATCTGCAGCGGAATCGGATCGTTGTTTCCCGGCTCGCTTGCCGACAGGTTTGGCCGCAAGCCGGTGGTACTGGTTTGCCTCGTCGCTTATTTCGCGATCTCGCTCGTCAGCGCCCTCATCACCGATTTCACTGCCTTGCTGGTGTTGCGAGGACTCTTGGGGCTGCTGACGTCGGGGCTGATGGTGTTGCCGATGGCGATCATCCGCGATCGGTTCAGCGGTGACCAGATGGCGCGGATGCAGTCCTTGGTCGGTGTGGTTTTCATGGTCGTACCGATGATTGCACCGTTCATGGGGCAGGGCGTGCTGCTCGTCGCTGACTGGCGCTGGATCTTCGGCATCATGGCGGGGCTCGCAATGTGCATGGCGATATGGACGTGGATCCGCTTGCCAGAAACGATGCATCCCGAATTCCGGCAGCCCATTGCACTGGGCGTTATTTTGGGAAACATGGGCGATGCCTTGCGCAACAGGGACGCGGCAGGCTATTTTATTGGCGGTGCGTTAGTTGCCGGCGTGATGTTCGGCTACATCAATTCCGCACAGCAACTGGTTGCAGAGCATTTTGGGGCCGGTGAAATGTTTCCGGTTGTTTTTGCAGGAATGGCGCTATTTCTGGCGTGCACCAATTTCGTCAATTCCACTATTGTTCAGAAGTTCGGTGCCCGCCGCGTGTCGCATACTGCGCTCTTCGCATATATTGCCGTGGCCACGGTGCATCTCATATTTGCCATGCGCGGAGAGACGCTGTGGACGTTCATCCCGTTCATGACCGCGTCTTTTTGTCTGATGGCCTTCATTACGGCCAATTTTCAGTCGATTTCGCTTCAGCCGTTCGCGCGTACCGCCGGATCGGCAGCGTCCGTCATGGCGTTCGTTCGGCTTCTGCTCGGGGCTTCGCTCGGCAGTCTGATCGGACACGCCTATGACAACACGCCGCGACCGCTGATCGGATCGATGGTGGTTGCGGGCATCGGTGCGCTGCTATTGGTGCTGTATTCCGAACGAGGCAGGCTGTTTCGGCGCATTAATTACCCGCTACCGGTCAGTTTCAAAGACTAGAACTACTGCCGCTTCGAGGTCATGGTCGGATCAGATTTTGCGTGAAATACCGCGACAAAGCCAATCGCTTGCTATAAGGGAGCGGCAAATTCGCCATCGACAGATGTCGTCGCGTTGGCCACCGCCACTTCCCTTCCAAGCTGTTGCGAAAAGGAATGACCGGATGCCCGCGTGGTAGTCCCATTTCTAATCTGAGGTCTCTAAGAACGATTTTATGGCAGGATACAAAGAACCAGGCTTCGCTGACAGGGTAGCTGCGGCAAACGACGCTCGCGCCAAGGCGCTTGCGCGGCTGCAGGCAAAGCCCGCGCCTGACCCGGCAGAGCTGGCGGAACGTGCAGCGGCGGCGGAAAAGCGTGAGGCAGCGCTGGCGGAAAAGCGCGCGGCGATGCTGGCCAAACGCGAAGCAGAACGCGCTGCGCAACTGGAAGAAAAGCGCAAGCGCGCCGCGGCAGTTCAGTTGGCCGAAGCCAAGTCAGAACTAACCGAGGAACAGCGCAAGGCTGCTCGCGATGAGCGTTATGCTGCCCGCAAAGCGCGGAAAAAGTAATCGCGGAACTCGACACCAGCGACCCGATGTTCGGGCACGACTGGATTCGCACCGCGCACGTCCCTGACGGCGTGGAGATGCGTTTGATGCAGCGCGGTGACGAGTTCACTATCCTGCTTGCGCGCAACGAGTTGATGAGTACGCGGGCCAGCGCCTCGGAAGAAGCGCTGGCAACGCTGACCCATGCCCGTCTGGGCGATCGGCCAGCTCAGGAATGGCTTATCGGCGGCTACGGCATGGGTTTTACCCTGCGGGCCGCGCTTGCCGTGCTGGATACGGACGCCAGCGTGACCATCGCCGAGATCGTTCCTGAAATCATCGACTGGGCGCGTGGGCCGATGCAGTCCGTGACTGCGGGGTGCCTCGATGATGCCCGCGTGGTGTTGGTGCACGATGATGTTGCGATGCTGATCGAGGCGGCGATCGATGGCTATGACGCGATTTTGCTCGATGTCGACAACGGGCCCGACGGTCTCACCCGCGAGGTCAATGACGGGTTGTATGACGGCCATGGTCTGCACGCGGCCATGGCAGCCTTAAGAACCGGCGGTATCCTTGCCGTCTGGTCGGTCGAACCGGACCACGCGTTCGCCAAGCGCTTGCACGACGCCGGTTTTGAAGTCGACGAAGTGGCCGTATGCGAGATGGCAGGCGGCGATAGCGCGGATCATGTCATCTGGTTCGCGCGCAAGCCCTGATCTGAAGACCGACTAGTAGCCGCCACGCTTAGTCCTCGGCAGAACCGGGTTCCGCCATCTTGCGATGCTGCTCAGCAAGGATCGCTGCGGGCGTGACATGGGCCAATGTCGCCTGAACCTTGTTCTTCCAACCCGAAACGATGTGCGCCTCGCCCTTCATCAGGGCATCCCAGCCATCACGCGCTACATCCGCCGGATCGCTCTTGCTTTCGGACGCACCGACGCTGGTGTCGAGCATATCGGCCCGGTCGAAGAATTCGGTTTCAACCGGCCCTGGCATCAGGGTCGTGACAGTGACACCCTTGGCATCCTTGATCTCGTTGCGAATGGCATCGGCGAAGCTGTCGATGAACGCTTTCGAGCCGTTATAAACCGCCTGGAAACTGCCCGGAATGAAGCCGGCGATGGATCCAGTGATAAGCACTTTACCGTCATCGCGCCCTACCATGTCCTTGAGCACGCGCTGCAGAAGGTAGAGCGTGCCGGTGATGTTGGTATCGATCACGCGCCGCCATTCCGCCACGTCCTGCTCCAGAAAGCCGTGTCCAAGCCCGCGCCCCGCGTTGGCGCATAGCAAGTCGATTTTGCGTCCCCCCGCGGCCTCCAGCAAGGTTTCGACGCCTTCGATCGTCGAAAGATCAGCCTCGACCGATGTCACGGTTACATCGTACTTGCGGAAGTCTGCAGCGGCCGCATCGATCAGCGGCTCGTCGGCCACGACCAGCAGGTCGTAGCCGTTTTCCCCCGCCAGCGAGGCCAGTTCGAAGCCGATGCCGGTCGAGGCGCCGGTGACGATTGCGAATTTGTTTGCCATGGGAATTCCTTACTCTGCCGCCGCCGCGAAATCGGGCTTGAGCACGACCTTCGTCACTTCGTTCTGGTTATCGTGGAACATCTTGTAGGCCTTGGGAGCATCTTCGAGCGCCATGACGTGCGAGATCAGGAACGTCGTATCGATTTTGCCTTCCATGATCGCATTGAGCAGCGCCGGCATATAGTGCTGCACCGATGTCTGGCCGGTCTTCAGCGTCAGGCCCTTTTCCATAAGCGCGCCAAGCGGGAATTTATCGACGATCCCGCCATAAACGCCCGGCACCGACACGCGTCCGCCCTTGCGGCATGCGACAATCGCCTGACGGATAGAGTGCGTGCGGTCGGTACCAAGGAAGGTCGACGCTTTAATCTGGTCAACCACGTTGTCGACAAAGAAGCCATGCGCCTCCAGTCCCACTGCGTCGATCACCGCATCGGGACCGATGCCGCCGGTCATGTCCATCAGCGCTTCGTAGGTCTCGCTTTCTTCGAAGTTGATGGTCTCGGCGCCGAACTGGCGCGCAAGCTCAAGCCGGTGCGGGAAATGGTCGATGGCGATCACCCGCGCCGCGCCCATCAGCATGGCGGACTGGATCGCAAACAGCCCAACCGGGCCGCAGCCCCACACCGCGACCGTATCGCCGGGTTCGATTTCGGCATTTTCCGCAGCCTGCCAGCCCGTTGGCAGAATGTCGGAGAGGAACAGAACTTTCTCGTCCTCGACGCCATCGGGCACCACGATCGGCCCCACATCGCTGAACGGCACGCGAACGTATTCGGCCTGGCCGCCGGCATAACCGCCGGTCAGGTGACTGTAGCCGAACAGGCCTGACATCGGCTGACCATAAAGTTCACGGCCGATGTCCTGATTGTCTGCCGGATTGCCGTTGTCGCAAGCTGAATACTGATGTTTGCCGCAATGATAACAACTGCCGCAGGAAATGGTGAAGGGCACGACCACACGCTGGCCGATCTGCAGGGTCGACTTGGGGCCGATCTCCACCACTTCGCCCATGAATTCGTGACCGAGGATATCGCCCGCCTTCATCGTCGGGATATACCCATCATAGAGATGCAGGTCGGAGCCGCAGATGGCGGTCGAGGTGATCTTGATGATGGCGTCGCGAGGGTTGAGGATCTCGGGATCGTCCACCGTATCGACGCGAACGTCATGCTTGCCGTGCCAGGTAAGAGCGCGCATCAGGCAGCCTCCTCTTCGAGTTGTTTGCGCGTCCATGCCGCAGTGGCGATCTCGCCGGTTTCCATGAGCTGCTTGAAGCGGCGCAGGTCGCGGCGGCTTTGGATGCGTGGTTCGCGCTGGAAAAGCTTGGCGATAAGCTGGCCTATCGCGCCGCCGGGCGGCTCATAGGCGATCGTTGCCCGCACAACCGTGCCTCGCTCGCCGGCATCGCGAAATTCAATCCTGCCGCTGTTGGCGACATCGGCGCCTTCGGCTGACTGCCATGTGATCCTTTCACCGGGCACATCCTCGGTGATCACGGCTTCCCAGCTTACCATACGCCCGGCGGGGGCCCTGACGGTCCAACGTGAGCGGTTAGCATCGATCGGCTCGATCGACCGGATGTTGTCCATAACCTGGACAAGGTTCGCCGGGTTGCGCCAGAAATCATAAAGCTCGCGCGCCGGGCGGTTGATCGTCACGGTTTCGGCCGACAGCGCGCGGTCGGGCTTGGCGATCTTGGAACTGGTTACAGGGGCATCATCGTGCTGATGGTCCAGCTCAGTTTCGGGTGCCATCGTGTACTCCTTTGGCTGCCCTTTTCGAACAGACCGGCGACGGGCAAGTTCCGTCGCAATCGGTGGGAGACCGAGCAATCGTATTGATCGAAGTTAATTTCGCTAAGCCGCCGGATGGGCTTGGCCATCACGTTCGGGACGAGACCAACCGGGTGTCTTAGGGTTTCTTGCCAGCTTAGAGGGCGGCCTCGCCATGCGTTGACGTCGCGATGAACGCGGTCAATTCCCGGCGCGATGGCGCGGCTTTGGGGCCATCGTGGACAGGCTGGAGTGCCTGGGCAAACGCGCGCACCACGAAGCCCAGCTTGGCCTTGCGCGACGTGTGGACGCGATGGTCCCAGGCGTGCGGGCCCAGCTTCTCGACCTCGCGGCCGATTGCGCCATAGATGTTGGCGGCTGCCAGTACCGCCCAGCGTTGGCGGAAGCTGAGGCGCGCAGCGCCGATCCGGGCTGATGCTTCATATTCCCGCGCTTTGGCACAGGCCCGCGCGACTTGCGGCACCAGCGCGGGGCGGTAGTGCGGCTTGGTCACTTCGCCGGGCGGAATGTCTGCTTCTACCAGCCATTCGACCGGCAGGTAGCAGCGGCCTGCCGCGTCATCTTCCCACACGTCGCGAACGATGTTGGCGAGTTGAAAGGCAAGGCCAAGGTCGCAGGCGCGATCCAGCGTGTCGTCGTCGTTTGCCGGCACACCCATTACCGCAGCCATCATCACGCCGACGGCGCCGGCGACATGGTAGCAATAGCGCAGCATGTCGGTTTCGCTGCGCGGTCGCCAGTCGGCGGCATCTAGCGCGAAGCCGGCGATGACATCGTCAGCCATGGCGCGGGTGATCGGCGTTTCCTGCGCAAGCAGGCCGAGCGCATCGAACGCAGGGGCGCCCGTGGGTTCACCGATCAGGGCAAGATCGGTCAAGGCGCGGATGGTCTCAAGGCGCGCGGCGGGATCGTCGATCTGGCCAAGCGCGTGGCCGTGATCCTGCGCGTCGGCCAGATCGTCGCAAGCCCGGCACCAGGCATAGAGCAGCCAGACGCGTTCGCGCGTCGTGCGGTCGAACAAGTGGCTGGCGGCGGAAAAGCTCTTGGATCCGCGCTGGATCGATTGCCGCGCGTGCGCAACCAGCGCTGCGCGGTCATAAGCCATCGTCATGCGTAGATCGTCATGTGCAGGAGATCACAGCGTTCCCGGATCCATCGCGACGATAGGCGTGATCGGCTGATGCGCGCGCATCCGGTCGAGCAGGGGATCGAGTTCGGTATCGGCAAGGATGATGCCCTGATGCGCCGGGCGGACGAAGCCGACCTCGGCCATGTGCCGGTTGAACGCCAACAGGCCGTCATAGAAGCCCAGGGCATTCAGAATGCCCACGGGCTTGTTGTGGTAGCCAAGCTGCGCCCAGCTTACCGCTTCCCACAGCTCGTCCATCGTACCGACGCCGCCGGGCAGCACGACGAAGCCATCGGAAAGCCGGGTGAAGGCGGCCTTGCGCTCGTGCATGTTGGGAACGACGTGGAGTTCGGTGCAGTCGTGGTTCGCCACTTCGCCGCGGACCAGCGCCTCGGGAATGACGCCGATCACTTCGCCGCCAGCCTGCAACGCGCCGCTGGCCAGCGCGCCCATCAGCCCGAGCCGGCCGCCGCCGTAGACCACCGTGATGCCTTGGCCCGCCAGCGCGGCACCGACATCGCTGGCCAGTTGCACATAACGCGGATCGGCAGGGGTGGCAGAGCCGCAATAGACGGCGAGCCGGTTCATCGCCGGAAGCTCGGTCACCGCAGCGTCTCCAGCATCAGTTTTGCCGTAGCCTTCGCGCTGCCGACCACGCCGGGAATGCCAGCCCCGGGGTGTGTGCCCGCGCCGACAAGGTAGAAGTTGCTCAGCCGGTCGTCGCGGTTGTGGCCACGGAACCAGGCGCTCTGCGTAAGGATCGGTTCGAGGCTGAAGGCGCTGCCCTGATAGGCGGCCAGCTCCTCGGCGAAATCGCTCGGCGCATAGTGGAAGCTGGTGACGATGCGATCGTGGATATCGGGCACGAGCCTGCGGCCAACCTCGTCGAGGATGCGCTTTTCGAGCAGCGGACCGATCTCGTCCCAGTTGATCGGCAGCTTGCCCATATGAGCGACCGGCACCAGTGCGTAGAACGTGCTCTTGCCCGGCGGGGCCATGGCGGGGTCGGTCACGGTAGGATGGTGCAGATAGATCGAGAAGTCCTGCGGCAGCACACCGTGCACGTAGATATCGTCCAACAGGCCCTTGTAACGCGGGCCGAACAGGATGGTGTGGTGCGGAATACCGGGCCAAGTGCCCTCCAGCCCGAAATGGACGACGAACAGGCTGGGCGAATAGCGCTTCTTGGCCAGCTTGCGCGCCATTTGCGGTCCCCGCTGGCTGCCGCTGAGCAAGTCGCGATAAGTGTGCATGATATCGCCGTTGCTGGCGATGGCGTCGAACCGTTCCTTCCAGCCGCTTTGCGTCTCCACTTCGGTGACCTGATCGCCCAGCGTGTGGATCTGCACCACCTTGTCGGCGAGGCGCACAGTGCCGCCCAGCCGCTCGAACAAAGCGGTCATGCCCGTGGCGAGCCGATTGGTGCCGCCCTTGGCCCACCAGACGCCGCCGTCCTTTTCCAGCTTGTGGATCAGCGCGTAGATCGCGCTCGTCGTCATTGGATTGCCGCCGACGAGCAGGCAGTGGAATGACAGCGCCTCGCGCAGCTTCGGGTGTTTCACATAGTGCGACACCATCGAATAGACCGAGCGCCATGCCTGGTATCGGGCCAGCGCCGGGGCTGCCTTCAGCATGCTGGCAAAATCGAGGAACGCCTCGTGCCCCAGCTTGACGTAGCCTTCCTGGTAGACGCCTTCGGAGTAGCGCAGGAACTCGTCGTAGCCGCCCAGATCATCGGGCGCGACACGGGCGATCTCGCCGCGCAGCGCTGCTTCGTCGTTGGAATAATCAAAGCTGACGCCGTCGGGCCAGTTGAGCCGGTAGAATGGCATGACCGGCATCAGTTCGACATCCTCGCGCATGTCCTGCCCGGACAAGGCCCACAATTCCTTGAGGCACGCCGGGTCGGTGACGACGGTTGGTCCGGCATCGAAAGTGAAGCCCTCGCGTTCCCAGACGTAGGCCCGGCCGCCCACCTTGTCGCGCGCTTCGACCAGTGTCGTCGCCACGCCAGCCGATTGCAGGCGGATCGCCAGCGCCAGGCCGCCGAAGCCGGCCCCGATAACGCAGGCGCGCTTCATGTCGTGCTTCCCAGCGACGCCAGCGGACGTCCGTGTCCCAGCAGGCTTGCCATGGCCGCGCCAAGAGGAACCGGCGGTTTGCCGGCAAGGATCCGCGCCATGTCAGCCGGTGTCGACCGGCCGGCATAAAACCTTTGGATCAGCGGCTCGGGCAGACCGTAAAATCGCTCCAGCACGCGATAGCGTTGGTTCGGCACGGCGGCGCCAAATAGCATACGAGTCAACATCCGGTAAAAGCGTCCCCGGCGCCAATGATCTTGCGCCCAACTATATGCCGACCTTCCTAGTCCCTCGCCCGAGAGGTTGTCGAGCGCACAAAGGTGCATCGCGAAAGATACGGCAACGGGGACCGAATAGCTGGTCAGGGGATGGCCCAGAGCGGCGCGGGTGCCCGCCTTGGCCATGGCGGGATTTCCGGCTTGCCAGAACGCCTCGAAATCACCGGCGGCGATGACGGGCAGGACTCCGGTTTCCTCATACGCCACGGCGTCCAACTGCCAGCCTTGTGCCTGTGCGTAGTCCGCGATGTTCCGGCGTAAAGCCGGCAGATCCAGTTCCGGACCATCCGCGTAATACGTGTCCTCGACGAAGACTTCGGTGTCGGAAAAGGGCAGGCAGTAAACGAAGCGGTAGCCGTCGAGCTGCTCGACCCGCGCATCCATGACGATTGGCCGCTTCAGTCCGTGCGGTGCGGCCAGTTTCAGTATCTGGCCTGCGAATTTCTGCCAGCCACCGCGCATGTGCGGCAGCGCGCTTGCCCCGCGCGCATCGATCACGCCGCCTGCCGTGATCCGGCGGCCATCAGCCAGGGTGACAGACGTTGGAGTGGTGTCGCGCACCTCGACTCCGGTCATCAGCGCATCGACGGGCAATTGTGCTCGCAGAACAGCATCGAGGCTTTCGCCGGTCATGCTGCGATAGGCGGTGTTGAGTTCACGCTCCCGGCCGGGGAAGTGCACCGAATAGCCGTCCCAGCGCGCCGTGATGAGAGGCTCCACCAACCATGCGTCCTGCGCCGCGACATCGCTGGCGAAGAACGACCAGATGTGATGTCCGCCAAATCGGTGGTCCCGTTCTATCAGCTTTACCGAAAGCTCGGGGCGGCGCGCATTGAGGGCAAGGGCGATAAGCCCGCCGGCCAGCCCTCCGCCCAAAATCGCTATATCGGTTGCGATGTCTTTTATTGGGCTGTCCATCGCTGCCCCGTTTAGGGAAAGTGCGCGCAAGCCGCAACTTGGCTTCTATTCGGCTTTGTTGCATGTGTCATTTCGATGAATGAGGGAATCACAATTGGCGAAGCGTCAATCAATGACGCCCGAGCCATCGCGGACATCTATTCGCACTACGTCCTGGAAAGCACCGCCAGTTTCGAAACCGAACCGCCGGACGAGCGCGAGATGGCACAACGTATCGAGCAGACCCTGAAAGCCGGTTACCCTTGGCTGCTGGCGCGCGATCCCGAGGGCAAAGTGCTTGGCTTTGCCAATGCGCACCGCTTCGGCCCGCGCACCGGTTATGCCTATAGCTGCGAGACGAACATCTATGTGCGGCTTGACAGCATGGGCAGGGGCGTGGGCACGACGCTGCTGAACGCATTGGTAGCCGAATGCACGGCACGCGGTCTGCGGCAGGCCTTCGCGGCAATCGCCGGGACCGAGCCGGCATCGGTGGTGCTGCACGCCCGCGCGGGATACCTCCCGGTCGGCACGCTGACCGGGGCAGGATGGAAGCACGGCAAGTGGATCGATGTGTTCATGATGCAGCGCAAGCTGGGTGATGGCGACGAGTCGCTGCCGCTTGGTGGCCAGTTCGAGACCAGCGCCTGACGTCAAAGTCCCGGATCGCCCGGGACGCGCGATGCAACTGCCCAGCGGGTAGTGCGTTGCAGCACCGGGCTAAAAGGAATTTACATGAACCGTCTCGCCATTTTCAAGGCTGCATCGTGCGCCGCCGCTGCGTTTCTGGCGCCTGCCACCGCCTTTGCACAATCGGATACAGCCGCCGAAGAAAACGTCCGTGACGGCGATTATCTGACGGTCGGCGTGGGCGCCGTCTATGGTCCGAGTTATGACGGATCGGACAATATGGTCGCGACGCCGATCCCGATGGTCATGGGCAAGATATCCGGAATCGTCATCACCCCGCGCTCGGGTGGTCTTGGTATCGACCTGATTCCGGATGCCAAAGATGCGCGCATCGGACTCTCGGCTGGACCGGTGATCAGCTATTCCCGCAATCGATCGCGCCAGATCAAGGATCCCGTGGTGCGGGCCGCAGGCAAGCTGGACGATGCCGTCGAAGTGGGCGGCATGGGAGGCGTTACCGCGTACGGCCTGCTGAACCCGTATGACGGCCTCACCGTCTCGGGCGATGTGCGTTGGGACGTTGCCGGCGCTCACAAGGGCATGATGTGGAGCCCGTCGATCAGCTACTTCACACCGCTCAGCAAGGGCACGCTAGTCGCGCTCTCTGTCAGCGCCCGCCATGTGGATGATGACTACGCGGAGTATTATTATTCGGTCACCCCAGGCCAAAGCGCGGCGAGTGGACTGCCGCAGTTCAACGCCAAGGGCGGATGGGATAGCGCCGGCGTTTCGCTGCTGGGCTCCTACGATCTCGACAACAACCTGTTGAATGGTGGCTTCGCCCTGTTCGGCCTGGTCTCCTATTCGCGTATGCTGAACGACGGTAAGGATACGCCATACACCTCGCTGCGCGGCGATGCGGACCAGTGGCTGTTCGGCGCGGGCGTGGGGTATACGTTCTAGGTACTATTGGCTGCTGGGCGGCACCGCAAATCCGCCCAGCCGTTCAAGCGCATCTGGACAGTCGGGGCTTAGCCTCATACAATGAGGCATACCCCGGGGAGCCAAGTGGCTGAGAGGTGGGCGTTGCGCCCCACGACCCGCAGAACCTGACCCCGTTAGCACGGGCGGAGGGAGGGACGAACCGGCGCCACCCGTGTCTTTTTGACCGCATCGCGTCCGCTCATTCTTCCATCGTTCGCGTTGGCGTTTCGTGGAGAATGGCATGGCAGACATCAATTCAAAGCTCGAAATCGGCGTAACCACCGGAGCGATCCGGGGGTCGAAAAAGATCCATGTCGGACCGCTGCGCGTAGCTATGCGCGAAATCAGTCTGGAGCCGGGCTGCGGTGAGGAGCCAGTGCGGGTATATGATCCGTCCGGTCCCTATACTGACGACAACGCGGTGATCGATATCGCCGCCGGCCTGCCCGAGATTCGCGCAGACTGGATTCGCGGTCGCGGCGACGTGCAGGAAGTGTTGCAGCGCGAAGTGAAGCCCGAGGACAACGGGCAGCTTGGTCCGGATCGGTCCGGCGGCGTTCCGGCTTTCCCGAAGGTCCGCAAGACGGTGCTGCGCGCCAAGCCCGGCGCGAACGTCAGCCAGATGCACTACGCGCGGCGCGGCATCATTACGCCCGAGATGGAATATGTCGCCGAGCGCGAGAACCTTGGCCGTGCGCGTCTGGCGGAATATGTCCGCGACGGCGAAAGCTTCGGTGCCGAAATTCCCGACTATGTGACGCCTGAATTTGTCCGCGAGGAAATCGCACGTGGCCGGGCGATCATCCCCAACAACATCAACCACCCCGAATCCGAGCCGATGGCGATCGGCCGTAATTTCCTGGTCAAGATCAACGCCAACATCGGCAACAGCGCGGTGGCGTCCGACGTTGCTGCGGAAGTCGACAAGATGGTCTGGTCGATCCGCTGGGGCGCGGACACCGTGATGGACCTTTCCACCGGCCGCAACATTCACGACACGCGCGAATGGATCATCCGCAACAGCCCGGTGCCGATCGGCACGGTGCCCATCTATCAGGCGCTGGAAAAGGTCGGCGGCGTCGCCGAGGACCTGACCTGGGACATTTTCCGCGACACGCTGATCGAACAGGCGGAGCAGGGCGTCGATTACTTCACGATCCATGCCGGCGTGCGGCTGGCGTACATTCCGATGACCGCCAAGCGCGTCACGGGCATCGTCAGCCGTGGCGGCTCGATCATGGCCAAGTGGTGCCTCAGCCACCACAAGGAATCCTTCCTGTACGAGCATTTCGACGAGATCACCGAGATCATGAAGGCGTATGATATCGCCTATTCGCTCGGCGATGGCCTGCGTCCCGGCTCGATCGCCGACGCCAACGATGAAGCGCAGTTCTCCGAACTCTACACGCTGGGCGAATTGACGCACCGGGCGTGGAAGGAAGACGTGCAGGTCATGATCGAAGGCCCCGGCCACGTGCCGATGCACAAGATCAAGGAGAACATGACCAAGCAGCTTGAGGTATGCGGCGAAGCGCCGTTCTACACGCTCGGGCCGCTGACGACCGATATCGCGCCCGGATACGACCACATTACCAGCGGCATCGGGGCCGCAATGATCGGCTGGTACGGCACCGCGATGCTTTGCTATGTGACGCCCAAGGAACACCTTGGTTTGCCGGATCGCGATGATGTGAAAGTCGGCGTGGTGACTTACAAGCTGGCGGCCCACGCGGCCGATCTGGCCAAGGGCCATCCGGCGGCACAGGTCCGCGACAATGCACTAAGCCGCGCCCGCTTCGAGTTCCGCTGGCGCGACCAGTTCAACCTGTCGCTCGATCCCGACACCGCCGAGCAGTATCACGACCAGACGTTGCCCGCCGAAGGCGCGAAGTCCGCGCACTTCTGCTCGATGTGTGGTCCCAAGTTCTGCTCGATGAAGATCACGCAGGAAGTGCGTGACTTCGCCGCCAAGCAGAATCAGCCGAGCGATGCTTTCATCGCTGCCGAGGACGCCGAGAAGGGTATGGCGGAAATGAGCCAGAAATATCGCGAGATCGGCAACCAGCTTTACGTTGGCGCCGGCGATCGCGAACACGACTGAGGATGCGATGATCCCTCCCCGGGGTGGCCTCGGGGAGGGGCCTTGGCGTTATCGCTTGCGCACGAATTCCGCGCGAAGCACCAGGCCCTTGATGCCATCGAACCGGCAATCGATTTCCTGGGCGTCGCCCGTCAGCCGGATCGACTTGATCACGGTGCCCTGCTTGAGCGTCCGGCCCGCGCCTTTGACCTCGAGATCCTTGATCAGCGTAACCTGATCACCATCCGCGAGCAGATTTCCCACGGCATCGCGGACTTCGACGGTATCGGCGGCGGCCTGCTTGGCCGCCAGTTCGGAAGCCGGCATCCACTCGCCGCTGTCTTCGTCGAATACGTAGTCTTCGTCATCGGCTGCCATGCGGTGTTCTCCTTCGCCGGTCGCTTTGGCAGGGCGGGCGTGCTGGGGCAAACAAATGCATTGGCAATTTTGCGCAATAGGCGTTATAACGCCCGTATGAACGCGACGCTCAAAATCACCAAGATCGGCAACTCCGCTGGAATCATCCTGCCCAAGGATGTGCTCGCGCATCTTAATGCCGAGGTTGGTGAGGCGCTGTCGCTGGTTGTTACGCCGCGGGGAATCGAACTTTCTTCGGCCGAGCCGGATTTCGATGCTCAGATGGCGGCGGCGCGCGATGTCATGGCGCGCCGTAAGCGAGCGTTGCGCGAACTCGCCAAGTAAGCTTCGGTGACACAACGCTGGATCTGGGTCGCCGACGCGGTGGCAATCGCAGCGCATGCAGAGCAACTCGCCGAGCATGGCGGCGGGGAAGGCGTGCGTGACCTTGGCGCGCTGGAAAGCGGGATGGCACGCCCGCGCAATCTGGCCGAGGATGGCGATCCAGACATCGCTGCCCTGTCTGCCGCCTATGCCTTTGGGATAGCCCGAAACCATCCGTTCGTGGATGGCAACAAGCGAACGGCGGCAGTGGTAGCGGAAACGTTCCTGATGCTGAACGGGTGGGCGCTGACCGCCAGTGATGCAGAACTGGTCGTCACATTTCTGGCACTGGGTGCTGGCGAATTGTCTGAAGACGAACTGGCTGACTGGTTCCGTCAGCATGAAACCGCCGGCTGAAGTCCGCCGCGCCCCACGCCGCCCGGACTGGCAGCGCGGGGAGGCTGACGATCAGCGTGCGGCGGCTTCGCGGACCTTCTGCACCGCAGGCAGCAACAGGCCGATCAGCACTTGCATCGGATTGGACGCCATCACGAAATCGCCGCCCGGCGCGGCGTAGACGGGCGCGGTCGCGCTGATGGCGATTGCAAGGGCGGGGGCGAGGATCAGCTTCTTCATTTCAGGTTCCTTCCGTTTCTCGTTTGCTGAACCAGCCTCTAGCCCCGCCGTGACTGGCGGGCTGTGGCAATGCTCACATCTGCGCGGCTTGTGGCAAAGTTCACATCGCTGTCCCGGGTGTTGCCAAGGATATGCCGGCTCGCAAACGTCGAAAGGAAGCCTGAACGCGGCTATTCCGCCAGCGTGCGGTCCAGCGTGATTTCGCAATTGAGCAGCTTGCTGATCGGGCAGCCTGCCTTGGCCTCGTCGGCGATCTTCGCGAAGTCCTCCTCCGAGATGCCTGACACCTTCGCACGCAGCGTCAGTTCGGACTTGGTCACCGCAAATCCATCGCCATCCTTGTCGAGCGTCACCGTGCAGTCCGTATCGAGATCGCCGTCGGCGTAACCGGCCTTGGCCAGCGCGAAGCTGGTGGCCATGGTGAAGCAGGCGGCGTGTGCGGCTGCGATCAGTTCTTCGGGATTGGTGCCGGGCTGGCCTTCGAAGCGGGTGCCGAAGCCATAGGGCTGATCGCTGAGGACGCCTGACTTGGTGCTGATCGCGCCCTTGCCGTCCTTGCCCAAACCTTCGTAGCGTGCTGAAGCGGTGTTCTTGGTCATGCGGTTGCCTTTCTGCGATGCGACGGGATGCCGCACTTGTCATGGCGGGAACGGGTGGGGTGGCGACGGGTTCCTGAGGCGCCCTTTCCCAATGCTGCGATGCTCCGTTAGAAGGCGATCATGTGCAATCTTTATCGCATGGAAAAGGCACCCGACGCGATTGCCCGGCTGGCCCGTGAACTGGGCTTGGCGGTGCACTTCCCCGATGGCGTGCCCAATGCCGAGCCGCGTGATGTGAGGATCACCGAACGTGCGCCGATCCTGCGTGCGGCCGCGAGCGGAGAGGCAGGTGCTCTTGATTGCGTCGAGCGCCGCTGGAGTTGGCCTGCACCCGGCGGCAAGCCAGTGTTCAATTACCGCAGCGAGAATCGCCGGTTCGCGCCCGCCAGCCGCTGCGTCGTCCTGGCTGACGGGTTTTATGAATTCACCGCGCCGACCGTGCCGGGCAAGAAAACCAAGGACCGCTGGCTGTTTACATGGCCGGGGCAGGAGTGGTTCGGCATCGCCGCGACGCTGCGCAACGATGCCACGGTGGGCGAAGCGTTCTCGTTGCTGACGTGCGAGCCGGGCGGTGACGTTGCCCCCTATCATAACCGGCAGATCATCTTGCTCCGTCCGCAAGATTGCGCAAGATGGTTGGGAATGGCCGGAGAGCCTGAGAGCGATGCATCTGCCTTCCTCCACCCCCTGGCGGACGGCACCCTGAAAGTGGAGGCGGCATGACCGGCAAGCGAGAAGGCACGATTCGGGCCGGTATTGGCGGTTGGACGTATGAGCCGTGGCGCGGCACGTTCTATCCGCCCAAGCTGCCGCATGCGCGCGAACTGGAGTATGCCGCCAGCCAGCTTACCGCGATCGAAATCAACGGCACGTTCTATAGCTCACAGAAGCCCGCGACATTTGCCAAGTGGCGCGATGCGGTGCCCGATGGCTTCGTGTTCTCGCTGAAAGCGCAGCGGTCGTGCACCCAGCGCAACGACCTGTCGCAATCGGGCGAGAGCATCCAGCGGTTCGTTAGGCAAGGCATCACCGAACTGGGCGACCGGCTTGGCCCGATCCTGTGGCAATTGCCTGTCCGCAAGACATTTGACCCTGATGACATGGCCGCATTCTTTGCGCTGCTGCCCAAAGAGCAGGACGGCTTGCCGCTGCGCCACGTAATCGAGCCGCGCCACCCGAGTTTCAACGATCAGGCGTTCTTCGAACTCGCTCGCAAGGCCGATGTGGCGCTCGTGTTCGCGGACTCGGCGGAATATCCGTGCTTTGCGGAGCAGACCGGCCCGTTCAGTTATGCCCGGATGCAGGACGCGCGCGACGACTGCGAGACGGGTTATGACGCTGCCGCGCTCGACAAGTGGGCCGCGCAGGCGCGCGACTGGGCCGAAGGCGGCCGCGATGTTTTCATGTTTTTCATCAATGGCGCCAAAGTGCGTGCCCCGGCGGCGGCAGAGGCTCTGATCGAACGTTTGAAAGAGTAATGACCATGCGATCCGTTCGAACCTCCCTCGTCGCCCTGCTTTTGCCGCTCGCCGCATGCCATAGCGGTGGAGAATCCGGCGTGCCGGGCGACAGCACATCGAACGAGCCGTTCAGCGCGATCGCGGCAAGCGAGGTCTTGCGCTTCGTTGGCACCGAGCCGTTCTGGGGTGGCGAGCTCAAGGCGGACACGCTGACGTTTACCTCCCCCGGCAATCCGCAAGGCGTCGACATTGCGGTCAAGCGGTTCGGTGGGCGCAATGGCATGGGTCTGAGCGGGACGTTCGATGGCCAGGCGGTCGATATGACGATCACGCCGGGGGCGTGCAGCGACGGCATGTCGGACCGGCAGTTCCCGTTTACCGTGATGCTGAAGCTGGGTGGAGAGACCCGGCAGGGGTCGCCTGGTCTGATGCACATCCGTTTACAGGTGATGCCCAGCCCTGACGCGGCACCTTTCGGTCGGCTGGTATCGGTGCGATAATGTGCCCGATTGGCGCGGACAAGTCTGGGTTGGTCAGGGCTAAAGGGGGGATTACCATGAAGAAATCAAACCGTGCGCTGGTGGGCATGGTGCTGCTCAATGTGCTGGTGCTGCTCGGTGCCGGCTGGATGGTGGCGCAGGTCAAAACGGGTGCCTGGCAGGCCAGCGATGAGCCAGCGGCCATCTCGGCGATCACAACCACGGCTGGCGCGCTGATCGGCGTCATTACCGCAGTGCTGATCGTCGCGTTCTTCACGCACCGCCGCCGGGGGAACTGAAGGACTAGCTCTGCCGGGCGTCCTCGAGCATCATTGCCGCGCCTTTTTCGGCGATCATCATCGTGGGGGCGTTGGTGTTGCCAGACGTGATCGTGGGCATCACCGAAGCATCGATCACGCGCAAGCCATCGAGGCCGTGGACTCTCAGCCGGGCGTCGACGACACTGCCCATCGCGGCGGTGCCGACGGGGTGGAAGATCGTCGTGCCGATCTCGCCCGCCGCGCGCTGCAGGTCGGCGTCGCTCTCATAGCTCGGGCCGGGCCGGACTTCCTCGGGATGGTACCGTGCTAGCGCCGGCTGGGAGACGATCGCGCGGGTCAGGCGGATGGCATCGGCGGCGACACGGCGGTCCTCCTCGGCGGCAAGGTAGTTGGGCCGGATAACGGGAGCGTCGGCGGCATTGGCGGATCTAATGCGGGTGGTTCCACGGCTTTCGGGGCGCAAGTTGCAGACGCTGGCGGTGAAGGCTGGAAACACGTCGAGCGCGCCGCCGAACGCTTCGAGGCTAAGCGGCTGGACATGGTACTCGAGATTGGCCGTGGCGTAGCGCGGGTCGCTGCGCGCAAACACGCCCAACTGGCTCGGCGCCATCGCCATCGGACCGCTGCGCCGCAGAACATATTCCATGCCGATCAGCGCTTTGCCCACAAGGTTGCTCGCCCGCTGGTTCAGTGTCGGCACGCCGGTGACGCGATAGGCGCAGCGCAATTGCAGGTGGTCCTGCAAGTTAGCGCCGACGCCCGGCGCATCGACCAGCGGCGTGATGCCTAGTTCCGCCAGACGCGCGCCATCGCCAATGCCGCTGCGTTCCAGAATTGCCGGCGAGCCGATCGCACCTGCCGCCAGCACCACCTCGCCCCGCGCCTTGGCGGCCATTGCGGCATTGCCCACGCTGTAAGCCACGCCGATTGCGCGGCCCTGTTCGATCAGCACCTTTTCGACCAGCGCGCCGGTCACGACCTTGAGGTTGCGGCGTCCGCGCACTGGCTTCAGGAACGCATCGACAGCGCTGAAACGCCAACCCTTGCGCTGCGTGACCTGGAAGAAGCTCGCCCCCAGGTTGTCGCCAGTGTTGAAATCGTCGATTGCCGGCAGGCCATATTCGATGGCCGCAGCACGAAACGCATCGAGCACGTCCCAGCGTAGCCGCTGCTTTTCGATGCGAATCTCGCCGCCGCCGCCATGGAACTCGCTTTCGCCCTCATAGTGATCCTCGGCGCTCTTGAAGTGGGGCAGCACATCGTCCCAGCCCCAGCCGGTGTTCCCGGCCTGTCGCCAGCCGTCGTAGTCGGCAGCCTGGCCGCGCATGTAGATCATGCCGTTGATTGACGAGCAGCCGCCCAGCACTTTGCCGCGCGGATACTTTAGCGCGCGTCCGTTCAGGCCTGCCTCGGCTTCGGTCGACATGCACCAGTCGGTGCGCGGATTGCCGATGCAGTAGAGGTAGCCAACCGGCACGCGGATCCAGATGTAGTTGTCGTTTCCGCCGGCTTCCAGCAACAGCACGCGGTTCGCAGGATCGGCGCTCAGCCGGTTGGCAAGGACGCATCCGGCGCTTCCGCCGCCAGCGATGATGTAATCGAATTCTTCCACCGCTGAACGGGCTAGGCCTCTCGATGGCGACGATCAAGTTTGTGCTTCGCCCTTGTTCCGCAGCCTCGCGCCGCATGCCGCTTGATGCCCGCCGCACCGCGCCTAGATTAGGAGATGCCCTACCCAGATCAATACCCGGAAAATCGAACGATGCATCGACAGCCCACGCGTATCGATGTCGTGCCGGAGGCGGTGTGGTTGTGATGGATGCCGTGCGCCAATCCGGAAGTTTGCGCGAAACGCCAGGGCGTATCAAAGGGCGCTGCTTCGATGACGTCGTCACCATCGAGGCACCGCCCGAACTGGTGTGGGACTTCATCGCCGATTTCGCCGGATGGGATAGCTGGAACCCGCTTTACGCCCAGACCTCAGGATCGGCCGAGGAAGGGGAAACAATCGCCTTCACCATATCGGTCCCGGGGTTGAAGCCGCAGACTGTGCGTGCCGAGGTCCGCGCCGTGCTTCCGGACGAGCTTCTGGAATTCACGTCGGCTACCAAGGGGGGCCTGGTCAAATCGCTGCGCTATGTTGAACTGGACGAGATTTCGCCGATCCGCTGCACCGTCACCAGCGCGCAGATCGTGGGGGGGCCGCTCGGGCGATTCGCCGCCCGTGCGCTGGGCGAGCGCATCCAGGACGGGCTGGCTGCGATGAACCTGGCGCTCAAATCCATTGCCGAACGCAAGTGGCGCGGTGCGCGGGGATGAACGGCCCATACGGACTAACCCGAAACAACGTCGGAATTTCTGACACTTCGGGGTGCGGCTCGTGCCTTGGTCGCAAACGCGCCGCCATGCTAGAGCGTTAGGAATTCGGTAACGGATATTACCGTAATCCTGCCGACCGGGGAACGGTGGCAGTGTCGCCGTAATTGACAGGTGCCGCTGGCGCTGGCGTGACGCGTTTGGGGATGTCGTCGAAGCCATGTCAGGGGGCTGACCCGATCTGTTGAAACAGGTTCGGTAAGCGCCGGTGGCATCTGTCCCCACCTCCCGATCCGTTTTTGCGCTTTCCTACTTGCGCCGTGCGAGTCAAAAATCGCGCGGTCAGGCAGGAGCGCACCATGAACCGAAAGATCATCTTCGATGCTGTCCGCGCGATCCTGAAGCGTGGATTCACCCGTGCCGAAGTTGGCGCAATCGATGCTGCCATCGAACGCGCGATCGGCAATGCTTCCGATGCCGATACCGGCGCGCGGCTGGGAGCACTTTCCGCCGAATTCGAAAGCGGGGGGCGGGGACCGGGCACAGTGTCCAGCGGCAAAGGCGATCCCGGCGGGGTTTCCTATGGGATCTACCAACTTTCCAGCAAGGCGGGCACGGTTGCCGGATTTCTGTCGGGCGAAGGTGCGCCATGGGGCGCGGAACTATCCCGGCATGCAGCGGGTTCGCCCGGCTTCTCGCAAGTGTGGCAAGCCATCGCCGCGCGCGAGCCGGATGCGTTTGCACAGGCGCAGCACCGTTTTATCGAACGCACGCATTATCGCCCGACAGTGTCCGCCGTGCTGCGCCAGACCGGCCTTGATCTGGCCGCACGGCACCCGGCGGTGCGCGATGCGACATGGTCGGCGGCAGTGCAACACGGCGGCGCGGCGGGCGTGCTGGCCGATGCCGTTGCGCGGGTCGATGCCGCCTTCGATCGCGCCGATCCTGCTTATGACCGCGCGCTGATCGAGGCGATCTACCGCCAGCGCTCCGACTACGTGGCGCAAGTCGCCGCGCGGGCGGGCGGGGCGGCGCGGCGGCTGTTGCTTTCGGTCGTGGCAAACCGCTATCCAGCCGAGCGCGCGGCAGCGCTGGCGATGCTGGGCTGAGCTTGCCGGAGGCGGCGCGATCGCCTTAAGTGCGCATCCGTGCCACCCGATCGCAGGAGTTCCGATGCGCCGCCTTACCCTTGTCGCTGGTGTTGCTCTCGGTTTTGCGGCGGTTCCTGCCTGCGCCGCCACGCCCGAGCAGGTTGCCGCTGCTGCGCTGAAGGCCGCGCCGGTGTGGGATGGCCATAACGATGTGCCTGAGCAATTGCGTGAGCGACGCAAGAACATGCTTGCCGCTTTCGACTTTCGCGACACCAGTAACACTGCGGAGCCTGACAAGGGCCGCAAGGCGATGCAGACCGATCTCGTTCGCATCGCGAAGGGCGGGCTGGGCGCGCAGTTCTGGTCGGTTTATGTTTCGGCCGACCTGGACGAACAGCACGCCGTGCAGGCCGTGATGGAACAGATCGACGTCACCAAGCGTCTGATTGCTCGATACCCGAGGGAACTGCACTATTGCGAGACTTCGGCCTGCGTTGCCGGCGCGATGAAATCGGGCAAGATCGCTTCGTTGCTGGGCATGGAAGGCGGCTATGCCATCGGCTCTTCGCTGGGCGTGCTGCGGCAGATGTATGCGCTGGGCGTGCGGTATATGACGCTGACTCACTTCAAGACCATCGCCTGGGCCGACAGTGGCACCGATGCGCCGCAGCATGATGGGCTGACCCCGTTCGGGCAGGATGTGGTGCGTGAGATGCAACGGCTCGGCATGCTGGTCGATCTCAGCCATGTCAGCGAGGCGACGATGCTGGATGCGCTCGACGGGGCGCGGGCGCCGGTGATTTTCAGTCATTCGAACGCGCGGGCAGTCAACGGACATGCCCGCAACGTCTCTGATGCGGTGTTGGATCGCATGGCGGCGAATGGCGGTATCGTGATGATCAACTTCTATTCGCCCTACGCAGCCGAGGCGACCCGGCAGTGGAAGGCGGATTACGACGCGCAAAAGGCGCGTGCCGGCTCGCTCCATCTCGGCGATCCGGAGGGGGCCAAGGCCGAACTGGCGGTATGGGAAAAGGCGAACCCGATGCCGCGCGGCACGATCAAGGACGCGGCGGATCATATCGATCATATCGTCAAGCGGGCAGGGGTGGAGCATGTTGGCATCGGCAGCGACTTCGACGGGATCGAAGCTACGCTTGAGGGGATGGATGACGTGGCCAGCTATCCCGCGCTGTTCACCGAACTGGCGCGGCGGGGCTATGGTCAGGCTGACCTCGAAAAGATTGCCAGCCGCAACATGATGCGGGTGATGAAGGCGGCGGAAAGCTATGCTGAGGCCCATCGCGGCGACCCGCCGATCGAGAACCCGACAGTATTTTGAAGGCTCTAGACGTGGAGCAGTTCCAGCGTCCGCGTGTCGCGGGTGCCGCCGAAGAACGTGTCCAGCGCGGCGGCAAACACAACATCGCCGCCAGCCGCTTCAAATAAGGTCATTGAACTGGCAAACTTCATCGCGTCGATTGACCCGAGTATTTCGACTGCATCGCGTTTGCCGCCCCACGCCAGCATTGCCTCGGTGCAATCCGAAAGACGCACGCCCAGCGTTGTGTGCGACAGATAGGCGCGGGCTTCGAACATGTCCGCGATGGCATATTTTCGCGCGGTCGGGGATTGGCCCAGTCCCGCGATCTGCGGAAAGATAAACCACATCCAGTGCGAGCGTTTTTCACCTGACCGCAGTTCGTCCAGCGCCGTTGCAAAGGCGCTTTCCTGCGCTTCGACGAACCGCGTCAGATCGGTCATGCTTCGGTCTCTTGTCAGTTAGTCGCGGCGCCTGTGATCCAGATCACTGACATCGCCAGAATAGCCAAGGCCAGGCTGATGCCTAGAACATACCGCACGATATGCGGGGTGCTGCCGGCACGCGCGTCATCTTTCTCAACATGAACTTCGTCTTTGCGAGGTTCCATAATCGCTTCCTTACATTCGCTCCCGATTGTGGGGCTCATGCAGGAACGCGCCAGCGGCGGAGCCGTTCCTTGGCTCTGCCGCCGGTTTTGCTTCAATCGCGCAGCAGTTCGTTAATCCCGGTCTTGGAGCGGGTCTGCGCATCCACCGTCTTGACGATCACCGCGCAGTAAAGCGACGGGCCGGGTGTGCCATCGGGCAGGGGCTTGCCGGGCAGCGAGCCGGGAACGACGACCGAGTAGGGAGGGACGCGGCCCATGTGCACTTCGCCAGTGGCGCGATCGACGATCTTGGTCGAAGCGCCGATGAACACGCCCATCGACAGGACCGAGCCTTCGCAGACCACGACGCCCTCGGCCACTTCGGAACGCGCGCCGACGAAGCAGTTGTCCTCGATCACCACCGGGCCGGCCTGCAGCGGTTCCAGCACGCCGCCAATGCCTGCGCCGCCCGAGATGTGCACGTTCTTGCCGATCTGCGCGCAGCTGCCCACGGTGGCCCAGGTGTCGATCATCGCACTGTCGTCGATATAGGCGCCGATGTTGACGAAGCTGGGCATCAGCACAACGTTCTTGCCGATGTAGCTGCCTTGCCGCGCTACGGCACCGGGGACCACGCGGAAACCGGCGTTGCGGAAATCGGCATCGGCCCAGCCGGCGAACTTGGATGCGACCTTGTCGAACGCTGGCGCGCCGCCCGAACCGCCGGGAACAACCACGTTGTCGTTCAGGCGAAACGAAAGCAGCACCGCCTGCTTCAGCCACTGGTTGACCTTCCATCCGCCGTTGCCGTCCGGCTCGGCCACACGCGCCTTGCCCGTTTCGAGCAGGGCGAAAGCCTCGTCCACCAGCTTGCGGACGTCGGCGCTGGCGGGGGTCACATCGTTCTTGTGTTCCCAGGCGGCTTCGATGGCGGCTTTGAGGTCGGACATGGCAAGGGTCTTTCGGCTGAATGAAGGATCGTTCGGATAGTCAGCGCCGCGCCTATCGTCTGGGCAGCGTCAGGACAAGCGCGCTTACTCGACCGGGCGGGTCAACTCGCGCACGAAGCCGATCAGGCCGGTCTGCCGCGCGCGGCGCATGCGTTCGGCCGCAAGGATCTGCGTGACTTTGGCGAAGCACGAATCGATATTGTCGTTGACCACGACATAATCATAGCCGTCCCAGTGGCTGATTTCGGCCTGGGCACGCGCCATGCGCGCGGCGATGACTTCGGGACTGTCGGTCCCGCGCGAGGTGAGGCGGCGATGCAGTTCGCCGATGCTCGGCGGCAGCAGGAATACGCGGACAACGTCTATTTCCAGCTTCTGGTAAAGCTGCTGGGTGCCTTGCCAGTCGATATCGAACAGGAAGTCCTGCCCATTGCGCAGACCTGCCTTCACTTCGGCCTTGGGGGTGCCGTAGCTGTGCCCGAAGACATAGGCCCATTCGAGGAAGTCGCCGGCTTCGACCATGCGATCGAACTCTGGCTGATCGACAAAGTGGTAATCCCGGCCATCCACTTCGCCGGGACGCGGTTTGCGCGTGGTGACGGACACGGACATGCGGATATGTCCGTCCTGCTCCAGCAACATGCGTGAAACGGTGGTTTTGCCCGCGCCCGACGGCGAAGACATGATCAGCATCAGCCCACGGCGTTGCAGCGCATCAGGATGGATGAAAGGTGCGGTTTCCATGCCCGCTGATGGCGGCGGGACGGGCTGAGATCAAGGGGGCGAATCGCAGGCACATGCCTGATACGGTCAGCGCCCGTATCATTCTTCGGTATCGGTGCCCTTGCTCGCCATTTCCTGCAGCTTGATCTCACCATCCAGCGCGGCGCGCCGGGCAACCCCGCGGTCGTAGAGCGTCTTGGCAAACAGACCGCCACCGACCACCAGTGCGCCGGGGATCGAGCGGGTGGCGACGCGGGCAATGACGGTGTGGAGCAACGTCTCGGTCAACGATCGGCCCTTGAGAATCGCCTTGGCTTTTTTCGGTGCGTAGCGGGTGCCGAGCATGCCGCGTTCCACGGCCTGGCGCATCAACGTGGCGCTACCGCGCAATGCGACATCGGCGATGATGAGATTGGTATGCGGGTTCGGGCTGGGACCGCGCAGATCGCTGGCGCCCTGGGCGACTTTCTTGCCAGCCTTGGACACCGCCTTGCCTGCCGTCGTTCCGGCGCTGCGCAAGTTGTCTTTCAGTTTAATCGCCATCACCAACCCGTTTCCGGGCAACCGCCCGCTACTTCTTCTTGCCAAAATCGACCGAAACCACGTTCGATCCGTCTTCAGGAGGAGTAATGCGCGAGGCCAGTTCGCGTTCCGCGCTGTCGTTTTCAGCAGCGGCGCCTTCTTCGGCGGCATCGTCGTCCGTCATCGCTTGGAACTGCAGCCCGAAATCGACGGCGGGATCGACGAAAGCGGTGATCGCCGAGAACGGAATGACCAGCTTTGCCGGAATCTGGTTGAAGCTCAGGCCAACGGTAAACCCGGTCTCGGTAACGTTCAGGTCCCAGAACTTGTTCTGCAGAACAATCGTCATCTCGTCGGGAAAACGCTGCCGCACATCGGTGGGAACCGAGACACCGGGCGCGCCGGTCTTGAACGTGATATAGAAGTGGTGATTGCCCGGCAAAGTGCCGTTCATCGTCTCCACTTGGCCCAGGACCCGGCCAACGACGGCGCGCAGGGCCTCCTGCACGATTTCGTCATAGGGGATCAGGCTGTCTGGCGTGGTATCGGTCATCGGCCCCTAGGTGCGCATGGCAACTCATGGGGTCAAGCTGATTTGCCATGCAATTTTCACGTTTTCGGGCAGTTTTCCATAATCCTGTTAGCAGATGCGGCAAAATTGCTGTTCTGGCGGACCGATTGCTACCGGACCAATTGCGACCGGGGCGATTGATTCCGGGGCGCGCTGGACTATAGGCCAGCCATGCGCACCGGACGGATCAACCGCAAGACCCACGAAACCGACATTGCCGTCGAAGTGAATCTCGACGGCACCGGCACCTACGCCGTGTCGACCGGGATCGGCTTTCTCGATCACATGATCGAGCAGTTCTCACGCCATTCGCTGATCGACATCGCCTGCACGATCAAGGGCGATCTCCACGTCGACCAGCACCACACGACCGAAGACAGCGCCATCGCCATCGGCCAGGCCATCAGCCAGGCGCTTGGCGACAAGGCCGGCATCGGCCGTTACGGCGAGGCGCATTCCGCCATGGACGAGGCGCTGAGCCGCGTGGCGCTCGACATTTCGGGCCGTCCCTACCTGGTGTGGAAAGTCACGTTCACGCAGGAAAAGCTGGGCGAACTGGACACCGAACTGGTCGAGCACTGGTTCCACTCGATTGCGCAAGCGGTTGGCATCACGCTGCATATCGAACAGCTTTACGGCACCAACAACCACCACATTTGCGAAGGCATCTTCAAGGGATTCGCCCGCGCCATGCGTTCTGCTGTCGAAAGCGACCCGCGCAAAGGCGGTGCGATTCCCTCGACCAAGGGCCAGCTGGGTGGCTGAAGTCCTCGCGCTCATCGATTATGGCGCAGGCAATCTCCACTCGGTCGCCAACGCGCTCAAGGCGGCGGGTGCGCCGAACGTGACAATTACCGCCAGTCCTGATGTCGTGCGTGCGGCAGATCGAATCGTGCTGCCGGGCGTCGGTTCGTTCAAGGCATGCGCTGCGGGGCTATGGGGCATTCCCGGCATGATCGAAGCGATGGCCGAGCGGGTGCACGTTGGCGGCGCGCCGTTCCTGGGCATTTGCGTTGGCATGCAGCTTCTCGCTTCGCGCGGACTGGAACATGGCGTGACCGATGGGCTGGACTGGATTGCCGGCGAAGTCCGCCCGATCGAGCGCACCGATCCTGCGATCAAGGTCCCGCATATGGGCTGGAACGACGTCTCGCTGGGGGTGAAAGACCCCGCCAGCGGGCTGGTCGAAGCCGGCGAGGCCTATTTCCTCCACTCGTACCATTTCGCGCCGGAAGACGGCAGCACGGTTGCGGCGATGACCGATCACGGCGGCGGGCTCGTTGCTGCGGTCGCGCGCGACAATGTCGTGGGGGTGCAGTTTCATCCGGAAAAGAGCCAGGCCTACGGTCTCGCGCTGCTTGCCCGGTTCCTGGAGTGGAAGCCTTGAGCCTGGCCCCCTCTCCAACTGCGGCTAGCCGCCTGTGGCACCAAGCCTTCGTATCCTCTCCCGCAAGGGGAGAGGAGCAGAATGACGTTTTTCCTCTCCCCTTGCGGGAGAGGATAGCGAAGCCTGCCGCTCCGGCGGCTGGCGGAGCTTGGAGAGGGGGCACACCTGCATGATTGTATTTCCCGCAATCGACCTCAAGGGCGGGCAGGTCGTCCGTCTGGCCGAGGGCGATATGGCGCGCGCCACCGTGTATGGTGACAACCCGGCGGCACAGGCGATGCTGTTTGCCGAGGCGGGCTCGCAGTATCTCCATGTCGTCGATCTCGACGGCTCGTTCGCCGGCCGCGCCGAAAACCGCGAGGCGGTGGAAGGCATCCTCGAAGTGTTCCCCGGCCATGTGCAGCTTGGCGGCGGTATCCGCACGGCCGAGGCGGTGGCGGGCTGGTTCGATCTGGGCGTCGCGCGGGTCGTGATGGGCACGGCGGCGCTGAAAGACCCGCAGTTCGTCAAGGACATGGCAAGGGAATTTCCCGGCGGCATTGTCGTCGCGGTCGACGCGCGCGACGGCATGGTCGCGACCGAGGGCTGGGCCGAAGTGTCGGACGTCTCCATCGTCGACATGGCGCGCCGCTTCGAAGATGCCGGCGTCGCCAGCCTGCTCTACACCGATATCGGCCGCGATGGCCTGCTGACCGGATGCAACATCGACGCGACCGTCGATCTGGCGCGCCGCACCGACCTGCCGGTGATTGCCAGCGGCGGGGTGAAGGGGCTCGATGATATCCGCATGCTCGCGCTTCATGCGAGCGACGGCATCGAAGGCGTGATTACCGGGCGGGCGCTGTATGACGGGCGGCTCGATCTGGCAGCGGCGATCGCCATGGCGGAGCGGGAATAGCGAATTGCTCTCTCCCCTCGGGGGAGAGATACGCAGGCTTGCCGGCTTGGCCAGCTAGCCGCAGTTGAGAGGGGCGGGGTCATACCAAACCCCTCTCCCAACCCTCTCCCCTGAAGGGGCGAGGGCGATGTTGGAGTTGTTATGACCGTCCGTGTCCGCGTGATCCCCTGCCTCGATGTTGCCGATGGCCGCGTGGTCAAGGGCGTCAACTTTGTCGATCTCAAGGACGCGGGCGATCCGGTCGAACAGGCGCGCGCTTATGACGCTGCCGGGGCGGACGAACTGTGCTTCCTCGATATTTCCGCCAGCCACGAGGGGCGCGGCACGCTGCTCGATATCGTGCGGCGCACGGCGGAAGTCTGCTTCATGCCCCTTACGGTCGGCGGCGGGGTGCGCACGCCCGAGGATGCGCGCGCGCTGCTGCTCGCCGGTGCGGACAAGGTTGCGGTCAATTCCGCCGCCGTCACGCGGCCCGAAGTCGTCGGCGACATTGCCGAGCGGTTCGGCAGCCAGTGCGTCGTGGCTTCAGTCGATGCGCGGCGCAAGGATGGCGGCTGGGAAATCTTCACCCACGGCGGCCGCCGCGCCACCGGGATCGACGCGCTGGAGCATGCGGTGAAGCTGGCCCGGCTGGGCGCTGGCGAACTGCTCGTCACCTCGATGGACGGCGACGGCACGCAGAACGGCTATGACCTTGAGCTTACCCGCGCGATTGCTGATGCGGTGCCGGTGCCGGTGATCGCCAGCGGCGGCGTGGGTACGCTCGATCATCTCGTTGCGGGCGTGACGCAAGGCCGTGCCAGCGCGGTGCTGGCCGCCTCGATCTTCCATTTCGGCAAGTACTCCATCGCCCAAGCGCATGCGGCCCTGCGCGATGCGGGATTGCCCGCCAGAGCCTGAGCGGTTTTGCCGGACTGTCGGGATTCCTGACAGATCGGGTCGAGCTGCCGCGTGCGTTAACCAACGCAACCTTGGCGTAACGCCACGTTTTCCGGCGTGGCACGGCCTTTGCGTTAACAATCGTGACATGCATTACAGGACCATCCAAGTCGCCATCGCACGCAGCCTGCCCGCGCTGCTGGTCGTGGTGCTGTCGGCATCGCCGGCCTACGCCGCAGGCGTGACCACGCTGCCGGAGCCGGACTCGCTGGTGCTGCTCGGCCTGGGCATCGTCGGCGTCGTGGTCGGGCGCCGCTTCGCCAGCAAGCGCGACCCGGACTGATTTTCCCCTTTCTGTCGTAACGCCTTGGCCCTGACGGGTTGACCCCGCGCGCCGCGCGCCCGTATGGCCGCAGACGATGACGGCCTCCGATACTCTCGCTCGCCTCGAAGCGACGATCGCCGCCCGGCGCTCTGCCGATCCGGACAGCAGCTATGTCGCGCGCCTGCACGCCAAGGGCCTGCGCAAGATCGCCCAGAAGCTGGGTGAGGAAGCGACCGAAACGGTGATCGCCGCGCTGGTCGAGGATCGCGCCGCGCTGGTGGGAGAAGCGGCGGACCTCGTGTTCCACCTCATGATCCTGCTCGGCGCCAAGGATGTGCCGCTGGCGGATGTGCTGGCCGAACTGGAGCGCCGCGAAGGCACCTCGGGCATTGCCGAAAAGGCCGCGCGCAAACCCTGACCGATAGAAAGGCCGACCATGCCGATCGACCCCCGCGAACCCTACGACGACAACAATATCTTCGCCAAGATCCTGCGCGGCGAACTGCCGTGCAACAAGGTCTACGAGGATGACCACGCGCTGGCGTTTCACGACATCCGGCCACAAGCGCCGGTGCACGTGCTGGTGATTCCGAAGGGCAAGTACGTCAGCTGGGACGATTTCACCGCCAAGGCCGACGATGCCGAAATCGCCGGCTTCATGCGCTCGGTGGGGGAAGTGACGCGGCAGCTCGAACTGGACGGGCCCGGCTATCGCCTGTTGGTCAATATGGGCGGCCACGGCCATCAGGAAGTGCCGCACCTGCACGTCCATATCTTCGGGGGACGTCAGTTCTTCCAGATGATCGCCGACTGAAGCCGCTCTACCCTAGGCATAATGATACCGTGCCATTAAGGGACATGGTTAATGACGAATTACCCGTCCCCTCCGACCGGCGAGCTTGCAGGCCAGGTTCATCGTTACGCGCTACGGGTGTTTTATGAAGACACTGACGCGGGCGGTGTGGTGTACCACGCCAACTACTTGCGCTGGTTCGAACGCGCGCGGTCCGACATTCTCGAACTGCTAGGGATCGATCAGCGCGCCGCGCTCGAAAGCGGAGGCGGACTGTATACCGTGAGCGAAGTGACGATCCGCTATCTGGCTCCGGCCCGCCTCGGCGATGCGATCTGGATCGAGACCACGGCCGAATCCGTCGGTCGTGCCTCGTGCGTGATGCGCCAGAAAGCCTGGTGCGGTGACAAGCAACTGACCGAGGCTCGCGTGCGTTTGGGGTTCATCGGTCCCGATGGACGCCCCCGTCGGCAGCCGGAGGCCTGGCAACAGGCCTTCACCGCGATGGTTTCATCCCAGGCTTCGATTTCCGGCTCCGGCCCAATTCCATCCGCCGAAAGGTAACGAATGATACTCGATATGCTTACGGTCGCCGCCGGCGCGGCTGACAAGCTCAATCCGGTCAAACTGTTCCTCGATGCCGATATCGTGGTGCAGGTGGTCATGATCGGGCTGCTGCTCGCCAGCGTCTGGACGTGGATGATCATCTTCTCGTTTTCGCTGCGCATGGCGGGCATTCGCCGCCGGTCGGACGCCTATGAGGCGGACTTCTGGGAAGCACCGAACTTCGAGGCCTTCCAGAAAGAGCGCGGTCGCTCGAACGTGCCGCTGGGCAAGGTCGCGGGCGCGGGTCTGGCCGAATGGCGCCGCAACGCCGGCATGAAGACGGTCGATCACGAAGGCGCGCGCCAGCGTATCGGCATGGCGATGAACGCCTCGGTCGCGGAAGAGGCCGATACTTTGGCTGACCGGCTGAACTTTCTCGCCACGGTGGGTTCGGTCGCGCCGTTCGTCGGGCTGTTCGGCACCGTCTGGGGCATCATGAAGAGCTTCTTCGATATCGGCCAGCAGCAGAATTCCTCGCTCGCCGTGGTCGCGCCGGGCATTTCCGAAGCGCTGTTCGCCACCGCGATCGGTCTGTTCGCGGCGATCCCGGCGGTCATTGCCTATAACCGCTTCTCGCACCGGGTTAACGGCTTCGAGGCGCGGATGCAGCGCTTCGCCGACCGGTTCCACTCGGCCCTGACCCGGCAGCTGGAGCAGCGCTGATGGCAATGGGCTTCAGTGGAGGACGCGGTAGCGGCCGAAGGCGCGCGCGCGGCGGCCGGACGCCGATGGCGGACATCAACGTCACCCCGCTGGTCGACGTAATGCTGGTGCTGCTGATCATCTTCATGGTCACCGCGCCGCTGCTCAAGGCGGCGGTGCCGATCGAACTGCCCGAGAGCCGCGCCAAGGCGCTGTCGGAAGAGGCCGAGCAGCTTACCATCACCGTACGCCGCGACGGCGTGATCTTCTTCGAGACCGATGAACTCGCGCCGGGCGAACTGGCGGACCGGTTGGCCAATGTTCCCAAGGGACCGGACGGCAAGTCGCCGCTGGTCACGCTGCGGGCGGACAAGGCGCTCGATTACGGCACTGTCACGGGGGTGATGGGCGAACTCAATCACGCCGGATTTACCTCGATTTCGCTGGTGACCGATGTCAGCGGCGGTTCAGGCGGCTGAGGATAGCCCCGAAAAAATGGCCGTGATCGCGCTCAAGAAGGACGAAAGTCTTAGTCTCGGCATCGCGCTGCTGGCGCATGCCGCGCTGGTGGCGGTGTTGCTGCTCGGCGAGCGCGGCGGCACTGTGGTCAGACCGCCCGAGCGGATCGTGGTGACGCTGAGCGAGGATGTCGCCCCGACGTCCACTTCGCCCGATCCTTCGGCGCAGGCCGCGCCCGACGTCGCGCCCGAGATCGGCGAAGCTGCACCGGCAGCGGAGCCCGCTCCGCCAGCACCCGCACCCGAACCGCAGCCGGTCGAGCGCGTCCAGCCTGCGCCGCAGCCGCGGCCCGAGCCCCGCCCGCAGCCACGGCCCGAGCCACCCCGCCCCGTTGCCAAGCCTGCGCCCAAGCCCGTGCCGCGTGCCACGCCGCGCCCTACGCCGCCCAAGCCAGTGGCAAAGCCGGCTGCCAAGCCCGCCCCGAAACCAGCCGCGAAACCCACGCCCAAGCAGCAGCCGGCCAAGCAGCAACCCGCCAAGCCCGCGAGCAATCGCACCAGTTCGATCGATCGGATCGTCAACAAATCCGGTTCGTCCGCCCCGACCAAGGCCGCTAGCCCGCCCAAGAAAGCGGGCGGCAGCCGGATCGGTGACGATTTCCTTGAAGGCGTACCCAGCGGGCAAGCGGCAACGCGATCGAACAGCCAGCCAGCGGCAGCCATCGGACCGGCGGTGAAGTCGTCGCTGGCCAGTGCCATTTCGCGCCAGCTCAAGCCGCGCTGGCAGGCTCCGCAAGGGCCGGAGGCAGAGGATCTGGTGACGATCCTGGCGTTCAATCTCAACAAGGACGGCACGCTGGCAGGCAGCCCGCGCGTCGTGCGCCAGCTTGGCATCACTGACGTCAACCGCGCGCAGGCGGATCGCCATGCCGAGCAGGCAGTGCGCGCCGTTCAGCTTGCAGCGCCTTTCAATCTCCCCGAAGAATATTATGATGCGTGGAAGCGCGTCTCGGAATTCCGCTTCGACAGAAGGCTCTCTCAATGACCGCCCGTTTCCTGACAAACCGATCCTTCACGCTGGCTTTCCTGCTGGCGCTTGCCGGCACTGCTCCGGCCGTTGCACAGGACGTCGCGCCCGATCCTGCCCCGGTCGTCTCGTCGGCACCGCCACCGTCCGATGGAGGGCTGACAGGTTCGGTTTCGGACGAGAACGAATGGCAGGATCTCGGCATCGCGATCACCACCTTTGCCACCGATGCCGACGTGCCGACCCAGACCAATGCCGGAACCACCGCGCAACTGGGCCGCGCGGTATCCCAGATCATCGCGTCGAACCTCAGGAACAACGGTCTGTTCAAACCTTCAGGGCCGCAGGGGCTGCCGCAGCCAACCTATCCCGAAGTACAGACACCCGATTATCCCGTCTGGTCCTCGCGCAGTGCCGACATGCTGGTGCAGGGCTATGTCCGCGCCAATCCCGATGGGCAGGTCACGGTCGGCTGCTATCTCTATGACGTCGCGCTCAAGCAGCAACTGGCCAAGGGGGGCTGGGTCGTCGCCCCGTCGGACTGGCGGCGCGCCGCGCATAAATGCTCCGACCTCGTCTACTCGCGCCTGTCGGGTGAAAGCCCGTTCTTCGACAGCCGCATCGCCTATATCGCCGAGACCGGCCCCAAGGATCGCCGGATGAAGCGGCTGGCGGTGATGGACTCGGACGGCGCCAACCACCGCTACCTCACCAGCGGGCAGGCGACCGCGCTGACGCCGCGCTATTCGCCCGACTACCAGCGGATCCTCTACCTCTCGTATCTCAACGGCCAGCCGAGCATCTACGTTTACGATCTGGCGACCGACACGCAAAAGCTGATCATCCGCAACACCAATCCCACGTTCGCGCCGCGCTGGTCGCCGGACGGGAAGTGGATTCTCTATTCGATGGCCACCAGCGGCAACACCGACATCTATCGCATTCCGTCCTCGGGCGGCACTGCGCAGCGGCTGACCAATACGCCCGGTATCAACATCGGCGGCAGCTACTCGCCCGATGGCAGCAAGATCGTGTTCGAAAGCGATCGCTCCAGCCACCAGCAGATCTACGTGATGAACGCCGATGGTTCGAACCAGAAGCGCATCAGCTTCTTCGGCGGTCGCTCCGCAACGCCTGAATGGAGCCCGCGCGGCGATCAGATTGCCTTCACCCACATCGCCGGCAACTTGCGCGTGGCGGTCATGCGGCCCGATGGCGGCGGCATGCGCTATCTGACCGATGGCTGGCAGGATGAGGCGCCAACGTGGTCACCCAACGGCCGGATCGTTCAGTTCTTCCGCACCGAGCGTAATTCGGGCACCACGTCGATCTGGCAGGTAGACCTAACCGGTCGCAATGAACGCAGACTGCCCACTCCGGTGGGTGGGTCAGACCCGGCATGGGGCCCGATCAGGCCCTGACAAGACTTGCGAAAGGTACTTTTCGCACATTCATACGGAACCTGGCGGCTTCCTGTCGCTTGTATTTCCGCCACCCGAGGAGAAAGCCATGTTTCTACGTCTGAAAACCGGACCCTCAATCGCCATCATCGCCGGCGCGCTCGCGCTCTCCGCCTGCGCCAGCAAGGCGCCCAAGGAACTGCCGCCCGAGCCCGGCCCGGCGACGACCACCGAAACCGGCAGCATGGGCGTAACGCCCGGCAGCCAGGCCGATTTCGTTCAGGTGATGATGGGCGCGGACACGATTTATTTCGATACCGACCGCTATGATGTCGATTCCGCCGATCAGGTAGCTCTCGCCAAGCAGGCGCAGTGGCTGGCACGCTATCCGACCAAGCGCGCGACGATTGAAGGCCATGCCGACGAACGCGGCACGCGCGAATACAACCTCGCCCTGGGCGAGCGCCGCGCCAATGCCGCCAAGAACTACCTCTTGGGCCTTGGCATCGACGCTAGCCGGATATCGACTGTCAGCTACGGCAAGGAGCGCCCGATCGCGCTGGGATCGGACGAGCAGGCGTGGGCGCAGAACCGTCGCGCAGTGACTGTTACGATTGACTAGAAAATTGGGGGCTGGCCGGTGCGGTGCGCCGGTCAGCCACTTCATCGTGGCGCTCAGATCCCGAACAGCACGAACAGCGCCATCGTCAGCACGGAAACCGTGGCTGAAATTGTCAGACTGTCACTCACTTGATACCTCATACAATACGCCGTTCAGCCGCAGCTCGGCAGATAAATGCCGCAGTGCAGCATTTTGTTGGGCGCACTTAATCCGACATGCCCGGATTGCAAGACTTGCATCGCACGCGAGTCGCGGATTAACGCAGCTTCCATGAACCGTGTCCGTCGTTCCAATGATTGGGGATTTCCACGCTGGCGCGGCTACGGCAGCTCGCGAGAGGCCGCGCAAGTGCGCCTGTGCGACCGGCACGGGTGCAGCGATCCCGGCAATTGCCCGGCGCCCAAATCGCCGAACAGCCCGGAACGCTGGTATTTTTGCCAGAAGCACGCCGCCGAATATAATTCGGGCTGGGATTATTTCGCAGGCCTAAGCGCCGAGGAGGCGGCCCAGCGCGAAAGTGCGGAGCGCACCGAGAGCGAGGGCTACAAGGAATCGGCGCACTACGGCTGGACCGATTCGGGCGATGGCTCGCGCAGCCGTGACGAGATGCGCGCGCTCGAAGCGCTGGGGCTCGATCCCGATGCGGACTTTGACGCAGTGCGCAAGGCGTGGCGGTCAAAGGCCAAGGAAGTCCATCCGGATGTTCGCCCCGGCGATGCCGATGCGGCCAAAGCGTTCCAGACCTATCAACTGGCCTACGAAGTTCTGCGCGCGGCGGAAGATCGTCGCGAATGGAAGGGCTGATCCCTTAGCCGATCAGCGCCGCAACCAGCCAGGTTGTGCCCACCAGTAGCGGTACGCCCGCGATATCGAGCCACAGACCGGCTTTGACCATGCTGGGCAGCGCGATGCGGTTGGTTGCCCAAGCGATGGCATTGGGGCCGGTGCCAGCAGGCAGCATGAAGCCCCAGCTCGCCGCGAAGGCCGCCGGGATCGCCAGCAGCACCGGATCGGCACCCAGTGCCACGCTGAGGCTGGCGACGACCGGCATGATGCCGCTGGCGGCGGCGACATTGCTGGCGAACTCGGTGATCAGGATAACCATGGCGACGATCGTCAGGGCCACGATCGGCAGCGGCACCGCCGCCAGCGGCAGCAGCGCCTGACCCAGCCACCCGGCCAGCCCTGAAGCGCCCATTCCGGCGGCCAGCGCCAGTCCCCCGCCGAACATCATGATCACGTCCCACGGCGCACGGTTGGCTTCCCGCCAGGTCAACAGCTTGCGGCCGGTGCCATCGGGCAGGACGAACAGCAGCAAGCCCACTGCGACTGCGATCGTGCCATCGGTCAGCGATCCCTTGGGCAGCATCGGTTCCAGCAGCGGCGTCAACATCCATAGCGTGAAGGCAATGGCGACCAGCGGGACGACGCGGCGCTCGGGCGCGGTCCATTCGTCGGGAACGGCAATGGCATTGCGGGCGGCTGCGACGTCGAACGGGTAGCGCGCCACTTGCTGGGTGCGGGCGATGATCCAGGTCGCCAGCGGAATGCCAAGCAGCACCACCGGAATGCCGATGGCGCTCCACTTGGCAAACGTGATCTTCAGGCCGATCATGCTGTCGAGCAGCGCGACCGCGATGGCATTGGTCGGCGATCCGACGATCGTGCCAAGGCCGCCGATCGACGCGGCAAAGGCAATGCCCATCGGGAGTGCGCCGGACAGGCCCCTGCGCTCGCCTTCCGGTATGCCGCCCGCTTCCAGCACGGCGATGGCCATCGGCATCATGATCAGCGCGGTGGAGGTGTTCGACACCGCCATCGAGACGATCCCGGTTGCCAACATGAACGCGAACAGCAAGCGCCACGATCCGCCGCCGGATCCGACGCGATCGAGGATCAGCAGGGCCAGCCGGCGGTGCAGGCCGGTGCGCTCGACAGTAAGCGCGATGAATGCGCCCCCCAGAATGAGAAACAGGGTGGGCGAGTAATACGTCGCGGCGGTCTCGTTGGCCGTCATCACCCCGGCAAAGGGCAGCACGATGAAGGGCAGCAATGCGGTTGCGGTAAGCGGCAAGGCCTCTGTCATCCACCACGACGCCATCAGCGCGACAAGGCCGGCAACGATCCACGCCTGCTGCGGCATAGCGGCGGGAGGCGGCAGGATCAGCGTGGCGGCAAAGGCCAGCAATCCCACGACCAGCCCGATCCATCTTGCCGTCATTGCCCTGATCTCCCCTTGCTTCGCCCCGGCGCGACACTAGGCTGCCCAAAGCACAGCGCAAGCGCATGAACCGAGGAGCATCATCAGATGTCTGTGGATCGACCGGGACGGGTATTGGGAATTGGTGGCGTTTTCATCCGCGCGCGGGATCATGCGGCTTTGGCCGCATGGTATCGCGACATGCTTGGGATAGCCGCTACATGTTCCGGAGAGCCAACGCCCGATGGTGAATGGACGTGGAAGCAGGAAGCGGGCGACACCGTTTTCGCCGCTTTCGCTGCCGATACGGCCTATTTCCCGGCCGACAAGCAGGTCATGCTCAACTTCCGCGTTGCCGGTCTCGACGATCTGGTGGCGCGGCTGGAGGCAGCGGGGGTTGCGTCGGAACGGCGAGCGGAGTGGGACCATCCCGACGTTGGCCGGTTCGCGCGGATCCATGACCCCGAGGGCAACGCCGTGGAATTGTGGGAGCCGCCAGCCGCATCGTAAGGCGGCGAGCAGGCACGGCGCAAGACTGCGCCGGCCCGACTCGTCACAGGCTTATTTGGGCGAAAGCACCATCAGCATCTGTCGGCCTTCCATGCGGGGATAGGCCTCCACTTTGGCGATTTCCTCCACATCGACCTGAACGCGCTTGAGCAGGTCCATGCCGAGTTGCTGGTGCGACAGTTCGCGACCACGGAAGCGCAGGGTGACTTTCACCTTGTCGCCATCCTCGATGAAGCGGTGGACGTTGCGCATCTTCACATCGTAATCGTGATCGTCGATGTTCGGACGCATCTTGATTTCCTTGATGTCCTGCGTCTTCTGCGTCTTGCGCGCGGCATTTGCCTTTTTCTGCGCTTCGTAGCGGTACTTGCCGACATCGAGGAACTTGCACACCGGCGGGTCCGCGCTGGGCGAAACTTCGACGAGATCAAGGCCGACTTCCGCCGCCTGATCGATCGCCTCGCGGGTATACATGACACCCAGGTTTTCGCCGTTCTCGTCGATCACGCGAACTTTATCGACCTGGATAAGACCGTTGAAGCGCGGTCCGCTTTTGGTAGGCGGCGCCATCATGCGCCGGGGTGGGGGTGCTATATGCGTTCTCCAGAATTGTTTCTGTTACGATGCGATTGCGCGCGTCAATAGTGCCAATCGCGGCGACAAGCAAAGCGCGAATTGACGTTTCACGATACTGACGTGCAGACCTGCTTAAAGGCCATGCCCTAACATAGCCCTTCAGGCGGCTGCGCGCCAGAGCGGATAGCGGATAATGCGGCCGCTGGCGGGCAGAATCGCGTCGATTGCGGCTGCGGGCTGCATGGCTTTGAGAATGGCGGGATCGCCCGCGTTCATGCCGCCGGTCATTGCACCGAAAGCGGGCAGGATCAGCCGCCGCTCGCTGCCGACGGCGCAGGACCGGGCAATACGGCGACCGCGTGCGTTGACCATGAGTCGCGGATGGTAATGGCCCGAGATTTCCGCGCCGGTTTCGCTGCGGTGCGTGATGTGGCGCAGCGCCACACCCGACACCGTCATTTCCTCAACCGCCGCGCCGCCAGTTCTGGCATCCAGCGCGTTATCGTGATTGCCGGTGATCCACACCCAGTCGACCGCGCGGGTGAGCGCCGCGAGCATACCGGCGGCGTGTGGTTCGATGCGGCTGGTGCCGGCGTTGTCGTGGAAGTTGTCGCCCAGCGCGAACACCCGCCTGGCCCCGGTTTCGCGAATGGCGAGCGCCAGCCGTTCCAGCGTTTCGCGGCTATCGTAGGGCGGCAGCATCTGGCCCGTGCGGGCAAAGAAGCTGGCTTTTTCCAGATGCATGTCCGCTACAAGCAGGGCTCGTTCGCGCGGCCAATACAGCGCGCGACCGCCGACGAGGCACATTTCTTCACTGCAGAACGAAAAGGGAACCATCGCAATGCCTTGCCGCAGCCTGTCCGATTTGGCAAGCGGCGTTGCCATGACCGACAGCATCATCCCCGCCGCCATGCCAGCCAGCGACTGGACCGCCCATACCGTCCGCGCGCGTCATTGGTTCGAAAGCCTGCGCGATGCGATCTGCGCCGAGTTCGAAGCGATAGAGCGCGAAGCCGGCAGCGACGCCGCGTTCGAATACAGCCCGTGGAAGCGCAATGCGCTCGAAGGCGAGGGCGACGAGACGGGTGGCGGCACGCGTGGCTTGATGAAGGGCAGGGTGTTCGAGAAGGTCGGCGTCAACGTCTCGACCGTAGCGGGCGGGCTGTCGCAGGACTTCGCCGCATCAATCAACGGCGCCAGCGCGGAGCAGAACGCGTTCTCTGCGACGGGTATCAGCCTTGTGGCGCATATGGCCAATCCGCACGTGCCGGCGGTGCACATGAACACGCGGTTCCTGACGACGACCAAGGCGTGGTTCGGCGGCGGGGCCGACCTCAACCCGCCGCTACCCTATGACGAGGATACCGCAGAATTCCACGCCGCGTTCAAGGCCGCCTGCGATGCCCATGGCGAGGATTACTACCAGCGCTTCAAGGCCTGGGCGGACGAGTATTTCTACATCCCGCATCGCAAGGTTCATCGCGGCGTCGGCGGCATCTTCTACGACCATCTGGAATGTGCTGACGAGGCCACATGGGAAGCGAACTTTGCTTTCACCCGCGCGGTGGGCCAGACGTTTCTGGAGGTGTTCCCGCGCATTGTGCGCCGGCGGCTGGGGATGGCGTTCACGCCGCAGGACAAGGCGCAGCAGCTCGAATGGCGCGGTCGCTACGCCGAATTCAACCTGGTGTATGACCGGGGAACTGCCTTCGGCCTGAAGACCGGCGGCAATATCGACGCGATCCTGATGAGCCTGCCGCCCGAAGCCACCTGGAGCTGAGCTTGCGCCCAGCTCCAGTTTAAGGCGTGGCTGAACTCTCGATCAGCCGAAGTGTGAGACCGAGCTGTCGAACAGTGCCAAGGCGCTGGTTTCCTCGGCGATAACCGTGATTTCCAGTGCCGACGTTGCGGCGGAAACGTTGCCGGCGGCATCGGTCGCCCGCGCGGTGATATTGTGTTGGCCAAGGGCAAGATTGATGTCCTTGGCAAAGGTGCCGTCCGCGCTCACGAACACTGTTCCCAGACTGGTCGTGCCATCGAACAGTTCGATGCGGGCGCCGACTTCGGTCGCGCCGGAAATCGTCAGGTTGCTGGTCTTCGACGTGATGTTGTCGGTATTCGACGCACCATTGTCGTCCTCGGCTGCGAGATCGAGCAACGAAGGCGGCAGCGGCGCGGTCGTGTCGACAACGATCGGCAACGCGAGCGAAGCCTCGCTCTGGTTGCCGGCAACGTCGGTTGCCCTTGCGGTGATCGCGTGGGTGCCTTCGGCCAGCGAGACGTCGAGCGTGAACTTGCCGGTCGCGTCAGCCGTCGTCTTGCCCAGGCTGGTGGTTCCGTCGAACAGTTCGACCACGGCGCTGGCTATGGTCGATCCGGTGATCGTCAGCGCCGAGGTCTTATTGGTGATGCCGTCGGTCGAAGACGTGCCGGTATCGTCCGCTGCCGCCAGCAGGAGCGAGGTCGGCGCGGCTGGCGCCGTCGTGTCTACGACAAGGGTGTAGGGGGCGGAAAGGGTGCCCTGATTACCCGCCGCATCCGTTGCGCGCGCCCGGATCGAGTGCGAGCCTTCGGTAAGAGTCACATCCAGACTGAACGACCCATTCGAGCCGGCCGTGACTTTGCCAAGGCTCGTGGTGCCGTCGAAGACTTCCACTTCCGAGCCCGATTCGGCGAGGCCGGTAATGGTCAGGCCGGTGGTGTTCTTGGTGATGCCGTCGGTGGTCAGGGTGCCGGTGTCGTCTGCTGCGGCCAGAGCCACGCTCGTCGGCGCGGCAGGGGCGATCGTGTCTTTGGGGGTCTTGCTGCCGCCGCCGCCGGAAAGCGCAAGCGCGCCAGCCGCTGCACCGCCACCAACAAGGCCGCCGATGATCAGGGTGTTCTGGTTATAGCCAAGAAGCTCACCTTCTTTATTGCCCGAGTCGGTCGCATACCACTGGTCGCTCGTCGTCGTGCCGCTATCGGCCACGCGCTCGGCCATCGGCTGATCGGCCATGGTATTGAGCCAGGCTTCGGCAGTCGCGAAATCCTCGACGGTTTCGATGGTGATCTGGTCCTTGCCCGGCGTGCCGTCCTTGGAACTGCGATCGTCACCTGAGTGCGCGTTGACGTATTGGCCGAGCGACGCACGCTCACCGGTTTCCTTGTCGATCACGTCGACGCGCGCCCCTGCCGGCACTTTTACATGCGCTGGAAGCTTCGGAAGCGTCTTGGCGATGACCTTCTTCCCGTCAGCGGAAGTGATGCGAACGATAATTGCCACGATTACGATCCTTGTGATTCGGGCCGGGCAGGCCGGTCGTGTCGGTTTTAAACAGAACCCTTGCTACCGCCCCCCTCAGCCGTAACTCAGGTCGAATCGCCAACGTCGACTACGCCTCCTGGTCCATGCTCCATGGCCCCTCTCGGCGCATGCAGCACTTTAATTGGTCGAAGACAAGGCTCTGCCCCGATTTACCGTGGATCGAGCCGGAGGGGAGCGCCGCTGTTGTACCGGCACGCTGTCTGCACGATTAACGAGCCGCAGATTACCCGCCTCGGGAAGTGTGCGAATGCAAGATTTAGTACAAAACTTCCGGAGCACTTGAACTCGCCTGCGTAAAATGGCCATCTAGGACGCAATGCTTCGTCAATATGAACTCGTTGAGCGCGTCATGGCGTACAATCCGGACGCCGACGAGGCGATCCTGAACCGCGCCTACGTCTATACCGTGCAGAAACACGGCTCGCAAAAGCGCGCCTCTGGCGATCCCTACTTCAGCCACCCCATTGAGGTGGCGGGCTTGATGACCGAGCTTAAGCTCGATCAGGAAACCATCGTCACCGCGCTGCTCCACGACACAGTGGAGGACACGCTGGCGACCATCGAAGAGGTCGAGGAATTCTTCGGTCCGGAGATCGCTCGTCTGGTCGACGGCGTGACCAAGCTGTCCAAGATCGAGACGCTGAGCGAGAACGAGCGCGTCGCCGAGAACCTGCGCAAGTTCCTACTGGCGATGAGCGAGGATTTGCGCGTCCTGCTGGTCAAGCTGGCCGACCGGCTGCACAATATGCGCACGCTGCATTACATCAAGAGCGAGGAAAAGCGCCGCCGCATCGCTCGCGAGACGATGGAGATCTACGCTCCGCTGGCCGAGCGTGTCGGTATGTATGAATACATGCGCGAGATGCAGTTGCTGGCGTTCGAGCAGCTTGAGCCGGAAGGCTATGCGACGATCACCGGAAGGCTTGCCCAGATCCGCAACGACGGCGTTACGCAAGTCGATGCCATCGCCTTCGATATCAAGCAGGCGCTCGCCGAGGCGGGGCTGCAGGTCGAGGTCGTGGGCCGTGAAAAGCACCCCTATTCGATCTGGCGCAAGATGTCCGAGCGCCACGTCACCTTCGAGCAGATCACCGACATCATGGCGTTCCGCGTGCTGACCGAAACGGTGGACGACTGCTACAAGGCTCTCGGCGTGCTCCACCAGACCTGGCAGATGATCCCCGGACGGTTCAAGGATTACATCTCCACCCCCAAGAACAACGGCTATCGCAGCCTGCACACCGCGCTGATCTATGCCAACTCGATGCGTATGGAAGTGCAGATCCGCACGCGGGAGATGCACCGCACCAATGGCTTCGGCCTTGCCGCGCACTGGGCCTACAAGCAGGGCGGCGTTCGTCCCGATGGCGAAGTGGCTTGGCTGCGCGATCTGGTCGAGATTCTCGACGCCAGCCACGATGCCGAGGAACTGCTCGAAAACACCAAGATGGCGATCTATCAGGATCGCATCTTCGCCTTTACCCCCAAGGGAGCATTGCACCAGTTGCCCAAGGGGGCGACGGTGGTGGACTTTGCTTACGCGGTACACACCGATCTTGGCAACGCGGCTGTCGGTGCCAAGATCAATGGCCGCCACGTGCCGCTGCGCACCCAGCTAGCGAATGGCGACGTGGTCGAAATCATCAAGAGCAAGCGGTCCGGTCCGCAACTGCCGTGGCTGGGCTTCGTCGTTACCGGCAAGGCGCGCGCGGCGATCCGGCGCGGCGTCCGCGCCAAGGAGCGGCAGGAGATCGCGGCGATCGGTGCCAAGCTGTTCGACGAGATCGCCAGTCGCGTGCCCGGACGTATTGGACGCAAGGCAATCGGGGGTGCCATCGGGCGTCTGAACTTGCGCGACGAGGAGGAACTGATGTTCGCCATCGGCTCGGCCCGGCTGACCGACCGCGAGGTGATGGAAGCGCTGGTGCCGGGAAGCACTGCCCAATTGGTGGACGACATCGACTGGACCCGGCAGGAGTCTGCGATATCGATCCGCGGCCTGACGCCGGGAATGGGTTTCGAACTGGCCGAGTGCTGCCATCCCGTGCCCGGAGATCGCATCGTCGGCCTGCGACGGCCTGATCAGAAGGTGGAGGTCCACACCATCGATTGCCTCAGCCTTGCCGATGGGGTCGATGCCGACTGGCTCGATCTGTCATGGGGGGAGCGCACCACCGGCGCCGTCGGCCGTCTGCGGCTCATGCTCTACAACCGCCCCGGCACCCTGGCTGAAGTCACCCAGATCTTTGCCAGCAACCGGGCCAACGTGGTCAACCTGCAGATGATCCACCGCGATGAGCCTTTCGGCACGTATGAGGTGGACCTTGATGTCAGCGACCTCGCGCACCTCACCCGTATCGTCGGCTCATTGCGAGCCAGCGAGGCAGTGGCCGACGCGGAACGGATTTAGGCGGCAACCTGATTGAGCCTCTCGCTGATTCAGTCGCTGACGATCACACCGTCAGTAGCACTTCCACTTCGTCGCCTTCGCCAATTCCCTCGGCCTTGCGCACCGATGCCTTGACCGGCAGCAGCCAGCCGTCCTCTTTCGATGGAAAAACCGGGGTGGCAAAGCGGCTGTCGCCGATCGCAGCCTGCACCTTCAGCGATCCGAACCCGCGTGCACCGCCCTCCAGCCTGCGCATCAGTGCGGTGGCGGAAAGCGCCTCGCCGGCAGTGCCGTCCACGGTCACGAAATGCCACGATCCCTTACCGGTGGCGGGCGTCCAGCGCCACAGCCGGCCACGGTGCATGATCCGCTCGCTCACGCTTATCGGACCCGGCGCACCGGCACCGGCGCATTGCAGATATCGACGGCCCGAGCCGGGCGGAAAAAGAACTCGTCCTCGCGATTGGAACGGGCGCGCAAGTAGTCCGAAAAGCTCTTGGTCTCGTTCGAAAGAAACTCGTAATCCGGCAATCCGTCGACCTCGGTTCCCAATCGTATCGCGGCGATGGGCACGCGTTCCGATGCTGTTTCATAAAAGCCGAGGTCGCCGGTTCCGCGTGGCAACGCCGACAGGTTCTCGATGCCTTCGATTACCCGACCGACTACCGCAATATTGCGATCGAGATGGCGGGGTGCTTGCCCGATCACCGCGTAAAGTTCCGCTGCTGACCCGGCATCGGGGTTGAGCCCCCGTCCGACCCCGACCATCCCGTAGCAATGGATCGGCCAAAGCTTGCCCTCCGCGCTGGCGACCGGCCATCCTTGGACGAACCCCGCCGCCGCATAAGGATCGCCGGGGACGCTGGGGATGAGCGGACCGATCCCGGACGGTGCGCTCTGGAAATCGTCGAATTTACCCGTCGGCTTCTGCCGCCACGCGGCGTCGTCCAGATCGATGGTATAGTCTCGTGCGGTCATCGTCTGCATGCCAGGCGGAAGCGGCTTCGCCTTCGCTGCGTCCTCACCGTTCGGGTCGCCCCATTGAACGACGTAGTTGTCCTGCGCCCGGACGATCGCCGTGGAATCCCACCAATGCGCCAGCGCGAGTTTGCGTATGTTTGCCACCCAGCCTTGCGAGAACGGTACGGGCATCAATTGGATCACGACACGCCGCGGCTTGCCGCCGCTGCCCGGAGCAAGGTCCATCACCAGAAGGTCAGCCGGTTTGATCCGGATCCATGCCGCTTTGGGCGAGGCTGCGATGACGCCACTGGGCGTAAGGCCCGCCTTGTCAGCGGCAGCCAGCGGAGTGGAAAAGGCGGCAAGCGCACCCAGCGCGAAGCAAACTCGTTTCATGCCCGCACTCTGCCAGCACAGCATGCCTTGCGGAAGTCCCCGCGTGCCGCTAGGGAGCCTCCCTTGCCGAGGCGCCAAGCCCTGTGCATGCGGAGCGGTGGCCGAGTGGTCGAAGGCGCACGCCTGGAAAGTGTGTATACGGGAAACTGTATCGTGGGTTCGAATCCCACCCGCTCCGCCATTAAGGGTAAATTATTGAAATACAAAGGCAAAAAGTCCGGATAACGGCGTCGTTTTTCGGTTTCCGGTGCACCCACGGTAGTGGGAGAACCCCGTTGCAGCGACACTGCTACTCATCCTCGCGGCGGTTCTCGCGCCCATGAGGGCGGTACGGAATGCGGTTTCACCCTGTAGCGTCACCGCCAAAGGCGGCACCCGACAGCCGCTGGCGCAGCGGCGCATGGAGGCGCTCGATCTCGAACGCCTCGGTCAGGTTCCGGACATTGCCCACGACAAGATAGCGCGCATAGATCTGCCAGATCAGATCGGCACGCTCGTCGACAATCGCCAGTGTTCTTCCATCGGGGCGGTAGCCCAGCGGCGGGGTGCCGCCTTTGTGGAGATCGGTTCGCGTTAGACTAACAGCACCATCTGGAGCCTATCCAGTGCGAGCCCGATTGAATTTGCACAGAAGCCGGGCCTTACAAGCAAGCCGAGGTCAAAACCGTTGGCGATCCTACGGCCAAAGTGCCCACAAGCCCAACGATCGAAGAGGTGATCCTTAGTCGTCGTTCGAGCCCCTTTGGTGCGCGCTTGGACCATAGGATTACGGCACCGCCTCCTATCGCGAAGCACAGCCAAGTGACGACCATCGTCCATCTGAACATCGTGCCGCCGAACAGCGGCACGGCGTCCCAACTTCGGGCGCAGCCAATTCCGTGCAACGCGTAAAGCAGCAAAAAGGCAAGGGCCCATAGCCACAGGCCGAGGGTCGCGCGTGCCAGCATCGTCATGCCAACAGGTCCGGTAGGAATAGGCACGACAGGGCAAGGATTGTCACGGCGCCCGCATATGCTGCGAACATCTGGACGATGGCCGCTTCCTGCGACCGCGCTACGGACACATAGCCCGCACCGATCCGCGCATGCAGGAAAGCTGCACCCACCAAGGCGAAAAAAGCATGCACAGCTGCATAAATGATCAACGCCCAGCTTGCCGCACCGTAGGCATGGGTAGTTGGCAGCGGTAAAGCCGTCACACCGATCGCAATCAGGGCAGCGATGGCGGTGACCTGTGCCCCGCCCACCAACAAGGTGACCTTCTTGGCCGCTGCCAAGGTTCCAGATACCACTATGGCATGTGCGCGATGGGCCAGGACGGTGCCGGCTAAAGCCGCCACTGCGGCGATCAGGCCAAGCAGCACGCCACCGTCGATCTGCTCGGGTGGCGGCCAGTTCGGGGCGATGACCCACAAAAAGGCATAACCGAACAGGAGCGAGGCGAAGAGCGTGCCGTCCGCGACCAGAAGCAGGCCGCTGCCCCACCACCCCGGCGATCCGCGCACTTCCCGGTGTATGGCGGCTGTCTGTCCGCAGCCGATCGATACCGGACCGACATCGGACCGTGAACCCAGTTTCCATGCCCACCGCCAGGCGAGTGCCGTCACGCCGGCCAGCGGCAGGAGCGCGAACCAGTAATAGCCGAACAGCAGGGAGAGGAAGAAGCCGCCCGTCATGATCGCCGTTATCAAGGGCAGGAGCGTATTGCCCGGCAGAATGACGACATGGTCGATGGCCCCGCTCGCGGTATCGACCGCCATCGTTTCACGCCAGCCATGCCGGGCCTCTGCCAGGTATCCTTCGCCGCGCACCAGCTTCAGCGCGAGTTCGGGATCCTCCCGCAGCGGCTCCCGTCCCTGGACCAGAGGCTGGCTAGCAATGTTGTAGGCGGCGGCCGGGATCGGCATCGCCCATTCCAGCGTCCCCGCGCCCCAGGGGTTGCGGCGGCTGCGACGGGAGAGGAAAATCTGAAGCAGCACGTCGATCGCGAACAGGGCAAAGCCGAACGCCATGATGAAACTGCCCACGGACGACAGCAGGTTGAGCCCGGTCCAGCCCATCTCGTCGGCGTAAGTGTAGATTCGGCGCGGCATGCCCAGCAGTCCGGTCAGATGCATCAGGAAAAAGGTGACATTGAAACCCACAAGGATGAGCCAGAACGCCGCTTCGCCCAAGCGCGGCACGCGCGCCCGTCCGGTAAAATGCGGCAGCCAGTAATAGGCGCCCGCGAGCATCGGAAAGATGAACCCGCCCACCAAGACGTAGTGGAGGTGGGCGACAACGAAATAGCTGTCATGGGCCTGCCAGTCGAACGGCACCATCGCGAGCATGACGCCCGTCATCCCGCCAAGTACGAAGACCAGGAAGAAGCCGAGCAGGTAGAGCATCGGCAGCTTCATTTCAGGGCGACCGCTCCACAATGTGCCGATCCATGCGAAGATCTGGACTGCGGTCGGGACCGCCACCAGCGCAGACGCTGCCGAAAAGAAGCCGAGCGCCATGTGCGGGATGCCGGTGGTGAACATGTGGTGCACCCACAGCCCGAAGCTCAGGAATGCGAGCGCCAGCAGGGCCGTGACGATCCAGCCATAACCAAGGATGTCGGTGCGCGCCATCACCGGCAACACAGTGGAAACCACCCCTGCGGCAGGCAGGAAGATGATATAGACTTCGGGATGGCCGAACAGCCAGAACAGATGCTGCCACAACAGGGGGCTGCCGCCCCGGGAGGGATCGAAAAACGGCCAGTCGAACGCACGTTCCACTTCGAGCAGGATCGAGCCGAGGATCAGCGGGGGGAATGCCACGATCATCATCAGCGCGGTGATCAGCATATACCACGCGAATATCGGCATCCGATCGAGACGCATGCCCGGTGCCCGCACCTTCAGGATCGAAACGGTGATCTCGATGGCTGCCGCAACCGCGGAAATCTCAACAAAAGTGATGCCCAGCAACCAGACATCGGCATTGATTCCCGGCGTATAGGCCTTTGACGATAGCGGGGTGTACATGAACCAGCCGCCATCGGGCGCCACGCCAAAGGCCAGCGCCACGATCAGGATGGTGCCGCCGAACAGATAGCACCACCAGCCATAGGCCGACAGGCGCGGGAAGGCCATGTCACGGCTGCCCAGCATCTTGGGCAGCATATAGAGCGCCAGCCCTTCGAACATCGGGATGGCGAACAGGAACATCATGATGCTGCCATGCATCGTGAACAGCTGGTTGTAGATCGCTGGGCCGACAAAGGCGCTGCCGGGCGTCGCCAGTTGCGCTCGCATGAGCATCGCCAGCACGCCACCGATCGCGAAAAAGGCAAAGGCGGCGAGGATAAAACGGCGCCCGATGTCGGAATGATTGACTGAGGCTGCGATCCCGCGCCAGCCCTTGGGCGTACCCCAGATCGCGGTGAGCGCCTGATGTCGTTGCAACGGGGTCATGTCATTGTTCCCCACGCTGGAAGGCTGCCCAACCCTGGGCATCGTGGGCTATCACGCGGAAACGATTGGTCGCGTGATCAAGACCGCAAAACTCCGCGCACTGTCCCTCGAAAACACCGGGATCGCTCGCTTCTATCCGCAGCGTGTTCACCACGCCGGGTATCGCGTCCATCTTGCCACCCAGTCGCGGCACCCAGAAACTGTGGATCACGTCGGCGGAAGCGATGCGCACATCCACCGGCCGCCCGGCGGGAATGTGCAGTACGTCGCGCGATGCGATCGCGCCGGCAATGCCGGGTTGCCGGAAGGTCCAGTACCATTGATGGCCCATCGCCTCGACTACGGTGACATCGGTTGCCGGTCTTGCAAGGGAGCGTTCGCCCACCACCAGCGCGTAGCCCAGGAGCGCGGTCAGGACGACGCTTGGCATCGCCAGCCCAAGCCCGCCGATCCACAATCCGCTGTTCTGCTTGCCTTGCCGACCACGAGGGCGACGAAAGGCCAGCGCGAGCAGGGTCAGCGTCAGCAGCGTGAGGAGCGCTGCACCGCTCAGCATGACCCACCACAAAATGGCGATATCGCCAGCGGCCGGACCTGCCGTATCCAATGTAGACAACGGTCCAGCGCAACCACCTGCAATCAGTGCTGGCATCGTGGCCGCCATCCGGTGCAGAGCAGGGCGATGGACAGGGACACACAAGCGACTGACCCGCTGGTCGATCCGATTTCGGCCCAGCCGCACTTTCATCGCACGGAATCGCAGATCGCGATTGCGGGGCACCCCATTCACGCGATGCTGGTGGCGTTCCCGATTGCGCTGACGATGTGCACCTTGGGGGCTGACGCCTTCTATTGGTGGACCGGCGATCTGTTCTGGGCGCGGGCAGCCTTGTGGGCCAGCGGCATGGCGTTCATCTTCGGCCTGCTCGCCGGTCTGTCCGGCACCGTCGAACTGCTGCTGGTTCCGGGCATCCGCGCCCGCGCGGCGAGCTGGACGCATTTCGTCATTGCCGTGATGCTGCTGTCTATCCTGGGCGCCAACTGGGGCTATCGCCTCGGCGTCGGCTATGAAAAGGCGGTGCTGCCATGGGGTGTGTTGCTCTCCGCCTTCGCCGCCGGCTTTACGGCGATCACCGGCTGGCATGGCGGCAAGCTGGTGTTCGATTATCACATCGGCACCTCATCCAGCGGCAAAGGCTGATCCATCGGCTGGTTCATCCAGGCAGGGGCCAGCCTATTGTCCAATAGCGGCTTGCCCAGCACCAGAATCAGGATAGCGCACATCGCCGCCAGCGACAGGGTGAGAAGCCAACGGGCGCGGGGTGGCTCATAGCTGCCCTGCCGTTCCCCCACGCTCACCGTGATGTGGCCGATCCACGCGTGGATCAGCACCAGTGCCCCCACGAACACCAGTTTGAAGAACAGCCAGGGCACGAACACACCGCGCATGAAAATGAGCGCGGTGCCCGTGGCAATGGCGATGATCGCAGCAGGGGTGACAAAGCCAATATAAGCCGGATGCGTCAAAAGGCGCAGCCGCGTGAAGGTCTGCTGCTGATCGTCCTGGTCATGTTTCGCCAGCAATAGAGGCAGGGCTACCAGCCCAGCACACCAGATCGACAGCGCCGCGATGTGCAACAGCTTGAGCGCGACGATCATGACGCGAGTTCCGCACGCAGCCAAAGGCGCCGTCCGATCAGGGCGGCGATGATGGCATAGGGGATCATCCCGGGCGCCCACATGATCAGCCCTGCAAGCTGCTGGTCCGCCAGTTGATCCATGCCCCACGGCAGCGTGGTTCCGGCATGCGCCTGGTACAGCGGCTGCGCGGCGAATGTCAGCAAAGCGCCCAGCATCCCCATCTGCACCATCGCGAAAATCGCCGCGAGGGTGGCGGGCACGGCGGGGGCGGAGAACAGCGCGCGCCAGAACCAAAGCGCGGTTGCCAACAGGCTCGCCTGCATGATCCAGTAGGTCGCGCTGTCGGTCAGAGCCCGATCATAGAGCGAGGGGACGTGCCACAGCCACAACGTTACCGTGGCAACCAGCAGTGGCAGACCGGGGCCGTGGATACGGCGAGACGGAAACGCCAGCGCGAACAGCGGCGCAGCGACCGCCACGATCAGGATATGATGGACCGCCCGCGCCGAAAACAGCGCCACGCTCAGGGCACAAAGGGGGGAAACAAATGCCACGGCGAGCAGGGCAACGCCGCCCAGAGCGAGCCGGGGATGCTGCGCCCGCAGCGCCAACGCCGCGCACAGCACCAGGCCCAGCAACAGCACCGGATCGAAGTTCCATCGGCTGATCCACTCGGCAGGCGATGGCGCGGCACCGCAATAACTCGTCATGGCCCCTGTTCCCCCAAGCAATGGCTATCCCTCATCCTGGCGTCGCAACTGATCATGCCCCCACGCGATACCGATCCCGAGCGCAGAGCCTCCAATAATGTTCCCCGCCGTACTGAACGCGAGGTTCGCCAGCCCACCAGCAAGATCCGGGATCTGCGAAGGTGCGGCCAGCCAACCCAGTGGCACGATGGACATGTTGGCGATCGAATGTTCCAGCCCGGCGGCAACGAAGATCGTCACCGGACCGATGATGGCAAAGCCCTTGCCGGATAGGGTCCGCGCCTTCATCGACATCCACACCGCCAGACACACCAGCATGTTCGCCAGAATAGCGGAGCAGAATATGGCCTCCGGCGCTTTGGTCAGCTTGCCATCGGCCAGCGCGATCGCCGTTTCGCCGACGCCATCGTCCAGACCTCCGCTGGCGGCAAACAACCCGGCGATGGTGACCGCGCCGATCAGGTTGCCAATCCAGACCATCGCCCATGCGCCGAGCATTCGGCCCGGCTTTAGCTCACCGGTCAGGGCCGGCAGCAGCATCATGGTATTGCCGGTGAACAATTCCGCGCCAACGACCATGACCAGCATCAGGCCGACCGAAAAAGCGGCTCCCGACAGCAGCCGCACGGCGCCAACGTCGTCCATACTGGCTTGCGCCACCAGCGCCGCCACCGATCCGAACGCGATGAACCCGCCCGCCAGTATGGCCAGCACCACCATGCGCGCCCAAGGCTGCTGCGCCTTGGCCGCAAGAGCTGCCGGCGCTGCGGCCGCTATTGCCTCGCCGACCGGGTCATCGAAAGGTTCGGCCGGCGCCACTACGGCATCGCTTCGATGCGCACGGGCACGGCCTTGCTGGCAGGGGTCTTGGACGTGCGGTCATGGTGGTGCAGCGCGATCAGCGGATTGAGTTCGGGATAGTAGCCCACGATAGTGCCGTCCGGCAGTTCGAACGGAACGATCTCCAGATCGTCGATGCGTCGAACATGTCCATCGCCTGCATCGCCGACCAGCGAAACGCGCTGGCCCTCTGCGAGGCCTGCAGCCGCCATATCGGCCGGATTGATCAGCACGACATCGCGTCTACCCTCGATGCCGCGGAGCCGGTCGCTATAGCCATAAATCGTGGTGTTGAACTGATCGTTGGAGCGAACCGTCACCAAGCGATAACGCCCGTCCGCATCGGCTACGTCGGTTGCGGCAAGCATGTCGGGCGCGGTGAACTGCGCCTTGCCGGTCTTCGTCTTCCATATTCGCTCGCGCGCGCCATTGCCGCGATAGAAGCCGCCCGGCTCGAACATGCGGGCGTTCATGTCGTGAAATTCTTCGTGATAGGTCTCGGCTATCAAATCGCGGACCAAGCCATAATCGCCGGTCCAGTCGTCCCAGCGAACCTTGGGGTTGGGCGCCAGTGTCGCTTTCGCAATGCCGGCCACGATCGCCATTTCCGATTTCAGATGCTCGCTGGCAGGTGTACGATGGCCCAGCGAGGCGTGGATATGGCTGAAACTGTCCTCGATAGTGACGGTCTGCGGCCCACCGGCCTGCATATCCGTTTCGCTGCGGCCCAGGCAGGGCAACAGATAGGCGGTTTTGCCGTTGAACAAATGGCTGCGGTTCAGCTTGGTGGCGATCTGCACGGTCAGCCGCATCCGCTCCCAAGCGGGTTCGATCCTTGCCTGATCCGGGATGGCGCGCAGGAAATTGCCGCCCAGCCCGATAAAGGCCTGCACCGTATTGTTCAGCGCGCCTTCGCAGACTTCGACGGTGGTCATGCCGGTGTCGCGCGGCGGGTCGAAGTCGAACTGCGCGGCCAGCTTGTCGAGCGGCACCAGTTCCGGTTTCTCGGAAATGCCGACGGTGCGCTGCCCCTGCACGTTCGAGTGGCCGCGCACGGGGCATATGCCTGCACCAGTCCGGCCAATATGGCCGCGCATCAGCAGCAGGTTGACCAGCATGGCAATGTTCTCAAAGCCATGGACATGCTGCGTCAGGCCCATGCCATAGACGCCGATCACGCGCTCCGCCTCGACATAGACGCGGCCAGCCTCTTCGATATCGGCCCGGAGAAGCCCGGATTCCTGCTCAATCCTGTCCCACGTCGTGGCGTCCGCCCTGGCGCGGAATTCGTCAAAGCCCTCACAATGTTCGGCGATGAAAGCCCGGTCGATCAGCGTTCCGCCGCGACGCTCATCCTCGGCAAATACGTATTTGCACAACCCCATGATCGCCGCGATATCACCGCCGGCGCGCACTTGCAGATACTGGCAGCTGATCTGCGTGCCATGGCCGGTCAGCATCTGCGTTGGCCGCTGCGGATTGATGAACTCTATCAGCCCCTTTTCGCGAATGGGGTTGAAGGTCACAACCTTGCAGCCGCGTTCGACGGCCTTCTGCAACGGATGAAGGAAACGCGGACTGTTGGTGCCGGCATTCTGTCCAAAAAAGAAGATCGCATCACAATGCTCAAAATCATCAAGCACGCACGTTCCCACCGGCGAACCGATCAATTGGTTCAAAGTCACTGACGTGGTTTCGTGGCACATGTTCGAGCTGTCTGGCAGGTTGTTATGCCCATACAGACGCGCGAACAGCGCGTAGACATACGATGTTTCCAGGCATGCCCGACCCGATGCATAGAAGACTGCCGACTTCGGATCGATCGCCTGCAATTCCGCGCCAATAGCGGTGAACGCCTCTTCCCAACTGCACGGCACGTAATGGTCGCTTGCGACATCGTATCGCATGGGGTGGGTCAGGCGCCCCTCATGCTCAAGATCATGATCGCTCCAGCCGCGCAGTTCGGTAACGCTGTGCTGGGCGAAGAAATCAGGCGTGCAGCGATGCGTGGTCAACTCCCACAACGTTGCTTTCGCGCCGTTTTCGCAAAATTCGAAGGCGTGCGGATGTTTTGGCTTACCCCAGGCGCAACTGGTGCACATGAACCCGCCGATCTTGTTTTGGCTTCGCAATGTCTCGAGCGCGGCAGGCGTAGATCTCTCCCCCAATGCGGTTTTGCCGATTCCCCGTAGAGATCCCCATCCGCCGGTGGCGCTATCATACTCAACCGTCGTGGGCGGGTTCGCCATAACATGCTCCGATATGCTCTATCCTAATAGGTAAACACTCGGTCGCGCGTTGGTTCCGTTACAATTCCGCTGTAAGCCACGACCATCGGCCCGCGTTCCGGATCCGGCCTCTTATTGAGAATTGGCTACGTCAGCGCATCAAACCACCATAGCGTTCGGAAATGGGGCCGCGCCGCAGCGCGAGCACCGCAACCGCACCACCTGCGAGAATATTTGCAATCAGGTGCGGTGTGTCGGCACCAAACAGCAGCGGCGAAAGTGCAACGGCTATGCCGCAGGGGACCAGCAGATAGCGAGTGATCCGCACAATCTCGGCTGCTGCGAGCGACACCACGGTCAGGATGACGAAACCCATGGCATGGTCTGCGTCCGCCATGCTTCCTTCCGCTCCAAAGGTCAGCCGAGTGAACAGCAGTGATCCCCCGATCAAGGCGGCCGCCGCCAGATTCCAGGGTAGATTGACCCCACCTGCGAACATGTCACGTGCGATTGCGCCCGGCGCGCGGTCGAACTCATCCCTGTCGTCGATTCGGCCAGCCTTGTCGGCATCGCCGAACAGGAACACGCGCAACCAGCTCTGCCCCGCTTTTGCGCGCCGATGCACGAACTGCAACGTCGCCACCAGCTCATCCACCGCATAGGGAACCTGGATCAGCATGGCAGCGGCAGCCACCAGGGTCAGCGTAGCCCAGGTGCCGATCACAATCGGCTGGATGATGACGAAGCTGATCGACACGATGCTGAGCGGGACGATCATTAACCCGAACAAGAATACCAGCCAAGGCATAGTCCGCCAGCGCGCCCGCGAACCGACAATGCCCGTTACGATCTCCAGCGCATAGGTATAGCCGCCCAGCGCCGCATCAGGGATGGGGAACGCTTCGGACACGGCCGAGGTAATAACCGCCTCTGTGCCGTTCTTAGACGGGTCATCAGGGAGGCCGGGAAAGAACGGCTCCCATACACCATCGACCTGGCCAAGCTGATAGGCGGTCAGATAGCGCGCGACGATCAATCCGATGAGCGCCAGAACGATGATCGGCAGTCGCTGGGTCCACGAAGACGGGTTGTACGACCAGCCTGCAGGTATGGTTGTTCGGTCCATCGTAGCGGAAATCGAAGGCCCCGGTTCCGGCAGCGCGCCGACCGCGAAGGAAAAGGCCAGCATTCCCACCAGCGTGTCCGAAAGGAAGGCGGCCGGGTTGCCTGTCCAGAACAGGAATGGGATCGCTATCAACAGCGCGCCTACGCCGGCCGATGCCCATCGTGCCCATGTCATGCGCCATGACAGGGAGAGCGACGCAAAAAGGATGAGGGCGGCGCCGAGCGCTATTTCCGACCAGAACAACGCGGGCTCTCGTACCTGGACGATTACCGGCTGGGTCAGTATCCATAGACCCAGCGCGATGTTGGCGAAATGTGCCCAGCGTGTCGCCTTGTGGTCAGCCCGTCGGCGTGTCTCATATTCGACGCGCAACGCCTCGGGGTCTTTCCCAGCCGCTTCGGCTTCGTTCACGAAAGCGGGCGGCATTACGCGATTGGCTTCATACCATGCGGCGGGGTCGTTCTTCAGCGTGGCGATCATCGCTGGCAGTTCGTCACTCAGCCTATGGCGCGGCTTCCAGCCGAGCAGCTCCCGCGCCTTGCGCGTATCCAGAGCATAGTGATGACTGGCCATGACCGTCATGAAGGGCTGGATAAAGGGGCGTTCACCATGGTCGATGGCATCGGGAACGAGCGGCTCGGCTTTGTCCTGCAGCCAAGCTCCCGCGGCAGCCGCCGTTGCGGGCAGGCGAATGGTTGCCCATTCATCCTGGCCATGGATCAGACAGCCCAGGCGATCCTGTAAATCCGCATAGCCCAGAGTTTCCTCTTCGCCGATCAGGATCGTTGTTTCGCCCGGCAGCGACGCACGGCGATCCACCGTGCGCACAAATGCATCGATCAGGTCTTCGCGATGGACCATCGCCTGCCCTGCGCACGTGTCGCCAGAGTAGAAATGGCTCTGGAAATCGCGTTCATAAATGCGCGCGATCTGATTGGCGAATGTCGGGACGGAACTCTGCTCGTCATAAACGCCGGCCACATGCAACAACACCAATGGCATCCCATTGCAGGTGTCGCGGATCGCCTGTTCAGCCGCAGCCTTGGATCGCGGATAAGCCCATTGCGGGTCGATAGGTGCTGACTCGTCGATCCGGTCGCCCGGCTCGCCGGGCGCATGAACCAGCATGGTGCCGGAATAGACGAATTGCTCGACTTCGAAATCCGCCAACCCGCGCACGAGGCGGCGGCTGCCCTCGACATTGACCGCCTCATAAAGCGGCTTGTCCTCACCGCTGAAGTCAAAAAATGCTGCGAGATGCAGAACGCTCGCGATCCGACTGCCATGCTCACGTCGTAGTTGAGCAAGCGCCTTATCGACTTTCGCATCGTCAGTCAGATCGACTTCAATGATCGGAAATTCGAGATCCCACGTGCTCGTATCAAGACCCACTATCGCATAAGATTCGCCCAGCGCCTCAGCCAGCGAATGGCCCAGATTGCCCGCTGCGCCGGTGATGAGCACGAGTGGTTTGTCGGCCATCGCTCAAATTTCTCCTTGCCTGTGCTTGCTGCCTGTCTCCTTGGCTAACGAGACCCGCCTCGTTTGGGTCCCGATACAGCACAGATTAATTTCGCGCCGATTTCCGCGGCTTGCTGTGCCGATACGTTTTTTGCCTGGGTTATCCTGAGCGCGCATTCTGAAATATTTGTAGGGCTTCTGCCTTGACCGATTGGCCTTAGGGGGCACCTATTCCCAGCCGATCTGGAGCGTTGCCGCGTCGGCGCGCACTACTGGTGCAGACAGACATCAATTGAGGGAAGGCCAGGAATGAAACTCTACCATGAGGTGCGCGGTTGCTCGCTGGCAGTGGACATTGTCGCGCGTGAGTTAGGCATCGACCTCGAGCTGGAGTGGGTCGATATGGTTTCAAAGCGTCTTCAGGACGGCAGCGATTATCACTTGGTAAACTCCAAGGGTACGGTCCCGACGCTTGAACTGCCGAATGGCAATCGTATCAGCGAAGGCACGGTTATCATGCAATATCTTGCGGATCTGCGCCCGGAACGCCGGCTGCTGCCGCCCTATGGGTCGATGGAGCGTCTTCGCGTGCTGGAATGGATGAGCTTCGTCGGAGCCGATTTGCACAAGGGTGGCTTCATGCCATTGTTCAAAGCCAATACGCCCCCTGAATATCGGGAGATCGCCCGTCAGTACTTGGGAAGGCATTTGACGTGGCTCAACGGTCAACTGGCAGACCGTACGGTCCTGGTCGGAGAGGATTTCACCATTGCCGATGCGCACTGTTACACGATTGCCATGTGGACCGCAGCGCATGGCATCTCGACGGAAGCGTGGCCGAATCTGACGCGCTATCTGAAACAGATCGGAAGCCGCCCGAGCGTGCAGGAAGCCGAGCGCGCCGCTTACGAACAAGGGCAGGTTCTGACGGACTGAATGAGAGCCGTGTACGGCCGCAGGCGGCGATGGCCGAGAGCTGATCATCGTCCACGATCCCGAGCTCGCCGAACGGATGAGGGCGGCACCGGTCGAGGCCCGGATCTTTCCGAGAAGGATCGCCATCTCGTCAGTCGCGCCGTCTACACGGAACGCCGCTCAGCTGCGCTGGTTGAGTGGCAGTCCGTCATGGGATGATCCGAAACATTTCTGACGGCAGCAATGCCAAGTGGAGAGCGGTTCGCATCGGACTGTCGGCACCGACCGCTTGTTCGCTGGTGCGCAGCCCTGTTATTGTCGCCATGGTGCAGGCTGTCTGAACAAAGGGGACGGTACCCGCCCCCGGGATACAAATCTGCTTCAGGTTGTCGCGACGGTTGGACGGGATGCCGGTTTCCACCGGTTGTCGAGGTGTGATGTGCACTGTTCGCCTCCAGATCGGCATTTTGGTAGCGGATCCCGTCCAACCGGGACATTCATCGGCGCAAAGTGGCAGTCAGACCAAGTGTCCGCGGGCGGAAGGTCACCGATCGCAGGTTCGGGTCGGCCAGCGTGCTGTGGACCTGTCCAAGAAACGGATGCGCGTTGAACAAATTGGTAGCGAAGAGGCTGACGTCGACATCGTCGAACCGCAGACCGGCCCTCAGATCGAGCTGCGACGAGGATGGAGCGCGCGGAATAGCGGGGTCAACAAGCGGCGACGTCACATCCAGCGGCGTATCGTCATGAGAGGTGTAGGTGAAGTCGCCTCGCAGATAGGCCTCTTTGGTGCCAACGGGGAACTCATACTGCCCGCTGAGATGGACCGACCAGGGCGCCACGTCGAGCGGCTCCCCCTTTTGGCGGATGACTTCACCAACGGCATTCTTGAGTTCCGATACATACCGGGCGTTTATATAAGACACCGAGGACGTGAGCGTCAGTCCGTCCACCGGACGGGCCGATAGCGCCAGATCGATGCCGTCGATCTTCGCGCTGCCAAAGTTGAACACGGTATGCACCTGACATTCCGGCAATGTCAGCGTGCTCTGAAGATTCTTCCAGTCCGTGTGATAGGCCGACGCGTCGATGGTGAATCGACCACCCGCGAAGGAGTTCTTGGTGCCGACTTCATAGGTCCAAAGCGAGTCAGGTTTGATCCCTCGCAAAACCATCGGATCGAAGCCAATGGCGATGCCATCGTTGATGCAACGAATGCCGGCCGCTTCCGCCACGCCGCCGCCGCGCACACCTTTCGAAGCGTTGGCATAAAACAAATTGTTGCGGTCCGCCTGGAACGACAAGCCGAATTTCGGCGTCAGCGGCTTGTTCTTGGTCTGCAGCGAGACGTCGATGCCGTCGCTGGCATAAAGCGGACCAGCGACGAAATTGCGCAGATTGAACTTGGCATCCGTATAGCGCAGACCGGCGGTCACCTTCAGACGCGGGACGATCTCATAGTCCGCCTGCGCGAAAACCGACTTCTGGATGTCGAGATAGCGCGAGTCCTGATAGACCACGAACAATCCCTGATAGGGTTCGACGCCGAAAATTTCCGCGACCGAACCAAACGGCGGCCCTCCGCCCTGCGTAACAGCGTAGTTGATCGTATCCAGCAGTCTCGTGTTCGCTCCGCCGAAATTATCCGTCACGACCGATCGCGAGAAGAACCCGCCTACGACCCAGTTGAATGGGCCATCCTCGTTGTTCTGCAGGCGAATTTCCTGCGTGAAACCCTTCTGGCTGGTCCGGTTGTTGGTGAAAGCGAAATTCTGTTCAAAGCCGGGCGGCGGAGCGGGATCATAATAGTCCGCAAAAATCGCGAGGTTCAATGTATCGTCGTCGCTCGCAGTGCGGGCCTTGCGGGTGATGTACGACGTGTTCGAAATAACCGAGAAACCGTCAAAGTCGACGACTGCCTTGAACGCCGGTAACCAGAAGCGGTCGTTGCGCGTTTCCGGACGCGAAAACAGTCCGTTGCGGAAATCATTGCGCCCTACGTTGGACGAATTGATATCGACCAGCGCGCTGTCGTCGTACTTTAGTTCCTGATAGAACAACGATGGCGTCAGCGTGATGGCGTCCGTCGGCTTCCACCCCAGGGCGAAGCGGGCCGAAAAGCTGTTCGAACTGTTGATGTCTTTTTCCACGACCTCGCGGCTGGTACGACCGAGGCGGTCAATGTAGCCGGCGTCATGGCGATAATAGACACTGGCGCGAAAGCCGAGCGTGTCTTCGACGAGCGCTGCTCCTCCGGCCAGCCCGCCTTCATAGCTTATGCCTCCACGATGGGTCGTCGCAACCTCTGTGCGCCCGAACATCTTCGAACCGTTAAAAACCGGATCCGGCGTGATGAAGCGCACGGCGCCGCCGAGTGACGCGGTTCCGAACAGGGTACCTTGTGGCCCGCGCAGAACCTCCACGCGATCAAGATCGAACAAGATCGGGTAAGCATTGGTGAGACTGGGGCTCACCCCCGTGCGAGTCTGGATCGGCGTATCGTCGACATAGACGCCGACCGTCGGAATGCCGGATGTGGACTGCACCCCCCGGATGGAGATGTTTGATTGCCCGGTGCCATAGAAGCCCGAACTCTGGCCGAAGGTAACGCTGGGCGTAAACCGCATCAGATCATCGGTTGATCGAATTCCCTGCTTGTCGAGCATTGCCTGACTTGTGGCCACGACGCTAAGCGGTACTGTATTGAGTGTCTGTTCGCGGCGCGTCGCTGTGACCACGATTTCGCCCGATACGACGGTCGCTTCTCCTTTTGCGATCTGGCTGCTTGGTGGCGCACCGCTCGCCTGAGCATGTGCATGCACGGCCATGACACCTGTCGAGGTACAGCCCAGCATAAAAAGTCTGAGGCAACGCGATTGAAAGCTCATTTTATTTCCCCTTTGTTTGGCCCCATGAGACGGCAGGAGGAGCGGGCACGCTGACGCGTTCATCTCCCCGATCGCCGTTTCTAGCGCCACTCCTCCCGGCGATTGGCCGCGCAATCCGGAACACCGGATCGCGGCTTTCTCGTTGCTCGCCGAACCAGCACAATGATGCACAAATGTGGCAACGTGCACAACAAAATAATGCATATAATCTCATATTATGATCATATATACATTTTAATGCCAGTTTTTTGCGGTGATTTATGGGGTAGTCTCATGGCAATTGGGCCGCGAAAATGCGCGACAATAGAGACATCAAAGGGGAAGGGGGCGTCCCGCCTTGGGGACTGGATTATGAAACTGCGGTCTTCGCCTGCGTCAACAGCGGCAGCGACCTGATCCGCTTGCCCGTAATCGCAAAGAGGGCATTGGCCAATGCCGGTGCAACGGGGGGGACACTTGGCTCCCCGATACCGCCTATCGGGGCGCCGCTTTCGATGAAATGGATGTCATGCACCGGCGGTGCATCGGACAGCTTCAGGATAGGATAATCGGTGAAGTTACTCTGCTGAACCGCGCCCTTATCAAGCGTGATCTCTTCACCAATCGCGGCGGATAGACCCATGATCGTGCCGCCTTCGATCTGCGCCGCCGCGCTGTCGGGACTGACGATGCTCCCGGCGTCGACAACTGTTGTTACCTTGAGGACTCTCGGGCTGCCATCTTCCTTGACCGATGCCTCGATCACATGCGCCACGATTGTCTTGAAGCTTTCGACAATCGCCACACCGCGCCCGACGCCCTCGGGCAAAGGCGTGCCCCAGCCGCTGCGCTTCGCAACTTCGTCAAGCAACCTGCGGTGGCGCGAATCAGGCTTCAGATGCTTCCGCCTAAACTCAACCGGGTCTGCCTGAGCGGCATAGGCCAGTTCGTCCATGAAGCTTTCATTGTAAAAGCCCTGCTGGCTCGAATTTACCGAACGCCATGCGCCTATCAGCTGATTTGAAGAATACTCATAATACTGCAGCGCCACGGCTGGCAGGTCATAGATGAAAGTCGTGTCGCTTTCTGCGCTTTCAACCTGCGCATACTGGTTGAGATAAGCGACGATTTTGCCGTCCTTGCCGATCGCGCCTTTGAGGATTGCCGCACTTTGAGGGCGATAGGCGCCTTGCTGCACTTCCTCCTCGCGGCTCCAGATCAGCTTCACCGGATAGGGCAGTTGCATCGCAAGCTTGGTAACTTGCTCGACAACTTCCATATACATCGGCAAGCGTCGTCCAAAACTTCCACCGATCATCATTGGGTGGAATGTAACATTGTCGGCATCAAGTCCCGACACTTCGGCCGCGTGCATTTTTGACGCCAGCGGATCCTGCATCCCGCCCCAGATGTCGAGTTTCCCGCCCTTGTGATGTGCGGTCATCGCAAAAGGTTCCATCATCGCTTGGTGCAGGAAAGGCACTTGGTATTTGGCCTCGACCGGCCGTGATCCAAGCCCGGCTTTGGCATCACCTTCCCCGACCTCGCTAAGGGGCTCGCCCTTGGCGATCAGGTCGTCACAAGCTTTGAAGATCGATGCGGTTGAAAAACCGGCATTGCCGCCATCGGTAAATTGCGGCGAGAGCGCACGCAATCCGCTGAGTGCGGGCCAATAGCCCTTGGCGACCACCGCGACGGCATTGTCGAGTTTGATGACCTTTTCGACGCCCTTCACTGCCATGGCTGGTGAAGGATCCACTGAGGTCAACATCCCGCCACGCACCGGCGCAGCCATGATCGTCGCCACTCGCATGCCGGGCACTGTAAAATCCATGCCATATTGCGCGCTGCCGTCGACCTTGGCGGGCAAATCGAGCCGCGGCAGGAAGTGGCGCATCAACTTGTAATCTTTTGGATTTTTCAACTTCGGATCACTGTCGAGTGGCAGCGACGCTGCCTCTGCTGCCAGTTCGCCATAGCGCAATGCCTTGCCAGACTTGGCGTGGAGCACTCGGCTATCGGCCGTGGCCAATTCGGCGGAAGGCACACCTAGCCTCTTTGCCGCCACCTCGACCAAGGCCGCACGCGTGGCCGCGCCGACAATCTGGAAGGTTCTTTGTCCCGTAAAGCGCAGGGCGGACGACCCGCCGGTAGCCTGCATGTTCATCGAACGCGCGATGAGTGACAGAAAAGACTGGGGCATGCCTTCGACAATGCGCGGATGTCCGCTCATTTCGGCAAAGAAACCACGCGCCATGCCGGTATTGGCAAAGGCTGACTCGGCCGGGGCGAGGACCACCTTCACGTTTTCCCACGCCGCGTCGAGTTCCTCAACGAGCATCTGGGCAAGGCCGGTGTTCGATCCTTGCCCCATATCGGTAATCGGCGTGTAAATTGTGATCTCGTCGTCCTCGGAGATTCTCATCCAAGTTGCGAAGCTGTACCCGCCCTTGCTATTGGTCAGTTCGACCGCGCTTTTCGCAGCATTGCTGTCCGCGAGCTTGATGCCAAACAAACCGGCTCCGACCACCGCAACGCCACCGATCAGAAAGGCACGGCGCTTTACGCCAGTCTTGTTGGCGGGAGCGGTAGCGGCTTTGTCCAAAACGGGATTGGGATTATCGGCCATCATGCTGCTCCCTTCACCGCTGCGGCCGCCTGGCCGGTGGCCGCGTGGATCGCCTTGCGGATGCGCGGATAGGTGCCGCAACGGCAGATGTTCGTCATCGCTTCATCGATCTGGGCGTCGGTGGGGCGGTCCGTCTGCTGGATCAGCGCAACTGCCGCCATGATTTGACCTGACTGGCAATAGCCGCACTGCGGAACCTGCGCGTCGATCCAAGCTTGTTGAACCTTATGGAGCGTTCCATCTGCGGATCTGAGGCCTTCAATTGTGGTCACAGATTTGCCCGCGACATCAGCGACGGGGATGCTGCAAGAGCGAGCGATCTGGCCATCTATATGGACGGAGCAGGCTCCGCAGGCCGCAACGCCGCAACCGAATTTAGTGCCGGTAAGGCCTATGTCCTCACGCAAAACCCATAGTAGCGGGGTGTCTGGTTCCGCCTCTATCGAGACCGCTTTACCATTAACATTCAGGCCAATCGACACATCCTGCTCCTTTGAGCATCTCTACCAAGTCGCACATATCGAGATTTGCAGGCAAAATCTAGTTCTCAAGCCAAATTCGGGAATTGACGAGTGAATATAGCAGTTGGAGCAAACCGCTTTCATTTCAGCGGCAGTTCCTTCGCACCATATATCTGCCCGTTGACGATGACCTGCCTTACGGCACGCGCGTTGCGAATATCGAGCAGCGGGTTACTGTCCACGATGGCCATGTCCGCGAGTTTGCCAACCTCGATCGAGCCGAGATAGGCACTTTGCCCGAGCAGCTCAGCAGGAATCGTCGTAGCCATCTGGAGGGCCTCGAACGGCGTAAGGCCGGCCTGCACAGCCTGTTCCAGTTCTTTGTGCAGTGTCAGACCAGCTGGCGTTAATGGCGCGTCGGTTCCGGCCATAAGGCGCACACCGGCACGATGCAGCCGGTATATGCTCTTCCTGACGTTTTCGCGAAGCTTCTGCGGCAAGGGTGGCCTTGCAGGCCCACTATCCGTGCGGCGCATCCATGCTGGCTGCGCCGCCCAGCGTGGGTCCGCCCGGTCTGCATCCGTTGCCAGTTCGGCCATCGGCGCGAGTAGCGCCATCGTCGGTGTAAGCGTCATCTGCGATTTCGACAGTATCTGTATGACATCATCATAAATGATATGGGTGCCGCTGGTTTTGCTGGAATAGCCGCGACCCGAGGCGGAGCTGTCGAAATGCTCGGCGCTATCGCTGCCAAAACGGGCCGCAGGGTAAATGTCATGCGAGCTGCCCGGAATGCCCAACCGGTGCGCGCCCTCGACCAGCCGCTCGCGAACGGGCTCGCTCGTCTGGATATAGGTTTTGATCATATCGTATTTCAGCCTGCGGGCCCGCTCGATCTCCCGATCAGCCTGAGCCAGATCCGCGACCGTCGTCGAAAAGTCCCAAAAGCCGCGTTCGCCCTCAAGAATATAGCCGGTCGTGAAAATACGCGGTGAGGGGCGAAGCCCTGCAGCCGCAGCTTCGCGCTCCTCGATTGCATCTGCGGCGATTGCGCCGGGACTGCGCACCGTGGTTATCCCGTAGGCGAGCAGGAGCCGTCCAAACGAACTGCCAAATTCCTTGGCAAAATGCACATGCGCATCGATCAGGCCGGGCATGACGGTGAGTTTGGAGGCGTCGATAAACTTGTCAGCCTTGCGGCCGGCCTTGTGCGGCTCGATAGCCACGATCCGGTTGCGCTCCACAACGATGTCCACGTTGGAGCGCGCTTGCCGATTCACGCCATCGACGAGCGTGCCGGCGTGGATGACCAAGGTGCCGGTCGGCATGTCACGCTGCCAGTTCAGGTCCAGGGGAACCTTGCTGCTTTGGCCGTCCGCGACCTGAACGAGCTTGATCTCGTCAATATCGACATAGAGCAGTCGCGAGGAGTCGCCAGTCCAGCTTATGAAGCTGGCAAAGCCGTCGGCGAGCTTCCGGGGGGTGCCAATCGGCGCGCCATCGGATGATACCGGCATGACCCACAACGCCTGATCCATCTGAAAGGCGATCTGGCGGCCATCGGGCGACCAGACCGGACCGTCAGCGGCAGAGCGGGTGCCGATCGAATGGTGCGGAACGGCGGTATAGTCCCGAGCCTGGCCTTTGCCATCGGCCGCAAGCACCCGGATCTGATTGTTCGTGCCCACTTCGTAGGACCTGGATTTCGAATATTCATCCATCCGCGACACCATGATCGACCGCCCGTCGGCCGACCAGTTCGGATAGCCGGGCCCAAAGCTGGCAGCTTGAATGGTCTCGATCTTGCCGGTGACGACATCGGCTGTCTGCACCAACCCGTGAAAGTCCTGCAAGGCACTGACGAAAGCGATTTTCTTGCCGTCCGGTGACCATGCAGGCCGCATCTCCGCTCCGGGCGCAGTGGTCAGGCGA
>CAZCUS010000012.1:68214-115933 GCA_964502105.1 uncultured Novosphingobium sp. | reverse complement strand
TGAGCGATTGCCTCATCTTCGCGATCCTGTTCGCCAGTTATGCCGTTCTCGGTGGCAATTATGCAGCGGGGCCGGGGCCGAAAGACCTGTTCGACCTGCCGCTCGTCGCGCTCAACACCGCGATGCTGCTGTTCTCGTCGATCACTTACGGGTTCGCAATGCTGTCGATGCAGCGCGGCAAGCTGCGCCAGACCCAGGCGTGGCTGGCAGTGACGGGCCTGTTCGGCGCGGCATTCCTGGGCATCGAGCTTTACGAGTTCCAGCACTTGATCCACATCGGCGCCACACCGCAGCGCAGCGCGTTCCTTTCCGCGTTCTTCACGCTGGTGGGCACGCACGGGCTGCACGTGACGTTCGGCATTATCTGGCTGCTGACGCTGATCGTGCAGTTGAGCCGCCACGGGCTGATCGCGGCCAACCAGCGCCGCGTGATGTGCCTCAGCATGTTCTGGCACTTTCTTGATGTGATCTGGATTGGCGTGTTTACGATTGTCTATCTGATGGGAATGCTGCGATGAGCGGAGACGCACACCACACCGACGCGCATGCGCTGGAAATGCCGCATGCCTCGCTGCGCGATTATGCGATCGGGTTCGTGCTTTCGGTAATCCTGACCGCCATTCCGTTCTGGCTGGTCATGGCGCAGCCGCTGGCCGCCGGGCCGACCGTGGCGATCATCCTGGTGCTCGCGGTCATCCAGATCGTTGTGCACATGGTCTATTTTCTGCACATGAGCCCCAAGGCGGAAGGCGGCTGGTCGCTGACGTCATTGGTATTCACGATCATCGTCGTAGGCATCATGCTGGCGGGATCGATCTGGGTGATGAGCCATCTCAATGCCAACATGATGCCCACCGATACGAGCCAGCTGCCTTGAGTGAACAGCCGCGCCCGCTTCGGCGCGCGGTGTTCGCCGGTCTGGCGCTATTGGCCATGGCGGGCTTTTTGGCGCTCGGCATCTGGCAGGTCGAGCGGCGGGCGTGGAAGCATGCGCTGGTGGCTGCGGTCAATGCGCGCATTCATGCAACATCGGTCGCTGCGCCCGGACCGGCACAGTGGCGCGATCTCACAGGCGCACGCGACGCCTATCGCCGCGTGCGCATAGCCGGGCGTTTCCGCCATGACCGTGAGACGCTGGTACAGGCGCTGACCGATCGCGGCGCCGGGTTCTGGGTCCTGACTCCGCTGGAAACGCCAGCCTTCACCGTGCTGGTCAATCGCGGCTTCGTCCCGCCCGACAAGCGCAGTCCCGCATCGCGCGCGGCGGGTAATATCGGCGGTGCGGCCAGCGTGACGGGCTTGCTGCGGGTCAGCGAGCCGCAAGGCGGTTTCCTGCGCCGCAACGATATCGCCGCCGACCGCTGGTATTCGCGCGATGTCACGGCCATTGCCTCCGCGCGCGGGCTGGGCCGGACCGCGCCCTATTTCATCGATGCCGATGCCACGCCCAATCCCGGCGGCTATCCAGTGGGCGGGCTTACCGTGGTGCGCTTCCCCGACAATCACCTGGCCTATGCCATTACCTGGTTCGTGCTGGCGCTGCTGAGCGGGTGGGGCGCACAGCAGTTCTTGCGCAAAAGCCCGGATCGACCACATAGGCTCTGATGGCCGATGCGTTTCCAATGATGCCTGCAATGCCGGCGGCCGATGCCGCCCCGCCGGAGGCTGATGGCGCCCCGCCGGAGGCTGATGCTGGACGCCGCAACATGCTGCTGCTGATCCAGTTGCGCTGGCTGGCGCTGGGCGGCCAGCTCATCACGATCCAGGTGGTCCACAATGTGATGGGCATCGAGCTGCCGCTCGCGCCGCTGCTCGCTGCGCTGGCGGTTCTGGCCGCGATCAACCTTGCCAGTCTGCCGCTGCTGCGCCGCCGCACCGCCGTGACTAACGCCGAACTTACTGCTGCGTTGCTGATCGATGTGATCGTGCTGGCCTGGCAGCTGCATTTCTCGGGGGGGCTGTCGAATCCGTTCGCCTCGCTGTTCCTGCTGCAGGTCGTGCTGGGCGCCATTCTGCTCAAGGCGTCGACCGCATGGGGCATCGTCGCCGCTACACTGTTGGCGCTCGCAGCACTCGACGTGAACCCATCGCCGCTGACATTGCCAGAGGGTTACGAAACCGATCTGATGACGCTCTATCTGCGCGGCAGTCTGGTGTGTTTTGTGCTGATCGCGGTGCTGCTGGTCATGCTTGTGACGCGGATCAGTCGCAATCTTCGCGCGCGCGATGCCGCGCTGGCCACGATCCGGCAACGCGCGGCGGAAGAGGATCATATCGTGCGGATGGGCCTGCTTGCATCGGGCGCAGCGCACGAACTGGGCACGCCATTGTCCACGCTTTCCGTCATTATCGGCGACTGGAGACGATTGCCGCGTCTGGCGCAAGACTGCGAGTTGCAGGACGATATCGGGGACATGGATGTTGCAGTCCAACGCTGCAAGGACATCGTCAGCGGCATCCTGATGTCGGCGGGCGAAGCGCGCGGGGTGGCGCCGGAAGTGACATCGGTGCGCGGATTCCTCGATGGCATCGTCGCCGAATGGCGCGCCAATCGATTGCCCGAGACGCTCGATTTCGCCGATCGGTTCGGTGAGGATATCGCCGTGGTTTCGGACCCCGTCCTGCGGCAAGTGATCAGCAACGTGATCGACAACGCCGCCGAAGCCTCGCCCGAGTGGATTGGCATCACCGCAAGCCGTGACGGCCACTCGCTGGTTCTGGAGATTGCCGACAAGGGGCCGGGCTTCACGCCCGAGATGCTTGCCGGTTTCGGCCAGCCCTATCGCTCGACCAAGGGCAGGGCGGGCAGCGGGCTGGGCCTGTTTCTGCTGGTCAATGTTCTCCGCAAACTGGGCGGTGAGGCCTCCGCGCACAACCGTGCCGAGGGCGGCGCGCGCGTGCGGATCGTTCTGCCGCTGACGGCGCTGGCATACGAAAGGCAGGGCGCGGCGTGAGCACCGACCGGCTTCTGGTAATCGTGGAGGACGACGAGGCGTTCGCGCGCACGCTCAAGCGCTCGTTCGAACGGCGTGGCTATGCTGTTGTCACTGCCGCAAACCACGACGAACTGGTCGCGCTGCTGGCCGAGCATCGGCCGGGTTATGCCGTGGTGGATCTCAAGCTGGGCGGCACGTCCGGCCTGGCTTGCGTCCAGACCTTGCGCGCGGGCGATCCAGAGATGAAGATCGTTGTCCTCACCGGTTTCGCCAGCATTGCGACCGCTGTTGAGGCGATCAAGCTGGGTGCTTCCCACTATCTCGCCAAGCCTTCGAATACCGACGATATCGAAGCAGCATTTGCCAAGGACGAGGGCAATCCCGATGCGCCGGTGGATGGCCGTCAGTCCTCGATCAAGACGCTGGAGTGGGAGCATATCCACCAGACGTTGGTGGAAACCGATTTCAACATCTCCGAAGCCGCTCGCCGCCTTGGCCTGCATCGCCGCACGCTGGCGCGCAAACTGGAGAAGCGCCAGTTACGGTGAGGGGGGAAGCGCTGCCAAACCTATGACGAAGGCCGCTGCTCGGCCTCCGATTGCCCGGCCTCGGCGGTCAAGCCGCCGCCCAGCGCCGCATAGAGGTTGACGGCGTTTTGCAGTTCTATCGCGCGAAGCTGCAGCAAGGTCTGCTCGGCGGCGAACAGATTGCGCTCGGCATCGAGCACTTCGAGGTAGATTGCGATGCCGTTGTCATACCGCAGCCGCGCAGTATGGGCGAGCCGGCGCTGCGCTCCCAGCGTCCGACCCTGGATCTCGATCTGTTCGGCATAGCGCCGCTGCCCAACAAGCGCGTCGGCGACTTCCTGGAAACCGCCTTGGACGACGCGCTGGTAGGCGGCGACCAGTTCGTCGGCCTGCGCCTTGCTCAGGTTCAGCTGCCCCTCACGGCGGCCCCAGTCGAAGATCGGCAGGCCCAATGAGCCGCCATAGCTCCAGCTCTGGTTGGCGCCCTTGAACAGGTCTCCCAGCGCGGACGAGGCGAAGCCGAATGCGCCGGTGAGCGAAATCTGCGGGAAAAACGCGGCACGCGCCGCGCCGATATTGGCATTGGCGGCGCGCAGGTTGTGCTCTGCCTGAAGGATATCGGGGCGATTTTCCAGAAGCTGCGAAGGCAGCCCCGGTGCGATCGGCACCAATTGTCGGACAAGCGGGACCCCTTGGGGCAACGGCGTGTCGATCGGCCCGCCGACCAGCACGTTAAGCAGGTTGCGTGACTGTTCAGTCATGCGCTGGATTTCGGCGAGTTCGGTCTGTGCCTGCGTCAGCAGCAGCACCGCCTGATCGTAATCGATCGTCGATGTCACGCCCGCGTCGAGCCGGAGTCTGGCGATGCGAACGCCTTCGGTCCGGCCTTTGAGAGTGCGTTCAGCCAGCTCGATGCGGTCTTCGCCCGCGCGAATATCGAAATAAGTCGCCGCGACTTGCGCGATCAGCGAGATGCGGAACGCGCGTGCTCCCTCAATCGAGGCGAGCCACGCTTCGCGCTGAGCTTCGCTGAGGTTGCGCACCCGGCCCCACAGGTCGAGTTCGAACGCGCTAACACCGAGGTTGGCGGAGAACTGGCTGAACCTCACATTGTCCGGTGCATCGCTGCTGTCCGGAATGGTTGCGCCCGCCGCGCCCAGCGCCGACAGCGGCTGTTGCGAGCGGGTGCCGTTGCCGCTCGCCCCGATTGTCGGCAGGCGGTCCGCCGCCTGGATGCGAAATTGCGCGCGCGCCTGGTCTATCCGCGCATAGGACTGGGCAAGATCGCGGTTGCGGTCCAGCGCAGACCCGATCAGCGCTTGCAGCCGGGGATCGCGAAAGAACTGCCGCCAGCCGTGATCGGTCGCCAGCGCAGCTGATGGGTCGGCGCTTTCCTTGGCCGGAAAGTGATCGGCTACCGAGGCCACCGGCTGCCGGTATTGCGGCGCGAGATTGCAACCGGCCAGCAGCGGCAGGAGGAGCAGCAGGGATTTACGCATGGGCGTTGTCCTCGCCATTATCTTGCCGGACCGGGCCATGTTCGCCATCGCGACGCGGGTTTTCGGCCAGCCAGCGCTCGTCCTCGCCTTCGGGATCGTGCGGCTTGCTGAGCCAGCGGCGGGCCGCAAGGTAGAATACCGGGGTGAAGAAGATACCCAGCGCGGTGGCAGTGATCATGCCGCCCATCACGCCGGTGCCGACTGCTTGGCGGCTTGCGGCGCCTGCGCCCGAGGAGATCACCAGCGGCACCATGCCGAGAATAAAGGCAAGGCTGGTCATCAGGATGGGCCGCAGGCGCTGACGCGATGCTTCCAGCGTGGCGTCACGCGGAGATTGGCCTGCCTGCTCATCCTCGATGGCGAATTCGACGATCAGAATCGCATTCTTTGCGGCGAGACCAATGATGGTGATCAGGCCGATGTTGAAATAGACGTCTGCCGACATTCCCCGCAGCAGCGTAAACAGCGCCGCACCGAGGATGCCGAACGGGACGACCAGCAGCACTGACACCGGGATACCCCAGCTGTTGTAGAGCGCGGCCAGCAGGAAGAACACGACGACAACGCTGAGGCCCAGCAGCATGCCGATCTGGCCGCCGGCCTGCTTTTCCTCGAATGCCGTGCCGGTCCATTCGTAAGTGAAGTTGCTGCTGAGGTTCTGTTTGGCGATGTCTTCCATTGCCGTGAGAGCAGCGCCAGAGGATTCCCCGGGTGCAGCCGCGCCCGAAATCGTCAGCGCGGGATAGCCGTTGTAGCGTTCGACCTGGATGGGCCCAGATCGCCATTCGGAGCGGGCAAAGGCGCTGAACGGCACCATCTGACCGTTATCGCCGCGTACCCGCAATGCCATGACATCGTCCGGCGTCATGCGCGCAGCGGCATCGGCCTGGATGTAGACCCGCAGCGTGTTGCCATCGCGCGTGAAGTCGTTGGCGTAGGCGGAGCCAAAACTGATGGCCAGCGTCTGGTTCACAGAGTCGATCGACAAGCCCATGGCCCGCGCTTTGACCCGGTCGATATCGACGAAGAGTTCAGGAGCGTCGCCTTGGCCGTCCGGCCTGACCTGCGATAGCAGCGGATTTTTCGATGCAGCCATAATGATCGCGTTGCGCGCTGCCAGCAGTCCCTCACGATCCGAGCCGGATCGATCCTCGATCTTCATCGAAAAACCGGTAGCATTGCCAAGTTCGGATATGGGCGGCGGGTTGAGAGCAAATACGGTAGCGCCGGTCAGCCCTCCGACGAACCCCTGCGTCTCGACGATCTGATCCGCGATGACACCGTTCTTGCGCTCGCCCCAAGGTTTGAGATCCACGAACATCAGGCCAGCGCTCTGGCTCTGGCCGTAGAAGTTGAACCCGTTGAGGGAAACCACACTGCGGGCGTCCGGGTTCTTGGCGACAAACGCCTCTACCTGTTTGATTACCTCTTCGGTGCGCTGCATCGTTGAGCCGACCGGCCCATCGATGTTGACGATGTAATAGCCCTGGTCCTCTTCGGGCAGGAAGCCACCGGGCAAGCGGGTGAACAGGAAAACGGTGACAATGGCCATCACTGCGCTGACGGCAAGCCAGCGCAGCGGCGCGGCCATCATCCGACCGACGGTGCCTGAGTACTTATCCGTGGCGCGCCCGAAACGGGCGTTGAACCAGCCGAAGAACCTCTCACGCCAACCGAAGATGCCGGGCTTCGGTTCGTCAGCAGTTTCCTTCTTCTCGTGGGGGCGCAGCAGCGTTGCGCACAGCGCCGGTGTCAAAGTGAGCGCCAACAGGGCCGAGAAGAAAATCGAGATCGCCAGTGTCACCGAAAACTGGCGATAGATGCCGCCGGTTGATCCGGGGAAGAAGGCCATCGGCACGAATACCGCCACCAGCACCAGCGTGATGCCGATGATAGCGCCGCGAATCTGGCCCATTGCCTTGACCGTAGCGAGGCGGGGAGGGAGGCCCTCGTCTGCCATGATCCGCTCAACGTTCTCGACCACCACGATGGCGTCATCGACAAGGATGCCGATTGCCACCACCATGGCAAAAAGCGAAAGCGTGTTGATCGAGAAGTCGAAGAGATAGAGCCCCAGGCATGCGCCGAGCAGGGCGATTGGCACAACGACCGCCGGGATGATGGTGGCGCGCCAGCTTTGCAGGAAGAGGTACATCACCAGGAACACCAGAACCATCGCCTCGATCAGCGTGTGAATGACGCTTTCGACCGAGGCGTTGATGAAGGGCGTGGTATCGAACGCGACAGACCATTGCAGGCCAGACGGGAAGCTCGTCTGTAGCTCCTCCATCTTTTCCCGCACCAGTCGCGCTGTCTCGACGGCATTGGCACCGGACGCAAGCTGCAAGCCCATACCGGCGATTTCCTGGCCGTTATGGCGCGCCTTGAAAGTATAGGACTCAGCGCCAAGCTCGACCCGGGCGACATCGGCCAGCCGGACGGTTGAACCGTCCTGGTTGGATTTGACGATGATCTCTTCGAACTGCTCGACGTTACTGAAGCGGTTTTGCGTGACGATCTTGGCAGTGAATTCGGTATCGCGCGCGATCGGCTGTTCGCCGATGCCGCCGCCGGCGGTCTGGCTGTTCTGCTCCTGAACGGCGGCCAGAACCTCGCCTGGTGTGAGCGAATAGCCGACCAGCTTCGATGGATCGAGCCAGATGCGCATCGCATATTGCGAGCCGAACAACTGGACGTCTCCGACGCCATTCACGCGGCGCAATTCGTTGACGATGTTGTTGCTGGTGTAGTTGCCGATTTCGATCGGCGTCATCGAATTGTCCTTCGATGACATCGCCAGCACCATCAGGAAGCCTGAGGTATTGTCGGTGATCTGCACCCCCAACTGCCGCACCGCTGCCGGGAGGCGAGATTCCGCGCGATTGAGGCGGTCCTGTACCTCGGTGCGCGCGACATTGAGGTCGGTCCCGGACTCGAACGTTATGACGATCTCACCGGTCCCGTTCGAACGGCTGCTCGAACTCATATACAGGAAGCCATCGACGCCGTTGAGTTCGCGTTCGATCACCGCCGTGACGTTCTTGTCCAGCGTCTCGGCGTCGGCCCCGGTGTAGTTGTAGCTCAGGTTGAGCGATGGCGGAGCGACCGACGGATACTGCTCGATCGGCAAGTTTATCAGCGAAACCAGACCGCCCAGGGCAATGAACGCGGCAATGACCCAGCCGAAGACCGGCCGGTATACGAAGAAGCGGTCCATTGGATCAGTTGCCCTGTTGCTGCGCGGCTGGGCGCTTTGCCGCCTTGGCATCGACCGCCTTCTGGCCGGGGCGAACCTTCTGCCAACCCTCGGTAATGATGCGCTCGCCCGGCTTCAGGCCGGAATTCACGATCCATTGCTTGCCCAGCATCGCGCCAAGCCGGACGTTGCGCACGGTCACGCTCCCGTCCTTCGCCAGGACAGAAATCTTTGCATTGTCGCCCTGGAACTGAATCGCGCGGGCTGGCACCACGATGCCGCCTTCAAGCGTTCCCAATTCAATACGACCGCGCGCGAATTGGCCGGGAACCAGCAGTCCTTCGGGATTTGCGAAGGTTGCACGGATAGTCTGGCTTCCGGTCTCCGGGGACACTACTGGGCTGGCAAAATCGATATGGCCGACCGGCCCGTAGGCTTCACCGTTATCGAGCACGAGCTTGACCTCGACCGTGTTAAGCTCCGGCACCTTCAGTTCGCCCGATCTCACCTTGGAAAGGGAATCGAGGATCGAGGCGCTGGACGCGGTAAACACCGCATAGACCGGCGTGGTCTGATCGACGCGCGTCATCAGCGTGCCCGCCGCACCACTGACGAGAGCGCCTTCGGTTACGTCCGCAGCACCGGTGCGACCTGCTATGGGTGCGCGCACGGTAGTGTAGCTCAGCTGCAATTGTGCCCGCGCCAGTGTGGCGCGTGCCTCCGCGACCTGGGCAGTAGCTTGCCGCAGGTTGGATTCAGCCGCGTCGTACTCCTGCGCGCTGACCGCGCGTTCATCAATCAGGGGGCCGTATCTGATGACGATGGAAGATGCATTCTGCCGGGCGGCTTCGGCGCGTTGTAGCGCCGCGCTCGCAGACTGGACCTGCGCCTGGTAATCACGTGGATCGATCAGGAACAGCGGCGTGCCGGCCGCTACACTGGTGCCTTCCTCATAGAGACGGCGTAGTACAATGCCATCGGTCCGCGCGCGCACTTCGGCAGCGCGAACCGCTTCGATCCTGCCCGGCAACTCGATGATGTTGGGCACTGGCTGGGCCGAGATGATCATCGACTGCACTGGCACCGGTGGCGGCGCGGGCGGGGCCTGTTCGCTGCCGCAACCGACAAGGGGCAGGGCTGCCAAGAGGGATATCCGGCGTAAGCTGTTAATATAAAAGCGCAAAATATCACCATCATTGAACAAGGTGCAGGTTTCGTGCACTTTCTATCGCAACTGCAACATATGGACAAGCTTTGTCCGTTTGTTCTCCGCAGAAAGTCTGTATGATGACAGGAAAGGGGATGAGAACAAAGTGCGCGTTGACGCGAGAAAACACCGGCAAGATTTGATCGAAGCGGCATCGAAGGTGTTCGCGGCCAAGGGGCATATGACGCCGCTGCAAGATGTCCTGTCAGAGGCGGGACTGGGGCGCGGCACGTTATACCGCCATTTCTCGGACAGGGCGTCGCTGATAATGGCGGTGATCACGTTCGAACTCGGCCGCACGCTTGAGGACGTGAAAAAGAGATCGGGCGATCCCAGCCTGTTACCCGATTTTCTGGAGATGCAAAGCCGATGCGCATCGGTCCACCTGCCCGCGATCGCTTCGTGGGATGGGGAGCGTCTGCAGTGTTTCATTGAAAACATCGAGCCCACGCTCAACAGCATTCTCGAATCCGTATTGGCAAGCGCGCGTAAAGCGGGCCAGATTCGACCGGATCTGAGCGTCGATGACCTTAGGCTCGCCATCAAAATGCTCAGCACCGCAGGCGTGTCCTATGCGTCGGGGGAAGGGGAGGAGCCCTTGTCCCGCGCGATCAAGATGATCTTGCGCGGTCTCGCGCCGTAAAAAATGGCCGCGATTTTCTTTTCGTCTCGCGGTAACGCAATCGAAGGCATGACTGTGGCATCGCCACACAATGAGGGGGGGCTCCTGCCATAATCGCCTGGTGAAGATCAGCGCAATTCTGCTTTCCGCGCTCTTGTGGCTCGGCTGGACGACTGCGGGCGCTGCGGCTGAGACCCGTATCGCCCCCGATTCGTGCCATGCGGTGACGGCGGTGTCCGCACCCGACGCGGCTCCCAAGCGGTTTGACTGTCGCGGTGGCTACCCGGCGGGCTACCAGCGTGCCAGCCTTTGGTATCAGGTCGATCTTACCCGACACCCCCAGTACGGCGGCAACCTTGTACTGATGGTGCACAATTCGCGGTTCGATCGGCTCGCGGTCGGTTTCTCCTATGCCGACGGCGTTGTTCTTTGGCAGCATGTACGCGCGGGCAGCTATGGCACGCACTGGCGTTCGGGCGGGCAGATCACTTTCGAGGCGCCCGAGCGTGACAGCCCGCTTAAAGCGGCAACGCTGCGCTTTGACCGACCGGCCAGCGCCAAGCTCTTGCGGATGCGATTGATGAGCCACGGCGAGGAGGCGCGACAAGCTACAGCCTTGGCCGCCAGTGTTGGCGCAGCCTTGATGCTGCTGCTGATCGGTGCGCTGTTCAATGCGTCGCTGGCTTGCGCCATCCGTCGTCAATTCCCCGCCTGGCAAAGCGCGTGGTCTGCCTGCATGCTGCTGTGGGGTGCCATCTGGTCGCAAGTGCACCTGTTCCTGTTCCCCGGCATGGCTGGCACCTACTCGGCGCAGTTCTGCACGGCTCTTGCCTGTCTTGCGATCACGCTGGCGACGGCGGCTGCCATCACCGCGCCCGATCGCAACGCCATTCCGCGCGCTTTGCGCATTGGAACGCTGGCACTGGGCGTAATGATTGGACTGCTTGGCGTGCCGCTGGCTTTCATGCGCACCGGCCCGATCGATCTGATGGCCGATCTGCTTGAGATACTCACACTGGTCGATCTCGTCGCGGTGGCGTCCTGTCTCGGCATAGCCTGGCGACGGGGTAGCCAAGAGGCAATCGGCTTCATTATAGGCTGGTCGCTGCCGATGCTGACGCTCGGCGCTACCCTGTTCATCGATACCCAAACGCTGTTCTGGGGTGGTGGGGCTCAGATCCTCGTCCTGTTTGCCGCTGCGTGGCAGACGCTCTGGCTTTCCATCGCGGCATCGCGCACCCACGCGCGCCTGCGGATCGAACGTGATCGGGCACTCAGCGCGGAGGCGCATGCGCATGAGCTGGCGCGCCGCGATCCTTTGACCGGCCTGCGCAATCGGCGCGGCTTTATCGAGGCTGTGACACCCATGCTCGATCTGGCACGAAGCGGCGACGCCCCGGTGGCGCTGTTGCTGATCGATCTCGATATGTTCAAGGCAGTCAACGACGCCCATGGCCACGATGCGGGCGACCGCGTTCTGGTTACCATCGCCCGGCGACTGGCGCGCTGGGAGGGCTCGATGTGCACTGCTGCGAGAATGGGGGGTGAGGAGTTCGCCCTGATGATCGGCGGGCTGGACGGCTTTGCGCTGGCGCGTTTCGCTGAAAGTGTTTGCCGGGAAATTGCCGCCTGCGAGCACGACCTTGCGGATATCGACCGCGTCACCATCAGCATTGGCGTGGCCGAGGCAGTGGCCGACGCCGATTTCCGCCATCTCTATCGCCGTGCGGATGAGGCGCTTTACCGTGCCAAGCATCAGGGTCGCAATCGCGCGGTCATGAGCGAGCGGGAAATTGCGGTGTCCGAAGCTACAGAGTGGGCAGCGCGCGGCGTCGGCTAGAGACGTTTTGGGGCAGCGAGTCCCACTTTGGCAAAGCGGACGATGACAAACCGGGCAGGGTGCAGGACACAGTTCTTTGTAGAACTGGAAAACCGTGCTACACAGATGAGGCAAATCGTCGCTTGCGGCGGACAAAGGCCTCGTGCCCCACATCCCTCGATCACAATCGCACTTCTTGCCGGAAAGCGCACGCTTGCGCCTTCCGCTCTCTACTATAGGCTTTTTCTTATGATCACAGGTACCGTCAAATTCTTCAATGCCGACAAGGGCTATGGCTTCATCGCTCCGGAAACCGGTGGCCAGGACGCCTTCGTGCACATTTCCGCCGTTGAGCGCGCGGGCATGAGCACTCTGCAGAAGGATCAGCGGGTCTCCTATGAACTGGAGCAGGACAAGCGCGGCAAGACGTCCGCTGTGAACCTCCAGTCTGCGTGACTTTCCGGCCGGGCCGCTGCGGATTGACCGCGGCGGCCCGGCCATAGTCCTTATCTGATGGCCGATCTCTACCTCAACGCGCTCGAATCCGAACGCAAAAGCCTGTGGGCCACTTGTCGCCTCAAGGGGCTGCCCAAGGATACGCCGGAACGCCGCCGGATCGTCGAACTTGACGAGCTGCTCAGCGCACACAAGGCGCGCAAAGCCAAATAGGCTGGACGCAACCCGTCCACCGTCCCGAACCATCTGATCAATGTCTCTGTGCGAACTGTTGTTCGTGCATCGAGAAGTCGTATCCGTCAGGCGGATAGCACTGCTGCGCTTAGCTGTTGCGAGGTTTGACTCGGCATGGGGAAGTCGCGTAAAACGGGTCGGCGATCAGGGTGGAAATATCATGCGTAAAGGCTTGTTTCGTACCGAAATTCCCGGAATTGGGGAATGTGCCCGAGTCGATATGAGCGCAGGCGATGCCGCGCCGTATCTGGAGCGCAGTTTCTACGAATTGCTGCATTTCGAGCCGGCCTTTGAAAGCCTTCCATCCGACGCCGCGTTTTCCAGCCGCAAGCGGTCCCTGAGCAGCGGCCCCATGGCAGGTTTCCCGCGCTTGCCGGTCGATCCGCACGTCTGACGGTATATCCTGAGATCCTGCCAGCGGCAGTCAGATCTCCACGAACTTGCCGGCCTCGCGGTCCTTGCGCACTTTCAGGCCGTTGAACACTGAACCGCTCATCGTGATCCATACGCCGGGTGCGGCCGCCTGACAGCAGGCGAAGGCCATGCCGAGGTTGAACGAGGCATCGCTCTCGCTGAACCGCGCCGGAGCCAGCGCGCCGGCCAGGACGATGGTCTTGCCGGCAAGATGCGCGAGCGCCTTGGCGGTGTCCGTCATGGTGTCGGTGCCATGGGTGATGACCACGCGGCTTTCCGGCGCTTCACCCACGACAGAGGCGATCAGCGCGCGGTCCTCGTCGGTCAGTTCCAGACTGTCCTTGCGCATCAGTTCGATGACGCGAAACGGATGCGCGACCCGCGCGATCTTCAGCAACCGGTCGATCACACTCTCGGCGATCTGATACTCGCTCAGCGCGTCGAAATACTGCTTGTCGATCGTGCCGCCGGTGGTGACGACGAGGATGGGGTCAAGGGACATGGTGCGGGCTTAGCCGGGAAGGGGGCCGGGGGGCAATCGGGTGTGCGTAACCCGCTTACTCAGAAAGGCGGGCGGCTTCTTCGATGACCATGGCTTTGATCGGTTCCAGACTCATCGCTGCCTGCCAGACCAGATTGGCATCCACGCCGAAATAGTCATGGCTGGCGAAGTTGCGGAACGTTGCCATTTCGCGCCACGGCAGATGGGCATGTCGCGCTTTGATATTCTCCGGCAGTTTCCTGCTCGTTTCGCCGATCATGGCGAGACGATAGGTCAAGGCGTCATAGGCCTCGTCATTCGCTACCAGTTCGTCAAACGTCCGGCCTTGCACCGACTTCTCGGCCCGCGAGATCAGCAAGGCGAGGTCGTCCAGCGTGTCCAGCAACCCGGCCATCAAAAAACCCGGATCATTTCGCCTTCAACTCGCGCGCGAAGGCGCGGGCGCAGGCCTATGCGCGACACGAGATCGACCTTGGTTCCAAGTGCATCGGACAATTCCAGCATGGCTCGAGCCTGATCAAACAGGCTGAATTTTGCGGAGGGATCGTATTCGTAGAGCAAATCAAGGTCGGATGCCGCGTCCGCTTCGTCTCTGGCCGTCGATCCGAACAGGTAGAGCGCGTTGATGCCACGCGCGCGCAAGCGGCGTTCGAAAGGCTTCAACCGGGTGATCGCTTCGGTCTTTTTCACAGCGCGATTATGCACCAGACTTTTGCCGCACGCAATTTGCCAGCCTTGCTGCGGTCCATCCGGAAATGCGCCGCATTCACCCCTTCGCCATCTCCCCCATCGTCACGTAATCCAGCTTGCCCGTGCCCAGCACCGGCAGCGCGTCGAGCGGGCGGATTTCGCGGGGGAGCATCAGTTCGGTCACGCCGTTGGCGCGGCCCCATTCCTGCAGGGCCTTGGCACTGGCGTCCTTGGCGGTGGTGAACAGCACGAGCTGTTCGCCCTTCTTCGGATCGGGGCGGGTGACGACAGCGTGCTCGGCGCCCGGCCAGACTTTGGCCGCATAGCCTTCCACCGCAGGGAGCGAGACCATTTCGCCGCCGATCTTGGCAAAGCGCTTGGCGCGGCCGCGAATGGTGACGAAGCCGGGTTCGTCGATAGTGACGATATCGCCGGTGTCGTGCCAGCCGCCTTCGGGCGGTTGCAGCTTGCCCGGCGCGCTGGCGAGCAGGTAGCCGGCCATCACGTTCGGCCCGCGAATGAACAGGCGGCCACCTTCCTCGATACCGGGAACATCGTCGAGCCGCGCCTCGATGCCGGGCAGCAAGCGGCCGACCGATCCGGCGCGGTAGTGCATCGGCGTGTTTACCGCGATCACCGGGGCAGCCTCGGTCGCGCCATAGCCTTCCATGATGCGCAGGCCGAATTTCTCGGCATAAGTGCGGCGGGTTTCGTCGCGCACTTTCTCGGCCCCGGCGAAGATGTAGCGCAGGCTGTAGAAGTCATAACTGTGCGCCATGCGGGCATAGCCTGACAGGAACGTATCGGTGCCGAACAGGATCGTGGCGTTGGCGTCATAGGCCAGCGCGGGCACGATGCGGTAATGCAGCGGGCTGGGGTAGAACACGGTGCGGATGCCGTTGAGCAGAGGCAGCAGCGTCCCACCGGTCAGGCCGAAGCTGTGAAACACCGGCAGCGCGTTCAGCACGATGTCCGAGGAATTGAAGTCGATCCGCGCGCCAAGCTGGGCAAGGTTCGACAGAAGGTTGCGATGGGTGAGGACCACGCCCTTGGGCGTGCCTTCCGAGCCGCTGGTGAACAGGATGACAGCGGGTGCTTCAGGCGAAATGCGCAGCCTGGCATGGCGCGGGGCAATGCGGCGTTTTGTCAGTGCCGCCCACAGCTTTGCACCGCTGCCGATCTGCGCCGCGACGTCCTCCAGATAGATCACACGGCGGCCATCGGCCTCCAGCGCGGCGATGACATCGCCCAGCTTTGCCTGATCGACGAAGGCGTGCGCCGTCACCACGGTGCGGATTTCGGCGGTCAGGCAAGCGGACAGCAGATTGGCCTGGCCAGCGGTAAAATTGAGCATCGCGGGCACGCGGCCCTGCGATTGCAGACCGAAGAACGCCACCACCACGCCGGTGACGTTGGGCAGCAGCAGGCCGACATTCTCGCCCACAGCCGTGATCCGCGCCAGCCGCTTCCCCAGCAGCGACGAAGCCAGCAGCATGCGATCGTAGGACAGCGGCTCGCGCTTCACGTCCTCGACCACCAGCGCCTTGCCACCATGCAAATACCGCGCCTCGCACAGCGCCGAGAACAGCGTCTGCTCCGTATGCGAGGTGTCGAAGATCATCAGGCTCATCTCATCGTAGAGACGACGCCCGGCCACAGCGCGGCGTTCGCGCGCGCTCATCTCGCCTTCGATGGTGAAGCGGCGCGGGGGCAGCACGGTGAGCGTGATCTTGGGGAACCAGCGCTGGCGCACTTTGCCCTTGAGCTTGGAAAACACCGTGTACTGCGGGCCGTCGAGCCGCACGGGGATGATCGGGGCCTCGGACTTGTCGGCAACCATGCCGGGGCCATCGAACACCTTCATCAGCGCGCCGGTCACGGTGATGCGGCCTTCGGGGAAGATCACCAGCGTGCGGCCTTCGCGCACGGCATTGACCATGGCTCTGGCGGCCATCGGATTGGTCGGGTCAACCGGGAAGGCATCGAACAGCTTGAGGAACGGCTGCACCCAAACGCTCTTGGCGATATGGGTGTTGATGGCGAAAGTCGGCTTACCCGGCAGGAACGCGCCGAGCAGCAGGCCGTCCAGATAGCTGAGGTGATTGACCACCACGACCGCGCGCTCGCCGGGCTTGGGCATATTCTCGATGCCAATCACTTCGGCCCGGTAAATGACCTTGAGGATGATGCGTACGACGGCCTTGAACAGGGTTTCGGGCAGCAGCCAGATCGAGATCAGCGCCACTATCAGCGTCAGGAAGCCGAGCAGGCCGATGACGCCCGATGTCGTGAGGCCCATGCCCAGTAGCACCGTGATCAGCAGCACTACCGCCACCGTCACGCCGGCGTTGATGATGTTGTTGGCGGCAATCACTTGCGAGCGTTCCTCGGGCAACGCGCGCACTTGCAGGATCGCGTAAAGCGGCACGATGAACATGCCGCCGGCAAAAGCGACCACGATGAGATCGGCCAGTATCCGCCAGGCGCCCGGCGCGGCAACGAATGCGCGCGCGCTGGCATCGGCGACGCCGATGGAAAATCCGCTCGTCGAAAGCCACAGGTCGATCAGGCCAAGCGACATCACTAGCGCGCTGATCGGCACATAGCGGGCCGAAACTTCACCCTTGAGCAGGCGGTTCACCGCCACCGAGCCGATCGCGATCGTTACCGAGAACACGATGAGGAACAGCGATACGACTTCCTGCCGCGCGCCCAAGGTGCCGCTGACCAGCGGCGCGAACATGCTGACGAGCACCGCGCCCGCCGTGAAGAACCAGCTTATGCCCAGGATCGCCAGCCACACCCCGCGTCCGCTGTGCGCGGTGCGCAGGATCTGCCAAGTGCCCCGGAAGATGTTGTAGTCGATCGCCTGTCCGCTGCGGGTCGGCGGCGCGGAGGGGACCAGCAGGCTGAAGAGGAAGCCGACGGAGGCGATCCCCATCGCGGCCAGACCCGCCTCCCATGCCGGGATGACTCCGGCGAGCAATTGCCCGCCCAGAATGGCGAGGAAGGTGCCACCCTCGATCAGGCCGGTGCCGCCCATGATCTCGTCGCGGTTCAGGTGCTGCGGCAGGATCGAATACTTCACCGGCCCGAACATCGTGGAATGCAGGCCCATCAGGAACAGGCTGAACAGCAGTGTCGGGATCGATTCGAACCAGAAGCCGGCAAGGCCGATGGACATGATCCCGATTTCGGCCGCCTTGATCCAGCGCACGAGGCGGGCCTTGTCGATCCGGTCGGCGATCTGGCCGGCAAGCGCGGAGAACAGGAAATACGGCAGGATGAACAGCCCGGTCGATATGACCGCCAGCAGTTCAGCCTTGTCCGGCTGGGCCTTGTAGATGCTGAAATTGGCTAGGAACAGCAGCGCGAATTTCAGCAGGTTGTCGTTGAACGCGCCCAGGAACTGGACGACGAACATCGGGCCGAAGCGCCGTTTTACCAGCAGCGAAACATCAGTTGCGGACACGCTTGACCCCCAGGTTATCGTTAAGTGTCATTAGGTGGATGGCGCTGACAAGCTGTTAATGCGCCACGAGTGCGAAGTAGGCCGCGTAGAACGTGATCCAGAACGCTGCGAACAGCGTTATCAGTGCCGCGCGCGAAAGGCGCGGGCGCAGGAACTGGCCGAACGTACTGGACAGCGCGGCGACCAGCACAAAGCGCGGCAGGCGTGCGGCGATGGATTGCGGCGCGAATACCGCAACCGGCGCGCCTGCGGCTCCGGCGGCATGGGCATAGAGCTTGTAAGGCTCGCCCGTGAAGGACGCCTGCAGCATCGCTGGCCATCCGTCAGCACGCCATGCGGCATCGGCGTGGTCGATCATCGCCGGGTCGATGCCGGGTACGCGGTCGAGCAGCGCAGCGGTGGTCGCCGGATCGCTGGCCGACCAATGCGTCAGCAGCAGGCCGCCGAGCGCCGCCGCGATCGCGCAAACCAGCGCGGCGAGGAGCGCGGGTTTCCAACCTTTTGCCAGCCCGATCGCGCTAATTGGTACATCGGCGACGATGAAGAACACCGTCGCCTCGGCGAAGGCCCACAAGGCGACCAGCACCAAGAGGACGAGCGCGATCATGCCGCGAAGAAGTAGTTCACGAGGTGGAAGAACACCGGCGCGGCGAAGCTGACCGAGTCCATGCGGTCGAGCGCGCCGCCGTGGCCTTCGATCATCACGCCCCAGTCCTTTGCGCCGAGCGAGCGCTTGACCGCCGACAGCACCAGCCCGCCGGCAAAGCCCGCCAGCACGATTGCCGTGGCCATTCCGGCTGCTTGCAGCGGGGTGAACGGCGTGATCCAGTACAGCCCGGTGCCGACCAGCACGGTCGACAGACCGCCACCGATCAGGCCTTCCCAGGTCTTGGCCGGGCTGACGCGCGGGGCGACCTGATGGCGGCCAAACAGCTTGCCGAACACGTATTGCAGCACGTCCGAAAGCTGGACCACGGTGATGAGGAAGAACAGCAGCAGGAAGTTGCGGCCCTCGAACCCCGGAATGTTCAGGATCAGCAGCGCCGGGGCGTGGCTGATGCAATAGACCGTGAGCATCAGCGCCCACTGGATGCGCGCGGTGCGCGGCAGGAAGTCCTCGGTCTCGCCCTTCAAGACGGCCAGCACCGGAAGCAGCAGGAACGCCCAGACCGGGATCAGGATCGCGAACAGCGTCTGCCAGTCGACCGCGATCAGCCAGTACTGCAGCGGGATGAACAGGTAGAACGCCGCTGCAATGGCGCGGTGATCCTCGGGTCGGGTCGGCGTGATCGAAAGGAATTCGCGCAGACAGTAGAACGATGTCAGCGCGAACAGCACGATCGTCAGCGTCTTGCCGACGAGGAATGCCACACCGAACACCGCCACCATCACCCACCACGCACGAATGCGGGCATTGAGATTGGCGACCACAGCCCGCCCGGTTTCGCTGGTGACCCGGCGCGACAGTATGAAGCCGATCATAGAAGCGACAGCCAGCAGCGCGAAGACGCCGCCCATCAGGATCAGGATCGTCTGGTTCATCGGGCTTCTCTGGTGGCGAGCGCGCAGACGGCGGAGCGGGCGCGGGCGAGGAACGCGGGTTTTGGTTCCGCCGGATCGAACATCAGCGGCGCGCCGAAGCTGGCGATGCAGGTGATCGGTGCGGGCAGGATCGCTCCCTTGGGATAGGCACGGGCGAGGTTCGAAAGGTAAACCGGGACCAGTTCCGCTTCTGGAAACGCGCGGGCCAGATGATGCAACCCGCCCTTGAATGCGCCGGGTTGCATAGCGTTGGACCGCGTCCCTTCGGGGAACAGGATCAGCGAATGGCCCTGTTCCAGCGCAGCGCGGCAGGGCGCAAGCGGATCGCGGCCGCAAGCGTCCCGGTCGACCAGCACGGCATTGAGTACATGCGTCGCGATAAAGCGGCGCACTGGCCCTCGGCCCCAGTAGTCGCTGGCCGCCACTGGGTGCGTGGTGCGGCGCAGTGCCGGCGGAAGCGCGGCGCACAGGATCAGCGTGTCGAGATGGCTGGCGTGATTGGCGAAATAGATCCGCTGCCGCGTGGCGGGCGCGCAGCCTTGCCACCGGGCGTGGCCGCCGACGAGAAAGCGCGTGGCGCCGAAAAGCACTCGGGCGATCATCGCGCCGTCTCCTTCATCACACGGGCAAGCCGCGCCAAGCGACGTGCGGCAGTGAGAGCCGAGCCGGCCGCGATCAACACCAGGGCCCAGAGCATGACCGGCAGGATAGGCAGGGCGGCGCTGGCCAGCGCAGCCAGCGTCAGCACCGCCATGCGATGCTGCTTGGCCATCGGCCCGCAGAAGTCCTGCTCGTGCCCGAGTGCGCCGCCCAGCGAGCGCACATAAGCCGTCGCCATCGCCAGCAGCGCCGCTGCCCAGCCCAGTTCAGGCAGCGCGGCGGCATGCCCGGCGGCGACCAGCAGCAGCGAGTCCTCGATGCGATCAGGAAATTCGTTGTAGAGCGCGCCGGTCGCCGACTTGCGGCCACCTTCGATGGCGACCAACCCGTCGAGCATATTGGCCAGCAGGCGCAGCTGGATGCCCAGCGCCGCTACCAGCCACAGCCAGCGATGATCGGGCGCCAGCACCATCGCTCCGGCGCCCAGTGCGGCAAAGCCGATGCCGATGACCGATATTGCATTGGGCGTAAGCCCCAGCCGGCATGTCGCCTTGGCCAAAGTGCCGGCCCACGCCGTCTGGCGCGAAGCGAGCGGTCTGCGGTTGGTGACCTGTTTCATCTTCCATTCCCACAACACCGGCGCCGATTCGCCGTGCAAGAGGAGAATTCCATAAAATTAGTCACTGTTCAATAAAATAATATACATCGTTCAATTAAGCCCGAGCTTGCGCTTTTCCATGGTTCGCGACATGCAATCGCAATGTGTGGGGACACGGGTGATCAAAGGGGGAAGCAATGGCCGGTGCTGGTTTTTTCGAACGTCTGAAGCAGGATCTCGAAGCGCCTATCGAAGCGCGCCGGTTGGGGACGGGCTGGTTTTCTGGATTTTTCGGCCTGCTGCTGGCCTTGGTAGGGCTGAGTTTCGTGGCCACGCTGCGCTGGCCCGCGCTGCTGTCGATGCCGGAACTGGCGGTGCTGCGCGATTGGGGCGGCTTCCGGGTGCTGGTCCACGCAATCCTGATCTCGGCCTATGCGCTGGCGCTGCTCAGCCTGTTATTGCGGCCGAAGAAAGCCATCGGCCTTGCCGCTTTGATCGTTGCGCTGGGTGCCACGCTGCTGGGCGGTGCCGCCGTGCAGGCGCGGGACGGGGCCGATTGGGGCATCTTCTTCGGCGTTGACTTCTTTGCGGTGAACCTTGTCGCAACCGGGCTGATGTTCGCGCCGTTCGAACGCTTTGCGCCGCGGCGGGCCGACCAGCGCCTGTTCCGCCCGGAATGGCGCGAGGACCTGTTCTATTACCTCGTCAGCTCGATGTTCGTGCAGATCATCACGTTCCTGATGATGGCGCCGTCGACTTACATCAACGAGAATGTCGGAGCGCTGGGTAGTGTCCGCCAAACCGTCGCGGCGCTGCCGTGGCTGGTGCAGTTCCTGCTAGCGATGTTGCTGACCGATCTGGCGCAATACTGGTTCCACCGGTTGTTCCACCGTATCCCCTTCCTCTGGGGCTTTCACGCGGTGCACCACAGCGCCAAGTCGATGGACTGGCTGGCGGGATCGCGGATGCACTTCGTCGAGGTGGTGCTGCTGCGCGGGGTCACTTCGCTGCCGCTGTTGACGCTCGGCTTCCTGCCGTCGGTGATGCAGGCGTACATCGGCATGGTCTATGTCTATGCCTCGCTGGTTCACGCCAACTTGCGGGGCGACTTCAACGTGCTGGGCAAGTTCGTGGTCGTCCCGCGCTTCCACCACTGGCACCATGCACTGGAGGACGAGGGCGTGGACAAGAACTTCGCGATCCATTTCCCCTGGCTCGACCGGCTGTTCGGCACGCATTACTTTCCGGATAGCGCATGGCCCAAGGCCTATGGCGTGCCCGAGAAGGTGCCCAACGGGTACTGGGCGCAAATGCGCTATCCCTTCGTGCGCGGACGCGGCTGAAGCATGGGGAGACGCTCCGACCATACCCGGCCCGAACTGCGCGAGATGATCCTGGCCGAAGGGCACCGGCAGATGTCAGAGGTCGGCTTCGCGCGGTTCTCGGCCCGCGAAGTGGCGAAGCGGATCGGCTATTCGATCGGCACGATCTACAACGTGTTCGGTTCCTACGATCAGCTCGTTCTGGCGATCAACGGACGCACGCTTGACCTGTGGCTGGCATTCCTTGTCGAGCGTCTGGAAAGCGTCAGCGAGGCACGACTGGCGGCGGCAATCTCAGCCTATTTCGATTTTGCTTTCGGGCACCGCCAAGCATGGACCGCGCTTTACGATTTCCGCTTGCCCGAAGGCGAGCCGATGCCCGATTTCTACCGCGACAAAGTGGAAGCGATCACCGCCATCATCGTCCGAGAGATTGCAGCCGCGATTCCGGCCGGGCGCGAGGACGAGGCGCGCGCGCTCGCGCGGTCGCTGCTTGCAACGGTGCATGGCCATTGCTTCTTCACGCTTAACGGCACTTTCCGCATTCTGGGCGAAACCGATCCGGTCGGCGCTGCGCTTGCGCGCGTGAACGATGCGCTGGCTCGTTACGCAAAGGATGCTAGCTAGGCCGATGCGCGTTTGGCGGGCAGCTTGAGGTGCGCAATGAACTCGTCCACGAAGCGCTCCGAATCCCCTTGGGGACGGGACTGATGGCCGACCAGCACCTGCGAACGGTAGCCGACCATTGCGACGACGGTGATCTGAGCCAGCCCCTGAGCGTCGTGGCGATCGAACGCCGTCGCATAGAAATCGGCTATGTGATCCACCATCTTCGCCGGACCGCGTGCCCAGTAAGCCTCGGTCATTTCGGGAAAGCGCTCCCCTTCACCAATGACCAAACGGAACACGCGTACGGCGTGATTGCTCATCAGACGGTCGAGGAAGCGCAGGCAAAGCCGGCGCAGCGATAGCGGGGAGAAAGTCTGGCCGATCAGCACCTCTTCAATGTCGCCGGAAAACTGCTGGACCATCTCGTCCACTACCGCGGAGAACAGGGCTTCCTTCGAGCTGAAATGCGACCACAGCGTAGCCTTGGAACCTCCCAGTTCATCAGCGATGGCGGACATACTGGTGGCGGCGTAACCATTTTCAAAGAACGATCGCGTCGCGATCTGGACGATCGCGGCGCAGCGCTTTTGGCGGTTCAATTCGCGTTTACTGACAGTCTCGCTCATACGTGTACCGAGTAGTACACTTTTTAATTGACTTCCGCAAGGCGGGCTCCGAAAGAAACCGTACTGATGAGTACACACCTTTCAATTCGAGTCGCCGCAGCTGGCCTTCTCGCGCTATCGGCAGGGCTGGCGGGGTGCACTGCACCCGATATGGGCGCTCGACCGGAAATGCGCGCACCCGTGTCCTTGGAGAGTGGGCGCTCCATAGCGGGTTCAGTTGCCGTCGCGGTTTGGCCGCAGGACCGGTGGTGGACCGAATATCGCGATCCTGCGCTTGATGCCCTAGTCGATGAAGCGCTGGCCAGTTCGCCCAGTGTTGCCGCCGCCGAAGCGCGCATCAGGCAGGCGCGCGGCGCGGCCGAAGTTGCCGGAGCCGCCGGTCTGCCGCAAATCAGTGGGCAGGGGTCCGCTGGCTTCACCAAGCAGAGCTACAACGCCGGTGTGCCCTCCAATTTCGTGCCGCGCGGCTGGAAGAGCACTGGGACGCTCGCTCTCTCTGGCGATTTCGATCTCGACCTGTGGGGCAAGACGCGCGCCGCGCTTGCCGCCGCCACGTCCGAGAGGATGGCCGCCGAGGCCGATGCGCGACAAGCGACGCTGATGCTGTCGACCAACGTCGTCTCGTCCTATTTCGATCTTGCCCGGTTGTTGGAACGCGACAAGGCGCTGGAAGCCGCGCTGACGGCGCGCACTACAGTGGCAAATCTGTCGCAGCAACGTTACCAGCAGGGCGTCGATAACCTGACACCGGTCCGGCAGGCGCAGGCAGCGGTCGCCAGCGCGCGCATCGACATCGCCGCCAATCGCGAAGCGATCGATCTGCGCCGCCATGCGCTGGCCGCATTGCTGGGTGCAGGGCCGGATCGTGGGCTGAGCATCGCTCCGGTAGCGCTAGCTGGTGTGATCACAACCCCGGTTCCGGCCGATGCCGGCATTGCTCTTGCAGGGAGGCGCCCCGATATCGTCGCCGCGCGGCTTCGCGCCGAAGCGGCAGGCAAGCGGATCGATTCCGCCAGCGCAGCGTTCATGCCCGACATCTCGCTGCGCGGACTGATCGGGCTGACCTCGCTGGGCGTGTCGAACCTGATCGATACGGGCTCGACTTACGGCAACGCGGGCTCTGCGCTGTCGCTGCCGATCTTCGAAGGTGGCAGGTTGCGCGGCCAATATACCCAGGCACGGGGCGGTTACGACCAGGCGGTCGCGGATTACAACGAAACGGTGCTGTCGGCATTGCGCGATGTCGCCGATGCCATCTCCAGCCGCGACAGTGCGGCAGCGCAGGAGGCCGATGCCAGTCAGGCGCAGGCCGATGCCGACACGGCCTACGATCTGGCGATGAAGCGCTACCGCGGTGGTCTCGGCAATTATCTCGAAGTCCTGAGCGCCCAGCAATCCGCACTTGCCGCGCGCGAAGCGGCAATCGATGCAAAATTCCGGACCCTCGCTCGCGAAGTCGCGCTGAAGCGCGCATTGGGCGGTGGGTTCGTCGAAGACCAGAACGAAAAGGCTTCCCGATCATGAGCGAAGATACGCCGAATGCAGCGGCGGAGGATCACGCAGACGATACGCCTGAGCCTGGTTCCCGCAGCGTCATCAATGAAAAGAAGCGCAAGCCATTGCTCATCATTCTGGTCGCCGTGGTCGCGGTGATCGGTCTGGGCTATTTCCTCTATGCCACTTTAATCGGCGGTCGCTCGGTATCGACCGACAATGCCTATGTCGCTGGCGAAAACGCCGAAATCACTCCGCTCACCTCGGGCAGCGTGATCGAAGTGGCGGTTACCGACACCCAGGAGGTCAAGCGGGGCCAGGTGCTGATGCGGCTCGATGATGCCGATCAGCGTATCGCCTATGCCCAGGCGCAGGCCTTGCTCACGCTGACCGAGCGTCGTTATCGCCAGTCACTGGCGCAAGGTTCGGCGCTTGGCGCGTCGGCAGATGCCAAGGCCGCCGCGATCCCGGCAGCGCAGGCGCGTCTCGTTTCTGCGCAGGCCGAACTGGTCAAGGCGCGGACCGATTATGAGCGGCGCACGGCACTGGTCGGCAGCGGCGCGGTTTCAGCCGATGAAGTCACCAGCGCGCGCAATGCCCTGGCTGCCGCACAGGCGTCCGTCAGTTCCGCGCAGTCCGGCATCGGGCAGGCGCAGGCCGATGCAATCAGCGCCCGACAGAACGAGACCGCCGCCATGGCGCTGGTCAGCGGCACCACCGTGGCGACCGCGCCGGAAGTGCTGGCAGCGCGGTCGCGGTTGGAACTGGCCAAGCTCGATCTCGAACGCACAGTGATCCGCGCGCCGATCGATGGCGTGGTGGCCAACCGCTCGGTGCAGGTTGGTCAGAAAATTGAGAGCGGCAAGGTCGCCATGATGATTGTGCCGATCAAGGCGCTTTACGTCGATGCCAACTTCAAGGAAGACCAGCTCGGCAAGGTCCGTCCGGGCCAGCGGGCAATCGTGAAGTCCGATTTCTATGGCGGCGACGTGAAGTTCCATGGCCGTGTCGTGGGATTTGCTGGCGGTACCGGTGCCGCCTTTGCCCTAATCCCCGCGCAAAACGCGACCGGCAACTGGATCAAGGTGGTCCAGCGACTGCCGGTGCGAATCGCGCTTGATCCCCGGGAACTGGCGCAGCACCCGTTACGCGTCGGCCTCTCCATGGAAGCCGAGATCGACCTGACGGACAACGACTGATGGCTGCGGCCGTAAAATCCGGCGCGGCTATGGGCGTGGGTGACGACCATATCCCGGCATTGTCAGGCCCGAGACTTTGGATCACGGGCCTGATCCTGGCGCTGGTTAATTTCGTGGTCGTGCTGGACCTGACAATCGCGAATGTTTCCGTTTCTCACATTGCGGGCGGGCTGGCGGTGTCGGTTACGAGCGGGACGTGGGTCATCACGTCCTACGCCGTGGCCGAGGCGATATGCGTTCCACTGACTGGCTGGCTGTCCAATCGCTTCGGCGCGGTGCGGACATTTATGGTTTCGCTGGTCGGTTTCGGCGTGTTCTCGGGACTGTGCGGCCTGTCGAGCAGCTTGGAAATGCTGGTGCTGTTCCGCCTTGGCCAAGGCTTTTGCGGCGGCCCGCTGATGCCGCTGACACAGACGCTGCTGATCCGCGTGTTCCCTAAGGAGAAGCATACCGCAGCGATGGCGCTGTGGGCCATGACCGTTGTCGTAGCCCCGATACTCGGACCGATCATCGGTGGTGCGATCAGCGACAACTGGTCATGGCACTGGATCTTCTTCATCAATCTGCCGATCATCGTCCTGGTCTTTGTCGGGCTGTTCAGCATGCTGCGTCGGTTCGAAACGCCAATGCAGAAGCTGCCCATAGACCGTGTCGGCTTTTTGCTGCTCGTGATTTGGGTAGGATCACTGCAGTTGATGCTGGACAAAGGCCGCGAGGAAGACTGGTTCTCATCGCCCTTCATCATCACCTGCGCGGTGCTTGCGATTGTATTCTTCTGCGCATTCGTAATCTGGGAATTGACCGAGGAGCATCCGATCGTCGATCTCAGGGTATTCCGCCATCGCGGATTCACCGCAGCGCTGCTGGCCTTGATGCTGGGCTTCGGCACGTATTTTGCGTCGGTGGTGGTGATCCCGCAATGGTTGCAGACCTCGCTTGGCTATACCGCCACACAAGCTGGTTACTCCATGGCCTTTGCCGGCGTAATGGCTGTCGTCTCAGCGCCATTTGTGCCCAGGCTGATGAAGCATTTCGATCCGCGTTGGCTGGTCTTCTTCGGTGTTTCCTGGCTCGCAATGGTGGCTTGCCTGCGGGCCAACTGGTATTCAACCGACGCCACGTTCTGGACCCTTGCCTTGCCGCAACTTATCCAGGGCTTCGGCGTATCGCTGTTCTTCGTGCCACTCACCACAATCAGTCTCGGGTCGGTCAATCCCACTGAAACTGCGTCTGCTGCCGGGATCGCGGGTTTTGGACGCACGCTTTCGGGTGCTGTTGCGACCTCTGCCATAACCACGGTGTGGTCCGACATATCCCGATCGAACTCAGCCGAGTTGGCAGGCACTGTCAACGGCGGCGCTCAGGCAATGGCAAGGATCGAGCAGCAGGGCTTTTCGCATGAACAGGCGAGGGCAATGCTTGCACAGTTGGTAGAGCAACAAGGAATGGCGCAAGCGACCGCGCACGTTTTTGCCATTTCGGCGCTCTTGCTGGCACTGTCTGCATGCGTGATCTGGCTCGCGCCACGACCGGCTCGAGATATGGCGCCGGCGTCCGGGCATTAATGAGGCGGCCGCCCGCATCGCAATTGACACACGCTCACGCTAGGGTGCGGGCATGACCGATGATGCCAGACAGTTCGCTCCCGCCACGTTGCGCAATCGCGACGCGATTTTGGATGTGTTGCAGCGTTATCTGCCCGAGGATGGCCTTGTGCTGGAAGTGGCGAGCGGGACCGGAGAGCATATCGTCCATTTTGCCCGTCATTGCGCAGATCTGATCTGGCAGCCGTCGGACCCGTCGCCGGAAGCGCGGGCCTCCATCGCGGCATGGCTGGCCGATCAGCCGCTGCCCAATGTCCTGCCCCCGCTCGCACTCGATGCGGCGGAGATGCCTTGGCCGATCAATGCCGCCGATGCACTGGTCTGCATCAACATGGTGCACATCAGCCCATGGGAAGCCACGCTGGGGCTGATGCAGGGCGCCGGTGCGATCTTGTCACAAGGCGCGCCGCTGTTGCTCTACGGGCCGTATCGCCGGTCCGACCGTCCCCTGGAGCCGAGCAATGCGGACTTCGAGCAAAGCCTGAAAGAGCGTGATCCGCGCTGGGGCCTGCGCGAACTCGACGCCGTGATCGCGCTTGCCGAGGAGAACGGCTTGCGCTTTGTCGAGGTGGTGGAAATGCCGGCCAACAACTGCATGCCCGTCTTCACGAAGCGCTGAACTCGCGCAGGATCAGGCGTGGCAGCAGGACGAATTGCCCGGCTGCGCGCGCGACGAACAGCACGGTGAAGGCCAGCCACAGCCCATGGTTGCCAAGCGGGTGGCCCAGCGTCAGCGCCGCCAGGTAGATCGCCAGCGCCACCAGCATCGTCCCGAGCATCGCACGCGTCCAGCCAGCACCCACGAACACGCCGTCGAGCACGAACGAGGAAATGCCGACCAGCGGCAGCAAGGTGATCCAACTGGTGTAGCGCAGCGCCGTTCGCGCCACGGCCGGATCGGTAGTGAAGCTGGCAGCCAGCCAATCGCCGCCGACGAGATAGGCGGCGCAAACGGCAAGCGCGGTCACGTGCCCCCACACCATCGTTGAGCGCACTGTGCTGACGAAGCGTCCCCGGTCACGTGCGCCCATGGCCTCGCCGCACAGCACCTGGCTGGCGCTTTCGAAGCCGTCGAGCAGCAGTGTCGCCAGCATGAACAACTGAAACAGGATGCCGTTTGCCGCCAGCGTCACCGGCCCCATCTGCGCGCCCTGGCGGGTAAAGATCAGGATCGCGGCGGTCAGCAGTACGGTGCGGGCGAAAAGGTCACGGTTGAGCGCGAAGAACTTGCGCAGCGGCGCGGCCCGCCATGTCGCGCGGGCAGTGAAGGCGGCAAGCGCATCGCGCGCCGCAGGAAGGCGCGCCACGACGACCACGATGGCCAGCAGTTTCAGCGCTTCCGATAGCAGAGTGGCCACTGCGACGCCGGCGACGCCCCATCCCGCGCCAAACACCAACAGCAGATCCAGCCCTATGTGGGCCACGTTGGCGGCGATCTCCACCGCCAGCACAGTGCGGACGCGGCGCTGCCCGATCAGCCAACCGACCAGCACACAGTTCACCAGCCATAATGGCCCGCCCCAATACCGGATGGCGATATAGGTTTCCGCTTCGCCGCGCACCGTTCCCGAAGCATGCAGCAGATCGAGGCCCAGCGGGATCGCCAGCGGCATCAACGCCAGCAGTCCCGCACCGATGACCAGCGCCACGCCGGTTGCGCGCGCGAGTGTATCGGCTTGCGCCCGCAGATCGGTGCGACCCATCGCCTGCGCGGTCAGCGCGACGGTGCTGGTGCGCAGAAAATTGAACACGATGAGCAGCCCCATCATGTATTTGGCGCCGAGTTCCACTGCCCCCTGTGCTGCCGGATCGCCGAGCCGCCCGATTGCCCACATATCAGCCAGGCCAAACAGCGCGGTCGCTATATTGGTGAGCATCGCCGGCAGCGCGATGGACCACACCAGCCGGGCCGGCGCGGGCTTGTCAGTTGGGTAGGGCAGGGCGCTCATCGTGATGTCGCGTAACCTCCGCCGGTAACCGCGGCAACGCTCGTGCACGCGGTTGACCACGCAGACTGTCATCCGACCGACGCTCGTCCACAGCTAAAGCGGCTGCGAGCCTTGCCTTGGCCTGGTCATCGGCGCGAAAGTCGCCTGCGACAGGGGAGCACGCAATGAACCGCAACACTGAGAGCGGCGTCAATGTCGCGACCGAACCGCAGGGGGCAACCCCTGATGTCGCCGCGTCTGCCGCAGGTCTTGAGCCGGCAAGTCAGGCGCAAGGTGTGCCGCTTAGCCCGGCACCTGAACCGCATGTCATAGCTGATGCGACCGCGCCACTTGCCCGCAATCGTGCGCTGGTGGCACCGCGCGCGGGAATGGTGGCGAACTTCGGCGACTGGTGGCGCTCGCTGGCCAGCGGAATGACGCGGCTGGTCACACCGACCAAGCGCAAACGCAAGGTGCCGCAGAGGTTGAAGACCCAGGCGATGCCCGCCATCGCTCGCGCCAATCGCGAGATTTCCATTCTGCGGATTGAAAACGCGCGTCTGCGCCGCCTGCTCGATGCCCAGCAACCCGCGCGCAAGCCATCGGCCCGCAAGCGCAACGAACCGAAGGACCACTAGAGCCTGATCAGGCGGCGTCGCGGCTGCTGTTGAAGCGGAGGCTGGCGGCGGGTTGCGCCTTGCCGAACAGGAAGCCTTGGCCTTGTGTACAGCCTTCCTCGCGCAAATAATCGCGCACGACATCGTGTTCGATGCCTTCTGCCGTCACGACCAGTCCCAGGCTGCGCCCCAGTCCGATGACCGCGCGGATGACTTCGCGCGAATTCATCTCGTTCTCGAGATTCAGGATGAACGATTTGTCGATCTTGATCTTGGTGAACGGGTAATTGAGCAGGTAGCTGAGCGAACTGTAGCCGGTGCCGAAATCATCCAGCGAGATGCCGATACCGAACGAGCGCAAATTGCGGATGATGGCCGACGTGCGCGCGCCTTTTTCCATCAGCACCGCCTCGGTAATCTCCAGCTCGAGCCGCTCGGGCGCGAGACCAGTGGCCGAAAGCACGTTGATCACGGTTGCCAGCACATTGCCGTTGCGGAACTGCAGTGGGGAAACGTTGACGGAAAGCCGGATGTGGTCAGGCCAGCTCTGTGCTTCACGGCAAGCCGTTTCCAGCACGAATTTGCCAACCGTATCGATCAGGCCGACTTCTTCGGCGAGCGGGATGAACACATCGGGCGAAACATCCCCGCGCGTTGCATGGTGCCAGCGCGACAGCGCCTCGTAACCCACGACCTCGCCGGATTCGAGATCGATGAACGGCTGGTAGTGCACGGCCAGTCGGTTGTTCAGGATGGCTTCGCGCAAGTCGGAGATCAGCTTGATCTTCTCCTGCGCGGCGACATCGAACTCCGCTTCGAAATTGCGGCAGGTGCCGCGCTTCTCGCCCTTGGCGGCATAAAGCGCGAGGTCGGCGTAGCGTAGCAGCGTTTCCCCGTCCGAACTGTCATGGGGCGAAGTGGCGAAGCCAACCGTGGCGCCGATGTGAATCAGGTTGCCATTGACGTAGAATGGTTCCGAAAGCGCAGTGATGATCGCGCGCGATGCCACTTCGGCCTGCATCTGGCTGAAATTGCGGAAGATCACCGCGAATTCGTCACCGCCGATGCGGCACAGCAGCGCGTCGGGCGGGACCAGACCGCGCATGCGATGCGAGGCATCGGAAAGCAGCACGTCACCGAAGTGGTGCCCGTAAGTATCGTTCACCGCCTTGAAGTGATCGAGATCGACCAGCGCAATCGTTACGGTCTCGTTGCGACCAGCGTTGCGCAGGGCCTCTTCAAGGTATTCCCGGCAGTGTGGGCGGTTGGCCAGACCGGTCAGTTCGTCATGACGGGCCATGTGCGCCATGCGGCGTTCGATGTGGCGACGTTCCGTGATGTCGAACACCGAAACGATTGTGGCGGCATAGCCTTCGAGTCGCGACAGGCGCGTCGACAATACACAGTCGATCTCGGTCCCGTCGGCGCGCAGCATGCGCCAGATGCGGCCATTCTCCGAACAATCTTGCGAGAGCGGCGCCTGAGCGTCGGCCCATTCGTCGGGCGCGAACAGCGCTTGCGCCAAAAGCCCGGTCATCGCTTCCAGTGTGAAACCAAAGAACTCGCAAGCAGCGTCATTGGCCTGGCGAATGACGCCGGATTTGCTGTCACAGACGATCAGCGGGATCGGATTGCGTTCGAACAGCAGGCGGAAGGTTTCCTCCTGCTCGCGGATTTCGCTGATGTCGACGCGCAGACCGATCGTGCCGCCATCCTTGGTCTTGCGCTCCTCGATCAGGATGCAGCGACCGTCGGCCAGCCGTTGCTCGTGCCGGGTTCCGGGCTTTTCCAGCAGCGAGAGGCGATCGGCGATCCATTCCTCCTCACAGCCTAGCGCATCGGGGTAATCTCCGCGCTCGACGCCGATCCGCAGGGTGTCGGCAAGGCGTGCACCCCGCGCAAGCAAGTCAGCAGACGCTGCGTAAATCTCTGCGTATTTCTGGTTCCACAGGATGTAGCGGCCCTGATTGTCAAGAAAGACAATCCCTTGCGGCAAAACGTCAATCGCTTCGCGCAAGCGTTGCTCAGCGAGACTTGCCGCCTGCATCGCGTCTTCGAGCGATTGCAGTTCATGGATATCGATGTGTCCATCAGCGATGGCATTGATAAGTTCAATTTTCACGTTTGCGCCCCGCATTCGCCCTAAACTCTAGGCAAAAGCGGTTAAATTTCAGTAATGTAATTGACACTGGAATACCTAGAAAGCCCGGAGATCCTAGCTTTACTGCTTCAAGCGTGTTGCTCTTGCCAGCCTGCCGATCAGGGGCGGCCACATTCGCAGCATCGCCATCCCGCACCCCAGCAGCAATGGATGCTCCGTTATGCGCTGCAAGGCCATAGCGCGGCGGATCTGGGGAGACAGTTGCTGCGTGACGTGGTGATGATAGTCCGTGCTGGTCTGGCCCGAGATGATGGCACCGGCGGCAAGGCCGGCACTGCGCAGCGCACCTGCCATGCCATCGCCGGTCAGCGATGCAGTCATCGCCGTCTGATCGCCCAGCCGCCAGATGCCGTCCACGGTCCCGGCGGGATCGCAAATGTAGCCATAGGGCAGGTTCGCGATTGTCAGCGGGCGAGGCAGCAAGGGCTCGGCGGCGTCGAGCCTTCTCTCCAGCCAGGGTTCGCGAAGGATGCGGGTAAGCACGCCCTCCCAGTTCCCGCCGCTCTCTGCCAAAGTGCTGCTGCGCAGGATCAGGCAAAGGTTCAGCACATCGGGCGCGACCCGTTGCAGACCGGCATAACCGCCATCGAACACCACCAGTTCAATCGCGTCCCCGACACTTTCGGCCAGCGCTGGCGGGGCGCGGTAATACATCTTGAAGCCGACATAACCGCCGCGTGTGGCAGGGGCGGCGCGGGCCGCGCCGCGAATGTCGTGCTTGCCCGAGGCGAGCAGCACCGCCGATGCAGGCAGGGTATCGTCTCCCACCCGCACTTCGCCCGGCGCGATGCCGGAGACGCGGGCGCCGCGCAGCACTTCGGCCCCAGCGCCCGCTGCCGCTTCCAGCAGCGCTTCATCGAGGATGCGGCGGCTCAGGCTCTGCGCGACGAAGGGCAGGGGGCTCTCAATCAGGCGCTGCCCCCATGCCACGCGGGCACGGCGGAGCGGAACCGCGCCGAGTGAGGGCAGGTCGATACCGGCGCGGGTGAGATCGCCGCAGGCCTCGACCGAGAGAAACTCGCCGCATACCTTGTCATGCGGCCCCGTCTCGCGTTCCAGCAAGGTCACTGACTGGCCCTGACGCGCCAGCAGCAGCGCCGCCATGCCACCGGACAGCCCGCCGCCGACCACCGCGATCGGGTTCACCACTTGCGCCGGGCTACGCAGAAGCGGAACGGAAAGTGCCAGCGCACTTGCGCAACCTCGGCCACGCCGGCCTGACGCAGCAGCGCGTCCCAGTCGGCGCGGCGAAAACTGCGCGCGACCGAAAGCGGCCCGTCGTGCCGCACAAACCGGTGCCACGGCATCAGGCGCGCAAGCAGGATGAAGCCGTAATAGGCCACGGGGTGGCGGTGCAGGTCGTTGATAAACCAGCCCAGCCGCGCATTTCCCTCCATCCAGCGCAGGAAAGCGACGATTTCAGCGTCGTCCATGTGATGCGTGACCAGAGAACTGATGACGATGTCGGGCGTATCTGGCGCGGGAAGGGCGAAGGCGTCGCCGGTGCGGTACTCGATAGCGAGTTCGGCGGGCGTCGTTGCCCGCGCCGCCGGTTCGCTGCGCGGGTTGAGGTCCATGCCGATCAGCCTTGCCGCCAGCCCGCGCACCCGCAAGCGACGCGCCAACGCCCGCAGCATGTCACCTGCGCCAAAGCCCACGTCGACGACCACCGGGACGTGGCCCTTGGGTGCCTGCGAGACGGCCTCTGTCACGAAGGCCAGCGTCGGCCCGCGCGCCAGCGTCAGCGTGTTGACTTGCGCAAGATCGGCCATGCAATCGGCGTAGTCGGCATAATCGACATCCGGCGCATCCATCATCTCTGGATCGAGCGAGCGCCGTGCGAGATTGCGCATTGCTAAAGTAGCCGAAACCGGAAGGTCTCGGCGGCAAGGCCGGGGCCGAAGGCCATGCCGATGCCCTTGCCGCCGTCGGCTCCGTCGCGGCGACTGGCCAGCATCGATGCCAGCACGAACATCAGCGTGGCCGAGGACATGTTTCCGCAGCGGCGCAGTATCTCGCGAGACGGGGCCAGCGCGTGTTCGGGCAGTTCCAGCCCGCGTTCCACCGCATCGAGGATCGTGCGACCCCCGGCATGCACCGCCCACAGGTCGTAGTCGGCGGGAGACAGTCCGCGCAGGATACCGCCATCGTCATTGCGCGCGCGTTCGATCTCCAGCGCGTGCGCAATGTGGCCCGGCACGCGGCCATCGAGATGCATGACAAAGCCCTGATCGCCGACGCGCCAGGTGATGAGATCGTCCGAGCCGGGGATGGTCGCGGCGCGAAAGTCGTCGAGCGCGATGCCTGCGGTTTCCGCCGTCACCAGCGCCGCCGTCGCGCCGTCGCCGAACAGCAGCATCGCCAGCAGCGCCTGGACATTGCTGGTGCGCTGCAAGTGGAGTGAGCACAGCTCGACATTCACCACCAGCACCCGCGCTTCGGGTTCCGAGCGGACAGTGTGATGCGCCAGCCGCAGCGCGTTGACCGCCGCATAGCAGCCCATGAAGCCCACCATCGTGCGCTCGGCCGAGCCGGAGATGCCGGTTTCGCGGATCAGGATCTGGTCGAGCCCCGGCGCCACGAAGCCTGTGCAACTGGCGACGATGACATGCGTAATGCCCTGACTGGCGATATCGCCGTCGAGCGCGTTCACTGCATCGAGGGCAAGGCGCGGCGCCCATTCCTCGTAGCGCGCCATGCGTTCGGCGGTCGTGGGGTAGTCGCCGGGGCGGTAAAAGCCTTGGCGGTCGGTCACTTCGCCATCGTCGCGGACCAGTGTCTCGATGAAGGAATAGCGGTTCTCGATCCCCGACCGCGCCGACATCCGCTCAAACAGCGCGCGTGTCTTGCTGTCTTCGATGAAGCCGAGCGCGGCCACTTGAAACGTCTGGTGCACGTCATGCGGCGGCACAGCCGTGCCGATCGCGTTGATGTGGGCCGTGGTCATTGGTTACGCACTCTGGCCGTGTCGATCATGCTGCGCCTTTCCAATGCGAGGTCACCGTGCACCTACAACGCTTGGCGCGCAATCAGGTGGCCGAGAAATGCGAATTGTTAAGGAGGGCGGGTTTTGGCCAGGGCGACGATGGGTGAGGGTGGATGGAACTGGGCGGTGTCCGGACAGGCAGCTTTTATACGGCGCCTATCGGGAACGGTCATGTTTTCGGCATCGCACCGATACGCGACAGATGCTCGCGCAACGCTGGCTCGATACCACGCTTCAAGCGGACGAACGGTGGGCGTACACGCTGAATTAAACAATTGAACGAGTTGTTATCGACGGCATCAGCGGGAATTATGAGCCATGCGGTAAGATCGACGTCCGTGGAATCGTCGTTAGTCGCTATGGTCCACCTGCGAACCCTGCACTCAACTGCAATTTGCACGACGTAATCGGAGACCCTGTTGCTCGTAGTGGCAGGATCTTTTGTAATTTTGTCAGCCCAAACTTCCGGCCCAGTATTGCGACTATAGCTCAAAACGAAGGATGCATCCGGCGCATTAGTCTGGCGGATGATCAACGGCAATGACCAAGACAGGGTTCCAAGCACTGTCCCAGCCGCCAACCACCGCAACCATGTCCTTGGTTTCGCGCCAGCCACAGTGGTGGCACCGGGATTGCTTCTCCCAGAAATCATTCACGCGATACCTTTGGGTTCATTTGCTGAGGCCTAACGCTCATGCACCTATGTCTGCAATCAAGTATCTCATGAAGGCATCGGAATGAGCGCAATTGAGACATTGTCAAACAGGCCGACATCGGCAGAGGCAAAGTGGGCTCTGTGTCACCGCCAGATCGCACTTACCCCACGACGAAAATGACCCGCCGCGTGCCATCAGGGCGACACGCGACGGGTCATGGTTTTCCTCCCCAGGAAAACGTGTACTCAGGTAATTCTGTTCCGGATCAGCGGCGCACCGCGCTGCCGAGGCGGTGGTAGAGGTTCGAATACTTGGTCGAGATCGGATCGTCCTCGTGCGCCTGCAGGTAGAAGCGGACCGCTTCCTGCAGCAGCTTGAAGTCCTCGTTCGACAATACCGCGCGCGAGCGGGTCGGTTCGAAAGTCGTAGTAGTCGTCATGATACTCTCCTTCTGCCTTGGGCTCGTGCGGCTTATGCCGCGAACTGGTTCCCCCCGCGGCGTTATGCCGCGAACTGGTTCATGGTGTTGGCTGCGCCGCCAGCCTTGAGGGCTGCTTCACCGGCGAAGTATTCCTTGTGGTCGTCGCCGATGTCGCTGCCAGACATGTTCTGGTGCTTCACGCAGGCGATGCCCTGGCGGATTTCCTGGCGCTGAACGCCCTTGACGTAGCCGAGCATGCCCTGTTCGCCGAAGTATTCCTTCGCGAGGTTGTCGGTGCTGAGCGCGGCGGTGTGATACGTCGGCAGCGTGATCAGGTGATGGAAGATGCCCGCCTCGCGCGCCGAGTCCTTCTGGAAGGTGCGGATGCGCTCGTCAGCTTCGTTCGCCAGATCGGTGCCGTCATAATCGACGCTCATCAGCTTCGCCCGGTCATAGGCCGAAACGTCCTTGCCCTCTGCGGTCCAGGCATCGAACACCTGCTGGCGGAAGTTCAGCGTCCAGTTGAAGCTGGGCGAGTTGTTGTAGACCAGCTTGGCATTGGGGATGACTTCGCGGATGCGCGAAACCATGCCGCCGATCTGGCCGATGTGGGGCTTTTCGGTCTCGATCCACAGCAGGTCCGCGCCGTTCTGCAGCGATTCGATGCAATCGAGCACGCAGCGGTCCTCGCCGGTTCCCGAGCGGAACTGGAAGAGGTTCGACGCCAGACGCTTGGGACGCAGCAGCTTGCCGTCGCGGCTGATCAGGACTTCGCCGTGGCCCAGGTTGGCGGCATCGACTTCCTCGCAATCGAGGAAGCTGTTGTACTGGTCACCGATGTCACCGGCTTCGCGAACGACGGCGATCTGCTTGGTCAGGCCGGCACCCAGCGAGTCGGTGCGCGCCACGATCAGGCCTTCGTCGACGCCCAGTTCCATGAAGGCGTAACGGACGGCGCGGATCTTCGCGATGAAGTCCTCGTGCGGGACAGTGACCTTGCCGTCCTGGTGGCCGCACTGCTTTTCGTCCGAGACCTGGTTTTCGATCTGGATGCAGCAGGCGCCGGCTTCGATGAACTTCTTGGCGAGCAGGTAGGTCGCTTCGGCATTGCCGAAACCGGCGTCGATATCGGCAACGATGGGGACGATGTGCGTCTCGTACGTGTCGATTGCGTGCTCAAGGCGCTTGGCTTCCATTTCGTCGCCAGTGGCGTGCGCCTTGTCGAGATCGCGGAACATCATGCCCAGTTCGCGGGCGTCAGCCTGGCGCAGGAACGTGTAGAGTTCCTCGATCAGCGCCGAAACGCTGGTCTTCTCGTGCATCGACTGGTCGGGCAGGGGGCCGAACTCGCTGCGCAGCGCGGCGACCATCCAGCCCGAAAGGTAGAGGTAGCGGCCCTTGGTGGTGCCGAAGTGCTTCTTGATGGAGATCATCTTCTGCTGGCCGATGAACCCGTGCCAGCAGCCCAGCGACTGCGTGTAGTTTGCCGGATCGGCATCGTAGGCAGCCATGTCGCGGCGCATGATGGACGCGGTGTAGCGCGCAATGTCGAGGCCGGTGCGGAACCGGTTCTGCAGGCGCATGCGGGCAACCGATTCGGGCTCGATACCGTTCCAGTTGGCTTCGGTGCCGATCGCGCGGCCGGCTTCGATGATGGTCTGCTGGTAAGTCACGATTCGGTATCCTTGGAGCACGTGTTGCGTCGATGACCGCCACCTATGCCCCGCGAGCGGCGCTGAAAATGGGCTGCGAGGTGCGTCTGTCAAACTTTACAGAAATTGTTTGTAAAGTTGTGCAATCATGACAATAGGATGTTGTATGGCTGAGACTCGCCCTCTTTATCTTGGACCGCGCCTGCGCCGGCTGCGCCGCGAAATGGGGCTGACCCAGCACGCGATGGGCGAGGATCTGGAGATTTCCCCCTCCTACGTCGCGCTGCTCGAACGCAACCAGCGGCCGGTGACGGCGGATCTGCTGCTGCGGCTGGCACGGGTTTACGGGCTGGACATCGCCGATCTGGCGAACGAGGACGGCACCGAATATGCCCGGCGGATCGCTGACGTACTGCGCGATCCGATCTTTGCCGACATTGATCTGCCCACGTTGGAAATCGCCGATCTGGCGATGAGCTTTCCTGGCGTGTCGGAGGCGCTTCTGCGGCTGCACGGTGCCTATGTCAGCGAGCAGAAGGCGCTGGTCGAGCAGCGCGTGTCCGGCAGGGGCGCGGACGACAGTGATCCGGTGATCGAGGTGCAGCAGTTCCTGGCCGGGCACCACAACCATTTTCCCGAATTCGACGCGCGGGCCGAGGAACTCTCGGAAGAAATCCACAGCAAGGGAGGTTCAGCATCTTGGCTGGCCGAGCAAGGCGTGCGCGTGCGCTTCGTGCCGCCGGGGGTGCTGGTGGACGCGGTGCGCCGATTCGACCGGCATTCGCAGCAGTTGCTGCTCGACGATACGCTCGATGCGCCAAGCCGGACGTTTCAGCTGGCTGCGCACATCGCGTATTCGGCAATGCGAACGCCCATCTCGCAGATCGTGCGCGGGCACGCATCGGGCAGCAAGACGGCCGAGGCGCTGCTGCGGCGCGCGCTGGCCGGTTACGGGGCAGCTGCGCTGACGATGCCGTATGGCCGCTTCCTTCGCGCCGCAGAAGAGCGGCGCTACGATATCGCGGCGCTCGCCGGGCTGTTCGGCGCGAGCTTCGAGCAAGTGGCGCACCGTCTGACCACGCTACGCCGGGCGGACAGCCAGGGGGTGCCGTTCTTCTTTGTCCGTGTCGATGCGGCGGGCAACGTGTCCAAGCGGTTCGATGGCGCGGGCTTTCCGTTTGCTGCGCAGGGCGGTGGTTGTCCGCTGTGGACGCTGCATTCCGCCGTGCGACGCCCCGGTGAGATGCTCACGCAGTGGCTCGAAATGCCGGATGGACAGCGCTTTTTCTCAATCGCCCGCACGGTTTCAGTGGGCAGCGGCCAACATGACCGTCCGCCTATCTTGCGTGCGGTCGCGCTGGTCTGCGCGGCGCTCGATGCCGGGCGGCTGGTCTATGCACAGGGCGTCGATCCTGCTGCTGTCGCCGCCACTCCTGTCGGCGTGACCTGCCGGCTGTGTCACCGCGCCGAATGCACCGCCAGAGCGGCACCACCCATCGGGCGCGAAATCCTCACCGATGAGTACCGCCGCACGGTCCAGCCGTTCGCCTTCGCCGAAAGCTGAGCATGAGCAGGCGTGCTGTCGGGTGGGAAAACGCCGCGCCGCATGCCATATAGCGCCGCGATGGAGCAGGCCGACCTGAAACCGCCGCGTCGCGTCCGCCTTGGCGTAGGCCTGGCAGTCGTGGTGATGCATCTTGTCGTGATCGCGGCGCTGGTGCGGGCCTTCGCGCCGGACCTGCCTGCCGCCATGGCCGAGAGCCTTGGGCAGGCCTTGACGGTGACAGTGACGACTCCCGAGCCGCGCCCTGAACCCAGCCCTGAGCCGACAAGGGAAGTCGCAGCGCCGAAACGTCAGGGCATGGCCGCGCCTGAGGGCCGCAAGGCCAAACCGCGCGAGGTGGCGGCGCCCCGGCCGGAAGTTGCGATTGCGACAAAGACCGCGCCGCCGGTCGCAGGCAACGGCGCGCAGGATTCGGCAGGCGCTGGCGATACAGGCAGCGGCACAGGCGCAGGCGGCGAGGGGCAGGGCACCGGCGCGGGTTCGGCGGGTAATGGCACGGGCGGCGGGGGTGCTGCGAAGGCGGCCAAGATCGCCGGTGAGATCAATTCGGCGCGCGATTATCCCCGCGCGACGCGAGACTTGCGGCTGGGCGATCATGTCATCGTGGCATTGACCGTGGGCAAGGATGGCCGCGTCAGCCAGTGCCGGGTGCATCGCGCCAGTCGCGATCCCGAGGCAGACAGTATCACCTGCAAACTGGCGACCAAGCGCTTCCGGTTCCGTCCTGCGACAGATGCTGCGGGCAATCCGGTCGAATCTGTCTTCGGCTGGCAACAGCGGTGGTTCTATAACGGACGAGATTGAGCCATTATTTCGCTTAGGGAATGATGCAACTTCAGCAATAGAATGCGTGTGATGACCAAGATCGTACCTGTGATTCTGTGTGGCGGTAGCGGAACCCGCCTGTGGCCGCGCAGCAGGGCTTCCAAGCCCAAGCCATTCCTGCCGCTGGTTGGCGACAGCACCATGTTCGAAGCGACGGTGGGGCGCTGCCCGGCCGATCTCGGCTTCGATCCGCCCGTCGTGGTGACGGGGGCCAAGCATCTCGAGCATGTCGAGGCGCAACTGGGCGAAGGCTCGGGCGCGACGATCATCGTCGAGCCCGCAGCCAAAAACACTGCCGCAGCCATTGCGCTGGCCGCCTATCGCTTGCCTGAGGACGCGGTCATGCTGGTGTGCCCGAGCGATCACCATATCGGCGATCCCGCAGCCTTTGCCCGCGCTGCGACGGACGCCGCCGAACTGGCAAGCGAAGGCTGGCTCGTTTCGTTCGGGATCGAGGCGAATGCGCCTGAGACCGGCTTCGGTTATCTCAAGCGTGGCGAAGCCATCGGCGACAAGGGTTACCGCACCGCACAGTTTGTGGAGAAACCCGATCTGGCCCGGGCGGAACAGTTCCTCGCCGAAGGATGCTATGCCTGGAACGGCGGGATATTCGCTTTTCGCGTCAAGGACTTCCTGGCCGAACTTGAAGCGCATCGTCCGGCTATCGCGGCCGCCGTCAAAGCAGCGGTTTCAGGTGGCAAGGCCGAGGGCGCGCGGTTCCATCCCGATGCCGCCGCCTTTGCCGAAGTGGAAAGTGAATCGGTCGATTACGCCGTGATGGAAAACACCACGCGCGCCGCGATGGTGCCGGCGGACATGGAATGGTCCGACATCGGCAACTGGCAGGCGCTCCACGTCGCGCTGGACCGCGATGATGCGGGCAACAGTGTGCGCGGTACCGTGGAACTGGTCGATTGCCGCAACGTTCTGGTCGATACCGATGGGCCGAATGTCTCGGTGATCGGGCTGGAGGACGTCATCGTCGTGGTGGATGGCAACGATATCATGATTACAACGGCGGCCGGGGTACAGAAGGTCGGCAAGCTTTCCGGCGCGGTCAACCAGTGAACCTCAGGCGATGAGCGGTAGCCTCCCCACCCGTCAGGTCGAGAAGCCATGGGGCCGCGACGTGCTGCCCGCGCCGTTCTGCGCGCCAGCCGGGCAGCGCATTGGCGAAATCTGGTTCGAGCCGCCGCCAGAACTCCCGCAGCTTCTGGTGAAATACATCTTCACCAGCGAAAAGCTGTCCATACAGGTCCATCCTTCCGATGCGGAGACCATGGCGAAGGGGCTGGGCCGGCAGGGCAAGGAAGAATGCTGGCTGATCGTCGCCGCCGAACCGGGCGCGACGCTGGGCATCGGGTTCAAGCGCGAGATCGGCCCTGACGAGATGCGCGCCGCCGCCATTGACGGCAGCATCGAACAGTTGATGACCTGGCATTCGGTCAAGCCGGGCGACTTCTTCTACATCCCCGCAGGCACCGTGCACGCGATCGGTGTCGGCGTCAGCCTGATCGAGGTGCAGCAGAACAGCGACATCACGTATCGGCTGTACGACTATGGCCGCCCGCGCGAACTCCATCTCGACGATGGCATGACGGTGGCGCACGGTGTGCCTTATCCCGACAATTGGCGTGCCAGCGTGCCTCCGCATGGCAATGCGGCGTTGGTGGACGGTCCGCTGTTTCGGCTCGATCAGGTCGAGGGCGTGCCCGCAGCGGATGTTGCGGGGCGCTATCCCGGTCCGTTGCTTGTCATCCCGCGCGAAGGCCCGGTGCATATCGCCGGGGAGGAAATCGCCCCGGGTGGTTGCGGGCTGGCGCGCACCCTGGGCGAAGTTACCTTCTCCAGTTCGGGAGTGTGCCTCCTCGCCAGCGCCTTGACGCCGTGATCGCGCAAACCATCCAGTTGGCGCTGGCCCCGGTGTTCGTGCTGGTCGCCATCGGCAATATCCTCAACATCCTGTCGAGCCGACTGGGGCGTATCGTGGATCGCTCCCGCAAGTTGCAGGAATTGCACGAGGCAACGGAAGGACGGAAGCACGATATGGTCGTGTGGGAAATCCGGCTGGTCGATCGCCGCATGGCGTTCATTACCCATGCGATTCGATTACTGGTGATCAGCGGGCTGACGATCGGTGCGACGGTCGGCATCCTTTTCATCGATTCGCTGCTATCCACCGATCTTGAAGTGGTTGTGATTGCCACTTTCGTGGCTTCGGTCGCGTTGCTGATGATCAGCCTGGTGCTGTTCTTGCGCGAGACACTGGTAGCGGCGGAAGCACTGCGCATTCCCCGCGATTACCTGGAACTGGATCGCGACATCTGAATCTGGCGCCGCAACCAAAAAGCCGGTCGTGGCGTGGGCCACGACCGGCTTCGTTGGGGAACCGGTTGAACGGATGAGAGCGATCAGGCCGCCAGCTTGAACGGCTCGATCTCGCCCGACAGATACAGCGTCTTGGCCTTGGCGCGGCTGAGCTTGCCCGAGCTGGTGCGCGGCAGGCTCTTGGGCGGCACCAGTTCGATTACGCAGTTCATGCCCGTGATCGAGCGCACCTTGTCGCGGATCATGTTGCGCAGTTCGAGGCGCTTTTCGGGATCGGAAACGCGGCAATGCACCAACACGGCGGGCGTCTCCTCGCCATTTTCCATTTCGATGGAGAACGCGGCGATGTCGCCATGGTTGAAGCCCGGCAACTGCTCCACTGCCCATTCGATATCCTGGGGCCAGTGGTTCTTGCCGTTGATGATGATCATGTCCTTGGCGCGGCCGACGATGAACAGATAGCCGTCCGCCATGTAGCCCATGTCACCGGTGTCGAGCCAGCCACCGACCATGCAGGCGGCGGTCGCTTCGGGATCGCGGAAGTAGGAATGCATCACGCTGGTGCCACGGCACCAGACCTTGCCGATCTGGTGATCGCGCAAGGATTTTCCGGTTTCGCCCCGGATCACGACTTCCATGTCGCGCACCGGCTTGCCGCAATTGACGATGGCGCGGTAGCGGGCAGGGCGCGAAAGGTCGCGCGGGCTGCCCGAAAGGCGCTCTTCCTCGACCAGTTCGACGCGGATGCCTTCGCCCGGCGGCATGACGGTGACTGCCAGCGTCGCCTCGGCAAGGCCGTAGCTGGGCAGGAACGCGCTCGCCGAGAAGCCGGCATCGGCAAAGGCATTGACGAAGTTCTGCATCACGTCAGGCCGGATCATGTCTGCGCCGTTGCCGGCGAGCCGCCAGCGCGACAGGTCGAAGCGGTCGGTCACCGGGCTCTGGCTGGAGATGCGGCGCGCGCAGATGTCGTAGCCGAAGGTCGGCGAATACGAGATCGACGTGCCCTGGTTGCGCGTGATCAGGTCAAGCCATGCGAGCGGACGGCGGGCGAAATCCTCGGTCCGCAAGTAATCGCCCGAAAGCTGGTTGGCGATCAACGACAGGAAGCAGCCGACCAAACCCATGTCGTGGTACCACGGTAGCCACGAGATGCAGCGGTCGCTGTCGATCACCTGCATGGCATGGCTGTGGCTGGCGAGGTTCGACAGCAGCGAGCGATGCGTTACGGCCACACCATGCGGGAAGCGCGTCGATCCGCTGGAATACTGCAGGTAGCAGATATCTTCGGGATCGAGCGTCGGCAGTTCGCAGTGCGGTGCGCTGCCAGCGGTGAATTCTTCCCAGGTGCCATGTCCGCAACCCTGCCTTGCAGCGGCGGCGGCAGTCATCTCGGCGATTTCGGCCGGGCCGATCAGCAGCGACGGGTCCGAGCTCTGGAGCTGAACCGCAAGCTGATCGATGTAATTGTCTTTGCCGCCAAAGCTGGTGGGCAGCGGCAATGGCACCGGCCAGACACCGGCATAGACCGCACCGCAGAACAGGGCGGCGAATTCGGGGCCGGTCTCGGCGATCAGGGCGATGCGATCACCCGGCTTCAGGCCGCGCGCGATCAGTTCGCGCGCTACGCCAAGCGCATCGTCACGCAGTTCGCTGTAAGGAAAGGCGCGCGTCAGCGCGCCGCGTGGGTCGTGGAAGTTCAGGCCACGCACGCCCTTGGCGGCATAGTCCAGCGCTTCGCAGAAGGTGCCGAAATCCGCCATCCTGCGCGGCAGGGTGTCTTCGTTCGGCGTGGGAAGGAGTGTGTCCTTCACCATCGGCACCATTTTGATGGTGTCGCTCATTCAACATAACCCGCTGTTGTTGTTCTCATAGTCCCGCAAATCCCAGAACGCTTAGGCATGTGTTTATGAACCCGGCATATATCTGGTTTTAACCCTCTTTCGGGGCCCTCCCCAATCTGATTGGACTGTGGCACGAATAGGGCAACATGTCTCGAACCCGTCGTAATCCGCCCCCGCTCGATGAAAAACGCCTTGAAGAACTGGCGCTTGCCTACGTTGCGCGGTTCGCCACGAGCCGCGCGAAGCTCGAAGGCTATCTGCTGCGCAAGCTGCGCGAGCGGGGCTGGGACGGTTCGGAACCGGCCGATGTTTCCGCTTTGGGCGAGCGGTTCAATGCCGCCGGCTATCTCGACGATGCCGCTTATGCCCAGATGAAGGCAGGCAGCCTGCTGCGGCGCGGGTATGGCCAGCGGCGAGTGGGTGAGGCGTTGCAGGCCGCCGGGATCGCGCCGGAACTGCGCGAGGCGGTGAGGCCGGACGCGGCCACCGCGCGGCAATCGGCGCTGGCGCTGGCAAGGCGGCGGCGGCTGGGGCCGTTCGGCGCTCCCCCGGCCGACCGCCCGGCGAAGGACAAGCAGATCGCGGTCTTCCTGCGTGCCGGCCATTCACTCGACAATGCGCGCCGGATCGTCGATGCGGCCGACACCGAAGCGGTCGAAGGCTGGGCCGAGTCGGTTGAAGGAGAGGACTGATGCGCCCCATTTTCGCTGCCGCGCTGATCGCGTTCAGCCTTGCCGCCTGCTCACCCGATTCGCAGAGCGCTGCTGCCAGCGCCGCGAGCCCAGCAGAATCACGCGGCGATGTGCATCCCGAATCGGGTCTGCCGGTGGTCGATCTGGCGATCCACGGCAGCGGCAGCCCGCACCGGTTTCGCGTGGAAGTCGCCACAAGTTCCGCCCAGCAGGCCAAGGGGCTGATGTTCCGCACCGCAATGGGCGCGGACGAGGGCATGATCTTTCCGATGAGTCCGCCGCGCATGGCGTCGTTCTGGATGCGCAACACGGTGATCCCGCTCGATCTTCTGTTTGTCGGTCCCGACCAGCGTGTCATCAATATCGCCGCCAATGCCGTGCCCTACAGCGAAGCCCCGCTGCAGTCCGACGCGCCGGTCAGCGCGGTTCTGGAGTTGAATGGTGGCCGCGCGGCCCAACTTGGCATCGAGCCCGGCGACAAGGTGGTGTGGCAGGCGAGCAAGCCGCTTGGCATCGGCCAGTAACAAGGGTAACGCGCGAAGCGTCATGGGAATCCTTTCAAAGATCTTCACCTGGTGGGATGGCGCCACCATCGGAACGCTTCTCTGGAGCTCGATGAACGGCGCTCACGTCGGCACCGATGCGCAGGGCAACAAGTACTTCCGGTCGGCCAAGGCCAAGACCACCGAGGGCTATGAGCGGCGCTGGGTCATGTATGCCGGCGCCAACGACGCCAGCAACGTCCCGTCCGAATGGCATGGCTGGCTTCACCACAGCTATGACGCTGTGCCCGAGAGCCATCTGGCGCCCCCGCATATCTGGGAAGTCGACTACACGCCGAACCGGACCGGCACTGCAACCGCCTATCGCCCGCAAGGCGCGCTGGAGCGTGGCGGCCAACGTGCACGCGCGACCGGGGACTACGAAGCCTGGTCACCGGAAGCCTGAGAGCCCGGCAAATGATGCGGGCAGGGGCACGTGCAGGAATTCTGACCTTGGCGGCTTTTCTGGCCGGCTGTGGCGGTGCTCCCGATGGGCCAGCGCCCGAAGAGACAGGCGTGCCCGATGCGATCGCCTCAACCGCGCCGCGTCCCAAATCGGTGGTGAATGGCAAGGTGATCGGCACGCCGATGAAGGATCGCGTTGCGACCATCGGCCTGCTCAACAAGCGCAATAACCTGACGCAGGACCTGGTGATGAAGCCGGGCGAATCGCGCCGGGTCGGCAATGTGGTCGTCAAGGTAGCGGCGTGCGAACGCTCGGCGCCGTGGGAGAAGCCGGTCGAAGAAGGCGCTTTCGTTCAGGTGTTCGTGCAGGAGCGCGCGACCGCGCAAGAGCAACTGGCCTGGCGCAAGGTGTTCTCGGGCTGGTTGTTCAAGAATTCGCCCGCGCTCAACGTGGTTGAGCACCCGGTCTATGACGTCTGGGTCAAGAAATGCGCGATGAACTTCCCCGGCGAGGAGGAAAGCCCCGCGTCCGAAGCGTCTGACAAGAGCGCGTCGAAACCCTCTGGCAGCGCAAGAACCGCGCCTGCACCGACGCCTTCGTCCAGCGCGGCGCCCGAGCCTGCCGCTTCGCCGGCGGCGGCCGCTCCAGAGCCTGCCGAGCCCGCCAACTGAGCCTCGTGCAATAGCGCCAGATATTCCTTCTGGCTGACCTCGACCGCGCCAAGCGAGGCGAGGTGCGATGTGATGAACTGGCAATCGAGCAGGATCACTCCAGCGCGGCGGAGTGCGGCGACAAGCCACGAAAGCGCCACTTTCGAAGCATCACTGGCGCGCGAGAACATGCTCTCGCCGCAGAACACCCGGTCGAATCCGACGCCGTAGAGCCCGCCGACCAGCGACCGCGCGCCGGTATCGTCTGTGCTCCAGCATTCGATCGAGTGTGCGTGCCCCAGCGCGTGCAACCGTTCGTAACTGGCCTGGATGCGGTGGCTGATCCAGCTTCCGTCCTCCTCGCTGCGGCGCGGGGCGGCGCAAGCCTCCATGACGGCGTGGAAAGCGGAGTCGCAGGTCACTTCGAATCGCCCGCGTCGCAGGGTGCGGGCCAGCGAAGCCGAGAGATGAAACCCGTCGAGCGGCAGGATCGCGCGCAACCTGGGTTCGATCCAGAAAATATCCGGGTCGTCGCGCGCGTCGGACATCGGAAAGATTCCGCTGCGGTACGCCAGCATCAGCAGGTCCGGCTCGATCGTCGATGGCAAGGCGGGGGCATGCATGGTGCGCGGTCCATAGGCTATGCTTCTGCTGTAGCAAATCGCTGCCGTGTCGAATATGTTTCACGGCTTGTCTTGTCATCTGCCTCTTGGCCGACTAGAGGCACCGGCGCCCGTAGGAGTGTAGCTCAGTTGGTAGAGCATCGGTCTCCAAAACCGAGGGCCGTGGGTTCGAGTCCCTCCACTCCTGCCAGCTTTTCTGGCCAGACTTCTGGAAGACCTGTCTGCTGATGCACGGTACCGCGCAGCGCGAATCGGACGATATCGCCGGATCCTCTACGCGAGCGACCAGCTTCGGGTTCTGGCTGGGTGTGCTCATGGCGCTTGCCGCCAGTCTGCCGGTGCTCGTCGCCTGGAGCCCGCAGATGACGGATTATCCGTCGCATCTCGCCGGCTTCAAGGTGATGCTGGACCACGGCGCAGACCCGTTCCTCACCAAGTATTTCACGTTCGAGTGGGAATGGACCGGCAATCTCGGCGCTGAACTGGCGATCGTGCCGCTCGCTCCGATTTTCGGGCTGGAGATGGCCGGGCGAATCATAACCGGCATGATCCCGCTGCTGACGGGCCTGGGCATACTTGCGGTCGCACGCGCGCTGCGGCGTCCGGTGTCGGTGGGCGATCTGCTGGCGTTCTCGATGATCTGGTCGCCCTCGCTG
>CAZCUS010000012.1:23370-68204 GCA_964502105.1 uncultured Novosphingobium sp. | reverse complement strand
TTTCTCAACTACTCGTTGTCTATCGCCATAGGTCTGTTCGCCTTCGCGCTTTGGGTGAAGCTGGAAGACAAGCGCTGGCGGCCCGCTGTGTTCGTGCCGATCGGCTTCGTCGTGTGGCTGTGCCATGTCTCGGGCTGGGGCGTGCTGGGCGTGATGGTGTTCGGCTACGAATGGCATCGCGACAAGAGCTGGCGCGCGTTCGTGGCGCCATGGCCGCTGATCTTCCCGATTGCACCGATGCTGTTCGGCATGGGCAGCAATGCCAAGATGTCATACGGAAGCCAGCTGCTCGAATACAAGTGGGCGATCCTCTACCGGGCGATGCGCAGCTACGACTACTGGGTCGACATCGTCAGCCTCTGCGCAGTCATGCTGGTGCTGCTGGGCGCGCTGGTGATGCGCAAGATCGACGGGCGACTGGGCTGGGCCGCGCTGGGCCTGCTGGCGCTGTCCATGGCGATGCCGCGCCACATCTTCGGTGGCGACTATGCCGATTATCGGCTGACGACGTCGGCCTTGCTGGTCGCCTGCCTGGCGATCAACTGGCCGTTGCCGCGCTGGGCGCTGGCGGTCGCGGCTGGGCTGTTCTTTGCCCGCCTCGGCCTGACGACCTATGCCTGGCACGAGGATGCGGTGGAGGCGGCCCAACTGGTCGAGGCGCTGGAATACGTGCCAGAGGGCGCGCGCGTGGCCACTGCCGTCGCCATTCCGCGCCGCCGCTGGAGCTTCGGCAGCTTCGAGCATTTCGGCAGCTATGCGGTCGTGCGGCGCAGTGCCAAGGAAAATTCGAACTTCGCGCTGCCCGATGTCCACATGCTGGCGATGCGCGATCGCACGATCCGCTTTGCCGATCCGACGCAGCGCATCCTGTATGCGCCCAGCCAGCGTATCGATCTGCGCCGGTTTCCGCCCGCGCGTCATGCTGATTTCCTCTGGTATATCGGCACCGTGCGGCCCGCGACACTGCCGGTTGGCGCGCGAATCGTGTTCGCCACCGAGAACTCGTTCCTCGCCCGGCTTGCAAAACGCAGCGACCCTCGCTAATTCGCACATTCTTCCGACAAAAAGGATCACATCTGCCCCTCCCGGCCCCGGCCGGGGCGGCGATGCCCCCTAGCCGGAACCCGTGAAGCGAAACTGCCCCGCGCAGAGTGAGAGACACAAGAGCGAACGATGGCCAAGACCAGTCCTAGCGAATTCATCCGTCAGGTGCGGAGTGAAGCTTCGAAGATTCATTGGCCATCGCGTCAGGAAACCGTCACGACCGCGATCTTCGTCGGTCTGATGACGGTATTGCTGGCCGTGTTCTTCCTCGGCATCGACAGCCTGTTCGGCATGGTCGTGCGCTGGCTGCTGTCGCTGATCTGATCGCCCGGCAAGAGATAACAGAGAGAACCATGGCCCGCTGGTATATCATTCACGCCTACTCCGGTTTCGAAAGCAAGGTTAAGGAAGCAATCCTTTCCGAAGCTGAGCGGATGGGCCTCTCGCAGCTCGTCGAAGAAGTGCAGGTGCCTTCCGAGACCGTGACCGAGGTCAAGCGCGGCAAGAAGATCCAGGTCGAGCGCAAGACCATGCCTGGCTATGTGCTCGCCAAGCTCACGCTGAACGACGACGTTTACCACTTGGTCAAGAATACGCCCAAGGTCACCGGCTTCCTCGGTTCGATGGGCAAGCCGCAGGCGATCAGCGAGACCGAGGCTTCGCGCTACTTCGGCGCCGCCGAAGCTGCCGCTGCCGCGCCGCGCAAGCAGATCAACATCGATTACGAGATCGGCGATTCGGTCAAGGTGCTGGACGGCCCGTTCGCCAGCTTCAACGGCGAGGTCGAGGAACTCGATTTCGACAAGAACCGCGTCAAGGTCTCGGTCTCGATCTTCGGCCGCGCAACGCCGGTCGAACTGGATTTCGAGCAGGTCGAACTTTCGAAGTAAGGCTCACCGCGATTGCAATTCGCGCCGGTTCTGTTATCGGCGCGCGCTCCCCGGCGGTTTTCGCTGCCGGGTCTTGCGGGAGGAGGGGCACGCCCTTTCGTTGGTACCGCTTAACATGAGTGCCGCCCCGGCGGTGCGACAGTGTGAAAAGGAGTGGCCCCATGGCCAAGAAGATTGAAGGCTATATCAAGTTGCAGGTGCCGGCCGGCAAGGCCACGCCGTCTCCGCCGATCGGTCCGGCCCTGGGCCAGCGCGGCGTCAACATCATGGAATTCTGCAAGGCGTTCAACGCTTCGACGCAGGAACTCGAGACCGGCATGCCGATCCCGACCATCATCACCGTCTATGCGGATCGCAGCTTCACGTTCGTCACGAAGACGCCCCCGGCGACCTTCCTGATCAAGAAGGCAGCCAACCTCAAGTCGGGCTCGAAGGAGCCGGGCAAGGTTTCGGCCGGAACGATCGCTCGTTCGAAGCTCGCTGAAATCGCCCAGACCAAGATGGCCGATCTCAACGCCAACGACATCGAAGCGGCAACGAAGATCATCGAGGGCTCCGCCCGTTCGATGGGTCTTCAGGTTGTGGAGGGCTGATCCCATGAAGCAGACGAAGAAGCAGAAGTCGCTCGCCACCAAGCTGGGCGACAACATGAAGCAGTATGGCGTCGGCGAGGCGCTGCAGGCGCTGCGCGACCTCAAGACCACGAAGTTCGACGAGACCGTCGAAATCGCGATGAACCTGGGCGTCGATCCGCGCCACGCAGACCAGATGGTTCGCGGCATGGTGTCGCTGCCCTCGGGCACCGGCAAGGACGTGAAGGTTGCCGTGTTCGCCAAGGGTGACAAGGCTGCCGAGGCTCTCGCCGCCGGTGCCGACAAGGTTGGCGCCGAAGACCTGATGGAAGACATGCAGGCCGGCAATCTCGATTACGACCGCGTCATCGCCACGCCCGACATGATGGGCGTCGTGGGTCGTCTCGGCAAGCTGCTGGGTCCCAAGGGCCTGATGCCGAACCCGAAGCTCGGCACCGTGACCCCGAACGTGACCCAGGCGGTCAAGGACGCCAAGGGCGGCCAGATCGAGTTCCGCGTCGAGAAGGCTGGCATCATCCACGCCGGCATCGGCAAGATGAGCTTCACCGACGAAGCGCTGCGCGCTAACTTTGACGCGTTCGTCGATGCGATCGTCAAGGCGAAGCCCTCGGGCTCGAAGGGCAAGTATGTCCGCAAGATCGGCATCTCGTCCTCGATGGGCCCCGGCCTGAAGATCGACACGACGGAAATCGCCGGCGTCTGATCGCCGCGACTTTCGCAACACAACGAAGAGGGCCGGGGGAAACTCCGGCCCTTTTTGTTTGGGCGGCTTTAGTTATTCAGGTTGGCCGCCGTATAACATTCCACGACAAGGCTGAATGGCCGCCCATCCGCATCGCTCAGCAGCGCGCGGTGCGACAGGATCGTGCCGTCCGGGCAATCGGCGGAAGCACCGCGTGTTTCGGACAGGCGCTGGCGAGTAGAGTTTAGGTCGGCGACGGCCCGGCCGAAGGGCGTTTCGCTGTTATCCAGCGTGTGGTTCATGGCGACGGTCAGGCGAGCACGGACGTACCAGTTGTGGGCTTCGGACAGCACGACATCGCCGCACATCAGGCGGACGTGGCGATAGCCGAGCGCTTCGTCCGGTGCGGCGGCGAGGAGGGCGCGGGCGTCGGCGGGTTCCGGGGCGGGAGGCCCACGAACCGGGCGGGCCACAATGGTTGGCGGCGTGGCGATGGCCTTTGCGGCGCACCATTCGCCCAGGGCCGCCGTGGCGCTGTTCTGGCGGGCGAGGGTGGCCTCGAACCGAGGGAGCGATGCCTACGGCGATGCGCATCCTGCCAGCGCGGCCAAGGGCCCCGCCAGCAGTCGCGCAAGCCTAGATGCCGCCATGGATAGCGGGATGTTCCATGTCCTCAAGCCCGCGCACCAGTTCGTGGGCGCAGGCGGCGAGTTCCTCGGCATCGACAGAGCGGATGACGAAGTTGGCGCCGTTCTTGCCATCACGCCAGAACGGATAGCTGCCGATCTGGCAACCCTCGTGCGCTTTTTCGGTGTCGCGCAGCAGGTCAGCCACTTCGCTCTCGGCGATCCAGCAGCCGATCGTCTCGGACAGCAGCGCCGCGCCGCCTTCCAGCGTTCCCGAAAGCGCATCGAGCATGCCGGCGGTGATCTGCGGCACGCCCGCCATGATGAACACGTTGCCATGGCGGATGCCGGGTGCGCCGGTGTAGCGGTTGGGGATCAGCGTTGCGCCATCGGGCACGCGGGCCATGCGCAGCCGGGCGTCAGTCAGCCCGCCCCGCTCGACGTAGTACTTCTCGAGGATTGCGCGGGCATCGGGGTGGATGATCACATCGACGCCGAGCGCTTGTGCAATCGCGTCAACGGTGATGTCGTCATGCGTCGGGCCGATGCCGCCGGTGGTGAACAGGTAGTCGTTGCGCACCCGGAGCGTATTGACCGCCTCGACGATGGCCGCGGTCACATCGGCCACGACTCGCACTTCCGCAAGGCGGATGCGCTGCACGCCAAGCCATGCCGCCACCTGGGCGATATTCTTGTCGTGGGTGCGCCCAGAAAGGATTTCGTCGCCGATCACGATGAGCGCGGCGGTGTAGATGCGGTGCGATTCGGCCATGGCGCATTCCTAGGGCAAATGCGCTGCCATCGCTACCGTTCGACCCGGCGGAAGGAGGCCAAAAAAAAGGCCGATCTTGCGACCGGCCCTTGGAAGTTTTGGGAGAGGATGCCTGAAAGGCCCGTCCCTTATGTTCAAAAAGCCCCTTTGCTGCAAGTGCGAAAAGAGTCCGGAAAGTTGCAAGGTTTGCAACTGGGCGCAATATTCTCAGGGCTTGGCGATCGCGCCGAATAGGTCATGCTCGTCGGCATCCTCAACCAGAATATCAACGATATCACCGGGTTGTAGATCATTGCGAACATTGCGGATGAAAACGTTTCCGTCGATTTCCGGCGCGTCCGCTTGCGACCGGCCACTTGCGCCAATGTCACCGTCTTCATCGGGTTCGCCGACTTCGTCGATGATCACCGGGTAGATCCGGCCGATTTTCGCTTCCAGCTTCGCGGCGCTGATCGCAGCCGTGCGTTGCATGATGCGGGCGAAACGCTCTTCCTTGACCTCTTCGGGGACTGCGCCCGGCAGGTAATTGGCCTGTGCGCCCGCGACCGGTTCAAAACGGAAAGCTCCGACGCGATCGAGCTGCGCTTCATCGAGCCAGTTGAGCAGGTATTCAAAATCAGCATCGGTCTCGCCAGGGAAGCCGACGACGAAGCTGGAGCGGATTGCGATATCCGGGCAGATTTCGCGCCAGCTTTTCAGCCGTTCCAGCACTTTGGCTTCGTTTGCCGGGCGCTTCATGGCTTTGAGCACATTGGGCGCGGCATGCTGGAACGGGATGTCGAGGTAAGGTGTCAGCAACCCCTCGGCCATCAGCGGAATCACCGCATCGACGTGCGGATACGGATAGACGTAGTGCAGCCGCACCCAGGGCCGGGTGCCGTCCGGCGCGCTGAGGCCACCCAGTTCGCGCGCCAGATCGGTCATATGCGCGCGCACCTCGCGACCGTGGAACGGACGGGCTTCATGCCGGATATCGACACCATAGGCCGAGGTATCCTGGCTGATTACCAGCAGTTCGCGGGTGCCCGATGCGACCAGTTTTTCCGCCTCGCGCAGCACCGCGTCGATGCGACGGCTGGCCAGTTTGCCGCGCAGTTGCGGGATAATGCAGAAGCTGCAAGCATGGTTGCAACCCTCTGAAATCTTGAGATAAGAGTAGTGCCGAGGGGTCAGCTTCACATCGGGCTGCGGGATCAGATCGATGAACGGGCCGAGTTCCGGCGGGGCCGCTTCATGCACTGCCTCGACCACGGCCTCGTACTGGTGCGCGCCGGTTACCGCGAGCACTTGCGGGAAGCGCGCGCGGATCGCTTCGGCCTCATTGCCCATGCAGCCGGTGACGATCACGCGGCCGTTCTCGGCAATTGCCTCGCCGATCGCGGCCAGGCTTTCTTCCTTGGCGGAATCGAGGAAGCCGCAGGTGTTGACCAGCACCACGTCGGCGCCTTCATAGTCGGCGCTCATCGCGTAGCCATCGGCGCGCAGCCGGGTGAGAATGCGTTCCGAGTCGACGAGCGCCTTGGGGCAGCCTAGGCTGACCATGCCGACCTTGCGCGGGGAGGGGATTTCCATTGCCATCAGGAGGCGGCCCCTACACGGATTGCCGGGTTTCCGCTACCGTCGCGAAAAGGGGCAGGGAGTAGCATGTCATGGGTCCGGTAAACTGGCTGGCGGTAGGGCTGGCGGCGGCGTTGGCCGTTGTATTGGGGATTGTCTGGAACGGGCGGATTTTTCCGACCGCACGACACTGGTCACGCAAGGGGGCTGGGCGCATCGGTGCGCAAGCGGGACTTGCGGTCGTCATGCTGCTCGGCGCGGCCATGCTCGGCCACAGTTTCGCGCGGATCGGTACGGTGACACTGGATGCCAAGCCGTGGCTTTACTTCATGCAGACGGGCGGGATCGCGATCTTTTTCGTCATTCCGGCGATCTGGTTGACGCATGTGCGCATGGGATCGGAACCCTATCGCCGCATCGTCGATTGTGGGTTCTGGCTGATCGCCTACCTCGCCATGGGCCTGGTGTTCTGGGCGCTAGCCTGACGGGTCGTCGGTCCCGCGAGTGCCTTGCTCAGGCTCGGCGTCGCATGTGACGGTGGGCAGGATTTCCACGACGATGTCGCCTGTTTCAAGCCGCTGTGCCGCCGGTTCCCAAAAGCCGATGGCCTCGCCAGTACCACGATAGATTCGCAGTCCCATGCCCCCGGTCGCCAGAGGATAGATCGGCTTGCCCACTTCCTCGGGCAGCACCGGCCGCTCGATCAGTTGCACACGCCCTTCGACAGAGGCGAGGTCGACCAGATATTCGGCGGTGTGCCTGCCCTCGGCGGAACCGGCCAGCAGCAGCCCGGTGAAACGCACCGGGTTTATCACATTGTCCGCGCCCGCCTGACGGGCGAGCAGCTCGTTGTCTTCCGCGCGCACAACCGCGTTGATCGAAACGTTGGGGGCCATGTGCCGAACCGTGAGGATGATCAGGATCGTGGTGTCGTCTCGCCCGGCCGAGACCAGCACCGAACTGGCTCTGGCGATATGCACGGCGGCCAGTGTCTCGTCGCGCGTGGCATCGCCTTCGAGCACGTTGCAGCCGGTAAGCTCAGCCTGTGCGAGCCGGCCCGGTGACGGATCGATCACCACGATACGCGTCGGATCGGTGCCGCGCGCGATCAATTCGTGCACCGCTTCAGATCCGCTGACGCCGAAGCCCAGCACGACGATGTGGTCGGTAAGCCGTTCCTGAATGCGCGCCATGCGCCATTTCTCCCAGCTTCGCTTGATGATGAAGTTATAGGCGGTGCCCACGAAGATAAAGATCACCGCCAGCCGAATCGGCGTCACGATTACCGCTTCGATCAGCCGCGAGCGATCGCTGACCGGGGCGATATCGCCAAACCCGGTGGTAGTGATCGATATCATGGTGAAATAGACGACATCGAGAAAGCTGATCGCGCCGTCGTGCGTGTCCTTCAGCCCCTCCCGGTCGGTCCAGTGGACGAGAATCACGACCCCGATCAGGCCGAAAGCCGCGCCCAGCCGAATGGCAAGGTCCGCCCATACCGGAACCGCGAGGGCACGGCGGATGGGTTTGAACAGCGCCTGCGATGGCCTGCGCTTTGTGCGGGTCACGGCGGGGTCATGGCTTCATCATGGGGCGTCAGGCAACTCGGTCATCGGATCGATCGGCGTGCCATTCTTGCGAACTTCGAAATGGAGTTCGTTGCCTTTGGCCATGCCGGTATCGCCGACCAGCCCGACTCGCTCCCCCCGTTTCACCTTGTGCCCCTTCTTCACCGTGATCCGGCTGAGGAAAGCGTAAGCCGTGTACCAGCCTTCGCCATGGTCGATTACCACGAGGTTGCCGAACTGCTCTTTTTCCTTCGCCGCAAACAGCACGGTTCCAGCGCCCGCAGCGCTGACGGCCGCGCCGCGCGGAGCGGTGATATCGAGACCATCGTGAAAATCGGACGAGGTATGCGGTTTCCAGCCGCGCCGGACGGGACCGTCGAGCGGCCAGGCAAATCGCGCGGCGGCCGGGGGTTTCGCCACCGCTACGGGAGTAGGCGAGGGTGTCGCAGCAGGGGCCGGGCTGGTTGCCGCTATCGGGGGCGGATTGAGCACGGTCGGGATCAGCAGCACTTTGCCGGCGGGCAGCGGCGCATTGGCATCAAGACCATTAGCCACCGCGATATCCGGCCACGGCACGCCGTATTGATAGGCAACCGCAAAGCCTGTGTCGCCGGCCTTGGTCGTGTAGCGCCGGGTGCGCGGGATCATCAGTTTCTGGCCGACGCGCACGGCATAGGGCGGCTTCAGGCCATTGGCCTCAGCGATCAGCACGCGGGGCACTTTGGCGCGGCTGGCAATGCCGCCCAGCGTCTCGCCGGTCGTAACAATGTGCGACGTTTCAAGCTCAGGCGATACCTGTGATGTCTTGCCTGCCGCCGCCGTCGTTGTTGCCGGCGGATTGGGGATCGGCGCGGCTTTCAGCGCCGTCGCGGGAGCCTTGCGCGGGATCGCCAGCTTCTGGCCGGTACGCAGCGCGTAAGGTTCCTTAAGATTGTTCGCCTTGATGATTTCGGTGCGCGACACCTTCGCCCGATTGGCAATGCCGTTCAGCGTCTCTCCCGATTCCACGATATGGACGGTTTCGCGTTCGGGCGGCGCGGCCCAGGCTGTTGCCGATGCGAGCAGGAGCGCGGCGCCTGCCGACGCGAGCGCCCGTCTCATTGTGCGTAGCGCTCCGCCAGCATGCCGAGCGACGCTTCGTGCGTCAAATCGACATGCAGCGGTGTTACCGAGACATAACCCGCGTAGATCGCTTCCAGATCGCTGTCCGCGCCGGGGGTATGTTCGATGCCGTGCAACCCGAACCAGAAGTATGGAAAGCCGCGTGGATCGATACCTTCGACCACCGATCCGCGCCCGTAGTCGTGAAATCCCTGACGTACCACGCGAATGCCCCTTACCTCGCCGCCCGTTACCGCCGGAAAGTTTACATTAACCAAGGTGCGGCTGGCAAATCGGGTATCCACAAGGGGGCGGAGAACTTTTTCGCCCCATTGCTCGGCCGCATCGAAGGACACGGCGTTGCCCACGCCTTCCTTCGAATAGACTTGGCTGAGTGCGATCGAACGGATACCGGCGAGCGCGCCTTCCATGGCCGCCGAGACCGTACCCGAATACGTCACGTCGTCGCCCAGATTGGCACCGCGATTGACGCCCGACAGGATCAGGTCTGGCGGTTCGGGCAGGATCTTGCGCAGCGCCATCGTCACCGAATCCGTCGGCGTACCGGTGACCGAGAAGCGGCGCGGCGCATGCTCGCGCACGCGCACCGGGCGGGTCAGGGTAAGCGAGTGCCCGGCGCCCGACTGTTCCTCAGAAGGGGCGACGATCCAGATATCGTCCGACAGCTTGGCGGCAATCTTTTCAAGCACATAGAGGCCAGGTGCGTTAATGCCGTCATCGTTGGTCAGCAAGATGCGCATCAGGCGGCGGGCTCCAGTCGGGTGATGCCGCCCATGTAGGGGGCGAGCGCTTCGGGTACGTCCACCGTGCCGTCGTCCTGCTGGTAGTTCTCCAGCACGGCGACAAGCGTGCGGCCCACTGCGAGGCCCGATCCATTGAGTGTGTGGACGAATTCGGTCTTCTTCGAACCCTCGGGCTTGAACCGCGCGCCCATCCGCCGGGCCTGATAATCGCCGCAGTTCGATATGCTGGAAATCTCGCGGTAGGCGTTCTGGCCGGGCAGCCAGACTTCAAGATCGAATGTCTTCTTCGCGGTTGCCCCCATGTCGCCGGCGCACAGCAGCATCTTGCGGTAAGGCAGGTTCAGCGCCTGCAGGATGCCTTCGGCGGCGGCGACCATCCGCTCGTGCTCGGCCGCCGAATCATCTGGCGCGCACACGGCGACAAGCTCGACCTTCTCGAATTGGTGCTGGCGAATGAACCCGCGCGTATCGCGCCCCGCCGCGCCCGCTTCCGAGCGGAAGCACGGGGTCAGCGCGGTCATGCGCAAGGGCAGGGCATCAGAAGCGAGGATCTGCTCGCGCACCGCGTTGGTCAGCGAGACTTCGGCGGTGGGGATCAACCAGCGGCCGTCCGTGGTGCGGAACAGGTCATCGGCGAACTTCGGCAATTGCCCGGTGCCGAACACCGCCTCGTCGCGCACCAGCAGCGGCGGCGCGCATTCGGTGTAGCCGTTGGTCTGGCTCTGCGTATCGAGCATGAACTGCCCAAGCGCGCGGTGCAGGCGCGCCATCTGGCCGCGCAGGAACGTGAAGCGCGCGCCCGAGATATTCGCGCCGGTCTCGAAATCGAGGCCGAGGGCAGGGCCGATGTCGGCATGCTCGATCGGCGTGAAGGCGAAGTCGCGCGGCGTGCCCCAGCGCGATACCTCGACATTGCCAGCCTCGTCCGCGCCATCGGGGACCACCGCATCGGGGATATTGGGCAGGCGGGCGAGTTCGTCGTGCAGTTTCACCGCGATGTCGCGCTCTTCGGCTTCGAGCGCGGGCAGGGTGTCCTTCAGTTCGGCGACTTCGGCCTTCAGCGCATCGGCCGTGGCGCTGTCGCCCTGGGCCATCGCCTTGCCGATCGCCTTAGACGCTTCATTGCGGCGGTTCTGCGCCTCCTGCATGCGGGTAGCGACCGCGCGTCGCTGCTCATCGAGCGCAACAAGGGTGGCCGAGACCGGTTCCACCCCACGGCGGGCCAGACCGGCGTCGAAAGCGGCGGGATCGTCGCGAACAAGGCGGATATCGTGCATGGCCGGGCGTATGCCTACTGACACAAACACACGCAAGGCGTTGTGCGGGCAAATTCACCGGATTTGAAAGGGATTGCAGCAAGCGCCAAATGGTGGGCGCGGCAGGGATTGAACCTGCGACCCCACCCGTGTGAAGGGTGTGCTCTACCACTGAGCTACGCGCCCGCATGCGCTGCGGAAGGGCGCCCTTAGTGCAAGCCTCGCGAATTGACAAGCAGGCAGCGGTGCCTAAAGCCGCTCGCATGAGCGAAGACAACACCACCGGCCCGGACGTGCCCCCCGATCACCTCGCGATCAATCCGCGAAGCCCCCATTTCGATGGCGACAAGCTGCAGCGCGGCATCGGCATTCGCTTCAAGGGCGTGGTGCGCACCAACATCGAGGAATACTGCATTTCCGAAGGTTGGGTGCGGGTTCAGGCCGGCAAGTCGATGGACCGCAACGGCAATCCGCTGACGATCAAGCTCAATGGCCCGGTCGAGGCGTGGTTCGAAGATCTGGGCGAGGGCGCCCCGGTGGCCAAGCTGGACTGATTCGCGTTCGTGGGAGCAGCGCCATTGGCGTCTCCCCCGCCCAAATCACCAATCGCTGCCGGCGATGATCGCGCCGATGATGTCCTTGGCCCGCCGCTTGACCTTGGTCGGAGCGGCGCTTGTTTTTGTGGTCCTGGCCTCAGACGTTAACGATCTTTCGATCTTCTCGTTCTTGCCCGGCTTGCTGTTGTAGATGAAGCCGGTGATCGGCCAGCGCGATCCGCCAAGGTTGTGGATCGGCGCATACCAGACCCGCACCTGGCTCCAGTCGTTCTGCGGCGATACGTCGATTGCAGTGACGTTCTTCTCGATCTTGCCGCGATCGGACCAGTTGGCGTGGCTGATCAGGATCGTGCGGGTATCGACGATCCGGCTGACCGCCGCGACATGCCCGAGCCGCGAATTCCCGTGCGGCTGGAATGCCATGACCGCGCCGACTTTTGGCTTGGTGCCCCGGGCGTAGCGCCCCGCGGCCTGTTTCCACCAGGTATGCGCGTCACCGCGGATCTGGATGCCTGACAGGTCGCGCGCATAGGGAACGCATTGCAGGTACCCCTCTGATTTTTTGGCAAGGGTGGTCGCGCCCAAGCTTTTGCTGCCCACCCCGCTGGTGCTTGGGACGAGGCGCGTGCGCTCGCTCGATCCGGCGTCGGCCGAATCGGTATCGATTGTGCTGCGCGCCTGTACCGAAGCCGTTGTGGTGGTCAGCATGGCGATCATGATTGATGTGCAATAACCCTTCATGTTGACCCTGATGGATCGGGGCAGGTTAGGGCGAGACTGCGAAGTCTGGTAAACAGAACGGCAAGATTTTGCCGTTTAGCTTGCCAAAGTCTTTATACACGGCCAACCCGCGAGGGTTATGCTCCCTCAGGTTATCATCATCGGCCGTCCGAATGTCGGCAAGTCCACGCTGTTCAATCGGCTCATCGGTAAAAAGCTCGCGCTCGTCGACGATCAACCGGGGGTAACCCGCGATCGCCGATTCGGCGAGGCGCACCTGCTGGGGCTCGATTTCACCATCGTCGATACCGCCGGCTGGGAAGACGACGATCCGGCCTCGCTGCCGGGCCGCATGCGCAAGCAGACCGAGGCCTCGCTGGAATCTGCCGATGTCGCGCTGTTCGTCTATGATGCGCGCGCTGGCCTCAACCCGCTGGACGAGGAAATCGGCCGCTGGCTGCGCAGTTCGAAAGTGCCGGTGATCCTGCTGGGCAACAAGGCCGAGGGTCGTTCCGCCGAATCGGGCCTGCTCGAAGGCTATTCGCTGGGCCTGGGTGAGCCGATCACTTTTGCCGCCGAGCATGGCGTGGGCATGGCCGATCTGTTCGAGGCGCTGCGGCCGCATCTGGAGCCGCTGCAACCGCCGCCGGTCGAGGAAGTGGACGAGCTCGACGAGGAAGCGCTGCTGCGCGGCCCGCTCAAGCTGGCGATTGTTGGGCGGCCGAACGCGGGCAAGTCCACGCTGATCAACAAGCTGCTGGGCGAGGACCGCCTGCTGACCGGGCCGGAGGCGGGCATCACTCGCGATTCGATCTCGATCGACTGGGACTGGACCGATCCCGCCAGCGGAGAGACACGCGCGGTGCGCCTGATCGACACCGCCGGCATGCGCAAGCGCGCACGGGTGATCGAGAAGCTGGAAGTCCTCGCGGTCGCAGATGCGCGGCACGCTATCGATTTTGCCGAAGTGGTCGTGCTGCTGCTCGATGCCACCAAGGGGCTGGAGCATCAGGACCTCAAGATCGCGTCGAAAGTGCTCGAAGAGGGCCGGGCGTTGATCATCGCGGTCAACAAATGGGACGTGGCCGAAGACGCCTCGAAGCTGTTCAACGGCATTCGTGCCGCGCTCGACGACGGGCTGGCGCAAGTGCGCGGGCTGCCGCTGCTGACCGTTTCGGCGCGCACCGGTAGAGGCCTGGACGAGATGATCGCCGCCGGCTTCTCGATCCGCGAGGCTTGGAGCCGCCGCGTGCCGACTTCGGCGCTCAACCGCTGGTTCGACGATGCGCTGGCCGCCAATCCGCCGCCGGCACCGGGCGGCAAGCGCATCAAGCTGCGCTACATCACGCAGGCCAAGTCACGCCCGCCGGGCTTCGTGCTGTTCGGCACCCGGCTCGACCTGCTGCCCGAAAGCTACAAGCGCTACCTGATCAACAGCATGCGCCGTGATCTGGGCTTCGAGTCGATTCCGATCCGCATCACGCTGCGCAGCCCGAAGAACCCCTTCGCCAAGGATTGATTTCGACCGCGTGGTGCTAGGCGGCTCCACGACCGGTCGCGCAGGGGAGGCGCGTTTCGACTCAGCCTTCGCTGGACGGAACACCTTGCAGCGGCAGTTCGGCTTGCTTTTGGGGTGAGCGCTGTTCGGCGACCATCTTCCACACCGCGATGAACAGCGAGGCGATGACCGGGCCGACGATGAAGCCGTTGAGGCCGAACAGTTGCAGGCCTGAAAGCGTCGCGATCAGCACCACGAAATCAGGCATGCGCGTGTCCCGGCCCACGAGGATCGGGCGCAGCAGGTTGTCGACCATGCTGATGATGAAGAAGCCGCACCCGACCAGCACCGCGCCTTGCCAGACCGATCCTGTGGCGAAGAGGTAGATCGCAACCGGCACCCAGACAATGCCGGTGCCCACGGCGGGCAGCAGCGAGAAAAAGCCCATCAGCACGCCCCACAGCAGCGCGCCTTCGATACCGAGGAGCCCGAAGATCACGCCGCCGATCAGCCCCTGCAACAGCGCGACGACGACAGTGCCCTTCATCGTTGCGCGCACGACGACGACGAAGTGGCCGATCAGCGCATCGCGTAGCCCCGGGCGCAGCGGCGTTGCCGACTTGATGAGTTCTCCCATGTGCTCGCCATCGCGAAGCAGGAAAAACGAGAGGTACATCATGACGCCAAGCGCCGCGAGAAAACTCAGCGCGCCCTGTCCGAACGTCAGCGCGCTGGCGGCGATCTGTTGCAGCCCGCCCGCGACCCCGGTGCCGACCATGCGGCGCAGCGATTCGATATCGGCAAGGCCGTTACGGTCGATGAGTTCGAGCAAGCGGGTGGGCATGGCACCGCGCAAATCCATCGCGATCTTGCCGAAATCAACATGCCCTTCGCGAATCTGCACATAGAGACTGGCTGCTTCTTGCACGAGGCTGAAGCCAAGCAGCAGCGCGGGCAGGATCAGCAGCGCCAGGATCATCAGCAGAATCAGCGCCGCTGCCAGAGACTTGCGTCCGCCTAGCTGCACGGCCAGCCGGCGCGTCATCGGTTCGAACAGGATCGCGGTGACCAGTGCCCACAGGATTGCGCCGAAAAACGGTGCGATCAGCCAGGCGAAAGCGAGCGTGACAATCAGCACGACGGCCAGGAAGCCGCCATCCTCAAGTCGCATTCCGGGCTTGTCGTTTTCGCTCATGCGCGATTGTTGATAGCAGATTGCCGGCGAAGTCCAGCCACCGTTTGGCGCTTTTCCGGATCGAATCACCGTGGCGTTTGCTGCCGCGAAGTTGCACAACGCGCTGATTCAAATCGTTCCGGGAGTATCCACCTTGCGCACAGCCTCATTCCTGCTGGCGGCCTCCGCCATCGCCCTTTGCGGGCTGTCGGCGCCGGTGGTTCACGCGCAGGACGGGCCGGAGCGCGCGTTTACCGGTGAGGACCTGTTCCGGCTGCAAGGCGTGACCGATCCGCAGATCAGCCCGGACGGCGCGAAGATCGCCTATGTGCGCATGTCCGCCGACGTCATGACCGACAAGGAAGTGCCGTCGATCTGGCTGGTCGACACGGCGAGCGGCCGGCAGCAACCGCTGGTGGCTGGGGCAGGCGGGCATTTCTCGCCGCGCTGGTCACCCGATGGGCGGCGGCTGGCCTACGTTTCCAGCGACGGCGCCAGCGGGCCGCAGCTTTACGTGATGTGGGCCGATACCGGCAACTCCGCGAAGGTGACGGGCCTGCCCGACAGCCCCGGCAGCATCGCATGGTCGCCCGATGGCCGCTCGATCGCCTATACCATGCGGGTGCCGGGTGAAGGCACCAAGCTGGGCAAGGCGCCCGACAAGCCCGAGGGCGCGAAGTGGGCCGAGCCGCTGGAAGTGATCGACCGCGTGACATACCGGTTCGACGGCGGCGGCTATGCCCAGCCGGGGTTCGACCACATCTTCGTGGTGTCCGCCGATGGCGGCGCAGCGCGCCAGATCACGTTCGGCAACTGGGACGATGGTGGCCCGCTATCGTGGACGCCCGATGGCCGCGCGATCCTGTTCAGCGCCAACCGCATCAAGGACTGGGAGCGCGAAGCGGGCAACAGCGAGATCTATTCGGTCGACGTCAACAGCAGCACGATCACTGCGCTGACCAGCCGCAATGGCCCCGATGCTGCGCCGGCGGTGTCACCCGATGGCCGCACCATTGCCTATCTCGGGTTCGATGACGTCAATCGCAGCTACGAGGACACCGAGCTTTACGTGATGAACGCCGACGGCAGCGGCGCGCGTTCGCTGACGGCCAGGCTGGGGCAGAGCATCGATTCGCTGCAGTGGGCGGGCAATTCGATCTACGTCACCTATGACGACCACGCGAAGAAGCGCGTCGCCCGCATCGGGCTGGATGGTAGCGTGCGCATGGTGGTCGATGGATTGACTCCCGGCACGCATTTCGACCGGCCCTATACCGGCGGTGAGTTCAGCGTTTCGAAGGGCGGCACTGTCGCCTACACCAGCAGCGGCACCGATCGCCCGGCAGACTTGTGGGTGACGAGCGGCGGGCAGGGGCGCCAGCTGACCCGGCTCAACGATACGTGGATCCCGGCCAAGGCCATGGCGCAAGTGCGCAAACTGCCGGTCACCGCGCCCGATGGCCGGTCGATAGACGCCTGGCTGGTCACGCCCCCGGGCCGCCAGCCGGGGCAGCGGCTGCCGCTGATCCTGGAAATCCATGGCGGACCCAACACCGCCTATGGCCCGGCGTTCTCCACCGACAACCAGCTCTACGCGGCACATGGCTATGCGGTGCTTTACACTAATCCGCGCGGCAGCACCTCCTATGGGGAGGAGTTCGCCAACCTGATCGACCGCGCCTATCCCGGCACCGATTATGACGATCTGATCGCATCGGTCGATGCCGCGATTGCCGATGGTGTGGCTGATCCGAACAACCTGTTCGTCACCGGCGGATCGGGCGGCGGCGTGCTGACGTCATGGATCGTCGGCAAGACCGACCGGTTCAAGGCCGCCGCTACGCAGAAGCCGGTGATCAACTGGATCAGCGAGTCGCTGACGATGGACGGCACCACCTTCACCTCGCGCTACTGGTTCGACAAGAAGCCGTGGGAAGACCCGATGGAATACTGGCGCCGCTCGCCGCTGAGCCTGGTCGGCAACGTCAAGACGCCGACGCTGGTCGTGGTCGGCAGCGAGGATTACCGCACCCCGGTGAGCGAATCCGAGCAATACTACGCCGCCCTGCAAATCCGCGGCGTGCCCACCGCGCTGGTCAAGGTGCCCGGCGCAAGCCACGGCAACATCGCCGCCCGGCCATCGCAGTCGGCGGCGAAAGCCTCGGCGATCCTGGCGTGGTTCGACAAGTATCGGACGGACGGGAAGAAGGTCGAGGATGCCACAAAGTAAGCGGGATCTGCCGATGTTAAGATCTGGCGGGTAGGGGACCGGCCATGTCGACGAAGCCGTTATCGGAGCGCTGCTCCTTCATGGAAAATCCCGGTATGAAGGAGCGACCACCCGAGTGTCCCAAGGATGCGGCTTACATCAAGACCGACGGGGGCACTTCGATCTGGCACCTCGGCAAATTCCCCATCGTCGTGGAAGGCGGTGAGGGCAACGACGACGTGAAGATCGTCGGCGGCGACGGCGGGATTCTCGTCGATGGCGGGAAGGGCAGTGACACCGTTTCGGTAAAGAGCGAGTCGGTGTTTCTGGCAGAACTGCTGGGACCGGATCGGTTGTTCATCCTCGCGGTGATCGCGCTCAGTTCCCTTGTCGCCATCGTGATTAGCTGGCGCTTGTTTCGCGCCCGATAGGGTCGCGATGATCGGCGCGGGCAGCCCGAAGGCTCGGCCGGGCTGTAAATCAACCGCCCGGCCTTAGCGCAATCAGTCGCTTCCGGCGGCCTTGCTCTGAAGCTGGATGTAGTTCTGAATGCCCATGAGCTTGATCATGTCGAGTTGCTTCTCAAGGAAATCGACATGCTCTTCCTCGCTTTCGAGGATACGCTCGAAGATCTCGCGGCTGATGTAGTCACGCACGCTTTCGCAGTGGGTGATCGCTTCCTTCAGCATCGGCAGCGCGTCGTATTCCAGCGCGAGATCGGCCTTGAGGATTTCCTCGGTGTTCTCGCCGATCCGCAGCTTGCCGAGTGCCTGGAAGTTGGGAAGTCCGTCGAGAAACAGGATGCGCTCGGCCAAAACGTCGGCGTGCTTCATCTCGTCGATGGATTCGTGGCGCTCATATTCGGCAAGCTTGCGCACGCCCCAGTTGTCGAGCATCCGGTAATGGAGCCAATACTGGTTGATCGCGGTCAGTTCATTCAACAATGCCTTGTTGAGGAACTCGATGACCTGACGGTCGCCTTGCATGATACGTACTCCTAAATTCGCTTAAGGCCCCGTATGGGCAAAGCGAACATCGGAAGGCAAGCGCGAACGACTCGCGCCAATCACTTTCAGTGTGCGAGTGCGCAGCCCACGTTTTCGGGTGCGGCCATGCGGCTCAGGCGATCAGCCAGCCGTTCCTCTTCGATGATCTCCGCAGCGTCCTCGATGCACTGGCGGCACTGGGGCGGGCGTCCAAGCGCGTGGTAGATCGCTTCGGCATCGCCACAACGCTGGCGGGCAGCGGTGCGCAGCTCAACGTCTCGAATGGCATTGCAGATGCAAACGTACATGCGGTCATCCTCTTGGCGATCCCAATATACGCGACTGCGAATAGATCGCAATAGTCATTGCTAATGATTCGCAAGAATGCGGCGCTCGGTCAGCGAGCGCCACAGCCACTCGAGCGGCCCGCGCCGGAATCGCGCCAACCAGAAATGGCTGAAAACCAGCATTGTCGCCCACCCACCAAGCACGAACGCCCATTGCCACGCGCCGCCGACAGTGCCGAACAGGCCCAGACCCCAGCCGTAGAAAAATGCCGTCATGATCAGGCTCGTGGCGATGTAGTTGGACAGCGCCATGCGCCCGGCACCTGCGATCCAGCGACCGAGGGGCAAGCTTGTGATTCGCCGCGTCGCCAGCACCAGGATCGCGGCATAGCCCAGCGCCGTGACGAAATGCGGCAGCGCCAGAAAGGTCCGCAGCAGGGCGTTCATCGCCACGATCGGGAACTGGCGCGGCCACGCCCAGGCCAGTGCCGCCAGTGTCACGAGCAGGCCGGCCAGCGTGGCTCCCACCGCAACGCCCAGCATGACGCGGCGCGGCCACTGCCCGGCGAAGAATCCGCTGCGGTGCAGGGCCGCCCCGATGAGCGTCAGCGGCAAGGTTTCGCCGATATTGCCCCACGTCATTTCCAGCAGCCAAAACGGATTTTCCCGCAGCTTGTCACCGGCGATGGCCATGAAATCGCTTTGGTAGAGCGCCAGTTCGCGCGCCGCCATGCGGTCGATCGTCTCTAGATACCCGGCGTGCGCGCGGGACTGCTCCAGCGCGGCGGAGCCTTGCCGCACCGCTTCCTCGGCGGCGATGGACGGCCATGCCTCTAGCCCGGCGAGCGCATGGGTGCTGACGAATACGGCGAGAGCCACAGTCAGCATTGCGCCGATGGACATCTGTCGCAGCATCAGCGCGATCATGCCGCATGCAGCATAAGCGAACAGGATATCGCCCCACCACAGCGCAAAGTAGTGCAACTGGCCCAGTACCATCAGCCAGCACAGGCGGCGGAATTGCAGCAGGTCGCCATCCTCGCCGCGTGCCTCGGCGTTCTCGATGAACAGCATCATGCTGGCCCCGAACAGGATGGTGAACAGCGCGCGCATCTTGCCTTCGAACAGCAGGAAGCCGAACGCGAATGCGGCTTCGTCCAGCGGTTCAGCGGGCAGGATTGCGCCCGGTGACAGCGATGCGGCGGACGGGCCGGCGAACCCGGCGATGTTGATCGCCAGAATGCCGAGGACGGCGACGCCCCGGATCAGGTCGAGCGATGCAACGCGCCCGGGCGTCGCCGAGCGCAACGTTACCGCGCCTACTGGCGTGTCGCGATGCAGGTGTTACCGGCGCTCCTCAGGCGCACGCAGGCCGCTTCCGCTTCTGCCTGGCTGGCGAAACCGCCTGCCTGCAACTTGGTCAGCCTTCCGGCGGGGGCAAGAATGCGGCCATGTCCGGCTAGCTCGGGTCGGCCCTTGAGCTTGTCCCACAGCTTCTCGGCATTGCCCGCGACACCGAAGGCACCGAACTGGACGCGCCAGCCGCTTGTCGCGCCAACAGCGCCAGTGGAGGCCGGGGCAGGGCGGGGAGCGGCTGCCACCGGCGCTGGAGCGGGTTTGGGCGTCGATGGTTTAGGCGTGGAAGGCTTTGGTTTAGCGGGCTGGGGCGTTGGTTGCGGAACCTCGTTTTCCAGCACGGTGGCGATGGCCGGCACGCCCGATGGGCGCGGGGGATCATTACGCATGCCCGTTGGCGGGCCTTTCCAGGTGTAATCGGCTCCGGCCCGAGACGGGCTTTCGGTCCCCGCTGCGCGCGCGGCGGCGGCTACCGCCTGCTCCGCCGAGGCAATCGCGGGGGCACGCGGCGGCGTGTTGACGATCGGCGCGCCAAGATCGGTGGCGGCAAGCTGGCGGGTGCGGGCGGCATCGGAGGTGGCGGAAATCTGCGCGGCAAGCGGCACGCTTTTCTGGCGATCTGCCAGCGGAATGTGCTTGTCCATCTCGGCCAGCGCGCCGGCGGCCTGCGGCAAGCCCGCCTGCTGCGCAAGGCTGACCAGCGCATAGCCGCGCACCCAGTCCTTCGCCACGAAATCGCCGTTGAAGTGGGCAAGCCCTAGGATGTACTGCGCGCGCGCATCGCCGCGATTGGCGGCTGCTTCCACAAACGGCATGGCCTTCTGGCGCTCGCCGCGCTGGAACAGCAGCAGGCCGTAATTGTCCGCTGCCTGCAGGTGGCCCTTGGCGGCTGCCTGCTCGAACAGCTTTTCCGCCCGGGTCATGTCCTGCGGCACGCCGCGCCCAAGCTTGTAGGCCTGCGCCAGATTGAACTGGGCGTCGGCGTCGCCCTTTTCGGCCGGCACTTTCCATTCGCGGATCGCAGCATCGTAATTGCCCGCGCTCCAGGCATCGACACCCGCTTTCACATCGGCATGCGCAGCGCCGCCCAGTGACACTGCTGTTGCCGCACCGATCAGCGCGATGCCGGAGAAAAACCCTCGAATGCCCACTGCGCTCACCAACTGCCTCCGTAACCGTATGGTTTGCGAGGCAATGTGCCCCGGACCCCCGGACCGACCCCCGGGCAAGAACCGCTGCCCGACAAGGTGCCTAACTGACATAGTGAAGAACGGATTAGCAAAACCTTTATTCCCGCAAGGCAGGATTCGCGCGGCTTTCACTACGTTCTTAACCTTAAATTAGGAACGATCTGCGATTCCCAACGCTGAAATTTGAATTCCGTTTGCAGATTGCGTGGGGAGCTTTGCATTGCGCGTACTGGCATTGGCATCTCAGAAGGGTGGCTCGGGGAAGACCACACTGTCTGGACATCTCGCCGTACAGGCACAGCGCGCGGGCGCAGGCCCGGTCGTGCTGATCGACATCGATCCGCAAGGTTCGCTCGCCGACTGGTGGAACGAGCGTGAGGCGGAGTTTCCCGCTTTTGCCCAGACCACCGTTGCGCGCCTTGCCGCCGATCTCCAGGTCCTGCGTCAGCAGGGCTTCAAGCTTGCGGTCATCGATACGCCGCCGGCGATCACCATGGCGATCCAGAGCGTCATCTCGGTTGCCGAACTGATCGTCGTCCCGACCCGTCCCAGCCCGCATGACTTGCGCGCCGTCGGCGCTACCGTCGATCTGTGCGAACGCGCCGGCAAACCGCTGATCTTCGTGGTCAACGCCGCGACGCCCAAAGCCAGGATTACCGGCGAGGCCGCGGTTGCGCTGTCGCAGCACGGCACCGTCGCGCCGATCACGCTGCACCACCGCACCGATTTTGCCGCCTCGATGATCGATGGCCGCACCGTGATGGAAGTCGATCCCAAGGGGCGCTCGGCAACCGAGGTCACGGCATTGTGGAACTACATCGCCGACCGGCTTGAGAAGAATTTCCGCCGCACCGTGTTCTCCAGCCCGGTCAGCCAGCCGATGGCCGCCGGCGTAAACCGCCCCGTCGGGGGCTTCGGCCGCCGCGTCGCCGGTTCCTGAGCGGAAACGGGACATGCGCGTGACCAAGGATTTCGCTTCGCTCAGCCCGAGCATCCTGGCCCGCAAGGGCGGTGCTCGTCCGGCGATGCGTTCGCAGTTGCAGCCGTCGCAGCACTTTGCGGGCCTGTCGCCCCAGACAGAGGATGATCTCGGCTGGAACGATATGGGCCATGACATGGCGCGCAGCGCAGAGGTCGTGCCGCTCGACGAAGGCAATCGCTTCCGCGCCAAGGTGGAACAGCGCCACGTGGCCGAGACCGTGCCCGAAGTGGTGCGCCAGCGCGACACCATCGTGAGCCAATTTGTCGCGCCTGCGCCTCCGCCTGCCGTCGCGGAACCCATCGTTTCGGCAGCGCCAGTTGCACCGCTGGCCCCCGCGAATACCTCGCGCCGTTCGGCTTTGGCCGAAGGACGCCGGGCCGCTTTCACGCTTCGCCTCGATGCGGAACGCCATCTGAGCCTGCGGCTCGCCAGCACCATTCTCAACAAGAGCGCCCAGACCCTGGTCACCGAAGCGCTCGATCGTTTTCTCGCCGAAATGCCTGAAGTCGGCGCGCTTGCCGGCACCATCCGCAAGCGCAGTTAGTCACTGGGGATATGAAAATGCATCGATTTGCCAGCAAGATCCGTTCGAACCGCCTCGCCGCCTGCACTGCAATGGCGGCGGCACTTGTGACCGTGGGCGTTGGCCAGTCGGCTTCGGTTGACGCCATTTCCAGCCCTGCGAGCGCGGCTTCTTCGGAAACCCGCATCGAAAAGCAGATCGAGGCGGCGGAACGCGCAGTGAAAAAAGCGCGCGACAACGCGCAGGCCCGCACCGCACTGGCGCAGGCTTATCTGTCCGCTGGTCGTTTTGAATCGGCTGCCACAACCTTTGAAGATGCCGTGACGCTCGGCGATTCGTCGCCGCGCACCGCGCTGGGCATGGCGCTCGCTTATACCGGCGCTGGCCGCAGCAACGAGGCGGTGACCGTACTCAACCAATGGCGCGAATCGCTTCCGGCGACCGACCTTGGCCTCGCACTCGCGCTGGCAGGCCAGACCGGGCAGGGCGTTCAGGTCCTGTCCGATGCCCTGCGCGGCGGTGAGAACACGCCGAAGTTGCGCCAGAACCTGGCCTATGCCTACGCCCTCGACGGTCGTTGGAGCGAAGCGCGGCTGATGGCGTCGCAGGACGTTTCGGCCGACCAGCTCGATGCGCGGATCAGCCAGTGGGCGCTGCAGGGCAAGCCCGAGGATTACAACGTTCGCGTTGCATCGCTGTTGGGCGCACCGGTGCGTTCCGACCCCGGTCAGCCTATCGCGATCGCGCTCAACAGCGGTTCGGGCGCCGCAACCAAGTCCACCGAACTGGCCACGCTTGTTCCGCCAGCCGCCAGCGCACCGTCGCCCGCAGCTTCCGGTGGGGAACTGCCGGCGGTGAACACGGGCGAGACTTTCTGGGGCTCGACCGCTCCCGAGCCCGCGGCGCCGCAACAGGCGGTTATCGAGCAGCCTGTGGTCCAGCCCGTCGCGCCCGCTCCGGTGCTGGCTTCGGCAGAAGTGCCTGCGCCCACACCTTATGTGTTCAAGCCGGCGTACCAAGCGCCCGCAAAGCCTGCCGCCAAGCCGGCGACGGTCAGGACGAGCTACGTGGCGGCCAACCCGACGCACCTCGTCCAGCTCGGCTCGTTCTCGTCAGAAGCCAACGCCAATCGCGCGGTGAAGATTTTCCAGTCGCGCAATCCGCGCCTTAAAGAGCACGACATGCAAATCACCAAGGCGGTGGTGCGCGGCAAGACCTACTGGCGCGTCGCCGCTGGCGGCTTCAGTGGCGGCACAGCGCGCGCGATGTGCTCGACGGTCAAGGGCCGTGGCGGCGCCTGCTTTGCATACGCAACCCGCACGCCGTGGCCGGGCGCCGTGCCCGCCAACAGCAACCTGCTGCTGGCACGCCGCTGAGTTTTACATAGCCTCTTGCAAACCGACTTGGGCCTCTTCCGTCAGGAAGGGGCCTTTTTGCACAAGCCCTTATAGTAAGGTGCTTCTCTCATCATAGGGTGGCGTTTTAGCAGAATCTGCGACTATCAGCGGCTTTTCGCGCTGAGGCGCTTTGCAATTTGCTGAGTCTGGTCTGCCATCAAAGCGATAGGATCGGTTTGCACCCCTAAGATGGCTTCGCATTTCGAGCAGACGTAGCTAACGCAATTGAGCTGACGCGTGCCAAGTTGTTCGCGCGCTGCAAAGGCGCGATACATGACGGTAGCAGGTTTTGCGCCACAGCTTGGGCAATTTCCAGCAAACACAGTGTTCTCCGAATCGGAATAGTACTGCGCGCAACTGTGTTAGCGTGACTCTATTAAGTCGAGTGCCAAACTCGATATTTCCACCGTGTTTGCAATCTATTGAATCGCCTTTTTCTTGGCCCCAACCAGAGCGCCGCCCTTGAACAGCGACAGCACGCGGCCTTGAACTGGTTGCTTGTCGAACGGGGTGTTGCCCGCAGCGGCGGCCATCTTGTCGGAATCGACGATCCACGGGCGGTCGGTATCGATCACTGCGATATCCGCTTCCGCGCCCACTTCCAGCCGACCGGCGTTCACGCCCAGCAGGTTGGCGGGGTTCGATGCCAGCAATTGGAATGCGCGGCCAAGCGGGATCACGCCATCGCGCACTAGGCTGAGAGTCAGCGGCAGCAGCGTCTCTGCTCCGGCCATGCCGGGCTCGGCGTCCGCGAAGGGCAGGCGCTTGTCTTCGGGGCCGCGCGGGTCATGGCCTGAACCGATCATGTCGATCGTACCGTCGGCGATGGCGCCGATCACCGCCTTGCGGTCGGCCTCGGAGCGCAGGGGAGGGGACAGGCGCATGAAAGTGCGGAATTCGGCCATCGCGAGATCTGACAGCATGAAATAGGCCGGGCTGACGCCGCACGTGACAGGCAAGCCACGCGCCTTTGCGGCGCGCACCAGGTCGAGGCCGGCGGCGGTGGTGACGTTGCGGAAATGAATGCTCGCCCCGGCCAGCTCGGCCAAAGCCATGTCGCGGGTGATCGCCAGCGCTTCGGCAGCGGCGGGGGCGGCGCGCAGGCCAAGCCGCGTCGCCATCTCGCCCGAAGTCGCCACGGCATTGCCGGTAATCCCCGAATCCTCGGCATGGGTGCAGACCACAAGGCCGAGCATCCCGGTATATTGCAGCAGCCGCAGCATCGTGCCCGAATCCGCGATCCAGCCGCGCCCCGTGGAGACCGCGCGGGCACCGGCATCGCGCATCATCGCGATCTCGGCCAGCAGCTCGCCCCCCAGATCGCGTGTCGCCGCCGCCAGCGGGTGGACCCACAAGTCCGGCTTGCCCGATTGCGCCGCGAACCGCACGCGCGCCGGCACGTCCAGCGGCGGGCTTTGGTCGGGCATCAGCGCGGCGCGGGTGATGCCGCCGAAGTGGAACGCGGGCTTGTCGATGGCGAACACGCCCAGGTCGACAAGCCCAGGCGCGATCACCATGCCGCGCGCGTCATGCACCCTGTCACCCGGCTGCGGCGAAACATCGCCCACCGCGACGATGTGGCCCTTCTCGCAGCGGATAGCGCCGGGGGTCACGCTGCCGTCGGGCAGGATCAGGCGGCCATTGACGAGGGTGAGGGGGGCCGAAGTGCTCATGCCCAGCCCTCCAGCCCGCGCGCCTTGCGGGTCAGCACGTCCAGACAGGCCATGCGCATGGCGACGCCCATCTCGACCTGCTTGGTAATCAGCGATCGCTCGACATGATCGGCCACATTGCTGTCGATCTCTACCCCCCGGTTCATCGGGCCGGGATGCATCACCAGCGCATCGGGCGCGGCGCGCTCCAGCCGGTCGAGCGTCAACCCGTAGAGGTGGCGGTATTCGCGCGGGGAGGGGATGAACTGGCCCTGCATCCGCTCAAGCTGGAGGCGCAGCATCATCACCACGTCGGCGCCTTTCAGCGCGGCATCGAAATCGTGGTAGGGCGTAACGTGCATCATCTCGATGGCTTCGGGCATCAGCGCAGGCGGCGCGCAGACGCGCACGTCGGCACCCAGCGAGGTCAGGCACAGGATGTTCGAGCGGGCCACCCGGCTGTGCAGGATGTCGCCGCAGATCGCCACTTTCAGGCCATTGAATGCGCGCTTGGCGTGGCGGATCGTCAGCGCGTCGAGCAGCGCCTGGGTGGGGTGTTCGTGCTGCCCGTCGCCGGCGTTGAGCACCGGGCAATCGACTTTCCCCGCGATCAGCCGCACCGCGCCCGAACTGCTATGGCGGATGACGATGGCATCGGCGCGCATAGCGTTCAGCGTCATCGCCGTGTCGATCAGCGTCTCGCCCTTCTTCACGCTCGATTGCGCGGCGTGCATGTTGACCACGTCGGCGCCGAGGCGCTTGCCGGCGATTTCGAAGCTCAGCAGCGTGCGGGTCGAGTTTTCGAAGAAGGCATTGATGATCGTCAACCCGGCCAGCAGGCTGCGGTGTTTCTGCGCGTTGCGGTTCAATTCCACCCACTGTTCCGCCTCGTCGAGCAGGAACATGATTTCGTGGGGCGCGAGGCCAGCGATGCCGACCAGGCCTCGGTGCGGGAACGCAGCCGAGCCTGCCGGATACTGAAAGGTTGGCGATGTCATTGAAGACAGCGCCATAAGTTAGGCGCCGGGACTGCTCAAGGTAATTCGCGCTTCTCCCCCGCCGCGCCTTTCAAGCAAATGCGCGAACGGCTAGGATCGCGCGCTAACGGTAAGGTGAAAGCATGGAATTCGCGCGCAAGGTCTGGAAGGTAATGGTCGCCATCAAGGATGGGCTGGCGTTGCTGCTGCTGCTTGGATTCTTCGGGCTGCTCTACGCCGTGATGTCGGTGCGGCCTTCGCCGGGGCAGGTCCAGGAAGGGGCGCTGCTGCTCCAACTCGACGGGGTCGTGGTCGAGGAACCCAGCCGCGTCGATCCGTTCAGCGTGCTGCTGGCCGCGCAGGCCCCGACCCGCGAATACCGCTCGCGCGATATCGAACACGCGCTGCGTGCCGCCGCGAAGGACGATCGCATCAAGGTCGTGGTGCTCGATCTGTCGCGCTTCCTGGGCGGCGGCTTCGTCAACCTGCACGATATCGGCCGCGCGCTCGACGAAGTGCGCAAGGCGGGCAAGCCGATCCTCACCTATGGCAATGCCTATGCCGACGATTCGGTGCTGCTGGCGGCGCACGCAACCGAGGCGTGGGTCGATCCGATGGGCGGCGCGTTCGTCACCGGGCCGGGCGGCAACAACCTCTATTTCGCCAAGCTGTTCGAGAAACTGAAGGTCGACGCGTACATCTATCGCGTCGGCACGTTCAAAAGCGCGGTCGAGCCCTACATGCTCGAAGGGCCGTCCCCCGCCGCGCGCGAATCTTACGAAGCGATCTACGGCGGGCTGTTCGGCGCATGGAAGGACGATGTCGCCAAGGCGCGGCCCAAGGCCAATCTCGCGCTCGTCACCACGGATCCGGTCGGTTGGCTCAAAGCGTCGGGCGGCGACATGGCGAAAGCGGCCAAGGCGGCGGGACTGATCGATCGGATCGGCAGCCGCACTGAATTCGGCGTGCGCGTGGCCGAACTGGCGGGCAGCGACCCCAACGACGATACGCGCGGCAGCTTTGCCTTCACGCCGCTCGACACCTGGATCGCCGCCAATCCGGCAAAAGAACAGGGCACCGCGATCGGCGTGGTCACCATCGCCGGCGAGATCGTCGACGGCGACGCCGGACCGGGCACCGCCGGGGGCGACCGTATCGCCGATGTGCTCGACAAGGGGTTGGATGAGGATCTCAAGGCGCTGGTCGTCCGCGTCGATTCTCCCGGCGGCTCGGTGATGGCGTCGGAACGCATCCGCCGCGCGCTGGAGCAATACCGGACGCGCAAGATCCCGGTGGTGATCTCGATGGGCAATCTGGCAGCGAGCGGCGGCTACTGGGTCTCGACGCCGGGCCAGAAGATTTTTGCCGATCCGGGCACGATCACGGGTTCCATCGGCGTCTTCGCGGTGCTGACCAGCTTCGAACGGACACTGGCGGATATCGGCGTGACCGGCGGCGGCGTGAAGACCACGCCCTTGTCAGGCCAGCCGGACCTGTTCACCGGCCTTGCACCGGAAATTTCCGAAGTGATGCAGGCCAGCGTCGAGAACGTCTACGGCAAGTTCCTGGGCGTGGTGGCAAAATCGCGCGGTCGCACGCCGCAGCAGATCGACAGCGTCGCGCAAGGACGGCCATGGGCGGGCGTCGATGCCAAGCGCATGGGTCTGGTGGATGAATTCGGCAGCCTCGACGATGCGCTGGCTTATGCCGCCAAGCAGGCCGGAGTCGGCAATGCCGAGTGGCACGCGCAGTTTCTGGGACAGGATACCGACGGTTTCAGCCAGTTCCTCGCCGGGATGACGAATAATGCAATGATGCGCACCTCATCCCCGGCGGGTGGCGACATTGCCGGGCTTTTCGCCGCCCGGCAGCAAGTCCGGCTGGATCAGGCCATCCGGCAGGCGCAGGCGCTGGTCACGGTCAGGGGCATGCAGGCTTATTGCCTGGAATGCCCCCAGACCGGGCGGGCCATGGCACCGCCCCCGGGGTCTTCATTGGGCCCGGTTGACGCGATTTTGGCGTTCCTTCGCCTCAGGGGTAGCTAGGAATCTCGTCCGGACCGACGTCCGGCTGATCGAAGTCCGGTTGGATTACGGGCGCTTCGGTTGGGCGCGTGGGTGTGAAGGAGGGCTCACCCGGTTCCACGGGCACTTCGGGCGGGGACTGCGGATTGTCACGATCGGGCGGGGGGGTCGCCATATTTGGGCCTTTCATGTTGCCTTATCGCAACGTGGGCATCGCCTTTGCGCCATGCAACCACCGGGTCTTGCCCTTTTCGCGCCTTGCTTATAAGGGCTCGCGCTTGAGTTTCAGGCTTTGTCGCGGGCGTGGCGGAATTGGTAGACGCGCTGGTTTTAGGTACCAGTATCGCAAGATGTGGGGGTTCGAGTCCCTTCGCCCGCACCAGTTCGTTGCTACGACAGGATAAGGCGTCACAGGAACGCACAGGAAGGCTTCTTTAAAATGCAGATCGTTGAAACCAGCAATGAGGGCCTGAAGCGCGCCTACACGGTGACCATCCCCGCAAAGGATATCATCGCGCGCATCGAGGGCGAAGTGGAACGCATGGCACCGCAAGTGCGCATGCCGGGATTCCGTCCGGGCAAGGTTCCGGCCAACCTCATCCGTAAAATGCATGGCGATTCGCTGCATCAGGACGCGCTGAACACGACGATTCGCGAGGCGATGGACAAGCTCGTCACGGAAAAGGCTCTGCGTCCCGCGATGCAGCCCGAAGTCGCCCTGGGCGAAGGGTACGAGCAGGGCAAGGACGCCGAGTTGTCGGTCAGCCTCGAAATCCTTCCCAAGATCGAAGCGCCCTCGCTCGATGGCTTGAAGCTGGAAAAGCTCGTCATCCCGACCAGCGACGAGCAGGTCGATGAACAGCTTGAGCGTATCGCCGGCCAGCAAAAGAGCTATGAGGCCGTCGATCGCGCCGCGCAGGACGAAGACCAGGTGCTGTGCGATTTCGTCGGAAAGCTCGACGGCGTGGAATTTGATGGTGGCAAGGCTGAAGGCCAGGCCATCGTGATCGGCTCGGGCCGCCTGATCCCGGGCTTCGAAGAGCAGCTCGTCGGCGCCAAGGCCGGTGAAGAGCGTACGATTACCGTGACGTTCCCCGAGGATTATCCCGCCCCGAACCTCGCGGGCAAGGAAGTCACCTTCGACATTACCGTCCACGAAGTGAAAGCTCCGGGCGAGGTCAAGATTGACGAAGATTTCGCCAAGCAGCTCGGCCTTGAGAGCCTTGAGCAGCTTCGCGGCCTGCTTCGTGGCCAGCTTGAGCAGGAAACTGCCGGGCTGACCCGCACCCAGATGAAGCGCTCGCTGCTCGATCAGCTTGCCGCCGGCCACGATTTCGAAGTGCCGCCCTCGATGGTAGAGGCCGAGTTCGAGCAGATCTGGGCCCAGCTCACCCAGGAAGCCGGCAACGAGGAAGATCCCGCCGCCGCGCTGAAGGAAATCGAGGACGAGAAGGAAGACTACCGCAAAATCGCGGAGCGCCGCGTCCGTCTGGGCCTGCTGCTGTCGGAAATCGGCCAGGCCAATGGCGTCGATGTCACGTCGCAGGAAATGTCGATGCTGCTGTCGCAGGCCGCGCAGCAGTATCGCCCGGAGGACCGTGACCGGTTCGTGGAATATGTCCGCAGCGACCCGATGGCCGCCGCCCAGCTGCGCGCGCCGCTGTATGAGGACAAGGTCGTCGATTTCCTGATCGAGAAGGCCGAAGTCACCGAGCGCGAAGTGACTCGTGAAGAACTGCAGGCCGCGATCGAGGCTGACGCCGACGAAGTGACCGAAGCGCCCAAGAAGGCCGCTGCCAAGAAGGCGCCGGCGAAGAAGGCGGCGAAGAGCGAAGCCGGAAGCGAAGACGCGGCAGAGGCTTCGGCCGATGAGGCTGCGAGCGAAGAGGCTCCCAAGGCGAAGAAGGCACCGGCCAAAAAGGCAGCCCCCAAGGCCGCCGACGACGCTGACGATGCTTCGGCCAAGAAGGCGCCTGCCAAGAAAGCTCCCGCCAAGAAGGCTGCCGCCAAAGCGGAAGACTGACACACGCGCCAAGCCTGACCAATTCGGCGGCGGCATGTTCCGGGGCCATCGGCCCCACGAACATGCCGCCGTTTTGCGTATTCGGGTGTCGCCGCGAACGGGTTATCAACCTGATCGTAAGCCTGTCGAATGGGATGAAGGGTTAATCCTCTTGAACATCGGCGAGCGGCACGCGACATAGGCGGCCCAGACTCAAGAGGACTTTCATGATCGATCTGTTCGGCCATTCCGGCGCCCAAGGCAAGTTTACCTCCGATCCCGTCACCGGCGCGCTCGTGCCGATGGTCGTCGAGCAGACCAGCCGCGGCGAGCGCAGCTTCGACATTTTCTCGCGCCTGCTGCGTGAACGCATCGTGTTCATCACCGGTGAGGTCGAGGATCACATGGCCTCGCTCATCGTGGCGCAGTTGCTGTTCCTCGAATCCGAGAATCCTTCGAAGGATATCTCGATGTACATCAATTCGCCGGGCGGCGTGGTGACGGCGGGTCTCGCGATCCACGACACGATGCAGTATATCCGCCCGCGCGTTTCCACCGTGTGCATCGGCCAGGCCGCGTCGATGGGCAGCTTCCTGCTCGCCGCCGGTGAGCCGGGCATGCGCATCGCCCTGCCAAACGCCCGCATCATGGTGCACCAGCCCTCCGGCGGCGCGCGCGGCATGGCCTCCGACATCGAAATTCAGGCCCGCGAAATCCTGCGCATGCGCCGCCGCCTGAATGATCTTTACGCGAAGTACACCGGCAAGAGTCTTGAGGAAGTCGAAAAGGCGATGGACCGCGACACCTTCCTGGAAGCCGACGAAGCGCTCGCTTTCGGCCTGGTGGACAAGGTCTTCGAGAGCCGGCCGGATTCGGACAAGATCGAAAGCAAGGATTAAAGCGTTGGCAGATCAAGGCTTTTGTAAGCATGATCTGTCAGCATTGATAAACCGGCCATCACCAGAGTAAGGTTGGCGAGTCGCCTCAAACCCGGGGGCCCGATACAGAGAATGACCAAATTGAGCGGATCTGACGCAAAAAGCACCCTTTACTGCAGTTTCTGCGGCAAGTCTCAGCATGAAGTGCGCAAGCTGATCGCGGGCCCCACCGTTTTCATCTGCGATGAATGCGTGGAGCTGTGCAACGACATCATCCGCGAGGAAACCAAGGCAGGGATCGCTGGCAAGAAGGACGGCGGCGTGCCGTCTCCGCGCGAAATCTGCGAGTTGCTCAACGACTATGTGATCGGGCAGAACCGCGCCAAGCGCGTTCTGTCGGTCGCGGTGCACAACCACTACAAGCGGCTCAAGCACAGCGGCAAGGCCGGCGACGTCGAACTTTCGAAGTCGAACATCCTGCTCGTCGGGCCGACCGGCTCGGGCAAGACGCTGCTCGCGCAGACCCTGGCCAAGACGTTCGATGTGCCGTTCACCATGGCCGATGCCACCACACTGACCGAAGCCGGTTACGTGGGCGAGGATGTGGAAAACATCATCCTCAAGCTGCTGCAGTCCAGCGACTACAACGTCGAGAAGGCGCAGCACGGCATCGTCTACATCGACGAGATCGACAAGATCAGCCGCAAGGCCGAAAACCCTTCGATCACGCGCGATGTTTCGGGCGAGGGCGTGCAGCAGGCACTGCTCAAGCTGATGGAAGGCACCACCGCTTCGGTTCCGCCGCAGGGTGGCCGCAAGCATCCGCAGCAGGAATTCCTGCAGGTGGACACGACGAACATCCTGTTCATCTGCGGCGGCGCGTTTGCCGGTCTCGACAAGATCATTTCGGATCGACTGCAGAAGCGTTCGATCGGCTTCGGCGCGCATGTCGCTGATCCCGACAAGCGTCGCATCGGAGAACTGCTGCAGAAGGCAGAGCCGGAAGACCTGCTGAAGTTCGGCCTGATCCCCGAGTTCGTCGGCCGTCTGCCGGTGATCGCGACGCTTGAGGATCTCGACATCGGCGCGCTCGTGAAGATCCTCCAGGAGCCGAAGAACGCGCTCATCAAGCAATATGCCAAGCTGTTCGAACTGGAAGACGTCGATCTGACGTTTACCGACGAGGCGCTGGAAGCGATTGCCCAGAAGGCGATCGAGCGTAAGACCGGTGCGCGTGGCCTGCGCTCCATCGTCGAGGGCTTGTTGCTCGACACGATGTTCGATCTGCCGACCGAAGGCGATATCGCCGAAGTCGTGGTCGACAAGGACGTGGTCGAGGGCCGCAAGGAACCCGTTCGCGTGCTCAAGGGTGACAAGGCCGAAGAAGCGGCCTGATCGCGCCTTACACATCCCTATGAGATAATGGGCGGTCATCGTTTGCGCGATGGCCGCCCTTGTCGTTTGGGGCGCCGAGTTGGCCCGGCGTTAAATCAGTCGTCGGATCCCATGCCCATCGGCGGGCCATCGCCTGAGGGCGGACCATACGGCCGATCACCGCCGGGCCCACCTGGACCGCCCGGTCCTCCGGGGCCGCGCCGGCCGCGTTCGGGCATCTTGTCGCCCTTCTTCAGCGTGCGCATCACCTGGCCGTCGCGCGACATCGTCATGACCTCGGCTTCGGTGGCCTTGAGCAACCAGCCTTTGTCGCTTTTCACCCAGGCGTCGTTGGACAGGCGGGAGAGGGCGAACGTATGCGTCTTGCCGTCACGGCCCTCGCGCGATCCACTGGTGGCTTCACGCGACATGACTTGCGCGGTGTCGCCTTCCTCGGTCACCGATTCAATCGTCAGCGTCGCCTTGCGTGATGGATCGACCGGGATCATCGCCAGCCGATCAATCATCTCGTCAGCGCTCTGCCTTTTGCCGTCGAGGCCGATCTCGGCGAAGTCGGGCGTCAGGTAAGGCTTGATCTGGTCGGGCTCGCGCGTGTCGAGCGCGGTCTTGAGCAGCGCATAGCGCGCCTCGATATCGGCCTTGGTATCGGCCCAGGCAAGGCCGGGCAGCGCCGCGCAGGCCATCGCGAGAGGGAGGAAAAGGGCTTTCCGGTATTGGTGGCTCATGCACTCTGGTCCTTGGGTGTCTCCCTTCCCCACAGTGACTGGTAGCACCGCCCGATGGCACTGCAATGGCGATCTTCGCCCGCCGTTCAGACTACGCTTTCGCTGGCGAGCGCGCAGTGGTGCGCATCGTCGCTGGCCTCGATCTGGATGGTGGGGTGGCCGATGTGGAACTTGTGGTCGATGGCATTGGCCAGGTCGTGGAGGAACCGGTCGTTTGCTGCGGCATCGATCATTCCGCCCGGGATCACCAGATGCGCGGTGAGCGCGGTTTCGGTCGTACTCATCGGCCAGACGTGCAGGTCGTGCACGCGGGTGACGCCGGGCTGCGATTCCAGGAAAGCGCGCACTTCGGCAATGTCGATCCCGTCCGGAACCGCGAGCATGCCCATTCGCAAGGAGTCGCGCAGCAGGCCCCAGCTTGACCAGCCGATGACGGCGGTGATCACCAGCGACGTTACCGGATCGATCGCGGCGATCCCGGTCCACACGATCAGGATGCCGGCGATCACCACCCCGGCGGACACGGCGGCATCGGCCATCAGGTGCACGAATGCGGCGCGCAGGTTGAGGTCCGACTTGCTGCCCTTGGCGAACATCAGCGCGGACAGGGCATTTACCGCGATGCCGATGGCGGCGATGACGATCATCGTCGTGCCCGTGACCGGCGCCGGATCGCTGAATCGACGGATTGTTTCCACCAGGATCGCGCCGATCGCCACCCACAGGAGGGCAGCGTTGGCAATCGCGGCGAGGATCGAGGAGCTTTTCAGGCCATAGGTGAACCGCTCCGACGGCGGCTTCGCGGCCAGTATGCTGGCGACCCAGGCGAGCACCAGCGACAGGACATCGGACAAGTTGTGCCCGGCGTCCGCGACTAGCGCCATGGAACCGCTGATGAACCCGGCAGCGCCCTCGGCCACCACGAAAGCCAGATTGAGCGTCACCGCGACCATGAACGCGGTCCCGCGATGAGCCGGAAGCCCGTGCGCATGGTGGCCGTGCCCGTGGTGGGCATGATCATGGCTGTGTCCATGCGCGGGATGATGCTGGTGACCGCTGCTCATGATATTGCGTTCGCACACGCGGAAGGATGCAGGCAAGCTACGTGGTAACATGACAGGACGACTGTCATCCCGCTTCCGTCCATCGCAAGTGGGCACAATTGACCGTTCCCGTGACATTTTTGCCTCAGGTATTTCCCTTGGGCTAAAACATAACTTGTTGACAAATATAGATAATATTATGAAGCAGCTGGCTCACAGCCCAAGGTGATAAAAAAACGCCGCGGCTGGAACCATTTCGAGTCCCGACTGTCAGGATATTGTCATAGATCGCTGCTCTTAGCAGCCGCAGCAAAGACTGCGGCGGGACAACCTTTCCGTAGATACAACCACCATTTTGGGCAAAACCCAGGGGGCACACATGAAATTGCAAACGGTTCTGACGACCGCGACCAGCACGCTTGCGGTCGGAATCGCGTTCCTCGCCGCGCCGGCTTTCGCACAGTCGACCGGCTCGATCGACTTCGAGAACTCGGAAATCGTCGTCAGCGGCGCGGTTACCCGTGACGTTGCGGGCGTGACGCTGCCGCCGACGACCAAGGCCAAGCAGGTGCTGACGCAGGAGATCATCTCCGCGCAGGCTCCTGGCCAGACGGTCAACGATATCATCAACCTGGTTCCGGGCGTCAGCTTCCAGAACAACGATCCGTTCGGTTCGGCCGGTGGCACGCTGACGATCCGCGGTTTCGATGACAATCGCATATCCCAGACGTTCGACGGCATGCCGCTGAACGATACCGGTGGTTACGACCTCTATTCGAACCAGCTGCTCGATCCCGAAATCATCGAGCAGGTCAACGTCAACCTTGGCACCACGGATGTCGACTCGCCGACGGCTGCTGCTACGGGTTCCACGGTGAACTTCCGTTCGCGCAACCCTACCGAAGAATTTGGCGCTCGCCTGCTCGGCTCGGCCGGTGACTTCAATTTCTTCCGCCTGTTCGGCGAAATCGACACTGGCGTCTTTACCCCGTTCGGAACCCGTGCGTTCTTGGCCGTTTCCAAGGCTGACAACGATACGATCTACGGCGGCATCGGCAAGATCAACAAAACCCAGTATAACGGCAAGATCTACCAGCCGATCGGTGACAATGGCGACTTCATCTCGATCGCCGGTCACTACAACAAGAACCGCAACAACTTCTTCGGTTCGGCTCCGCTGCGCAGCGACACCACCCAGAGCGCGACCGACCCGCGTCCGCGCGTTGCCGGCACGGCATTTGCCGATCGCTTTCCGTTCACCAAGGATGAGCGCTTCACAGACGTCGCACGTTGCCAGATTCTCGATGGGACCTCGGGCAAGGCTGATGCAGCCACTTCGTGCGGTACGGCTTTCGAATATCGCTACAATCCGTCGGATACCTACAACGTCCGTTTGAACTCGAAGTTTACACTGAACGACAAGCTCACGCTTACGGTTGACCCGTCCTTCCAGTGGGTGAACGCTAACGGCAGCGGCACCTTGATTGCCAGCGAAGGCTTGTCGCCGCAGGGCTTCAGTGGTTTCATCCAGGGCAGCAGCAGCGTGCCGAACTACTTCGCCGGTATCGACTTGAACGGTGACGGTGACACGCTCGACGCGGTTCGCGTTCACTCGCCCAGCCAGACGCGCACGTGGCGCGCCGGTCTGATCGCTTCGCTGCGCTATGACCTCAATGACGACAACCGCGTTCGCGTGGCCTACAGCTACGATCGCGGCAAGCACCGCCAGACGGGTGAAGCCGGCTTCCTCAAAGCTAACGGGTTCGGCGCGGACTTCTTCCCGGTCGATAACGCGATCGTCGGCAGCAATGGCAATGTCCTGCAAAAGCGCGATCGCCTGTCCTATGCGATCCTGCATCAGTTCTCGGGTGAATACTCGGGCGATCTCATGGACAACAAGCTGCACGTCAACCTTGGTTTGCGCCTGCCGTTCTTCAAGCGCAACCTGACGAACAACTGCTTCACCGTTTCGGCTTCGGGCAACCTCGTCTGCTACGATGGTAACGACGCTGCAAACACCGCATATGCGACCGCGAACCCCACTCGTCAGGGTCCGCAGAACCGCGTTTTCAAGTATGACAAGTTCCTGCCAAACGGCGGCGTGGTCTTCGATCTGACCGATACCACCAGCACGTTCCTGAATTACTCGAAGGGCATTCAGGTTCCGGGCACGGATAACCTCTACCAGTCGTTCTTCTATGCTCCTGGCTCGGATAAGGCCAACCCCGATCCGGAAACTACCGACAACTTTGACTTCGGCTTCCGTTACCAGACCGGTATCGTTCAGGCTCAGGTTTCGGCCTGGTATACGATTTACCAGAACCGCCTCGCTTCGGCATACGATCGCGAGCTGGACCTTACCATCTATCGTAACCTTGGTCGCGTCGATAAGTACGGCATCGATGGCAGCGTGGCTGTCCGCCCGATCCCGGAAATCTCGCTCTACGCCTTCGGTTCTTATCTGAAGTCGAAGATCAAGGATGACGTCGAAGTCGACACGGCTGCCGATGGCTCGCCGATCCTGGCCCCCACCAAGGGCAAGCGCGAAGCGGGTGCCCCGGTCTATACACTGGGTGTACGCGCAACGGGCGATGTCGGGCCGATCCGCATCGGTGTGCAGGCCAAGCGCACTGGCCCGCGTTACGTCAACGACGTGAACCTGCCAATCGTCGTTGGAGGCCGTGAGGTCTACGGTCGCCGCACGCCGGCCTATACGCTGGTCGATCTCGACGCCCGCATGAAGCTCGACTTCATCGGCCTTGGCGACAAGACCTTCCTGCAGCTCAACGTCATCAACCTGTTTGACGAGCTTTATGTTGGTGGCTTCTCCGGCACGGCCACTTCGGTTGGCACGGTTCCGTTCGCCCAGATCGGTGCACCGCGCACGTTCATCGGCTCGGTCAGCTTCGGCTTCTGATCACCGCATCAAACGCCTGAAAATCGAGAGGGGAGGAGGCTTCGGCTTCCTCCCCTTTTCGTTTGGCCCAAGGGTGGCAAACCCCCTCCGTTCGTTTCGAGCGAAGTCGAGAAACGCAGTCGTGCGCTACCCGCTTCTCGACTTCGCTCGAAACGAACGGGTGAGGGGGGAATGTCAGTCCTCTGCGGCTCCGCGTGAACCCGACCAACCTCAGTTGTAAATGCAGGCATCCAGCCCGTCGCGGCGGACCATGCCGATGCGGCGGGCGATCGTGTTGCCGTAGCGGCGGGTGAAGCCGGCGGGGTTGGTCACGCTGCGCTTCTTGGGGCTGGGCAGGGCGGCGGCCATGCGCGCGGCCTCGGTCGGCGTGAGCTTGGCGGCGGACTTGCCGAAATAGCGCTGCGCTCCGGCTTCGACGCCGTAAGTGCCGATGCCGGTTTCGGCGACATTGAGATAGACTTCCATGATCCGGCGCTTGTCCCAGATGTTCTCGATCAGGAACGTGAACCACACTTCCAGCCCCTTGCGCAGGTAGCGGGTCCAGCCATCGCCCTGCCACAGGAACACGTTCTTGGCGGTCTGCTGGCTGATCGTGGAGCCACCACGCAGGCGGCCGCCCTCGGCATTGCGTTCCAGCGCGTTCTCGATCGCTTCCTGGTCGAAGCCGCTGTGGGTGCAGAACTTGCCATCCTCGGCAGCGATGGCGGCGGAGACCATGTTGCGGTCTATCCGCGAAAGCGGCGTCCAGTCCTTGGTGATGCCATTGGCATCGACCACCATCGTCAACGTCAGCGGCGGCGGCACGAAGCGGAACAGCACCGTCAGCCCGATGCTGATCACCAGGAACCACATAACCAGCTTCGCGATCAAGCGCATGTATTCGTATCCCAACCCGCGATCCAACCGCGCCAATCTAGACGAACGCAGCGTCCGTGCGCCAGCCGCGGACAAAGAAAAACCGGGCCGTCCCTGCGGACAGCCCGGCGTTTTCCTTCAGCCAGCAACGGCGCGGTTACATCGCCGGCAGCAGCTTCTTGTCGACGGCTATTGTCTTCATCGCCTTCTGCAGCTTTTCGAACGCGCGAACCTCGATCTGGCGAACACGCTCACGGCTGACGTGATAGACCTGGCTCAGTTCCTCAAGCGTCTTGGGATCGTCGGTCAGGCGGCGTTCGGTCAGAATGTCACGCTCACGGTCGTTGAGGCTGTCCATCGCCTCAACCAGCAGTTCGTGGCGCACGGTCGCTTCCTCGGCGTCGGCAACGGTCTGGTCCTGCAGCGGGCGGTCATCCGCAAGGATGTCCATCCACTGGCCTTCGCCTTCCTCGCGCAGGGAGACGTTGAGCGACGCATCGCCGCCCATCATCATCCGGCGATTCATGTTGACGACTTCGGTCTCGGACACGCCCAGCGTGGTCGCGATCTTGGCAACGTCTTCGGGGTGAAGATCGGTGTCCTCGTAGGCGTCCAGGCTCTTCTTCATGCGGCGCAGGTTGAAGAAGAGCTTCTTCTGAGCAGCCGTCGTGCCCATTTTTACAAGGCTCCACGAGCGCAGGATGTACTCCTGGATCGAGGCCTTGATCCACCACATGGCATACGTCGCCAAGCGGAACCCGCGTTCCGGCTCGAACTTCTTGACGCCCTGCATGAGGCCGATGTTGCCTTCGGAGATCAGCTCGGACACCGGCAGGCCATAGCCGCGGTAGCCCATCGCGATCTTGGCCACGAGGCGAAGATGGCTCGTTACCAGTTGCGCTGCGGCCTCTGGATCCTCATGTTCCGCATAGCGCTTGGCGAGCATGTATTCCTGCTCGGGCTTCAGAAGCGGGAACCGCTTGATCTCGGAGAGGTAGCGGTTGAGGCTCTGCTCTCCACCGAGAGCGGGAACAGACGGAAGATTGCGTCCCTTGGTGCTCACGTTAAATTCCTTTCCACGTCTGCCGACGGTTCAAGACCCTTGATAGGCATCTTAGCTCGCGGCCACCTGAACAATATAGCACATAATTCCGATTTCAGTTTCTCAATTCGTCTATCAGCATACCCATATCGACGGGCAACTTGCTGACGAAGTGAACTGTCTCTCCACTAACGGGATGGACAAAGCCAAGTTCCGCCGCATGGAGCGCCTGGCGAAAAAAACCGAGGCGCTGGAGGATGGGTCTGAGAGAGGAATGGGTGCGTCCATAGGCTGGATCCCCCAATAGCGCATGGCCAATTGACGAGAGGTGAACGCGCACCTGATGGGTGCGGCCCGTCTCCAAGCGGCATTCGATCAGCGACGACCCGGTGAGATATTCCACCGTCCGGTAATGCGTGATCGCATGCTTGCCGCGTCCGTCAGTGACCACCGCCATCTTCTTGCGATTGGCGGAAGATCGCCCGATCGCGCCCTCGATCGTGCCGGTAGTGGGCACTGGCCTGCCGCCGACAACGGCAAGATAGGCGCGCTCGATCGAGTGGTCGGCGAATTGCCGTGCCAGCCCCTCGTGCGCCCGGTCCGTCTTGGCGATCACCAGCAGCCCGGAGGTGTCCTTGTCGATGCGGTGGACGATGCCGGGACGGGCTACACCGCCGATGCCCGAAAGCTGGCCCCGGCAGTGGTGCAGCAGGGCATTGACCAGCGTTCCGTCAAGATTTCCGGCGGCGGGGTGGACTACCAGCCCGGCGGGCTTGTCGATCACGATCAGCTCGGAATCTTCATGTACGACAACCAGCGGAATGTCCTGCGCCTGCGCTTCGGCGGCAGTCACTTCCGGAACCGTAATGGCGAAGGTCGAGCCGGCGGGGGCCTTGAACGAGGCTTGCGTCTGCACTTTGCCGTCTAGCGTCACCCGCCCGTCACCGAGCAGCGCCTTGATGCGTTCACGCGACAGCCCGCAGGCGTCGGAAAGCACCTTGTCGATCCGTCCACCGGTTTTGCCGGTCACGCCTTCGATAACGGTTTCGTTTGCCCCCATTGCCGTTAGAATCTGGGCATGGATATCGAGGTAACAAGGGGGGTGATCGCAACTCTGCTGGCAGAAGCCGAAAAAGCTGCCCCGCAAGAGTGCTGCGGCCTGCTTTTCGGAGGAAACGGGCAGGTCAACGCGATCGGCACAGCGGCGAATGTTTCGGCCGAACCGCTCATCCGGTTCGAGATCGATCCGGCGGCGCTGTTCGCGGCTCACCGCGCAAGCAGGGCAGGTGGGCCGGAACTGATCGGCTATTACCATTCGCATCCCAGTGGCCATCCGGTGCCATCGGCAACCGACTGCGAACATTCCACCGGTGATTTGCGCATCTGGGCGATCATTGCCGGTGGGCAGGTTGCTTTCTGGCGTGATAGCGGAGATGGTTTCTCGCCGCTTTGCTATCGTCTTTGCGATGACTAGATACGGCGGCGACTTGGGATTGCCTGATCGGATCGGGCACTGGGAGCAGGGCGGCCTTGTCCAGCAGCGTATTGCCAGAATTGATGAACGGAACCAACTCGACCATGACGACTAGCTCGCTCGACCTTGCCAGCCTTCTGTGTTCGCGTTTGTGCCATGACATGCTCAGCCCGGTGGGCGCGTTGACCAACGGGCTTGAACTGCTGGCGGACGAAAAAGACCCGGCCATGCGCCAGCGCTGCTTCGAGCTGCTGGAGCAGAGCGCGCGGATTTCCGCCGACAAGCTGAAGTTCTTCCGCCTTGCCTTCGGCGCCGCCGGTGGCTTCGGCGAGATGGTGCCGGTCAACGAGGCCCGCGTGCTGGTGGATGCGCTGGTCGCCAACAATGCCCGGATCGCCGTGACCTGGACTTTGCCGAGCGACGTCCTGCCCAAGCCTGCGGTCAAGACATTGCTGAACTTTGCACTGATTGGCATCGATGCCCTGCCACGCGGCGGCACGCTGGAACTCGCCGCCGAATTGCGCGGGACCGTGAGCGAGATCGTCGTGCGGTCCACCGGCGCACGCATTGCGTTCGATGGCGATATCGGCCGCGCGCTCGACGGATCGCTGCCCGAAAGCGAGCTGAGCAGCCGCACCGCGCCTGCCGCGATGCTGGCGCAGCTTTCGGCCAACCTGGGCGGTCAGTTGCAATATGCGCTGGGCGACGGCGCGCTGGTGCTGGGCGCAGTCCTGCCAGGCGCCTGACAGGGGCAAGATGAGGGGCACAAGGGGGCTGTCGACTAGATGAACCGCTGGCTGGTCAACAAGGTCGTCGAATCGCCGAACTGGAACGAGCGCCTGCTGCCTTTGACCATGGTGGTGATCCACTACACCGGCATGCCCACCGCGGGCGAGGCGCTGGCGCGGATGTGCGATGTGTCATCGCAAGTTTCCGCGCATTACATGATCGACGAGGACGGCATCGTCACCAACCTCGTGCCCGAGGACAAGCGCGCCTGGCATGCCGGTAAATCCTACTGGCGCGGGGTGACTGACGTGAATTCAGCCAGCATCGGCATCGAACTGGTCAATCCGGGGCATGAATGGGGCTATCGTCCGTTCCCCGAGCCGCAGATGGATGCGCTGATGCCGCTGCTGGGCGATATCCTTGACCGGCATGACATACCGCGCGCCAACGTTGTCGGTCATTCCGACATTGCCCCAGCGCGCAAGCAGGACCCGGGCGAATACTTCGACTGGCGCCGGCTTGCCGAACTGGGGCTGGCGCTCGACATTCCCGCCGCCAAGATGAACCTGTTCTACGACAATCCCGGCGCGTTCTATCTTGCGCTCGAACGGTTCGGGTATGACATCGTCGACGGGCGCGCCGCCGTGACGGCTTTCCAGCGGCGCTGGCGACCGGAAATCATCGACGGCCTGATCGATGGCGAGATCGGCGGGATTCTGTTCGAACTCCTGTTGGAGCGCGACACCGGGCGTGCTAGGTGACGCCCGCCGGGGAGCCGGGCAGCCGCGTCATCGCTTGCGATGTCGAGGAAAGTCCGGGCTCCACGAAACAAGGATGGCGGGTAACGCCCGCCCGGCGAGTGGATTTCGGTCCGCGAAGCCGAGGGAAAGTGCCACAGAGAGCAAACCGCCAAACCCTTCTTCGGAAGGGCGGCAAGGGTGAAAGGGTGCGGTAAGAGCGCACCGCGCGACCGGTAACGGAAGCGGCATGGTAAACCCCATCCGGAGCAAGACCGAATAGGGGCTGCGCGCCATCTCGAATGGCGGGTCTGTTTCTGACCCAGGCAGCCCGGGTTGGTTGCTTGAGCGGCGCAGCAATGCGTCGCCGAGAGGAATGGTTGCCCTTGCGGGAGTGGTCCTTTGGGAGACCGTCCGCATGACAGAACCCGGCTTACAGGCTCCCCGGCAAATTCTCTGATTGGTGCGGTCGTGGCATGTGTCAGGCCGTTTGCGGGCTGGTGCTGCAATCCCATCGCGGAGGGGTCGGGGCACCTGATGAACGCTGGCAACGTCAAAGACGTTAACCCCCCTGCTATCGCGCCATGGCACTCGACACCTACTTAGATATCCGTGGTTGCAGCTTTACCCGATCCGAATGACGCGACCCCTAACCTGCCAAGTTGGCAAGCCGGGGAATCTGAATGTTTCGAGTGTTCGAGTGCGTGATGGGCCAGCACGATCATCTAACCGTCGCTCTGGCGGCGGTGATCTGGATCATCGGCAGCATGTCATTCTTTCTCGCACTCGAACGCGCGCGGGAATGCCGCGCTGACCGGCGTTCGACCTGGCTGGCCATCGGCGCCGTTGCCGGCGGGCTTGGCGTCTGGGCCACGCACTTCGTTGCGATGCTGGCCTATGATGGCGGTTTGCCGATTGGCTTCGCGTTCCTGCCTACCCTCGTTTCGGCAGCGATCGCGGTCGGCGGCTTTTGGGGCGCACTCAAGATTCTCGGCCAATTCACCGCCGCGCAGTGCATCGCCGCCGGCGTCGTAGCCGGGCTGAGTGTGTGTGCGATGCACTTTGCTGGCATGCAGGCGATCCGCGTGCAGGCCCGCGTCGAGTTCGACTGGCTTGCGGTGGCGGTTAGCGTGGTCATCGCTATCGCGCTGTTTTCGGCTGCATTCTATGCCTGCGCCAAGCTGTCCGGCGTGCGCCAGATTTTGGTTGCGGCACTGGCGTCGGTCGTCGCGGTCTGTGCGCTGCACTTCACAAGCATGTCGGCCACGCTGCTGGTCTTCGATCCGACGCTTCCTGCGGTGGAAATTGGCAGGGGCCGCGAATGGCTGATCGGGTCGGTTGTCGGCTCGACCATCGTGGTCATCATCCTGACTGCGATTTCCACACTGATCGATCGCTACCTGACCGATCTGCAGGGCTTCGCCGGGGCGACGCTGGAAGGCATCGTGATCGTGCGCGACCACCGCATCATCGAAGCCAACCTGCGCTTCGCCGAAATGATGGGGCAGGAGCAGACCGCGCTGGTCGGTCAGAATATCGAGTCGCTGATGCTGGCCGCTGACGATTGCCCTGTGGCCGAGTTACGGGCAAAACCTGTCGAGGCCGCCCCGCGTGGTGCCGGTAGTGACCAGGTTTTCGAAGTCGCGGTGCACGAATTCGAATATCGCGGGCGGGCCTCGCAAGTCCTGGCGGTGCGCGATCTGACCGAATCCAAGGCCGCCCAGCGCCAGATCGAGCATCTTGCCCGCCATGATGGGCTGACCGGCTTGCCCAATCGCACGCTGCTGCAGGAGCGGCTGGCGCACGCGCTGGGCCTGTCGCATCGCAACGGCGAACCGGTGGCGTTGCTGGCCATCGATCTCGACAGGTTCAAGGCGGTAAACGATATCTTCGGTCATGCTGAAGGCGATCGCGTGCTCCAATCGGTGGCCGCCCTGCTTACGCGCTGCGTGCGCGGGGCCGATACCGTGGCGCGGATCGGCGGCGACGAATTCGTTATTCTCAATGTCGGTTCGGAACAGCCGGAGGGCGCGCGGGCGCTGGCTCACCGCATTCTCGAGATGGTGCGCGAGGAGATGGACCCGGCGCTTGATCCCACCGCCGTCGGCCTCAGTATCGGCGTCGCGATCTACCCGAAGGACGGCAAGGACGCAGAAACGCTCCACCACGCGGCCGATATTGCGCTGTACCGCGCCAAGATGTCGGGCAGGGGCGTGGCAACCTTTTTCGATACGCAAATGGATGTTGATGCCCGCCAGCGCCGCAAGCTTGAAAGCGACTTGCGCCATGCCATCGTGCGGGACGAATTTCACATCGTCTACCAGCCCCTGGTGACCACCATCGATGGCCGTCGCTCAGGCTATGAAGCGCTGTTGCGCTGGGTCCACCCCGAACGTGGCGAAGTCTCGCCCGAGGAGTTCATTCCCATTGCCGAGGATACCGGCGCGATTATCTCCATAGGCGAATGGGTGCTGCGCCACGCCTGCCACGAGGCTGCTGCCTGGAGCGAACCGCTAAATCTCGCGGTCAATATTTCCGCCGTTCAGTTTCAGGTCGCGACGCTGGAGGATGTGGTCCTCTCAGCGCTCCACACTTCCGGGCTCGATCCCGATCGGCTGGAACTGGAAATCACCGAGACCGCGCTGATGAAGG
>CAZCUS010000012.1:3889-23360 GCA_964502105.1 uncultured Novosphingobium sp. | reverse complement strand
CCGGGCTGAGACCATTCGGGTGCTGCACGCGCTCAAGCGGCGCGGGGTGCGTATCGTGATGGACGATTTCGGTACGGGCTATTCCTCGCTGAGCAATTTGCAGAGCTTTCCGTTCGACAAGATCAAGATCGACCGCAGCTTCATCCAGACAATGGAGAACGACGAGGCGGCGCGCTCGATCATCCGGGCCATCGTCGGCATCGGCCGCAGTCTAGCCCTGCCGGTGGTGGCCGAAGGGGTGGAGACCCATGCGCAGCAATTGCTGGTGCAGGAGGAAGGCTGCAGTCACGCGCAGGGCTATTTCTACGGCTGCCCCGATGTGGGACCGGCCAACGTTGCGTCCCGGCCTGCCATAACAAGCGAGGCGGCGTGATCTGATTTGGGGGCGCGGGCTGGTGCCGCTTCCGCCTGAGCGGAAAACTACGCCGCGCGCGCTATCGTTTCGATTGCGCCGCTTTCGTCGCTGGTCTGGATCAGCCAGCGTTCCGACCCTTCCAGGCCGAGCACGGTCAGCTTGCCCGTCATGAACGCGCCGGTATCGATGCCGATCCGATTGGGCATCATCTCGACCTCGTTCGTCACGGTATGCCCGTGCACGACGACGTAGCCGTGGCAGCCGGTGTGGCTGAGAAACGGTTCACGAATCCAGCGGCAGTCCTGCGGCACTTGCTTTTCCAGCGGCTCGTCCGGCCGGATGCCGGCGTGAACGAACAAGTAGCCGCCGATCACGATCATCTGTTCGAACGACCGCAGGAAGGCGAGATCGGCGCGTGGCACGGCATCCATCATCAGCTTCTGCGCTTCATCGAGATCTGCCGCCATGAAAGCCTGCCGATCGACGTTGTAGGATAGCACGGTTTCAGTGCCGCCGATGCGCAGGAAGTTGCGGAACGCAGCCAGCTTGTCAAAGCTGCTGAGGAACATTTCCTCGTGGTTGCCCGCGATGAAGCGCACCTTGCGCTCTTTCGCCCACTCGCGCGCGGCGGAGATGACGGTGGCGCTTTCCGGGCCGCGATCGATCAGGTCTCCCAGGAAGATCACGGTCGTATCGGCAGGGCCACGGCTGGCGTCGTCACGGTCAATCGCGCGGCCGATTTCTATCAGCAAATCGAGCCTGCCGTGGATATCGCCAATCGCATAGACCCGCTCGCCCGGAGGAATCGTGGCGTCGGACAGGACCGGCTCACGGCGAAAGAAATTGCGGATCTTCATGATTTATCTTGTTGCAGTGCGGTATAGCTGCCGCGCGTATGCATCACAAGAGCTTGTCCTGCGATGAACGCCCGGCTTCGATAATTGCAACATATCCATAATTTGCCCAGCTACGCCGAGATGCACAAGTTTTCAATTGTGCACTGCAGCATGCCGGATGGCCTAGCAGATCAGTGCAGGTAGAAGTCCACCGTCGTGACAACGCGAACCTTCTTGTAGGGCGAGGAAGACGCGCCCCATTCGCCGCCGTTGCTGTCGCCGTCACGCGCGTCGATCGAGAAGTAGCCCTGGGTGGCGTTCTTGATCGTGCCCACCGATGTGCCGCTGTCCTTGGCAAACTGCTCGGCCGAGGCGCGGGCGTCCTTCGTCGCTTCGGCGACCATGGCCGGCTTCACGTCGTTCAGCTTGGTATAAGTGTAGGCCATGCCCGAGCCGTCCTCGAGCATCACGCCGTCACGAACCAGTTCGAACTGGCGCTTGACCGCCGCTTCGGCGCGCTTGATGTCGTTGGTGCGCAGGCTCAGACGCTGGCGCACGGTGAATGTCTGGATACCGTCAGAGGTGAATTGCGAGACGTTGACCCCGGTCGGCTGCAGCGCGTCGGCCGGAAAGCCCAGGTCCTTGAAGAACGTGCGGATCGTGTTGGTGTCGCGGTCAACGCTGGCCTGCGCGCTGGCAAGGTCGTTGGCGTTGGCCGAATAGGCGATGGTCCAGGTTGCCAGGTCCGCCGTCACATCGCGCTCGGCAAGGCCCCGCACTGTCACCGCGCGATCGGCGGCGCGGGCGCGCAGCAGTCCGTCGCCCAGCAGGTAGCCGCCCACCATAAGTCCGATCGCCAGGACCCCGGCGCTTGCCAGCCAGCGGCGATTCAGCGGATCGCGGAAAAAGGAAGTGGAGTCGGCAGGCTGATCTGGGCTAGTGTCGGACATGACGAAGTCTCCCTGTTGGTGCGGTCTCATTGCCATTCACCGACTTTCTGGACGATGAACCGTTTCTCACGAACGACAAGTTGAGGAAATATAGACTGTGACGAAGTTCCTGCATACCATGATCCGCGTGACCGATCCGGATGCCACGATCCGCTTTTTCCAACTGATCGGCCTTGAAGAAGTGCGACGGATGGAGAGCGAGAAGGGGCGGTTTACGCTCATTTTCCTCGCCGCCCCGGGCGAGGAAGGCGTGGCCGAAGTGGAATTGACCCATAACTGGGACCCTGAGGAATACACGGGCGGCCGCAATTTCGGCCACCTCGCCTACCGGGTGGACGATATCTATGAGACTTGTGAACGGCTGATGGCGGCGGGCGTGACGATCAATCGTCCTCCGCGCGATGGGCACATGGCGTTCGTCCGCTCGCCCGACGGCATTTCGGTAGAGCTGCTGCAGAACGGTTCGCTGCCCGTGCAGGAACCATGGGCCAGCATGCCCAACATCGGGGCCTGGTAGAAGTCTGTAGCCGGGTTCAGCAACGTTCGCAGCTCCTATCCTAAGCTGGCGAGTTGCAACGCCGTCGCAAAGTCCATAGGCTGATCCGCGTCACCACATCCTAAGCGCGGGGGGCCTTGTGGAGGTGCATTTCTGGGCAGGACAACTTCCCGTTGTCTTGCAAGCGATCGAGCATGAGCTGCTGTTGTTCGCCGCATTCTGGTTTGTTCTGGGGGCGCTGGACGAAACCGTTGTCGATGGGATCTGGCTGGTCCTGCGCGTGACTGGTCGCACGCACGAGAAAGAGGCCGCTTCGGCCTATGGCGCGCGCCGGCTTGCCGGTCGCGCCGCGGTGCTAGTGCCCGCGTGGCAGGAATCCGAAGTCATCGGCCACATGATCGCGCACACGCGGCGGGCATGGCCGCACCGGGAAATGACGATCTACGTCGGGTGCTATGCCAATGACCCCGCGACGGTCAGCGCCGCGATGACCGGTGCTGGTGACGATCCGCGCGTGCGCATCGTAATTCACGCGGCACAGGGGCCGACGACCAAGGCGGACTGCCTCAACCGGTTGTACGCGGCGCTGTCGAGCGATGAGGCGCGCGGCGGCTTCGTCTACCGTTCGATCCTGCTCCACGATGCCGAGGACATGGTGCATCCTTATGCGCTGGGCCTGATCGACGAGGCGCTCGACCGGGTGGAGTTCGTGCAGCTTCCCGTCCGGCCGGAGCCGCAAACAGCATCGCGCTGGGTCGCGGGTCACTATGCCGACGAATTTGCCGAGGCCCATGCCAAGACGCTGGTGGTGCGCGATGCGCTCGGCGCAGGAATCCCGGCCGCCGGCGTCGGCTGCGGCTTCGCGCGTGAAACCCTGGCGCGGCTGGCGGCGCGGCGGGCGAGCGAGGGCGAACAAGGCCCGTTCGCCACTGGCTCCTTGACCGAGGACTATGAACTGGGCCTGCTGATCTCGGTCAATGGTGGCCGCTCACGCTTCCTGCGCTGCCGCGACGAGGGCGGCAATCTGGTCGCCACGCGCGCCTATTTCCCCGCCACCTTGGACGAATCGGTGCGGCAGAAGACGCGGTGGATTCACGGGATTGCGTTGCAGGGCTGGGATCGGCTCGGCTGGCGCGGCGGGCTCGTCGACTTGTGGATGAAGATGCGCGATCGGCGCGGGCCACTGATGGCGCTGGTGCTGGCGGCGGCCTATGCGCTGGTGGTGATCGAAGGGTTGCTGCTGCTTTGCCGGCTCGCTGGCTGGTCTGCGTACGTGCCGGTATCGCCGCTGCTGCGCGCGATGATCACCATCTGCTTTATCAGCCTGGCCTGGCGAACGACCTGGCGCGCGGCGTTCACCGCGCGCGAATACGGCTTGGTCGAAGGGCTGCTATCGGTACCGCGAACGATCGTGGGCAACGCCATCGCGATCATCGCCGGACGGCGCGCGCTGTTCGCTTATGTCCGCACGCTGCGCGGTGCCCGGATCGCGTGGGACAAGACGCAGCACCACGATCATCCTGCCGCCCGCCACGCGCTGGAAGAAGCGTCAGCATGACCCCGGGAACCGGATTTCGCGGGCAGCCGCTGATTGCCGCCGTGCTGGTGCTGGGCAGTTGGCTCGGCACGCGCATCGTCAATTGGGAAGCGCCGCCAGCAATCGGAACCGCCCAGGCGTTTGCCCCTGTAGATGGCGCGATCGACCGTCCGGGTGAGAATGCGGGAATTGTGGCACGGCCTCATGCCGGCCAGATGTTCGGCCCGCAATCGTATCCGCCCGCTTTGGCCGATGCAGGCCGCTTTGCTCCAAGGGCAGCATTGGTCCCGACGGCGGGCATGGCCGCGATACCGGCGCAGCAATGGCGCGCGTTGCTGCGCGAGATCAGGGCTGAATTCGCCCGCAACCGCCTGGCGCTGCCAGCCATCCCGGCGCATTGGGGGCCTATTGCGGCGCGCGAATGGGCCGGGCTGACCGGTGAAACCGCAGCGGCGAGACCGGCGCTTGCCGCGGCGCCTTATCCGGAAGCGTTGCCCACCCGCGCCGACGCAGGGCCGCCCGCTGCGGGCCGCATCGATCGCTGGTCTGCCGATGCCTGGGCGCTGGTGCGTTCGGGCGCGGCGCAACCGCTCGCTTCCGGCATCTATCCTGCCACATACGGCGCGAGCCAGACGGGCAGCATCCTGCGGTATCGCTTCGCCCCGAACAACCGCCATCGCCCCACCGCCTATTTGCGCACGACCAGCACACTGGGCGGGATCCAGGAGACGACGGCGGCGCTGGGCATGCTCGCGCGCCCGGTGGCGTCGCTGCCGCTTGTGGCCGCAATCGAGGGCCGGATAACCGATCAGGCCGGTACGCGCCGCGTCCAGCCCGCCGCGATGGCGATCACCGAACTTCCCCCCGTCAACCTGCCGCATGGCTTTCGCGGTGAGTTCTACGGGCAGGGCGGCTACGTTGGCGGCAAGTTCGCGACGGCGTTCGCCGATGGCCAGCTTCGCGTCGATCGCGAACTCATCACCATTGGCCCGGCCGAAGCGCGGATCGGCGCCGGTGCCTGGGGCGGCGTGCAGAAAGGCGCATCGCGCATCGATCTTGGCCCAAGCGCGACGCTGGGCCTGCCCGTCAAGGGCACGACTTCGGCCCGGGTCGGCATCGATTGGCGCATCCGTGTTGGCGGCAACGCCGAACCGGAGTCAGGCCCGGCTGTGACGGTTTCCGCAGGTTTCTGAGACGCGCCTTTCCTCTGCCCGCGCGGTAGGGTAGCGAAGGGACAAGATGGACGTCTATCTTCCGATCGCCAACCTTTCGGTAAACGGAATCGTCATCGTCGGGCTTGGTGCGCTGACGGGGCTGCTATCCGGCATGTTCGGCGTCGGCGGCGGATTCCTGACCACGCCGCTGCTGATTTTCTACGGCGTGCCCCCCACGGTCGCCGCTGCATCGGCCGCCAGCCAGGTCACCGGCGCCAGCGTTTCGGGCATGTTCGCGCATTTCCGGCGCGGCGGAATCGATTTCCAGATGGGCGGGGTGATGGTCGCGGGCGGAATTATCGGTACTGCCTTCGGAGCCGTCTTGTTCAGTCTGCTTCAACGGCTGGGCCAGATCGATACCGTGATCAATATTCTCTACGTTGTCCTGCTCGGCTCGATCGGCGGGCTTATGGCGCGGGAGAGTGTGCAATCGCTTCGGGCGGAAAGCTCCGGCACGCCGCTCCCGGCGCGCAAGCGGCGGCACCATCCACTGGTTGCCAACTTGCCGATGCGCTGGCGATTCTATCGCTCCGGCCTGTATATATCACCGCTGGCGCCGCTGCTGCTGGGCGTGTTGACCGGTATCCTGACCATGCTGATGGGCATCGGCGGCGGCTTCGTGCTGGTGCCGGCGATGCTCTACATCCTGGGCATGAGCGCGAATGTCGTGGTCGGCACTTCGCTGTTCCAGATCCTGTTCGTGACGATGGCAACGACGATGATGCACGCGCTGACGACCAAGGCGGTCGATATCGTGCTGGCCGGGTTGTTGCTGATCGGCTCGGTCACCGGCGCGCAATTGGGCGCGCAACTCGCGCAAAAGGCCAGCCCGGTGAAATTGCGGCTTCTGCTGGCGGTCATCGTGTTGCTGGTCGCGCTGCAGCTCGCGCTGGGGCTCGGCTACAAGCCCGCCGGAATCTATACGGTGGCGCCACTATGATGGAAGCGGGGCTGTGAGAGCGCTGCTCGCCTTGATCGCGCTGATCCTGCTGACCGGCGCGCGTGACCCGATCCTCGTGCCCGAAGTATCGCAGCACGAGATCCAGCTCCGGCAGGGTTTCACCGGCACCGAACTTCTGTTGTTCGGTGCGATTCTCAGCCCGGATGGCACCCGCGCCGCGCAGGATTATGACATCGTCATCGTGCTCAAGGGGCCGACGCAATCGGTAATCCTGCGCGAAAAGCAGAAGATCGCGGGCATGTGGATCAATGCCGACAGCACCGAACTGCGGTCTGCCCCTTCGTATTACGCCGTGGCCTCGACCAAGCCGATCGACAAGATCGTCGATGACAAGACCGCCGCGATCTATGAGCTCGGCCTCAAATGGCTGCAGCTGTCGCCCATCGGCGCGATCGATCCGGAAGAGCAGAAGCGCTTTTCGGACGGACTGGTCGATCTTAATGTCCGCAACGGCCTGTACCGCCAGGAAGAGGGGGCCGTGACGGTGAGCGAGCAAGTGCTGTACCAGGCCCGTATAGCGCTGCCTTCGCAAGTGCCGATCGGCACCTATACGGCAGAGACGTTCGCCATATCGAAGGGCCGCATCGTCGCATCGGCCAGCAGCGCGGTGGAAGTCCGCAAGCTGGGCATCGAGCGGGCGATCGCCAATTTCGCCGAGAACAGCTCGATCTATTACGGGTTGTTCGCCGTCACTCTGTCGATTCTGATGGGCTGGCTCGCCGGGCGGCTTTTCGCGCTGATCTGATGCGGTATCCCGCAACCACGCTCTTACCCGCAGCAGCGCTTTAGGCCAAAATTAACTGTACGACGACTATTCACCGCAAACCAAAAAAGGTTTGCCGGTGTTACATGTCCGATCTGAGCATGAATGATTTCCAGAATGCGAGACTGGCACAGGTTGACGAGATCAATGCGGAGTTTGGTGTCTCTCACGTGGAAAACGCGCGCGAACCCATCGGCGTCGTGCTCGAAATTTCCGGAGCGGGCAGCCGCATTGCGCTCGATCTTGCGCGACTGACCGAATGCTCGGCCGACACCGACCCATCGGTGGCGTTGTCGGGACAAGTCGGTACGCCGATCAAGGTCCGCGTCGGCAACGGATGGTTGCTCGCCAGCGTGCGGACGCAAAAGCAGGACGCCAAGTTTTCGGGCGGCATTATCGCCGATATCGACTTCCTCGGCGAAGGCGATGAGGAACGGCTGACCGGCCGCATCCACAGCTTCCGTCGCGGCGTGACCATGTATCCGATTCCGGGCGCAATGGTTTATCCCGCTACCAGCGAGGACTTGCGCCAGATCTACGCAAGCGACGGTCGTTCGTCGATCCAGATCGGCAATGTCTACCCCACCAAGGACATCCGCGCCGGGCTTTACGTCGATGCGCTGCTGGGCAAGCATTTCGCGCTGCTCGGCTCGACCGGCACGGGCAAGTCGACGAGCGCCGCGCTGATCCTCCACCGCATCTGTGAGGCCGCCGCCGACGGCCATGTCATCATGATCGATCCGCACGGCGAATATGGCGCGGCGTTCCGCAACACCGGCGTCATTCTCGACGTGACGAACCTGCAGATGCCGTACTGGCTGATGAACTTCGAGGAGCACTGCGAAGTGTTCCTCACATCGCGCGGGAACGATCGGCAGGAAGATGCCGAAATCCTTGCCAAATGCCTGCTCGAAGCCCGCCAGCGCAACCGCTTGTCCGAGCAGATGGGCAAGATCACGGTCGATGCGCCGATCCCCTATCTGCTGTCCGATCTCACCACTTTGATCAACAATGAGATGGGCAAGCTCGACAAGGCCCGCACCAGCGCGCCCTATCTGCGCATCAAGAACAAGATCGACGAGTTGAAGGGCGATCCGCGCTACCAGTTCATGTTCTCGGGCATGCTGGTCGGCGATACGATGGCCGAGTTCCTGGCGAAAATATTCCGCTTGCCCTCGCGTGGTCGGCCGATCTCGATCATCGACGTTTCGGGCGTGCCCTCTGACATCACCACCACCGTCGTCGCGGTGCTGAGCCGGCTGGTGTTCGATTTCGCGGTATGGTCACGCGAGGAAGAGACCCGGCCGATCCTGCTGGTCTGCGAGGAAGCGCACCGCTACGTTCCGAACGAGAAGAACGCCGATGGCTCGTCGGTCGGCCGCATTCTGTCGCGCATCGCCAAGGAAGGCCGCAAGTACGGCATCTCGCTGGGGCTGATCACGCAGCGTCCGTCAGACCTTGCCGAAGGCGTGCTATCGCAGTGCGGCACGATCATAGCCATGCGCCTTAACAACGAGCGCGATCAGGCCTTCGTGCGTGCGGCGATGCCCGAAGGCGCGCGCGGTTTCCTCGATTCGATCCCGGCGCTGCGCAACCGCGAGTGCATCATCTGCGGTGAAGGCGTTTCAATCCCGATCCGCGTCGCATTCGACGAACTGGAGGAATTCCGCCGGCCCGCCTCGGAAGATCCGTCTTTCAGCGCGCTGTGGCGCAAGTCCGGCGGCGAGGAAGAAATGGTCGCCCGCACCGTGCAACGCTGGCGCGCTCAAGGGCGTTAAGCCGCGCTCAAGCCCCGCGCCTGTCTGCGCCGGGTCCAGGCATAGGCCCCCCAGATCAGCGGCAGGGCAATGACCGAGCCGACCGGATAAGCCCACCACACCGCATCCGCGCCGATATGCGGATAGGCGATGGCATAGAAGCTCAACCTTGCCGCATAAAGCGATACAGCCATCAACAGCAAAGGCAGGATAACCACGCCATAAGCGCGCATCGTGCCGATCAGGATCATGGTCGCGCCGCTGAGCACGAACGACCATGTGCAGATCAGTTGCAAATGCTGCGCCAGCGGGATTGCGGCGCTGCCGTCCCCCAGAAACAGCGCCAGCACTGGCCGGTCGAACAGCACCAGCAACAAGGCGAGCAGCCCCGTCATGACCAGATTGACCATGACGCCATAGCGCGTGATCGCGCCGACGCGATCATGATTACCCGCGCCGATATTCTGCGCCACCATGGCGCTGACACTGGATGCGATCGCCATTGCCGGCATCTGCAGGTAGTTCCATAGTTGCAGCGAAGCGCCATAGGCGGCTGCCGCGATCAGTCCTTCGCGGTTGACCAGCCCGATCATGATCAGGCCCGCCGCGGACAGCAGCAGCATCTGCGCGCCCATCGGAATGCCCTTGGTGATCAGATACCGCAGATCCGCGCTGCGCGGGATGAGGTAGGCCAGCTCCGCCCCGCGCAGCCGCAGCGGCAGATCGCGGACATAGATCGTCACGATCATCGCGGTTGCGCCCATCAGGTTGGCGATGGCGGTCGCGATGGCCGATCCTGCAATCCCCATCGCCGGGACCGGCCCGGCGCCAAGGATCAGCAGCGGATTGAGCACGATATCGAGCACGACCGTCAGGATCATTGCATAAAGCGGGGTGCGCGCATCGCCCGCGCCGCGCATGCCCATCGACACCATCATCGAGATCGTCCCGAACGGCATCGTTACGAAGATCACGCGCAGATAAGCCAGCGCCTGTTCCAGGCTGGCTTCCGGCGTGGACAGCATCTGCAGCAGGGCGGGGGTATAGAACCAGCCGAGCACGCCGGTTGCCGCCGCCAGTACAGTGCAAAAGCCCACGCCGGTGCCGAAGGTAACGCGGGCGGCCGGGATATCGCGCGCGCCGAAGTGGTGACCGACGCGCACGGTGGTCGCCATGCTGAAACCAAACACAGCGGCGAACAGCAGGAACATCACCATGTTCGCGCTCGCCGTGGCCGCCAGCGCGCTCTCGCCGATCAGCCGCCCCACCCAGATCGCGTTGATCGATCCGTTCAGCGTCTGGATGATGTTGGAGATCAGCATCGGGATCGAGAAGGCGACCAACGTCTTCAGGATCGGACCTTGCGTCAGATCGCCGCGAATGGGTTGCGATGCCACCGTGTCCCGTCCGGTTGCATCCGGGTGCAGGGGCGGGGGGGCAGCTTCGTTCATGTTCCTCGCGTGTCGCCCCAAAGGTGGATGTGCATCCGGTCGGTAAAATTCATGCCGTGATCGACGCAGGCCTGTGCCAGCCAGCGCGCCCGTTCACGCAGCGTCTCGCTATCGCGCCCCTCGGGCATCAGGAAGATCCGCGCACCAGGGATGGCAAACTGTGTTTGCAGGGTGAGCACTTCTTCCAGATCGGCGGGATCGGCGATCACGAACTTGAACCACGCACGCTCGTCCGCTGTCCATGCCGCAAGGCGCTCGGGCGGCAGCGCGAGTTCGGCCGGGTTGCCGCTGTGCGCCAGCTTGGGGCTGACGTTGAACTGATGCACCAGAGGATCGAGCGCGGGATGAGGCGCGACGGTGCCGTTGGTTTCGATCTCGATCCGGGTGGGCGGCAAGTGTGCGATCATGCGGGCCAGCGCCGCGCCCTGCAGCAGCGGTTCGCCGCCAGTGATGACAAGCCGATTCTGCCCCAGTGCGGCGATCCGCGCGGCAGTGTCTGCTTCGTCCAGCGTGATCTGGTTGGCGTTGCGCTCGAACGCCTCGCCGTCGCGGTGCGGGCGGTTGTCGCCCTCGAACCGCCAGGTGTAGGCGGTGTCGCACCACACGCAGGCAAGGTTGCAGCGCGACAGCCGCACGAACGTGCAAGGCTTTCCGGCAGACGCGCCTTCGCCTTGCAGCGACGCGAAGATTTCCGGCTCGCCCGGCGCGGTGGTGGCGAGTGTTAGCGGCATGGCGCGGTTGGATGGGGGTGGTTGGATCGAAACGCCCGTCTGCGGCCACACCCCCGCCCAACTCCGGCTAGCGACCGCTGACGCGGCCACAAGCCTTCGTATCCCTCCCCCATCGAGGGGGAGGGGAAGGGGGCGCGGGGCAAGCGATTCACCCCAGACGCGCCAGCGCCGCCGCCAGCCGCTCTGCCTCTGCGGTGTGGTGGGCATGATCGGCGCGGGCCTTGTCGATGGCCTCGGGCTTGGCCTTTTCGACGAAGGCCGGGTTCTCCAGCCGCTTGCCAAGATTGTCGCGCTCTTTCTCTGACGCAGCCTTGGCTTTTTCGAGGCGGGCCTTTTCGGCGGCAATGTCGATCACGCCTTCGAGTGGTATCGCCAGCGTCGCATCGCCCGCGCCGACCTGCATGGCCGCGCCAGCAGGAGCCGCTTCGAAGTGGATCGCATCCATGCGCGCCAGCCGATCGATAACCGCGCCGTTGCGCGCGATGATCGCCTTCGTCGCTTCAGAGGGATCCGACAGATAAGCGGTCAACCGCGCACCCGGCGCGATGCCGAGTTCCGCCTTGGCGCCGCGCAGATTGCCGACGAGCGCGATCAGCCATTCGACCTCGGCCTTGGCTTCCGCATCCACCTTGGCGCCGGGCTGCGGCCATTGCGCGGTGATGAGCGGATAGTTCGCCCGGTCACCCATGCTGCCCCACAGTTCTTCGGTGACGAAGGGCATGAAGGGATGCAGCATGACGAGGATCTGATCGAGCACCCAGCCGGCGACGGCGCGGGTCTCGTCGTCGAAGTTGCCTTTGACGAGTTCGATGTACCAATCGCAGAACTGGTCCCAGACGAAGTGGTAGATCGTGTTGGCGGCGGCATCGAAACGCAGTTCGGCCATCGCCTTGTCGAGCTCGGCCAGCGTTTCCACCACCTCGCCGATGATCCAGCGGTTGACCGCGCTGCTCGCGGCCGGCGCGGCGATGGAAGTGCTGGCGGCGATGCCGTTCGACTGGCAGAAACGCGCCGCGTTCCAAAGCTTGGTAGCAAAGTTGCGGTACCCCTCGACCCGCTTTTCATCCATCTTCACATCGCGGCCCTGGCTTTCCATGGAGGCCATGAAGAAGCGCAGCGCATCGGCGCCATACTGGTCGATCAGCAGCAGCGGATCGACCACGTTGCCCTTGGACTTGGACATCTTCTGGCCATCGGCGGCGCGCACCAGCCCATGCAGGTACAGCCGCTTCCACGGCACTTCCTTCATGAAGTGAATCCCCTGCATCGCCATGCGCGCATCCCAGAAGAACAGGATGTCGAAGCCGGAGATGAGCAGGTCGTTGGGGTAATGGCGGGAGACCAAACTGTTCCTCCCCGAGCTTGCCTCGGGGAGGGGGACCGTCCGCGTAGCGGATGGTGGAGGGGTAGATCCCTCACCATCCCCCTCCACCATGCCTGCGGCATGGTCCCCCTCCCCGAGCAAGCTCGGGGAGGAATTGGCTTCCGGCCAGCCCAGCGTGGCGAAAGGCCACAGCGCCGAGGAGAACCAGGTGTCGAGGACGTCTTCGTCGCGTACAAGCGTCTTGCCGCCGGCCTGCGCCTGGGCCTCTTCCTCGGTTTCCGCGACGTAAATGCTGCCATCGTCGGCATACCAAGCCGGAATCCGGTGCCCCCACCACAACTGGCGGCTGACGCACCACGGCTGGATGTTCTCCATCCAGTTGAAGAACGTCTTCTCCCACGTCTTGGGGACGATCTCGATCTGCCCGGTGCGCACGGCTTCCATCGGCGGGCCGGCGAGGGTCTTGGCGTCGACGTACCACTGGTCGGTCAGCCACGGTTCGATCACCACGCCGCCCCGGTCGCCGTAAGGCGTCTGGATCACGCGTTCCTCGACCTTTTCGAGCAGGCCGTCCGCGTCGAGCAGTTCGACCACGCGCTTGCGGGCGTCGAAGCGGTCCAAGCCGACCAGTTCGGCGGGGATCAGGCCGTCCGAGGTCTGGCAAACCTTCGCCTCGGCATCGAGCATGTTGAGCATTTCGCTCGCCTTGAAGCCGGCGCGCTTGCCCACTTCGAAGTCGTTGAAATCATGCCCCGGCGTGATCTTCACCGCGCCCGAACCCAGTTCCGGATCGGCGTGTTCGTCGGCGACGATGGGGATTTCGCGGCCCGTGATCGGCAGCGTCACCGTCGCGCCGCGCGCCAGGAGGGGCGCATAGCGTTCGTCGCTCGGGTTTACGGCTACGGCCATGTCGGCCAGCATCGTCTCGGGCCGCGTGGTGGCGACCGAGATGTGGCCCGAACCGTCGCTCAGCGGATAGCGCAAGTGCCAGAAGTGGCCGTTGATCTCGCGCGTCTCGACCTCAAGGTCGGAAATTGCGGTCTTGAGCTTGGGGTCCCAGTTCACCAGCCGCTTGTCGCGGTAGATCAGCCCCTGCTTGTGCAGGTCGACGAACACCTTGACCACGGCCTTGGTGAAATGCGGGTCCATGGTGAACTGCTCGCGGCTCCAGTCCATCGAGCAGCCGAGGCGGCGCAGCTGGCCGGTGATGGTGCCGCCGCTTTCGGCCTTCCATTCCCACACCTTGTCGATGAACGCCTCGCGCGTGTAATTGGTGCGCTTGTCCTGCTGCTGTTCAAGCTGGCGCTCCACCACCATCTGCGTGGCGATGCCGGCGTGATCGGTGCCGACCACCCACAGCGCATCCTTGCCGCGCAGCCGCTCATAGCGGATCACGATATCCTGCAGCGTATTGTCCAGCGCGTGGCCGATGTGCAGCGATCCGGTGACGTTCGGCGGCGGATTGACGATGGTGAACGGGGTGGCATTCGGGCGCTCGGGCCGGAACAGGCCGTTGCTTTCCCAGTGGGCATACCATTTCGCCTCGATCGCGGCGGGATCGAAGGTCTTGTCCAGCGTGGCGCCAGTGGTCACGGCATCTGCAGATGTGGTCTCGGTCATGGCGCGGCGCTTTGCCAGTGCCGGCGTTTGCGCGCAAGAGCGCGGCGCTCCCAGCAGGGGCAGGTGACGGCGATACTCTTGCCGCGCAAAGGTTTTTCCCGCATGACCAATTCGGCATGCGCGACCGGGCTGATTTTACACTTGCGGAAGGCGAAAGCGGCAGCGGCACCACCCTGACGCTGCACGGCCCGCTGCGCGTCCATACCGTCGGCAGTCTGGAACACCAGTTGGCGACCATCGACAGCAGGCTGACCCGCATCGATCTTTCGGGCGTGACCGATATCGACACCACCGGCGCCTGGCTGCTGCAACGCTTTGCGCAAGTTCACGATCTTGAGATCGTCGGCGAGAGCGAGAAGACGCAGCGCCTGTTGCGCGCGATGGGCGAAGTCGGCCAGGAGGCCGAGATCCCGGAGCGCCCCAGCCTGGTCAGCCGCACCATCGGCGAAGTCGGCGATGTGGTGATCAACTGGGGCCATGGACTGGTCCAGATCCTGTCGTTCCTTGGCTCGCTGATTGCCAGTTTCGGCACAATCGTGCGCCATCCCTCCCGTTTCCGGATCACCGCAACGATCCACCACATGCAGTATATCGGCATCAATTCGCTGTGGATCGTCGGGTTGATGAGCTTCCTCATCGGCATCGTCATCGCCCAGCAGGGGGCGGTGCAGCTCGCGCAGTTCGGCGCGGAAATCTACACGATCAACCTCACCGGGCGCCTGTCGATGCGCGAACTGGGCATCCTGATGACCGCGATCATGGTCGCGGGCCGGTCCGGCTCGGCCTTCGCGGCGCAGATCGGCACGATGAAGCTGACCGAGGAAATCGATGCCATGCGCACGATTGGCGTGTCGCCGATGGAAACGCTGGTGGTGCCGCGCGTCGTTGCCTCGATGGTGATGCTACCGCTGCTGGGCTTCTACTCCGCCATCCTCGCTATCATTGGCGGCGCGTTCATTTCGAATTTCGCGCTCGACATTCCGTTCCTCACCTTCCTTCAGCGCACGCAGGAAGTCGTGCCGCTGACCGATGTGTGGGTCGGGCTGATCAAGGCACCGGTGTTCGCGCTCGTGATCGCGCTGGCGGGTTGCTATCAGGGCATGCAGGTCAAATCGAACGCCGAGGAAGTCGGCCTTCGCACCACGCAGGCAGTGGTCACGGCGATCTTCTCCGTGATCGTGCTGGATGCCTTTTTCGCGGTGTTCTTCACCAAGCTGGGCTGGGCATGACCGAGGCGGGTATCACCGATATCACCGTGGAAGAGCGCCCGGCGACCGAGGAAGGCGACTATCCCATCGTGGTCGAGGGGCTGACCAATGCCTTCGGCTCGGTGACGATCCACGACAACTTGTCGCTCAAGGTGCGCAGGGGCGAAATCCTTGGTGTCGTGGGTGGATCGGGCACCGGCAAGTCAGTGCTGATGCGCTCGATCATCGGGCTGCAGCAACCCGTGTCGGGTGAGGTCACCGTGCTCGGCCACGAGATGACGCAGCCGCAGCCAGAAGGCGAGATCGACATCCGCTCGCGCTGGGGGGTGCTGTTCCAGGGCGGCGCGCTGTTCTCCACGCTGACCGTGGGCGAGAACGTCGAAGTGCCGCTCAAGCAATTCTACCCCGAGATTTCCGACACCCTGCGTAACGAGATCGCGCGCTTCAAGGTGCAGCTTTCGGGCCTGCCGGAAGAAGCGGCGTTCAAGTATCCGTCCGAGCTTTCCGGCGGCATGCGCAAGCGTGCCGGGCTGGCGCGCGCGCTGGCGCTGGACCCGGAACTGCTGTTCCTCGATGAGCCGACCGCGGGCCTCGATCCGATCGGTGCGGCGGCGTTCGATCAGCTTACGCGGGAACTGAAGGAAACGCTGGGACTTACTGTATTTCTGATTACCCACGATCTCGATACGCTTTACGAAATCTGTGACCGGGTAGCGGTGCTGGCGGACAAGCAGGTGATCGCCGTCGGCACGATCCCGGAACTGCTGGCGCTCGATCATCCGTGGATACAGGAATACTTCAACGGCCCGCGCGGTCGCGCGGCGCGGGAGACCAAGGACCGTCAGGATCCGGTCTTGCAAGACAAGACGGATCAGTCCGGCGTGGACAAGTCGGACAGGGCAGGGGCATAGAGTACAACGATGGAAACGCGGGCCAATCATGTCTGGGTAGGGGCGATCACCCTGGTTCTTATGGCTCTGATCGCCATTGCCATCGTTTGGTTTGCCCGGCTGAACGAGGGCGCACAGGACCAGTACGATATCTTCTTCAAGCAGTCCGTCGATGGTCTGGCGAAAGGTTCGGAAGTCGCTTACGCGGGCGTGCCGGTCGGCCTGATCTCCGAAATCGAGCTTTGGCCCAAGGATCCCAGTTTCGTGCGTGTGCGTGTGAAGGTGGACAAGAAGGTTCCGATCACCGTGGGCACTACCGCGACGATCCAGGGCAGCTTCACCGGTCTTTCCGATATCCAGCTTGAAGGCGCGATCAAGGACGCCCCGCGCCTGACCGAACCCGGTCCTGAAGGTGTCCCGGTGATCCCGACCAAGCGTGGCGGTCTGGGCGAAATTCTCGCCAACGCGCCGCTGCTGCTGGAGCGGCTGGCGACGCTGACCGAGAATTTGAACCTCATGCTGTCCGAGGAGAACCGCCGGTCGATCAGCGGAATTCTGAAGAACACCGACCGTGTAACCTCCGATCTTGCCGCTGCATCGCCGCAGATCAGGGGCACGATGGTCGAACTGCAGAAGTCGCTGGCACAGGCGACGCAGACGATGGCGCAGTTCGAAGGCGTGGCCAACAAGGCCGACGCGCTGCTGGGTGACGAGGGCAGTTCGCTGGCAATCCAGCTTCGCCAGACGCTGGCATCGGCGCAAAAGGCGATGGACAAGCTCGACAGCACGCTCGACACCGCGCAGCCGGCGCTGAAGCAGGTTTCGGACACGACGATCCCCGCAGCCGAGGCCGCGATCCGCGATCTGCGCGCGACCAGCAAGGCGCTGCGCAACGTGACCGAGAAGATCGACGAGCAGGGCGCGGGCGCGCTGCTGAAGGGGCAGAAAATGCCCGACTATGATCCGAAGTGAGAGGACGCACGTGACACGCATGCCCGCCATCGGCCGCAAGAGTTTGGCGATCGCCGCCGTATGCCTCGCGCTGTCCGGCTGTGTCAGCTTCGGCGGCAAGACGCCCGATCAATTGTTCCGGCTGACGCCTGACAATCAGGCGCCTATCGGTACGGAATCCGCCGGAAAGCTGTCATCGGCGCTGGTGGTGATGGACCCTGCATCGGATCGCAGCCTTGACGTGCTGCGCGTGCCGGTGCGGGTGAACAATTCCGCGCTGGCCTATCTCAAGGACGCGTCGTGGGTGGAAAAGCCGGCGCGGCAGTTCCGCTCGCTGCTGGCGGAAACCCTGCGCGCCAGAACCGGTCGCCTTGTTACCGAGGGCGGCGACTACGAGATTTCGGGCAAGCCGGTGACACTGGGTGGCCGCCTGCTCGACATGGGCTACGATGCGACCGAACAGGCCGTGATCGTGCGCTATGACGCGATTCTGCAGGACGGCACCGGCAATTCCAGGCTCAAGCGCTTCGAAGCGAAAGTGCCCGGCATTGCTCCTGAAGCGGCTGTCGTCGGGCCAGCGCTCAACCGCGCGGCGAACGACGTGGCCGTGCAAGTCTCTGACTGGGTGGGCCGATAGAGCTTTTCCGCCCCCTTGATGGGGGCGGGATATGGAGGCTTGGCGGTCCTCAGACCGCTTAGCCGGAGTTGGGCGGGGGTGCGTCCCCTGATAGAGGGCTAAGCTCGGCGCGGGCTCTCACCCCCATCCAGCTACGACTAGGCTCGCTATGCTCGCCAAGTCTTCGCATCCTTCCCCCATCGAGGGGGAAGAACGTCGTGTGGCTGGGAACGTTCAGCGATCCCGCGTCAGCGCCGCAAACCGGATAGCCAGTTCGAACGCCGCGAGGCGCGTCTGGCGCAAGTCCGCCGCTTCGGCATCCTGCCCCCACAGCTCGACCTGCCAGTCCTCTTCGAGGTTGGAGACATCCCACAGGGCCACTGCGTCGGCTTCGGGTTCGATCGCGGCCAGCGCGATCACCAGCGATGCGGCGAGGCTCGACAGCATCCGCAGCGCCGAGAGCGACCACGGGCTTTGCGCCGAAAGCACCGCCTGCAACCGCGCGAGCGTCTCGGGCGGCTGCGGCTGGTGGATGATCCCGCAGATGCGGTTGAAATGGATGTCCCAGCGCTGCTCTGCGGCCGTCAGCAGCGGCTCCCAAACTTCAGCTTGCCGCTCGTTCAACGCTTCGCCCGCGTCGCCGCGATAGCAAAGCGTATCGGTCTCAGCGTAGGGCAGGAGTTCGCGCAGCACCGACGCGGGATCGGCGGCTACCACGTCGATGGTGTAGTCGCTCAGATCGCGCAGGCTGAACTGCTTGAGGTCGATTTCCTCGCCCTGATCTGCCCATTCGCGCGCCATCGCCGCCGCCAGCGCCTCGGTCGGCACGATCTGCGGCGCGCCGCCGGGCGTGCGCACGCCGCGCCCGTCCAGCAGAACGCGCCAGCCATCGGCCTCGGCAGCGACAGTCACTTCGCGATAGAAGCGCTTCACCGGGGTGTCCGCCACTTGCGCGCGAGAACCACCGGCATGACGAAGGCATCGAACAGACCGACCACGATCAGCCCGATGCCGACAGGATACGGCAGCGCGATCTTGCCCCCGGCGACCAGCAGCCCAACGACGACCATGGCCACGCCGCACATGCGGATGGCCTGGATCGCGAAGAAGCGCTTGCGGGCGGGATCCTGGGTCATGCCGTCAGGTACTCGTCAAGATCGCGAGGGGTTCGGGCGACGTAGCCAGCGCCCGCCGCTTCCAGTTCGCGCGGCAAGTGATAGCCCCAGTCGACACCGATGCCGCGCACGCCGGCGGATTGCGCCATTTCCATGTCGAATACCGTATCGCCGATCATCACCGCTTCGCCTGGAGCAGCCCCGGCTTCGAACAGCGCGGCTTCCAGCATGGCCGGATGCGGCTTCGACGGGTGGCGGTCGGCGGTCTGCAGCGTCACGAACAGGTCGGCCACGCCGTTGATGTCAAGGCAATGGGCCAGCCCGCGATCCGACATGCCGGTCGCGACGCCGAGCGTCCAGCCGCCGGACACCAGTGCGCGCAGCACATCGGCGATGCCATCGAACAGCGGCTGAGACAGCCGCCCTTCGCTGCGCGCGGAGCGGAAGGCATCCTTGTAGGCCTGGGTGACCGCGTCAAACGTGGCGGGATCGCCGTGGGGCAGCAGGCGGCTCACGGCTTGCGGCAGCGACAGCCCGACCGCGCGGCGAATGTCGTTGCGCTCGGGCAAGGGCAGGCCATGCGCGGCGAACGCGGTTTCCATCGCCTCGCAGATGCTGGCCTGGCCATCGACCAGCGTGCCGTCGCAATCGAATACGGCGAACTTCACCGTTTGCCTCGCGGAGCACCCGTCTTGC
>CAZCUS010000012.1:0-3879 GCA_964502105.1 uncultured Novosphingobium sp. | reverse complement strand
CGGGGCCCGGCTTGCCTGAGCCACTGGGCTTGCCTGAGCCAGTGGGCTTACCCGAGCCAGTCGGTTTGGCCGAGCCAGTCGGTTTGGCCGAGCCGCCGGGCTTGGCGAAAGTGCCGGGCCGGGCAGCGCGAGTCGGTCTTTCGGCGCCGCCCGGCTTGGCAGGGCGCGCGGGCTTTTCGCTACGGGTCGGACGCCCTGCCGAAGCCGGCTTGCCCGCACTGGCAAACTTCGCCGGTCCCGCTGATTTGGCAGGGCCTGCGGACTTTGCGGTTCCAGCGGGCTTGGCCGCCCCTGAAGACTTCGCCGGACGCGGCTTGCGTCCCGGTTCGCCCAGAGTTCGCGAGCGGCGCTCACCGCGCCGTTCCTTGCGGTATTGCTTGGCGTGGGCTTTGGCGAAGCGCTTCTTTTCGTCGCGGCTCGTGTCGGCGGGCGGCTCGATATCGATATCGCCCTCGGATTCGGTGAAGCCGAGTTGCTCGAGGCTGTTGGCCATGTGTTCGGGCAAAGGCGCGGTCACGTCGAGTGGCACGCCATCAGGATGGTCGACGATCAGGCGTCGCGCGTGCAGATGCATCTTGCGGCTGATCGAGCCGGTGAGAAACGCTTCGGGCCCGCCATACTTGCCATCGCCCACAATGGGATGGCCGATAGCCGCCATGTGCACGCGAAGCTGGTGGGTGCGGCCGGTCAGCGGATGCAGTTCGACCCAGGCGGCGCGATTGCCCGCGCGGTCGATCACGCGATAGCGGGTGCGTGCCGATTGGCCCGCTGCCTCGTCGACATGCATCTTCTCGCCGCCGGTGCCGGGCTGCTTGGCCAGTGGCAATTCGATCAGGCCATCGGAAATGTCGGGGATGCCGACCACCAGCGCCCAGTAGATCTTGCGCGCGGTGCGGCCTGAGAACCGCTTGGAGAAGAATGCGGCACTGCCGGGCGTGCGCGCAATCAGCAGCACGCCCGAGGTGTCCTTGTCGAGCCGGTGGACAAGGCGTGGGCGCGGTCCTTCGCTGGCATAGGCATCGAGCAGGCCATCGACATGCTGCTTGGTGCCGCTGCCACCCTGCGTGGCAAGGCCCGGCGGCTTGTTCAGCACGATGGCGGCGCGGTCCTGCGTCAGCACCATCGAATCGGCCAGTTCCAGTTCTTCCTCGGAAAGCTCGCGGCGAACGCTGCCGCTGCCCAAGGGGCGAACATCGCCGCCGGGAGGAACGCGCAAGGTCTGGCCCGCGACCAGCCGGTCATCGACATCGACCCGCTTGCCGTCGACCCGGATCTGCCCGGTGCGCGCCCAGCGCGAAACGGTGGCGAAGCCGACTTGCGGCAAGTGCCGCTTGAACCAACGGTCCAGCCGCACGCCGTCATCGTCGGTGCCGACTCGAAACTGGCGAACGGCGTCGCTGACCTTCATCGGGTCGTGCTTTTTGGGTTCGCTCATCACAGGGCACTCCGCATTATTGTGAGGCCGGCCATCAGCGCCGCCACACCGGCGATCAGCGACAGGCCGGCGTATAGCGCCGCCAGTCCGAAATTGCCGCGCATGGCAAGTTCTACGATCTCAAGGCTGAATGCCGAGAACGTGGTGAACCCGCCCAGAACCCCCACCGCAAGAAACAGTCGTGTGCTTTCCCCATGCGATCCGAAACGGGCGAGCCAGCCGATGAGCAGGCCCATCGCAAGGCTGCCGGCTACGTTGACGGTCAGCGTCGCCCAGGGAAACGCGCTGGCCTTAATCGGGCCGAGCAGGGTGGTGACGCCGCGCCCGACCACAAAGCGCAGCCACGCGCCCAGGCCACCGCCGGACAGGACGAGCAGCGACGCCAGAAAAAATGAAGGCTGAGAAAGAGGCTGGAACATGTGCCGGGGCCATAGCCTGCCGCTTGCCGCAAGCCAAATCATTCCCATTATAACGGTAGAGCTTCATGATCCTGACTTGTCCATGCGGCAGTCGATCGTGGTTTAACGGTGTTTGGCCTTGCCAAGACATGCCTCGTTTGCTAGCGGCGGCCCGCGTTGAAGCTGACCCTTGTGGGCACGGCTTCCTTTTTGCGTATTCAAATTTGCGGTTCGTCTCGCCGATAATGCGGTGCAGGACGGGCCGGTCTGTTATTTTTGAGGTGTGTCGGTTTATGCAAATTCTCGTTCGCGATAACAATGTTGATCAAGCCCTTCGTGCGCTCAAGAAGAAGCTGCAGCGCGAGGGCGTGTATCGCGAAATGAAGCTGCGCCGCCACTACGAGAAGCCGTCCGAGAAGCGCGCCCGTGAAAAGGCTGCCGCTATCCGCCGCGCCCGCAAGATGGAGCGCAAGCGGATGGAACGCGACGGCGCGAAGTAAGCGCGATTTCCTGGGCCGGCCCGATCGGGTCGGTCGGGAAGTTGCCCATTCGCGGCCAGATTTCGCGGTTTCCCGCTTGATGGGCGAACGGCGATAAGCCATGAGGGCGCGGACGAATCCCGCGCCCTTTTGCGTATCTGAATCAGGACCCAGCAATGACCGAGATCACCCGCGTTGCCCTTCAGCCCATTGCCAAGGGCGCTCTCACCAAGGTGTGGCTCGGTGTGGCCGCGATTGCGCTTGCTGCCGGCGGCATTGCCTGGGCCGCCATGCCCGCTTCGGTCGAAGTCGACACGCTGACCGCCGGCTCGGGCGAGCGTCCGACGCGAGAAGACGTGGCACTGGTGAATTACAAGGGCACGCTGCCCGACGGCAAGGTGTTCGACGAGGGCAAGCAGGCCGTGTTCCCGCTGTCCGAAGTGGTGCCCGGTTTCACCAAGGCGCTGGAGCAGATGCAGCGCGGCGGCAAATACAAGGTCGAGATTCCCGCAGCGCTTGCTTATGGCGACAAGCAGATGGGCGACATTCCGCCCAACACCGACCTGACTTTTGAAGTCGAGCTGCTCGACTTCATTTCGCGCCAGCAATACCAGCAGCAGATGCAGATGATGCAGCAACTGCAGCAGATGCAGGGCGGCGCCGCTGGTGCTCCCGGTATGCCGGGCATGCCGCCAGCCGCAGGCGCGGTTCCGCCAGCCCAACCCTGATTGCGCGTCCGAGAGATCGCCAGATCGCCCGCTACGCTTGAAGCCGGTCGGAGCGGGTGCTAGCTGCCCGCAGTCCATCTTTCCACCGGGCCGCCGCGTGGCGGCCTGACTGAAGCCAAGGAAACGCCATGTCGGTCGATACCGCAACCGTGGCCAGAATCGCCGCACTTGCCCGCATCAAGGTGAGTGAAGGCGAACTGGAAGCCATGGTCCCCGAACTCAACGGCATTCTCGCCTGGGTCGAGCAACTCGGCGAAGTTGACGTGACCGGGGTGGAGCCGATGACGGCGGTGATCGAGAACCACCTGCGCCTGCGCGATGACGTGATCAACGCCGATCCGCTGACCGGCGGTGGCATGCGCGACAAAGTTCTCGCCAATGCTCCCGCCCCCGAACATGGCTTCTTCGGCGTGCCCAAGGTGATCGAATAATGACCGACCTGACTGAACTGGGCGTAGCCGCGATCCGCGACGGCGTGGCCAGCGGCGAATTTACCGCCGTCGAAGTCGCCACTGCGTTCAATGCCAATGTCGCGGCGGCGCAGGATGCGTTGAACGCGTTCATTGTCGCCACCCCTGAAAAGGCGATTGAGGCCGCGCAGGCTACCGATGCGAAGCGCGCCAAGGGCGAGGCGCTTGGCGCAATGGGCGGCGTGCCGATCGGCATGAAGGACCTGTTCGCCACCACCGGCGTGCAGACCACGGCGGCCAGCCACATCCTCGAAGGCTTCGTGCCGCAGTACGAATCGACGGTTTCGCAGAAGCTGTGGGACGCCGGCGCGGGCATGCTCGGCAAGCTCAATCTCGACCAGTTCGCGATGGGCTCGTCCAACGAGACCA
>CAZCUS010000011.1:39160-118783 GCA_964502105.1 uncultured Novosphingobium sp. | reverse complement strand
CGCCAACATAGCGGCCGTTCGGCCGCTCGAAACGGATCCCTGAAAGCCGCCATTGGCTTAGCGTGACCGATCCACCGGTTTGAGGCGCAGTAGCGTTCAACACAGATGGCTGGGTTTGGTGGGGTGCGGACGTTGCGCAGATGCTTAATTGTTGCCAAAATCTGCAGATGGCAGATACCCATAATAAAATCGTAGCTAACGCCGCGAAGTCGTCGCTGGGACAGCTTGGCTTCCTTCGCAAAGGACGATCTCGGGTATGGATAGCAGACCATAGTTGGTGGGCCACTGTGGTCGAATTTCAGCCAAGCTCATGGAGCAAAGGAAGTTATCTCAATGTGGCAGCACATTGGCTATGGTCAGATCAAGAACATCTGAGCTTCGACTTTGGGGGGCGACTTGATGGGTATGTGGAATACGGGTCAGATGCACAGTTTTCAGTAGCCGTCGCTTCCTTGGCCGAACGCGCAGCAAATGAAGCACTGCGGCTGGCTCAAATGTTCGTTTCGCTGCCTGAAACTGCAAGGCTTCTTCTGAACGAAGTTCGCAATGGTTCCGATAGTGGATGGGCGGCCTATCATGCCGCTGTTGCCGCAGGTTTGGCTGGCTTCCACAACGATGCCAACGAGATGCTGGCACGCGTAGCAAGCGGAATTGCATCGCCCGATTCCGCCTTGGCACTGGCGACCAAGCACATCGCAGCGATTGGAGTTGAGACAGAAAACTTTCGGAATGAGGTGGGCTCACTGATTGGAGCCCATCGCGCCGCTTTGCGATTGCCCGCCCTGTCAGCCTTGCCATTCTAATGTCCGCAATGTTGTCGTATCCGGATGGGCCGCAAACAGGACAGCATCCAGAGATTTTGCCATTCCAATCGGGTGCTGGTTAGCTGGCCGCTGCCGCCGACAAAGTTGACGTTCGGAGCGCTCCGACTGGCCCTCGGAACAAGCCATTCATTCATGCGGCGGATGATGGCGCCTTCTGGGCCGCTTCTTGACCCTCAGCTTCTAGACCCGATGGACCTGCTGAGAAGCCTCTAGGCCACCGACCCTGTTCCAAACATTTAGGATAGGATATTGAAGCCACGATCCGTCTTGGCCACCAAACGACGGCACATTATCTCCCAGCCATGCCAAAGCCTTCCAAGCCCCCCAAGAAGCACCATTATGTGACCCAGGCGCAGTTGCGTCACTTCGCGCGCGACAGGGGGCGCACCCAGATCCACGTCTTCGACAAGAAGACCGGCGCGAGCTTCACTTCGTCGATCCTCAACGCGGGCTCAGAGAACGACTTCAACACGATCGTCGAGGATGGTGGACGGCTCAATTTCGAGGCGATGTTCGATGGGGTCGACGCCGCCGGAGCGGCCATTGTGGCCCAGATCGTCGAGTGCCGCTCATTGTCCTGGATGCGCGAAGAGCAGGTGATAGCGCTGGCGGAGCTCGGCGCGGTCCAGCTGCTGCGAACAAAGCTGACGCGCGAAACGCCGGGCGTGCTCGCCGAAGAGATGCGGGAGCTACTCAGCAAATTCGGAGCCGACTTGGACGATCCTCAGCTGGCACCGCCGACCGAGGCCAATGCCAAGCGCGGCACGATCGAGGCTTTCCTCAAGCGCGCGGGCCAACGGGATTCGTTCCTTCGGCTGATGCCCGGCCTGGTCGAGCCCGCAGGATCGGCGCGCTTCCTGATCTCGGATCATCCGGTGGTGTTCAGCAATCCGTTCCCCTATGGCGATCATGCGCTGCGGGCACAGGGCATTCTGGTGCATCTGCCGCTGAGCCCGACCCTGCTCCTGACCTGGCATTGCCCGACGATCGTCGCGCGGTTCGACCATCTTCTGTCAACCGACGGCGAAGGAGACGCGGCGCTTTGCGCCTATGGGCGCGGCCTGCTGTCCGGCGAGCCGGCCGCGATCAGCGACGAGGAGGTCGAGCGCTACAATGCGGCGCAACTCGCCCAGTCCCGGCGGTTCCTGTTCTCGCACGCGCCCGATTTCGACCGGCTCGAGGCCAACTCGGGACCGGGCCAGCGGGAAGCACTCGTCCATCTCGGTAGGATGGGAGAAGGGCCGCCGCCTCGTCCGCGCATGCCGGCCGGTTGGAATCTGGTCGTTCATGGTCCGCGCGACCATTGCCTGCTGCATCTCGAAGAGGTTGATGAGGGAGGCGAAGGGATCACGGCGCGGACAGCCGATCTCGCGCTGCTCGATGCCGCGGCCGGAGACGCGCGGCTCGACTATGTCGAGCTATATGATGGCCCGCGGCAACGGCGGCATCTCGGCCAGGTGAAGCTCGAGAAGCTTGCCGATCGCGGACTCGGCTGGTTCAGGGCGGTGCATTTTAATGAATCGCTGCGGGCATTCACCCGCCAGATCGACCAAGCACGCGGCAAGGAAGCGAGCTGAGAAGCACTCCGGCGACAGCGCCTACAGGCTGAACTTCTGCATGGCGCCACCTGCATTCGCGAGCACCTGGTCCGGCGTCAGGACATAGCGAGGTAGATAGAGCAGGCCCGCCTCGCGGGCGCTGGCCTCCGGCAAGGCAATCATGCCGACGTGCTCGCCGAAGGCGGACAGCACCCGGCGCGCCAGCGGGGCGCGGCAATGGCCCTGGCGGGCGGTCCGACCCAGCGAGATGTCGACGATGCAGTTGCCGAACAGAATCCAGCAGTGGCCATCCCAGTCAGCGCCATTTTCCGAGAAAACACGACTGCCGTCGATGGCGCGGTTGCTCCCATACATATATTCACCGTCGAGCTTGAGCGCGCCGGCCACCACCGGGGCCACGGTGCCTAGCGGCTCCTCCAGCGCTGTCGCCAGCAGGGCGCTCATGATGACGCAGCTGCTCCCTTCGGGACGGACGACGGTCAGCATGGCCTGGCTCATCTCCTTGAAGATGTCCCAGGCTCGATCATCAGGCACATAATCGCGAAATTGCTGCATCGCCTCGCGCGAATGGGACGCTTCGATCAGCGTCAATAGCGGTTTGGGCCAGCTGCCATTGTTGCTTCGAGCCATGCGCTTTCCTTTGGACTGGAACAATCCGCGGGGGCAACATAAGAAGTTGGGGCGCCGATGACAGGCGGCGTGTCCGCCGGCATGACTTTATACCTGCGGGATCAATTTGCCGGGGGGCTGAAGCGGTGGCGATCCTTGACTCGCGCGTGCTCGAATTGATCGAGACGTTGGTGGCGGCACGGCTGGATTGGCTGGCGTTCGAGCTGATCGAGGGAATCCGGTTTGGCCGGTCGCCTGAGGAGCCCGAGGAGGCGCTTGCGGCCGCGCGGCAGTCCATCCGCAGCAATGCCCAACCCAAGGCGCGCGGCGAGCCGCAGGGACTGCTTATGGAGCCCCGGCCGATACCGGCGGGCGAGCAGGTGGATTGGGCGGCCGCCTATATCGAGGAGCGGCTGGAGGCCGCGCTGGAGCAGATGCAGGCGTCCATCGACACGCTCGACTTCATCGTCGAGATGACCACCGAGCCGAACGACCCTCAAGAGCTGGCGGCGGGGACATCCGCCAAGACCGAGCAGGGCATGACCTTGGTCCTGCTGGATATCGAGGGCGACCGGAAAAGCAGCCGCGAGGACATTGCCGGCGCGCGCGACGATATCCCGGCCCTGCGTGCCGCGTTGGCGGAGTGGGCTACGCGCGCCAGAGGTCAGGCGACGACATGATCCCGGACGTCCAGATTGCGCTCGATACGATCGTGGGCCGCGTCACCACGCTCGAACACGCCTCCGGCGCCGGGCGAAGCTTCGAGCTGTTCGTGATGACCAGCATCGCGTGCGGCTTGCGCAACGCCGGCTTCAGCGTTTGGCTCCAGCGGTCGGACGGAACGATCATCCGTCCCGGTGATGTCGATCGGCGTTTCATCCAACGCGGCGGCGCGCCGGCCGGCGTCCCTGCAAGCTCGGCGGGGCCGGGCAATGCCAGCGTGATCGGCTTTCGCTGGGGCCGTCGCAGGAAATGGGAGATTTGGAACGGCATCCAGTTCGCAGGCCGCAGCGCCGCGACGCATGAGATCGACATCTCGATCGTGCCCAGCAGTGTCGGGACCGAGATTCGCAAGGCGGGCGGGATTCCGGTTGGCCGGCCGCGCGTGGCGATCGAATGCAAGGATGTCGGCACCGCCGGCAGCGTGGACGAGATGCGGGCCTTCATCGCCCGGCTCTACGATGTCACCCTGCTTCACGCGCATCATCGCCACATGCACTTTCCCGACGCGCGGGCGTTGCACCCCGGCAGCCCGAACGAGCCGCGACACCGGGCGATCGTGACCTATTGGCAGGAAAACCGGCGCACCAAGAATATCATTGCGCGTCGCACGGGGTTCACCGGGGGAACCGCACCCCTCGGCGACTATCATCGGATCGAACCGCATCGCGATATCAGCGTCGGGAGCAGCACGGTCGATGAGCTGGTTTGGTCGGTGGTCAATTGGGCGCGCCGCAATGCCTGAGCCGGACGAATTCACGCGGAAGCAAACCGAGGATGCGATCCGGCTCTACACCGCCTATCGGCACGAGCTCGATCACAGCGAGATCGGCGGGCGCTTCATGCCTTATCGCTGGTGGACGCTGCCCGACCCGCTCAGCGGCATCTGGATCGCCTATTCCAGCATGCTGTCCGACTACGCTTCGGAGCTGGCGAACATCATCAACGACCTGACCCATGACGTGCATCGGCTGCGCGCATGGTCGCGCGTTACGGCCACGCTCTCCGACGAAGAGAAGCTGGCTGTCTCGCACGAGTTCATTGACACGCTGGGAACGGTGGCGCTCGGGCGGCCGTATGCAATCAAGTCGCGCTTTGCCTTCGCGGCGGGTCATCTTTGTCACCAGGCCAATATGGCGAAGGATCTGAAAGGGTGGAATGACGACTTCCCGAACGAACGCGCGCTCTATTTGGACCGTATCGACCCGATCTGCAGGGGGTGGCGACGCTTCCGGTCGTTCAAGCGACGTGTCGAGCCCATCGCGGGCACGGCGTTCAAGGAAGCCACCGAGGACTTCCGCAACGCCTACAATCATCGGTTCTCGGCCCGTTTTCTGATCGGGATGAGCGCGATGGTCACGCGCATCGTCTGCGCGGACGGACGTATCTGTTACGGCATCGGCGGCAGCGAACCGCTCAATCTCGATCAGATCGCGAACTTGCTCGCCGTTGAGCGCGACCATTGCTATCGCGCCTTCAAGGCATTCCAGTCACTTGTCGAGGAGCACGCGGAGGCGATCACGTCATTTGAGTCTGAGCGCGAGAGGCAAGGTTCGCCATGAACAATTCGCCGACCTATGCTTGCGATCGGGGCATGCTGAACGGCAAGTTATTCGCGCTCCGGTGGGTGATCGGCGACGAATGGGATATGCTCGATACATGACGCAACTTGCAGATCGATACCGCCGTGACCCACGCTGACCGGTTCGGGCCGGATGGGATGGCGCGATGGGATCGCGATGCCGAAGCGTGGGTTAAGCTGGATCCGTTTCCGATGGGACCTGAGGTTCGAAGCGAGCCGGCGGGATTGTGCGTCTATTGTGATGCACCGACCTATACGGCAGAGGGGGGAAGGCTGCACGAAGAGCATATCGTACCTCTGTCCATCAACGGAAACTATGTTCTGCCCGAAGCCAGCTGCCGCGAGTGTGAGCAGATTACGGGCCGCAACGAGGCGTTGATCATGCGCGGCGGCTTTCGCGCGGTGAGGGAGTATCTGCAGCTGCGATCACGGACAAAGAAACGGCCCCGGGAGCTGCCGCTCTTCAACGTGAACCGGATCGAAGGCAACAAGGTCATGGTGCCGATCGAGGATTATCCGGTGATGTGGATGATCCCGCGTTTCGATCTACCCGGGATGTTGAGGCCCCCGGGCTATATTTCGCCGGGAAATCCACCACCATGGTCTACCGCCATCAATCTCGACCAAGATAAGCTTGCGGAACACGGCATCAAGAATTTCACCACGAACCAGATGGATGTGTTCGCTTTTCGTGAGGATGATCGCTAAGATTGGACACGCTCTCGCTGTATCCCGCTATGGACTGAATCACTTCGTTCCGTTTCTTCGCCATATCATTCTCCGCGATACCGGGCCTGAAGCGTTTGATTTCATTGGTGGCTGCGCCGAAACACCGCACGACACCCGGGAGCTGCACGGGTTAACGCTCCGCACCCTCAGGGTTGGCGTCCGCATTCTGCTCGTGGCCGAGATCAGACTGTTCGCGACGCTCGGGGCGCCGATCCACCTCGCGGTGGTGGGAGAGATAAGTGACTGATCAAGCCGACCCTGCGGTGCGTATGCGCGCACAAAGGCATTGCCAACCTAAATGACGCTCGACGGCTTCTTGACGGTTCTGGCGCTCGCCGCCGCCATCTATGCGGTGCTCTCGCCTGTGCAGAGACTGCGTGTATCGCTGACATGGCGGCCGCAGTTTCTGCTTGCGATCCCTGCCCTCGCCGTCATCCTGGCGTTCGAGCTGCTCGATCTTCAGCCGCCAGCTTGTTCGCCGGCTCTTGGTGACGCATGCCAGCTGCTGATCTTGGGTGGCGCCGACCCGGGACCGGCCCGCAAATTCGCTTTCCTGATCGCTTTCGCCTGGCTCATCGGTGCGATCATCATCCACGCCATCGCAAAGCCATCACTCTCTAGTGTGCCGACCTTCACCCAGATTGCGACCACGCTCATCGACGAAGAACAATATGCCGACGCGCTCAAGCTGCTGGAACCTCATATTCCGCTGCTGGCCAAGGCCAGCCGGCGCAAGTGCTGTCGCCAACGCCTCCACGATTGGCTGGAGGATTTCGGACCGACGCCAGAGGAGGGGTTCAAGCGCTTTGTTCGCAGACCGGAAGACCGGCGATACTCCGGCGAAAGCTGGCCGGTATGGGCTGCCAAACCCGTCGCTTGGTTGGCACATCTAGTGCCCGACGGCAGACGCGGCGAGCGTGCTGCGAGTGATCTCTTCCAGTTCATCCTCAGTTCGCCCCAACTCTTCGACATCATCGTCGCGCGCCGGCCCTATTTCGCTATCACTCTGTTCCGCGCAGACATCTTCGGCAGCCCGGATTTCCTTGAGCGTTTTCTCGGCGAGCTGATGCGGCGGCCCGGCAGCGCGCTCTATCAGGAGATTGCGACGAACGACCATGCCGATGGGATGGTCGGCTATCATCTCCCAGCGCGCAACCGTATCCTCCACTTCCTGTTTGCGGACGCCAATGTCGGAGAGCAGCTCTCAGCCTGGAAGGGCGTCGGCGACTATATGAAGCGACTGCTCGATGGCGACGAGCGGCCGGAATATTGGACTTGGCTCAACGGTCGGCCCGACTGGTTCGAGCGCGATCAGATGCGTGACCCGATCTATGTCGGCATGTTTTACTTCGACATTATGATCAGCTCGGCTGCTAAACAGGGTGTGGGCTATCATATGTGGCTCTATTATATCCCAACGATCGCTGAGCTGCTCGAGCAGCGATATGATTCCAGCGGTGACGAGATCGATCGCAGCGCGGAATTTCCCACCCGCGCAGCGCGCCTTCTCTATGATCTGGTTCGACATGTCACAACCTGGACGGAGATCTTCCGGCACCTGCCGGCCGGCGCGGCGCACCGCACCCCACCCGATCGACCCGAGTATCCTGGAACGGTCCCGCACGCCGCTGCGCAAGCGCTTGGCAGTGTCCTAGCCACCGTCGTCATGTCGAACCGGATCGATGAAGGTGTCATCCAGACGCTGCACGATGTGACCATCCGAACTATCAAGGACTTTCAGCCCGACGATGGCGAAGTCTCGCAGATGCGCGCTTTTCTGATCGATTGCCTTCTTCGTGGCGGGCATCGCCGCGCAAATCGCCCTTATCTCGCCAAGCTCAGCGCGCTTTTGGCGAACAACGACGATCTGCTGGAATATGAGGTCAAGGACTATGTCGACGCGCTCCGGGCCAAGTTGGAGGAAGGCCCGCCGCAACGAAGGAAAGCTAAATTCTAGCGTGGACGACCTGGAAAGTGCGATCGATCCAGTCCTTGCCCTCGCGCTCGCTCCTGCGCGGAGCCTAGAAGGATACGCGAGCATTTCCGCCGCTTATTGTATCGCTACCCAGAGGCTCGCGAGCATGATCGTGAACACGACAAGGATCTGGCCGAAGGGGAATTTGGTCGGGGTCGTGGAGCTGCTCTGCCGAGCGGGGAAGCTGGCCGTTGGTCACGGCCCCATGTCTCTGGCAAGGCCATTGATTTTTACACTACGGTTACAGCGCGTCTTGAAGCGCGATAGAAGTCTATCGTAGTGCCCAATCCGGGGTGTTGGCGATCTTTGGTGAGACAGAAGTGCCTATGTTGCGCAACTCGACCGACAGTTCGATTCTCAGGCGAAAGACGCCATGGCCGGCCTGATAAGCGACCCGGCGCGACAAGCGCACGACACTTTTCGAGGCTATATCTATCAGATACTTCGCAGCATCCTGGTTTGGCTAGACCTTGGCGAGGATGAGGAGCTCTACCTAGAAGGCGCTGAAGACCTAGACCGCATCGACGGAGAGGCGGCGCTTACCGAACAGGTCAAAGATACGGCTGGCTCGGGCAACATCACGCTTCGCACCGGCTCGGTTAAGGATGCGATCAATCATTTTTGGGGGCATGCAGCGCGCAATCCGGGCGTCACCCTGCAACTCCGCTACCTCACGACATCGCATGCGGGCGTGGAGATGGGCGCACCCTTTGGCCCGGGGCAATGCGGCATCGATCTTTGGAACAGCGTGGCTGCCGCGCCGCATGCTGTTGAGTCCGAAACGGCGGCCACGCGCTTGTCGGCATTCCTGCAAGCGGAAGGATACGTCGATCAGCCTGTGCTCGACTTCCTGTCGGGCGCAACGCCTCAGCAGGTTGTCAGCGAGTTGATCGCGCCGATCGAGTGGGTGACAGGACAACGGGATGGCACCGCTCTGTTCCAGCAGATCAAAGACCGCCTCGTCAATCATGGCGCTACCGCCGGGATTGCACCGGCCAACGCTGAGGCCACCTTCGACGCACTTTACACTGCTGCTTTTGATGCGGCCGCGAAGAAGGATGGCATCCCGCTGACGCGTGCACAGTTTCTACGCATCTTCGCTGGCGCGACCGCAATACAAGTGCCCCAGCAGGATTATCTCGCGCTGGTCAAGGCGGCGATGGCGGCGGGAACGGCGGGAACGCTCGCAATTCAAGCTCCGGCCATGGTGTTCGAAGGAACCCCGCCACTCCCGCCACGTCATTTCCGCCGGGTTGGAAAGGAACTGTTGCTGGAAAACGCGTTGGTTGGCGGCAGTGTCCTGCTGCATGGCTCGACCGGAACCGGCAAGACCCTCATCGCGGCCAGCCAATTTGTCGGCAAGGATGCGATATGGCTACCACTTCGTGACCTTAATTCCACTGAGGTCAGATCGCGGTTGACGGCGGCGACGCAGATTCTTCGCGCCGAAGGTCGGGCAAGAATCCTGGTCATTGACGACCTTAATGCACTCGCCGATCCGCGCCCGATCGAGGCGAGCTTGGCTGGCCTGTGGCGCTGTCAACGGGAGCTGGGCGGGCAGCTCATCGTCACATCCGATCGCCCCCTACCGCCACGCCTCGCGCAGGCGGTCGAACTGGCGAACGCGCGAGAGCTTCAGATGCAGCCCTTCGACCAGGCCGAGATCGAAGCCTTCCTTCTACAGTCGGGATGCCCGTCCGACCGCATCGCCACTTGGGGTGGCATGTTGGAGCTGTCGACTCTCGGGCATCCGCAATTGATCAACGCGCGCATCGCTGCGCTGGCGGACGCCGACTTCCCAGCAGCGCGAGCGGAGGATTTGCTCGGAAGCGCGCCCGATGTCGACCGTATCCGTTTTGAGGCCGGCCGGCTGATCGCCGAACTACCAGACGCCCCGCGCGAACTCCTTTATCGCGCCAGCCTCGTGACCGGGCGGATGTCACGACAGCATCTGATCGCGATCGCACGAATGGAGGATGCGATCGCCGAACCGGGTGACGCGATCGACGTGATCGCCGGTCCTTGGCTGGAAGCCACTGACGAAGGGTTCAGGGTCTCACCGCTTGCCAGAGGCGCAGCGCAGGAGGCACGCGGGCTGCCTTGGGTCAAGGCGATGCATGGACAGGTCGCCTGGACCTACCTTCTCCAGCGCACACTAACCCCTTGGGATATCTCCTCGGTCCTCATGCACTGCTACATTGCGGGGTCTGCGGGACCGCTAGTGTATATCATGCAGAGCCTGTTTTCGGCTGATGAGGAGGTCTGGAGCGCCATCGCGGAGGCCTGCGAGATGTACGCACCGTTGGGTACTGTCGCAGGCGACGTCATGCCATTCGTCCGACCGTTCGATCTCTTCATCTTCCGGATTTTCCAGTACCGTATTGCGGCCGCGAGCAATGCCGACCTTGCGAGGCGCATCGCGGCCAAGCTCGATGAGGAGTTTGCCGCCGCGCCCGATGATGACGCCACGCGCTTTTTTCGCTTCCTCTACCTCAGTCAGTTCCTGTCGCTGATCGACGTCCGCTATCCGATGGCGGTAATCGTCGCGCGCGCCGAAGAGTTTTTCCGCGTGGCGACGGCGATGGAGACGAATCTGCCTGAGCGCATGGCGCGGGCCGGGATGACGGGGGAGCCGGACATCCCGCCAGGCGCCTACGCGCAGTTTGCCGGGCTCAGGCTCATCAGCCATGTGCAGGATATCGATGACCTCGATGCCCTCACGCGAGCACTTCAGACGATCCCGGCCGAGGATGCGCGTGCCATGCTTGAGTCGATCGGCGGCCCCGAGGACATGTCATCCATTCTTGTCGAGCGCACTTGGCTCGCTGAGCACCGCGCCAAGGACAATGACTGGTCCGGCTATTGCGCGAAACTGCGCAATGCGTTCGATCTCTGCGCTGAAATCGGCGCAACTACGATGGCGGGTGGCATTGCACCGGTCCTGATACGTACGATTAATGAGGATCTTGGTGACGCGAAGGGCGCCCTAGATGCTTCCACCGAGATTTCCAAGGTCGCCGGCGATAATCCGCTATATCGCTGCACGCTTGCCAAGGTAACGAACGACGCAGGAGATTTTCCGGCAGCGCTGACAATCTGGCGGGAGGCTCTGCCGCGCTGGCCCACGCCTGAGGGCGACGTAGCCGCAGCATTTGCCTTTCGAACCGCCGCGATTGCCAGTGCAAAGCACGACGAATGGGCGCTAGCAACAGGCTTTTTTGAGGCGGCCGAACGCCTGGTCGACCCTGACGAGCGGCCCACCTTCGCGCTCGGCCTCGCAATGGACGCCGCGTACTGCCGCTTCAATGCCGGGGATCGGCCCGGCGGCATCCATAGCTTCGGCGTCGTTGTCGCCGCATTGGAGCCGATGCAGGCAGATCACGAAGTCGAACCACTTTTGTCGCTGCAACGACGGGCGGCGGGCGTGCTGGGCGCGTTGACCGATCGGCATCGCGCGGACATCGATCCCAAGAACCTGATCGGAATGTGCAGCAACCTCGATCCGTATATTACCGACGCACCGGCCGCGCCACCGCTCGACACGCTGCGAATGAGCTTGATCGAAATTGAACTCGCAGATGGTGCATCGCTTGACTGTTCGCTGCGAGAAGCGCCCCTTCTTCGCACGAGCCCGCTTATTTCGTTTCGTTCGGCAAGCGCCGGGCCGCTGTTCACGCTCGCTCAGCGCACACGCGATTTCGCCTCGATAGTGGCAGACGGTCTCAAGTTGCTCGACGCGCTTGCCATGCTCGCAGAGCAGCTCTCCAACAACGATCGCGACGTCATGCGCCATCACGACGGCATAATCCGGCCGTGGAGTGAGGGGGCAGACGAACTGCTCATTGGCAACTTAATCGTCGCGCTGTTCGACCTCGCGGCGGCAAACGAGCTCGACCGACTACCGCTCGACCAATGGCGTGCTGACGCCGCAGGGCATGCCAATGCCGTTCGCATCGTGGGTCTTATCGACCATCTGGAGAAGCTGTTCGTGACCGGCGAAGCCGATGCCTGGGCCTCGGTTCGCAACAGCCCCACCGCAGACTGGTCCGTCCACGCCGCATCGACCCTTGCCGCGACGCTGCTCGAGCGCCTAGCTCCTGAGGCGTTGCTGGTCTGTCATTCGCTGTGGGCGCATTATTTCGTGCAGCAACACATTCGCGCTCCGATCGCGGCATCGGTCGCGAAGATGGTGTCGCGACGCTGGCGCCGCACCACGGCGGTGCCAGCCTTGTTCGTTTCGCCCAGGACGTCGATCCCGCGCCTCCTCGCTGCGATCGACGATCCCGCGCTTGGCTGGTCGAAGACCCGCCTCGTTCTGCAAGCGGCGCTGGAGGGAGTGGCGCTCCCCTCCGGCGATCAATCTCGCATCATCATCGAGACCATGACGGATTGACGGCGATCAGCTTAAACTCGGTCCGCTTTGGCTACGCCCGACCCAGCGTCAGCGAATGTGCGCGGAAATTTTGAATTGATGCCATCACTGCATTTAAAGAAAGGCGACACTTGGGCTTAATGAACGAATGACTTCTATTTGACGATGCGGCCCAATTCCGGAAAGTCTCGAACGTCCGCACTAGCGGTCATACGCGTAGACCATTTTTCCCCTTAACGAGTACCGTTCTTCGCCATGGACCGAAGCCGTGGCCACAGCGCTCCGATACTGCTCCCGATGCGGTCGTGCCCATTATCCATCCCCTTGTGCGCATCAGCCCCGCCGGGTCTTTATCTGCGCCACCGGGCACACAGGACTTGTCTTCCTGTCCGAACCGAGCAAATTGGCCCCGCCTTCGGTGAAAGCCCGAAGGCGGGGCTTAGTAACCCCTCTCGTAGAACTCGGTCACCAGTTTCTGGAGGCCGGGTGGCATGCGCGTATGTCCAGCCGGTCCGCCGGTAAAGGCGCATGCGCTCGCTCTACGGACGGGTTACTAACATCCGGCTTTGGCCGTCGCCCCGAGAGGACATAGGAGCGACGAAGGGCCAGCCGGCGGCGTCGCACGAACAGGGAGCGACGCCATGCCGATGTATTTCCAGAGAACCAGACAATCCGCAGCGATCGCCGCATCGCTGATGCTGATGAGCTGCGCGACAGTGATGCCCGCGCCGCGCTACCTGCCCCAGCCCAAGACGGTGTATAACGCCGCCGACGGCGCCTGGGCAGCGAAGCCCGGGAAGAACACCATCTCCGGCAGCGCGCTGATGCGCACAATGGGCGGCGACGTGAAGACCTGCGCGGGCCTCATGGTCGAGCTTATCCCCGACACGCCGTATGCGCGTGAACTGGTCAGCATCGTCTACAAAAGCCCGGATGGCGGGTATTTCCCGGCAGGGGTGATGACCGCGCCGATACCCGATCCCGCCTATGCCCGTAGCGTGCGCCGCACAGTGTGCGATGCGCAAGGCAGCTTCAGCTTCGATGGCGTTGCCGACGGCGCATACTTCGTCACCGCCTCGGTGATCTGGAACATCCCGCAACAATACAGCGCGCTGGTCCAGGGCGGCGACATCATGCAGCCCGTGTCAGTGAGCGGCGGCGAAGTGCGCAAGCTCGTCCTGACAAAATGAGCCGGGTAGTCGCACAGGGCACCGCGCCATGAGGCATTTGCCCGTATTCGCACCCCCGCGCCGGATGGCCGGCGCACCGGTGGTAATCGGTAGCGATGGTGGGAGCGCTGCCCTCGAGAAGCTCAACCTCGGCAGCGCCAGCTACAGCGAGGCCTGGCTGCAGGATCTGGTGCTGCGCCATCCCGAAGTTATGCCGGTCGCTGATATCGAGCCCGGCTTTGGCGCGGTCCTGCCGGTGGCCGGCGAAGTGCCGTGCGGCCACGGCCAGATCGATGCGCTGTTCGTCACCCCCGATGGCAGCATCGTGCTGGTTGAGGCCAAGCTGTGGCGGAACCCGCAGGCGCGGCGCGAGGTGGTGGCGCAGGCCCTCGACTATGTCGCAGCTCTGACCGGCATGGACTATGAGGCGTTCGAGGCGGCCTGCCGCAAGGGCCGAGGCATGGCTGCCGCAACGCTTTACGATGTCGTCGCGGATCACCCCGACGCGCTGCCCGAAGCCGGATTCATCGATGCGGTATCGCGCAACCTCGCACGTGGGCGCTTACTGTTGATTGCGCTAGGCGATGGCATCCGCAGCGAGGCGCAGGCGCTGGCAAGCCTGCTGCAAGGCCATGCCGGCGCGCACTTCACTTTCGCGCTGGTCGAGCTGGCAATCTGGCGCCATCCGGGTACCGGCGATCTTATCGCCCTGCCCGGCACGCTGGCCTGCACCGAGATGATCACGCGCGGCGTGGTCAGCATCGAGAACGGGCAAGCTATGGTGCGTGCCGTCCCAGACACCCTGCCCTCCCGCCCGGGCTCGATCAGCCAGGAGCTGTTCTACGAGGAGCTCGCCCGGATCGATCCGCATCTGCCGGGCAACCTGCAGGCCTTTATTGCCGGTCTCGAACCGCTGGGAGTCTACATCGATCTCAAGGGCGCGCTTAACCTCAAGTTCGATCCGCCGGGCGGCGGCAAGACAGTCAACCTGGGATACATCCGCAGGAACGGGAAGGTCTGGACCGATGCGGCCTCATGGTCACTGCCGCGCGATGTGGCACAGCGCTACAACGGGGCGCTGGCCGCGCTCATCGGCGGAACGGTGGCCTGCTTTCCGAGCGGCAATGCCTATGTCAGCAACGATAGCGGAACAGCGCCAAGTCTGACGGCGCTGCTACCGCTGCATGCACCAGCATGGACCGCCGCGATCGCAGATGTGGCCCATAGCCTGCGCAGCACTGCGGTGCCGGATGGCGATGATGTCAGCGTGAGGTACATTCCATGAAGACGGTCTGGTCCGACACCCTCGGCAAGGCAACGTTGCGCATTGTCCAGAAAGACAAGGGCTACACCGGCGTGATGATTGTCGATGGGCAGGTCGTCCTCACCCTTGAGGACAGCGACATGGCCACCCTAAAGCAGATAATGCTGGGCCGTGCCGGAGAGTCCGACCCCAGCTACTTTGGCTATGATGGTGCCCGCACCCGTTTCCTCGCGCACTTCCCCGGTGGCTTTGGCTCGGAGGACTTCATCGCCGCCGAGCGCACCTACAAGCTGGCGGCCAGAGCAAAGCTCGAGGCTAGCCTGCCGCTCGAGCAGGCGATCGATGGTAGCGGCACGGGCGCGGCAGCGCTTGCGGCATTCCAGGCGACCAACCTGCTATCGACCTTCGAGAAGGCCAGGCTGGCGCCGCTGCTCAGGGGCAGTGACGGCGATGCCTTCGTGCGCGCCGCCGCGCAGTTTACGCGTGGCGAGCATGCACAGGCACTTGCAGCGATGGAGCGGCTGGCAAGACCCTACGACAGCGCGAAGTGGACGGTGGTCACCTACCTGCCGTTCCTGTGGGCGCCCGAGGATTACCTGTTCCTCAAGCCGCAGGTTACCCAGGACTACGCTGCCCGGGTCGGCCATCGCTTCGCGCGCGACTATGACACCGCGCTCGATCCCGATGTCTACGCCAGCCTGCTCGATCTCGCTGACCGCACAAGAGTGCAGGTCAGCGATCTCGCCCCGCGCGATAACATCGACATCCAGAGCTTCATCTGGATCGTCGGGGCCTATGGGAATGCGATAGCGGGAGAGCGAAGCTCTTCCGGACCGCCAAAATCAACTCCTTCGCGCCAGATCAGCTAGACGATGAATGTTTCCGGTATCCAGCGACGCTAGGAACTGAGTCACGCTATCGACCTGATCGTCATGCCTGCTATGTGGAAAAGACGCGAGCTCATCTTCGAAAGCACGCAGCCACGGCGCATCACGTGGCACAAAGATTTCGCCACGTTCGAACTTCGGTGTCTGCTGCGAAGCACGGTCTTGCTTGCTGCCTTCCGGTCCCTTGGCGACCAGCCAGGTTAGCCGTCTATTTTGCCGAATATTCTGATAAATGCTCTTGCCCGAGCCGGCATTCTCGACGATCGCGAGATCAGCTTTCCACTTGTCCTTCTGGGTGAAAACCGCCCTCTGTAAATCGGGAAATTCGAGCTTATCGCGAAAAACATCGAGCAGGTAGCAGTTCTTACCTGATAAGCCCCATGTCGTGCAGACGCTGTAGTCATGACACTCTTGGATGTCGTATGCTGTATCCCAGCTCTGGACAATCAGCTCCAGTTTCCTCGGGGGCGGCGGACTGTCGTATCGCTGCAACCACTCGAGTTTGAATAGCGCACCGCCGGGCGGCATGGGCCGCTGATTGTATTGCGCCTCGAAGTCGCGCTCGCCCATATCCTTTCGGAACTGCGCGATCTCCTCCTCGCCAAACCGCTCCTCGTGGAGGATATTGCCAGGGTTGCGAGTACCGAATTTACCGCGCGCAATCTCAACGCGACGTTCTATCCATTCGACCATCGGCAGTTCGAGCAAATCCCAGTAGCCGCTTTCCAGCAGCTGCCCAGGCAGATCCTCCATATGGAGCCGCTGAGCGATGAGTACCATCCGCCCCTTTTTGGGTTGATTGAAACGACTGGTTACCGTGCCGCTAAACCAGCGCATAGCCGTGTCGCGCGCGACTTCCGATTGCGCCTCATCCGCCTTTATCGGATCATCGATGATGATGTAGTCACCTCCGATACTGGTAAGGGTGCCGCCAACCGAAGTCGCCCTGCGCTGCCCGCCGCGCGTGGTGGCCATGATCTCGGCACGGCATTTCTTCGGGTCGAGGTGGGTATTGGGAAAGACGCGGCGGTAAAACGGTGTCTGCATTAGTTTGATTGTCTCGTGGGCAAATTCCTCAGCGAGTTTCTGGTTATAGGAGCAGCAGATGACGCGAGCTCGCGGGTCCTTGCCCAGAATCCATGCCGGGTAGCAGACGCTCGCAAGAAAGCTTTTGAGGAAGCGGGGCGGTATCGTGATCATCAGACGGCGTGTATCGCCGAGAAATACCTTCATCAGATGATGCGCAATGGCCCAGATGTGCCAGTTCATGATCAGCGGCGTGCCGTTGAGTTCGCCGAATGCGCGTATGGCAAAGACGCCAAAGTCCTGCCTTGCCTGCTGTTCAAGGTACCTTCTGACAACGGATGGATCTCGGATATCAGTCATCGTCGTCCTCCGCATTGTCGTCGGCCAGGAGTTCATGGAACTCGACCAGGGCGCGCAGTGTAGCGAGGTCCAGCTTCAGCTCTTCCGGGTCAGAAACATCAGGCTCGTCCTCCGGCCCATAACGTTCGTCCAGCCTGAGGAACTGCTCCGTCGCACGCGCCTCGCCCTGTGACGCTCGCTGCGCGACTTGCCGAACGACGACTTCCCTGCGCTGAACTTTTCGTTTGCCCTTCTGGGTCGTTATCGCGACCTTCTCGCTCGAAATCGCCCTCACGATCGTTTTCAGATTGCGCGCCCCTTTTGGCCGTCCGGGGCCACCCCTGTTGCCCTTCTTGAAGCGCGTATCGACCGAGCGATTGCGGTCATCGGGCGGATCCTCCGTTTCTTCCTCCGGCCCGTAATCATGATCGTGGTACTCGTCGTTCTGACTTTGAGGTCGGCCGACACTGTGCTCGTCGTCGCGCCGTTCGCGATCGGCATCACGGCTGGTCTCCCCGGTTTCGCTGCGCTCTTTACGGCCGGCGCGCGGAACCTCCCGGTAACTCCGGCTCATGCTGGCTGTCCTCCTTCGGGCTCGGCATCGCCGTCTGGAGTCTCCTGACTGCGGCGTTCGCGCACCTGGCTGAAGCTCTCTCCGGTCGCCTCAAGCACAGCCTCATCGCCGGAGAACTCCTGCCAGCGCACAATCGAGACATCGACAAACTTGGGATCGAGTTCGATGCCGCGACATACCCGGCCGGTCTTCTCCGCGGCGATCAGCGTGGTGCCGCTACCCAGGAAGGCATCGAGCACCAAGTCACCACTATTAGTGACATCGAGAATGGCATCGACGCACAGCTCCACCGGCTTTGGCGTTGCATGCAGATGCAGCATCTCGTTGGCCGATGATCCACGCCGGTTAGCACCAGGCATGACCCAGGTGTTCATCCGGTCCCGGCCGTACTTACCCAGTGCGACGTTGTTCACCCGCGGCGTCTTCCCGTTGCAGAAGACCGGAATTTCCTCATAGGATGACCGATAGAGCGAGCCCATCCCGCCACTTTCCTTGAACCAGATCACCTTGTTGATGAGATTGAGTCCGGCAGCCAACCCGGCCGATTGGACCCGGTGGGTCGAGCGCCAGTCCATGAGCACGTAGAGCACAGCGCCAGACGCCGTGCTGGCGCACAAACGCACCATGAGCGTGTCGAGAAACGTCTGCCACCCGGTGTCGTCCAACTCGCCCGATGCCATGACGAACTCTTCGTGAACCTTTTTGCCAAGCCCGCTGACGTTGCCCTTGATCGCGACATTGTAGGGCGGATCGGTCACCACGGCCGCGGCCTTATCGCCGTCCAGCAGCGCATTGTGCACCGCCTCTTCCAGCGCATTGCCGCAGATCACCCGGTGACCGCCCAACAACCAGATATCACCGAGCTGGCTTACGGGATCGCCCGTGGGCTCTTCGGGTTCCTCGCTTACCCGCTCGTCGCCGTCCCCGTCGTCGAGCAGGATGATGTCCTGCTCGGCCAGCGTGAAGCCGGTATCCGACAGATCGACCTCGAGTTCGATGAGCTCGAGAAATTCGAGCTTCAGCTCATCAATGTCCCACTCGGCGCCGTCTTGGGACCGGTTGAGGGCAAGGCGCAGCGTGCGCACTTCGGCATCCGACAGATGTTGCACATCTATCGCCGGCACCTGACCCAGCCGCAGCTTGCGAGCGGCGGCAAGGCGAGCGACGCCATCGATCAGCTTCACGCCCTTGACCAGGATAGGTTGCACGAAACCATATCGCGCGATCAATTGCACAAAGGTCTCGACCCGCTCGTCCGTGACTTTGCGCGTCTCGTGCGCAGGCATTTCCAGCAGCGCAATATCGACCGACCTGACCTGCAGATCGGGCAGGAGATCGTTTCTTGCTGCGGCAATGCGATCGGCTGTCAAACGGGCTTTCGACTGACGCTCACGCCTGGCGCGTGTCTTCTTTAGGTTGCCCTCCTTAAGGCTGTCTTTGCGAACAAGCTTGCGCTCGCGGGTCATAGTCTTTCCTCCCAAGCTGTCGCTACGCACCATGCGCGCGACGGGGCTTAGGAGCGCCTGGTAGACTTGGAGCTGCCGGCCGTTCGGACGGCAGACCTCTCCGATCCCAGGTGTTCGATAAGGCGGCGAAGCCCAAACAGCTCAGCCAAACTCGTCTTCCAAACCCACCCAATAAGCCACATCTGGCCGGCCAGAACAAATGACTGCCCAGGTTTTTCCACACCCAATTAGCAAGGCAATGACGGCCGATTGGCGCCGCAAAACGGCCGATTACATCCCGTTTTTGAAGCCAACAGCCGCTGCTCGCGATCCGGCAGATGAGGCCGGGCAATCCGGTTCAGACCAGCTTCTGGATGGGCCGAATGTTGCGAAAAGCCCGTTATTTCCCGTTTTAAAACGGGCGGGAACGCACCGCGAACCGTACTCGGCCGTCATGCAGCGGAGAACGGCCTGGGAATGCAGGGAGAAATCGGGATTTTGCCGTTATCCCACGACGGATTGCGGGCGCAAACGGCCCGGAACTGCGCCGTTTCTGGCGCAATTTATTCTTTAATATCAGATAGTTAACTGGGTGGCGGAGAGGGTGGGATTCGAACCCACGGTACGGTTACCCGTACACTGCATTTCGAGTGCAGCGCATTCGACCACTCTGCCACCTCTCCGCAGAAGCGCGCTGTTGGCGGGAACCCGCCGGGTCGAGCGAAGGGCGCCGGTTAGCGGAGAAGATCGCGCTTGCCAAGCCCCTTGCTGAAACGATTTTGGGGATCGCGGAACACACTTGCTTGTTTCGCATCCGCACAAAACCTATATGTTACAAGTATGAACCGTGCCTCCTTCTTTTCTCCGCAGGCCGGGCGCGTGATTGACGCTCCCCGCCAGAACCGGGCGCGCTTTGCGATCGGTGATGTCGTACGGCACAAGCAGCACGATTTCCGTGGTGTGGTCTTCGATATCGACCCTGTCTTTGCCAACAGCGACGAGTGGTATGAATCGATTCCAGTCGAAATCCGGCCGGAACGCGAGCAGCCCTATTACCATCTCCTCGCCGAGAGCGACGATTCCAGTTACGTCGCCTACGTCAGCCAGCAGAACCTGACTGAGGACGCCGAAGGTGGCCCGGTGGAGCACCCTTCGCTATCGGAACTGTTCGATGCATTTTCGGATGGGCGCTACCGGCTTCGTCAGGGCCGTACGCACTGACTTTATACCTTTTAGCTGGTTAACCGCACAATCCGCGCCGCCAGCTTACGCCTTGGCCGGCAAGCGGAGACTCCCTACGCTGCCCTGTGCCCGCTGACCGTGCCCAGCGGCCGATCACGGGGATCGCGGCCCAGCATTGCGCTGATGCCCCCTACGCCGACCGGGCGGCTTAGCAAAAACCCCTGCACTTCATGACAGCCCAGCTCCTTCAGGAAGGTGTGCTGCCGCTCGGTCTCTATGCCCTCTGCCGTCAGTTGCAGGCCATTGGCTTTGGCCAGCGCCACCACCGCCTCCACCAAGGCGATGCCAGTGGGCGTATTGATCGCCTTGACGAACGAACGATCGATCTTGATCCGGTCGACCGCGATGTCGCGGATGTGGCTGAGCGAGGAATAGCCGGTGCCGAAATCGTCGAGCGCCACTGCCACGCCGATTCCGCGCAGCCGCGCCAAGGCTTCGGAAACCTCGGCGGAAGCGCCCATCAAGGCGGTTTCGGTGATCTCCAATTCCAGCCGGTCTGCTTCCATGCCGGTTTCTTCCAGCAGTGCTTCAATCCCGCTGGCGAAATTGCGGCTGTGTACCTGGATCGGCGAGACGTTTACCGCCACGCGCAATTCGGGCCAGTTCGCCGCATCAAGCATCGCCCTGCGCAGAACCCAGTTGCCCAGCACTTCGATCAGGCCGGTTTCCTCGGCTGCGCGGATGAATTCCGCCGGGGTGATGATGCCACTGACCGGATGGTCCCAGCGCAGCAAGGCCTCGACCCCGGTGATAACGCCGGTCGCTGTCGAGAACACGGGTTGGTAGAGCACCTTGAGTTGCTTGTCGCAATCGGCGATGGCGATGCGAAGTTCGCGGTGTGTCGTTTCGCGAATTCGCACGACCTCGTCCATCCACGGTTCGAAGAACATGGTCCGCCCCCCTCCCTGCATTTTCGCCCGGTAGAGTGCGATGTCGGCCTTGCGTGCGAGATCCGTGCGATTCATTCCGTCTCCGGGCGCCATGGCTACGCCAATGCTCGCACCGATGAACGATTGCGCGCCAGGCAGGTCGAACGGGCGCGAGAGTTCTGCAATGATGCGTTCGCAAATCTGTTCGAGCACGGCGCGATCGTCTGGTGCGACGATCAGGATGGCAAATTCATCGCCGCCCAGCCGCGCAACTGTATCGTAAAGGCGAATTTCGGTGGACAGGCGGCTGGCAACCTCGCGGATAACCTCGTCACCGGCGGCATGGCCGAGGCTATCGTTCACCTGCTTGAACCGGTCGAGGTCGAGATAGAGCAGCGCCACGAGTTTGCCGTCGCGGCGGCAGCGCGAAAGCGCCTGTTCCAGCCGATCCTGGAACATCGCGCGGTTGGGCAAACCCGTCAGCCCGTCATGCAGCGCATGATGTTGCGCTTTGGTGCGGCTGTCCTCCAGATCGAGCGTGCGCCGGGCAAGGCGCTTGGCAAGCAGATAGATAGCGAAGATGGCGAGCAGCAATCCGATGATAAGCGTTGGACCGACATAGGCGGTCACTTGGTGGCCGGGCGCAAAGGGCCGCCACACCAGATAGCCGATGTTGCGACTGCTTTCCGTGCGCAGCGGCACCGATGCCTCACCCGACCTCGTGTGCAATGAGGGAGAATAATACGCTCCGTGCAAACCGAACTGGGCGCTGAGCAAGGCGATTAGGTCCGCGTCCAGATAGACCACGCTGACATGCACCGACTCCCGCCCTCGCTGTGGCGCGATAGCGGCGGAATCGAAAGTGATCGGCTTGACGCTGATGATGGCGGGCCGCCCCCGCACCATGGCCAGTTCAGTGAGACCGGGACTCATTTCGATCAGATCGCCATTATCCGGCGTCTTCTGGGTGACCGGGCCCAGCTTGCGCAAGGCAGTGACGATCGGGCGCGCGGCCGCGGCGATTTGCCCGTAAGTCGCGGTATCGGTACGCTTTCCCTCACGCATGGCATAAATCGGGGTGTCTTGCGGATCGAGCACATAGACTTCGTCGATTCCGCCGTAATCGTAGAACCAGATGCCCATACTGCGATCGACCCATTCGAGATCGAGCGGCCGTTCGTTCACCTTGGTGACGGCATCCTCCCAGATCGTCGAGGATTCCTGCATATGCGCAACCCGGCTTTTGGCGCGGATCAGCATCGTGGCGACGACCGCTTCCTCATGCTGGAGCGCGATGCGGTCAACCTCGCGGCTGGACCACAACAGCAATCCCATGACCGCACAGACGACAATCAACGACGTCATAGCGATGAGCGTCACGAATTTACCGGTCTGGGACTCCCGGTTGGCGATGGTCGAGACCGTGTTCACTGACCGCGTTATCGGCGTTCAGGGTTAATTTTTCGATTCATCGCGCTAGCGATCAATCCCTAGGATTTAGTGGGGGTTCCTCAGGCTTTTTCTCAACTCTTGAGTTTCCAGCCCGACCGCAGCACCGCGTAGGTGACGCCCGCCAGAACCACGTTGACCACGCCCAGCCCAATCGCGCTTTGCAGCACGGCCATGTTGGTGTCGCCGATGTCGCTCTGGCCCAGGAAACCAAAGCGGAAGCCTGATATGATGTAAAAGAACGGATTGAGCCGGCTGATCGTCTGAAACACCGGGGCAAGATTGTCGATCACGTAGAACGTGCCCGACAGCAGAGAGAGCGGTGCTATGATGAAATTGGTGATCGCCGCATTGTGATCGAATTTCTCTGCCCAGACCGAGGACAGCAATCCCAGAAGTGCGAGGAACACCGATCCCATCAACCCGAACCAGACCACCGCCCAGGGATGCGCGACTGCCAGGCTGACGGTGGGCCACAGCATCATGGCGGCTGACAATGCCAGGCCGACCAGCAGGGCGCGGGTTACCGCAGCGCCGGTCATCGCCAGCATCAGTTCGCCCTCGGTGAGCGGCGGCATCAGGAAGTCGATAATCGTGCCCTGGATCTTGCCCGCGAGGAACGAGAAACTGGCATTGGCAAAAGCGTTCTGCATCATACCCATGACGATCAGGCCGGGCGCAACGAACGTCGCAAAATTGACTCCCAGCACTTCGCGGCCGCCCCTGCCCAGCGCCACCGAGAAAATCACGAGAAACAGCATGGTCGTGATCGCCGGCGCCCAGATGGTCTGGGTCTGAACCTTGAAGAAGCGACGAACTTCCTTCATATATAATGTCTTTAGCCCGATCCAGTTGACCTGGTGAATGACGGGCTCTCCCTTGGCCGGAAAGCTGCGGGTTTGTGGGACGGCGCTGGAGAGGGGCAAATTGCCCGAATTCGGTTGATCGACCATGGCACGCGGACTATCGGCTGGCCGCTTCGGAGGCAAGCTTCCAGCGGATATGATGCAGGATAGGAATGTGAATGAGCTGGACTGACGAACGCATCGAGAAGCTGACCAAGATGTGGGAAGGTGGTTCAACCGCCAGCCAGATCGCGGAAGAGCTTGGTGGCGTCAGCCGCAATGCGGTTATTGGCAAGGCGCACCGCCTTGGCCTCAAAGCGCGTCCATCGCCGGTAAAGGCAAATGAGAAGCCAGCCGCCGCTCGCCCTGCGCCTGCGCCGAAAAAGCCGAAACCTGCCGTCGAAGCGCGCCCCGCCGAGCCGGAACCGGAAGCCGACGAGCCCGAGATCGAGGAGGCCGAGACTGCAGCCCCAGCGCCCGCCCGCGCCGCGCCAGTCGCAGCTCCGGTTGAAGCGACTGCCGCACCTGCCGATGCACCTGCGCCGATCGCGCCGAAGCCCCGTGTCGTCTCGGTCGGCCCCGGCGGCTTCCTGCGCCAGGGTCCAGGCGAACAACAGCCGCCGATTCCTCCTGCGCCGCCGCGCCGCCTCGTGCCCGCCAAGCCGAGCGCCGAAATCGCGGCGAAGACCAGCCTGCTCGATCTCAACGATCGCATCTGCCGCTGGCCGATGGGACATCCGGGCGAGCCGGACTTCCATTTCTGCGGTGTGAAGGTCAATCCCGGCTTCCCGTATTGCGTCGAGCATTGCGGCCGCGCGTATCAGGCGCAGTTGCCGCGTGGTTCGCGACGCCCTCCCCCGCCGCTGCCGTTCGGCGGTCCGCGCGTTCGCTAAACGCTGGCGCGCAGCGGGTGATCTGGGCCATGATTTGCTCATGACCAACCGATTCTCCGCTGCGCTTGCCGCGCCTCTGTTGCTGATGCTTGCGGGAGCTGCCCCCCCTCCCGCAGCTCCGCCCGCGAGCGACGTCTATGTCGCGATCAAAACGAGCGCGGGCACGATCACTCTCGATCTCGATGCGGCTAATGCCCCGCTCACCACAGCCAACTTCCTCAAGTACGTCGATCAGAAGCGGCTAGATGGCACGACCTTCTACCGCTCGATGCATCTCGAATGGGGTGAACAGCCGAACGGACTGGTGCAGGGCGGTATCGCCGCCAGCCCGGCCTTGGCGCTCAAGCCGGTCGCGCATGAGCCAACCAGCCAGACCGGAGTGCTGCACAAGGCCGGTTCAATCTCCATGGCGCGCTATGCCCCCGGCACTGCCACCGGCGACTTCTCGATCCTGCTATCCGACATGCCGGGCCTGGACGCCGACCCGCAGGCCACCGACCCTGACGCAAAAGCCGGGTTCGCTGCATTCGGGCACGTTGTGGAAGGCATGGACGTGGTGCGCCAGATCTGGGACGCGCCGCGATCCGCCACCAAAGGCTCCGGCGTGATGAAAGGGCAGATGATTGAAGCGCCGGTGAAGATCCTGACGGCCCGCCGCGTAAGCGCACCGGCGCCAAGGCCGAATTCCGTGAGCCTGCCCGAAACGTCGGCAGCCGCGTCAATACCGCAATAGCACTGTATTTTCCCTCGCATGCAATTAAGCACATCGCAGCTCGACACAGGCTAGCACAGCAATTGCGGGTTCAACGGCAAAACTGGCCGTGCAAGCCAAACAGTGCGACAAATTTCATCAAAAAAGTCCTGCTTCGGACTTAAAAGCCCACGCCGCCTACCGTTAACCATGGGCATGACAGCTTACGACTCCAGTTTGCCCCGTGGGGGAGGTATCCTGCGCTGGCTCGGTCTGAACGGTGGACACGAAGTGTCAGCTCGTGAGACCGCGTCGATCGTTACGGAAGCGCCATCTCCCGTGCAGGAAGATCCGCGTGAACGTCGCCGCCGGCAGTTGCTGAGCGACATTTCCAGTTTCCTGATGACCCACCGTCTCGAAGTGAGCGCTTATACGCTTGCCATCGCGCATGACGTGATGACCGGGGGCAACCCCAAGCTGGGGTGGCTTATCGAGAAGCGGGTAGAGGCGCGCATGCCGATCACGCTGGACTGGCTGGAAGAGGCTGCCCGCAATTGCGGACGCAACGATAACTCTTCTGCGTTGACCACGATGATGGGTCAGCTTGAATCGACGATCGAGGAATTCGCCAACACCGCCACCGCCGCGCGAACCGCGACGAGCGAATACAGCTCCGCCCTCGAAGCGCACGTTGGCGATCTACGCCAGGTCACCGAGACCGGCGCAATGATCAGCGAACTCGCCAACATCGCACGCAGCATGCTCGATCGCACCCGCGATATCGAAGCTGAACTGACGCGCAGCGAGGAAGAAACCCGCACGCTCCAGCGCTCGCTTGCCGATGCCCGGCGCGAAGCGGAAATGGATCACCTGACTGGCCTGCCCAACCGGCGCGCCTTCGAAGCGGTGTTCAATTCCGAATACGCGATTACCCGCGAGAACGGCGAATCCTTGACGGTCGGGTTCTGCGATATCGACCATTTCAAGAAGATCAACGACACCCATGGCCATGAGGCCGGGGACCGCGTGCTGCGCACGGTCGCAAAGTCGCTGTCGGCGATCTCCGACGACAAATGCCATGTCGCGCGTCACGGCGGAGAGGAATTCGTCGTGCTGATACGCGGCAAGTCGGTTCAGGAAGCCTTCGAGGTGCTGGACAATGCCCGCGAAACCATGGCTGCGCGCAAGCTGGTGAACCGTGCAACCGACATGCCGTTCGGCCGCATAACGTTCTCCGCCGGCATCGCCGACGCACACGCCTATGGCAATCCGCGCGAAGCGCTGAAGGCCGCGGACAGCGCCCTCTATGCCGCCAAAAGCGCGGGACGCAATCGTGTGTTTAACGCTAGCGACCTGCCCAGCGACGAACTTTAAAGCGTGACGATATAGGCAGCGCGGCCCAAGCCGCGTTGTCATCGCATCCGTCAACCTGTAAGTCTGCCCGACAACAATCGGGTGGGTATGCAATGTCGATTTCACTGCACGATGCGGTCGTAAAATCCTATCTCCAGACGATGAATGCCGTCTCCGCCTTGGTCGACAAGGCGCAGGCGCACTGTGCCGAAAACGGCCTGTCCGATGCGGAGCTGACCGAAGCGCGGCTGGCTGACGACATGTGGCCGTTCGCCAAGCAGGTGTTCGAATGCGGGCACCATTCCGCACGCGCGATCCTTGCCGTACGCGCAGGTGAGTTCGGTCCCGAACTGCAATCCGTCCCCTCTGACTTCGCCGCGCTACGCGCGGAAGTCGCCGGCGCTATTGCCGTGATCGAGGCTGTCGATCCGGGCGAACTGGATGCCATCGCGCAGCGCGACATGCTGTTCGTCTTCCGCGACACGCGCCTGGAATTCACAGTCGCGGATTTCCTGCTGAGCTTTTCACTTCCCAACTTCTATTTCCACGCCAGCATGGCTTACGCCATCATGCGCAGCCAGGGCATTGCGATCGGCAAGCGCGATTACCTCGGACGCCCGCGCATGAAGCCGGCTGCAGTCAATCCGTGAGCAGGAAAACGACGTAGCCCCGAAAATTCGGTTCGCCGGCAAGACCGGGCGGGGCTTGCCACTCGCCACCTTCAACCAGCGCCACGCGAAACGGTATCGGAAGCGTTCGCAACTGGCGTAGATAGGCAGCGTATCCCGGTATCGTGCGGCGGCCCTGATAGGTCTGGATGACGACCTCGTCGACCACGCCGGCAAGCGCCGCCAGCGCAACGGGGTCGCCGCCCGCGCTCCAGTCGAGCAGGCCGGTGATCGACAGCGCATATTCGCCGGGCAGCCGTTGACGCAGAGCCGCGAGGAACGCCGCGTAGCTTTCCAGTCCTCGGGTGGCCGCGTCGAAGTCTATCTGCAATCCGGCCACGCGGTTGCCTGCCGCCTTCCAGCGGGCAAGGTCGCGCAGGACAGCGACGGTCACGCCTTCGCTCCAGTCGAGCCGCTCGACCCGCACGGTCAGCCAGATCTCCGGCCCCTGCACGCGCGGAATGGCCCGCAGCGACACATAGCGCGCCGGATCGCCGTGGCGTACCTCTCCGGCCAGCATATAGACGGTGCGCGCCCTATCGAGCCATTCGGGCGCAGACACACCCGCCCAGAGGAAAAAGGCGGCATAAGCGCGTGGATCGACGCGCGCGGGTGTTGCTTTCGGCTCGCGCTGCCGACACCCGGCCAGTGCCATGGCGCCAAGCAGGCCGCCCACCACGGCGCGGCGGCTTACCAGTAGTATTTGAGATCCTTCGCCCAGCGACTGCCCGGGTAATCGCGCTTCAACTGTTGGAACCATGCCGCCCGCTGCGCCTTGGGCGCATCCTTGTCGCCGCAGCTATTGTTGCCGCTCGGGCCATAGCACCAAACCGCGCGGTAAAGCGCATAGGCCTTGTCCTCGCCCGAGGCCGCCGGATCGGCGATGACCATAGTATAGAGCGATGCACGCGTGGCCGGCTTGGCGGTGAAGCCGTTGGCCGCCCCGCCCAGCTCGTCCGCGCCGCGCCGACCACTGTTGATCGCCAGTTCGTCAAAGCCATTCAGGCGGTAAAATTCGCCGAGACATAGATTGGCTTTCGCGTCGCGGGGCGTCGCGGCAAGCGTCTGCGTCGTTCTGGAGAACGCAGGGCAGGGATAAGTGTCCGAGGTCTTGCCACGTGTGAACACACCCGCTGGCACGTCTTCCTGATCCTGCAGGTTCCAGTCATAGACACCCGCATCGGCGTTCGCGTCGCGGCGAACCAGCGCGATGTCGCGATTGAATTCGGCATAGCGACCGCGCGCAAGCTGCTTGTAGAGCAGCGTGAACACGGCGACGTCGCGCTCGTGCTGCGGCAGATCACCGCGCGTGCCGACGAGGCGCAGCAAGTCAGGCCCGGCGGCCTGCTGCAGCAGGATTTCGCGCAACGCCGGTTCGGTCACCGGCGAACCCTTGGCGAAGACATCACCGATCCGCCCGTGCCGTTCCCAGTTCAACGCCAGCGCCATCTCGATGATCGGGCGCTGGTACAGTTCCTTCGCGCCGCCCAGCATTTCCTGCCAGAAACCGCCGGCGTTGCGATCGTTCGCCGCTTCCAGCGCCATGCCCCGCAGCACCTGCCGGCTGAACGCGAGCGGGGTGAAAGCCGGTTGTCGCGCATCGTCGGGCAGCAGCGCCATCACCCGGCGGTAATCGCGACCGACGTAATAGGCATGGTTGGCCTGCACGAAGCTCCACAAGTCAGGGCGGCCAGCAAAGGCGCTTTCCTGCGCGGCGAGTTCAGCGGTGGTGATCGGCGGCTGGCCGTAGGCTTCTTCGCCCGGATCGAGCTGTTCGACCCGCATGCGCATCAGATCCCAGGTCGCGAGCAGGAGCGGTGCATCGAAACGCCCTTCGAGCCCTTGTGCGAACAGCAGCTTGTTGTCGATCTCCTGCACCAATTCGGGGGCAGCCGGCGTAGCCGGGTCAATCGTGCCGAGGATCGCGACATAGGCACGCGACAACGCCGGCGCATCGCCCGCCAGCCAGTAGGCGCGGCGTACCAAGCCACGCGCCGAAGCGGCATAGCGGCCCTGCGGCCAGGCTTTGAGGTAGGCCGCCAGCGCCGTCTGCCCCCGCGCGACCGCCGCCTTGTCGACCTTGCCCGCGCCCTCATAATCGCCCCACTGGTCAAACGCGGGGGCCTGCGCGGCCACCAGTTCATTGCGGGCCACCATATAGGCGGCAGTTTCGGCCAGCCACGGATCCTTCGCCGAACCCAGCGCGGCGAAGCTGTCCCGCGCCTCGTCAAAGCGCCCGGCGTAGAAGGCGTCGGCGCCCTTGAGGTATGTCAGGAACTCGCGGCCCGGCGCGCTGGCAATGCCATCGGGCCACACCGGCAGGGCAGAATCATCGCCGCAGGATGCGCCCGCCTGCTCGCGCGTGGCCGCCAGCGCGTCGCGCTCATTTGCCGGGATGCCTTTGCTGGCGCTGAGCGCGGTCCGGAAGGCATCGGTTGCAACGGATCGCGAATCGCAGCGACTGCCGCTTGCCCCGCCGTATTCGGTGTCGTCGCTCCGCGCATAGTAAGTGCGCTGCAATTGGTCCCAGTCAAGGAAAACATGACCGAAACTCTCGGAACCGTAGTCCGGCTTCGGGTAGCCGCCCGTGTTCGACGCAAGCTTCGCGCCGTTGCGCAGCAAGTAAAGCAGGTTCACCCGCGTATCGTTGCCGGGTGCGAGCACCGCCGTGTTCGAACAGGAGCGATCGGGATTGGCGAGGCGCCATTGCGGATAGCAGCCGTAATCACCGCTCGCCATGACCGCCTCAGGCGCAGCGAACGCGGCGATCGCCAGCGCCGATGCAAACACAATCCGCTTCATATCCGCCCCTTGCCAATGTGGCCTATCCCCCCGGGAGGATTCCCCAGCGGCGCGGTGCTGACAAGTGGAATGAAGGCCCGCTGGCCAAGAAAAAGGCCGCGCAAGGTTTCCCCCGCGCGGCCCATTCCGTTCAGCCTTGCGGCTAAAAGTGTCAGTCTTCCTTGAGGAAAGCCGGCATGTGGTTGGGATCGCCACCTTCGCCGCCGCCACGCGGACCGCGATCACGGCCACCGCCGTTGCCGCCACGATCACCGCCGCCGCTGCGACGCGGGCCACGACGATCACCGCCACGGTCGCCACCGCCACCACGGTCAGGACGTTCGCCACGCGGTTCGCGGGGTTCACGGGCCGGGCGGGTGTCTTCCAGCTCGGCACCAGTTTCCTGATCGACGACGCGCATCGACAGGCGGACCTTGCCACGGTTGTCGATTTCCAGAACCTTGACCTTCACGGCCTGGCCTTCGGACACGACATCGGTCGGCTTTTCAACGCGCTCGTTCTTCATTTCGGAAACGTGGACGAGGCCGTCCTTGCCACCCATGAAGTTCACGAATGCGCCGAAATCGACGATGTTGACGACCTTGCCGTCGTAGACCTTGCCGACTTCGGCTTCCTCGACGATGCCGAGGATCCACGCCTTGGCAGCTGCGATCTGCGCGGGGTCGGACGACGAGACCTTGATCAGGCCTTCATCGTCGATGTCCACCTTGGCGCCGGTTTCGGCGACGATCTCGCGGATGACCTTGCCGCCGGTGCCGATAACGTCACGGATCTTCGACTTGTCGATCTGGATCGTCTCGATGCGCGGGGCGTGGGCCGAAAGCTCGTTGCGGGCCGAGCCCAGAGCCTTGGTCATCTCACCCAGGATGTGCGCGCGGCCTTCCTTGGCCTGGTTCAGCGCGGCAGAGAAGATCTCCTTGGTGATGCCGGCCACCTTGATGTCCATCTGCATCGTGGTGATGCCTTCGCTGGTGCCCGCGACCTTGAAGTCCATGTCGCCGAGGTGATCCTCGTCGCCCAGGATGTCGGACAGGACGGTGAACTTTTCACCTTCCAGGATCAGGCCCATCGCAATGCCCGAAACCGGGCGCGTGATCGGCACACCGGCGTCCATCATCGACAGCGCGCCGCCGCAGACGGTGGCCATCGAGGACGAACCGTTCGACTCGGTGATGTCTGACACCACGCGGATCGTGTACGGGAAGTCCTCGCGTGCCGGCAGAACGGCACGAAGCGCACGCCATGCCAGCTTGCCGTGACCGGTGTCGCGACGGCTGGGAGCGCCGAAGCGGCCGACTTCGCCGACCGAGTAAGGCGGGAAGTTATAGTGCAGCATGAAGTTCGAGTAGGAGAGACCCTCCAGCCCGTCGATCATCTGCTCGGCATCCTTGGTGCCCAGCGTGGTGGTGCAGATCGCCTGCGTTTCACCGCGGGTGAACAGCGAGGAACCGTGGGTGCGCGGCAGGAAACCGACGATCGATTCGATCGGGCGGACCTGCGTGGTGGTGCGACCGTCGATACGGGTGCCGTCCTTGAGGATGGCGCCGCGAACGATTTCCGCTTCCAGCTTCTTGACGACCTTGCCGGCCGCCATCTGGTTCTGACCGTCTTCACCCGCGAAAGCTTCCTTGGCCTTGGCGCGCGCGGCGTTGAGGGCATCGGAACGCGCGGACTTGTCGGTCAGCTTGTAAGCGGCGGCGATGTCCTTGCCGATCAGCTTCTTGAGCTTGTCCTTGATCGCGGTGTTGTCGGTAACGGCAACATCCCACGGATCCTTGGCGGCCTTCTCGGCCAGATCGATGATCAGGTTGACCACCTTCTTGATCTCGTCATGCGCGAACATCACGGCACCAAGCATGATCTCTTCCGAAAGCTCCTTGGCTTCGGATTCGACCATCATCACGGCATTGCCGGTGGCGGCGACGACGAGGTCAAGATCGCCTGCAGCGGCGACGTCCTGCTTCGGGTTCAGCGTATAGGCGCCATCGACATAACCGACGCGGGCAGCGCCGATCGGGCCCATGAACGGCAGGCCCGAGATGGTCAGCGCAGCCGAGGCGGCGATCATCGCCAGAACGTCGGGCTCGCACTCACCGTCGAACGACAGCACTTGTGCGATCACGTTGATCTCGTTGTAGAAGCCCTCAGGGAAGAGCGGACGAACCGGACGGTCGATCAGGCGGGAAACCAGCGTTTCCTTTTCCGTCGCGCCGCGTTCACGCTTGAAGAAGCCACCCGGGATACGACCGGCGGCGAAGAACTTTTCCTGATAGTGAACAGTGAGCGGGAAGAAGTCCTGCCCTTCCTTCACCGACTTGGCGGCGGTCACGGCGCAGAGCACCACGGTTTCGCCATAAGTGGCCAGCACGGCGCCGTCGGCTTGACGGGCGATGCGGCCGGTTTCCAGAGTGAGGGTCTTTCCGCCCCATTCCAGCGATACGGTTTTGACGTCGAACATTTAGGTTTTCCTCAGACCCGCCGGCCCAATTGCACAGGCGGGGTTTTCTGCCGGGTATGCCGTCCCGGTCCGGTGCGGGGCTGGTTTTAAGCCCCATGGCCCCTTGCCGAATTGCAAGGTGGCCCGATAGTCCCGCTCTGTTCAAATCACAGGCGCGAGGTGTTCCAAAACGTAAACGGCCCGCCGAGGCGGGCCGAACGATTGCGTTACTTACGCAGACCAAGCTTCTGGATCAGCGCGTTGTAGCGCCCGACATCCTTTTTCTTCAGATAGTCGAGCAGGCTGCGGCGCTTGTTGACCATGGCCAGAAGACCGCGGCGTGAGTGGTTGTCCTTGTGGTGCGCCTTGAAGTGACCGGTCAGATTGTTGATCCGCTCGGTCAGGATTGCGACCTGGACTTCCGGCGAACCGGTGTCACCCGAATCGCGGGCGTTATCCAGGATGATTTCCTGCTTCCTGTCTGCAGTCACTGTCATATCATTTACTCCGCGACATCGTTGAGATTGAAGCCCCTGACGACGCGGGCGTCACCGCCCGAAAGCTCCACCAGCGCGACCGGCACAGTGCCAAGTCTTGCGCAATAAAGCCCGTCATGAAAGGCCAGCCCGGTTAGAACGCGGCCCTGTTGGACCGCCCTTGCCTGCTCCGGACCGAGATCGAGGGCCGGGATGTCGTCCAGCCCTGCCTCCAGCGGCAAGAGGTAATGTTCAAGTGGCGCGCCCTTACCCACTTCGTTCAATTTGTCCAGTGAAATCGCCTGTGAGAGGTCGAAAGGACCGGCCTTTTCGCGGCGCAGCATGGTGACGTGGCCGACGGTGCCGAGAGCACGCGCAATGTCGCGAGCAAGGCTGCGGATGTAGGTGCCTTTGGAGACGGACACACGCAGCGTCGCATACTGCTCGCTGGCATCCCACTCTCCCGCAAATCCCTCCGCAACATACTCCCAGGAGTACACAGTCACATGTCGGGTCGGCATTTCCAACGTCTCGCCGGCTCTGGCACGATCATATGCCCGCTGGCCGTCAATCATCAATGCGGAGTAAGCTGGCGGCACCTGTTCGATAGGTCCGGTAAAGTGGTCCTCAATTACCTTCTCGACCGCACCGAACCCCGGCTGATTATCGCTTTGCGCGATCACCTTGCCCTCTAGATCCAGCGTATCGGTCTCGCGCCCAAACTGCACGGTAAACTCATAGACTTTGCTCGCGTCCAACATCCGCCCGCACAGCTTGGTCGCCTCGCCCAGCGCAATCGGCAGCACGCCGGTGGCCAGCGGATCAAGCGTGCCGCCATGGCCGACCTTGGCCTTCTTGCCATAGCCCGCCTCACGCAGATTGCGCTTCACCGCCGCCACCGCCTGGGTCGAGCCGAGGCCGAGCGGCTTGTCGAGGATGATCCAGCCGCTCGTCATACCGCCTGCTTTTCGGAGGCGATTTCCGGTTCGGGCCATGCCAGCGCGATGCCATGCGCCTGCACCGCCGTGGGCCATGCTTCGGACAGCGCCATGAAGCGGACGCGGTCGCCCGCATAGAGCGCACGGATCGCTTCCTCGTACCCAGGCAGATCGCCGGCCATCACGGTCAGGAAGCGATAAGCGGCATCGCGGCATTCGCGTTCGCTGCGCCCTCGCTTGCGGGCCTCTTCGATGAGCCGCCGCAGCGCCGACGACGCCCCGCCCGGTTGCGTGGCAAGCCATTCCCAATGGCGAGGCAACAGCGTCACCTCGCGCGCCGAGACGCCCAGCGAAGGCCGTCCCCGACCACGCGGCGCAGGAGCGTCGACCGGCACGGGCAAATCGACCTGCCGGCCGCTTTCATCGTCGAACACGAGGATATCGGAACTTCGCGCGGCGGGCGGCAAGGCGCGCAGGCTGGTTGCGACTTCCTCCACCGTGCCACGGGCGAAGAGGGCGTTCTCGACGAATGCAGTAACGGGCATGGCTTTCTCCTCGCCCGACCCGATATTTTTATCCGGGTTAAAAGTCAATATATTATCCGGGTGAAATTATCGCGGCTTGGCGGACCGAGCGCAAGACCGATCAGATGCCGGCCACCGCCCGCGCCAGATCCAGGTAGAGCCCCCTCGCCCATTCCACCGGTGGCAGCACGACGTTCTCGACGATGCCGAGGCTCGGCCACACCATCGGGATCACCAGCAGGAACAGGAACAGCAGCGGAAAGCCATAGGGGCGCAGCTTCCCGTAAGTCCTTGCAGCGCTGTCGGGCAGCAAGCCCTCGACAATGTGCGAACCATCGAACGGCGGGATTGGCAGCAGGTTGAACAGTGCGAGGAACACGTTGATCGCGATGAAATAATTGAGGTTCATCGAAAGGAACTCAAGCACCAGCCCATCCGCATTGGCGAAGAAGCGGGCCATCAGCCCCAGCAGCACCGCACCGATGGCCGCCAGCACAAAGTTCGTCGCAGGCCCCGCAGCGGCCACCGCCATCATCCCATAGCGCGGGTTATTGAGGCGATGCTTGTTGACCGGCACGGGCTTGGCCCAGCCGAATACCGGCGCGCTGACCAGCGCCAGCATGCCCGGCAGCACCACCGTGCCGATCGGATCGACGTGGCGCAGCGGATTGAGGCTGAGGCGCCGGGCCTCCTGCGCGGTGGGATCGCCGAGCGCGCGCGCCACCCAGCCATGCGCCACTTCATGGAACACGATCGCGATGATGAGGGGAATGATGAGCGCCGCAGCCTGCAGCAATGTCTGATCCATCGCCGCTATCTGGGACGCGGCGGGGCTTAGCGCAATGGCTTCGTTCAGGCGGCCATGGCATCGCTGAAGTGGCGGCGGCACAGCGCGACATAACGCTCGTTGCCGCCGATCTCGGTTTGGGCGCCTTCGCTTACCGCCGCGCCGCTGCTGTCGACGCGCAAGTTCATCGTCGCCTTGCGCCCGCAATGGCACACCGCCTTCAACTCGATGAGTGCGTCGGCGATCCCGAGCAGCACCGCCGAACCGGGAAACAGCGCGCCGCGAAAGTCGGTGCGCAGACCATAGCACAGCACCGGAATGTTGGCCTCGTCCGCCAATCGCGCGCATTGCCAGACTTGTTCGGGCGTGAGGAACTGCGCTTCGTCGATCAGCACGCAGGCGAGCGGACTGACGGTATGAGTCGCACCGACGCGCGCCCACAGATCGGTCTCACCATCAAAGCGAGCGGCATCAGCACCCAAGCCGATGCGGCTGTCGATGGCACGTTCGCCCCCGCGCCCGTCGATCCCGGCGGTCCACAGCATCGTTGCCATGCCCCGTTCGCGATAATTGAAATCGGTCTGCAGCAGCGTCGTCGATTTACCGGCATTCATGCTGGCGTAGTAGAAATAGAGCTTGGCCATGGCTGCGGCTTGTGCCGCCAAGCGTCGCCATCGGCAAGCGGCTCGTCGTCAGTCCGCGCGTGCTTTACTCGGCGGCGTTTTACTCGGGGTCTTCCCCGGCAGCTTCGTCCTCACCGGCAATGTCGCGCTTGACGCGCGGATCGGCGAGCAGGCGCTCGATGCGTTGGGCTTCCTCGAATGTATCGTCGGCGCGGAACTGGATCTTGGCGGCGGAGCGCAGACCCAGCCGCTTCGCCACCTCACGCTGGAAGAACGCAGTGTTCTGGCGCAGCGCGGTGACGACCTCCTCCTCGTTCGCACCCAGCAGCGGCTTCACATAGACGGTGGCACGCCGCAGATCGGGCGTCATCCGCACTTCGGTGACCGATACAGTGTGCGCGCTCAGCGTTTCGTCGTGCACTTGCTGACGGGTAAGCAACTCGGACATGACGTGGCGCACGCGTTCCCCCACCTTGAGCAGGCGGACCGAGTGCTGTTCGGGAGTGACTTGCTGGCGTGCCATAATTATCCGATCATGTGGCGAAACACGCCGATTTTGCAATGCCGGGCTTACACCGGCGGGCGCGTTCAGCCCATCTTTTCAAGAATGCGCTTGAGCGAGCGCATGTTGCGGGCCGTGCCCCGGCAGCCGAGGCGTTTGGCCATGAAAGCACCGGTCAATTTGCTGCTGCCTACGCCATCGACGAAATCGATATAGAGGCAGCGCTCGCCCGGCGCGAGTTTCTCAATCCCGCGCCCCGCGTGATCGGCGAACAGCTGCGCGAACTGGTCCGCGCTGGGCTGGCATTCGAGGAAATGGGTGTGGACCAGCTTGTCCTCGCCCAACCCATGAAACGGATTGTCCTCGAACCCGGCGCGCACTTCATCGGCCGTGCGCACGGCGGCGAACGTGCTGATGCCGAAGCGCGACGCAATCAGATCCGCGATCCGCGCTTCCAAGGTCGCGTCCGCCGCTCCCGCATGGTCGAACAGCACATTGCCGCTGGCGACCACGGTCGCGACATTCGAGAAGCCCTGCTCCTCCAGCGCCGCGCGCAGTTCAGCCATCTTGAGCTGGTTGCCGCCAACGTTGATCGAACCGAGGAAGGCGACGTAGCGGGTCATTCGATCCACCCCGAAATCAGCACAAATTCCCCCTCGTCATTGCGAGCTGCCGGAGGCGGCGCGGCAATCCAGAGTGGCATAAACCGCCCTGGATTGCTTCGACCTGCGGTCTCGCAATGACGATGAGAGTGACCGCCGCTTACAGCGTGCGTTCGCGCAGCGTTACCTCGAAGACTTCAAGGTTATCGCCCGGCTTGATATCGTTGGTATCGGCCAGCACCACGCCGCATTCCAGACCGGTGCGAACTTCGTCCACATCGTCCTTGAAGCGTCGCAGCGATGCGATCGTCGTTGCCGAAACGATGACATCGTTGCGGGTAAGACGTGCATGCAGGCCCTTGCGGATGACGCCGTCGAGAACCAGCAGACCAGCAGCCTTGTCCTTCTTGCCCGCCGGGAACGCCTGCTTGACCTCGGCACGGCCAACCACGGTTTCGACCCGCTCCGGTCCCCAGATGCCCGCCATCTGCTTCGCGATTTCCTCGGTCAGCTCATAGATGATGTCGTAATACAGCATCGAGGCCTTCGACTGCGCAATCTGCTCGCGCGCCTTGGCGTTCGGGCGGACGTTGAAGCCGATGATCGGCGCGCTGTTGGCGTTCGCCAGCGTCACATCGGACTCGGTGATCGCGCCGACGCCCGAATTCAGGACGCGGACCTTGATCTCGTCGTTCGACAGGTTGTTGAGCGCGTTGACGATCGCTTCCACCGAACCCTGCACGTCGGCCTTGATGACCAGCGGGAATTCGATGACGTCCTGCTTTGCCTGAAGCGCCGAGAACATGGTCTCGAGGTTGGGTGCCGCCTGCACCGTGCGCCTGGCAGTGTCCTGCTCCTGACGGTAGGTCGAAATTTCGCGGGCGCGCTGCTCGCTTTCGACCACGGTCAGGATATCGCCTGCCATCGGCACGCCGCTGAGACCGAGGACTTCGACCGGCACGGCCGGACCAGCTTCCTTGATCTGACGTCCCTTGTCGTCATTTAGCGCGCGGACGCGGCCGCTTTCGCTGCCGACGACGAAGATGTCGCCGCGCTTTAGCGTGCCACGGTTGACCAGCACGGTGGCGACCGGACCCTTGCCCTTGTCGAGCTTGGCCTCGATCACTGTCGCCTCGGCGTCGCGATCGGGGTTGGACTTGAGTTCAAGCAGTTCGGCCTGGATCAGGATCTTCTCGATCAGTTCGTCCAGACCCTTGCCGGTCTTGGCCGAGACCTCGACGTCCTGCACGTCACCCGACATCGCCTCGACGACGATCTCGTGCTCAAGCAGGCGCTCGCGCACCTTCTGCGGGTTCGCCTCGGGCTTGTCCGACTTGTTGATCGCGACGATCATCGGCACGCCGGCGGCCTTGGTGTGATTGATGGCCTCGATGGTCTGCGGCATGATGCCGTCGTCGGCAGCTACCACCAGCACCACGATATCCGTGACATTGGCACCGCGCATACGCATTGCGGTGAACGCGGCGTGGCCCGGCGTATCGAGGAAGGTGACAAACTCGCCGCCCTTCGTCTTGATCTGGTAAGCGCCCATGTGCTGGGTGATGCCGCCCGCTTCGCCGCGCACCACGTCGGTGCCACGCAGCGCGTCGAGCAACGAGGTCTTGCCGTGATCGACGTGGCCCATGATGGTCACGACCGGGGGACGCGCAACCAGCGTCTCATCGGCATCGATATCCTCGGACGTATCGAGATCGGCATCGGCGTGCGAAACACGCTTCAGGTTATGGCCGAAATCGGTGACCAGCAGTTCAGCGGTGTCCTGATCGATCGTATCGTTGAGCGTGATGACCATGCCCATGTTGAACAGCGACTTGACCAGGTCCGAAGCCTTTTCGGCCATACGGTTGGCGAGTTCCTGAACGGTGATCGCCTCTGGCACCTGCACGTCGCGGACCTGCTTTTCGCGCGGCTGCGAACGGCCACCGAAATGCGCGCGCTTTTCCTTCTCGCGGGCACGCTTGAGCGCGGCGAGGCTGCGGGCGCGTGCGCCCTCGTCATCGTTGAGCGCGCGGGCAACGGTAAGCTTGCCTGACTGACGGCGATCCGCGGCCTTGCGATCGCGCGTAACCACCGCGGCCCCCTTCTTGGCGTCGGGCTTCTTGGCGGCCGACGCGGCTGAGGCAGCGGCCGGCTTTGCCGCCGTCTCGGGGCGACCGACCGGCGTGAACCGGCGCGGTGCCGGAGCCACGTCCGCCTCGGCCGGAGCTTCCGGTGCGACCGGCGCAGCAGCAGCGGTGGCGATGGCGGGCTCCGATTCGGCAGGCGCTGCGGCAGCGACTGGCGCTTCCGGCTCAGCCACCGGAGCGGCGGCCTCGGCCTTCGGCTCGTCTGTCTGGGTCTTCCCGGTTTCTTCGGCGCGGCGGTTTTCCTCGGCGCGACGCTTTTCTTCCTCCATCGCCTTGAGCTTTTCCTCGTGCTCGCGGCGATTGACCTGCTCCATGGCGGTCTGGCGGGCTTCCTCAGCCTCGCGCAGCAGGCGAGCCTGCAGCTCCTGACGCGTCTCATTGGACGGAGCCGGGGCCTTGCGCGGTGCCGGGGCCGGTTCAGGGCGAGCAACCGGGGCGGCTGGCGGCGGCGGCGGTGCTGCCTGCTCGGCGGCCGGACGCGGAGCCTCGACGGCATCGCCCGCACCAGGCTTGCCGATGATTTTGCGCCGCTTCACCTCGACCACGACCTTGTTGGTCCGGCCGTGGCTGAAGGTCTGCTTGACCTCACCCGCTTCGACTGAACGCTTCAGCCCAAGCGGCTTGCGGCCCAGCGTCGGTTTGTTGTCGGTCTCGCTCATATTCTCGTTATGCCCTTCGATCTCAATTCGTCGTGGCAGGCGCGACGGCTGGCGCCGGCCTGTTACCGCTATCTTCATTCAATCCGGCTGCATCCCGGCCGGCGTCATCCTGGCCCGCTGCATCCCGGCCAGTCTCGCTCGAACCGGCTTCGCCCGAACCAGCCAGCGCGGGCTGACCCCGGAAATGCAGAAGGCGCTGGAGCGGCGCGGCAATCCGTTCGGATGCCCGGCGGTCGGTCAACGCAAGGTGCACGACGTTGTCGCGGCCCAATGCCACAGACAAGGCCGCGCGGTCCAGTGGCAAGACGTCACCGCGAAGGCCGCTGCCTTCTGCCTCCCGGCCCACGCGCCAGGCCTGATCGAGCTTGCGCGAACCATCGGCGCTCGCATCGGACGCATGCGCCAACCACGAAACCTTACCGGCTCGGGCCTGCTCGGCGATGCGATCGGAGCCCATCAACAGGTTGCCTGCCTTGAGTTCCAGTCCCAGCCGCTCGGTCAAGGCGCGAGTCAATGCGATTTCGATGCGGTCGGCCAGGTCGTCGGGAACGGAAAGCGGCGCGCCCTTGAACGCACGTGCCAGCGCACCCTTGAGTTTGCCCTTCGCCAGCGCTTTTTCAAGGGTGTCGCGCGAAACGCCGATCCACGCGCCGCGCCCGGGAGCACGCGCGTTGACGTCGGGCAGCACATCGCCGTCCGGCGAGATCGCCAGACGCACGAGACTGTCCCGCACGGCGGTTTCACCAGAGAGGATGCAAGTCCGCTCCGGCGCGTTTCCGATACTGTCGGAGCTTATGCGATCATTGTGAGGATTCCGCATTGGCGGCCTCCTCAGGTTCAGCGCCGCTTTCGGGTTCATCGTCGAACCAGTGCGCGCGCGCGGCCATGATGATCTCGTTGCCCTGCTCTTCGTTCAGGCCATATTCGCCCAGCACGCCGCCCTTGTCCTCATCACGTGCACGGCGATTGACCGTGCCGTCACGACGGCGCTGTTCGGTGCGCTTCTTGGCGATCAGTTCATCGGTGGCGAGATCCGCCAGATCGTCGAGCGTCTTGATCCCGCCCTTGCCCAGCGTGACCAGCATGGCCTCGGTCAGATGCGGCAGTTCGGCGAGCGCGTCCTCGACACCGAGAGCGCGGCGTTCGGCGCGGTGCGCTTCCTCGCGGCGTTCCAGCGCTTCCAGCGCGCGGCTCTGAAGTTCCTCGCCCAGTTCCTCGTCGAAGCCTTCGATCGCAGCGATTTCGCTGAGTTCGATGTAGGCGACTTCTTCCAGTTCGCTGAAGCCTTCGGCAACGAGCAGCTGCGACAGCGTCTCGTCGACGTCCAGTTCTTCCTCGAACATCTTCGAGCGCTCGGTGAATTCCTTCTGGCGCTTCTCCGAGGACTCGGCCTCAGTCATGATGTCGATCTGCGAACCGGTAAGCTGGCTGGCAAGGCGCACGTTCTGGCCGCGGCGGCCGATCGCGAGCGAAAGCTGATCATCGGGCACGACGACCTCGATGCGGCTTTCCTCCTCGTCGATGACAACGCGGCTGACCGTGGCGGGCTGCAGCGCGTTGACCACGAATGTCGCGGTGTCCTCGCTCCAGGGAATGATGTCGATCTTCTCGCCCTGCAGTTCCTGCACGACGGCCTGCACGCGGCTGCCCTTCATGCCGACGCAGGCGCCGACCGGATCGATCGAGTGATCGTTGCTGATCACGCCGATCTTGGCGCGGCTGCCCGGATCGCGCGCGGCGGCCTTGATCTCGATGATGTGGTCGTAGATCTCGGGCACTTCCTGCGCGAAGAGCTTCTTCATGAAGTCAGGATGCGCGCGGCTGAGGAATATCTGCGGGCCACGGTTCTGACGCTCGACCTTGAGCACGATCGCGCGGACACGCTCACCGACGCGGGCGGCTTCGCGCGGGATCTGCTGGTCGCGACGGATCACACCCTCGGCGCGGCCGAGATTGACGATGACATGGCCGAACTCGACCGACTTGATCACGCCAGTGATGACTTCGCCGGCGCGGTCCTTGAATTCCTCGTACTGACGATCACGCTCGGCATCGCGGACCTTCTGGAAGATCACCTGCTTGGCGGACTGCGCGTCAATGCGGCCGAGATCGACCGGGGGCAGCGGATCGACGATGAAGTCGCCCAGCGCGGCGCCCTTCTGCAGCTTTTCGGCCTGCTTGAGGTCAACCTGCTTGAAGTAGTCCTCTACCTCTTCGACCACTTCGACGACGCGCCACAGGCGCAGGTCGCCAGTGCGCGGATCGAGCTTCGCCCGGATGTCGTTCTCCGCACCGTAGCGGTTGCGGGCCGACTTCTGGATCGCTTCTTCCATCGCTTCGATGACGATCGACTTGTCGATCATCTTCTCGGTCGCGACCGAATTCGCTATCGCGAGCAGCTCGGCGCGGTTGGCTGAAATCGCACTGGCCATGGCTTAGTCTTCCTGTTCCTCAAGAATGTCGTTAGCGCCTGAGCCGATCGAACTTTCGTCGATCACTTCGTCTGCGCCGGATGCGTCAAGCGGGCGGGTTGCCGCAAGCAGCTTGTCGGTAAGGACCAGCCTTGCGGAGTGAATATTGTCGAGCGCGAAAGTAACGCGGCCTGATTTGCGGTCGTCGAACAGCACGGTGTCGCCTTCGAGGCCGCCGAGATCGCCTTGCAGCGCCTTGCGATTGCCGTCGACCGGTTCGATCAGCGTGATCTTGGCTTCATGTCCCGCCCATTGCGTGAAGTCCTTGGGACGAGTCAGCGGGCGGTCGATTCCCGGCGAGCTGACTTCGAGCCGGTAGGCATCCGGGATCAGGTCTTCGCCCTGCTCTTCCAGCGCGTCCATGCGATCGGAGATCCGGTGCGAAAGGGCGACGCAATCGGCGATCACGAGCTGGCCCGTCTCCGGGCGCTCCGCCATGATCTGCAACGCCATCTCGCCATCACCGGCTTCGCTGTGACCCAGGATCTTCACGCGCACGACATCGAAGCCGAGGGCTTTCGCCTCAGGCTCAACAATCTCGGTAATGCGCGCGATATCGACCATGGATGCTTTCGAATACGACGTTGGGCAACGCGGTTCGGGGCCGGCCCCGCTGGGCGCCAGCACCTGACTTTGTTGCGACAATGTCGGGATGAACGGCTAAATAAGCGCGTCTGCCATAAAAGGCAAGCGAAAGAGACCGGTCACTCGCTCAATCTCCGGCGGGCGCGCCCCAATCGCTATCCGCGTCGTGAGCGCCTCCGTAGAGGCCATCGCCGTCCCCCGGGTAGTCGCGGCCGGTGTATTGCGACGAGCCGGTTACCGCCAAGGCATCGGCCGAAGACGATTCGTTCGCGTTGCGGATTTTGTGCTCCACAATTGTCATGGTCAGGCCGAAGCCCATCAGGCACAGAAATGCTGTCAGGAACAGCATGCGCAAAACATTGGTGGTCACGTTCATGCGCGCTGCCCCGCTTCGTCAATCGCCGGCACCGTTGCACAGGTCACCTAACGAATCGTTTCTGTGCGAAATCCGACTTGGCCCTGACGGCCATCAGCAGGCTTTTTCCTCAGGTCACGCGTTCCTGCAGCCCATGTTTTTTCATGCAGTGCCGAAGCTGGTCATACGTCAGGCTCAGGGCCGAAGCCGTGCGGCGCTGGTGCCAGCGGTGGCGGTCCAGCGCGTCGGCAACCAGAGCGCGCTCATGCGCGTCGACGGCTGCGCGCAAGTCCGCCACGGGCGCGAGGGCCGGCGGAGAGGCCGGTTGCACCGCCTCGGCCTCACGGATGGGCGCCGCCGTCAAGTCCGCCTCGGGCTTCCACGGGCTGTCGAACGGGTCGAACACGATCTGCGCAATGGGCTTATCGGGAAAGTCCCATCGATAGACCGCGCGTTCCACAACATTGCGCAATTCACGCACATTGCCCGGCCACGCGTACGCCTCCAGCACGGCCATGGCCTTGGCGGAAAATCCAGGCCACCGGTCCCAGCCGATCTCGGACGACATGCGGCGCCCGTAATAATCGGCCAGTTCGATGACGTCGCCTTCGCGCGCGCGCAGCGGCGGCAGGGTGATGACTTCGAAACTCAGCCGGTCGAGCAGATCGGCGCGGAAGGTCCCCTGCTCGGCCATGCGCGGCAAGTCGGCATTGGTGGCCGCCACGATGCGCACATCGACCGTTACCGGGCGTGAGGCGCCGATCCGGGTGACCTCGCCATACTCGACCGCGCGCAGCAACCGCTCCTGCGCCGCCATCGACAGCGTGGCCAGTTCGTCGAGAAACAGCGTGCCGCGATCAGCCTCTTCGAACCGCCCGGCGCGGGCACGGGTCGCGCCGGTGAACGCACCCGCCTCATGCCCGAACAGTTCCGCTTCGATCAGCGTCTCGGGCAGCGCCGCGCAGTTCAGCGTAACCAGCGGCTCGCCCCAGCGAAGTGACAGGTGGTGCAGGCGCTGCGCGATCAGTTCCTTGCCCGTGCCGCGCTCGCCAATGACCAGAACCGGACGGCGCATCGGCGCGGCGCGGCTGGCCCGCTCGACCGCATCGAGAAAGGCCATCGACTGCCCGATATATTGAACGTCGCGCTCCATGCCCATTTATTAGGATATTTTACCAGTTATTGGCAAGTTATACATGTTCAAAAACAGGTCGCTATCTTGCAAAGCATCGTAGTTCTGCGGTTTGGCCGGTTTGGCACGCTGCTTGCTGTAGGATGAATACAAATCGGGGACGCCTTCGATTGCAGATGAATAAACAGGGAAACGACGAAATGTTCAGCCGCAACACCAGCAAGACCGCTCCCAGCAAGCTGGTTCGCAGCAAACTGGATTGCGCCATTCTCGCCAGTGTCCTGGCGATGGGTGCGATGAACCTGCTGGTGATGAGCGACCAGCTCGGCGCCACCACCGCGCACGCAGCGCCGGCCTGCGGGGTCAAGCTCGCATGAGCCGGCTCGACGCGGAGATCGAGATTCTCCAGAATGATACAGTAGCTGACCGCGCCGCTGTTTTCGCGGAAGACCCCGCCGGCTATGGCTCTAACGAGCGTTCGAATTATGCCGGCAAGGCCTACGTCAGCCCCCGCTACGTATCGCCTGCTTATACCAACGGCGCGTACACAAAAGGATCGACCAGCATGGGTATCTTTTCCCGCACACGTGACATCATCGCCGCGAACTTCAACGACATGCTCGAAAAGGCCGAAGACCCGGCCAAGATGATCCGTCTGATCATCCTCGAGATGGAAGAGACGCTGGTCGAGGTGCGCACCAGCAGCGCCCGCACTATCGCGGACCAGAAGGAAATGCGGCGCCATGTCGGCAAGCTCGATCGCCTGCAGGCCGATTGGGGCGAGAAGGCCCAGCTGGCCCTGAGCAAGGATCGTGAGGATCTTGCCCGCGCCGCGCTGCTGGAGAAGAAGAAGGCCGCCGACATGGGCGTCCAACTGGCCGAGGAAATCGCCATCCTCGATGACGCGCTGCGGGCCTATGAGCAGGATATCGAAAAGCTGCAGAGCCGCCTGCGTGAGGCCCGCGCCCGCCAGTCCTCAATCGCCGCACGCCTGCAGAGCGCCGAGAACCGGGTGAAGCTGCGCACGCTGCTGTCCAGCGAGCGCGTTGACGATGCGATGCAGCGCTTCGACCAGCTCGAACGCCGGGTCGATTACGCCGAAGGCCGCGCCGATGCGCTCAGCCTGGGTGACGATCGCCGCCAGCCGACGCTCTCGGAAGAAATCGCTGCGCTGGCCGATGGCGACAAGATCGATGCCGAGCTTGCCCAGATGAAGCAGGCGATGTCGGACCGGCCGCGCGACAGCTCGGACGAAACCAAGCCCGCCATTCAGTGAGCGGGCCGGCGTCGGCGCGGGCCGTGTCCCGATGCACCGACCGCCGAATTGCGATATGATCGGGCACAGCACGCGAAACGCGACTCCAAGGGAAGGGACAAAACAGTGTCACGCGGAAAATTCTACCTCGACAAGGCCAACGGCAAGCTTTCGGGCGTGTGCTCCGGTATCGCCGACTACACCGGCGTCGATGCCGTCTGGATCAGGGTCGCCGCTGTGCTCCTGACGCTGTTCGTCTCGTTCATCACGATCCCGGTCTATATCGTGACCGCCATCATCGCCGATGCGAGGCCCACCTATCTCTACAGCGATGCCGAGGAAGAGCGGCTGCTGCGCAAGATGCGCCGCCGGGGCGGGGTCGGAACGGGCCGTGCCTATACGTCGGACCTGTCGGACATCGATCGCCGGATCGCCAGCGTCGAGCGCCACTATTCGGGCAGCACCGCCAGCAATTCGCGGCTTGCAGCCGAGATCGACAGCCTGCGCTGAGATCGGCCACCTTTTCGAAAGGCAATATCCGTGCAGAACGAACTCGCACTGCTGATCCCGCTGGCCCCCTTCATCCTTGGCGGCGTCGTGATATGGACCCGGCACCAGCGCAAGATGGCCGAAATGGGCATGAACACCACCGCTGAGAAAGCCGCGCAGTATGCGGCCAACAACGCCGAACTGGAACAGCGCGTCCGGGTGCTTGAGCGCATCGTTACCGACGGCGGATACGATACCGCGCTGCAGATCGAGGCGCTGCGCGACGCACGCGAAGTCGAAGCTTCGAAAGAGGCGACCAAGCAATGACCCCGGAAGAAGTCATCGGCTTGATCGCGTGGCTGATCGCAATGATCGTCATCGTGAGCATCATTGCCGGAGCCTACAAGCGCCGGCTCGCCTTTCAGGAGCGCAAGCTTGAGATCATGGCGCACCAGACCGCCGACCGCGCGGCGCGGCAAGCTTCGCAGAACGGCACGATCGAGGGCCGGCTGGAAGTGCTGGAACGGATCATCACCGACGGCAGCTACGAAACCGCCCGGCAGATCGAAGCCTTGCGCGGCGCGCAGCGGGTCGAGGCGCAGAAGGCCCTGGACCACGCCGGCGATCGCAACGCGCAAGTGAATTGAGGAAGAGGCATCATGGCCATGGACTACGCGACTCTCGAAATGCTGCAGCCGGTGATCGTGACGGTCTCCGCGCTGGGCATCGTCGGCTGGATCTTCAACAACTGGATGCGCATGCGGCACGGCTATCCGCTGGAAAATTCCTGGGGCAAGGCCGTCTATCCCAAGCGCGATGACGAAGCACAGGGGCGCATCCAGCTGCTGACCCAGGAAAATGCCCAGCTTCGCGCCGAGATCGGCTCGATGAAGGACCGTATGGCAGTGGTCGAACGGATCGTCACCGACCGCGGCTTCGATGTCGCCCGCCAGATCGAGGCGCTGCGCGCGCCCGATGGCAAAGCCAACTGATCCGGCACCAACAGGGGAGTAGCAAACGATGCAATGGGCTGGACCCGAATTCGTCGTCGTCATCGTTATCACCTGCACGATCGGGTGGCTGGTCAACAACTGGATACGCGCCAAGCACGGCTATGCGCTGGAAGATGAATGGGGCGGCAAGACCGACCGGCCTGAGGTCACTGCCAATGCAGATCTTCGCCGTGAAAACGATCTGCTGCGCGAGCGCCTCGCCAAGCTGGAGTCCCGCACCGAGACGCTCGAAACCATCGTCACCGACCGCGGCTTCGATGTCGCCCACCAGATCGAAGCTCTGCGCGAGCCGCACCGGGAGGTTGCAAGATCATGAGTTTTTGGAGTGCCGTCGTCCTGATCTTCATGATCGGCAGCATCGCCTGGCTGCGATCGAAGAAATACAGCGCCACGCGGGTGCTGCCGGAAAGCAGCTTGCCCTCGAACGAGGCGGAACTGGAGCGCGAAATTATCGAGCTGCGCAAGCGCATCGCAGTGCTTGAAAGGATCGCTACAGACGATAAAAAGGAATCTGATCTTGTGCGCCAGATCGAAGCGCTTAGAGATTAGGCCCAGGGCGCACGATAAACGGTTACCGAGCCGGGCGGTGGGAAACCCCAACTTCCCCCGCCCACATTCGGCTCTGCGGCCGAACATCCATTACACCTGCATCGGATCAAGGCAGGCGGGAGCGTAATTCCTCCACCCACACCGCTGCCGTGGCATCAGACGGCGCGCGCCAATCGCCGCGCGGGCTGAGCGCACCACCTGCCGAGACTTTCGGCCCATTGGGTATCGCCGAGCGCTTGAACTGGCTGAACCCGAAGAAGCGGTTCAGGAAACGCTCGAGCCACAGCGCCACTGTTGCCAGATCATAGGCGTTTTTGCGCGGTTCGGGAAAGCCCGCAGGCCAGGTTCCGCCAGCCGCATCGGCCCAGGCGTGGAGCGCGAGGAACGCCACCTTCGACGGCTTCTGCCCGAAGCGCATCACGTGGTGCAGGAAGAAATCGTTCAGTTCGTAAGGACCGATCTTGCTTTCGGTGCTCTGAAGCTCCCCGTCTTCGCCGGCCGGGACCAGTTCGGGCGAAATCTCGGTGCCCAGGATCGACAGCAGGATATGGTCGGTCGCCGAATCGAACTGGCCGGTCGTCGCGGTCCAGCGAATCAGGTACTGGATCAGCGTCTTGGGCACGCCGGCATTGACCGCATAATGGCTCATCTGGTCGCCGACACCATAGGTGCACCAGCCCAGAGCCAGTTCGGACAAGTCGCCGGTTCCGATCACGAAGCCGTTGTGCTGGCTGGCGAGCCGGAACAGATAGTCGGTGCGCAGCCCGGCCTGCACGTTCTCGAACGTCGTGTCGTACACCGGCTCGCCCTTGCTGAAGGCATGGCCGATATCGTGCAGCATCAGGGTGGCGGCGGGGCGGATGTCGATCTCGTCGGCAGTGATGCCCAGCGCGGTCATCAGCTTCCAGGCGTTGGATTTCGTACCCTCGCTCGTGCCGAACCCGGGCATCGTATAGCCGCGTATCGCGGTGCGCGGCAGGCCCAGCCGATCGCAGGCGCGCGCGGCGACGATCAGCGCGTGCGTTGAATCCAGCCCGCCCGATACGCCGATCACCAGCGATTTGGCGCGCGTCGATTCGATGCGCCGCATCAGCCCATCGACCTGAATGTTGAACGCCTCGTAGCAATCGGCGTCGAGCTTCTCGGCACGGTGCGGCACGAACGGGAAGCGGCTGACCGGCCGGATCAGGCCGATATCTCCGCCAGCAGGAGCATGCGCGAACTCTACTGTGCGGAAGGTCTCCTCGGGCCGCCCAGCGGCTTCGGCGGCATCGTTGAACGTCGGCAGCCGCAATCGCTCGTTGACGATCCGCTCACAATCGACATCGACCACGCACAGTTCGGGCTCCAGCGTGAAACGCCCCGATTCGGCGAGCAGATCGCCCAGTTCGTAGACGATGCCCTGCCCGTCCCACGCCAGATCGGTCGTGCTCTCGCCGTGTCCGGCGGCGGAATAGACATAGGCGGCGGCGGCGCGGGCCGATTGCGCGCGGCACAGCATATGGCGCTCGTCCGACTTGCCGATGACGATATTGGAGGCCGAGAGGTTGCACAGGATCGTTGCCCCGGCGAGCGCGCCCAGCGAACTGGGCGGGGTGGCCGCCCAGAAATCCTCGCAGATCTCGATGAAGAAGCGGAAATTCGGCAGCACATCAGAGGCAAAGACCAGATCGGTGCCGAACGGCACATCCTCGCCATTCACCCGGATCGTCTGGCCGCGCAAATTCTTGCCCGAAGCGAACCAGCGCTTTTCGTAGAATTCGCGATAGTTCGGCAGGTAGGACTTGGGCACTACACCCAGCAGCCGTCCCGCCGCGATCGCCAGCGCGCAGTTATACAGCCGCCCCTTGTGCCGCAGCGCCGCGCCGATCAGCAGCACCGGCGATAGATCGGCGCTGGCCGCGATCACTTCGCCGACCGCCGCCTCCACCGCGTCCATCATCGCCGCCTGGAGATGCAGGTCGTCTATCGCGTAGGAAGACAGGCACAGTTCGGGATAGACCAGCAAGTCGACCCCTTGGGCGTGCGCGCGCCTAGCTTCCTCCAGCACCGCATCGCGGTTGAACGCGACGTCGGCGGTGCGCACCTTTGGCGTCGACGTTGCCACGCGCACGAAGCCATGCGTGTGCATCTGATGGAACGGATGGACCTGCTGCTCGCTCAACGCCTCGATGCTCCCGCCGGAATATTGACGGTTTCCCTACAGGAACCTGAAGGCGTGGCAATCATTGAACCTTCCAATGTGTCCTTTGCAACCTTAGATGCCACGCCATGCGCAGCCTTGACGATATCCGCGAAGAGTATGAATTTCTGGATGGCGATGAACGCTATCGCCTGCTGATCGAGCTTGGCCGCGAACTCGATGCCATGCCTGACGCGCTCAAGACCGACGCCACCAACGTGCGCGGCTGCTCTGCCAGCGTCTGGGTCTATCCGACTACGGCGGACGACGGCACGCTGCATTTCCTGGCAGACAGCAATGCCGCGATCACCAAGGGCATCGTCGCGCTGGTGATCGCCGCCGTGCAGGACCGTCCCGCCACCGAGGTCGCCGCGACCGACATCACGGCCGCGCTGGATCCGTTCGATCTGCGCAACCAGCTTTCCTCCAACCGCACACAGGGCATCCCCAACATGATCGCGCTGATCCGCGAGACGGCGATGCGATATGCGCCCGGCTAACCGCCATGAAACGCGTTAGCCGCCCGCTGTGGTTGTGCGGTGGCATCCTGTCTTTCGCGCTGGGGACGATCGGCATCGTCCTGCCGGTCATGCCCACGGTCGTGTTTTACCTATTCGCTGCATGGTGCTTTTCCAAAAGCCATCCCGAATGGGCTGACCGGCTTCACGCCCATCCGCACTACGGCCCGCCCCTCCTCGCCTGGCGCGACCGGCGGGCGGTGAGCCGCAAGGGTAAGGTCTCGGCCATCGTCGCGATGACTGCCAGCGTGCCGTTCACTTGGTTTACGGTAGGCTGGCCGTGGGTGCTGATCCCGGCGGGCGTACTGCTCGTGGTCGGGCCATGGATCTGGACGCGGTCGGAATAAACGGCCGAGCCTGAATGGGTTGCCCTGCATCGTTTCCAGGCTTCATTGAGATGAATCAAGGGTCGTGCCAGGAAAGGTGCTAAGCAGCGGGATCATAGGGAGAATACGATGACCGTTTCCAAACGCGCTGTGCTGACGGGACTGCTGCTGACCGCCTCGCTTGCGACATCCGTCGCGGCGCAAGACACCAATTCGCAGGCCACGATCACGGTCGAGGCCCCGCGCTCGGTTCCGGTGCCGGTGGAACGGTCTGCCACCACCGGCGCCCAGATCATCACCACCACGGTGAAGATGTCGGTGCGCTACGACGATCTTGATCTTTCGCAGCCTGCGGACGGTGAGCGTCTCATGACCCGCGTTGGACGCGTGGCGCAGGATGCGTGCGAGGAGCTGGATCGGCTCTACCCGCTCAGTCCCGATGCCGATTGTCGCGCGCGCGCAGCGGCCAACGGCAGGGAAGCGGCCAAAGCCGTCATCGTCACGGCCATGGCCGCGCGCTAGATCTAATCCTCGACCGCCTCGCGCAGCACGGCGATGCCCGCCTGCCGCTGTTCGCGCAGCTCGCGTTTCAGCACGGCGGGGTCACGGGCAATGACGAAGCCGAAGCTGACGCCGCCCTCCTTGCCGATCGTGGCGTGGTGCAGCTTGTGCGCCTGCACCAGCCGCTTGGCGTAGCCGCGCTTGGGCACCCAGCGGAAGTATCGCTGGTGAACCAGACCATCGTGCACCAGCGTATAGATCACCCCGTAGACCAGCACGCCTAGCCCGATCCAGGTTCCGGGCCACCATGCCGAATCGCCCATCACCAGCGGCGATCCCAACGCGAACATAATGATGCTCAGGCCAGCGCCAAACAGGGCAAACAGATCGTTCTTCTCCAGCAGCTTGTCGTGCGGCTCGTGGTGATCGCGGTGCCAGCCCCATCCGAAGCCGTGCATCACATACTTGTGGCTGCTCCATGCGACGAATTCCATCGCGGCAACGGTAACGATCACGATCAGAGTGGCGGCAAGCGGGTTCATGCCGTCCCTCTACGCTTTGTGATGGCAAATGTCAGCGCCCGACATTCTGCGACACTCTCTTACAATTGCCGACTTTTCTGCGACCGCCCATTTAACTGCCGTTCAGCTGGCGAGGCATATTTCTGAACTTGCGGAACACAAACCGCACCCAGAAATCAAGGATCAAGCAGATGGCCAAGTTCACAAAGTTTGTAGCCCCCGCCCTCTTCGCCGCTCTCGGCCTGGGCGCCGTAATGCCCGCGACCGCGTCTGCCGCCGATCGCTACACCCCGGCACGCCATGCCAACGTACGCGCCGACATCAACCAGCTTGAGCACAAGATCGACCGCGCCGCCGCCCGTCGGACGATTTCCCAGCGCGAGGCTTTTGGCCTGAAACGTCAGGCCCGCGAAGTGCGTCAGCTCTACGGCCAGTTTGCCCGCAACGGCCTGACTGCCCGCGAAACCCAGACGCTGAAGATCAGGGTAGACCGCATCCAGTACGCCCTGCGCGGCGAACGCTGGGACCGTGACGGCCGCCGCGGCTGATCCGGGCAATTGATCACGAAGCGAGAGGCGCGCGGGTTCGGCTTGAAATGCACAACCCGCGCGCCTAATCGCGCTCGTTATGACTACGAAATCACGCACGCTCTACGAGAAGATCTGGGACGCCCACGTCGTCGATACCCGTGATGACGGCACTTGCCTCATCTACATCGACCGGCATCTGGTTCACGAAGTGACCAGCCCGCAGGCTTTCGAAGGCCTACGCACCGCCGGTCGCAAGGTGCGCCGTCCCGATCTGACGCTTGCGGTTCCCGACCACAACCTGCCCACGACGGCCCGCCGCGACGCGCAGGGCAACGAATTGCCCGTGACCGACGTGGAAAGCGCCACCCAGCTTGAAGCACTGCGCAAGAACGCGCCTGAATTCGGCATCCGCTACATCGACGCGACCGACATCGAACAGGGCATCGTCCACGTCGTCGGCCCCGAGCAGGGCTTCTCGCTGCCCGGCGCAACGATTGTCTGCGGTGACAGTCATACCTCTTGCCACGGCGGCATCGGCGCGCTGGCTTTCGGCATCGGCACAACCGAAGTCGAGCATGTGCTGGCCACGCAAACGCTCCTGCTCAAGCAGGCGAAGACCATGGAAGTGCGCGTCGACGGCAAGCTGGGCGCAGGCGTCACCCCCAAGGATGTTGTGCTGCACATCATCGGTCAGATCGGCACGGCTGGCGGCACTGGCCACGTCATCGAGTTCCGCGGCAACGTGTTCCGCGAAATGTCGGTCGAGGGTCGCCTTACCGTATGCAACATGTCGATCGAAGGCGGCGCCCGCGCCGGCCTGATCGCGCCCGATGACAAGACTTTCGCATACCTGAAGGGCCGCCCCTATACGCCGACCGGCGAGGATTGGGACAAGGCGGTGGCATGGTGGACCAGCCTCGCGACCGACCCAGACGCGATGTTCGACAAGTCCGTGCACATCCGCGCGGAAGACATCCAGCCAACCATCACGTGGGGCACCAGCCCGGAAGACACCTCCGCCATCGGCGGCGTGGTTCCCGCGCCCGAGGACTTCGCCGATGCATCGAAGCGCGACGCGGTGAAGGTCAGCCTCGAATATATGGGCCTGACGCCGGGCACGCTGCTGACCGAGGTCGAAGTCCAGAACGTCTTCATCGGATCGTGCACCAACAGCCGCATCGAGGACATCCGCGCCGCCGCTGCGGTGCTGAAGGGCCGGCACAAGGCTGACAACGTGAAGTGGGCCATCGTCGTCCCCGGTTCGGGCCTGGTTAAAGCCCAGGCCGAGGCCGAGGGCCTCGACAAGATCATCATCGACGCAGGCCTTGAATGGCGCGAACCGGGCTGCTCGGCCTGCCTGGCGATGAACCCCGACAAGGTGCCCTCGGGCGAGCGCTGCGCGTCCACCAGCAACCGCAATTTCACTGGCCGCCAGGGACCGGGCGCGCGCACGCACCTGATGTCTCCCGCGATGGCCGCCGCCGCCGCCGTGACGGGCAAGCTGACGGACGTGCGCGAACTGGTCGATTGATCGCGGGGCCGGCAAGCGCGCGCAAGCACGGCTTCGCACCGGTCTTTCGGGCGGATGCCAAAGTGCTCGTGCTCGGGAGCCTGCCCGGCGATGCCTCGATCGCTGCGGCGCAGTATTATGCGCATCCGCGCAATCTGTTCTGGCAGCTCATCGGCGCGGTGATCGATCAGCCGCAACTGCCGCAACTCGCTTACGATGAGCGGCTAGCCTGCCTGCTCGATGCCGGAATAGCCTTGTGGGACGCGGCCGTGTCAGCCGAGCGCGCCGGATCGCTCGACACCGCGATGCGCGCCGCGCAGCCCGCCCCGCTTTCCGGTTTCGCTGCAACCTTGCCCTGCCTGCGCGCTGCGGCATTCAACGGCAAGAAATCCGCCAGCCTCGCCCGGCTGCAGCTGTCCGGCTCGTCGCTGGCGCTGGTCGATCTGCCATCCAGCAGCCCTGCCCACGCTGCCATGTCGCTGGCGCAAAAGCAGGAAACCTGGCTGCAACTGCGCAAATTCCTGCGCTGAACCTTGAAGCCGCGCCCCGGCGAAGCCATAGGGAAAAGATGTCAGACGATTCTGAAAACCCCCTCGCCAGCCGCGCCGCGATTGCCGCGGGCGCCGCTATCGGTTCCGCCGCTGTTGCTGCGGCTCTACTGTTCGTAAAGCGCCGCAAGGACAAGGAGCGCGCGAAGAACGCGCTGCCGCCGCCGACAAGCAAGGCGCCGCACTTTCCGCCAGAGACCGATTGATGGAAGCGATCAACCACGTCGCCGGCCGCGCTATCCCGTTTGGCCGCAAGAATGTCGACACCGATGTCGTCATTCCGGCACACTGGCTCAAGACCATCACCCGCGAGGGTTTGGGACGCGGCGCTTTCGAGGCCGTGAAGAAAGAGCCGGGTAACGTCTTCACCGATCCGCGCTACGAAGGCGCGCCGATCCTGATCGCAGGCGATAATTTCGGCTGCGGATCAAGCCGCGAGCATGCCGCTTGGGCCTTGCTCGACATGGGCATCACGTGCGTGATCGCGCCCAGTTTTTCCGACATCTTCTCGGGCAATGCGTTCAAGAACGGCATCCTTACGGTGGCGCTGCCGCAGGAGCAGATCGACCGGCTTATGGAAGTCGCGCAGACCGACACCATCGACATCGATCTCGATACGCAGACGGTGACCACGCCATTTCAGGACCGCTTCACTTTCGCCATCGATCCCTTCCGCAAGCACTGCCTGCTGAACGGCCTCGATGAAGTGGGGCTGACGCTGGCGCAGGGCGATGTGATCGCCAGTCACGAGGCCAAGGCCAGCAAGGAACTGCCGTTCCTCGCCCGAACACCTGCAACTGCTGGCTGACTGCCAATTTTCCGCATTGAACGCTTGGTGCCCGCGCCGTATCGCGAATCACAGAAATTCCATCCAGGGGTAGCCGATGACCAGTTTTGAAGATCGCGAACGCGCCGAGGAAGCCAAGTTCGCTCACGATGCTGACATGATGTTCCGCATTCAGGCGCGCCGTAATCGTCTGCTGGGCGAATGGGCCGCAGGACGGATGTCGCTGTCGCATGCCGAAGCCGAGGCTTATGCCAAGGCCGTGGTGCAGGCTGATTTCGAGGAAGCGGGTGACGAGGACGTGATCCGCAAGCTGCTGGGTGACTTGACCTCCGCCGGGATCGAGATCGACGAGTCCGAAGTGCGCGCATCTCTGGAAGCGCGGCAGATCGAAGCTCGCCGCGCCCTGCTCGGCGAAGTCTGAGCGCGCGCCGATGGCCATGCCCGCCGCCGAAATCGAAGCGCTGATCCGCACTGCGCTACCCGATGCCGAAGTGACGATCACCGATCTTGCTGGCGATGGCGATCATTATTCAGCGCATGTCGTTTCCTCCGAATTCCGCGGCAAGACCCGCGTGAACCAGCACAAGATGGTCTACGAGGCGCTTGGCGGCAGGATGGGGGGCGTGCTGCACGCCTTGCAACTCACCACTGCGGTTCCCAACTGAATCCCAGTTAGTTCAACGAGGTATTGCGCCCATGTCCGACGTCACTCACCGCATTGGCGAGATTGTAAATTCCAACGACATCGTCCTGTTCATGAAGGGCACGCCGCTGTTTCCGCAGTGCGGCTTCTCCAGCAAGGCGATTGCCATCCTCGATCACCTCGGGGTCGGTTTCGAAAGCGTAGACGTGCTGCAGGACATGGAAATCCGGCAAGGCATCAAGTCCTATTCCGACTGGCCGACGATCCCGCAGCTGTACGTAAAGGGTGAGTTCGTGGGCGGAAGCGACATTATGATGGAGATGTTCGAGGCGGGCGAGCTTGAACAGCTCATCGTCGAATCGGGTATCGTCCGCGCAAGCTGACCCTTGCGCCCGACCGCTGATTTCAAAAAGGGCGCAGTCCGGCACAGGACTGCGCCCTTTTGCATGTCTAGCGCATTGGCATCGCCTGCCTGAGCTGGCACGCGCTTGTGATGATGATGTGAGGGGAATTCTCGGGGAGGCGGGGCCGGGAGACTGTTTGGCCCCGCCTCATTTCGAGACTACTGGGTACCCCCTCTACTAAGCACACCCCGTGCCAATTACATCAAAGCCTCTGAAATCCAGCGTTTTTCACGCTGCGTGCCGCCGGCCATCCTGCTGCAGTGTAAAGTGCTCCGACAGGCTTTGCCGCTCGCAGGGCGGCTTTTTCCGCTTGCCTGCCAGGACACCGCGCGCGACAGGAACCCATGACCGATTTCCCTCCCGACGGACCGATGCCGATCGATGGTCCCCAGGTGATTCCAGCCGCGACTGTCGTGATCTTTCGCCGCGCCAAGGATGGCGGCGCGCCCGAACTGCTGATGCTCCAACGCTCCCATGCCATGCGCTTCGCCGGCGGCGCGGCCGTGTTCCCCGGCGGCCGGGTCGATCCCGCCGACCGCGATCTGGCCGCCGCCCTGATGGCCGGCGAAGATACCGAAATCGCCGAGGCAAAGATTGCTGCCATTCGCGAGACGCTGGAGGAAACCGGCCTGATGATCGCCACGCGGCAGCCAGTATCGGTGCGCGCGGCAACCGAAGGCCGTGCGATGCTGCTGGAGACAGGTACGCTTGCGCCGGTTTTGGAACGGTTCGGCTGGGAGTTGGAGCCGCATCGCCTGACGCTGTTCGCCCACTGGTGTCCGCGCCACATAAAGGCGTTCGACACGCGCTTTTTCGTTTTCGATCTGGGGACCGGGGCAGTCGACGTGGCCGTGGACGCCACTGAAAACACCCACCTGTTCTGGGCCAGTGCGAGCCAGGCCCTTCACATGGCTGACAGCGGCGAGATCAGCGTGATCTTTCCGACCCGCCGTAACCTCGAGCGGCTGGCATTGTTTGCCAGTTTCGACGAAGCCCTCACTCAGATCGCACAGCACCGGGTTGAGAGAATCCAGCCCCATACTGACATTGGCCCCGATGGCGAGGAATGGTTATTGATACCCGACGGTCTGGGCTATCCCGTGCTCGGGCAGGCGCTCAGCACCACGAAGCGGGGCTAACAGACGTCTTTACCTCATAGCTCGCTGCGGATGGCTGCGGCGGTGACGTCAGTGGCGCGCGACGCCGACCGGTTCTCCAGCCGAATGGCGGGCGGCTATATGATCGACGATCGGACCATAGAGCGTCTGGTCAAACTCGACCCCGGCGCGGTCCCCCAAGACCCATCGGATCACCCCGGTCAGACCTTCCAGGCCTTCCGGGCGTATCGTGACTCGCCCGCCGGTACGGAAAAACAGGCTGTGCGTGGTAATGCAGCACCCTTCCGGCGAAATGTCGGAAATTTCTGCGCGATCTCGCATTCCGCTTTGCGTACGGCATTGCGCGGCGATGATCACCGGCTTGCGCTGCGTCCGACGTGGGCGGGTTTCCTGGCTCATGCCCGGATTTTGGCCGAAATTCGTTAAGCACGGGTTATTCCGCTGCTGCGCAATCAACGAAACCGTCACAGTTTGGGACTATTTCGGCCAGCGCTGTCCAACATACTTCTTCGCACTGGCAAAATGCGCTGCTGCAGTGCAGCATGCCCTTACCGACTGTGAGCCTGCACCGGAGTCCGAAATGCATCCTGAAATGGTCCCCCCGCTCGCCTGGATCATGATCGCCGCGGCTTTCGCAGCCCTTATCGGGATAGTGGCATTCAACAGAGCTGCCCCCGGCCGGCACAGGCGCAAGCGGGAACTCGTCCGACGCCAACGCACGGCCGAACAGGGCCGGCTTTGGGCGTGGGACCAGTTGAAGCGCAAGTCGAGCCGCCAGCGTCGCCTTGAATTCCGGAGCGACGAAGATGCAGATACAAACGGCTAGAGCCGCGCGACCCTGATGCACCGCATCGACGTCGTTTCGTTCTTTAAATGCTGGCCGGGACCGGAACGTGAGGGGGTTTGGGGGAGCGTTCCGGCCCCGGCTGCCCCGCAGGTGCGACCCGGAGGGCAATGCCGAAGATGGGATGAGGCCCGCCGGGTCAGGCGGGGCTGCGGTAATAGTTCGGGAGCAGGGATTCGAGATATTCGGTCATGAGCGTGCGGCCGCGATCGGTCAGAGTGACGACATCACGCCCGGGATCGCCGCGATCGGTATCGCGGCGGACAAGCGCATGTTCCATCATCCGGTCAAGCGCGACCAGCGCCTCGCGATAAGGCAGGCGCGTGGCGATGCATGCTGAGGTCACGCTCACTTCACGACCCGTGCGCGCGGCAATGAACAGTTCGAGCAGCATGTCCCACATCGGCTCGCCGAACAGGTCGCTTTCGCGAAAGAAGGTATGGCGAGCGCGGCGGGCGCGGGAGAAACTGCGGGCAAGCCAGTCGATTTCCGCATCTTCGTCGGCGGTATTCAAATTCATTCGCACTCAAAATCTCGCGCCCTTGCGGGACACGCTCATCATAATTCGGGGGAGCCCCGCCTCATAGAGGCCGGGTCTCGGCAGTGAAGTCCCGCACTTGGGGGGCAGTAAGTTTCCTACGCCTGCGGTTGGGATCCGACCCAGCCAAGTACCGCTAGCTCCGCCTCTGGAGCACTTCAGTCAGGCGTCAACGGTGTCGGCAAGCGGCGATAAGGGCCAGCGAACAGGTGCCCGCCCAGCACCGCGTTGACCACCGCTGATGTGCGATCCGTCACGTCGAGTTTGGCAAAGACACGTCGCACATAGCTGTCGACCGTTTCGGCCGAGATGCCGAGAATGTCAGCGATTACCGAATTGCTTTTGCCTTGGGCCATCCATTGCAGCACGTCGAGCTCGCGCGCGGACAGCTTCGCTGCTGCAGCGGGCGACCGGTCAATGAATTCGCAATAGCGCAGGAAGGCCATCTGCGCGATCGTGTGACACAGCACGATCACATCCTGCTGGAGCGAATCCTCGCTTTCGGGAAAGGTAATGCCGACAAAACCGGTCCGGCCGGAGGGGCCATGCGTGATGCATGCGACGCCATCGTGCATCCCGAGTGCGTCGATGCGGGCCATGAACGCTTGCTCGGCAGCGGTAAGCGGCGCGAGCATTGTCGCTTCGCTCCAGCGCAACGCCCGCCCCGCGCGCAGGACGCTGTCGGGCAAGGGATCAGCCTCGCGCAAACCCTGCTGGTATTCCTCGATAAATTCAGCCGGGACGTCGAGGCACGATATGACTCGGCCGAAGCGCCGGTCAGTTGTCACTGGCGTTATGAAATAGGCGCCGCCGAAGCCCAAAGTGTGAAAAGCCGTTACAGTCCGATCACGCAGTTCTGCGGGATCTTTGGATTCCGCTATGCTTGCAAGATCCACCCGGAGATTCATGATCCCGCTTTTCCCAGTGCGGTCACCGGATTGCGGTGCGCGACTCTGCGGAATACTCCTCACCGACTATTTATACAACCTGTGCCACGTGATTGCGGGACATATAGATCCGGGCGGGTCAGCATGACAGCCCTCTGGTGGCCTGTCGTTGCATATTACAAAGCTCGCGACCGAACAGAAACAATTCGTCACAACATCGCACACGATCGGACATGGATTGAAACCTAGATGGCAGGCAACCCGCGCAATTGCGCCACCCTATACAGTTTCCAGCTGACCCTTCCGGCAGCGGAAGTGAGGGTTTGCGAAGCGGCGCAAATGCCCCTAGGTTTTCAGCAACACGTTCGAGATCATGACAATCACACCCAATTCCCGACAGCCGCATGAGAACATCATGGCGTCCCCCACGATTCTTCTCGTGGAAGACGATGGCCCGCTGCGAACGCTGACCGCTCGCGCCTTGCGCCAGAACGGGTTCAATGTCGTTACCGCCGCTACGGGCGCGGAAATGTGGGTTACGCTGCAGGAAGGCCCGGTGAGCCTGGTGGTGCTCGACATCATGCTGCCTGGTACCAACGGCTTCGATCTGTTCCGCCGCCTGCGCCGCGAAAGTGAAGTGCCGATCATCTTCATCAGCGCGCGCGGGAGCGAGGAAGACCGGGTACTCGGCCTTGAACTGGGCGCGGACGATTATCTGGCCAAGCCTTTCAGCACGCGCGAACTTGCCGCCCGGGTCAGCGCAGTCCTGCGGCGCGGCGGCCCATCCAATGGCGGCATCGATCCGACCGCCGACACTTATGCGGGCGGCCGTCCGGTCGATACCATCTCGTTCGATGGCTGGAAGGTCTCGATGCCGCGCCGTGAACTGCATTCACCCACTGGTGCGATGGTTGACCTGACCGGCGCGGAATTCGATCTGCTGGCGACGTTCCTCGGCTATCCGCAACGCGTACTGGGCCGCGAGCGGCTGATCGAACTGTCGCGCACCCGGCTGGGCGACAGTTCCGATCGCAGCGTTGACGTGCTGGTCAGCCGGCTGCGCCGCAAGCTTCAGGCGGCAGGCAGCGAATCCCCGATCGTCACGGTTCGCGGCGTAGGCTATATGTTCAAGGCAGAAGTGACCCGCACTTGAGGCTGTTTCGACGTTTCGGCTTGCCCGAGCGGCTTCTGGCCATTCTGCTGCTGGTCGTCATCGTTGATTTCGTTGCCAATACGCTGTTGTTCGAGCGCGCCAGTTCGTTCGAATTGGGCCGCGATGACGCGGAACGCATCGCCGAAAGCGTCGTTCTGGCGACTCGTGTTATCGAACAGACGCCCGCCGCCGAACGTGATGGCATTGCGGCATCGCTCAGCACTACGCGCTTTGCCATGGACTGGTCGCCAGCCTCATCGCGCCATCGTGGTTCTGTCGGCCTTGCCAACTTGCGGGCGCAAGTCATCGCGTTCGCGCCCGAGCTGGCACAGGGCGATATCGAACTGCATCTCGAAGGCTTGCCATCACGCGGCAACATCGGTGGCTCGGTTCGCCTGAGCGACGGCAGCGTGCTCGATTTCCGCTCACACGCCCGATCCGCGTGGAAACTCACTGCTGGCCGCGTGTTCGGCTTCGTCATGCCGACGTTGCTGCTCGTCACGCTGACCTGGGTATTGCTGCGCACGACGCTCAATCCGCTGCGATCCCTGATCCAGGCGACCCGCCACCTTGGCACCGGACCGCCGCGCCCGGTGCCCGAACGCGGCCCCGACGAATTGCGCGAACTGATCCGCGCGCTCAACGACATGCAGGAGCGCATTCACCAGTCCATGGTCGACCGCACCCAGACGATGCTGGCGATCGGCCACGATCTCAAGACTCCGCTCGCGCGCATGCGGCTGAGGCTCGACGATGACGACATATCCGAAGAAGTCCGCGACGGCTTCAACCACGACATCGACGAGATGCGTATGTTGCTGGAATCGATCCAGGCTTACATCGACAATGGCGGCGACGATATCCCGGCCGAACGCATCGACCTGGCGGTAATGGCCGAGACATTGGTCGATACCGCCGCCGACCACGGCGCCAATGCGGTCTATTCGGGTGAGAGCCATCTCGAGATCGTAGCCCGCCCCGTCTCGATCCGACGGGCGATGTCCAATCTGATTGAAAACGCGCTGCATTACGGCGGCAACGCCCGTGTCAGCGTGCGACGCGATGAACAGGGCGCCGAGATCGTCATCGAGGATGACGGTCCCGGCATCCCCGAAGAACAGGTCGCCAATGCGCTGCAGCCGTTCGTCCGCCTTGATAGCGCGCGCACCCGTGATACCGCCGGAATGGGTCTGGGCCTGCCCATAGTCCAGAGGGCAGTGCGCCTCGAAGGCGGCACGCTCGACCTGAGCAATGGCGCGGGCGGTGGGCTCCGCGCGACGATACGTCTGCCGCTCACGCCGGGCTGATTTCTGCCGCACCGCAGCAAAACTTCGTCACAAACGCGAACAACCTTGGACAACGACGGCATCTAACTTGCGATCAGGCTTTGCGGCACCTGTCGTAAAGCAGGTATTTTCCCAACGAAAGGTGACCCACGTGAACGAGCTTATCGGACGCGTCTTCAGCTTCGAAAAGACGGTTTTCCCCAACAGCAGCGACCTGTTCGGCAAATTGGCCAACGAAGGCCAGTCTCCCAAGGCACTGATGATCTCCTGCGCGGATTCGCGCATCGTTCCCGAGCAGATCATGCAGGCAGAGCCCGGCGAATTGTTCGTTTGCCGCAATGCCGGCAACATGATCCCGCCGTTTGCAACGATGAACGGCGGCGTCTCGTCCACTGTCGAATACGCCGTGGTTGCCCTTGGCGTGCGAGACATCATCGTTTGCGGCCACTCGGACTGCGGCGCGATGAAAGCACTGAGCGACCCGACCGGTCTGGAAGCGATGCCCAACGTCGCCGCATGGCTGCGCCACGGCTCGGCCGCCGAGCATGTCGTCAGCACCTGCCAGCCCGCCCTTGGTGCGAGTGAGCGCGTCCGCGCGATCAGTCTCGAAAACGTGCTTACCCAGATCAATCACTTGCGCACGCATCCTTCCGTCGCAGCCGCAATGGCGCGCGGCGAAATGGCCCTGCATGGCTGGTTCGTCGATATTCATGCGGGCCAGATTTTGGGCCTCGATGGCGAGACCGGCCAGTTCATGCCCATGCGCGAAGATCAGCCTCTGCCGGTGGCTCTCCCCGCCAAGAGCCGCATCTCGAACGAGTCCGGATTTGCTGAGGCGGCTGAATGACTAGCGGTGTAGCAACCGTCGATGCCGAAGAACGGGGCGGTCCGTTCCGTTTCTTCGCGCAGGACTTCACGGCTTCGATCGTGGTCTTCCTCGTGGCGATGCCCCTGTGCATGGGCATCGCCATCGCCTCGGGTGTAGCTCCCGAAAAAGGGCTGGTAACAGGTATCATTGGCGGCATCGTCGTCGGCCTGTTCGCAGGCTCTCCCCTTCAGGTCAGCGGTCCCGCCGCGGGCCTTGCCGTCATCGTCTTCGAGTTCGTTCGCGAGAACGGGATCGAGGCCCTTGGCCCGGTCCTGCTGCTTGCAGGCCTTCTCCAGCTTATCGCGGGCGCGCTGAAAATGGGCGGGCTGTTCCGTTCGATCAGCCCGGCGGTGGTGCACGGCATGCTTGCCGGTATCGGTGCGCTGATCGTGATCGGCCAGTTCCACATCCTGTTTGACGAAAAACCGATGTCGAGCGGCGTGGAAAATATCGCGATGATGCCCGCACGCGTGCTCGGCTTGACCCCGTTCGACCTTCAAGCCACCGAACTCGCGGTGATGATTGGCGTTCTGACGATGGCCATCATGCTCGGCTGGGAAAAGGTTCGCCCGGCCAGCATGAAGCTCGTCCCCGGCGCCCTGCTCGGCGTTGTCGCAGCCACGGCCCTGGCCTGGGGCCTTGGCCTCGACGTTGCCAAGATCGATGTCCCTGCATCGATCGCTGCGGCCTTTGCCCTGCCAACGAGCCTGGAATGGTTTGCCCCGCTGGCCAATGGCGGCCTGATCGTGGCGGCAGTGGCCATTGCTTTCATCGCCAGCGCCGAGACCTTGCTCTCGGCCGCTGCTGTCGATCGCATGCATGACGGCGTGCGCACCGAGTACAACCAGGAATTGCGCGCTCAGGGCATCGGCAACCTGCTGTGCGGCGTGTTTACCGCGCTACCGATGACCGGCGTCATCGTGCGCAGTTCGGCCAACGTGCAGGCGGGCGCCAAGACCCGGCTCTCGACGATCCTGCACGGCATCTGGATCCTCGGCTTCGTTGCGCTGCTGCCATGGCTGCTTCGCGAAGTGCCGATGGCGGCGCTGGGTGGCATCCTTGTCGTCACTGGCTGGCGTCTGGTCAGCGTGGCGCACGTCAAGCACCTGTTCCATGTCCATGGCCCGCTTCCGGCGGCGATCTGGGCGATTACCTTCATCCTGGTGATCACGACGGACCTGCTAACCGGCGTGCTTGTCGGCCTTGCGCTGACGCTGTTCGAACTTCTCCCGCACATCCGCAATCTGCGCTTTAAGGTGCACGAGGAAGAAGCCGGCGAGAAAAAGCGCATCACCATGGAAGGTGCAGCAACCTTCCTGGGCCTGACCAAGATCAACGCCATGCTGGAAAGTCAGCCGGTAGATCGCCCGGTTCATCTGGACCTCGGCAAGGTGCGCGTCATGGATCACACCACTGCAGAAGCCATTGGCGAGTGGCTTACTCGGCGACGCCTGCGCGGCAATGCGGATATCGTGACTGGTCCCGACCGTATCCTGAAGCCGCTTCCGCTGTGATGGCGGTCATCTGAAATTCCATGCTGCAATGCGGAGAACTGCACCCTCACGTCGTTCTCCGCACCCCTGCCGGGCGGATCGTTTAACGCGATCCGCCCGGCTTTTTTGTCTGCTTCCCGCGCAATTACAAGCGCTGGATCGCGAATACCGTTGGGGGATTTGTGGCTTAGTACCGTTGCATGACCGCCACAGTTGATTCCGCAAGTGCGAAGAGACACCATTCAGCAATCTTTTGTAACCATGTAGCAATTATCTAGACACCAAGTCGCTATATCCAGTGAGATGCCGGAGCAACACGGGCGCGACACGTATCGACGCCCGACGCACCGGACGCAGGCAGGAACGCTAACAATCATTCACATGAGGGCGTTACTGCATATGAGAATCCTTCTGATCGCGGGCCTCGCCGGCCTGGCGCTTTCGACTCCCGCCATGGCGCAGGAAGAGGAAGCCGATGCAATCACCGTTTCGGGAAGCGTCGCGCTCGTTTCCGACTACCGCTTCCGTGGTGTCTCGCAGACCGACAAGGAACTGGCAGTGCAGGGCGGCCTCAGCGTTTCGCATGAAAGCGGCTTTTACGTCGGCACTTGGGCGTCAAACCTGTCAGGCTGGGGCACCTTCGGTGGCTCTAACACCGAACTCGACATCTACGGCGGTTACGCTATGGAAGTCGGCGGCGGGAAGCTCGACGTCGGACTGACCTGGTACATGTACCCGGGCGGCCTGGAAACCACCGATTTCGCCGAAGCCTATGCCAAGCTTTCCGGTACGCTCGGCCCCGTCAACATGCTTGCAGGCGTGGCTTATGCCCCCAAGCAGGAAGCGCTCGGCAACTTCTCGAACACACCGCAGAGCCGCGGCCAGAAGGAAGACAACCTCTACATCTGGGGTGACGTCAGCACGGGCATTCCCGACACCGGCCTCACTCTCAAGGGCCACTTCGGCTATTCCAGCGGTAACCCCGGCCTTGGCCCGAACGGCACCAGCGTAGCGCCGACCGGCGAATACCTCGACTGGCTGCTTGGCGCCGATTACGCGCTCGGCCCTGTGGTGCTCGGCGTCGCATATGTCGACACCAACATCTCCAAGTCGGAATCGGCTTACATCCAGCCGAACTTCTCCTCGACCAAGGATGGCTCCTCCATCGCCGGTTCGACGGTGGTGTTCTCGGTCAGCGCTGCTTTCTAAGCGCAGTCACTGACAACGTTTGCCCGCCCGGCGCTTCCAGCGTCCGGGCGGGTTTGTTTGCGCGGATAGGCGTCCGACATCCTTTGCAGCCCACCGACTTGCGAACCGGCAAGTTGATAATATCCCTCGACTGGGTTGATTGGTGCGCAAAGCCGCACTTACTTCATTAGCTTCATCAAATCGTCGTTGACTTCAGAGCGAAATGGGTTCGTGTTGCGCCCCGTATTCGGAACAGGGGGCTGTTCCGTCGAGGCATTTTGGGGGGCGTCATGGTCTGGAAAATAAACGAATCGTCGGACTTTTCCGGGATAGGTAAGGCCAAAGTGGCGAACCCGTCCCCTGCGGACGTCAAGAATGCGAACGCCGTAGCGGAGCCAGCTTCCGCAGTTGATACAAGCGCGACCACTTCTGCAGCTTCGGGCGGTATCGGCACTCTTCTGGTTGGCACTTCAGGCTATATTGGCCGCGGCTCAGGCATCGTCGCAGGCACCAATGCCGATGATCCCCTGAACAACGGCAAGCTGCAGTTCGGCCTGCTCGGAATTTTCCTGGAAGCGCAGAACGCGGTCAAGTCGCTCTCTGGCGCAGCGCGCGCTCAGGCAATGGCTGACTTCATCGGCTCCAACACGCTGGCCACGATTCACGAAGGCTACATCGCCATCGACGTTGCCGCCACCAATGGCGACGGTGCCTCGATCCTCGACGATCTCGCCGCCATCGGCCTGATCCGGGGCGCGGCATTCGGGGCCAGCGCCGGCGGCCTGCTGCCGCTCGACGCGATCGACAATCTGGCGGCGCTGGACACGGTGAAGTTCGCCCGCCCGGCCTATGCGATGACCAACACCGGTTCGGTCACCGGCCAGGACGATCTTGCGATCGACGCGCCTGACGCGCGCGCCGACTACAACGTGGATGGCACCGGCCTTACGGTGGGCATTCTGTCCGACAGCTTCGACACATACAGCGGCAGCATCAAGTACGCGCAGGACGTCACGAGCGGCGACTTGCCGAACGACGTGAACATTCTCGCCGACTCAGCTGGTGGCACGGACGAAGGCCGGGCGATGGCCCAGCTCGTGTATGACATCGCTCCGGGTGCCGATCTGGCGTTCCACACCGCGTTCGTCAGCATGGCGGATTTCGCGCAAGGCATTCTCGATCTGCGCGACGCCGGTTCGGACATCATCGTCGATGACGTGACCTACTTTGCCGAACCCATGTTCCAGGACGGCATCCTGTCGCAAGCGATCAACACCGTGGTAGCCGACGGCGCGATGTATTTCACATCGGCCGGCAATGGCGCGGATCTGTCCTACGAAAGCGCCTGGCGCGATTCCGGGCAGACAATTACTTCAGGCGGCGAAACCTGGGCACTGTTCGATTTCGATCCTGGCGCAGGCATCGATACCCGGCTGAGCATTTCAGTGAGCAGTACCTCGATCTTCATCTTCCAGTGGGATGAAGCGTTCTTCTCGGTCAGTGGTGGCGCGGGCGCACAGACCGACCTCGATCTCCTGTTCTTCAACAGCGCCGGCACCCTTGTCGCGGTTGTCGGTACGAACAATATCGGCGGCGACGCGCTGGAACTGGCGCAGTCCGGATCCGGCAATATCTCGGTCGCTTTCGGCAAATATCTGAGCGCAGGCGCCACCGACGATCCCAACTTCGTCAAAATGATCATCAACGGATCGGCGACGATCAACGAATTCGCCACGAACAGCTCCACATCCTATGGCCACCCGGATGCCGCCGGAGCCATTTCGGTCGGCGCCGCCGGGTTCGACGATACACCCGCCTTCGGCCAGACCCCGCCCCGCGCCGAGAACTTCACGTCGAAGGGCGGCACGACGCTGCTTTTCAACGAGGCTGGCGAACGCTACATCTCGCCCATCACGCGCGGGGTGGATTTCACCGCGCCCGATGGCAGCAACACGACCTTCTTCTTCTCCGACACGTCCCGCGACGCTGACTCTCTGCCCAACTTCTTCGGCACGTCGGCAGCAGCTCCCAATGCCGCCGCACTGGCGGCACTGATGATGCAGCACGACCCGACGGCGTCGCTCGCCCGCATCGAAAAAGCCTTGGCCGATTCCGCCATCGACATCCTGACGCTGCGCAACAACTCCAATGTCGGCGCAGGCTTCGACGCGCACACCGGCGCTGGCCTGATCCAGGCCAGCGCAGCCTTCGCGGCACTGGACGATGACGCCGGCCCGCTGCTTTCCGTGTTCCGCCAGACCACCTATGTCGACAGCGACGTCGATGGCCTGGTCGATCCGGGCAATGTGCTGCACACCACGGTCCTGATCACCAACAACGGCGTGGATGCGGCGATCAACGTGGTCCTTGCGGATTCCGCGCCCGGCACCACGCTCGACTTCAGTTCGGTCAAGGTCAACGGCGCCACTGTGGCGCCCGCCATGGATGGCTCGATCGCACTCGGCGATCTTGCAGTCGATGCGTCGGTCACCGTCACGTTCGATCTGCTGACCACCAGCCAGGTCGTTGCCGGCCCTTACACCCAGCAGGCAAACGTCACTGCCGATGCCGGCGTAACCGCCACCAGCAACACCGAAACGCTGACGTTCGACACCGCGAACACGCTGTCGCTTGGCAATGTGATCTTCAACGACGCCGATGAGAACGGCCTCTTCGGCAATGGCGAAATCGGCATCGCCGGAGTGGCGCTTTCGCTCTACGCCGATGACGACAACAATGGCGTGGCTGATGGCGACGCCATCGCCACGACCACGACAGCGGCGGGCGGCGCCTACCTGTTCGCCAACCTTGCCCCCGGCAATTATATCGTCGGTGTCGATGCCGCGAACTTCGGCGTCGGCGGCGCAATGCCAGGGTTTACCGTCACCACCAACGCTGGCGATCCCGACAACAACGTCAACAACGACAGCAACGGCGCGCTTGTGAGCGGCGACGTGCTGTCGCAATCGATCACGCTGTCGGTCGGCGGCGAGCCGACCACCGATGGCGATAGCGACACCAATACCAACCTTTCGCTGGATATCGGCTTCATCAGTGCGAATCTGCCGCCGGTTGCCGTCAACGACAGCTACAGTGCCGACGAAGACGAGACGCTGACCGCAGCTACCAGCGTTCTGGCGAACGATACCGACGCAGACAACGACGGCCTCACCGCCGAACTGGTCACCACGACAACCAGTGGCATCCTCACCCTGGCGACTGATGGAACGTTCACCTACCAGCCGTCCGCCAATTTCTTTGGCCAGGACAGCTTCACGTATCGCGCCTTCGATGGCTTCGGCTATTCCAATACCGCGACCGTCACGATCACGGTGAATCCGGTGAACGACGTTCCGGTCATCTTCTCCAATGGCGGCGGCGATACCGCGGCGATCAACGTTGCGGAAGGCACCACGGCGGTCACCACGGTAGCCGCCACCGATGACGATGTCACTGATCCGATGGACTATTTTATCGTCGGCGGCGCTGACGCGGACAAGTTCGAGTTAGACCAGGGTACCGGCGCGCTCACCTTCATCACTGCACCCGATGCCGGCAACCCGACCGACGTGGGCGGCGACAACGTCTATGACGTGATCGTGAGCGCCAGCGATAGCATTGACTCCGACACCCAGGCCATCGCGGTTACGGTATTCGATCCTGTCCTGAATGCCGCGCCGGTCGCGGTGGACGATAACTACTCGGTCGATGAGGATGGCACGCTTACCGTTCTCGCAGCCGCCGGTTTGCTTGCCAACGACACCGATGCCGACATGGATACCCTGACGCCGCTTCTCGTCTCGGGGCCGGTCAATGGCAGTATTACGGTCATGCTAGACGGTTCGTTTGTTTATACGCCGGGAATCAACTATAGCGGCACGGAAACCTTCACCTATCGGGCGAACGACGGTTTCACCAATGGCAACCTCGCGACCGTCACCATCACGATCAATTCGGTAAACGACGCGCCGGAAATCACCTCGAACGGCGGCGATGCGACGGCCGAGATTTCGATTGCCGAGAATACCGCGTCCGTAACCACTGTTACCGCGAGCGACGTCGATGGCGGTCCCGTCATGATGGCAGAGGCTGCGCCCACCGGACTGGCCGGCACCAAGGGCGCGAATGCCGCGCCCCAGGCCGATCCGCTGGGGATCACCTATACGATCTCAGGCGGCGCGGACGCGGCGTTGTTCGTCATCAACGAGGACACGGGCGCGCTCAGCTTCATCGCCGCGCCGGACTTCGAAGATCCGGCCGATGCTGGTCTGGGCAACGGCTATGAAGTCACCGTGCGCGCAACCGACAATGGCGGCCTGTTCGACGAACAGACGCTCTCTGTCGTAGTGACCAACGTCAACGATGCCCCGGAACTGACGATCGCGGCATCGCAACCCGTCTATGACCAGAACCAGGCCGTCGTCTCGGAAGATGCCCTCAACATCTCGCAGTTTGTCGCGGCCGAAAGCTTCACGCTGACAGCGGCTACGACCCTTGTCTTCTTCGACGCGCTGCTGGAGGATAACGGCTTTGCCGAGGATGACAGCTTCGACGAATTCGGTGGAACGCTGAGCTGGGCGATCTATGCCGCCGATCCGGGGGGCGGCCCCGGCACGCTGCTGTTCACCGGCAACGATGCCAATCCGATCCTGACCGACACCGGACTGCTCAGCGGCTTCGACAACGATATCTTCAATGCGAAGATCTCGCTGGGTGCCGTCTCGCTGGCAGCCGGCGACTACTGGATCGCGCTGCATGAGGGTGAGTGGCTGTCGCCTTATGACAATTCGCCCATCTACTGGATCAACTCGGGCAACGATCCCGATCCCGCTTCACCGGCAGCGTTGGCGATTGACGCAACCAATCCGGTTTATGAGGCCGCCGCTACGACTCTGGCTTTCCGCCTTTCCGAAGCCCTGCCCGGACTCGCTGCCACAGAACAGGTACCGCTCGACCTGGCAGGGCTGATCCGCGTTACCGATCAGGATGCGGGCATTGGCGAACTCGTCGTCACGCTCGCCGTGACTTACGGTGTCCTCGCAATTTCAGCGGGAGCCACCGGCGCGGCTGTGACAGGCAGCGGCACCGGAAGCGTGACCGTTACCGGCACGCTCGCCGAACTCGAAGCGCTTCTCCAGGGCACCGCGGGCGCAACGCTGACCTACACCGCCAATGCCGAGGATCCGCAGCTCAGCACGGCGCTGATCGTCACGGTGGACGATCAGGGCAATACCGGCCCCGGCGGAGCGCAGACCGACGCCGGCTCGATCGTCATCAACATCACCCCGGTTGACGACGCACCGGTCATCTCCTCGAACGAGGGCGGCGATACGGCCGCGATCAGCATTGCGGAGAATACCACTGCGGTAACGACCGTCGTCGCCACCGACCCCGAGGGTGCGACGGTGACCTACTCGATCACCGGCGGCGCGGACTCAGCGCTGTTCGACATCGACGAGGAAACCGGCGCACTCATCTTCCTTGCCGCGCCTGATTTCGAGACGCCCGCCGATGACGGCACGGACAATATCTATGACGTGATCGTCACCGCCAGCGCTGGCGCGCTTGCCGACACGCAGGCGATTGCCGTCACTGTCACCAACGTCAACGAAACCCCGGTCAACACGCTGCCTGCCACATTCAGCGGCACCGAGGACACCACGCTGGCACTGACCGGAATCTCGGTCGCCGATCCCGACGCCGGCAGCAATGAAGTGCAGCTGACCTTCCAGGCTCCCGGCTGCGCGTTGACCGTTGCCACGGACGTGGCCGGAGGCCTGACGGCGGGTCAGGTGGCCAATAACGGCAGCGGCACTATAATCATCTCGGGCACGATTGCGGAGATCAACGCCACCCTCGCCGCAACCGATGGGTTCACCATCGCCCCGCCGGCCGATTTCAACGGCGACAAAACACTTACCATGTTCATCACCGATGGCGGCAATACCGGTTCCGGTGGGCAGCAGACGGATATCGATACGACCACCATCACTTTCGCGCCGGTGGCCGATGCGCCGGTCATCACCTCGAACGGTGGCGGCGATACCGCAGCGATCTCTGTCGCCGAAGACTCCACGGCGGTCACCACCGTCGTCGCCACCGATGGGGATGGCGATACCCTTGGCTACTCGATCACGGGCGGTGCCGACGCGGCATTGTTCGCGATTAACGAGGATACCGGCGCGCTGACCTTCATCACCGCTCCGAACTTCGAGGCGCCCGCCGATGCTGGCACGAACAACGTCTATGACGTGATTGTCACCGCCAGCGACGGCACTCTCTCGGACTCGCAGGCGATTGCCGTCACCATTCTGGACGGCCCGGACAATGCCTCGCCGGTCTCGGTCAACGATGCCTACAACGCGAACGAGGACGTCACGCTGAACGTCAGCGCCGCCAGTGGCGTGCTGGCCAACGACACCGACGCTAACGCCGATGCGCTTACCGCGATCCTCGTCACCGGCCCTGCCCATGGCACATTGACGCTGAATGCCGATGGCAGCTTCAGCTATCGCGGTTCGTCCAACTACAACGGTCCGGACAGCTTCACCTACAAGACCAACGACGGCGAAATCGATGGCAACACCGCCACCGTCTCGCTCAACGTCCGGTCGGTCAACGATGCCCCCGTGCTCGCAGTGCCCATCGCCGACCAGACATCGCCAGAGGATGATGCATGGACTTTCGTGGTCCCGGCCGGCACCTTCACCGATATCGACACGCCGGTCCTGATGCTCAGCGCCACGCTGGACGATGGCAGCCCGCTGCCTTCCTGGCTGAGCTTCGATCCCGCAACGCGCACGTTCTCCGGCACCCCGCCGCAGGACTTCAATGGCAGCTACGACATCACGGTGACCGCCAGCGACGGCGTGAACACGGTCAGCGACACCTTTGAACTGGACATCACCCCGGTCTTCGATCCGCCGGTGAACACGCCGCCCGAAGCCGGTGACGACACCGCGCTGACGGTACGGAACACGCCAGTCTCGTTCGATACGTCGCTGCTGCTGGTCAACGACATCGACCCGCAGGGCGACCGCCTGACAATCACCGGCGTTACCAACGGCACCCGGGGCTCCGTCGTCCTTAACGGCACAACGGTGACCTTCACGCCCGAAGCCGGCTACACTGGCAACGCAACCTTCACGTATCGCGTCGTCGATACCAGCGGGGCGAGCGATACCGCCACGGTCACAGTGTTCGTCACCGCTCCGCCCAACAGCCGCCCGGTGGTCTCGCCTGCGCTCGAAAACTTCACGACGTTCGAGGGCACTGCCGTCAGCATCATGGTGAAGGCAACCGACGCCGATGGCGATGCGCTGACTTACGCGGTGAGCGGTGATGCGCATGGCGAACTGACCGGCGGCACCGGCGGTGCGTTCCTCTACACGCCGGATGAGGGCTTCGTCGGCACCGACAGCGTCATCATCACGGTCTCCGATGGCAAGGGCGGCACCGCGCAATACGAAGCGACGATCACGGTCCTCGATTTCGGCGCACCAGAAGAGTTCCGCTTGCTGGCGGTCGATGGCTGGGCCGGCGAGATCGGCGGCAATGGCACCGTGTTCGGCACCGAAGGCTTCCAGGACGTTACCGTGCTGGATGTGGCGGGCTACATCAGCTTCAACGCCGGCAATGACATCATCCGCCTGAGCGGCGATGCGGCCGATTGGGACATTGTCCGCTTCGGCTCCAGCGCGATCCTGTCGGATGGCGATACCGTGGTCACGCTGCCGGTCGGCGTCGTCGGCCAGCCGATCGTGTTCGACGACGGCGCGCGCAGCCTGGTGTTCGATACCGAGAGCGGCAGCATGTTCATCGGTGACCAGTTGTTCACCACGGCGTTCGTCTCGATCACCGCCGATGCCGATGGCTCAGTGCTGCCGGGCACGGCGGACGACGAAGCGGTAGCGCGTATCCAGCTAAACGAGGGCGGCGACGTCCACGCCGGCGGCACGATCGATGTGTTCGGCACCGATCAGGCCGAGGACGTGTTCCTGACTTACGGCGCGATCACGCTCGACCCGTCATTCAACAAGGGCGGCGACACGCTGACCCTGGATGGCGATGCGAGCGACTTCTCCGCCGTGCTCGTAGGCTCGAACGTGGTGCTCGATGGCAATGGCTACATCGTCTCCATCCCGGCCGGACCGGCAGGGATCGACATTGTGTTCGATGACGGCACCCGTGAACTGCTGTTCGATACGGTGGCCGAAGTCGTGCTGATCGACAGCCAGGTCATCACGCTTACGGTGACTCCGCTGTCCGACATCGGCTGACGCAACGCTGCACGAGGGGGCGGTGCTCCCTCCGCTGGCGCCATAACACAAGGCTTCAGGAAACCCCGCAGATCCCGCGCGATCTGCGGGGTTTCTTGGTTAATTCTTAACCGCCCGTGCCCTAAACGCCGAAGCACAGGGACCGGCGTGCGTCACATGCGCCGGTGCCCACGTGTCCCAAGGCTAGGCCGGAGCGTTAGCGGTGGCGGAAATGCTGATCCCACGTCCCGTCTTCGGGCAAAATCCCGGCGCCCTTGCGGATCGCCCCGCGCTGAACCGCGTGCTTGGGGAGCGCTGGGTTCAACTTGCCTTCTGCGTCATCCTGGCTTTCGCGGCCCGCATCGCGACATTCGGCGACCCAGCGCTGCATACGGATGAGGAACTCTACTTCCTGATCGGGCAGAAAATGCTCGACGGGCAATTGCCCTATATCGATCTATGGGATCGCAAGCCGCTCGGCCTGTTCCTCCTCAACGCAGGCTTTGCGAGCATTTCTCGCTCGGTCTTATCATACCAGATCGCAGCCTCATTATCGGTGGCGCTGACCGGTTTCGTGCTGATGGCGATCCTGCGCGATATGGTGAGGTGGCCCGCCCGCTTTGCGGTCGCCTTCTTCTATATCACGCTGCTTCCGACGTTGGGCGGCTTCGGCGGCCAATCGCCGGTGTTTTACAATCTGTTGGTCGCGTTGGCGATGCTGCTGCTAGTGCGATCACTGCCTGAACTGGGCGAAGGACGGATGCCGCTCCGGATCCACGGCGCAATCGTGCTGGGTGGTCTGGCACTGACAATCAAGCAAACCACGGCGGTGGAGTTTGCATTCATCGGACTGTTTGCCATCTACACCGCTACACGCGCGGGAATGCCGCGGCTGACTGCAACGGGTCATCTCGTTGGTTTCGCGCTACTCGGCATGCTGCCGCTTGCCGCCTTCGGCCTCTTTTACGCAAGCACCGGGCATCTGGCCGAGTATTATCACGCCATGGTCGTTGCCAACGTTACCAAGGCTCCGCTGCCCGCCCGCGAACTTCTGATCAATTTCAGCGGCATGCTGTCAGCCTTCTGGCTGCCCTTGTTGCTTGCCGTTTGCAGCATTGCAACGGCGCCGAAATCCCAGCCGCGATCACTTTTCGGCCTGTGGCTTCTGGCTTCGGCCGTGGGTTTCTGCCTGATACCCAATTTCTACTGGCACTATGCACTGTCCATGGTGGGGCCAGCCTGCTGCTGCATCGCTCTGCTGCTTGACCGCACCAAGGTCAAACTGCTTCTACCGGTCGTGCTTGCTACTGGCTCGATGTCGCTGATCCGGGCCGAATCGTTCAATTTCGCCATTCATCGCCAATCCGCTGAAAACTTCGCCGCGATGGCCAGCGCCATCGATGCCCACACACCGCGTGGCACTCTCCTGGTCTATGACGGTCCTGTTTATCTTTACGCTGCGACGCGGACGCGGCCACTGTCACCCTTGGTGTTTCCCGGACATCTTAAGGAAATGACAGAGGATGGCACAAGCGGGCGCAGTATCGTTGCCGAAACCGCACGTATCCTGCGCGAGCGCCCCGGCGCGGTAACGTTCGCCTATCACGATAGGCAACGTAACCAGATTAAGGCCGGCCGCGCGATGGTTCGCAAGTACGTCGAAACGCATTGTCGCCCGATCACCCGACAATGGATATTTGAAACGCTTCAGCCGCTTGAAATCACCGTCTTCGGAGATTGCCGCTAAATGCGCCTAGCTAGTGGGCGACTGGCTAGCCGGAGCGACCCTTAAGGCGCGGACGGACCGCCCCGGCTAACGCTGCGCCCGGTCCGGTGCCCGATCGGGCATTGGACCGAACGGAAGAACTATGCGGCAGGGCGGGAACGGGACTCGGCTTTCCCACCCTGCCGCGAACGCGCTGGCGATGGACCCAGCAAGCGCAAGACACCATCGTTGCAATTGCACATGGTAAGTCCGAACAGCGCGAGGCCATGGAGCCCACTGCCAACGATCGATTCCGCCTCGGTGCGTGCGATCGTTTCGTCCTTGCCTTGCGTCATTACAGCATCCTCGCCTGGTGTCCGCTTGCCGCCCAGGGCGCCCCGGCTTTGCCGGGTGCGCCCTCACCGCGCGTCAGTCTTTCGGGATGACCCATGTCACCTTGCTCGAATAGGTTCCGTTCACCCTGGCTCCGCTGGCGTCGGTCGCCGGTTCGAACCGGGCACGACGCGTCACATACCGGCAGGTCGCCGCATCAAGACCCGCAGAGCCGCTGGAAATGGTAATCCGGCATCTTTCCACGGTGCCATCGGTTCCGATCGCGACCTCGAAACCGACGGCGCCCTGCACGCCATTGCGCAATTCGGTGGTCGGATAGTCATCGGTCGTAACCCAGTTCGCCGGAGCATTGCGCGGCCTTGCCAATTTGGGTGTGCCACTCGGCGTGGGTGACGGGATGATCTTCAACTCGGGAAGCTGGACAAGGTCTGGTCCTATCGGCCCTGGCATCGGCGGAAGCACGGTCGGCTCCATCAGCGGGCGATCGGTCATCGGCGGCAGCCTGATGGGATCGCGGGTGACGGTAACTCGCGTGTCGGTGGGCTCGACTTTCTTCTGCGGCTCGGTGGTTGGCGGCGGTGGCGGGGCAATCGGGATGTTGGAGCCCGTAATCGTGGTTACGACCCGATCGACATACTGCCCACCAAGCCCTGTCATCAGCCCGTAGAGCGCAAGTCCGTGTATGCCAGCCACAGTCGCCAGCACGATGGTGCGGTTGGATCTGTTGGCAGAATTCCTATCGACGTAAGACATCGCTGGCTCTCCATGAGCGACCGTCTCAACGTTGCGAATGATCGCAACCGGTGCTCGCTTCATGGACAAAAGCTATCACGTCACGTCGTTTTTGAAACTGATTTTTTCTAAGGATAACAAGTATTTATCAGGGCCATACTTAATATAATCTGGCTCATTACTTACCGCACTGCAGCAAGCGCCTTCTGTCGGCGACGTTGTACAGAGCTCCCCAGGCCTATCGCCTCACGGTATTTCGCTACTGTCCGGCGCGCCAAATCGTAGCCGCGCTCTTTCAGCAGATCGACCAGCGCATCGTCGGAAAGGATAGCACCCGGCGCTTCGCTATCGATCAACTGACGGATCGCGGCTTTCACCGCCTCGGCCGAGGCTGGCCCATCGCCGCTTGCGTCACCAACGCCTGAAGTAAAGAAATACTTCAATTCATACGTTCCGCGGGGACACTGCAAGTATTTATTCGAAGTGACTCGACTGACCGTCGATTCGTGCATCCCGATTACTTCGGCTACCGCGCGCAATGTCAGCGGCTTCAGGCGCGATACACCGTGACGAAAAAAGCCGTCCTGCTGCTTAACCAGTTCGCTGGCGACCTTCAGGATCGTCTTTTGCCTCTGGTCCAGCGCCTTGATCAACCAGTTCGCATCTGCGAGCTTTTCCGACAGCCAACCGCGCGCAGCCTTGTCGTCGCAGCCGCGCTTCATCTCGACATAGTAGCTGCGGTTGACGATCAGCCGGGGCAACGTCGCCTGATTGAGCCGAATATCCCAGCCGCCGTCATCGCGCGGACTGAGCAGGATATCGGGTGTGACCGCCGCGCTCGCCTCACCACCAAAGCGCAGGCCCGGCTTCGGATCGTAGCCGCGCAATTCGCCGAGCATGTCGGCGAAATCTTCATCATCGACCCCGCACATGCGTTTGACGCGGGCAAATTCCCCACGCGCGACGAGGTCGAGATTGTCGATCAGGCGCGCCATGCACGGATCGTAGCGGTCAGCCTCCCGGGCCTGCAGCGCAATGCACTCCGACAGCGACGTCGCACCCACGCCGGTGGGATCGAGCGACTGGACGAGCGCCAGCCCGGATTCGGCCTCGGCCAGCGGAACATCGAGATCGGCGGCGATTTCGCGCAGCGGCACCGGCAAGTAGCCCGCATCGTCGAGCTGGCCAATGATGTAGCGCGCAATCCCGGCGATGCGGGGATCGGAAGTTGCCGTGCCGACCTGGGCGGCCAGATGCTCGCCCAGCGTAGTATCCGCGCCGCCGCGCTCGTCGATACCAGGCCCTTCCTCGCCGCCGCCAAAGCGCAGTTCGGCACCCCACGAAACGTCGAGCTGGCCGTCGCCGGTATCGCGATCGCGGTCGAGCGCGCTGCGGTCGACGTCGAGCGGGCGATCGTCCTCGGCACGGCCTTCGCTGATCAGCCGGTCGATCGGCGAGCTTTCGAGCGAGGTGCGCCGCGCCTCTTCGGGGATGTCCAGCACCTCGGCGACGACAGGGGCTTCCCCGCCGACGTCGAGTAGCGGATTGGCCTCGAGCGATTCGCCGATGAAGGTTTCGATTTCGAGGTTGGACAGCGCCAGCAGCTTGATCGCCTGCTGCAGCTGCGGCGTCATGACAAGCGACTGCGACTGCCGCAGATCGAGGCGTGGACCGAGCGCCATCGCGATTACAGCCCCAAGCCGGCCCCTCGCGACGCGGTCGCAAGTGGGCGGGCGGTCACAGCGTAAAGCCCTCGCCAAGGTAGAGGCGGCGCACGTTCTCGTCGGCGACCAGCGCTTCGGGACTGCCGGCGAACAGCACCTGTCCGCCATAGATGATGCACGCGCGATCGACGATATCGAGCGTTTCGCGCACGTTGTGATCGGTGATCAGCACGCCGATGCCGCGCGTCTTGAGATCGCGCACGAGATCGCGAATGTCCGAGATCGACAGCGGATCGATACCGGCAAATGGCTCGTCGAGCAGCATGATCGAGGGCTTGGCAGCCAGCGCTCGCGCGATTTCGCAGCGCCGCCGCTCACCGCCGGAAAGCGCCATTGCCGGGCTGGAGCGGAGCCGCGTCAGGCCGAATTCCTCGAGCAGGCGTTCCAGTTCCTGCGCCCGCACGGCCTTGTCCGGCTCGTTCAGTTCAAGCACCGCGCCAATATTCTGCTCGACCGAAAGCCCCCGGAAAATCGAAGTTTCCTGCGGCAGATAACCCAGTCCGAGCACCGCGCGGCGATACATCGGCAGCTTGGTGACATCGACCCCGTCCATCAGGATGCGGCCCGAATCGGGGCGGACCAGCCCCATGATCGAATAGAAGCAGGTTGTCTTGCCGGCGCCGTTTGGCCCGAGCAGCCCCAGCACCTCGCCTTTGGCGACCGACAAGGAGATATCGGTCAATACCGCGCGCTTGTCATAGCTCTTGGCGATGGAGATTACCTCCAGCCCGCCACGCTCGGCAATGGCAGCCGCGTCCACGGCTTCGATGGCATGCGGGGCCGTATCCCGCGCAAATTCGGTAGTTTCGGTCATCTCGGCTGAGATTTACGCATGCGAAGCCGGATCGGCAAGCAGGCAATGCCGAACCTGCGATGCAATTGGCAGGTTTTGTGCATGGTTCTATGCATGCGTGGCCCTGCGATCACGCATTTTTGCGGCTAACGGCGCTTGATCCGGGGGGAATTCAATGATCTAGTGTTCATTCGACCGCAAAAATACCAGTCGCTCGATCGGGGGATCGCCGAATGACCAAGTTCACGCAGCACCGTGATGCTGGCACGCAGGCAGCCCACCGCGTGTTCGATTGGCGCAAGCGGATGAGCGATCACATCGCCTATGCCCTGCTGGCCTACACCGGCTTGCAGATTTTCGTTACGGTCGGCGCGCTCAAGACCGATGGCGGTTCGCTGCTGCCGTACCTGGCGCTCATCTTCCTTGTCGTGGCGATCATTCCCGCCTGCCGCCGTTTCGAGCGGCGCTGGAACCGGCTGAGCGACGAACAGGCGGCCGATCCGGCGCTTGAACCGTTCTACAAGCGGGACCGTCTGGCGCTGTGGCTGCTTGCCATCGGGCTTCCGTTTGCGCTGACAGCTCTGTTCAAGGGCCTCGGCGTCCTCTTCACCTGACCGGTTTCGCGCCGGCAGTTTCACGCCCGGCACGACTTCACCAACATTGCCGTTTCGCCCCAAGGGCACTACCTCGGCCCCGTCCGCGCCGCCGCGTGGAGCGATGGAGCCATTGAACCTGCCATGCTGAAACCCGAAGCCGCCAAAGATCGCGCCGAGGACCTCGTC